>NZ_JAWLRZ010000005.1:0-575280 GCF_033142425.1 Rhodococcus sp. IEGM 1366
AACCCGGAAGCTAAGCCCTTCAGCGCCGATGGTACTGCACTCGACAGGGTGTGGGAGAGTAGGACACCGCCGAACACCCGTTAACCGAAAGGGGACCCAACATACTGGGTCCCCTTTCGTGCGTTGTATGAAAGGAAAGACTGTGTCGGAGAATGGCGACGAGCGTCGGTCCTTCCGTGGGGGAGGAGCGCCTCGTTCAGGTGGCCCCCGTCGTGACAACGACGGGCGTGGTCCCCGAAGCAGCGGTGGCGGCGACCGCCGCAGCGGCGGAGGAGACAGAAGCGGCGGATCGCGTCGTGGCGGCGAGGGTGGATTTACCCCTCGTGGACGCGACGGTGACCGCAATCAGCGTCAGGCAGCACGCCCTGACGAACCCGATCTACCAGACAACGTAGAACCGACCGAACTTGATCCGGCTGTTCGTCGTGATCTGCTGAGCTTGGACAAGGACAACGCCAACACAGTTGCGCGTCACCTCGTCATGGCCGGCAAGTTGGTCGACGAAGATCCGGAACTTGCACTGCTCCATGCCCGTGCTGCCCGTCAGCGCGCCGGCCGAATCGCGGTTGTTCGTGAAGCTGCCGGAATCACTGCGTATCACGCCGGTGAATGGGCTGAAGCATTGTCCGAGCTGCGTGCAGCTCGTCGTATGGCCGGCGGTCCTGGACTTATTGCAGTGATGGCTGACTGCGAACGCGGATTGGGTCGCCCCGAGCGGGCGATCGAACTCGGTCGTAGTGACGAAGCCAAACTGCTGTCGGGTGATGAAGCGTCGGAGCTTCGGATGGTCGTAGCAGGCGCCCGGATGGATCTCGGCCAGTTCGATCAGGCCGTTGTCACCTTGCAGACTGCCGATCTTGATGCAAAGCGCACCGGTGCGTCTGCTGCCAGGCTGTTCTACGCCTACGCCGACGCACTTGTTGCGGCTGGCCGCGTCGAAGACGGTCTGAAGTGGTTCCTCAATGCTGCAGCAGCAGATCTCGAGGGCGATACGGATGCAGAAGAGCGGGTGGCGGAGCTGTCCGGAGAAGATCTGTGACGGTTCTTCGCAGCCAGTACGACGTACTTCTGCTCGATCTCGACGGGACGCTTTACGCGGGCGCTCACGCGATTCCTGGTACCCAGAGTGCTCTGGGCCAGGGATCGCAAGCGCTCTACTACGTGACGAACAATGCAAGCCGGTCACCGTCGGATGTGTCTGCGCATCTGACCGAACTCGGCTTCGATTCTGTCGACGACCGGGTTGTGACAAGTTCACAGACGGCTGCCCGTTTGCTTGCCGAACGGGTCGCTCCCGGGTCTGCGGTGCTTGTTGTCGGCACCGAAGCGCTTGCCGACGAGGTGACTCGGGTCGGACTGCGTCCGGTTCGTGAGTTTGCCGAATCTCCAGTTGCCGTCGTACAGGGGCATTCGACCGCAACCGATTGGTCGATCCTCGCCGAGGCCTGCCTCGCAATTCGCGCAGGCGCACTGTGGGTGGCGGCCAATCTCGACACCACGCTGCCTTCCGAGCGTGGTTTGGTGCTCGGAAACGGTTCGATGGTCGCGGCGCTGCGAGCAGCGACCAAGGTAGAACCATTGGTGGCCGGCAAGCCCGCGGCCCCGCTCATGAACGATGCATTGCTCCGCAGCGGTTGCACCAAACCGTTGGTCGTCGGCGATCGCCTCGATACGGATATTGAAGGCGCGCATGCTGTTTCGATTGATTCACTGCTTGTTCTGACCGGTGTCAGCACGCCCGCTGATGTTCTGCGCGCTCCACTCGAACAGCACCCCACCTACATTGCTGCAACCCTGGACGCACTGAACCAGCCTGCCGCATTGTCGAAGGTCGGCACCGACTCGAAGTGGACCATCTCCGCGTCCGGGACGGCACTGGTCGTGGACGGACCCATGGTGGGGGACGAGACGTCGCTGCTGCGCGCACTCGCTCCCGTGGCATGGGAACATCCGGCATTCGAAAACGTCGAGGCATCGAACGCCGATGTGCAACGCGTCGTAGATTCGTGGTTGGCGTAAATTCTCGCAAGAGTGTTCGACTCGCGGGGTGGGGATGTGTGCGCAACCAATGGTCATGCACTAGCGTTGTGCGCGATGAGCACCCCGATATCGAACAACAAAAACACGAGCCCCGGCACCGGTGTGCCTGGGCCGTCGCGAGGTGTTGACCCGGAGCGTATTCGGTCCGACGTCGACGCTTTGCTCGTGAGTCTCGGGCAACTCGATCAGGATCCGAACGATCAGCACGGAGCAGGCGTGATTCCACACAAGGCGCAATTACTGGAACAAGCACACGAGGTGCTGGTCCAAGCACTGGCGTCTGTGGACAGGGTCTGACATGGCACGTAGAGCACGCGTCGACGCTGAACTCGTTCGTCGTGGATTGGCACGTTCACGCGATCATGCACAAGAGTTGATCTCGGCCGGCCGGGTCCTCATCTCGGGTGCCGTTGCCACCAAACCGGCTACGGCCATCGAAGCCGGAACACCGCTGCGCGTGGTCGAGGTCGAGCAGGAAGTCTCTTGGGCCTCCCGCGGAGCACACAAACTGATTGGCGCTCTTGACACTTTCGGTGAATCAGGGCTGAGCGTCGAGGGGCGTCGCTGCCTGGACGCCGGTGCCTCGACCGGTGGATTTACCGACGTTCTGTTGACCCGCGGTGCCAAAGAAGTGGTTGCTGTCGACGTCGGATACGGCCAATTGGTGTGGCGACTGCAGTCGGACGAGCGGGTTCACGTCATCGACCGCACCAATGTCCGCGCCATCGACGCCGAAACCATCGGTGGGACCGTCGACATGGTTGTTGCCGACCTCTCGTTCATCTCTCTCAAGCTTGTGCTCCCGGCATTTGTCGCGTGCACTGCAGACGGCGCCGATCTTGTTCCTATGGTGAAGCCGCAGTTCGAGGTCGGCAAGGATCGAGTCGGGGCAGGTGGGGTTGTTCGTGACCCTGAGCTTCGGATTTCCGCTGTCCTCGAAGTGTCCGAAGCTGCCGCCAAGGTGGGCCTGCGTACCGCCGGTGTTGTTGCGAGTCCGCTGCCCGGCCCGTCCGGAAACGTCGAGTACTTCCTGTGGCTCAAGAAGGAAACCGAGCCGCAGGAGCAGGCTGACGATGCGCCGTCGGTCGAGGATCTGATCCGCAGAGCTGTAGAGGAAGGTCCGCAGTGAATGCAACTGCCGGAGGTGAGTCACGCGAAATTCTCCTGGTGGCACACCCGGGTCGCCGTGATATCGCCGAAACTGCCCGACGAGTCGGAAAGATCTTCGAGAGCGCGGGCATTGGCCTGCGGGTGCTGGTCGACGAAGCTGACAGCTCGCGTATCGAGGCAATGACTGCGCCTGAGGGATTCTCGGCGCCGGATCTTGATGTGACAGTTGTTCACCCAGGTCCTGAAGCGGCAGTCGGATGCGAGATGGTTCTGGTTCTCGGCGGCGACGGCACCTTTCTCCGTGCCGCGGAGTTGGCTCAGGAAGCGTCGATTCCGGTTCTCGGAATCAACCTCGGACGCATCGGGTTCCTGGCGGAGACCGAGGCCGAGCATCTCGAAGAGGCTCTCGCGCAGGTAGTCCGCAAGGAATACCGCGTGGAACACCGGATGACGTTGGACGTTGTGGTTCGCGTCGATGACGAGATAATCGATCGCGGGTGGGCTCTCAACGAGGCGAGTATCGAAAACCGCTCGCGTCTGGGTGTTCTCGAAGTGGTTCTCGAAGTTGACGGGCGGCCGGTGTCGGCATTCGGCTGCGATGGTGTGCTGGTGTCCACGCCGACGGGATCGACGGCCTATGCGTTTTCTGCCGGTGGTCCGGTGGTGTGGCCCGAACTCGAAGCGCTACTTGTGGTTCCGAGCAACGCTCACGCACTGTTCGCGCGTCCACTCGTCACCAGTCCGGAGTCTCTGATTGCGGTGGAGACCGTTGCCGGCAGTCACGACGGGTTGGTGTTCTGCGACGGTCGCCGCACGCTGGAACTGCCTGCGGGCGGACGCGTCGAGATTGTTCGGGGTGCGACTCCGGTCAAGTGGGTACGACTGGATTCGGCGCCGTTTGCCGATCGGATGGTGCGAAAGTTTGAATTGCCGGTGACCGGGTGGCGGGGAAGGAAGCCTTAAAACGTGCTCGCAGAGATCCGAATCGACAGCCTGGGTGTGATCTCCGAGGCGTCAGCGCAATTCCACGAGGGATTGACCGTCCTGACCGGTGAGACCGGTGCGGGTAAGACGATGGTTGTCACCAGCCTGCACTTGCTCAGTGGTGCCCGAGCCGATGCCGGGCGGGTGCGTCTGGGCGCCTCCCGCGCAGTTGTCGAGGGCAGGTTCGTCACGGACTTGTCGCCGGCGTCGGAACGAGAGATCGCGCGGATCCTCGAGTCGTCCGGAGCCGAGCGTGACGAGGACGGCAGCATCATCGCGGTCCGGACCGTCGGTAGCGACGGACGATCGCGAGCGCATCTCGGTGGTCGCAGCGTTCCGGCCGGTGTGCTCTCGGAGTTCACCGACCCGTTGTTGACGGTGCACGGTCAGAACGATCAGCTCCGACTGCTTCGTCCCGACCAGCAGCGTAATGCTCTGGATCGCTTCGGCGACAAGACAATCGGAACGCTCCTGACGCGCTACCGGAAGCATCGCCGTGAATGGCTTGACGCTCGTTCGGAACTGATCGAACGCACGTCGAAGGCCCGCGAACTGGCGCAGGAAGCGGATCAGCTGACCTTCGCACTCAACGAAATCGACGGTGTTGCACCGGAACCGGGCGAGGACGCCACCATCGTGGCAGAGGTTCGGCGTCTCAGTGATCTGGATTCGCTGCGCTCGGCAGCCGAGGAAGCGCATGCGGCACTCGCCGGTAGCGACGACATGGCCAGTGCTGATGTCGGAGTCTCGCCCGCACTGGATCTGATGTCGGAGGCCAGGGCGCGGATCGAGTCCGTCGTCGATTCTGATCTGGACGGATTGGGTGCGCGGCTGGCCGATGCCATCGCGGTTGTCACCGATGTAGCCGGCGATCTCAATACCTACCTCGCTGGATTACCGTCTGATCCGGGTGCTCTGAACACACTGCTGTCACGTCAATCCGAACTGAAGACGCTGACGCGGAAGTATGCCGCTGACGTCGACGGAGTTCTGGAATGGGCCGACACTGCTCGTACTCGACTGTCCAAACTCGACGTATCGTCGGATGCTCTCGGATTGTTGAGCAAGCAGGTCGAGGAATCCGCCGCGCTGACAGCAGATGCGGCCACCAAACTCAGCGCGGCGCGAGTGAAGGCGGCTGCAAAGTTGTCGAAAGCCGTCAGTGCGGAACTGGCCGGACTGGCGATGGGCCGGGCCGGTTTGGAAGTCAGCGTCCGGCAGCAGGTCGCCGGTCCTCAGGATTCGGCTCCGCTGAACGTCGGGGGAGTGGAATTGCATGCCGGTTCCGGAGGCGTAGACGAGGTGGAGTTCCGGTTGTCGGCGCACAGCGGCGCTCCGTCATTGCCGATCAGTAAAAGCGCGTCGGGCGGTGAACTCTCGCGAGTGATGCTGGCCTTGGAAGTTGTTCTTGCCGGTAGTGACACCGGCGCGACGATGGTGTTCGACGAAGTGGACGCCGGAGTCGGTGGTCGTGCGGCAGTCGAGATCGGTCGCCGATTGGCCAAACTTGCTCGGACACATCAGGTGATTGTGGTGACGCACCTTCCGCAAGTGGCGGCATTCGCTGATACCCATCTCGTAGTCGACAAAGTCGACGACAAGGGCGGCGTCGTCAGCAGTGGTGTTCGGACACTCTCGGACAGCGATCGAGTCGTGGAACTGGCCCGGATGTTGGCCGGCTTGGACGATACTGAAACGGGTCGTGCGCACGCCGAGGAACTGTTGGAAATTGCCAATGCGGCACGCGTCACAGATTGAACAATACGTGGTGCAGTTGTGGTTGATGTGGTAGTTGGTTCGGCGCGCCTCCACCGATAGCGGCAGGTTCGGGTTCATCATCGAAGCCATGAAGATGCCCGCATTGCTCTCCCGTAACACCACGTCGTTGCCAGGGATCAGCGGCATCGCCAGGGTCGATCGGAATACGGCCAAGCTTTTACGCCGTGTCGGTCCCGGGGATATCGTCGTCCTGGACGAACTCGACATCGACAGGCGAACAGCCGACGCTCTGGTGAAAGCCGGAGTGCTCGCGGTTGTCAACGCATCGCCGTCCATCTCCGGTAGATACCCGAACCTCGGCCCGGAGGTGATCGTCGCCAACGGCATCGTCCTGATCGACGCGCCGGACGGCGAGGTATTCAAGTCGATCAAGGACGGCAGCAAGATTCGCCTGCACGAAGGCGAGGTCTTCAACGGAACAAAGAGCCTCCTCAAGGGTGAGGAACAGTCCGAGGCCGAGATCTCCGACCGGATGATCGAGGCAAAAACCGGACTCGTCGACCACCTCGAAGCGTTCTCCGGCAACACAATCGAGTTCATCCGAACCGAGAGTCCGCTCCTCATCGACGGCATCGGCGTGCCAGACGTCGACATCAATCTCAAGGACCGCCATGTCGTGGTGGTGTCCGACGGGCCCGATCACGAGGCGGATCTCAAGAACCTCAAGCCGTTCATCAAGGAGTACTCGCCGATCATGATCGGCGTCGGTGCGGGCGCCGATGTACTGAGCAAAGCCGGCTACCGCCCCGACCTCATCGTGGGCGACCCGGAAGAAATCACAAGCGCCACTCTGAAGTCCGGCGCCGAGGTGGTTCTGCCTGCCGACCAGGACGGTCATGCTGCCGGCCTTTCGCGCATCCAGGATCTCGGTATCGGAGCTATGACGTTCCCGGCAACGGGTTCACCGACGGATCTGGCTTTGTTGCTTGCGGACCATCATGGCGCATCGCTGATCGTGACGGTCGGTAACGTCGTCTCGCTCGACGAATTCTTCGATCGTGCTCGCCGCGAAAGCAATCCGTCGGCGTTCATGACCAGACTCAAGGTCGGTCCGAAACTTGTCGACGCCAAAGCCGTCGCAACGCTGTATCGCAGTCGGGTATCCGGGGGAGCTATTGCTCTTCTGGTGCTCGCCGCACTGGTCGCGGTGATCGTCGCGCTGGTCGTATCCAATGCCGGTAGTGAAGTTCTCGACTGGGCAATCGCAACATGGAACAGCTTTGCGCTGTGGGTTCAGGGGCTCTTCAAGTGATTTCTATGCGTCAACACGCAATTTCGATTGCGGCTATTTTCTTGGCACTCGCCATCGGCGTCGTTCTGGGATCCGGAATGTTGTCGAGTGGGCTGCTCTCCGGCCTGCGCGACGACAAGGCTGATCTGCAGAACGAGATCGAAAATCTTAACGAACAGAACAATCATCTCGAAGAGCAACTCAACTCCGCCGACGGTTTCGACTCGGCAGTGGGCGGACGCGTCGTACGTGATTCTCTCGCCGGTCGGACCGTTGTGCTGGTGACCGCACCCGACGCTGATCCGAGCGATCTGGACGGTGTCACGCGATTGATCGCGGCATCGGGCGGCGCGGTGACCGGTCGCGTGTCGTTGACGGATTCGTTTGCCGATGCCAGCGGCGGTGACCGTCTGCGGACGGTCGTGAACAACGTGATCCCCGCGGGCATCACTCTCAAGACGGGAGCGGTCGACCAGGGAAGCCTCGCCGGTGACTTGCTCGGATCAGTCCTCTTGCTCAACGGATCGACCAGTGAGCCGCAGAGCACGCCGGACGAGCTGAATCTGGCTCTCGACACGTTGCGCAGCGCAGGTTTCGTCACGTACGACGGTGTCGTCAAGCCGGCTCAGCTCGCGGTGGTCCTCACGGGCGACAACGCATCGGACGACGGGGCCTCCGGTAATCGCGGCGCCGTGATCGCCCGCTTTGCCGGTGCGCTGGACGGACGCGGCGCAGGAACGGTCCTGGCGGGTCGACCGGGCTCGGCCGATGGCAATGGTCCGATTGCGGTTGTACGGGCCGATGCGGCGCTCTCAGCGGGTCTGACGACCATCGACAACGTTGATCGTGAAGCCGGGAAGATCACTACCTCGCTGGCTTTGCAAGAGCAGTTGAACGGCGGAGCAGGACGGTACGGAACCGGCCCGGGAGCCGCGGCGATCACCGTCGGTGCACCCGCGAGTTGATACCCCGGTCACATCGTGGGGCGAAACTCGGCGCGTAGTAGGCGTCGGGGCCCCATAGGTGTTACCGTGAAATCCCGTGGGTCGGCAGGCCCCAGCATTGCTTCAACAGACCAAGCCCTGCACAGTCGTCACGGGAGCCCCTTTTGCCACAGTCACGCAACACCACGCGTACCGCCACCAAGCACATCTTCGTCAGCGGAGGTGTTGCTTCTTCGCTCGGTAAAGGTTTGACCGCCTCGAGTTTGGGACAGTTGCTCACCGCGCGGGGCATGCGCGTGACCATGCAGAAACTCGATCCCTATCTCAATGTGGATCCGGGCACCATGAATCCGTTCCAGCACGGTGAAGTGTTTGTCACCGAAGACGGCGCAGAGACCGACCTCGACGTCGGACACTACGAGCGCTTCCTCGATCGCGATCTCTCGGGTCAGGCCAATGTCACCACCGGCCAGGTGTATTCGACGGTTATCGCCAAGGAGCGACGCGGCGAGTACCTGGGCGACACCGTTCAGGTCATCCCGCACATCACCGACGAAATCAAGCGACGCATCCTCGAGATGAGCGGCCCGGATCTGCAGGGCGTGCGCCCCGACGTCGTCATCACCGAAATCGGTGGAACTGTCGGCGACATCGAATCGCAGCCGTTCCTCGAAGCTGCCCGTCAGGTCCGCCACGACGTCGGCCGCGACAACGTATTCTTCCTGCACGTCTCCCTCGTGCCGTTCCTCGGCCCATCCGGAGAACTCAAGACCAAGCCGACGCAGCACTCGGTTGCGTCGTTGCGCAGCATCGGCATTCAGCCCGACGCGCTCATCCTTCGTTGCGATCGTGACGTTCCGCAGGGCCTCAAGAACAAGATCGCCCTGATGTGCGACGTCGACGTCGACGCCTGCATCTCCACTCCCGACGCGCCGTCGATTTACGACATCCCGAAGGTTCTGCACCGCGAGGGCCTCGACGCGTACGTCGTGCGTCAGTTGGGTCTGCCCTTCCGTGACGTCGATTGGACCGTATGGGGCGATCTGCTCGATCGGGTTCACCAGCCGCGTGAGACCGTCCGAGTTGCGTTGGTCGGCAAGTATGTCGACCTGCCGGACGCGTACCTGTCGGTGACAGAGGCTCTGCGTGCGGGCGGCTTCGCCAATCGTTCCAAGGTCGAGATCTCGTGGGTTGCTTCCGACGAGTGCGAGACCGAAGCAGGTGCTCAGGCCGCCCTCGGCGACGTCGACGCCATTCTGATCCCCGGCGGCTTCGGCATCCGCGGTATCGAAGGCAAACTCGGCGCGATCCGGTACTCCCGCGCACGCAAACTCCCGCTGCTCGGTATCTGCCTCGGTCTGCAGTGTGTTGTCATCGAAGCCGCACGCAGCGTGGGTTTGACGGACGCCAACTCGGCTGAATTCGAACCGGACACCAAGTACCCCGTCATCTCCACGATGGCCGATCAGGAAGACGTGATCGCCGGCGAGGCCGACCTCGGTGGCACGATGCGTCTGGGTGCGTACCCGGCAGTGCTGACCAAGGGTTCGGTTGCGGCGCAGGCTTACGGAACCGAAAACGTGTCCGAGCGTCACCGTCACCGCTTCGAGGTCAACAACACCTACCGTGAGCGGATTGCCAAGTCCGGCTTGCAGTTCAGCGGTACGTCGCCCGACGGCCATCTCGTCGAGTTCGTCGAGTACCCGCGCGAGCAGCACCCGTTCTTCGTTGCAACGCAGGCACACCCGGAACTCAAGAGCCGCCCGACGCGTCCGCACCCGCTGTTCTCAGCGTTCATCGATGCGGCGTTGAAGTACAAGCTCGAAGAGCGTCTGCCCGTTGACGTTCACGCCGAGAAGACCATCGACACCGCAGCAACCGAGACCGAACTCGACGCCGTCACCGAATCCTCGGAAAAGGTCTAGCAATCACATGAGCGACCCCGGTCGGCACGAATTCGACACCCTCGACTCCACCACGATCTACACCGGCGCGATCATCGCGCTGCGTAAGGACTCCGTGGTGATGCCAGGAGGTCAGCGCGCCGACCGGGAGGTCGTCGAACACCACGGCGCTGTTGCGGTGGTGGCGATCGACGCCGACGACAATCTTGTTCTGATTCATCAGTACCGGCATCCGCTCGGTCATCGGCTGTGGGAGATCCCGGCCGGTCTTCTCGACGCACCTGGCGAGAGCCCGTTGGACGCTGCTGCGCGCGAGTTGGGCGAAGAAACCGGACTCGGCGCGGATCGTTGGTCCGTGCTTGTCGACGTTGCGCTCTCGCCGGGGTTCACCGACGAAGCTGTGCGAATTTTCCTCGCCGAGGGGTTGCACGACGTGGACCGGGAAGATCCCGAACACGAAGAGGCGGACCTGCAGATTGCGCGGGTGCCGTTGGCGCAGGCCGTCGACATGGCCTTGCGCGGCGATCTGGTGAACGCCACCGCGGTGTCCGGCATCATGGCGCTGGCGGCAGCACGCGCTGTCGGCACAGAGTTGCGACCAGCCGACGCTCCGTGGCCGGACCGTCCGACCGCCTTCGGAGAACGCAAGTCCAGGGCCTGAAATGCTTGCCAGACAGGTGGATTCATTTCTGGACCACCTAGCGGTCGAGCGGGGATCCGCTCGCAATACTCTTCTCTCGTACCGCCGGGATCTGTATCGATACGTCGAATTCCTCAATGCCAGGGGCATCGACAATGTCTCTCGAGTTGCTGAAAACGACATCACGGAATTCGTGACGAATTTGCGGCTGGGGGACAAGGACGCCGGAATTGTCGCGTTGGCGCCGAGTTCTGCCGCGCGGACCCTGATCGCGGTACGCGGTTTCCACAAGTTCTCGACCGCCGAAGGACTCACAACGGTCGACGTGGCCCGGGCAGTCAAACCGCCGACCCCCGGACGCAAACTCCCCAAAGCGCTCCCGCTCGACCAGATCATTGCGCTATTGGAAGCGTCCGGTGGTGGCGCAGCCGGAGACGGTCCCCGGGATCTGAGGGATCGCGCACTCCTGGAACTGCTTTACTCCACCGGAGCTCGTATCTCGGAAGCCATCGACCTCGATGTCGACGACATCGACACCCACTCTCGATCCGTTGTGCTCCACGGCAAGGGCGGAAAGCAACGCGTGGTGCCCATCGGTCGGCCCGCAATCGAGGCCGTCGACGCTTATCTTGTGCGTGGCCGGCCCGCGCTGGCTACCAGGGGCTTGCCTGCCCTGTTCCTCAACGCGCGAGGTGGACGGTTGTCCCGGCAAAGTGCCTGGCAGATCCTTCAGGATTCGGCGGCATCGGCAGGAATCACGGCTGACGTTTCGCCCCACACGCTGCGACATTCCTTTGCCACACACCTGCTGGACGGCGGTGCCGACGTTCGTGTTGTGCAGGAACTTCTGGGCCACGCGTCGGTCACCACAACCCAGATCTACACCTTGGTCACCGTCACAGCGCTGCGTGAAGTGTGGGCGCAAGCACACCCCCGGGCGCGCTAGCCGGCTGCGTGTAATGCGTGTTGCGTGAGAAATCGGAGAAATAAGCGGTAGCGTTCAAGGCGCGCGAGCGACTCTTGTGAGTATTCGGCCTGTCGGAATTCGGTATTGCCGGGTATTCCACGGGTTGCCGGCGCCGAGAGCAACCGTCGAAAGAACAGGGGAGCATCGGACCGTGTCGACATCGCAGCGAGCAGCGGCGGAGTCAGCGCCGCCGTATGTCACAACCCAGTACCTCGACCCCTCTACCGAACCTGCCCCAGCCACCGATTCCGAGGCGATATTCGACCTACCGACCTCGTCGGATGCTCCGTCAGTTGAAGAACTCGGACCAACCGGTAGACCGGTACGAGAAGTCCCGATGCCGACCCCGTTGCCGCACCACGGTCCCGCGATGATCATCGCAATGTGTAACCAGAAGGGTGGCGTCGGCAAGACGACGTCCACGATCAATCTGGGGGCCGCATTGGCGGAGTACGGCCGCCGCGTGCTGTTGGTCGATCTGGACCCGCAGGGCGCACTGTCCGCAGGGTTGGGCGTGCAGCACCACGATCTGGAACTGACGGTTCACAACCTGCTCGTCGAACCGCGTGTGTCCATCGACGACGTACTGATGCGCACCCGGATCGACGGACTGGATCTGCTGCCGAGCAATATCGATCTATCGGCGGCCGAGATTCAGCTGGTTACCGAAGTGGGACGTGAACAGACGCTGGGTCGCGTTTTGCATCCGGTTCTGGATCGATACGACTACGTTCTGATCGACTGCCAACCGTCGCTCGGTCTGCTGACGGTCAATGCCTTGGCCTGCGCTGATTCCGTGATCATTCCGATGGAATGCGAATACTTCAGCCTGCGCGGTCTGGCGCTGCTCAACGACACCGTCGAAAAGGTTCACGACCGGCTCAATTCCAAACTCGAGTTGGCCGGTATCGTCGTCACGATGTTCGACTCGCGCACACTCCACGCCCGTGAGGTGATGGCGCGCGTCGTCGAGGTGTTCGGCGACGTTGTCTACGACACCGTGATCAACCGCACAGTGCGTTTCCCCGAAACCAGCGTGGCCGGCGAGCCGATCACCACCTGGGCACCCAAATCTGCCGGAGCCGAGGCGTATCGGGCGCTGGCCCGCGAAGTAATCCACCGGTCTGGTCGTTAGTGAAACTGATTCCACCGCAAGAAGATTCATCCCCAGCAGTTGCAGAGTTCCGCGTAACACTTCGAAACTTCGAAGGGCCGTTCGATCTGCTGCTTTCCCTGATCAACCAACGCCAACTCGACGTCACCGAGATAGCGCTGCACACCGTCACCGACGATTTCATCGCGTACACCCGGCAACTCGGCAGTGCGATGGGGCTCGATCAGACGACGGAGTTTCTTGTTGTCGCCGCGACACTTCTCGATCTGAAAGCCGCCAGGCTCCTGCCGGCAGGCGAAGTCGAGGACGCCGAGGATCTTGCTCTGCTCGAAGCCCGTGACCTTCTTTTTGCCAGGCTCCTTCAGTACCGCGCCTACAAGCAAGTTGCGACGCTGTTCGGTGAACTCGAGGAAGCAGCATTGCGGCGATACCCCCGCTCCGTTGCCGTCGAGGACCAGTTCGCCGATCTCCTTCCCGAAGTGCTGCTCGGAGTGGATTCGCACAAGTTCGCCGAGATCGCCGCAGCCGTTTTCGCACCCCGGCCGGTGCCCACAGTCAGCCTCGATCACCTGCATGTGTCCAATATCTCGATCCCCGAACAAGCGGAGTTCATCCTCGAACTACTGCGTGCCCGCGGCACAGGGGAGTGGGTACCGTTTCCGGACCTGATCGAGGACTGTGACGACGCCGCCCCGATTGTCGCCCGCTTCCTGGCGCTGCTCGAGCTGTACCGTCGGCGCACCATTGCCTTTGACCAACCCGAGCCGCTCGGGCCACTGCTCGTTACCTGGACCGGCGAGGAATCAACCCCCGTCACCGAGGAGGACTACCGATGAGTCTCAATCCGGCCGCGACGGAATCTGTGCAGGTAGATGACTCCGGTGAGGGTGATTCGGCTCTGGCTTTCGAGCTGGACGACACTCAACTCGACGCTGTGCTCGAGTCGTTGCTGCTCGTAGTCGATTCACCGGCAGAGGTGGCGCAACTTGCCTCCGTGACCGGTACCGATCCGGCTCGCGTCGAGCAGCGACTGCAACTGATGTCGGCTGCACTTACCGCCCGTGGCAGCGGCATAGACCTGCGATACGCAGGCGACGGATGGCGTTTCTACACGCGGCAAGAATTCGCCCCCTACGTCGAACGGCTGTTGCTGGACGGCGCACGTACCAAACTGACCCGCGCAGCATTGGAAACTTTGGCGATAGTCGCATACCGTGGACCGTTGACTCGTGCGCGGATCAGTGCAGTACGAGGCGTCAACGTGGACGGGGTGGTACGCACACTCCTCGCCCGCGGACTGATCGCGGAAGCCGGGCCAGACCCGGACACCAACGCGACACGGTACTCCACAACCGAACTGTTCCTCGAACGGCTCGGATTGAGCTCGCTGAGCGATCTCCCGGAGTTGGCACCGCTTTTGCCTGATGTCGACCTGATCGACGACATCAGCGAAAGCCTCGAATCCGATCCGCGATTTGCGAGAATGAACAAGGCCGACGTGCCCACCGACGTGGTGGACACCGAAGTCGACGACGACTGACGGGGAAATCCCGCCGTCGTCAGCAGAAAGAAAAGACCCGACCACAGTCGGGAAACAGCTGAAAACTGACAGGAAAAAAGTGAACAATCCCGCTCGCCGAGATGGCACACCGGACCGTAACAACTCCCGCGACACCCGCGGCGCACGCAGCGATGCCCCCCGTGGTGGTCGTAGCGACAGCCCCCGTGGTGGACGCAGTGACGCCCCCCGTGGCGCACGCAGCGAAGCCCCCCGTGGTGGACGCAGCAACACTTCCCGCAGTACTTCCGGATACGACCGCAATGCCGGATCCGACCGCCCCCGCACGGATGACCGTCGCAGTGGATTCAATGACGATCGGCGCCCCCCGCGCAGTGATGATCGTCGTCCCGCACGTAGTGATGACCGTCGTCCCGCACGGACCGACGACCGTCGTGGTGGTTACAACGACGACCGTCGTCCGGCACGCACCGACGACCGTCGTGGTGGCTACAACGATGACCGCCGCGGCCCGCGCAATGACGACCGTCGCGGCCCCCGCAGCGATGACCGTCGTACACCCCACGTTGATGCCCGTCGCGCACCGCGCGGTGGCGCTGACCGTCGCAGCGACGATCAGCGCGGCGCACGCCCCGAGGCTCCTCGCGGCACTGCCTGGGCAAACGCTCCTCGCGGATCCAAGTTCGACGGACCTCCGCGCAAGCGCCCGGCAGCCCCGACACCGGCGGCAACCAACAAGCGTGGCAAGCCGAAGACGGAGAAGCCGCAGCGCGTCGTCTCCCAGAACCCGTTGGTGTCCAACGCCAAGCCGGCGCGTCATCAGCACGCCGAGGTCACCAAGCACGACGGCCCGCCGAAGGGCGACGGCGTCCGCTTGCAGAAGGTGCTGGCTCAGGCCGGCGTCGCATCACGTCGTGCAGCAGAAGAACTGATCGACCAGGGTCGCGTCGAGGTCGACGGCCGCATCGTGGTGGAGCAGGGTCTGCGTGTTGATCCCGAGAACGCAGTAGTCCGCGTCGACGGCGTTCGTGTTGTCGTGCAGAAGGACCTCGTCTACTTGGCAATGAACAAGCCGCGTGGATGGCAGTGCACGATGTCTGACGACCTCGGTCGCCCGTGTGTCGGTGACATCGTCTCCGAGCGCGTTCAGTCCGGTCAGCGACTGTTCCACGTCGGCCGTCTCGACGCCGACACCGAGGGCTTGCTCCTCTTCACCAACGACGGCGATCTGGCTCACCGCCTGATGCACCCGTCGTTCGAGGTTCCGAAGACGTACCTCGCCACCGTTCACGGCGTTGTCGAGCGCAGCACCGGTAAGCAGTTGCGTGACGGTGTCACCCTCGACGACGGTCCGGCCAAGGTGGACGCGTTCACCGTGCTCGAGATCAACGAGGGCAAGACGCTCGTCAAGCTCGTTCTGCACGAAGGCCGCAAGCACATCGTGCGTCGCCTCCTCGATGCGGTCGGTCACCCCGTTGTCCGTCTGGTTCGCACCAACGTCGGCGTTGTCGCGCTCGGCGATCAGCGTCCGGGAACGCAGCGCGTACTCGGTCGTAGCGAGGTCGGTGGACTGTACGAGGCGGTCGGCCTGTGACCGATTCGTCCATGCCGCTGGTGGTCGCGATGGACGGACCGTCCGGAACCGGCAAGTCCAGCGTCTCCCGTGCGTTGGCGGAGCGTTTGGGCGCCCGCTACCTCGACACCGGAGCTATCTACCGGATCGCGACCCTGCACGTGCTGCGTCAGGGAATCGATCTGACTGACGCTGCGGCGATCACCGCTGCGGTTGCGGCGTTGCCCTGGTCCATCGGTACCGATCCGAGCAGCGAGCAGGTGCATCTCGACGGCGACGACGTCGGCGAAGAGATCCGCGGCGACGCGGTGACCAAGGCTGTCTCCGCTGTGTCCGCCGTGCCCGAGGTTCGGGACCTGCTCGTTGCGACACAGCGTGAGTTGGCGGCGGGCGCAGACCGGATCGTCGTCGAAGGACGCGACATCGGAACCGTCGTGCTCCCTGCTGCGGACGTCAAGATCTTCTTGACCGCATCGGCGGAAACCCGTGCGGCACGGCGCAATACGCAGAACGTCGGCCAAGGCCGCGAAGACAATTACGAAGCGGTGCTGGCTGATGTGCAGCGCCGTGACCATCTCGATTCGACTCGGGCAGTGTCGCCGTTGCGCCCTGCCGAGGATTCCATCCTGGTGGATACGAGCGAATTGGGCATTGAAGATGTGATCGCCAAGCTGCTGTTGGTGGTCAGCGACAGAACTGGAGCAGTGCAGTGAGCGACGATCTGGTAACCGAATTTGCCGGCGACGGAACCTGGTCCGAGGAATCGGAGTGGGACTACGCCGATCTCGAAGCGGACGGCGAAGGCGAAGCGCACATTGCCGTCCCGACCTTGGCTGTTGTCGGTCGACCGAACGTCGGCAAGTCGACGCTCGTCAACCGCATCATCGGCCGTCGTGAAGCGGTAGTCGAGGACATCCCCGGCGTTACCCGTGACCGCGTCTCGTACGAGGCGAACTGGGCCGGACGACGCTTCCTCGTCCAGGACACCGGAGGATGGGAGCCCGACGCAAAGGGTCTTCAGCAGGCGGTTGCCCGCCAGGCCGAGTTGGCCATGGGAACGGCTGACGCCATTCTCCTGGTTGTCGACGCTGTTGTCGGGGCCACCGCGACGGATGAAGCTGTGGCTCGGGTGCTGCGTCGTTCCAAGACTCCGGTCATCCTCGTTGCCAACAAGGTGGACGACGGACGCACCGAATCCGAGGTTGCCGCACTGTGGTCCTTGGGCCTCGGTCAGCCGTACTCCGTGAGTGCGACGCACGGCCGCGGTACCGGCGACCTGCTCGACGAGGTTCTGGAGAAGCTTCCGGAAACCCCGCGTGAAGGCATCCCCGGCGGCGGCCCGCGTCGTGTTGCTCTGGTCGGAAAGCCGAACGTCGGAAAGTCCAGCTTGCTCAACAAGCTGTCCGGCGACGAGCGGTCCGTCGTGCACAACGTTGCCGGCACCACCGTCGACCCGGTCGACTCGATCGTCGAACTCGGCGGGCGCCCTTGGCGTTTCGTCGACACGGCTGGTCTGCGCAAGCGCGTCAGCCATGCCAGCGGCGCCGAGTTCTATGCGTCGTTGCGCACGAAGAGCGCGATCGAGGCCGCTGAGGTCGCGATCCTGCTCATCGACGCACACGAGCCGATCACCGAGCAGGACCTGCGTGTTCTGAGCATGGTGGCTGACACGGGTCGCGCATTGGTGATCGCATTCAACAAGTGGGACCTCGTGGACGAGGACCGTCGACTCATGCTGGACAAGGAAGTGGACCGCGATCTAGTCCGCGTTCCGTGGGCTCAGCGAGTCAACATCTCCGCCCACACCGGTCGCGCCGTGGCGAAGCTCGTGCCGGCTCTCGACACGGCTCTGGAGTCCTGGGACAAGCGCATCCCCACGGGTCGCCTGAACACCTGGCTCAAGGAAGTTGTGGCAGCAACACCGCCGCCGATGCGCGGTGGCCGACTGCCTCGCATCATGTTCGCGACGCAGGCAAGCACGCGTCCGCCGACCTTCGTTCTCTTCACCACAGGCTTCCTCGAGGCCGGCTACCGCCGGTTCATCGAGCGGCGTCTGCGTGAAGAGTTCAACTTCGACGGCAGCCCGATCCGCGTTTCCGTGCGAGTGCGCGAGAAGCGCGACCGTAAGAGCCGCTAGTTTCTGCGTCCAAACAGTACTAAAAAGGCTCTGACCAGCCGATTGGTACTTCAGCCCGTCTCTGATGTAATCTTTCCAAGCGCCCGAAACAAGGGCGCGGACGGGCTGTGGCGCAGCTTGGTAGCGCACTTGACTGGGGGTCAAGTGGTCGCAGGTTCAAATCCTGTCAGCCCGACCGAAGAACAAAAATGCGGTTTCCGGAGAAATCCGGAGCCGCATTTTTTGTTTGTCTGAGTGGATGTCGATGTCGAACCGGCACTCACGTAGGGATTGGCTCGAACTCCCGCATTTCGTCCCGTCCCGCTTGAACCACACCCGCAGCAGATTCCGGCACCTCGTTCCAGGCTCCCGGAAGGTCGCGCAGTGGTTCGGAAACGACGATTCGTGCTTCCTCACCAAGGTGGTGCAGTGCTTCCACTTCGGGATGGAGTTTCCGCAGCGTGGAGATCTCGGTGGAGAAGAAGAGCGATCTTGATTGTCTTTCAGTCGAATAGCGGAAGATCCAGGTTGATGTTCCGTCCGTCGTAGCGACCGTCATCTGTACTGGATTGTCGATTCCGTGGGCACGGGCTGTCTGCTCGACAAACCCGACCGCTCTGGCAACCGCGTCGAATGGATCATCGGTCAAGCCGAAGGTGAGCGCGAGAAAGAACAGAGTTTCCGAGTCCGTGGAGCCCTCCAAGTCGGGGAAGAGCGATGGATCGATGGCGGTCACCAATTCGCGTTTGATCTCATGAAACCCGTGCAGGGAACCGTTGTGCATCCACATCCAATTCCCGTGCCGAAATGGGTGACAGTTGCTGCGCTGCACCGGAGTACCGGTTGATGCGCGGACGTGAGCGAAGAGCAACGGAGTGCGCAATTGGCTGGTGACCTCGCGGAGGTTCGAGTCGTTCCACGCGGGTTCAATGCTCTTGAACAGGGCAGGCTCGCTGCCCTCTCCGTACCAACCGATTCCGAAGCCGTCACCGTTGGTTGTTGTCGCGCCGAGACGAGAATGCAGGCTCTGGTCGATTAGCGAGTGTTTCGGCCGGAACAAGAGGTCATGCGCGAGGATCGGTTCACCTGAATATGCCAGCCACCTGCACATCTTTCCATTGAATCAGATCGAGGCAGTGATGACGATCCTCTAGGAGTGGTGAGGGCTAAGGTGAAAGTGCACTGGTCGTGCCGTCGGGACCAGTGCAGGACTTACGCGCCCGACGGAGTGAGTAGACCGTCCGATGGGTGAAGGTGATTCGCTCGGCACTCAGCGCTACCCGCCGTCGTCGGCCGCAGAGCTGGGAGGTGCCGGCTTCGATGATGCCGAGGAGATCGGCCGCGGCGGTTTCGGCGTCGTCTACCGTTGCACGCAGGCAGATTTGGATCGCACGGTTGCGGTGAAGGTGCTCACCGTTGATCTCGACGAGGAGAACCGGTCTCGCTTCTTCCGGGAACAGCAAGCGATGGGCCGGTTGACCGGACACCCGAACATCGTCAACATTTTGCAGGTCGGTGCCACCGACAGCGGCCGTCCGTACATCGTGATGCCGTATCACCCGCAGGATTCCCTCGACGCAAAGATCCGCCGCGACGGTCCACTGCTTTTGAATGAGGCGTTGCGACTGGGGGTGAAACTGGCGGGTGCGGTGGAGTCGGCGCACAGGCTCGGCATCGTGCACCGGGACATCAAACCCGCGAACATCCTGCTCACCGATTACGGCGAGCCGGAGTTGGCCGACTTCGGCATCGCGCACATCACCGGAGGGTTCGAGACCGCCACCGGTGTCGTTACCGGTTCGCCGGCATACACGGCGCCGGAGGTGTTGGGGGGAGATCCACCGAGTCCAGCGGCCGACATCTATGGGCTTGGCGCAGTCCTGTTCAGCGCTCTCACCGGTCACGCCGCGTTCGAGCGTCGTAGCGGTGAGCAGGTTGTCGCGCAGTTTCTGCGGATCACCAAGCAGGCGGTGCCCGATTTGCGTGACCACGGGATCCCCGAAGACGTGGCGGAGGCAATCTCCCGCGCGATGTCCAGGACGCCCGGAGCGCGCCCAGCCACCGCCGCAGAATTCGGCGAGGAACTGCGGCAACTGCAACGGCGCCACGGGTTTCCGGTCGATGAGATGCCCCTGCGCGATGAACCCGGCACACAGGGCAATGACTTGCGCCCTGGAACAGAAGGTCGGCTGGGACGTTCAGGTGCCTTTACTCCGAGGAGGACGGGGGAGCTTCCGCTGGAATTGACCAGCTTTGTGGGCCGTCGACGCGAGCTGACCGAGGCAAAAAGGCTGCTCGCCTCTGGCCCGTTGGTGACATTGACCGGGATCGGAGGTGTCGGTAAGACCCGGCTGGCGATGCGGCTCGCGGCGGGAGTGCAACCGGAGTACGCCGACGGTGCGCGGCTCGTGGAGTTAGGCGAGTTGCGTGACGAGTCGTTGCTGGTCGAGACGGTGGCCGGTGTACTGGGACTGCAGGACCAGTCAGCGAGACCGGTGACGGAGATTCTGATCGAGTTCCTGGAACCGCGGGAATTGCTGTTGGTTCTCGACAACTGTGAACACCTGGTCGATGCCGCTGCAGAATTGGCCGCGACATTGGTGCGCGTCTGTCCGTCGTTGCGGATTCTGGCCACCAGTCGCGAACCCCTTGGTGTCAGCGGGGAGGCGGTGCTGCGGGTTCCGCCGCTTGGCGTACCCGATCCGGAGGGGAAGCTGTCGCTCCGGGGGTTGCCTAAATACGATGCGGTGTCGTTGTTTGCCGACCGCGCGGCGGCGGCCGTTCCGGGATTTGTGCTCACCGAGGAGAATGCGGAGGCGGTGGCTGGGATCTGCCGCAGGCTCGACGGGTTGCCGTTGCCTATCGAGTTGGCGGCGGCGCGGTTGCGGGCGATGTCACTCGAGCAGATCCGGGAGCGGTTGACCGACCGATACGCGCTGCTGACTCGTGGCAGCCGGGGTGCGCCGTCGCGGCAGCAGACGTTGCGGTTGTGTATCGACTGGAGCTTCGAGTTGTGCACTGCGAGTGAGCAACTGGCGTGGGGTCGAGTGGCGGTATTCGCGGGTAGTTTCGAACTCGATGCTGCGGAGCAGGTGTGCGGCGCGGACCAGGATCCGGGTGAGCTCTTGGATACTTTGACGTCATTGGTGGACAAGTCGATTCTGATTCGCGAGGACCTTGGGTCGGTGGTGCGGTTCCGGATGCTCGGGACGTTGCGGGAGTATGGGTACGAGAAGCTCGAGCAGTCAGGCGATCTAACGGAACTGCGGCGCCGTCATCGGGACTGGTACGAGCGGTTGGCGTCCGATGCGGAGTCCGAGTGGATCAGCGACCGTCAACTCGACTGGATTGCTCGTCTGAATCGCGAACAGCGGAACCTGCGAGAGGCGCTCGAATTCAGCGTTGCCGACAATCCTGCCGCCGGACTGCGGACCGCTGTCGCACTGTCTTTCTTCTGGAGCTCCCAAGGCGCCTACAACGAGTGCCGGCATTGGATCGGCCAGTTACTTGCCCTACAGAGCGGCCCACCCACTCTCGACTGGGTCAAGGGCCTCTACTTCGCCGCTCTGATGGCGAGTGTGCAGGGTGACGTGAAGGTGGGGACGGTGCTCGTCGACGAGGCGCGGAGTCTCACCGCTCACATGCGTGACCCGATGATGCGGATAATGGTCGCCCTTGCCGACGGAATGCATGCCCTTTACAGTGGTGACCCCACTCGAGCCTCCTCACTTCTCGAAGCCGCCGTCGCCGGATTCAGCGGCCGTGAGGAATCTGCACTGGAGATAGGTGCTCTGTATCCGTTGGGGTTGGCCTATGGACTGCGTGGCTCGACAGACCAAGCGATCGAATGCCACGAGCGAGCGATCTCGATCACGGAAGCACGCGGAGAGACGATGGCTCGGTCGTATTCGATATGGGCACTCGCAGTTGAAGTGTGGCGAAAGGACGATACCGATCGTGCGGTGCGACTACTCGAGCAATCGCTGAACCTGTCGCGGCAAACGCGAAGCCCTCGTGTTGCCGCAGCCTGCCTCGGGACGATGGCCTGGATCGAGTGTAGGCGGCGCGACGCCACCAGAGCCGCAGTGTTGACAGGAGCGGCAGAGGGGGTGGCGCACTCGATGGGCAGCACCACGATTATTCATTCCAATTTGCTTGCTTACCAACAGGAATGCGAGCGGAGGGCGCGTCAGATGCTCGGAGACAAAGCATTCGCGGCGGCTTACCGGAAGGGCAAAGGTTTTGGATTCGACGTGGCAATTTCCTACGCCCTTCGTGAACCACTTTCCGACACTTCCAGATCCGATGCCGACGCGTCGACGCGACTGACCAAGCGGGAACGCCAAGTCGCCGATCTCATCGCCCAAGGTCTGACCAACCAGGCCATCGCCGATCGGCTGGTGATCTCACCGCGCACCGCCCAGGGGCATGTGGAGCACATACTGACAAAACTGGGGTTCACCTCGCGGGCGCAGGTTGCAGCCTGGATTGTGGAGAGGGACCGTGATCGGACATCTTGACACGATCTCGCGAGATCCGTTGCCGATCAATAGATTTAGTGTTCTCCTGCTGTAGGGGCATGCTGTTGCTCCGAGGGTGAACTGCTCCGGGAACGGCACGGATATGCTGAGTCCGTGGAAGCAACTGAGTACCGCGCCGCACTGAGAGCCGTCCTCGACACCGCGTCGCCGGTCGTGGCCGCTCGGCTCGAAACGATACGCAACACAGCGTCTGCCCGAATTGATGGCGTGATCATCGAGGTATTCGTCGACCAGGACGCGCACGGCACGTTCGATGTCTGGGCGCGATTCGACGGCCCTGATGCGTTCACGTTGGATAGGCAGCTCGGTGATGAGCGGGAACTGTTCGGGGTCATCTGGGGTGAGGACGGCTGGGAGCCTGCGGTTCCGGTCCGGCCGCGGATTTGGTCACGAGAGGAACTCGAGGACGTCATCGTCGAGGTCGTTGCCGAGTGGGTCGACCCACTCATCTTGGTCGGGCCATCCAACCTGTACTGGGAGGTCGCCACGCCGGACGGTGCTGTCGACCCGCGCCCCGTCGGAGCGAACCGTGAGTGAGCCTTCGATCGGTGTGGCCGGATGACGCATCGGCTCAGGTTCAGATCGGTGTTCGGCGGCCCGTCGATACCGCTGACCTACTTCGAAGAGTTGAGTCGGATCAAGTGGCAGCTGCGGAACGTGGAGTTCCAGTACGACTTCGACCTGTTTGTCATCGTCGGTGGCGACATCACGACGGTTACTGATCCGACCGGTGTCCGGTCCCCGCGTGTTTTTCTGGCGCGGCGCACGATCACTGCGCAGATCCAGATGAACAGTGCCGACGTCCTGGGAGATTCCGACCCACGCGGATTCTTGCGACAGACGATCCACGCTGCGGTGACGGAGCTGATCGCGCGCATCGCCGCCCGCGACGCCGACTTCGACGTGGATGTGGAACGGCAGAAGGTCGCGTTCTTGGTGGGGGAAGCGCTCGGCTGACATTCACATTGCTGGAATGCGGCAAAGCGCGTGGTTCGGAGCAACGGCTATAGCGACACAGTTTCGATCTGGTTCGTATTCGATCGAGTGAGACTTATTCCTGCAGAGCAGATCCCTCAGTCGTGCAACGCAGCCGAGGGGCCGGGGTGATCTGTGAGTGCACCGATATCACGTGTGTTGGCGGCTTCAGGAGGCTGACGTCTCCGAAGTCCGCGTCCGCGAAGATCTTCTTTCCGTCGGCTTCGAGGTGCGTGAGAACGGAATCGAATGCGTCGATAAGCCATTCATCGGTGGCGTCGGCGAGTAGTTCGTCTGGGAGGCCGCCGATTTGAGATTGGAAGATACGAACCAACCACGAGCCGGCGGGATAGGTTTCGTCCGACAGACCCTCGGCAGTGTTGGTGGCCAGTACGTAGCGGCTGTACTCGAGATCGACACGGATGGCGTAATCGCCGGCGAGGTTGACAACATTGGCCGGACGCTGGGTTGCAGCGGCCAGCGCGATCAATGCGTCGTTATATGTTTCCGAGTGCTTCGACGTAAGGGGAATGATTGACCTACCTGTTCGAGGTGGCCGTTGCAGGGCAGCACGGCATGGGAATTAAACGTCCGTTGCCGATGCTTGACGAAGAACTGAAACAGATCCTATCCCAGCGGGCCAGACATGATGCTGCCGGCTGCAAGGCAACCGTCTCGCGCCAACTTTCTCAGGAGGCAGCGAGCCGGTCAGTCGAGAGTAGATCGATGCCGGACGATGACGTCGCGAGCGAGGTCTGCGACCTTGACATTCATGTTCTGCGAAGTCTTCTGCAGAATCTCGAATGCTGCGTCGCTCGATACCCCGTGTAATCCCATCAGCAAACCGACGGCCTGGCCGATCTCACGGCTACCGGTCAGACCTCGCCGCAGCGATTCGGCATCCTCTCCTCGCGACAACGCAGTGACTGCCACAGACGCGAAGGAGACGAGAACAATAGCCACGTCGGCTATGTCCTGCGTGAACGCTCCCGGTGTATCGGAGAAGAGGTTGAGAGCACCGATTTTGCGTCGGTCGACGAGTAGGCGGAACCCCATGCTTCCACGGATCGGAGTCTTCGAGAGAGCTTGCCGCGCAAATTCAGGCCACTGGTTCGGAGTGCGCAGATCCGACTCGAGCTGTGGTGTTTCGGTTTCGAGAGCGTCAAGGCACGGACCTTCTCCGGTGGCGCGCTCCAAATCATCTGCAAAAGCGGCCATCTCATCACTCGCAGCGACGGTGACGGTGGTGTTCCCACGGCGCAGCATCAAACTGGCATGATCACAACCGGGAATCAAGTCGACCGCGGCGGAACAGATCGCGTTGTACACGTCGGCATCGTCTGTCGCGGAGTAAAGAATCTGGGCCAACGCCGCAAAAACAGCTGCGGGTTCTGTCAGGGCATTGTCTGGCCAAGACATCGTTTGTGCACCTCGGGGTCTGCTGTTAAGTCCTACCTGCATCGAACGGTACTAGATCCTACTTTCCCGTCGTCAGAAGCTTTTTGCGGCTCGACGCTTCCCGGATCTCGACGGTTGAAATGCTGTGAATCATCTTCCGTCGGTGTCGTCCTGCTTCGTGAAACCTTGCTCTCCGGAACCCTGCTCTGCGCGGGAACCGAGGCGTACTTGTCGTTTGTATCGTGCAGCGGTCGCGAGGAGGTAGCGCTCAGCGGCGGTGTAGTCGATGGTGGTGCCGTCACGCTCGTTGCCTGGTGTTATCAGTTCAAGATATCGGCGCCGGATGCTTGCTGCGTCAGGTTGCGTGCGGAGGAATTCCACCGCTGCGATGATCTCCGGGGCGGGCGGTATTTTACTGCGGTCCGTCGTTCCTGCAGGGGGAGTGGAGCCCTGCCTTTCCTCACCGGTGTGCGCGTTCATCGTGAAGTCGCTTTCGTGTTGACGAGGGTGAGATCACCGTCGTAGTAGGCGAGAACACGGCGATCCATGAGCCACCTCCACAACGGGGGTATCCAAGCGCAGACGATCATTACCGCGTATCCCGCCGGCAGTTGCGGTGCCGCCGGGCTACTTCGCAATGATTGGTATCTCAGGCGTGGGTTGGCGTGATGATCGCTGTGACGTTGAAGTTGATAAAGGAACACATTGCTGACGATGTGATCACTGTTCCAACTGTCCTCCGGTCGGACTTTCGTAAAACTGCCGTCGGATCTGCGCTTGCGTAGCAGTCCGTAGTGTTCGATGTAATTTGCCGCCTCCAAAAATGAGATCCCGGCGATTGCTTGGAGTGCTAGCCAAGGTGCGATCTGCCAGCCGAACACTGCGATCAGTCCACCGAATAAGACGATGCTCATCACCCATGTCTGAACGATGCTGTTCTGCGCACCCCAGCTGAGTTTTCCGCGTCGGCGCGCACGCGCTGTTTCGATCGCCCAACTCGATTTCAATCCGCCGATTACACTGCGTGACAAAAACATCCAGAATGATTCGCCGAACCGAGCGCTGGCTGGATCGTCAGGTGTTGCCACTCGGACATGGTGCCCGTGATTGTGTTCGACGAAGAAATGCCCGTAGAACGATTGTGCGAGAACAATTTTTGCCAACCATCGCTCGACGGCTTCGCTTTTGTGTCCGAGCTCGTGTGCGGCATTGATTCCTACGCCGGCTACGACTCCGACTGTCATGGAGAGGGCGATCTTCTCACCCATCGCCATGGGGGCGTTCACCCAGCACCAGCACGCAAACATCAACCCGGCATACTGTAGTGGCACGAAAAGGTAGGTGCACCAACGATAATAGCGATCCTTTTGCAGCGGCAGAATTGCATGATCCGGCGGGCTCTGGCCGTCTCTACCTGAAATCAAGTCGATGATCGGAATGATCAGTACCAGAATCCATGCCCCGGTCGCCCAGAACAATCCCAAGCTCAGACGATCGACGAGCAACCAGGACAGGAATGGGCTCAGTGGGATCAACAAGGCCACGGGCCACCAATACCGTTTTCGATCCCGCCACCTGGGTAGATCAACTGTCTCGGTAGCGATATCTTTGTCGGTCGTCATGGTGTCTCCAACATGTGCTGCACAGTCGTGGGTGTTCCGGTCGTTTGCTGAGCATGCAACCTATGTATCCCTTTCCGTCGCAATAAGTTACAAGGATATTCGTGCGACTGATGGGTGGTTCCCGAGCATTCTCGGCGCTGTGTCTATCGACAGAGTCTCGTGTTGCGGCGTCTTGTGTCACGCCATTTGGGACGTGTCCGTACACGAATGTTCACAGAGGTAAATGGTGCCGCGAGGAAATGTGCGGTCACGCGCCGAGCATGCAGGAAATCAAGCAGAAACTTCAGGATCTGGACGACACTTCTCTGGACTGGACAGCAAAATAACTAGTGCTGTTCAGTTTGCTTGTAGCACTGCGCTTATCGCACCGCCCATCTTCGGACCACGTTACAGTGTCAGGCAGGTCGGTTTGGAGTTGGTGTCCGTGTTTCGAAACCCGATCAACGCAGGCTCTCTCGACACTGTCGGATAAGCCTTGGTCCGGTTTCCCTCGTGATTGATCATTGGGCCTCCTGGAGTTGCGTGGTTAACACTGCCTGAGGCGTCGTTCTGCAGATGTGACACTAGATCTGCCTGTTCATTCAGATCTGTCTGTTCATTCGACGGTTGCGCCCATCGCCTTCCCTCAAAATCTATACCAGCAGCTGCAGATAATTGGCAACAGCTGAGGTGGAAAATTGACGGGACAAATGCGCGCTCGCATTGCACACTGCTGGACTCATGAAATCTGTGCTGGCGACGTTAGATTGAAATGCAGAGAATGTTAAGGTTGCACGGTCAATGAAGACGCCTAGGAGGTATACCGTGACGTCAGAGACCCAGGCGCGCGCGCTTCGAGGCGTTTACGGAATCTCGGTGATGGCCGAACTTTCCGGAGTCGGGCCGCAAACGTTGAGATTGTATGAGCGACGAGGGTTGTTGACACCGACCCGCACCGGAGGCGGAACCCGCCGATACAGCGAATCGGACCTGGAGACGCTGGCCCGTATCACTGCGCTGATCGACGACGGTGTCAACTTGGTCGGCATCCGGTTAATACTGTCGCTCGAGGCCGAGAATTCAATTCTGGCGGCGAGGGTTGCACAGTTGAGCGAACAAACTGGAGTTCGAGTCTGACCGGCGAGTTGGTTCCGGTTTCCTCTGCAGGCCCACCGCGAATCATGATGGCTCGCTACAACTCTCGAACCTCACGTCCTCTGGTCGACTAGGCCGCGCCGAGGGCTCACATGGCTTTGCCACATCACGTCCACATTCAGCGCTGGTCACGAGGGATGGACTTCCTTTTCTTGTGTGTGCCGTCGCAGAACGGAGAGATACTCGTACCACCGCATCGGCACAGCGCGACCGTTGCCCGTTTTCGTTCGATCGGATTGCCCGCGCCATCGATCAGGGTTGCAGGACCACGAACAAGTATCGGTCCGTCCGGGCACACGGTGACGGTGACCGTGCTCATGTCGCGTTCGGTATCGGACATGGAATTCACATGACCTCCTTGTCGAGACTTGGTTTCGCGGCCCGAAGGACAACGATCTCTTCGGTGCGCTGGCCCGGAGCGATGAGGCCGCGGGCCTCGAACAGTGCCGCCCGCGCGGAGAGTACGCGCCCGAAAGGGATCTCCGCGCGAGCCACGACTTCCACAGATAATCCCTGTTCTTCCAGCATGGACTGAGTTTTCTCAATCCCGCTGAGCACAGACTGCGCGATCAAGAGAACACCTGACTCGGCAAGCACTCGGGGTGCGTGTGTACATATCCGATCCAGAAGCACCCGCCCGTCTACGCCCGCGTCCCACGCCCGCTCCACGCCGCGAGTGGGTAGGACGTCGTCGTGCGCAGGAACGTACGGGGGGTTGGAAATGACTACGTCGAAACGTTGGTCTTGAACGGGTGTAGTCAGATCGCCTTGAATCACTCGAATCGAATGCCGATGCAGGATGGCATTCAACTGGGTGGTGACGACTGCGCGACGAGATATGTCGACGGCGGTGACATATCTGGCTCCGATTGCAGCGGCGCGCAAGCTCAGCGCCCCTGTCCCGGTGCAGAGATCCAGTACCCGTGAGTCCCGTCCTAGTCTCTCTGCGGCCAGTGCGTCGGCCAGCAGCCACGTATCTTCCTGCGGAGGGTAAACACCTGGCAGACGCAAGAGCATCGGTGACTCCTCGGGGTTGTGCGTTCTGGTGTGACGCGGCCGTTTAACTGAAGCAATCCTATACGCCAAACGGTCAATTATCTGCATCCACTGATGTAGATAAGCTACATTTAGACTGGATGACAAGAGTCGATTTGAAATCAGGACAAGGCGAGTATGGCGGGAGGTATGACTGGTTACAGATCAATCATCACGACGGCGCGGTCGATTGGCCCACGAATGCCTCTGGGCGCCGAGCGTGAGCGAAACGCTACTGCGATACTGAATGGGTCGGCGTGAAATACAGCGGAGGGTTTCCTCGATGACTGAACAACCCGGTCTTGCCGCAGGGGCCGAGCGGGAAATCAATAGGAGGACAATCACTTACGCAGTCTCGATCGTCCTGGTTGTGATTGTGATGATAGTGGCACTTGTGGTGTTGGGTTCTCGACGGGGCGAGTGTTTCGACACCGACGTGCTGGTCTGCTCGCGTAAGGATCGACGCCTTTTGGTGTTCTTGCCGAGCGTGACGCTCTTGGTGGGCGCTGTAGGGGCATTCTTACGAGCGTCGCCGCGATGGCATCGCACTCGCAGGCTGTCCATCAGATCGTATGTCGGATGGATTCTCGTAGGGTTGGCCGTAGCGTACGGTGCTGCGTCGTTTTCCTTCTTGTTCTGACCGATCCGAAGGGTGAATGGACGACAGTGCGCTGACAACTATTTTGCATACTTGACGAGTGCGCGCTCGAGTACTTGGCGATCGTCGAACACTATCTCCGTACCGTCGTAGTTCATCACGTGGTCGTTCCCACGCCCCGCAACGACAACGATATCGCCTGCTTTTGCCAAGCATACGGCGGTCCGTATAGCATCACTCCGATCCGGAATGATAAGCACCTCTGCATGATTCGCGTGTCGCGCCCCCGCGGCCACGTCATTTCTGAGGGCTGTTGCGTCATCGTGGTACGGACCTTCGTCGGTGACGACAACGACGTCGGCATGACTGCCGGCAGTACGACCCAAAGGCTCGCGTTTGCCGGGGTCCCGGCCCCCAGTGGCGCCGATGACGACAATGATCTTTCCCTTCGACAACGAGCGCAGGTACGGAAACAAGCGGAGTTGCGCACCTGCGTTGTGTACGTAGTCGACGAATGCCAGGAAATTCTGTCCTATTTCCACATTTTCCAATCTCCCGGGGACGGTGTCGAGACTTTCGATACCGTCGAGCGCCGCCGCGATATCGACTCCTCCGATGCGAAGAGCGGCAATTGCCGCCAATGCGTTGTCAACTTGGTGACACCCCAGCAGGCGCAGCCGGATTTTCCTCTCCCAACTCCCATGGCGTGCGACAAAAGATGTTCCCGTTTGATCGGCCTCGATGTCAGTGGCGGTGACATCGGCGCTGGCACCATGCGATGAGAAGGTCAAACGAGGAACAGTGACGCGTTCAGCGAGGGCTTTGCCGTACAGATCGTCGACACTGATCGCCGCGCAGGCGCAACGTTCGGGTAAGAAAAGCTGCGCCTTCGAGTCGAAGTACGACGCCATAGTTTTGTGGAAATCCAGATGGTCACGCGAAAGGTTCGTGAAGGCAGCGACGCGAAAGAACGTCCCATTGACTCGGTGTAGTGCAAGACCATGACTCGACGCTTCCATAGCGACGGCGTCGACGCGGTTGTCGACGAAAGCGGACAACGTACGTTGCAACGTGCACGCTTCAGGTGTTGTTCGCTCCGCTTCCGATACGCCGTCTGGTCCCCGAACGCAGATTCCGCTGATGATGCCGGTGCGCAGTCCGGCCGCGGCTAGACCGGCTTCGAGCATGAATGTAGTGCTGGTCTTGCCGTTGGTGCCGGTAACGCCGTATACGTCGAGCGATGTGGAGGGATCGCCGTATATCCAAGCGGCCAAAGGGCCGAGGATCTTTCGGGGGTTCTTCACCACAAACGCCGGCAATATTTCAGTGGGTCGATCGCTGACCACAGCGACGGCACCCCTCTGCGCGGCTTCGGCGACGAACTCGCCACCATGGTGTTCGGTGCCTGGCAGCGCCGCGTAAATATCGCCAGGGCGAACCTGACGGGAGTCCTGACAGACGCCGGCAACAACCAGGGTTCCTTGCTCGTGCAGTAACTCGCCGTCCGCGCCGAGATATTCAGCCACCGCCTCGAGCGACCATTTCGGTTGTCTGCTGGGTCTATTCGACACGGTGCGCATGTCGGATCACGGCGTTTGTGCTCGAGGTGGCATGTCTCAGGTTTGACATTTGCGAGTTGCGCCAAACACGTCACGCGGCACTGCACACCGCAATCATTCCGCTGCCGCTCGCCGATTATGCACACGCGCGGATGATCAGGCCTGCGTGAGCACAATTGCCGCGCGGCGGTTACTCGGGTGAACTGTAACTTTTGAATCGCGCCGAAACGATGTACCCAATGTCGGGATCGGCTGCGGAATAATTGCCCGATGGCACCACAAGAATATTTTGTCAGTCCGATCGTGCCGATATATGCGATTGTACTGGTATTTTGACTGAATTGACCAGATTGTCAGACCGTAGGTGAGGGTAGCGGGAATGAGAACTTTTGGTACCGCAGGTGCGTGCGCAGCGATCTTTGCCACCGCAGCCCTGATCACTACGGCGCTGCCGGGAGTAGCCGGCGCCGCGCCCGTTTTGACGCAGACGTGCGTTCCCGAGATCAATGACAACTCCATGTCGCTCGATCCGGCCGTCGTCGACGGCTGGTACGACGTCTCGACCGGCACACCCGGCACGAAGATCAATTCCATCGAGTCCTGGCGCGCTGTCCCAGGCGACACTCTCGAGTTTCGAGCCTCAGTAACCATCCGCGCGCATGGCAGCCCGGTCAGCGGCACCTTGCGGATCGACGGCGCGGGACTCACCGGCGACCCAGAACTCCGCTCACGTATGACACTGACCCAGGATCTGGGGATGTCCGGAACGAAAGTCACGCATGCGGACAACGGACGAGTGATTCCGGTCCGAGCAACCCTCGCCTTTGATGCGTCGACTCCGAACCTCGTGGCGCAGAATCAATCCGTCGACCTCTCCGCGGTCAAGATCGTGCTGACGGGCGATACAACCGATCCGGGGGCCGACTGCCCAGACGGCGGCGGGAATGGCGGCAACCAGGGTGGCGGAAACGACGGCGGTGGTGGCGAAAATGGCGGAAACAACGGTGGCAACCAGAACGGTGAACTGCCCGGACGCGATGTAGGCAATCGAGTTCCGATTTCCCAGGTTCCGTCCGGGCCGATCTCGCGGTGACGCAATCGTCTGGCCAGACGCTTTGGCGTCTGTGCGGCGCAGCGGCGCTGACGGTGTTGTTGTGTGTCAGTGGGTGTTCGGACGACAGTGACCAACCGGTTCGGGTTCTCGCGACCGGGCAGGAGGATTTGCCACCTGCGTTGGAGGCGGCAGTCGACAATCCGGCAACACCGATGCAGTTGCGCATCGGCAGCGAGGCCGCCGTGGTTCTTGCGATCAAGACAACGTCGGGTGGTTCGCTGATTCCTCCGGAGGATGTGAGCAAGGTCGGCTGGTGGGCGGACTCAGCCTTTCCGGGTTCGGGTACGGGAACTGTTGTGATCACTGGCCACATCAATGACGTGTACGCCGGTGACGGTTTCGGAAAGAAATTCTCGTCGTTGACTCCGGGGTCGGTTGTGACGTTGACCGGGGAGGATGGCCACGAGTGGACCTATCGGATCGATGCGGTTGACGAGTACCGCAAGGACGGGGAACTACCGGTCGAGCGCCTGAACCGGATGGACGGACCGGAGACGCTGGCGTTGATCACGTGCGGGGGAGAGTTTGTGGGTCCGCCGCTGGGTTACGAGGACAACGACATCGCCTGGGCGACACGGATTCCCGATTTGTCGTAGTTCTACGCATTGTCGCGATTATCGATATCGTTGGCCGCACTAGCGTCTTCGCCGCACTGGTAACAGTGCCCGATTGAAGGACACGAGTGTGAGTGCACTGAAAGAGACCGCGGCCGCTGCGTATTTCTATTACTACCCGCTGGTGGAGAACCTCCGACAGGTGGAGCGTTATGTCACGACCGGCGTCGGCTCCAATCCTGCAACACCGTTCAACAGTTTCTCGCATGCCCGCAAACTTGCAGGGCCAGAGGACACGTTTGTCACGATCAACAACGACACCGTCTATTCGATGGCGCAGCTTGACCTTTCGGGTGGACCACTGCGATTGGACGTGCCCGCAACCGGGGATCGCTACTACGTACTCCAATTTGTCGACGCCTGGACGAACAACATCGCGTATGTCGGCACGCGGGCTACGGGCAATGAAGCCGGCAGTTTTCTGATCGTCCCACCGGGCTGGACCGGAGAATCGGAGCATCCGGTGGTCCAGGCCTCAACCGACATTGTGTCGATAGTCGGCCGATTTGCCTGCACCGGCCCAGGCGACATTCCCGCCGTGACGAAGCTGCAGGATTTGCTGATACTCGAGTCACTCGACCCGGCCGCGACAGTGAACGGTCTACCCGCGGTGGACGCGAACCTTACCGACGAACTGCTCTTCTGGCAGCAAGCACACCGCTGGTCACAGGCATTCCCCGCTCCGACCGCGGAATCTGCCCTGATCGAGCAGTTTTCCGGTTTGTGGTCTCCGGATGTCGACAGCGATGACCTGCGCGCCTGGTATGCGGACGGCGTCGCCAAGCTCGAGGACGCCACCAAACACGGCCAGGCACCGGTCTTCAACGGATGGACAGTGGGCCTGCATCTCTTCGACTACAACCTCTACAACCTCGGCCTCGGCCTCGGAACGATCGACGACGACCGGTGGAAGATCCTCGACGAGAAGGTGCGCATTGTCGAAAGGGCGATCGCGTGCCGCCTGGGGCTGTGGGGAAATCACGCCTACGAAGCGGTGTATGCACAAGCGTTCACTGACGTGACCGGAGCGCCTCTGATCGGCGAAAACACCTATCTCATCAACTTCCCGGAGAAACCGCCCGTTGGCGCATTCTGGTCGATCACGCTCTACGACATTCCGCGCTACTACCTGGTTGACAACCCGATAGACCGGTACTCGATCGGCGACCGCACCGCCGGAATCCGCTACGAAACAGATGGGTCTCTCCGGATCACCATCTCGAAGGACGCGCCGACCGACGCCACCGCGCGAGCAAACTGGCTGCCGTCGCCCGATGCAGCATTCAGGCTGGTGCTTCGGCTCTATATGCCAGGGGAGGCCATCCTCGACGAAACCTATTCGTACCCTCCGGTGGAGCGGGTGAGTAACCAGGACACGTAGTCGCGGAGAAGCGCCGGGGTCAACGTTGATAAACTTCGACCTCCGGCGTTCGCGGGTATCCGTGGATGGTGTCGAAGCCTCAAAAGGAGTTTGTACCGTGGTTGACCTCGCCTATGTCATCGCTGGATCCGAATCCACCGGTGGTGCCGGCTTACAGGTCGACCTCAAGACCTTCCAGGCCCGCGGCGTCTACGGCATCGCGACCACGACGTGCATCGTGTCCTTCGACCCGAAGAACAACTGGGGCCACCGCTTTGTCCCCATCGCGCCCGAGGTGATCGCAGACCAGATCGAGGCAGCAACGTCGGCGCACGATCTCGACGTCGTGAAGATCGGCATGCTGGGAACTCCCGCGACGATCGAGGTTGTTGCGGAGGGGCTGCGTCGTCAGTCGTGGCGGCACGTGGTTCTCGATCCGGTTTTGATCTGCAAGGGTCAGGAGCCCGGAGCGGCACTCGATACGGATACGGCACTTCGTGATTCGATCCTGCCCCTCGCAACGGTTATCACCCCGAATCTCTTCGAGGCGCGCACCTTGGCCGGAATGGACGCGATCTCGAGCGTCGACGAACTGATCGAAGCAGCGCGTCGTATCCACGATCTCGGACCGAAGTACGTTCTGGCCAAGGGTGGCGTGGAACTGGCCGGCGACGACGCCGTCGACGTGCTGTTCGACGGAACCGACGTGACGGTACTTTCTGCTCCCAAGGTTGGCCAGGAGCGCGTCTCCGGTGCCGGTTGCACCCTTGCCGCTGCGGTGACCGCAGAACTCGCAAAGGGTGCTGACGTGGGAGAAGCTGTGGCACTGGCAAAGAAGTTTGTCACCGCGGGTATCGAGGCCCGGGTCTCGGCGCACACGCCGTTCGACACCGTGTGGCAGGGAGCTTTCACCGGATAGGGGACCTGATGTTCGCCCGGCCTGGCAGGATCAGACGGGTGAGCACAGCAAACCTGAACCGAACTGAAGTCACTCTCCGATCGTCCGCGGTATCGGTCACCGGTTATCGAGTGGAGTTGGACCTCCGCTCGGCGGTCGACCCTGCTGTGGCGACGTTCAAGACCGTCACCACGATCGAGATGACATCGACCGTGGATTCGACGTGGCTCGATTTCATCGGTAGGGCGGTCGAATCGGTGGAGGTGAACGGCCGTCGTGTCGCTGTCGAGTACGACGGTGCGCGGATCGCGCTGAACGGGCTCTCGGATGTGAACGTCGTGCAGGTTGTTGCGCTCGCGGAGTACAGCCGCTCCGGAGAGGGTCTGCACAGATTTGTCGACGACGCCGACGGGCAGGCGTACCTCTACACACAATACGAACCAGCGGATGCGCGTCGGGTGTTTGCGTGCTTCGAGCAGCCGGACATGAAGGCGCCATTCACTTTTGTGGTCACGGCACCGCAGTCCTGGGAAGTGCTGTCGAATCAGGTTCCCGTGCAGACAGATTCGAATTCCACCGGCAGCAAGACCGTCACTTTTGCTCCGACACTGCCTATTTCGACGTACATCACGGCAGTGGCGGCCGGTCCGTACCATCGAGTGAGCTCGGGGTGGAGTCGCGGCGACCTCACCGTCGAACTGGGTGTTCTGTGCCGAGCGTCGCTGGCCCAGTACCTCGATGCCGACGACGTGTTCGAGGTGACTCGGCAAGGTCTCGACTTTTATGCCGATGCCTTCGACTACCCGTATCCGTTCGGCAAGTACGACCAGATCTTCGTTCCCGAATACAACCTCGGCGCAATGGAGAATCCGGGCCTCGTCACCTTCACCGAGTCCTACGTGTTTCGCGGCAAAGCCACTGCCGAGCAGTACCAACGCCGCGCGAACACGATCCTGCACGAGATGGCACACATGTGGTTCGGCGACCTCGTGACCATGGTGTGGTGGGACGATCTGTGGCTCAAGGAATCGTTCGCCGATTTCATGGGATCGCTTGTCAGCGTCGAGGCAACGCGGTTCACCGACGCCTGGGTGGCGTTTGCGATCAAGCGAAAAGCCTGGGCGTACGTGCAGGATCAGTTGCCGACCACGCATCCGATCGTCGCCGACATCGTCGATCTGGAAGCTGCGAAGCTGAACTTCGACGGCATTACCTACGCCAAAGGTGCGAGTGTCCTCAAACAACTGGTGGCCTTTGTCGGGCGTGACGCGTTTTTCGAGGCGTCACGGAAGTACTTCCGGGCGAACGCTTTCGGTAACACTCGGTTAGTCGATTTCCTCGACGCGCTGAGCGCGACGTCCGGGCGAGACATGCGCGATTGGTCACGTGCCTGGCTCGAGACAACGGGAGTGTCGACGTTGACGTTCGAGGGCGGGGAATTGGTGCAAACCGATCCACGTCCGCATCGTCTGGCAGTCGGGGTCTACAACTACGGCGATACCGGCGACCTGGTTCGCACGGCACGCGTCGAGGTCGACATTTCGGCGGAGCGCACACCGATCGACGTTCCCGCGGGACCACTGATTCTGCTCAACGACGACGACCTGACATACGCAAAGATTCGGCTCGACGCCGCGTCGCTCGCCACCGTCGAATCGTCGCTCGCGCGTGTTGTCGATCCACTCGCGCGTGGATTGATTCTGTCCTCGCTGTGGAACTCCGTACGTGACGGTGAGCTGCCGGTATTCCGGTACCTCGCGGTGGCCGAACAAAGTGGCCCTTCAGAACCGGACCTGGCGATTCTCAGTTCGATCACTGCTGACGCGCAGTTCGCAATCGCGCACTATGTTCCGCGCGAGCTGCGCTCCAGCGCGGCGGCTGGGTGGTTGGCGACGGCATGGAAGGCGATGTTCGAGAGCGAACCGGAATCGGGCCGTCAGTTGGCGTGGGCCCGAGCCTGTGCCGCCGCGGCGGCGCTCGACGATTCGCGGGCTGACGCGTTGCGTGCCATCCTGCTCGGCGAGAGCCCCGGCCCGATCGGGCTCGCTCTCGACCCCGATCTTCGGTGGTCGATGTGGATTGCCCTGGCTGCCACAGGCTTTGCCGAACCGAGTGACCTCGACCACGAGTTGCGCAGCGACGGGACATCGGCCGGCCGGATCGCCCACGCTCGCGCACTCGCGTCGTTGCCCACCGCAGCGACCAAGCAACGCGTCTGGCAGGCCGCAACCACAGACTTCACACTGTCGAACGATCATCTCGATGCCATGATCGGCGGCTTCAAAGCCGGCGTCGACGCGTCCCTGATCGAGGGCTACGCGGCGGACTATTTTGCCTCGTTGCGCACGTGGTGGTCAGGGCGCAGCATCGAGATTGCGCGGCGCCTGGTGAATGGCTTGTTCCCGGCGTCCGGGGATCTGATTGCGGTCGATCGGTGGCTCGACGCCAATGCCGATGCGCCGGCGTCGTTGCGGCGGTTGGTGCTCGAGAAGCGCGACAACCTGGCTCGGGATCTGAAGGTTCAGGCGTTCAACTCGGCGCTCTGAATTACTTCGCTCCTGGTCGTCCGACGATCAGGGGATGGACACGGCCGCTTGCACCTGCCTCGGATCCGAGACCCTGAGGATCGGCGACACCGGCCAGGCGTATGTCCAGTTCGCCGGTCCACTCGCGGGTCAGTTCGGCGTCCATGGCGTCGAGGCGTTCGAGGAGCGGAGCGTGCTGATCCACCGGGCACGCTGCCAGCAAGGTAGTGAACACGGCGCGCAAGCGGCGCTGCACCTGAGCGGAATTGGTACTGAAGTGCCGAATTTCGTCGGTCGCGATGGACACGTAGTCCGTCCAGGTTCTCTGCTGCCCGCGGATTCGGGTCAACGTGGACGTCGCGGAGTCGGCATGCACCCGCGGTGCCAGCAGAACGAGCAGATCCTCGATGTGGTCGAGAGCTTGGACCGCGCGGCCAGGATCGTTGATAGCCGGCGACAGTGCCTTGAGCGCAATATCGACAATGGATTGGATTGCCGCGGCCGGACCGACTACGGGACCGTGAGTGTCACCGAAAACCAGGCACGACATCAGAGAATCCGGACGGATCGCCATCGAGGTGCCACGGACTTCGAACAGCGGCGCGTTCTGGGCGACAAATTCTCCGATGCCGGGCACGACTGCGATGCTGACCCCCCACTTCGATGCCAACCGCTCCAGTCGCGGCAGGTTGATCGCCAGCAGTATGCGCCCGTTGGGGGAGAGGTGTCGCAGTCGGACGATCAAGAGGTCTGCGGAGTCGTCGTCGGCCAGTGCGGGATTGGCGACTACGGGTGCAGCAGTTGCGTCCTGCGTCGACTCGTCGTAATGCGGGTACGAGCGAACGATTGCGCTTCGTCCTTCGGCTGCGATCCACCGCAGAAGGCGACTGGAATTGAGAATCGAGCCAACTCGGGACACCAGTGCAATAAACAGAATGGCGCTGATGATCGCAAGAAACAGCGCCGTGTACGTGGATATCTGGGGAGCTGAATGTTGGGTGTTGAGAGCAAGATCGAGGGCAACGATGATCGAGTAGACAAATGTCGCGAGAAACATCCCGATGGACCATCGCATGACTCGCTGCTGAGCCAGCATCGGCACCACTCGCACCGATATCTGCGAAGCGCCGAATTGCATGGCCAGTGTGATCGCAGTGAACACCAGACCGGTGAGGGTGATCATTCCACCGGCAATCACGCTCAGCAGAGTTGCTGTAGCTCCCGGATCCACGGCATATTCGAGCGAATCAGAACCGAAGCCGTCGAATACCGAACTGTCGAGATCGATAAGCGTGTCGGCCAAGAAGAATGCCGCGACGACAAGCAGAACGGGTAACCGCCACACGGGGACGGTGCGAAGCCGTCTGCGGGTACGACGCCACCGCAGTGCGTCGGATAGCCGCCACTTCGGAGTCGTAGCCGGGGGCTCGGGTGTCGACACCGTGGTCGGTTCAGCTGCTGCTGAAGGGATTGGTTCCGGTACCCCGAAACTCCCCGAGACGCTTTCCTGGAATCGAATTTTGGCTTTGATCAGTGGTTCCCTGACGCGTTGCTCGCGAGCGACCGCGCGAGACATCTTCGCCGGCTTGTCGCGATACCGGGATCTGGCCCACGGCGCACCCGGTCGGCTCAGCCGGATTGCGCCGACGATGAGGAGCGGCGGGAAAAACAATCCGATCAAACCGGTCCACAACTTGCCTTTGAGAAGTGTGATCATCGCGAGTGCCAATTGGAGTATCAGCGCGACAACAATTGCAATGAGGGTTGCGATACTGCGATCTTCCTCGTACGGGTCGAACTCGCCGGCAAACCCGATCGGATGGACGCCGAACAAGAAAAGAAAGGAAATGGCGATCGCCACGAAGACCGCATCTATCGACGACCGACCTTCTTCGGCCCAATAGACATCACGCAAATGCAGAACCAGCGCATATTCGTCGAGAACCAAGGCGCTACCGATTCCGAACACCGACGCGAGCACACAATTGGCGACCGGGGTGTGGAAATCCGCCAATGCGATAAAGGCAAACCCGGAGACGAGCATCATCATCAGCCCGAACACCATGTGATGGATATGCATGCCGCCCGGCGTGACATTGCCCGGCCACCACGACACCTCGGCGCGGATCATGCGCACACTGAATCTGATGAACAGAAAGGTAAGCAGGAACGCGACCAGCAGGAAGAACAACGGTAGTCGTCCGGTATCGACGACCGTGTGCTCGAACCATGCCTTCACTACGTCAGCATGACAGGGTTTTCCGCAGGTATTCTCGCAAAACGCTCAATTGGAAACTGGCCTGTGTCTGAATCTTGCCGGGGCCGCGCTACTGTCGAGAAATGGTGAACGCGGATTTACTGGATCGGGCCCATGTCGAATCAGCCTTTTCGACCTTCGAACCGCGGTCTGTCGACCTCGACGGGCGCAGGTTGGCATCTGTGGTCTTTGCCCTGATGCGAGATGCCGACGGCACATCGGTGTTCCCGCTGACCAAGCGGCCGAGCAAAATGCGCGCGCACCCCGGTCAATTCGCCCTGCCAGGCGGGAGCGTCGACGCCGGTGAAACACCCGAAGAAGGCGCCCTGCGCGAACTCTCCGAAGAACTGGGGCTGACCGCCGCGACGTCCGACATCATCGGCCGCCTCGACGATTACGTCACACGCTCAGGCTTCGTGATCCGCCCGTTTGTCGTGTGGTCGGGCGCCGAGATCGAAAAATTGGTACCCAACCCGGACGAGGTTGCGTCGTTGTACGCGGTCACATCAGCCGAACTCGATGTGGACCCGCGTTTCGTGTCGATCGAGGAGTCTCCGAATCCTGTGGTGCAGTGGCCGTTTCGAACCAGCCTCGTGCATGCTCCGACCGGTGCCGTCGTCTACCAACTCCGGGAAGTTCTCAGTGGGCGGCACACCCGGATCGACAACCTCGAACAACCCGTCTTCGCCTGGCGGTAACAACACCCGCACGGCGCGAGCGACCCTGGGCACGCACGAGGGGCGGCCATGAGCAAAATGTCGCAAGTGCTGTGGAAAGCTGGCACCACGGCGCCGCAACGGCGGGCAGTTCGATGCGGAGTGCGGAACAATACGAGGTGTGTGCAGTGACATCAGGTGAACAGGAACTTGTCGTGACAGATCGAGTTCTGACGGTTCCCAACATTCTCAGCATGGCTCGCCTGCTGCTGCTCCCGGTGTTCGCTTACCTGCTCTTGGTGACACATTCTGACGGGTGGGCGCTGGCGCTGCTGATGCTCACCGGATTCACGGACTGGCTCGACGGCAAACTGGCGCGGATTCTCGATCAGAGCTCGAAATTGGGCGCTGTTCTCGATCCATTGGTCGACCGCTTGTACGTCGTGACGACGCTCGTGACGTTTGTGGCCCGCGACTTCATCCCCTGGTGGGTCGCAGCGATCCTGATCGGCCGGGACTTGATCCTTGCTCTCACTCTTCCGATCTACCGCAGACGCGGCCTCCCGCCGCCCGAGGTCATCTATCTCGGCAAAGCCGCGACATTCCTGCTGATGTTTGCGTTGCCGCTGATACTGGCCGGCCACGGAGATTGGCCGATCGCCGGATTCACTCACGCTTTCGGTTTTGCCTTCCTGATCTGGGGAACAGTCCTGTACGTGTGGACCGCCGTGATCTACGTGCTCAAAGCTGCCCGGATTGCGCGGACCTACGAGGTTGTACCCCGATGAAAAGAACGGGGGAGGACGTGCGCCGCAACCCGGTGCCGTCACTGCTCCGGTCGCTGATGACCGAACACCTCGATCCCGGATACGAGGCTGCAGCACTCGAACGAGAACATGAACACAGCAAGAACTCCATGCCCCGAACCGGGCCGTGGCTGGCTCTGGGCGGACTCCTGCTCGGTTTTGTCCTGACAGTCTCAGCGGTCTCGGCAGCTGGGCAGGTGTCCGGCACCGAAGATCTCCGTTCCGATCTCGTTGCGAAGGTACGTGCGACCGAAGATCAGATCGACGATCTGGACGCGACTCGGGACTCCCTCACCGAGCAGGTCGACGCCGCCCGAGCCACCGCATTGGCCGGAGACACCGAAGGCAACCAAATTCTCGGGGAACTGCGCGGCGTCGAATCCGAAGCGGGCGCCGAAGCCGTACACGGCGAAGGCATCACCGTCACCCTCACCGACCCGGCTGGGCGCCCCAATCTTTCCGACGCATCGCAACGCAGCGTCGGGGGAAAGAGCGTCGTACTCGATCGAGATATACAGAGTGTGGTCAACGCACTGTGGGCCGGCGGCGCCGAGGCCGTTGCCGTGGGCGGCGTGCGCATCGGCCCGACGGTGACGATCCGTCAGGCCGGCGGCGCGATGCTGGTCGACAATCAGCCCGTCTTCTCGCCGTACGTCGTCGAGGCGATCGGTGACTCTCGTGCGTTGCAGCGAGAATTTGTCGTGAGCGATGCCTACCTGCGGATGTCCAGCATCGCGCAGCTGTACGGCGTCGGTTTTGCTGTGGCCGAGGATAATTCGATGAGCCTTCCGCCCGCCGCAACGCGCCCGGTGCGCGTTGCGACTGAACCGATAGGACCTAGATAGATGGAGCGAGTTCGATGAAGGCCGGTTCCGCCCTGTACGGACTCGCCGCGTTGGTGATCGGCATCGTCCTGGGTGTTGTCTTCAGCCCACAGGTGCCCGACGCATTCGCGCCGTATCTTCCGATTGCCGTTGTAGCCGCACTCGATGCGGTATTCGGTGGCTTGCGGGCGTACTTGGACGAGATCTTCGACGCCAAGGTATTTGTCGTCTCGTTTGTCTTCAACGTTCTTGTCGCCTCGCTGATCGTCTGGCTGGGTGATCAGCTCGGAGTCGGCACGCAACTCTCGACGGCCATCGTAGTGGTCCTGGGGATTCGAATCTTCGGCAATGCAGCGGCACTGCGTCGCCGGCTGTTCGGAGCGTGAGACATGGCTGACGCGGTCAGGAAGCACGACGAGGGACGACACGAGTTGCGACCGGTGAACAAGCACCGAAGCAACGTGGTGTTCGCAATTCTTGCGACAGTTCTGCTCGGTGTTCTGGGAGTGGCAATCGCAACTCAGGTGCGCAGCACCGTTGCGGGGGACTCGCTCGATTCTGCGCGCCCCGCCGATCTCCTTGTGGTTCTCGACAACCTGAATCGGCGCGAAGCCGCGCTGCGACAGGAAGTCTCGGAGCTCGAGGATTCTCTGGCGACATTGCGGCGCAGCGGAAGCACCGACGCGGCTCTCGGTGAAGCGCAGGCCCGATTGAATGCCCTCTCCGTCCAGGTGGGGACAGCGCCGGCGAGCGGTCCTGGCGTCACCATGACGTTGACCGATCCGACGGGTGGTGTCGGGCCGGAGGTGATTCTCGATCTGATCCAGGAACTACGTGCCGCCGGAGCCGAGGCTATTCAGATTGCCGGAGCCACAGGCGAACCGATCCGGATCGGCGTGAACTCGTGGGTCGGTGGCCGCGGCGGTGACATCGAAGTGGACGGAACCAAGATCGCAGCGCCGTACACTGTGAGCGCGATCGGCGATCCGCCGACTTTGGCAGCGGCATTGAACATTCCGGGCGGAGTGTTCGACAACGTGTCACGGGGCGGCGGAAGTTCCACCGTCGAGCAATCACAGCAGGTCACGATCTCCGCCTTGCGACAATTGAATCCGCGCCAATACGCTCAACCCGGAAATTGAATTTTTGCGTCCGGAACTTTCGGGCGGCATGTGAAAGGAAGCCACTGTGAGTGAGCTCGATACACCTACCGATCTGCGTTACACCGCGGAGCACGAGTGGGTGAAGCGAACCGGCCCGACATCTGTTCGAGTGGGTATTACCGACTTCGCTCAGTCACAGCTCGGAGATGTGGTGTTCGTTCAGCTCCCCGCCGCGGGAGAAGACGTCACCGCTGGCGAATCGCTCGGTGAGGTCGAATCGACCAAGAGCGTATCCGACATCTTTGCGCCGTTCACCGCGAAAGTTATTGCGGCTAACAGCGAATTGGACGGTGCTCCCGAACTCGTGAACACCGATCCGTACAACAACGGTTGGCTCGTCGATCTCGAGGTTGCCGACGAAGCCACTTTGGACAGTGCGATTTCGGAGACCTTGGATGCTGCGGGATACACCGCACTGACGTCCAGCTAGGGCTTGACTGCCGACCCGTTGTGTCGCGGCCAGTCTCGCTGCACACAAGGGTGCGCGCAGGGTACGGTCGTGGGGTACGCATGTGCCAAGTCGGGGTACAGGTCGTATCTGTAAGTGACTGTGAAAGATGCTCGAGAAAAAAGTGCACTGCGTAGTCCAGTGATTTCTGATCTGGACGATTGATCGAGGAGGAGAAACAGTGAGCGAGAACGGTAACGACGCGGGCTACGGGGAGACGCCGGCGGAGACCACATCGGTATTCCGTGCAGATTTTCTCAACGAGCTCGACAACTCCTCAGCAGCACCGGCCGCCGAGCAGCCGGTTTCAGGTGTCGAAGGTCTACCTGCCGGCGCGGCTCTGCTCGTCGTCAAACGAGGACCAAACGCGGGATCGCGTTTCTTGCTGGATCAGCCGACCACGTCGGCAGGTCGCCACCCGGACAGTGACATCTTCCTCGACGATGTGACGGTCAGCCGCCGCCACGCCGAGTTCCGGCAGGAAGAAGCCGAATTCCACGTCGTCGACGTCGGAAGCCTCAACGGCACGTACGTCAACCGTGAGCCTGTCGATTCGGCAGTGCTGGCCAACGGCGACGAGGTGCAGATCGGTAAGTTCCGTCTGGTTTTCCTCACCGGCCCGCGTTCCGGCGGTTCGCAGGTGGGCGAGGCGTCAGCAGGTGCTGGTAGCTAATGACGGCATTGCGGCAGCAGAGCCAGCCGGGGATGTCTATCGGCTCCGTGCTGGATCGGTTGCGTCCAGATTTTCCCGACGTGACGATTTCGAAGATTCGTTTCCTCGAGTCCGAGGGCTTGATCAGCCCACAACGGACGCCGTCGGGATACCGCAGGTTCTCCATCGAGGACTGCGAGCGTCTTCGCTACGTACTGACCGCTCAACGTGATCAGTACCTGCCGCTGAAAGTCATCAAGGAACAACTCGAGGCGATCGACAGTGGTGCCGCGACGGTCAGCGCAGACAACTCTGCGCCGCGACGTCCGCGCGTCCTGTCGATCGCTCCGGGAGAAGTATCGCCCGAGGTTTTCCGGGTGGATCGAGAAGTCCGAGTGGGTCGGGCGGATCTTCTCGCTCGCGCGGACATCGACGATCGATTCCTGACCGACCTCATTCGCACCGGCCTGATCGTGCCAGGCGCTGCCGGATTCTTCGACGAAGACGCAGTGACGTTGGCCCGGACAGCCAAGGCGATGGCGGAATACGGTTTGGAAGTACGACATCTACGTGCGTTCAAGTTGGCTGCGGATCGTGAAGCCGGGTTGGTTACCCAGATCGCCGGACCGGTAGCCAAGGGACGTGATGCGGGTGCCCGTGATCGAGCCGAGGAAATGGTTCGAGAACTGGCAGCATTGTCGTTGACATTGCATACATGCCTGGTCAAATCAGCAGTCCGCGGAAGTCTTGATCGCTGAGTTCTCGATCATCTCGTTCCACGCGAATAGAATCTCAGTACGGTCGTGAATTCGGCCACCAGGGTCATTTCAGGTTGGAGGCAAGCTCGATGGGCGAAATGCGTGTGATCGGAGTTCGTGTCGAGCAGCCCCAGAATCAGCCGGTTTTATTGCTCCGCGAGTCAGATGGTGATCGGTACCTTCCGATCTGGATCGGGCAGACGGAAGCCACGGCGATCGTTCTGGAGCAACAGGGAGTCGAGCCGGCGAGGCCGCTCACACACGACCTGATCAAAATACTGATCGAATCCTTCGGCCGCAGTCTGCAGGAAGTCCGCATCGTGGATCTGCAAGAAGGCACGTTCTATGCCGACCTGGTTTTCGACGAGCAAACTACGGTCTCCGCTCGTCCGTCGGATTCCATCGCGTTGGCACTTCGGATCGGGGTCCCGATCTTTGCCTCAGAATCAGTCCTTGCCGAGGCGGGATTGGTCATTCCTGACGAGCGTGAAGACGAGGTGGAGAAATTCAAGGAATTCCTGGACACGATCTCGCCGGATGATTTCAAGGCAACTGACGGTTAGCCGAACGTTTCCGAGACTGGCTTGAGGCTTCAACTCTCAAGTAGAGGTTTAGTCTCGTTCGGCGTGTTGCGTTGACCAAAATCGCGCCGGGGTCTTACCGTTGCGAGCGGTGAAGATCGTTGAGCCTTGAAATAGAGTCTGGTCTTGGTGCTCTGTCGGGGCGTACTCTAGGTAAGTCCACTCGTGGAATTACGTGCCTCGGATTCACTGCTTCGAAATGTTCGGTGGTTCGAGATCGGCTGACGCGGGTATCCGTTTCTGTTCGGGTATCAGACTCTGCCGCATAGCACAGCGTGATGACACGATGGCGTATCGAGAAGGAGACGGCAGTGGAAGAACAGTCGAACGTAGGCAAGGCGGAGAATTCCGGCGTCGCTGAACTGACTGCAGATCCGGCTGCCCAACCCATGTCGGAAGAGTTGCAGCCGGGATTGTTCCCGGACGACTCCATTCCTGACGATCTTGTCGGCTACCGCGTTCCCATCGCATGCCAGATCGCCGGCATCACCTACCGTCAGCTCGATTACTGGGCACGGACCGCACTGGTCGTCCCGTCCATCCGTGGCGCGGCCGGCTCCGGCAGCCAGCGTTTGTACTCGTTCAAGGACATTCTGGTTCTCAAGATCGTCAAGCGATTGCTCGACACCGGAATCTCTTTGCAGAACATCCGGGTGGCCGTCGATCACCTGCGTCACCGCGGCGTTCGCGATCTCGCCAACATCACTCTGTTCTCCGACGGGACCACCGTCTACGAGTGCACGTCCCCCGAAGAGGTCGTAGACCTGCTCCAAGGTGGGCAGGGAGTATTCGGTATCGCCGTCAGCGGCGCGATGCGTGAACTCACCGGAACCATCGCCGACTTCCCGGCCGAGCGTGCGGACGGCGGCGAAAGTGATCCGAATCCCGAAGACGAATTGGCGTCGCGCCGCAAGAATCGCGTGAGCCGCAAGACCGGATAGTGTTCCGGGCGTCACACCCGCTCGGTCGATGTGGTGGCGACGGAAGGTCGGCCGGTCAACTAGACTGGTCCACGCGTCGCCGGCGTACGGGAGAGCCTCGGGTAGTGCTTCACACACCAGTCTTCGATTTGCGGACTTGTCGTGAGCGTTATCAGGGCGCCGAAGGAGCAATACCTCCCCGTCAATCTCTCAGGCACCAAGGACCGTACGGGCTCCGACGCCTCTGGAAAGCGGTGGGATAACCCACCCGCCGACGGGGAAAGGCTGTGGTTCCGCCGGCATGGTGGATCACTACCGAATCTCTCAGGCGCTCGTTGTCGAGCAGGCGACAGAGGGGGAGGAACACACCGCAGTCGGTGTGTGTCCTGATCCTCCGATCTGCCTGGGAGTTGTCGTGATCGACGCTGCAAGCCGTAATTTTGCCGACCGCCATGTCGGTCCGAACGCCGCGGAACTCGCGCGCATCCTCGAACTCATCGGGGTCGACTCCCTCGACGATCTCGCAACCAAGGCCGTCCCGTCGGTCATTCTCGACGCCGCACCCGGTGGAATCGCTGCCGGACTCGACGCATTGCCGTTGCCGGTCGGAGAGCACGAAGCGCTCGCGGAACTGTCCGCCCTCGCTGCCCAGAACACTGTCGCCACGTCGATGATCGGCCTCGGCTACTTCGATACGTTGACACCGCCGGTGTTGTTGCGCAACATCATCGAGAACCCGGCCTGGTACACCGCGTACACGCCGTACCAGCCCGAGATCAGCCAGGGCCGCCTCGAAGCCCTCCTCAATTTCCAGACCATGGTCGCCGATCTTTCCGGCATGGAGCTCGCCAACTCGTCCATGCTCGACGAGGCCACCGCCGCTGCCGAAGCCATGACGCTCCTGCGCCGCGCGAACCGCAGCAAGTCCCCACGCTGTGTCGTCGACGAGGACCTGTACCCGCAGACCCTTGCTGTCATCGAGACGCGCGCCGAGCCGCTCGGCATCGAGATCGTCTCCGCTGACCTCACTGCCGGACTGCCCGAGGGCGATTTCTTCGGTGTCATCGCCCAGATCCCGGGCGCTTCTGGACGCGTTGTCGACTACACCTCGATCATTGCGGAAGCTCATGAGCGCGGCGCACTGGTTGCCGTCGGTGCCGACCTACTTGCGATGACGCTCATCACCTCGCCCGGTGAGCTCGGTGCGGACGCGTGCTTCGGCACCACCCAGCGCTTCGGTGTTCCCATGGGTTACGGCGGACCGCACGCCGGTTACCTGGCGGTGCACTCCAAGCTCGCGCGTCAGCTGCCCGGCCGTTTGGTCGGCGTGTCCATCGACGCGGACGGAGACAAGGCGTATCGCCTGGCGCTGCAGACGCGTGAGCAGCACATTCGCCGTGAGAAGGCGACGTCCAACATCTGCACCGCTCAGGTGCTCCTCGCCATCCTGGCCGCGATGTATGCGAGCTACCACGGCGCCGAGGGACTCAAGGCGATTGCCTTGCGCGTCGCTGCCCGGGCGCACGCGTTGGCAAACGGTTTGCGTGAGGGCGGCGTGACCGTTGTCCACGATTCGTTCTTCGACACCGTGCTGGCTCAGGTTCCGGGCAAGGCGGCCGACGTTGTCGCTGCCGCAAAGGAATCCGGAATCAACCTGCGTCTGGTCGACGCCGATCATGTCGGCATCTCCTGCGACGAGGCCACCACCGCCGATCACGTTCTCGCGGTGCTCGACGCTTTCGGTATCGACGACGCTGTTGTTGCCATCGAAGCAGAGGGCAACTCGGTTCCGGCTGATCAGGAGCGTACGTCCGACTACCTGCAGCACGAAGCCTTCACCCGTTACCGTACGGAAACAGCGATGCTTCGCTACCTGCGCGCGCTGTCCGACAAGGACATTGCGCTCGATCGCAGCATGATCCCGCTGGGTTCGTGCACCATGAAGCTCAACGCGACCGCCGAGATGGAATCCATCACGTGGCCCGCGTTCAACGCAATCCACCCGTTTGCGCCGACGTCCGACGCACCCGGATTGCTCAAGATCATCAAGGACCTCGAGGACTGGCTGGTCGCGGTCACCGGCTACGACAACGTCAGCCTCCAGCCCAACGCCGGAAGTCAGGGGGAGTACGCGGGCCTGCTCGCGATCCGTAACTACCACCTCAGCCGCGGCGACGATCACCGCGACACCTGCCTCATCCCGTCGAGTGCTCACGGCACCAACGCGGCTTCGGCCGTCATGGCCGGGATGCGCGTCGAGGTTGTTGCGTGCCGCCCCAACGGTGACGTCGACGTCGACGATCTGCGCGCGAAGATCGCCGATCATGCCGAGCGTCTCGCCGCGATCATGATCACCTACCCGTCCACCCACGGTGTCTACGAGCACGAGATCTCCGACATCTGCGCAGCAGTTCACGACGCCGGTGGCCAGGTGTACGTCGACGGCGCCAACCTCAACGCGCTTGTCGGCCTTGCTCGTCCGGGCCGATTCGGCGGCGACGTCAGCCACCTGAATCTGCACAAGACCTTCTGCATCCCGCACGGCGGCGGGGGACCCGGCGTCGGCCCGATCGGTGTTCGCTCGCACCTGACGCCATTTTTGCCCGGACACCCGATGGCCCCCGAACTCGGTGGTAGAGGCACGATCTCGGCAGCGCCGTACGGCAGTGCGTCCATCCTGCCCATCACCTGGACCTACATCCGGATGATGGGTGCTCAGGGCCTGCGCCGCGCCAGCCTGACCGCCATCGCGTCGGCAAACTACATCGCGCGTCGACTCGACGAGTACTTCCCGGTTCTCTACACCGGCGAGAACGGCATGGTCGCGCACGAGTGCATCCTCGACCTGCGCGGTCTGACCAAGGACACCGGCGTGACCGTCGACGACGTCGCAAAGCGTCTCGCCGACTACGGTTTCCACGCTCCGACCATGAGCTTCCCCGTGGTCGGCACCTTGATGGTCGAGCCGACCGAGAGTGAAAACCTCGAGGAAATCGACGAGTTCTGCGACGCGATGATCGCCATTCGCGGCGAGATCGATCGCGTGGGAGCCGGTGAGTGGACTGTGGAGGACAACCCGCTTCGCGGCGCTCCCCACACTGCCGGAAGCATCGCGGCGCAGTGGGATCACCCGTACTCGCGTGAGATCGCAGTGTTCCCGCGCGGTAAGGCTCGTCCCAAGGTGTGGCCGTCCGTGCGTCGTATCGACGGTGCACACGGCGACCGCAACCTGATCTGCTCGTGCCCGCCGATCGAAGCGTTCGCAGGCAACTAAGGCGTGTGCCCGCCGGAGACCATCAGTTCTCGCGAACGAGTTCGAGGACGGTGATCTCCGGCGGCGCGCCGACGCGCACCGGCGGACCCCACGCTCCGGCGCCGCGCGTTGTGTACAGAACGGTATTGCCGATCGTGTCCAGGCCCTGCACCGAAGGTTGTTGCAGCGGGACGAGATAGCGCAGCGGCCACATCTGTCCGCCGTGCGTGTGCCCGGACAGTTGCAGATCGATGCCCATCTCCGACGCTTCGAGCGCTTGGCGGGGTTCGTGGGCGAGCAGCAACGCAAACGTGTTCGGATCGTGCCCGTTCAGTGCTGCTGTCAGATCCGGCTCGTACGGGGCCGGTGACGTGTAGTCGTGGATACCCACGATGTCGATGGTGTCGCCGCCACGCTCGATCGACGCTCGGCTGTTACGAAGCGTGGTGATCCCCAAGGTTTCCCACACGTCGAGCCACTTGCCGCCGTCGTCGGCGTAGAACTCGTGATTGCCACTGACCCCGAAGATCCCGTCCGGCGCATGAAGATCGGCGAGCGGCCCAAGATCGGGAGCAACCTTCGCGACTGTGCCGTCCACGAGGTCACCGCCGATCGCAATCAGATCGACATTCTGCGAGTTCACGATCTCGACCACCTTGCGGGTGAAGTCGACTCCGCGGGCCGGGCCAACATGCAAGTCGGTGATCAAGGCAATCCGGTAGCCGTTGAAGCCTTCGGGCAGGCGGGCCAACGGCACCCGAATCCGGGAGACCTTCGGGTTCGACGCCTCGTACACCCCGTATGCGGCAGTGCCCAACGCCGCAACCGTGACTGCAGCGGTTGCCAACTGCAAAGTACGACGCTTCGCCGGATCCACCTCAGGTTCCTCACGGCGTCTACGCGCCAGACGATTGACCCCGGCGCACACTCCGATGATCAGCAGCCCCGGAATCAGATACAACCACGAAGCCAACCAGACCCACCCGAGAAACCCGACCGGGCGGGCCCACGACGTGGCGAAGACCTCGCCGCTGCCCATGCCGATGAGCGTCAGAACGGCCAACAGCACCAATGCGGTGTCGGTGATGCGGGCCCACCGCGTCGGCATGCCGGTTGCCCGGACCAGCCTGCGGCGTAGAAACCAGGTGAGAAGCGCGAGAACAACGGCAAATACTGCGATCCGCGCCATCAGGACAGCAGTTCCGCGACTGCAGCCGACATCGCGGCGGAGTCATCCGGGTTCACGCGAATCAATGTTCCACCAGTTCTGTCGGAGACATCTTGCAGCGTGGCGGCATCGCCACTGGAACCGATAACCAGAATGTCGACCCGCACCGGGCGAGCTGGATCGGTTGCCGAAGCGATGGCGCTGAGGAGTTCGGCGCGTGTCATCGTCGACTCGTCGGTGGCAGCAGAGGTGACCAGCAGAACGGAGTTGGTTCGATCGGCGTCGTATCCGGTTGCCGCGTCTTTGTACGCTGCGGCCAGCGCGGGGTACTTCGATGATTTTCCTTCAGCGCTGAGACTGCTCATAGCGGCGGTGAGTTTGGTTCGTTGATCAGCATTGAGGGGTGCGCCGGGAACGATTACACGCTCCGCTGCCGCGGCGTCGGAACCGGGGAACGCGTGCACCGCGACGTCGGAGGCGTCCGGGCTGCGGACCAACTGAGACTCGATCGCCGCACCGGCTGCGGACAAGTTGGCGCTCATCGACGTCGAGGTATCCAGCAGGATGGTTGCGCTGCGAACGGAAACAGGGTTGGCGACAACAGCGTTCAGAGCAGTGGCAGTTTCCGCCGATGCGGGCGTCAGGGTTGAGGTGATCTGCGCAGGTTCGAGTGCACCCAGATCTGGGACACTCTTACCCTCGACGCGGAATCCGGCGTCGACGAAGATCTGGGACTGCTCCGCGTCGCGCATGAACTCGGAGAACTGTGCGGCGGCGCGTGCGGCGGTTTCGTCGATTCCGCCGCCCGCGACGATCACCGCCGGATAGTCCGCGAGCGGAGTTGCGCCGCTCGGGGAAAATGCCGTCATGTCAGCGTTGGCAGACTGGGCGATCGACTGTTCGATGGCCGGGACGGCGGTGACAGTGGCAGGGGCGCCGCTGGTGAGGGCGGCTAGTGCGTCGGCGGTGGTGGCGGGCGGCGTCGGGAGGGATTGAAACTGTGACGCGAGAGGGCTCAATGCCGATGTGACTTGGCTGGACTGAGCCTGTTCGAGGGTGACCGGTCCGGAACCCGCGCCGGCCACGGCCGCGGCAATTGCCTGCGTTGCCATGACGGTCTGCGGGCTGCCAACCGGAAGTGCGAGTGTTGTGTCACTGAGGGACTGCCATCCCGCGTTCGCGGACTCCAGCGAAGTTGCTGTCTCCGGCGCAACCGCCAGCACAACCGGCGAGTTCGCGATCGACCGTGGCTCTCCGTTGATCACGGCTTTACCGGACAGTGGGGCGAGTTCGAAAGAACTGGTCGGAATCCACAGATTTGGGCGCGGTCCGAGCGCGGCGGAATCCCATTCGGCGCCTGCTGCCAGGGCATTTGCCATTAATGGCGATGGAACCGCATTGATTGCAGTGGTGATGCAATGATCTCGGATCACCGGTGAAGTGTCGGTGAATCGCTTGGCCAACTGCTCGACCTGCGGGGCAATCGACGGATCAACCGTGATGTCGAGCGTCCGGTTGCCCTCGACGCACGTCCCCGCTGCTTGCTGACCTTGATCGTCGATGCGATTACCGAGGGCCTTCCACCCGAAGAATCCGGCCACGATCAGGACGACCGCCACGACAACAAGGATCGGCCCCTTACTGATACCTCTGGCGCCTGACCCGCCGCGATGTTCGCCCACGTACGCTGCCCTACCTTGCTCACTCGACGATCTCTGCCGAGAGCCAGTCTAGTGACGAATCTTCGGGGCCAACGCGAACAGCCTCGACACCGGGAGCGGCGTCGAGGCTGTTCGAGTTGAGCGAGGTGAAATCAGGCGTTGGCGGCCTTGTACTCGCGGCGGCGGCGATGCAGGATCGGCTCCGTGTATCCGCTGGGCTGCTTCGCGCCTTCGAGGATCAGTTCCTTCGCGGCCTGGAAGGCGATGTTGGAATCGAAATCAGGTGCCATGTTCCGGTATTCCGCGTCGCCCTCGTTCTGGCGGTCGACAACCGGTGCCATGCGCTCGAGCGCGCTCACGACATCGGTCTCGCTGACGATGCCGTGACGCAGCCAGTTGGCGAGCAGCTGGCTCGAGATGCGTAGCGTTGCGCGGTCCTCCATGAGGGCGACATCGTGGATGTCGGGAACCTTGGAGCAGCCGACGCCCGCGTCGATCCACCGGACGACGTAGCCGAGGATGGACTGGCAGTTGTTGTCGAGTTCTTCCTTCTTCTCCGCGTCCGTCCAGTCGGTGCTGGGGGCGAGCGGAATGGTCAGGATGTCGTCGACGCTCGCGCGCGGCTTACCCTTCAGGCCGTCCTGAACCGCGAACACGTCGACGCGGTGGTAGTGCGTCGCGTGCAGGGTGGCGCCGGTGGGCGAAGGCACCCAGGCGGTGTTGGCGCCGGCCTTGGGGTGGCCGATCTTCTGCTCGAGCATGTCCGCCATCAGTTCGGTCATGGCCCACATGCCCTTGCCGATCTGAGCCTTGCCCTGCAGACCGCAGGCCAGGCCGGTGTCGACGTTCCAGTCCTCGTACGCGCCGATCCACTTCTGCTTCTTCATCTCGGCCTTGCGCACCATCGCGCCGGCTTCCATGGAGGTGTGGATCTCGTCGCCGGTGCGGTCGAGGAAGCCGGTGTTGATGAAGACAACGCGGTCGACGGCTTCCTTGATGCAGGCAGCGAGGTTGACCGTCGTACGACGCTCTTCGTCCATGATGCCGACCTTGAGCGTGTTCGCCGGAAGACCGAGGACCTGCTCGACACGGCCGAACAGTTCGGTGGTGAAGGCAACTTCCTCGGGACCGTGCTGCTTGGGCTTGACGATGTAGATCGAGCCGGTGCGGCTGTTGTCGAGCGGGCCGTTGGCGTCGCTGATCGACAAGCCGTGGACAGCACAGGCGCTGGTGATCAACGCGTCGAGAATGCCCTCGGGAACCTCGTTGCCGTCGGCGTCGAGGATCGCCGGGTTGGTCATGAGGTGACCGACGTTGCGGACGAACAGGAGTGAACGACCGTGCAGGCTGAGTTCGCTGCCGTCGACGGCCGTGTACTTACGGTCGCCGTTGAGCGTGCGGGTGAAGGACTTGGCGCCCTTCTTGATCTCCTCGGACAGATCGCCGCGGTTCAGGCCCAACCAGTTGCGGTAACCGACGACCTTGTCGTCGGCATCGACAGCGGCGACCGAATCCTCGAAGTCCATGATCGTGGTGACCGCGGATTCGAGAACGACGTCCTTGACGCCGGCCGCGTCGGTGCTGCCGATCGGGGAGGACGCGTCGATCTGGATCTCCGCGTGCAGTCCGTTGTTGCGCAGCAGGATGCTCGTCGGTGCGTTCTTGTCGCCGAGGTAGCCGACAAACTTTTCCGGCTGGGCGAGCGTGGTGACAGTGCCGTCCGCGAGGGTGACCTTGACGTCAGTGCCCTCGATCGAGTACTTGGTCGAATCGGCGTGCGATCCCGACGCGAGAGGTGCTGCCGCGTCGAGGAACTCACGAGCCCAGGCGATGACCTTGTCGCCGCGGACCTTGTTGTAGCCCGAACCCTTTTCGGCGCCGTTCTCCTCGGAGATGGCGTTTGTGCCGTAGAGCGCGTCGTACAACGAACCCCAGCGAGCATTGGAGGCGTTGAGCGCGAAGCGGGCATTGAGGATCGGGACGACCAACTGCGGGCCCGCGGTTGAGGTGATCTCGGTGTCGACGTTGGTGGTCGTCACGGAGAACTCGGCGGGGGTGGGCAGGAGGTATCCGATTTCCTGCAGGAACGCCTTGTATGCGGCGGCGTCGATGGGAGCGCCGGCCTGGTTGCGATGCCACTGATCGATCTGCGCCTGCAGATCGTCGCGCTTGGCAAGCAGGGCGCGGTTCTTCGGCGCGAGCTCGGTGATGACCTTGTCAGCGCCGGCCCAGAAGGTCTCGGCATCTACACCGGTGCCTGGCAGAGCCTCCTCGACCACGAAGTCGTAGAGAACCTTGGCAACCTGCAGACTGCCGACCTGAACGCGCTCAGTCATGAATAGCCTCACTTTTCCGAAATCGGAGCACCACGACGGGTGCCATGAACCACAATCAATGTTACTCGTGAGTATCTCGCAGGTGGACAGAGCCTCGATGGATACATCACAACCGGCCTGCGGAGATCTCGAAACCGCTACGACGCAGACGTTCGACCAGGACATCCCCCAAGGCTGTGGCCGGGGTGAGGACGCCTGCAGCGTTGGGTAATGCTGCGTTATCGGGCAATTCTGCGTTGCTGACAGCAAGACTCAGCGCTGATTCGCCGAGCATCACTGCGGTAGCACTATATCCCGGGTCGCCTTTGGCCCGGACACGCGAGGTGTAGCGCGCGCCCGTTGTGGTCACCGTGAATACGTCGAGGGTGAAGTGGCCTTTGCTCTGAGTTTCCTCGCTTGGTCCCTCGCCCGGGGACGGCAGAACCTTGTCGAGGAGGAAACGCGTCGGCGGCAGTGCGAGGCCTGCGATCAAGGCGCCAAGTCCCACGGCAACGCCGCCGGCGATCACCGGTGAGACCACCGACGAACCGACGTTCATCACCTCGGTGTACTTGAACTTTCGGCCGTAGGCCCACTCGCGAAGGGCATTGCTGCGTCGCACGACTCGGGTGTTGTAGGACGCCATGAAGAAGGGCGCCTTCCAGCCGTGCAGCGACGGATCGATCTTTCGGCCGTCGACCACCGTGGCGTCACTCTGCTTTCCCAGATCGGGTTCGCTGGCGCGATCGGGGCTCAGCGAGTACGGCGAGGCCGCGAGTTTCCGCAACCGTGCATCGTGTTTCGACACGTCGATCTGCGTGCGGAGTGAATCGATGGTCCCGCCGCTGACGCCGCCGCGCAGTGACGTGACCACCAGCGTGGTGTCCGTCAACTCCCCGGCGCCGTCCGCTTCGATCAGCTTGTGAAGAACATGGACCCCAAGATCGGAAGGGACGGAATCGAAGCCGCACGAATGGACGATGCGGGCACCTGTCGACACGGCAAGTTCGTGATTGGCGTCGATGCTCTCGCGGTGGAAGAGAACCTCACCGGTGAGGTCGACGTAATGGGTTCCCGCGGCGGCGCATTCGTGAACCAACTGATGGCCGTACTTGGCATACGGACCGACCGTCGTAGCTACGACGCGCGTTCGTTCGGCAAGCGCCTTCAAGGCGGTCGAATCATCGGCGTCGGCGACAACGAGGGGGAGTTCGGCTGCCGCAGCACCCAATCCGGCCCGCACGGCGGTCAGCTTCTCGAGGGAACGCCCGCCGAGGCCGATCTTCGTTCCGGCGGGTGCATGCTGAACGAGGTATTCGGCAAGGAGTTTGCCGACGAAGCCGGTAGCTCCGTAGACGATGATGTCGAGTTCGCGCTCGGGTCGACTGTCGATATTGCGGTCACTCACGGGTCCGGTCATGTAGTCAGCCTACAAATGCGGGACCCGAATGCGTGTGAGTGAGCTCACTCCGCAGGTAGTGGTTCCTTCACGACGAGGATCGGAACCTCGACTTCGAGCAGTAGCCGCTGCAGCGGGCGCTCGAGTAGGAACTTGCCGATCGGGGACATACGACGCGTTCCCACGATCAACAGATCGGCTTCGACGGCATCGACCAACTCGACCAGCGCGGTCACCGGATCGCCGTCGTGTTCTGTGGTGCGGAGCTCCCACGGAGTCTGCGCGAATCCTCCGGCGTCCAGTGCCGATTGGATCTCGCCGCGCAAAGCCGCGCTGTCTTCGTCAGTGTCCGGGACATTGACGTCGTCGAGTACGTGCAGCACGACAAGTTGCTCACGCCGATTCACAGATTCTCGTGCTCCGTGGACAATTGCCGCGCGGCCCTCCGGGCTGTCCTTGTGTACGACGGCAATCGTCATGGTTCCTCCGAGGCAGTGGGCAGTGTCGGGGTCCATTATCGCGCGGTATCGCCGGGCACTACCTCAAATGCGGTACTCGACACGGCGTATACGGGGTGTCGAGATCGCCACATCGAGACGGTGAGGTGTGTGCGGTCACCTCTCTCACCAGGGTGAGGGCTTGTAGTCCTTGAGGAAGCAGCCATGGATGTCGACGCCCAGTTCGCCCTGAACGATGGGGTCGTAGACGCGGGCGGCGCCGTCGACAAGGTCGAGCGGAGCGTGGAAACCCTCGTCGGCGAGGCGCATCTTGGTGAAGTGGGGGCGCTCGTCGGTGATCCACCCGGTGTCGACGGCAGTCATGAGGATGCCGTCCTCGAGCATTTCCTTGGAGCTGGTGCGAGTGAGCATGTTCAGTGCTGCTTTCGCCATGTTGGTGTGCGGGTGACCAGGACCCTTGTACGCGCGGCTGAACTGGCCTTCCATCGCGGAGACGTTCACGACGTACTTACGACGCGCTGCTGCTGCCGCCATCGACGGGCGCAGGCGCGAGACCAGAATGAACGGAGCAACCGAATTGCAGAGTTGCACTTCGAGAAGCTCGATCGGATCAACTTCCTCGACGGTCTGAACCCAGCTGTTGGTGTGTGCGAGGTCGGGGAGGAGTCCGCCGGCATCGATGGCGATGCCCTGCTCGATGCGATCGGGTGACGCGGATTTCGCGACCAGCGCGAGCGAGCTGACTGCGTCAGCGGAGAGATTTCCGGACGTGATGGCTGCGACGTCGGACAGTGAGCCTGCGAGCGCTGCGGGATGCGCGTCGCTGGTTTTGCCGAAGGTCACGACATCGGGGAGTTCGCCCGCCGGCAGTGCGCCGGATTCGGCGTCGACCAGAGCGCCGTACGCGCCGGGGGAGCGGCGCACGGTCTGGGCGGCGTTGTTGATCAGGATGTCGAGAGGGCCTTGTGCTGCAACGGAATCGGCAAGGGCGACTACCTGCGCAGGGTCGCGGAGATCGATGCCGACGATGCGAAGGCGATGAATCCAGTCGGCGCTGTCTTCCATCGCTTTGAAGCGCCGGATCGCGTCGTTGGGGAATCGCGTGGTGATCGTCAGGTGGGCGCCGTCGCGCAGGAGGCGAAGCGCGATGTACATGCCGATCTTGGCGCGGCCACCGGTCAGGAGTGCGCGGCGTCCGGTCAGGTCTGTGCTGGCGTCACGCTTGGCGCGGGAAGTTGCGGCGCAGTCCGGGCACAACTGGTGATAGAACGCGTCGACCTGGGTGTAGCGCTGCTTGCAGATGTAGCAGGGACGCGCCTTGATAAGGGTGCCCGCGATTGCCCCGGCAGTGTTGGACGTGATGGGGATGCCGGCGGTTTCGTCGTCGATTCGATCCGGTGATCCCGTCGCTGTTGCGGCGACGACACTGCGGTCGGCTTCGTTGACCGCCGCACGCGAGGCGAGGCGACGCTTCTTCTTGAGTCGTTTGAACAGATGGCCGACGGCACGCTGCATGATGATCGAGTCGGGATGCTCGTCGTCGAGTTCGGCTGCTTCGCGCAGAACCTTCAAGCAGATTTCGAGTTCTGCGGGGTCGAGTCCGGCCAGTTCTGCTCCCGCAGATTCTGTATCCGTTACGTCGAACTGCCGTGTGTCTGTATCCACGTGAACTTCTGTTCCATCTCGATCGCCGCTCGCGCGGTCTGTTCCCGGTGTGGGAACTTGGCCTTTTACGAGAAAAGCTCCGGTTCAATGAACCGGAGCTTTTCCTGTCTGTCTCAACACAGAGTGTCCGAGGGGGGACTTGAACCCCCACGTCCGTTAATAGGACACTAGCACCTCAAGCTAGCGCGTCTGCCATTCCGCCACTCGGACTCGGCCCCGATTTCTCGGTGCTGGGAAAGAGTATCCGATGCTGTCCCGCTCTCCCAAATCGCGTCGGCGGTGTGGACGTTTGTCCTGTTCAGGCGTGTCAGCTGCCGCTGCCGAATGGTCCCGGATTCGGAGCGACGGGGTAGGCCGCGACGTCCATGATCACCGAACCGTCGCAGGGCCCGCCGTAGATGTCGGTGCGCCACGAACCGACCAGGGTGCCGTCTGGCTGCGGCGTGTAATAGGCCAAGGAATGAGCCGGCGCCATCACTTTGGGTACACCCTCACCCTGATAGCAGTCCCATTCCCAGTCGTACGGATGAACCCAACTGGTGCCGTCCCACGTGTATTGCGCAGGCTGAGGCAAAGTCGGATTAGCCGGCGCCGGCCCGGCGATCACGGTGGCGACACAGGGTTCGGCGGAGCAATCGGTTTCGAAAGTGTAGATATCGGAGAAGTCCGGTTCCCACTGACTCGCCGCGAGACTGGTGCCCGTTTTCGAGGCTGCGAACCGCTTGACCGAGTAGTCACCGTCCCAGGTCTGCGTAGCGGCTCCCGCCGGCATTGCCGTGACAATCACGGACGTACCGAGCAACGCTGCGACCAGCAGTGATTTGCGCATAAACGAGTCAAGCACACGGAATGTCCGGATTTCCGGCATTCGGTACATAGTGAACAAAAAATGACCCCAGCTTCATCAGCTGGAGTCATTGGTTGTTTATTCGAGTGTCCGAGGGGGGACTTGAACCCCCACGTCCGTTAATAGGACACTAGCACCTCAAGCTAGCGCGTCTGCCATTCCGCCACTCGGACTCGGCCCCGATTTCTCGGTGCTGGGAAAGAGTATCCGATTCGGTGAGGTTGCCCAAATCGCCAGGTCGGACCACGTCCATGCCGCCGCGGCGGGTGTTTCGGTGGTAGGAAAGTGACATGTCCTTATCGCCGAATAACTCAGGTCCTTCTCGCGCTGAAAGCGAAGTTGTCGAACTTGTCAGCTCACTGATCCGGTTCGACACATCCAATACGGGAGAACTCGAAACAACCAAGGGTGAACGGGCGTGCGCGGAATGGGTCGCCGCCCAACTTCAGGAAGTGGGATACGAGACCGAGTACGTCGAATCCGGCGCGCCCGGACGCGGCAATGTGTTTGCCCGCTTGAAAGGCGCCGAGTCCGGCCGTGGGGCTCTCATGCTGCACGGGCACTTGGACGTCGTCCCGGCCGAGCCCGCCGACTGGAGTGTTCACCCCTTCTCCGGCACCGTGCAGGACGGTTACATCTGGGGACGTGGCGCCGTCGACATGAAGGACATGGTCGGGATGATCCTGGCCCTGGCGCGGCAGTTCAAGGCAGAGGGAACAGTGCCGCCGCGTGATCTTGTGTTTGCCTTTGTCGCCGATGAAGAGGCAGGCGGCAAGTACGGCTGCCAGTGGCTTGTGGAGCACCGTCCGGATCTGTTCGAGGGCGTCACCGAAGCAGTCGGTGAAGTGGGCGGATTCTCGCTGACCGTTCCGCGTCCGGACGGAACCGACCGTCGGCTGTATGTCGTGGAGACCGCGGAAAAGGGACTTGGCTGGATGCGGCTCACCGCAAAAGGCCGAGCCGGACACGGCTCCTTCCTGCACGACGACAACGCAGTGGCAACGTTGGCCGGTGCGGTGGCCCGCCTGAGCGCGCATGAATTCCCGATCGTGATCTCCGATTCGGTCGCGGAGTTCCTGACCGCGGTCGGCGAGGAAACCGGGCTCGACTTCGACCCGACGTCACCGGACATCGACGGGACACTCGCGAAGCTGGGGAGCATCTCCAACATCATCGGTGCAACGTTCCGCGACACCGCCAATCCGACCATGCTCAAAGCCGGTTACAAGGCGAATGTCATTCCTCAGACAGCCGAGGCTGTCTTCGACTGCCGTGTGCTTCCCGGCCGTCAAGCCGAGTTCGAGCGCACCGTCGACGCCCTGATCGGACCCGACGTCACCCGAGAGTGGATCACGAAACTCGACTCGTACGAGACAACGTTCGACGGTCATCTTGTCGACGCGATGAACGACGCAATCCTGGCCCATGACCCAGGCGCGCGCACTGTGCCGTACATGCTCTCCGCGGGCACCGACGCAAAGGCCTTCGCGAAGCTCGGGATTCGGTGCTTCGGGTTTGCGCCGCTGCAGTTGCCGCCGGAACTCGATTTCACCGCGCTGTTCCACGGCGTCGACGAGCGGGTGCCGGTGGACGCACTACTGTTCGGAACACGCGTGCTGGAACATTTTCTCCGCAATTCCTGAACGCGTGGACAGTCACCGAGTACAAGAAACAGAGAGGATTCGCATGGCTTACGATCCGTACGAACCATTGCCGAAGCTCCCGAGCTTCGAGCTGACCAGTGAAGACATCACGGCCGGTGAGCCGCTGAAACTTGCGCAGGCGAGTGGCGCTTTCGGCGTCCCCGGTGGGCAGGACATCTCGCCGCAGCTCTCCTGGTCGGGTTTCCCCGCTGAGACGAAGAGCTTTGTGGTCACCGTGTTCGATCCGGATGCTCCGACGGCGTCGGGATTCTGGCATTGGGCCGTAGCGAACATTCCCGCTTCGGTCACCGAACTGCCTGCCGGTATCGGCAGTGCGGACAGCACTGACCTTCCCGCGGGAACCGTGACTCTGCGCCACGACGGCGGCGGATTCGGTTTCATCGGTGCAGGCCCGCCTCCCGGGCACGGCCCGCATCGCTACATCGTCGCGGTACACGCGCTCGACGTGGACAAGCTCGACGGAGTCACGGCTGATTCCTCGCCGGCATTCCTCGGGTTCAACGTGTTCCAACACGCAATTGCGCGTGCAACGCTGACCGGGACGTTCGAGGTCGCATAACGCACTGTGCGCCTTTGTTAACCGCCCGCGGTTAACAAAGGCGCACAGCGTTCAGCGGGGGTTTTCCGCCCCGACGGCCTGGCTGATCGACGAGAAACCAGCCGCGCGAACACGCTTCGCGATTCCCTTGTGAATGCTGCGCGCCCAGAACGGGCCGCCGTAGATGAAGCCGGTGTAGCCCTGCACCAAGGTTGCACCCGCCAGAATCCGCTCCCACGCCTGATCAGCTGTTTCGATACCGCCGACAGAGATGATGGTGAGCTTGTCGCCAACCCGCGCGTACAGCCGGCGAAGTACCTCGAGTGAACGGTCCGCGACGGGAGCGCCCGAGAGTCCACCGGCGCCGATCGCGGCTACCTCCGCGTCCGGGGTTTTCAAACCGTCACGGCGAATTGTGGTGTTCGTGGCCACGATGCCGGCCAACCCGAGTTCGATAGCCAGGTCTGCGACGGCGTCGACGTCCTCGTCGGACAGATCAGGCGCGATCTTCACCAGCACCGGGATATGGACCGTATCGAGTACGGCCTGCAGGAGCGGGCGCAGCGACTCGACGGCTTGCAGGTCACGCAACCCGGGGGTGTTCGGTGAGCTGACATTGACGACCATGAAATCGGCGAGCGGCCCGAGCAATTGGGCGCTGGCGGTGTAATCGGCGGGCGCGTCCGCGGCGTCGACGATCTTGGTCTTGCCGATGTTCGCGCCGATCGGCACAGTGACTCGGCGCTGACGGAGGAAGTTCGCGGCATGTCCGGCGCCGTGATTGTTGAATCCCATCCGGTTGATCAGTGCACGGTCGGCAGGCAGGCGGAACAGTCGTGGCTGCGGATTGCCGGGCTGAGCCTGCGCGGTGACGGTGCCGATTTCAGCGAATCCGAAACCGAGCGGACCCCAGGCGTCGACGCCGGTTGCATCCTTGTCGAAGCCCGCGGCCAAACCGAGTGGGGCGGGAAATGTCAGTCCGAATGCCTCACTACGTAGTACCGGATCGTCGAGAACAAGAACCTTCGCCACGAGCCACCGGATCGGTGCAAACCGAGTCACCAGTTTCATCGCGGTGAAGGCCAGGTGGTGGATGCGCTCCGGGGGTAGCCGAAACATCAGGCTCAAGAGCAGTTGGTACACGATTCTCCTGCTTGTCTGGTGAGATCTTCGATGAAGCGGGCGGCTCAGTGAGCAATGCCGTCCGGGTTGTCCACGTGCAACGGTGTCTTCTTGCGCCGCAGAAGGACCCGACGGCTGCCGTCGGGATAGAGCCGCACCTGCGAGAGTTCCCAACCGCCGAACTCCGCGGAAATTGCCAGGCGCATCGACGCCGTCACTCGTGAGACGTGGGGCGGAAGTTGCAGCGGCAGATAGTCGAACACATCGTCGGACATGTCCCACTGTGGTGACGGAGTGCGTCGCAGATGTGGCGATCCACCGTTGTGCCGCTGCATCGTCAGCCGTTCCGAGTGGGGATGACCTGCACGCCGTCCCCGGTTGCGGAACCGACGACGAGAGTTCCGGTGCTCGAATCGACCGCGAGAGAGTTGGGCTGACGAACGGTGTTGAATCGGTTCGTTTCGACCGGGATGCCCGACGAGAGGTCGAGTCCGACAACTTCGTTGGTCCCGGTCAAGCTCACCCACACACGATCGGCGGTCTCGTCGTATGCCACTGCGTACGGCGAATCGCCGACCGGGAATCGCTGGCGCAGGATGAGAGAATCGGCGGTGAAGACCAGCAGTTCGTCGCCGGTGGTGTCGGTGACGAGAATGCGACCGAAATGGTCGGTCACGAGGTGCGTCGCACCTTCTCCGGCGCGCAGGGCTGCGCCGAGTCGGTCTTCGTCGAGGTTGATGTCCGTCAGTGAGGTCTGACGATGATCGAGGGCGCTCAGGTTGTCGCCGGTGACGGCAAGTTCGTCGACCGATGCAAGGCCTGAAATAGTTTGTGACTTATCAGAACTCGGATCGACAACGTGAACTGTGCCTCGCTCGGTTCCGATCGCGATGCGGCCGTCGGGCAACTCGACAGCGGAGTTGGCCGGGTCGGGGGAGGCGAAGGACGTCTGTTCGCCGGACGTCAGATTCAGCTTCACAACCTGGTTGTCCATGGACAGCAGTGCGTTTCCGTCGGACGCGATCGACACGTCCCGGATGTTGCCGTCGATGCTGATGTCGCGGCCGGCCGCAGCCGCGCCCACGGACTCGACGTCGTCGGCCGCGACGATCCGAACGGCGGGCGGATCCTGCGATACGAGAAGTACGTTGCGCGTAACCGGATCAAATGTGATGGAATCGATCCGACCCGAATACGGATGAACGACGCCGTCCAGAGAACTTGTCGTGGCAGGCGATACGACGGCGGTGGCCGGATCAATTGTCTGGAGCTTGGTGCCGTCGCTTTCGGAAGAACATCCTGTCACCAGCATCAACGCCGCCCCCATCGCTGCTGTGGTGGTGCGGAGCCCAATGCGAGTCATGGTGTTGAATCCTCGTTTTCTACTCGAGACGGTGTTTCAGCGGAACGCGCCTGCACTCGATCATCCCTGATCGCTGCGAATCGGTTTTCATTGCATCGAAGTGCAACGGTCATTCCGTCTGCTGTTCGCACGCGATACCGTACAAATACGGATTTCCGCCCACGCGGTAATCCTCGAGGAGATCACTGTGATTCCTGTCGAACCCACCGAATCCGCTGCGGAACGACCCGGCGGATCTTTCGGCGATTTCGAGATCGAAGATATTTCGGTAGGACCATATGCCCACGGTTTCGGCAGGTCAGAGGGGAGAACTTTTGCGTTTCGTGTCCGCAAGAGTGTGCTGTACGTCGAGGTGTATCGCGATTATTGCGAGCGCACCGTGCCGAGTTCTGACGACGTGATTGCCACGGCTAATCGTTCGGTGACCGATATCGACCTGACCGATGAACGCAGCATTTCTGCTGTGGTGCGTGACGCAGTACATTCTGCTGAGTCGGATTCGTCACATTCTCCGGCTCGTGGTTCCGGTGTGACCACGTTGCGCGGAGTGCTCGATCGGCTCGGTTCGATCATCGATTCCGTTCGTTGACGCCGGCTTGCTGATGCTGCGCGCTGCGGGAATCGCGCCGCGGGATCACCAGCGTCGCGCCGCTCCGTGGGTGGGCGAACACTTCGACGGGATAGCCGTAGACGCGGGTGAGCAGATCTTCACGTAGAACCGACGCAGGTGGACCGTCGGCGGCAATGCGGCCGTTCTCGAGGACGACTATCCGGTCTGCGTAGGCGGCGGCCAACGCCAGATCGTGGAGAACGACAACGACGGCGTCACCGTCGGCCGCGCGGCTGCGTGCAACGGACATGACGGCTTCCTGATGCCCGAGATCAAGTGCGGCCGTGGGCTCGTCGAGCAGAACCGTCGACGTTTCCTGCGCCAGAACGCGGGCGAGTGCAACCCTCGCCTGTTCGCCGCCGGACAGCGCCGCAAACGGCCGATGGGCAAACGCTTCGACGTCACAGGTTTTCATTGCCGCCGCGATGGCGTCGCCGTCGCGTTCCTCGCGGGCGGTGCCGGCCCACGGCGCCCTGCCCATCGTGACAACCTGCGCAGCGGTGAACGAGAAGCCAATGGTGTGTTTCTGGGGGAGTACGGCGCGTCGCCTGGCCATGTCCAAGGGTGTCCAGTGATTCAGGTCGGTTCCATCGACGTCGACGCGGCCGGCGACGACGGGCTGATCGCCCGACAGTGCCGCGAGGAGCGTCGACTTGCCTGCGCCGTTCGGGCCCACGAGAACAACTACCTCGCCGGCGCGAACGTCGACGCTGACGCCTTCGAGGATGTTCCTGCCACCGCGCTCGACAGTGATGTCCCGCGCTTGCAGCGTGATGTCACCGCTCTGCGGACTCGACGGTTCGGGTGACGTTCGTCCGAACAGTTCGCGCCAGTTCCGGGCGATGCTGCTCATGCCCACCCACCTTGTTGTGAACGGGTGCGTCGGAGGAGCCAGAAGAAGAAGGGTCCGCCGACCAGTGCCGTGAGCATGCCGAGCGGAAGGTCGGCGTTGTCGATCAGGGACCGGGATCCGAGGTCGGCAAGTAGGAGAACCAACGCGCCGGTCAGTGCGCTTGCCGGGATGAGCGCGCGGTGACCTGGACCGACGACGATGCGCATGAGGTGGGGGACAACCAGTCCGACAAACAGGATGATGCCGGTGAAGGCAACGCTCGCCGACACCAGAAGGGCGACGATCAAGACCGCCAGCTGCCGCAGCCGTTCGACGTTGACGCCCAGGTGCCTGGCGGCATGTTCGCCGAGGGCGAGGAGATCGAGACGCGATGCGATCGCCATAGTCGCGGCGATTCCGACAACGGTCATCGGTGCGACCACCAAGACCGAATTCCATGTGGCGCCGTTGAGGCTGCCGAGTTGCCAGAACACGATCTGATCGCGTGCCGACGGGCTGGCGATGAAGGTGAAGAAGGCGATGAGTCCGCCGGCAAACGCGTTGACCGCCACACCGGTCAGGACCAGGGTGACCACTTCGGTCCGGCCTTCGTGGCGCGCGAACAGGTAGACGATTGCCGTGGTCAGGAGTCCGCAGACAAACGCTGCGGCTGCAATGGCCCAGCCTGCGACGAAATTGCCGCCGACCACGATGACCGCGCTGGCGCCTACCGCTGCGCCAGAGGACACGCCGATCACACCTGGTTCGGCCAGTGGATTGGCAAAGACGCCTTGAAGCAGGGCGCCGGAACATCCGAGAGCTGCGCCGACGCAAATAGCCAGAACGACGCGAGGGAAGCGCACTTCCCAGAGCGTGACTTCACCGCTGGGGTGGGCGGGCATCGGGCCGATGTCCAGACCGATGCGGTGCATGATGCTGCCGAGGACCTCGAGCGGTGAGGTCGGCACCTGACCGATACACGCGGAGAGCACGGCGACGATAACCAAAGCGACTGTGAGCCCGATCAACACCCCGCTCACTCGTGAACGCGATGTCGGTCGTGGTGCCGATTTCTCGACTGCTTTATCTGTTTCTGTACTCACGAATCAGCGGGTCCGTAGATTGCTTCGGCGAGCGATTGCATCACTCGCCCGGTGTTGGGGCCGAAGCTGAGCAGCACGCCGTCTTCCATGTCGACGACCCGCTGGTTCTTTCCGGCCGGGGTCTGGGCGATGCCCGGGATCTTCTCGAGACCGTCGATCCCGCCGATGGACGCGAGACCGTCGGTCATCATCAAGAACGCGTCGGGCGCTGCCGCGATGAGTGCTTCGCTGGTGATGGGAGCAAATTTCTGCGTGATGCCCGATGCTGTTCCGGCGTCGACGGCGCCGAGTGCTTCGATGAGTGAATCGGCTCCGGATCCGTCACCGCCGATCATGGTGATAGCCGATCCGCGGAGGTAGAGGAACGCGATCTTCAGGGGATCTCTGTCATCGGGGACCAGGTCGCGCGCAGCGGCGATTTCGCCTTCGGTCCGGTTGACCAAGGCCTTGCCCTGTTCCGGTACACCGAGGGCGTCGGCGACTGCCTGGATTTGTGCCGGGACACCTTCGAGGGTGCGGGTGGGATCGAAGAAGACGACCGGAATCCCGGCTGTCCGCAGTTGGTCCTGCACACTCTGTGGGCCGATGCTGGTATCGGTGAGAATGACGGTCGGGTTGAGATCGAGGATCGCTTCGGCGCTGAGCGACGAACCGCCCACCGTCACGACCGGTACGTCTTCGACAGCCGGGAACTTGGCGGACGTGTCACGCCCGACCAGGTTGTCCCCGAGTCCGAGTGCGACCGTGGTTGCGGCAAAGGTTCCGTACCTGTCGGCAGCGATGATTCGACTGTTGTCCGTGATCGTGACGGGGAGGCCGTCGAAGCCGGTGACTGTGGTGGGCAACGCGGCGACCGGATTTTCACTTACCGGTGTGGGACTGGAATCCTCGAGTACCGCAGTGCGGGCCTGCGTCGAGCCGCCCCCGTCGTTCTCCGCCGACCCACATGCGACCAATCCGAAACCGGCAACCGCAACCAGTGCGGCAGCGGCCCACCGCTTGCTCATTTGACGAGGTAGCTCTCGATGTTGCCCTCGAGGTCGGCAAACAGATCACCGTTGAGGCGGTAGGCCAGGTTGACCTCGTCGATGAACTTCTGCTGGTCTTCGGGAGAAATCGAGAGCGCGTCGAGATTTGCGCGGTACGCGTCCTTGAACGGCTTGGGCTTGGGGATGCCGTCGAAGATGTAGAAACGCAGGCCGTCGGTCTCGAAACCGTACGCACGCTCGAGCATGCGGCGGATGATCTGGCCGCCGGACAGGTCGCCCATGTACCGGAGGTAGTGGTGCGCGACGAAGTCGGCCGGCGAGTCGAAGGCAACTTCCTGCAAACGCGCCACGTAACGCTGCGTTGCCGGCAGGGCCTCCAGGCTCTCACGCCAGTTCGGTCCGCTCAGGAACTCGAGATCGGCTTCGAGCGCCGCGACGCGGAGAAGATCGTCGGAGAGGAACGGGTTGACCAGCGCGTTGTCCGCGTGTGCACGACCGGCTTCTTCGAGGCTTGTGTAGACCAGGTACGTCTGTCCCAGTAGCGCCGCGTATCCGGCGGTGGTCAGTTCGCCGCCGAGGAGAGCGCCGACAAACCGTGACTGCTCGGTTTCGCGGTGCGCTGCATCGGTCTCCGCCTTGATGCGTTCGGAGAAGGCCGACGCGTCGGCGGGACTGTGGTCTACGTCAAGCGTGGTCATAGGTTCTCCTCTAGCTAAGGAACGTGTTATCTACTAGGTTAGCCTGTCCTCGCTAAATGGGTAATTCGGGTATTTCGTCGAGTGAGACCGCAAGTTACGCGCTCACGTCGTCGAGTGCAGCAGCGATCGCCGCAGGCAACTCCAACTCCTCGGCTACCAGTACGCCCGTCAGTTGCGCGAGATCCCGAGTGCCGACGACGGCGCTGGCAACTCCGGGGCGATCGCGAGCCCAGGCGAGAGCAACAGCCAACGGTGAGGTACCCAGACCGTCCGCGGCTGTAACGACGGCGTCGACAACCCGGACCGACGAATCCGTGAGGTAGCTCTGCACGTGGTGGGAATGAGCGTCGTCGGCGCCGCGGGAATCGACGGGAATCCCGCCGCGGTATTTACCGGTGAGGACACCGCCGGCGAGGGGGACAGCGGCAAAGACTCCGACGCCGTGGTGTGATGCGGCAGCAAACAATTCCTCTTCGACGCCTCGCGCCAACAGGGAGTACTCCGCCTGAGTGGCGGTGAGAGATGTTGTGCCACAAGCGCCGACGGCCGTAGCCAACTGCCACCCGAGGTAGCCGCGCACGCCGACATAGCGCACTTTGCCGCTCGAGACCGCGTAGTCGAGAGTTGCAGCGACCTCGTCGACCGGGGTCAGCGGATCCCAAGTCGCGACTTGCCACATGTCGAGGTAGTCGGTGCCGAGTTCGCGCAGTGTGGCGTCCAATTGGCGGAGCAGGCCTCGCCGCGAGCAGTCGACGCGATCCGTGCCGATCGGGTTGGGATGGATCCCCGCGCTCGAGCTGACGATCAGTTCGTCGCGGGGGACGACGTCGTCGAGAAGTTCGGAGAGGAGTCGTTGAGCCGCGCCGTCACCGTACGCGGGGGAGCTGTCCACCAGGGTTCCGCCGGCTTCCGCAAAAGCCAGAAGTTGTGCGGCGGCCTCGTCCCCGTCGGTGTCGCGTCCCCAGGTGAGCGTGCCGAGTCCAAGTCGCGACACCCGAAGTCCGCTCGTTCCGACTGATCTGTGTTTCATCAATGCCGTCCATCTCACGCCCGACCCGGGAGCGTACGTCGCACCCGGGAGTTCTCACCACGTGCAGACTAGTGGTCACCCGACCGAACTCGGGGGATTCGGGCATCAGCGTGCCGGGCGCGGCACGTCTGGCGGTGCACCGGTAGCGTGACGCCAGTGAAAAGTGAACTCGCCCCACGAAACTGTTGTGTAGTAATCCCATTCGAATCAGTGCAGTTCGCATCAGTCCGGGCGGTTCTCTGATGGGTGAGGCGATGACATGGCTACAGGCCATGGTCCTGGGGCTCGTGCAGGGATTGACCGAATTTCTTCCCGTCTCGTCGTCGGGGCATCTGCGCATCGTCTCGGAGATCTTCTTCGGAAGTGATGCCGGTGCGTCCTTCACCGCGGTGACTCAGCTCGGCACCGAACTCGCGGTCCTGATCTATTTTGCGCGCGATATCGTGAGGATCATCACCGCGTGGTTCCGAGGGTTGTTCCACGCCGAGCATCGCGGCGACCTCGACTACCGGATGGGCTGGTACGTCATCATCGGCACGCTGCCCGTCGGTATTCTCGGGTTCCTGTTCAAGGACCAAATCCGTACCGGCGCACGAAATCTGTGGCTGATCGCCACAATGCTGATCGTGTTTGCGCTCGTGATCGCCGCCGCCGAGTACTACGGACGTAAGTCCCGACCCATCGAGTCCCTCACAGCGCGTGACGGCATCATCATGGGTTCGGCGCAGGCGCTCGCCCTCATCCCCGGAGTGTCGCGTTCGGGTGGAACCATCAGCGCCGGTCTGTTTCTCGGACTGACACGTGAGGCCGCCGCACGCTATTCGTTCCTGCTGGCGATCCCGGCGGTGCTGGCGTCGGGACTGTTCAGCCTTCCCGATGCCTTCGAACCTGCGGGTGAGGGACTGAACGCCAGTGGCCCCCAGCTGCTCGTCGCGACGGTGATCGCGTTTGCGGTCGGCTATGCGGCCATCGCGTGGTTGCTCAAGTTTGTGGTCAATCATTCGATGTACTGGTTTGTCGGCTACAGAATCGCTCTCGGCGTAGTCGTCCTTGCGTTGCTGGCCACAGGGGTTGTGTCCGCGACATAACGCCGGTTTCGACGTCGACCGCCCGCCGCGCTCTGCGCCGCCCCATTAGGGTTATGGCATGACAGTTGTCCTTCTGCGGCACGGGCGGTCGACGTCCAACACGGCCCACACACTTGCCGGTCGCACGCCGGGCGTCGAACTCGACGATCACGGCCGGAAACAGGCTGCGGCCGTCGTAGACAGGTTGGTGGGTCTCGACATTGCCGAGATCGTGCGGTCCCCGCTGCTGCGATGTGAGCAGACGGTGGGTCCCATCGCCGCGGACCGTGGATTGACTCCCGTTGTCGAGGAACGCCTCGTCGAGGTGGACTACGGGCAGTGGACGGGCCGCCCCCTCAAGGATTTGCTCGAGGAACCGCTGTGGAAAGTTGTGCAGCGGCACGCGTCAGGTGCGGTCTTCCCCGATGGTGAAGGGCTGGCGCAAGTGCAAGCGCGGGCCGTTGCCGCGATTCGTGAACACGACAGAAGGCTTGCCGAGGAGCACGGCAAAGACGTCGTGTGGATTGCCTGCACGCACGGCGACGTCATCAAATCCGTACTGGCGGACGCGTACGCGATGCATCTCGATTCGTTCCAGCGCATCGTTGCCGAACCGGCGTCGATGAGTGTGATCCGATATTCCGCGACCTCGCCCTTCGTGCTGCGGGTCAACGACACCGGAGATGCGCTGGCGGCGATCGGTCAGGCCAAGGCGTCGACCAATGGCTCCGCTCCCGAACAGGAATCCGTGCCTGGCGGCGAGGTCGGAGTGTGATCGTGACGGATAATGGGTACCCAGGGAAGTTCCGCTCGAATTCGAGGAGGTGCAATGTCGCGCGCGATTCACGTATTTCGCACCCCTGACCGATTTGTCGCAGGGACCGTGGGAGAACCCGGTGACAGGTCTTTTTATCTCCAAGCCGTGCACGAGGCGCGAGTAGTGAGCGTGCTGCTCGAAAAGCAGCAGGTTCAGGTACTGGCAGACCGGATGGGTCTACTCCTCGAAGAGGTACATCGCCGTTTCGGCACCGAGGTTCCGCCGGAAGCCGGTGATATCACCGACCTCAGTCCGCTTGTTACTCCGTTGGATGCCGAATTCCGGGTCGGGACGATGGGTTTGGGCTGGGATGCAGATGCCGGCGCCGTTGTGGTGGAACTTCTTGCAGTGAGCGAAACCGAGTTCGACGAGTCGGTCGTGCTCGACGATTCGGACGACGGACCCGACGCCGTACGGGTGTTCCTGACGCCGGAGCAGGCGCGGGAATTCTCACTGCGATCAGAGCGAGTGATTGCCGCCGGCCGTGCGCCATGTCCGCTGTGCGGCGAACCCCTCGCTCCGGACGGACATATCTGTGTCCGGACCAACGGATATCGCCGCGGTGATTCGTTCGGGTTCGCGATCGACGACGCCGACACCGACGAGGACTGAGCGGTGTCGAGCTCGCCTGGCCCTGATGTCCAGCTCGAAGGTGAGCTGACGGTGATCGGTCAGATCACCACTGCCAGCAACGCAACTTTGGTCTGCGACGCTGTTCTCGGTGACGAGTCGATGCGGGTCGTCTACAAGCCGGTGCGCGGCGAGCGCCCGTTGTGGGACTTCCCGGACGGCACCTTGGCGGGGCGCGAAGTGGCGTCGTACCGGGTGTCCGAGGCGCTGGGGTGGGGTGTCATCCCGCGAACAGTGTTGCGCGATGGACCTTTTGGGCCAGGAATGGTGCAGAAATGGATCGACACCGTCGACCGCCACGCTGACATGCTCGGCATGCCGGACATCGTCGACCTCTGCAGCCCGGACAATGTCCCGTCAGGATGGTTCGAGGTTCTTCAGGCGTTCGATTCTGCGGGGGAACCGGTTTCGCTCATTCACGCCGATGATCCCCGGCTTCAGCGGATGGCAGTGCTCGATGTCCTCATCAACAACGCGGATCGCAAAGGTGGTCATGCACTCGAAGGGATCGACGGCTCCGTCTACGGCGTGGATCACGGAATCTGCATGCACACGGACAACAAACTACGCACTGTCCTGTGGGGATGGGCAGGCCAACAAGTTCCGGGGCCCTTGATCGCGGATGTCGCGGAATTTGCGTCAACTGTCGACGGCAGTTTCGGTGATGAACTGTCGGAACTGGTTACCGACGACGAAATTGCGGCGCTGGCGCAGCGGGCGCGTGAGCTGACGTTGTCAGCAGTCATGCCTGTGCCGAACGGGCATCGAACGATCCCGTGGCCGGCTTTCTAGTTTTCGTTGTACTTGGGATTGAGTTCCGGGGACCGAACCAGCCGTAGTAGCTGTTCGCGCAATGCCGACACATCTCCGGTGCCGAAGGCCAGAGCGGCTTCGTCCTTTTCGAGTTCGAGTAGGCGTTCATAGGTCGCTTGCCCGGATGCCGTGATGGCTATGAGGCGTCGTCGTTCGTCGCGCGGATCGGTATCGCGGGTGACGTAGCCGGCACGCTCGAGGCGATCGACGGTCCGACTCATGGTCTGGTCGGTTACCCGAGCCTTCTTGGCGATGTCTCGCTGCGACGCGGGGGACATGGCGATGGAATGTAAGACGATAAGTCCGGCGTGCGTCATGTCCTGGCTGCGTAGGACCTGCTCCCACGAGTGTTCGACGAGGCGCGCCGCAGTCGACAGCAAGCGGCCTGTCGGCCAGTTTTCGAGCCCATCCTCGGTCACGCTCCTGCCTTCCGTTTGCAATTGTTCAGCTTGCTGAACAAAATAAGGGACCATCACGCATCAGCCAAACCGAACTCTGGAGAAACCGTGAGCACACCCACGAGTACGCGTCGTCGCCTGAGATGGATTGTGCCAGCTCTGCTGGTAATCGGCTGGTTGGCTATCGGCGGCTTCGGTGGACCGTTTGCCGGAAAACTGAGCACAGTGCAGCAGAACGACAACACGTCCTTCCTGCCCGCATCGGCGGAAGCGACCGAGGTCGGCAAGCTCCAGGAAGGTTTCATCGACACACGATTTGTTCCGGCGATCATCGTCGCAGAACGTTCGGGTGGGTTGCAGGGTGGCGACAGTGCCTTCCTGACGGACACGGTCGCAGAGTTTGTCGGAACCGAAGGATTCGGTGACGCGAGCTCGCCCGCGATTCCGTCGGCGGACGGTCAGGCGTTGCAGCTGTTCCTCCCGATCGACAGCACAGTCGAGGTCAAGACCTCGGTGAAGGAACTGCGTGCCGCGTTCGAATCCGCGCCGGAGGGACTGACTGTCCTGGTGACCGGTCCGGCCGGTCAGGTCGCCGACTTGTCCGCCGCTTTTGCGGGCATCGACGGTCTCTTGTTGCTGGTGGCCGGATCAGTGGTGATTCTGATCTTGATCGTGGTGTATCGCAGTCCCATCCTGCCGTTCGTGGTTATTTTCTCGGCGGTCTTTGCGCTCGGCTTGTCGAGTCTGTTGGTGTACGCGCTGGCCGACGCCGACGTCATCGCGTTGAACGGTCAGAGCCAGGGCATTTTGTTCATCTTGGTGTTTGGCGCCGCGACAGACTATGCGCTGCTTCTGGTCTCACGCTATCGCGAGGAACTGCGCATCGAGCAGGACAAATACTCGGCGATGCGGGTGGCGTGGCGTGCCACGCTGGAACCCGTCGCAGCGTCCGCCGGTACCGTGATCGCGGGCGTTCTGTGCCTGCTGTTGTCGGATCTGAACTCGAACCGCGGATTGGGACCCGTCGCGGCCATCGGTATCGCCGCATCGTTCCTCGCATCGATGACGTTCCTGCCTGCCATTCTCGTATTGTTCGGCCGTACCGCGTACTGGCCGACCAAGCCGAAATTCGACGCCGACGTCGCCCACCACGACGAGGCAGACGATCACCGTTTCTGGGCCGGACTTGCCGCTCGCATCGGGCGGCATCCGCGTCGTTTCTGGGTGGCGTCGACGCTGGTGCTGGTGATCTTCGCGCTGATGATGCCGCAGTTCAAGGCCAGCGGAGTGGCGTCGTCTGACGTCTTTCTGCTCGAGGTCGACTCGGTTGCGGGTCAGGAGATTCTCGGCGAGCATTTCGACGCCGGATCAGGTTCCCCGGCGATTGTGATCGCTGATGCAGACCAGATGGATGCCGTTGTCGCGGCAAGCCGAGTCGACGGCGTCAGTGACGTCACTGTTGTTCAGAACGGGGGAGCACCGCTTGTCGTCGACGGCCGTGTCTCGCTCGAGGCGACGCTGACCGATGCCTCTGATTCGATCGAGGCCGAAAACACGATTGTGCGACTACGTGATTCAGTCCACTCCGTCGAGGGTGCCAACGCCTTGGTCGGTGGTGTCACCGCAACGGATCTCGACACAAAGACCACGTCGACGCGCGACCGCACGCTGATCATCCCGGTGGTAGTGCTCGTGGTCTTCGCGATCCTCGCGCTGTTGCTTCGATCACTCCTTGCGCCGCTGCTGCTCATGGGCACCGTAGTGCTCTCTTTTGCTGCGACACTGGGTATTTCGTCGCTCGTATTCGAGCATGTCTTCGGATTCCCCGGCGCAGATCCGGTGGTGCCGTTGTTCGCGTTCGTGTTCCTCGTCGCACTCGGGATCGATTACAACATCTTCCTGATGACCCGGGTTCGGGAGGAGGCACAGAAGATCGGTACACGGGCAGGCGCGCTCCGGGGACTGACCGTCACCGGCGGCGTCATCACCTCAGCCGGAGTTGTTCTGGCAGCAACCTTCTCGGCGTTGGCTGTGATTCCGCTGTTGTTCCTCGCGCAGATTGCCTTCATCGTTGCGTTCGGTGTGCTGCTCGACGCGTTGATTGTCCGATCACTGCTGGTCCCGGCGTTGACGTACGACATCGGGCAGAAGATCTGGTGGCCGAGCAAGCTGGCGTCCACGCCGGAACCGACACCGGATCAGCCAGCACCTTCCGAGCCCTCGACCAGTCTCCACTAGGCTCGCCAGTATGCAGTCTTGGTCCGATACCGCACTCCCGTCCGTACCCGGTCAGGGGCCGCCGTTGCGGCTGTACGACACAGCCGACCGTCAGGTTCGTCCAGTCACCCCCGGGAAGACCGCCACGATGTACGTCTGTGGCATCACACCGTACGACGCGACCCACCTCGGGCACGCCGCCACGTACCTCACCTTCGACCTCGTGAACCGTATCTGGCGCGACGCCGGACACGACGTTCACTACGTCCAGAACGTGACCGACGTGGACGACCCGCTCTTCGAACGCGCCAACCGCGACGGTGAAGACTGGGTTGTTCTCGGAATGCGCGAGACGGCGCTCTTCCGGGAAGACATGGAGGCGCTGCGCGTGCTTCCTCCCAAGGACTACATCGGCGCTGTCGAATCGATCAACGAAGTTGTCGAACTCGTCGAGAAGTTCGTCGCATCCGGCGCGGCCTACATCGTCGACGACGCCGAGTTCCCCGACGTCTACTTCCGGGCCGACGCCACCGAACAGTTCGGTTACGAGTCCGGCTACGACCGCGAGACCATGGAGAAGTTCTTCGCCGAGCGCGGCGGCGATCCGGATCGCGCCGGCAAGCGCAATCCGCTCGACGCACTGGTGTGGCGGGCTGTCCGCCCGGGTGAGCCGTCCTGGCCGTCACCGTTCGGACCGGGCCGCCCCGGGTGGCACATCGAGTGCGCGGCCATTGCACTCAACCGCATCGGCTCCGGTTTCGACCTCCAGGGCGGCGGCAGCGACCTCATCTTCCCGCACCACGAGTTCTCGGCAGCGCACGCCGAATGTGCCACGGGTGACCGTCGTTTCGCGCGTCACTACGTTCACACCGGCATGATCGGTCTGGACGGCGAGAAGATGTCGAAGAGTCGCGGCAATCTCGTGTTCGTTTCGAAACTTCGTGGCGAAGGGGTCGACCCCGCAGCGATCCGTCTCGGACTGCTCTCGGGCCATTACCGTCAGGACCGAGCGTGGACCGAACAGGTCCTCGAGGACGCGCAGGATCGTCTGAAGGTGTGGCGTGCTGCCGCTGCCCTGAGTTCGGCTGCGTCCGTCACTGACACAGTTGCACGGTTGCGTCAGCATCTCGCCGACGACCTCGACACCCCGAAGGCTCTTGACGCCCTCGACGGTTGGGCGCGTCGTGCACTCGAAGGTGGCGGATCCGACGCACAGGCACCGGGCGAGTTCGCCGATGCCGTCGACGCGCTGTTGGGGATTTCGCTGCGCTGATGTATTAGCTGTGCGCCTTTGTCAACCGCGGGCGGTTGACAAAGGCGCACAGTGCTTTCACGGGCACGCCGGCGTCACCATGTCGTAGATCTCGTCGACCTGGGCTTGGGTCGGGACTACGCCGTTGTGTTCGGCCTGATCGCGGATTTCGTCGCTGACTTGTTGCTCCGAGGCACCCTCGGCGATGTCGTCGCACGTATCGAGCACGATCTCTTTGATGTCAGCATCGTCTCGATCCTGTGAAAGATCCGGGTAGCGGGTGCGAAATGCCACAACAAATGCAGTGAGTTTTCCCTGATCGACAGCGCTCATCTCGCCCGTCGACGTTCCGGCGGGCATTCGCATGGTTTCTTGACCGGTGGCGTGACCGCTGCCCTGGTTCTGGTCACCGTCGTCGTTTCCGCAGGCGCACATCATCGAAGCTGCGCCCGCGATCATGATTGTCGCGATGGCTTTCTTCATGTCGTCTCCGCTCGCAAGTTTCGGCCCATGGATGAAAAGCGCGGGTGGTGCGGTGGTACCCAACCCGGGCGCTTCCCATTCCATCGACCTCGAGGCGCACAGTGCTAGGCGTAGTCGAGCGCACCCTCGGCCGGGGTGGGTACCCTACGGCGCAGCGGAGATCCGAGCGCTCTGGCCAAGTCCGTACCGTCGTGTTCGGCGAGCAGTTCACCGTTCGACCACACCAGTAGCGCGGCGCTGACGGCTTGCTCGGCCGTCGAGTGAGCCAGGTCGTAGTGTGCGCACCCGGGGACGTCGGCATACGTGATCCAGAGGTCGTATCCCGTCATGAAGAGGTCGAGATCGAACTGGACGCTCAATCCCAACAACTCGCTTCGACCGTTGTCGTCGACGCCGGCAAATGCCTCGTCGAGTGCAAGTAGCCGCGGCGCATGCGGATCGGCCGAATCGAGCATGACGTGCGCTGCCGCGAAGAGTGGCAGATGCAGCGACACCGACTGCTCGCCGCCGGACAGCGCGCTGTGCCGAGCGACGGTGAGTCGATCTTCCTTGCCTTCGCCGCTGATGAGGGTGAAGGAGAAGAACCGCCACTGCCGGTAGTCGAGTGCCGACGACAGGATTTCCGGGTACGACCGCTCGGGATGTGCCGCCCGGGCAGTGCGAATCTGCGTCGCAAAATGTGCGCGCAGTGTCGCCAACTCGTCCACGCCCAGCGCCGACGCGTCTCGATCGAGCAGTTTGGAGATGGCGCGGGAGCTGTCGTCGAGGTTGTCGGCCAGAACCCAGTGGACGCCGATGGTGTTGCCGGACGACATGTGCCGCTCACGCATCTCGGTGCCCATCTGAGCGATGAGTTCGCGGGCGTCGACGGTACGCTCGTGGATCTGTTGGGCCAGTCCGGTGAGCAGTGCGTCTTCGAGAATGCGACGCTCGGATTCGGTGAGCAGCTGCTCCTGATCTCCGCGAGCTTCGTGGATGCGGGTTGCGAACTCGCCGATCGAGGAATGTCCCTGTTCGTCCTGCACGCGGACGACGGTGAGCCCGTCCGGTGCGTCCCACTGCAGGCGGTAATCCTGGCCGGCGGCAGCGAGTTGGGCGTCGAATTCCTGCAGCGCGGACGTCAGGGCCGTGCGGGTTGCCTTGCGCGCACCGTCGGTGACGCGAACCGTCGAGGTTGCCGCGTCGAGTGCCCGGTACAGCTTGTCCACGTCTTCGGGCAGTACCGGCGGGTGCGGGGCGTCGTCGGTGCGGTCCTCGTTCTGGATCCGGTAGACGAGTTGATCGGGGCTCATCCACGCCGCGGAACTGGCAGGCCAACTCAGCGGTTCGGTGATGCCGAGCAGCTCGAGCAGATCGGGTCGCGCGTACGGCGCGAGTTGCTCTGCGTCGCTACGCGTTTCGGTGAGGGTGTGCCGCAAGGTCTCGACGGCGGTGTTGTAGGCGCCTTCGGCGGTGCCGATGTGGAGTACGGCCGCGTCGTAGGCCTTACGGGCGGCGCGTTGGTCGACTTTGCATTCCTCGATCTTGGCGCGCGCCTTGGCGAGGTCGAGATCGATTTGCTCGGCACTCGCGCCGAGGGTGTCGCGCAGGGTTTCCAGGCGTTGGACCTGCTGGAGCAGGCTCTCCTCCGCGATGGCCGCTTCTTCGGCAAATTCCTCGGCGTTGGTGCGTGACTCGTCGAGGCGATCGATCGATTCGCGTTCGAGTTCCACCTCTTTGGCGTACTCGCGTCGGCATCGCAGGGCGACGTCGCCTTGCTTCTCGAAATGACGGATCGCCGCCGCCAACGAGTCGAGTTCCCGGCCGGCGTGCGGGGTGCGATGCGTCGACGCCGTCGCGCGCAACTGCTTTTCCTTGGCCGCGAGATCCGCTATCGCCGCGTCGAGTTCACGCTGCGCGCTGTCTGTTGCTTCGGACCGTGTGCGCAGAGCGCCCGCCGATTCGGCGACAGCTTTGAGCGCGCGCAGAATCGAGCCGGTCTTGGGGAGTTCTTTTGCGGCCGCGGCAAGTTGAGCCAACTGCTCGTTGGTCTGCGCCACGAGTGCTGTGCCGGTGTCGATTGCCGTGGCAAGTTCGTCGAGGGCAACGTCGATTTCGGCGATCCGGGCAGCGCGACGACGCGCGCGGGCCGTCGTGCCGATGTACTCGGCGTCGGTCTTAACGTGCCGTCCGTGGACAACACCCTGCCAGAATCGGCCGTCGACGCCGATAGCAACTGCGGCGGTGGTGGTGTCCGCGTTCTCGACCAGGCTGATCGAGGCGAGAATTCCCCTGACCTGTGCGTCGGGGACGTCGGAGTTGCCCTCGACCTCGAGAACATCGGCGAGGGTGCGTCCCTTGGGCCGCTGCTTTGTCGGGAGTGCTGTGAGGAATTGCTCGCTGACGAATTCAGGCAGCTGCTCGCCGGGCGCTACCCAGCCGTCCAACATGTTTGCCGCTTGTAGTGCGGATTCGATTCCCGTGGCCACGTCGGGTTCGACAGACTCGGCGAACCGAACAAGGCTCCAGAAGGGCGCACCTGGCAGGTCCTTGCGGCTGTCGGTGCGGGCGTGGAATGCGGGCGGAGCATCGTCGTGCTCGGCCGAGACTGCCTTGCGTTCGGCTTTCAGTGCGGTGACGGAGGCGCGGGCGGCTGAGATTTCCGCTTCCGCACTGCGTCGACGCTCCCGCAAGGCTTCGATTCCGGCCTCGGTGTGTTCGGCGAGTACGGCAGCCAGCGTCGGAGCGTCTTCGTCACCGACTACCGACAGTGCACCGTCCAGTGCCTCGAACAGTGAGGTATCGGCGCCGGCAGCGGCGTAGCGCTCCGAATGCCCGGTCCACCACGAGCGAAGGCCGGTCGCACATTCACCGCGAGCCAATTCGACGGCGGCTTCGCCCTCGAGGACCGCAGCTTTGGCTGATTCCAGCAGTTCTTGGCCACGACGCGACGAATTCTCGGCGCGGGTCCGCTCGGTGGTGGCTTTCTCCACGGTGGCGAGGGCGGCGCGCACAACACGAACGTCTCCGTCGCGCTCTTCGGCGTGGCCACGCACGGCGGCGGTGATCTGATCGCTGCGGGAACCGTCCGGCAGCGGTGTCCAGACGATACCGGCGTCTTCGGCGGCGACGCGCAGTTCGTCCTCGGCCCGCGAGAGTGCTTCGGCACCGCGGCGTACCGACGCGGTGGCCTTTTCGGCTTCGTCGCCGCGCTGCGCCAATGTTGCCTGCGCCTTGCGGGACTTGTCGGCCTGCTGCTCGGTGGACAGTTTCAGCGTTGCGACGGCCTGCGCGAGGTCGTCGAGCTGCTGCTTGCCTTCGTACGCGCTCGAGCGTTGCAGCGCTTCGACATTGGCGCGGGCGTGATCGAGTGCCTGTTCGGCGGCATTGAACCGTTCTTCGGCTGCTGTGCGCGCTTCTCGGCTCCGCAGCTGGGCAACAGCCGATTCGTCCATGGCGGCAACACCTTTGGTGACCGCGGCCAGGCGGGCCCCGACCTGTTCGATCTCGCCCCGCGACTGCTGGCGCAGATACTTGGTGTAGACGCCGATGAAAGTCTGGGCCGCGCCGTCGGCAGCGGCCAGCCCCTCGAGCGCGCGGCCCACTTCTTCCATGTCGCTGAACGAGCGGGCAGCTTCGAGCACCAATTGATCGTCGAGGGGGCGCAGTCCGTCGGTGAGCGCCTGCGAAAGACCCTTCGGGTCAAGGTTCTTCGCTAGCTGCGGACGGCGTAGCGTCAGGATCAGGTTGATCAGCTGGTCGTAACGCTGCACGCCGAGGCCGAACATGCGCGCGTCGATGGCGGTGCGGTAGTCGAGGGGACGGTCCGTGATCGCGTCACTGCCCAGTTGCTCGGCCAACTGCTTCTTTGTCAGCGGGCGATCGTCGGCGCCGATCAGCGAGAAGTCGACACCCACTCGGCCGTCGGCGACGAAGTACCAGCGTGTGACCTTGTCGTTGGTTCGGCTCGCACGCATGCCGATGCCGACGGTGACGGCTTCGGGGTCGTCGAGTGAGCCGCGGCAGAACTCCATCCACACATAGGAGTGTGCGGTGTCCTGCCCGCGATAGAGCAGGTTCGACTTCATGGTGCGTTCTTCGCCGGCAAACGGATTGAGGCGACGCGGTTCGATGCGGCCGTCGAAGACAAACGGGAACAGCACCTCGAGTGCCTTGGTCTTGCCGGATCCGTTGGGTCCGCGCAGGACCAGGCGGCCGTCGGCGAAAGAGAATTCCTGGTCGCGGTAGTCCCAGAGGTTGATGATGCCGGCCCGGGTAGGTCGGAAACGGGCGCTGTTCATGCGTTTTCTACCTCTGGTTCTTCTGTGCTGCCGGAAAATTCGGAACTGGGCTCGGGTGCGGAGTTGTCGACCGCAAAGTCGATGAGGGGATCGCGTTCGCGGACATTGACCACAACGTCGCGGTAGCGCGCGAGTACGGGCAGAACGAGCACTCCGCCGGGTACCGCGTGTGTCAGGCGCAGTCGCTGCAGCAGTCCGAGTGACTGTTTACGCAGTCCGTTGTGGTCTGCCTGCCACTGGGCCGCAAACGTTCGGCCGAACTGATCCACCAATTCGGTGATCTTGTCCGCCAGCCACGTGTCGTCGATCAGGGGATATGTCGCCGGTTCCTCGGGATCGGCAGGCTCCGAAGTAGGTTCGACGGGCTCGGCATCCTCGTCGGCAAGATCCTCGAAGATTCCGGCCTCGGGGATCGCTGCATCGAGTTGCTCGATGAGGTGGTCGTCGGACTCGGGAGGAAGCGGGAGTTTCGGCAGTTCCGGCGCGTCGACGTCGAGTATCCGGTCGGCGATTTCGCCGGCCAGCAGCAGTGCGACCTGGGCGATCGTGCCGGTGCTGGGAAAACGCACGTCAGACAGGCGCCCGGTGGGGTCGATCATCGCGATTCCCTCGGCTCGGCGCTCGGCAACGAGTCCGGTCAACATTTCGACGTCGGACGCGGTCTTGGGTTGGGCCAACGCGATCAGTTCATGCTGATCGAGTTCACCGGCCAACACCACTGGGCGTTCGACGAGAGCCCGACGCACTCGCCGCCCGATTGCCTTGGCGTCCACGGGAACCCCGTCTTCCTCAGCCGCCTGGGATGTTTCGGCAGCGAGGAGTCCGCGAATGGAATGCAGGTGCTGCAGCGCGCGCGGTGGGCGGAACAGTGCCACGACGACGGATCGGTCGATGTCGTAGAGCGCTTCTCCCGCTTCGGGATTGGATGCCCAGCCGTTGGCGTCACCGTCGGCGAGTGCGATGGCGCCGCGCACACCGAGCCAGCCGACGGCGTCGACAAACGCGTCGCGATCGGCGCCGCGATCGGTGGACAGTTCGACGCCGTCCACCTGTGCGGCGTCGGCGGCCACGTGATCTGCCAACTCCGACAACGTGATCTGGTTGCCGGCGCGGCCCAAGGCGGCGAGGCACAGGGCCAGGTACGAATAGCGGGTGCGGTCGAACGTGCGCTCGGTTGCCGTCTGGGCGGGTGCCGACGGGTTGAGGCGATCGGAGACCGTGAACAACCGAGCCGTTGTCTCGGTGACCTCGAGGCGGTAACCGAAGAGGTCGAGGAGGTCATCTCGCAGTTCGGTGGCCCACCGGCGTAGCAGTGGCAACGCCGCCCGATCCGGATACGACGTGGTGACCAGGTGATTCGACAGGATGACCCTTGCCGCGCGTTGATACGAATCGAGCGCAAGGGGAGTGATCTCGCGAGCTCTCATCGAACGCTGACCTCGATGCCGTCGAGGTGCATCCGGCCGCGCGCGGTGGTGATGGTGGTGGAACCGTCCGACGGGCTCAGCGTCAATTTCACCCCGTTCTCGCTACCGGTGGAACTCTTGACGCGGCCGACGACCGGCACGCGGGCCGTGAGTGCGGCATTGAGCAAACTCAGCAAAACTTCGGTCTCCTGCTCGTTGAGCTCACGTTGATACACACCGTTGGCGGCCAGGGATTGTGCTGCGGCACTACGGGTTCGCTGCGCCGCGAGCTGTTCTTCGCGCAGCCGTCGGATACTTCCGTCGTTGCGGGCGACCTTGCTGGGCAAGCCGGGCGACGGTGGGCGCCCTGTTTCCGCCAGGGTGCGGGCGATCTCGACGGGCGGTGCCTCCCACCAGGATCGGTGGTGGGAAATAATGTCGGCGTCTGGGTGAACCATCGACAGGTGGCGCGGGCGACCGAGGTCGAACACGGCCTGGAACAGTGCATGAGCCGCGTCCTCGGACGGTGTGGCGGCAAACCACCCGGCGAGATGGCGCAGCTGGCTTTCGCGGCTGACACCGCCCCGTCGGGTTTCGGTGACGCGGCGCAACAGCGCGAGCACTGCGGCAATCGCGCTCATCGTTCCTTCGCGCAGTCGCTCGGACTCACTGATTCCGGTCTCGGCGGAGACGAACCACGCGGTCAAGCCGCGCCAGCGGGCCATCCAGTCGTCTTCGCGTTCGGCGATCGGAACGAACACTCGCTCGTCGCTGGCGGCGGCGAGCCGGATCATCCGGTCGACACCCGTCGATTCGACGTGCTCGATGGCTTCCTTGAGTTTCGGGGCGTACCGCGCGAGGTCGGAGCTGAATTCGCGCATGTGCGTCAGCAGGGCGTCCTTGTGGTTCAGGAATGCCTGCGGCGTCACTTCCGTCGTCCGAACCAGATCGCCGAGCGTGAGATAGAAGTGCGCGGCACGATCGGCCATGTCGGACAGTGTCGAGTCGAGGCGTTTGAGTTTGCGGAAGATGAGGTCGCCGTCTGCCGTTCGATTGGCTTCGGCCAGTTCCGACATGTCGGCCAGAAGGTCCGCCAGCGCCAGTCGTGAGAGGGACGAATTGTCGAGCCTGGCGGCAAGTACGTCCTCGACGGACCGGTACACCTGATACCCGGCCTGGCCGAACTGGTACACAAAATGGCGGTTCCGATACTCGGCCAACGACGCGGCGCGTGTGCCGTCGTAGCTGCGTTCGAGAATCTCCCACACGTGCAACTGGTCCAGCAGCGGCGCAATCTCGGTCGACGACAGCTGAGCGGCGGGATCCGAGCCACCGATCTTCTCGAGGATCTGAGCGACCGTCCCCGCATGGAGCAGGACTGTGTAATTGGCGCGGGCGTGGTCGAATGCGCGAAGTACCCATAGGTACTCGGCGCGCTTCTCGGCGACCGTGAACGAAAACAATTTCAGTCGATGGGTATCCGCGTACGCCGTCGCTACGCCCGCGATATGCGTTTCATTCACCATGACAGCGTAGGCGAGAGTGTCGTCCGAATTTCCCTACGGTCGATCCTTGGCTGGGGAGGCGGCGCGTCGCCACTGCGATTCGTTCTCGATCATCCAGCCCATCAGGTGATCGGCCGCTGCTTCGTCGGCATCCGGACCGACGAGAAGATCGGCGTAGGCCTGACTCGGAGACACGATCCGGATGCCGTCGCGGGTGAGAATTCGGTCGAACACCGACGGCGACAGGGGAGCGGTGACCCACACATCGGCACCGGTCTCGACGCGCCGCAGGCCCAACGCGTCGGCAAATTGGTCGACGTTGTCGGCGTGGAAATGAGCCCGCTGAGTGGGCGCATACCGGGCGAACGGCGCGGCAGCGACGGATGCCGTTGCCGCATAGATGTGTCCGCTGAGTTGGCGGAGCTGATCGAAGAGCGCTTCAAGTCCGTCTGGAGCGTGAAAGCCGTGCGGTGTGGGTGCTTTGGCGATGGATTCCTGTGCCCACTCCCGGAGCATCTTCTGCCAGTTGGCGTCGGCGATGCCGCCCCGGGGGAGTCTGGTCACCAATTCCCGATCGGCGAGGGTTTGCACCACTCGATACGTTGCGCCCGTTGATGCCCCGGCCAAACGGACCAGAGCGGTGATCGCCAGGGGCGAAGCAAAATCTGCGAGCGCCCGCACGACCCGCGCCGACGGATCGCCGGCCAGCTGGCCCGACGGCCGGCCGGGGCCGCGCCACGGATCGGCGTCGGCGCCCCTGCCTCGCACCCAGACGGCAGGGCGATCGGCGGTGAGAGAGACGTTGCCCGTCGCATCGGCGTAGGAGAGTGCATGGGCGTCGAGTTGGCGGCGCACCGGTTCGGACAGATATTTGGCGCAGACGAATCCGGTTTGCCCGGTGGGGAAGCGGTCGGCGATACCGGGAACGTCGCTGCTGAGAACTCCATGTGCGGCGTAGACGCCGAACTTCGCGACCGACCCGTCAGGGGAGCGCAGGTCGAGGCGAATGGGTGCTTCGGACAGATCGGGGGAGCGTTGCGTCGACAGTGACCAGGTGGCGGGCAGATTTTCTTCGATGATCGCGACGGATCGCCGAAAAATGTCGATGGGGCGCTCGGGTTCCGACTCGGATTCGCTCATTGTTCCATTGTATCAATATCTGTCGCTGACGGAAACACCAAATTTTCCGAATATTTGTCGTCAGTTCTATCCGAACCAACGACCTCAATTCACCAAGTCGCCGCACTTCAGCAACCCAAAGGATCAGAAAATCATCGACGGAGGGGGCTAAGCCTCCGCGGTATTCGACGGTTTCTGCCGAGGCATGATCAGCGGAGCCACAACAGCAAGTAGAGCGGCGGGTATCAGGAAACTTGCGATGGACGAGGCGTCGTAGATCGGAGTGAGAGCGAGGGGAGCGAGTGCCGCGCCGCCGAAGCGCATTGCCTGGACGACGGATACCGCGCCGCCGCGATTCGGACCCTGCGAGCCGAGCACCGCCGCGTTGACGCCGACGAGTACGAACTGGCTGGACACACCGGCAATAAACCAGGCGATCGCAATCGCCGGGATAGCGGACGCGAGTCCTACGACTGCAACGAGTACAGCGCCGCTGATTGCGCCGATGGTCACTGCCTTCTGGGCGCCGATGCGGTCGATCAGGATTCCCGCTCGTCGGGCGGCGATAATGCCGGCCAAACCGAACAGCGTCAGCATCAGACCGCGGGCTGTGGGCGAGAGACCGAACTCGTCCTCGAACCGGAATGCCAGGAGGAAGCTCAGACCGCCGAGTGCGCCCCAACCGAGGAGGGCGGCAACGCCGATCCGCAGCACTTCCGGACGCAGTGCGTCACGGAGTCTGGCGGGCGCGGCAGACGGAGGCGCCGTGGTTTTGGGTAACCCGACGGCGCCCAGAACTCCAGCTACAACTGCGATTACGAGAAATGCAAGGCGCCAATCGAATTCGGCCGCGAGGCCGCCGATCAGGGGAGCGGACGACTGACCGGCGGCCTGAAACGCACCGAAGGCGCCCAGTGCGCGGCCCAGGCGGGCCTGTGGCGTCGCTGCTGCCAATGATGCAAGCAAGAGGGGAGTTGTGAAGGCATTGGCGCTACCTTGCAGGACCCGAGCTGCAAGGAAGATGTCCAGCGTCGGAGCCAGGAAACATGCCAACGACGCGGCCACGTACACGCCATACGCGATGCGGACGGTCCGCACTTTTCCCCACCGGGAGCCGAGAGTTCCCGACACCAACATCAATGCCGCAAAAGGTAGAAGGTACGCAGTGAGCGACGACGCGGCCGCGGACGCCCCGACCCCCAGGTCGTCGCCGATCTCGGGGAGAACGGACGCCACCACGCCGCCGCCGAACGGGCCGAGAAACCCGCCGGCGTACAGCGCGATCAACTGGAGGCGAAGGCGAAGCGGTCTGGGGTTGTGCGTGTTTTCGTCGGGAGAAGTGTTGCTCACAGCCCGAAGCTACCGGGGCCTCGCCGCCGCAGGTAACGCTCGAATTCGGCAGCGATCGCATCGCCGTCGATCTTGGCGATTGCTTCTGTGATGTCTGTCTCAGCGTCGCCGCGCTCTTCCAAAGTCCGTACGTATTCGCCGATCTCCTCGTCGTCTGCAGTCATTTCGTTGACCGCTTCCTCCCAGTCTTCGGATTGAGAGGGGAGTTCGCCCAGGGGAACCTCGATGTCGAGAACGTCTTCGACGCGCTGCAGCAGTGCCACCGTGGCTTTGGGGTTGGGCGGCTGAGACACGTAGTGCGGCACCGCTGCCCAGAACGAGATAGCTGGTACGCCGGCCCGGACGCACTCGTCCTGAAGAACTCCGGTGATACCGGTGGGGCCTTCGTAGCGAGTCTGCTCGAGGTTGAATCGAGCTGCGGATTCGCTGCTGTATGCGGTTCCGGTCACCGGTACCGGACGGGTGTGCGGTGTGTCCGCGAGAAGTGCTCCGAGGATGACCACCGTCTTGACGTTCAGTTGGTCGATCAGCTCGAGGAGATCCTCGCAGAAGCTGCGCCAACGCATGTTCGGCTCGATACCGTGAAGCAGAACGATGTCGCTCTCGCTGCCAGGCGGTGAGCAGACGGACAAACGTGTGGCAGGCCACACGATTTCTCGGGTGACGCCGTCGACCTGCCGTACGGTCGGGCGGTTGACCTGATAGTCGTAGTAGTCCTCCGAATCGAGTTCCGCGAGCGGTTGGGCATCCCAGATCAGTTCGAGGTGCTCGACGGCGCCGCTGGCGGCGTCACCTGCGTCGTTCCAGCCTTCGAAGGCTGCCACGAGAATGGGATCGCGGAGCACGGGGATATCGCCTTGGGGGCGATCAGGGCTCTCGAAGGCCGCGGAATCATCGAAATCGACCGGGCCGTCGGGAGTGACGGGGAACTCACTTGGACTCACCCACCCAGCCTACGGCCAGAGCATCGGAGAGCGCCCACTACTCTGGACGGCATGTCTGCCCCATTTAACTCTGCCCTGCTTGATGCGTTGAATCAGCGCGTTGTCATCGGCGACGGAGCGATGGGCACCATGTTGCAGGCCGCGGACCTCACACTAGATGATTTCCTCGGACTCGAGGGGTGCAATGAGATCCTCAACGACACCCGCCCCGACGTGCTCAAAGACATCCACCGCGCGTACTTTGCCGCCGGTGCCGATGCTGTCGAGACCAACACTTTCGGGTGCAACCTGCCCAACCTCGCCGACTACGACATCTCGCATCGAATCCGTGAGCTTTCCGAGAAGGGCACTGCCCTCGCTCGTGAGGTAGCTGACGAGATGGGGCCAGGCCGCGACGGTATGGCCCGCTTTGTTCTCGGCTCGATGGGCCCGGGAACCAAGCTGCCCAGCCTGGGCCACGCCCCGTTTGCGATCCTGCGGGACGCGTACACCGAATCCGCCCTCGGCATGATCGAAGGCGGCGCCGACGCCATCCTCGTCGAGACCTGCCAGGACCTCCTTCAGGTCAAGGCTGCGATTCTCGGCAGCCAGCGGGCGATGGAGCAGTTGGGCTTGCGGATTCCGATCATCACGCACGTGACGGTCGAGACCACCGGAACCATGCTTCTCGGCAGCGAGATCGGGGCCGCGTTGACGGCACTCGAGCCGCTCGGCATCGACATGATCGGACTCAACTGCGCAACCGGTCCGGCAGAGATGAGCGAGCACCTTCGCCATCTGTCCAAGTACTCGACGCTGCCGGTCTCCGTCATGCCGAACGCCGGCTTGCCGCAGCTCGGCCCCAATGGTGCCGAGTACCCGCTGACCGCAGACGAATTGGCCGAAGCCCTCAGCGGATTCGTCTCCGAATTCGGTCTCGGCATGGTGGGTGGCTGCTGCGGAACCACCCCAGACCACATCAGGGCAGTTGCCGACGCGGTTCGCCTCGTGGAGAAGGCGCAGCGCACCCCGATTCACGAGGCCAGCACGTCGTCGTTGTACTCGGCTGTTCCGTTCGAACAGGACGCCAGCATCCTGATGATCGGCGAGCGCACGAACTCCAACGGCTCCAAGGCTTTCCGTGAAGCAATGCTGTCCGAGGATTACCAGAAGTGCCTGGACATCGCGAAGGATCAGACTCGCGACGGCGCGCACATGCTCGACCTCAACGTCGACTACGTGGGCCGCGACGGCGCTGCCGACATGTCCGCACTCGCCAGCCGGTTGGCAACGGCGTCGACGCTGCCGATCATGCTCGACTCCACCGAACCTGCGGTTCTGCAGGCCGGACTCGAGCACCTCGGTGGACGTTGTGCCGTCAACTCCGTCAACTACGAGGACGGCGCCGGTCCCGAGTCTCGTTTCCACAAGATCATGACGCTGGTCAAGGAGCACGGCGCTGCCGTTGTCGCGTTGACCATCGACGAGGAGGGCCAGGCGCGCACGGCCGAGACCAAGGTCGCGATCGCCAAGCGCCTGATCGAGGACATCACAGGCAACTGGGGTCTCGCAGAGTCCGACATCATCGTCGACGCTCTCACCTTCCCGATCTCCACCGGTCAGGAAGAAGTGCGCCGCGACGGCATCGAGACCATCGAAGCGATCCGTCAGCTCAAGGCCGCGTACCCGGAACTGCACTTCACACTGGGTATTTCCAATATTTCCTTCGGCTTGAACCCCGCCGCTCGGCAGGTGCTCAACTCGGTGTTCCTGCACGAATGCACCGAGGCCGGCCTCGACACCGCGATCGTGCACGCCTCCAAGATCCTGCCGATGGCACGGATTCCGGAAGAACAGCGTGTAACCGCACTCGACCTGGTCTACGACCGTCGCAGCGAAGGGTACGACCCCCTGCAGAAGTTGATGGAACTGTTCGAGGGTGTCTCGGCAGCGTCGGCCCGTGAGTCACGCGCTCAGGAACTTGCCGGTCTGCCACTGTTCGATCGCCTCGAGCGTCGCATCGTCGACGGCGAGCGCAACGGCCTCGACGACGATCTCACCGAAGCGATGACGGTCAAGTCCCCGATCGAAATCATCAACGAGACACTGCTTTCGGGCATGAAGACCGTCGGTGAACTGTTCGGTTCCGGACAGATGCAGTTGCCGTTCGTTCTGCAGTCCGCCGAGGTCATGAAGGCGGCAGTTGCGTTCCTCGAGCCCCACATGGAAGCGACGGACGACGACGGCAAGGGCCGCCTCGTCATTGCGACGGTCAAGGGCGACGTCCACGATATCGGCAAGAACCTTGTCGACATCATCTTGAGTAACAACGGTTACGACGTCGTGAACCTCGGCATCAAGCAGCCCATCGCGACCATTCTCGATGCTGCGATCGAGCACAAGGCCGATGTCATCGGCATGTCCGGACTGCTCGTGAAGTCGACAGTGGTCATGAAGGACAACCTCAAGGAACTGAACTCTCGCGGTGTCTCGGAACAGTTCCCGGTGTTGCTGGGCGGTGCGGCGCTGACGCGTTCGTACGTCGAGAACGACCTTCAAGAGGTGTACGACGGAACCGTGAGTTACGCACGCGACGCTTTCGAGGGTCTGAATCTGATGGATCAGATCATGACCGAAAAGCGTGGCGGCGGACCCGCGCCGGACAGCCCTGAGGCGATCGCCGCGCGCGAGAAGGTTGCCGAGCGGAAGGCTCGTCATGAGCGTTCCAAGCGGATCGCCGAAAAGCGTAAGGCCGAAGCAGCTCCCGTCGTTCTGCCGGAACGGTCCGATGTTGCAGTCGACATCCCTGTCCCGACCCCGCCGTTCTGGGGCAGCCGCATCGTCAAGGGCGTGGCACTGTCCGAGTACGCCGGTCTGCTCGACGAGCGCGCACTGTTCCTGGGGCAGTGGGGACTTCGTGGTCAGCGTAAGGGCGACGGTCCGACGTACGAAGAGTTGGTCGAAACCGAAGGCAAGCCGCGATTGCGGTACTGGCTGGACCGGTTGACGGCCGAGGGCATTCTCGCGCACGCCGCCGTGGTCTACGGCTACTTCCCGGCGGTGTCCGAGGGTGATGATGTCATCGTGCTCACCGAGCCGAAACCAGATGCGCCGGAACGATTCCGGTTCACCTACCCGCGCCAGCACCGGGACCGTTTCCTGTGCATCGCGGACTTCGTGCGCTCACGCAAGGAAGCCGAGGCGACCGGCCAGGTCGACGTTCTCCCGTTCCAGTTGGTCACGATGGGGCAGCCGATCGCGGACTTCGCGAACGAGCTGTTCGCGTCGAATTCGTACCGTGACTACCTCGAAGTTCACGGCATTGGAGTTCAGCTGACGGAATCGCTTGCCGAGTACTGGCATCGCCGGGTCCGTGAAGAACTGGTTCTGCCTGGCGGCCATTCGGTTGCCGAGCAGGATCCCACCGACGTGTCCGGCTACTTCGACCTCGAATACCGCGGCGCGCGTTACTCCTTCGGATACGGGGCCTGCCCGGATCTCGAGGACCGCGCCAAGTTGGTCGCGTTGCTCGAGCCGGAGCGCATCGGCGTCCACCTCTCGGAGGAACTGCAGTTGCATCCGGAACAGTCCACCGACGCATTTGTCCTGCACCACCCGGAAGCCAAGTACTTCAATGTCTGAGTTGTTGACCGAGGTATCCGAGACGACGCTTGGTGGTGTCCTGTGGGACATGGACGGCACCTTGCTCGATTCGGAGAAGTTGTGGGACGTTGCGCTGCGTGAGCTGTCGCTGCGCCTGGGCGGGCCGATGACGGAGGCGACGCGCGTTGCCGTCATCGGCGCGTCGAGCCCGTTTGCCCTGGCAACGGTGTTCGATTCGCTGGGGCTCGAGCAGCACCCGGAGGCAGTCGCCGAGGCCAAGGACTGGATGTACGCCCGCGTCGGCGATCTGTTCGAGGACGGTGTGACCTGGCGTCCCGGCGCGCAGGATGCACTGGCGATTGTTCGCGACGGGGGACTTCTCTCGGCTCTGGTCACCAATACCGAGCGGGTACTGGTCGATCGCGCACTCGGGATGCTCGGACGAGAGTTCTTCGACCACAGCGTCTGCGGCGACGAGGTAGCCAACGGCAAGCCTGCCGCGGATCCGTATCTGAGGGGTGCTGCGCTTCTCGGTTTGCAACCGTCACAGTGTCTGGCGATCGAGGATTCGCCGACAGGCACGGCTGCGGCCACCGCTGCGGGCTGCGGCGTGCTTGTTGTTCCCTGTGAAGTCGATGTTCCGGCGGGGCCGGGACGTATCTTCCGGGAGTCGTTGACGGACTTGTCGATTCATGATCTCCACGACGTTCATGCGCGTGCGGCACGATAGGCTGGTGTAGCAAAAGTGTCCATTCCGAAAATTGTTCTGTTCTACCAGTTCACGCCGTTGGCCGATCCCGAAGCGATCAGGTTGTGGCAGCACAGCCTCGCTGAGTCGAACAATCTGACCGGCCGAATCCTGATCTCGCAGCACGGAATCAACGCGACGGTGGGCGGCGATATCGAGGACGTCAAGCGATATGTGCGTGGCACCCGCGGGTACGAACCGTTCCGCATGGCCGACATCAAGTGGTCGGACGGACTCGGCAACGATTTCCCGCGCCTGTCCGTCAAGGTGCGCAGCGAAATCGTGACTTTCGGTGCGCCCGACGAACTCGAGGTCGATGCCAAAGGTGTGGTGGGCGGCGGCGTCCACCTGGCGCCGAAGGAACTGCACGAACTGGTCGACAACCGCGGTGACGACGTTGTCTTCTTCGACGGCCGTAATGCCTTCGAGGCCGAAATCGGACGCTTCCGCGACGCCGTTGTTCCGGACGTGACGACAACACGGGACTTTGTCAGCGAACTCGACAGCGGCAAGTACGACCACCTCAAGGACAAGGCAGTGGTCACCTATTGCACTGGGGGAGTGCGCTGCGAAGTGTTGTCGTCGTTGATGCGCTCACGCGGTTTCGGTGAGGTGTACCAACTCGACGGCGGGATCGTGCGTTACGGCGAGACGTTCGGCGACAAGGGCCTGTGGGACGGATCGTTGTACGTCTTCGACAAGCGGATGAACATCGAATTCTCGCCCGAGGCAAAGGTTCTCGGTGTGTGTGTCGACTGTGGAACGCCGACGCCACGCTTCCGCAACAGAATCGACGGCGACGGACGCACCCTCGAATTGCTGTGCGAGAGTTGCTCACCCGATCTCGAACAGGTCTAGAGACGTGCCAAAGGCTCCGCTGCCGATCCGAGACGGGCTCGGGCCGGATCGGTTGCGGATGCCCCGGGAGTCCGACGCAGGTACCGTCCTCGAGTTTCTAGTCGGTGAGTTTCCCGGCGAGCATGAGCTGTGGAACGCCCTTGTCTCTGCTGGTGACGTCGTCGACGAGCACGGGCGGATCATTTCGAGCGAGACTCCGTATCAGCCCACCCGCTTCGTCTACTTCTACCGCGAACCACCACCCGAAATCCCGGTCCCGCACGAGATCGAGATCCTGTACCGCGACGAGCAGATCCTGGTCATCGACAAACCGCACTTCCTCGCGACCATCCCGCGCGGCGCGCACATCGTCGAAAGCGCGGTCGTCCGTCTACGTCGTGACCTTCATCTCCCTGATCTGGCGCCGGTACATCGACTGGACCGCATGACCGCCGGTGTCATCGTGTTCACCGTGACTCCGGACCTGCGACGGCCTTATCAGGAACTCTTCGCGGAGCAGAAGATCGTCAAGGAGTACGAAGCCATCGCGGGATTCGATCCGGAATTGACGTTTCCACGCATCGTCCGTAGCCGGATCAACAAGGTGCACGGGGAGATGACCGCCACCGAAGTCGAGGGCGAACCGAACAGTGAAACCCGAGTCGAGTTGGTCGAGCTACTCACTGATTCTGCTGGTAGCACGCTCGGTCGATACCGGCTGTTCCCGAAAACCGGGCGCACCCACCAACTACGACTGCATCTGAACTCGATGGGCATTCCCATCCTCGGTGACAACTACTACCCGCACTACCGTCCGGCGGTACCTGGCGACTTCTCCACACCGTTGCGACTCCTCGCCCGGGCACTGGAATACCCGGACCCGATCACCGGCCACACTCGCCGGTTCGTCAGCACACGCGCTCTCGATCAGGGCTTGTGACGGGCCAGCCTGTAGGCCTGTGAAAATCCGTTCCGCACTCGTGAAAGAATAGCTACCCGTGAAGACCTTCGAATCCTTGTTCGCCGAGTTGACCGAGCGTGCTGCCACCCGTCCCGAGGGGTCCGGCACCGTCGCCGCCCTCGATGCCGGTGTTCACGCACAGGGCAAAAAGGTCATCGAGGAAGCCGGTGAAGTGTGGATCGCTGCGGAGTACCAGAGCGATGAGCAGCTAGCCGAAGAAATTTCTCAGCTCTTGTACTGGACTCAGGTGTTGATGGTCGGCCGCGGGCTGACCCTCGAAGACGTGTACCGACATCTGTGAAGAGGATCTGACCCGACAATTCCGGTTCCCTTTTCCCACGTCTGACCACACCTTCCGAAAGGACGTTCACTGATGTTGCGCGTCGCAGTTCCCAACAAGGGTTCGCTGTCCGAGTCCGCCGCCGAAATCCTCAGCGAAGCGGGCTACCGTCGTCGCACCGATTCCCGCGACCTGACTGTTCTGGACCCCTCCAACCAGGTCGAGTTCTTCTTCCTGCGCCCCAAGGACATTGCCATCTACGTCGGATCGGGTGAACTCGATCTGGGCATCACCGGTCGTGACCTCGCCGGAGATTCCGGTGCACCGGTTTCGGAGCGTTTGGCGCTCGGTTTCGGCCGCTCGTCCTTCCGTTACGCCGCACCTGCCGGCAAGGACTGGACCGTCGAAGATCTTGCCGGCCTCCGTATTGCGACGTCGTACCCGAACCTGGTTCGCAGTGACCTCGCCGCTCGCGGCATCGACGCTTCCGTTATCCGCCTCGACGGCGCCGTGGAGATCTCGATCCAGCTCGGTGTCGCCGACGCCATCGCCGACGTGGTCGGTTCCGGCCGCACTCTGCGTCAGCACAACCTTGTTGCCTTCGGCGATTCTCTGTGCGACTCGGAAGGTGTCCTGATCGAGCGCACCGGCGCCCCGCAGGACGACGCGGCCCGTAACCAGTTGATCGAGCGTGTTCGCGGAATCGTGTTCGCTCAGCAGAACCTGATGATCGACTACGACTGCCCGCGCGGCATTCTCGACGAAGCAATCAAGATGACGCCGGGCATGGAATCTCCGACTCTGTCTCCGCTGGCCGATCCGGAATGGGTCGCCGTGCGCGCCATGGTTCCCATCAAGGGACACAACCAGGTAATGGATGCTCTCGCTGAACTTGGCGCCCGGGCCATTCTTGCGTCCAACATTCGTTCGGTACGCGCGTTCTGATCAGTTAGTTCTCGTGTATTCGCGCCCGTTCCGGAACATCGGGAACGGGCGCGAATCTGTATCGCCTGGACGCATACCGCCCTCGTCTGTAGCGCCTATGTGTGTCAGGTCATTCAACGCAGCAAACTGAGAGCGTCCATCTTGTCTACGAGAATGGTCTTACAACAAGCATGCAGTGCGTTGTCGCGTCGCGCGGCCGGGCGACGGGTCTTGTCGCCATTGGGCGTATCCGACTCGACCCGCAATCCTAGGCTTGCGATGTGGAGCAGGCGGTAACGCCACTCGAATCCGGAGGTCGCCGAGAGTCTGCATCGCCCACTGTTCGAGACTTGACGTGTTGCCGGGTCGATCGGTGGCTGTCTAACGGCCATCCGGTCTGTAGTCACGGCCACCCAGTGCCGGATGTGACCAACCAGACCAATGATCGGCGTCGAATCGCTATGGGGCTGAACGCAATTCAAGATCTTGATGGAAGGGTTGAGAAGCAAGGATCGAATTGGCCAATGTCATGTTCGAGCGTCCGATAGATGTGGTGGGCGTGTGGACGCAGTCTCTATCGTGGTCATCCCCAATTCTCTTCCGTCGTTCGAATTAGCCGCACCATCATGGCGGCGGTCGTTATCACAAATGGTCGTTGCTTTTCGTTTCAGTTGAGGAGAATCGGGCGTGAGTAATAGCCTTCGGGACGATTCGATATACGTGCAGAAATTGGAATTCGATAGCCACAACGGAATGTGGTGCCAATCACACTGAAGCATTCGAGCATTGAGTCCACGAGTATCGGGCGAATTCGCCGCAATTTGTCCGCGTGGGCTCGAAGTCGTCACGAAGCGGCATCGGTATTGCTCGTTTCTTCGAAAATCGTTTATCGAATCAGCACATCGTGATTGTCCTGCACGCTGCGCCTCGTCTGGTAGTGGTACTGCTGCCACCTGAAATCTCTGTGAGAGAGTGCATCAATTGAAAGTGTCAACAACAATCCTAAGGATCTGGCATGTCGGATGAAATGCACCACTTCTCGATGGGAATCTGGCTGCTCGCACTCGCCTTCGTTGTTTCCGTCGCCGGATCGGTTATCGGCTTGGCGTGCACGCGTCATTCCATGAATGCCACGACCCGCGAATCGCGGATGCGCTGGTTGTTCATGGCTGCACTGTCGATCGGTGGTGTCGCCATCTGGTTGATGCACTTCATCGCGATGCTCGGGTTCTCCGTGCCGGGAAGCCCCATTCGATACAGCCTGATGTGGACAGTGGTCTCGGCACTGATTTCCGTGACCGCGGTTTTCGTCGGATTGGTGATCATCGGCACCGAGTTCCGGTTGAGTCGACTCCTCGCCGGTGGCCTCGTCATGGGCGTCGCGGTCAATGTCATGCACTACACAGGTATGCGCGCCTTGCGCTTTCAGGGCGAGATCCACTACGACGTGTACTTTGTCGCACTCTCGCTCCTGATTGCCGTCGTTGCCGGCACCGTTGCGTTGTGGTTCACGATGATTGTGGAATCCACGGTGCTGCGTTTATTCGCCGGCGTGATCATGGGCGTTGCAGTAGTCAGCATGCACTACACGGGAATGGCCGCTGTAGAAGTTGTTCACGATCCGTCGGCAACTACTCCCGAGGGTCTCGAGGTGTTCTCGTTTCTGTTTCCCGTCTTCGTGCTCGGTCTCTTGGCACTGGCTATTCCGATTGTGGCAGTCTTGACCGCTCCGGATCCTGTGACCGCACATATGGATTCCGCGGCCGATGAATTGGCATCGGAAGCGCGGGAATTTGCAGTGAGAGACTGAACCGAAGGATTCAGGTCAGGGCCTCGCCGAACAGATTTTCGGATGTGACTTTTCTGGCCTCATCCATCTTTAGTCGGGCGGTGCTGACATGAGGTTGATTTCAATCTCAATGTCGGCGTCGCCCGCTGATCCCTATCGTCGTGCCTTGAAAATGGACATAAAACCTACATAGCAGACAAAAAATCTGGACAATAGGGACTATCGGCGCAATGCGATAAAGATCATTCTGTTACCGTTCAATCGCTTTCCTTCGATTGCACGTAGTCGAAGGAGCTCGGGCGATTCCCTGATCGGGGGGTTGACAGACTTTAATAGCAGACGCGAAGAGGCATTGGTCCGCATGAAACACGATGCACACACAACCTCGTGGTGGTCGATCGGCGAATGGCGCCTAGGTTGGAAGGTTGTCGCCGTCTTTGCAGTTCCGATGCTCGTTGCCATCCTGCTCGGCGCACTTCGGATCCAGGGCGAGCTTTCCACTGCTGCAAAACTGACGTCGTCCTCGGAACGCGTGCTTGCTTCCCCCGCGGCTCTCCGGCTCGAAGAGGCGCTCGACGACCTTGCAGTCGCGTCCTCCTCCGGCACCGAACTCGAGACCGCCACGGCAGCAACGACAGCGGCCATGGCAGAGTTCGCCGCGGCCGGTCGAATGTTCCACACTGACGGGGCAATCGGTGACCAGGTCACCCGCGCTCTGGAGAACAGCCAGTCGATCATCGACGAAGTTTCCGCCGGCGCAGTCGCACCCGCTCGACTGGTCACCCGCGTCAACGAAGCATCCATCGACATCTGGACCATATTCGCCGACATCATGCGCGATTCCCCGCAGCCGGTCATGCGTCAGAGTGGAGGCGAGTTCTCTGCCTTGTGGTCAGCTCGTCGAGCATTCGCCGACCAGCGCATTCTGTTCGGTTCCGGGCGCCTCGATCAGCAAGCTCGAACCGCTTTGGTTGGCGTTGCGGGCGCAGAACTCGCGGCCCTGCGCGGTGTAGTGCTCCCGCGCGATGAATCGGAGAGCTCTCTGAATACCGTCGCCGCTGTGAACGCACTTCGCACGTCCGCACAGGGGCGCGTCGACGAAATCGGTGCCACAGCATCGACGTCCCCGCTGAGCAGCCAGATCGACGTCGGGCTGCAGACAAGTCGTGATCATTACGACACGTTGGCCAACGCGGCATCAAGCAAGTTCGCCGCGACAGTGGGCACCGAAGCCAACTCAGCCCGATCCGCCGCCCTTCGAGACACCGCGCTCGTTCTCGGCGCTGTCCTCGCAGCCCTTGTTCTCGCGCTGATCATCAGCCGCTCGCTGGTCGAACCCATCCGACGCCTGAGATTCGCCGCTCTCCACGCAGCGCGACGGGGACTACCCGAGGCGATCGAAAGAATCCGCGCCGGCGAGAAGGTAAGCGACCTCGAAGTACCTCGAGTACCTGTTGACACCCACGAGGAAATCGGGCAACTCGCACGCGCTGTAGACGACATGCACGGGCAGGCCATCACTTTGGCCGGCGAGCAGGCAACACTCCGTCGCCAGGTCAACGACATGTTCGAAACGCTCTCCCGCCGCAACAAGTCCCTCGTCGAACAGCAACTCGGTCTCATCGAGCAACTTGAACAAGACGAAGACGACCCGAATCGCCTCGAGAATCTCTTTCGTCTCGACCACATTGCCGCCCGAATGCGACGCAACAGCGACAATCTCCTGATCCTGTCCGGCACCGAAGGGCGACGCGTACGAACCTCACCGATCGCTCTTGCCGACGCTCTACGCGCTTCGGTTTCCGGAGTCGAAGACTATCTGCGTGTCGAACTCGGACAGATTCTGTCTGCTGTTGTCAGTGGCCAGGCCAGTGCAGATGTCGTGCACCTCATCACCGAACTCCTCGATAATGCTCTGCGCTACTCGCCGCCCGAAACAACGGTGACGATCGACGCCGCACGCACGAACGACGGTTCCGTGCTGGTGGAGATTGCCGATCTCGGTATCGGAATGTCGTCGGCCGAACTACTCGATGCCAATAGGCGCCTGTCTTCGGGAGGCGAGATGAGCCCAGATACCGCCCGCCACATGGGACTTTTTGTCATCAGTCGTATCAGCCGTCGATACAATATTTCAGTGCGTCTACGCCCGTCTGGCAGCACATCCGAACACAGTGGCATTACCGCCATGGTTCACTTGCCGGTGGCACTGCTCGACGCACCACGCGACAATGTGGTTCGAACGCCGATGGCGCCGCGTGTTGCTCCGGTCCGCGCAGCTTCGCCGGTGCCTGTCGATCGCCCCGAAAGTCCGGCGGCTGATGCACCGGCAGTATCAGCGAGCGGGCTGCCGCAGCGCCAACCTCGAAACAGCCAACCTCGAAACATCAGTGCGGTCACCTTGCCGCCACCTGTTTCAGGCGCTCCCGCTGCAGTCGTTTCACAGCCGCACGCCAGTGCGCTTCCCGCGGGGAATACGCTTCCTCGCCGCACTCCAGGGAACAGTGGGGTACCCGGCATTGGTAGCACCCTCGCCACCGAACCGGCAGCTACAACGCCAGCCGACCCGGAAACTACTGCCACTCAACCGGATACCAGCGTGTCCGCCGACCGAAAACCTGCGCCGAGGCACCTGTTCGGCGCCCCCAATCCGACGAACACGGCGGCGTTCTTCTCCTCCCGCCCGCGCGATTCGACACCGCCGCGTGTGGGTGTATTCGGCGCGGATGCTCCCGACGCTACCTCCGAGACTCCACCGATTGCATCCCCGATCTTTGCCCGGATGGTGTCCGAGTGGCTGGTCGATCCCACAGACGACAACTCCAGTGCCGCAAGCGGAATCATCTGGACAACCGAAGCAGACGAGGGTTGGGTTGCTGCCCGCGCGTCAACGGACATGCCCGTCACCAGGATCTCCGATTCGGGTCTCCCGATGAGGGACCGCGGTGCGCGGTTGGTTCCCGGAACGGTTGGAACCACTACTGCCACTTTCCGTTCCGGATCCCACCGTCAGAGCACCGAGCCGGAGAACATCAGACGGGGATGGAGCGACTACCAATCCGGCGTCAGCCGCGGACGGCGGCACGCTAACAGTGAGAACACCACATCCCTGCACTCGACCACGCATGTGCAGGAAGACGAAGGAGAACAGTGAGTACTGTCGGAGCCCCAGAAACTCCTCGCGCACTCGACTGGTTGGTGTCGGGTTTCGCCCGAGACGTGCCGGGAGTGAGCCACGCGATCATCGTCTCGGCCGACGGATTGTTGAGTGCTGCGAGCACCCACCTTCCGCTCGATCGAGCTGATCAATTGGCCGCTGTGACTTCGGGACTCGCCAGCCTCTCCGCCGGTGCATCACGGTTGTTCGACGGCGGTGCCGTTCTGCAATCGGTGGTCGAGATGGAGAACGGGTATCTCCTCCTCATGGGCGTCGGTAGCGGCGCCTACCTCGCTGCACTTGCCGTCGCGGGATGTGACATCGGTCAGATCGGTTACGAAATGGCAACCCTGGTCGATCGCGTCGGAACAACCATGGACATCGCTCCCAGATCAGGTCGGGATATGTGAACTCGATGCCACATCATCACTCCGAGCACGTTGATCCTGAACCGAGTCTCGTTCGACCGTACGCACTCACCGAAGGCAGGACGAAGCCGTCCATCGACCTTCCGCTCGAAGCGATCGTCGCAACGGTAGAGGACGCCATCGCAAAAAGCCTTGCACCCGAGGACATTCGCGCGTCGATTGTCGCTCTCTGCGGGCAGCGAATCTCGATCGCGGAAATCGGGGCATACCTCGGGGTTCCGATCGGGGTGGCTCGGGTCCTGGTCGCAGATCTTGTTGTTGCCGGGGCATTGGAAGTGCAAGCCACTCTGCGAAGCGATGCGACTGCGGTCGAACGCCTCGACCTGATCGAAAGGACCCTCCGTGGACTTCGGGCACTCTGACGCGCCATCTCGCGTCACATCGACAAAAATAGTAGTTGCCGGAGGATTCGGCGTCGGAAAGACCACGCTTGTCGGGACGGTCTCCGAAATCGTCCCCCTGCGCACGGAAGCAATGGTGACCGACGCCAGTGACGGCATCGATCACCTCGGCGCGACACCGAACAAGAGCACTACAACTGTCGCAATGGATTTCGGACGCATCACGCTGGCCGACGACCTGGTTCTCTATCTGTTCGGCACACCGGGACAGCGGCGTTTCTGGTTCATGTGGGACGACCTGATCACCGGCGCCATCGGAGCTGTCATCCTCATCGACACACGCCGCCTCGAAGACAGCTTTGCCGCGGTCGACTTCTTCGAAGCCCGCGGATTGCCGTTCATCGTGGCAGTCAACCGTTTCGACGGAGCCCCGATTCACTCGGCACACGATCTTCGTCAGGCGCTGGCGTTATCCGACCAAATCCCCATGATCGAGATTGATGCCCGCGACCGCGCGTCCGCGGTGCAGGCATTGATCACCGTCACTGAATACTCGCTCGCACGTCTTGCTGCCACTGCGCCCGCTTAACTTTGCGCTATCGCTCCCGAACGGAGTGACCGGCGTCAGAGGTTACTGACCAGTTGGTTACCACATCGCAATGTTTACATGTATGATCGATGTGTAAGTGTCGATGTTGCAGTTGGCGTTTTGCCGGCGTCGTCGGTCCCCTAATTTGTGTGGCCGTCGAAGTCGACCGGCGTAGATAGTCGACGCGCTGCTGTCTCGCCTTCGGCAATCAGGAGCGGGCACGAATCTGCAAGGTCTGGGCGATGCGCCCGACTGCACCCTGCTCGTCGTAGAGCACTCCGGCGCACATTCCGACGCCATCGGGTCCGGTGGTGGTTTCCGCGGAAACCCCGACCCATTCGCCCTCGGGAACCCGGAAGATGTGCACCGTCAGATCGGTGTTCAGGAACGTCCAGTGCGCGGGGTCGAGTTTCGCTCCGACGCCGTTGGAGATGTCGGCAATCGCAAACAGCCTCTCCAGGGCTGTCATCTCTTCACCCTCGACCAATACGGGCTTCGGCCGTGCCCACACCTTTCCTGTTCCCTCGCAACCAATTTCGGCAATCCACGACCAATCGAGCGTCTCGAGATAGCCGATGTTCCACATGCCACCCAGTACACCCGGCGTGCCGGTTTCGCGCGGTTCCAGCGGTGGATCGACCACGTGGAGAACGTCGGTGGTGTCTGCGGTTTCCATGCGCCACGCCGTACCACGTGCCACGGCCCGTGACGATCCGTCGGGCGCGGTTGCCCACAATTCGGCGACGATCAATTCGATTCTGCGACCGGGTCGTTCGATCCACGAGCGAACCTCGATGTCCGCGATCGGGATCGGCCCGAGAATCTCCACGACCACCCGAGTCAGACGAGTTCCCTCGCGGGCGCCACAGCGCTCGAGTGCACGCACCAACAGTGCCGACGGGGGAGCGCCGTGTTGGAGCGTCGGACCCCAGATACTGACCGTTGCCTGCGTAGTCGCGAAGCGTTCGTGGCCTTCCGCGGTATTGCCCAAGAACTGGTAGTACGAAGTGTCTGCCATTACGTATTCTCCTTTGCCGCAACAACTTCTGCGTCCCGCAAGTCCGGCCACCCAGGATATGGCGGCGGTGTGCCGCCGAACGAGGGGCAGAGGGCCTTGTGATCGCACCAGTCGCACAGTTTGCCAGGCTTGGGTCGGAAGTCTCCCGTTGCACCTGCCGCCAGGATTGCCTTCCAGATAGCGGACAATGTCCGCTCGAAACGCACCAGTTCGTCGTGATCGGGGGTGTACGTGAGGATCGATCCCGACGCCAGGTAGATCAGCTTGAGTTGAGCCGGCACGATCTTGCGAGTACGCAGTAGGACCAGTGCGTAGAACTTCATCTGGAACAGCGCTTTGGACTCCGTGAATTCTCGCGGGGCCTTGCCGGTCTTGTAATCGACGACGCGCACTTCGCCGGTGGGGGCGACGTCGATGCGATCGACAAATCCGCGAAGTCGAACGCCGTTCTCGAGTTCGGTCTCGACGTACACCTCGCAGGCTTGTGCGTCGAACCGCGTCGGATCCTCGAGGCTGTAATACGTCTGAACCAGCTTGCCCACTTCGGAGAGAAAACCGTCGAGGTCCTCGTCGGGAATCAACTCGGCCGCGTCGGGGGAGTCGGCGCTCACCCGCTCCCAAGCGGGGCGAACCAACTCCGCAGCTCGATCCGGAACCCGTTGACCGGTGGGTAGCGCAAACAACGCTTCCAGGGCAGCATGGACAACAGTGCCTCTGACCTGTGCTCTTGTCGGTGTTTCCGGGATTCGATCGATGGCTCTGAACCGATAGAGCAGCGGACACTGTTTGTAGTCACCCGCACGAGAAGGCGACAGCGCCGGCCGACTACGCGGGCGATCGTGTGATGTTCCACCCGCTAACGAGGGGGCTGGCAGTTCTACAGAGCTCACACCTGGCAGGCTAGACGCTTGGCCCGACAACTCCGTCGGGGCCGGTGGCGAGGACGCCGGAGCAAAACGAACAGGGATTACTCACGCATGGTGAACGATACGCAACCCGAAGAAATCACGACCGAGTTGGATGAGGTTGCGCAGTCTGCTGTCACCGAACCGGAACTCGACGCTGTAGTAGCTGCAGCAGACGACCAGGCAGTAGCCGAGGTCGTTGCAGAGGCCGAGGAAACAGCACCCGGTAAGCGCCCCTCCGGGCCGTTCCGTGTCGGCGACCGCGTCCAGCTGACCGACGGCAAGGGACGGCACTACACGATCGTGCTCGAGGCCAACCGCGAGTACCACACCCACAAGGGTGGGATCGTGCACAACGACCTCATCGGCGCGGACGAGGGCAGCGTCGTCAAGTCCGTCAACGGGACGCCGTACCTCGCCTTGCGTCCACTGCTCGTCGACTACGTGCTGTCGATGCCACGAGGCGCGCAGGTTATCTACCCCAAGGACGCGGCGCAGATCGTCCACGAGGGCGACGTGTTTCCGGGTGCCCGGGTACTCGAGGCAGGCGCCGGTTCCGGCGCGTTGACGTGTTCACTGCTTCGTGCGGTCGGACCCGAAGGCAAGGTCATCTCGTACGAGGTGCGCGACGATCATGCCGAACACGCGGTTCGCAACGTCGAGACGTTCTTCGGTGAGCGTCCGCCGAACTGGGAACTGACGATCGCGGATCTCGCGGAGTTCGATCCGGAAGCGCACGGCGGCAAGGTCGACCGGGTGGTTCTCGACATGCTCGCGCCGTGGGATGTTCTGCCCGCCGTGTCGAGGGCATTGGTTCCCGGCGGCGTTCTGATCGTGTACGTCGCGACGGTGACGCAGCTGTCCAAGGTGGTCGAGGCGATGCGTGAGCAGGAATGCTGGACCGAGCCGCGCTCGTGGGAATCCATCGTCCGCGGCTGGCACGTCGTCGGATTGGCCGTTCGTCCCGAGCACCGCATGCAGGGGCACACCGCGTTCCTGATCAGTGCGCGTCGTCTGGCCGAGGGCACTGTGACCCCGAAGCCTCAGCGCCGCGCCGGCAAGGGCTCGAACACTGCCGCCAAGTAGCCACTGCCTCCAAACAAAACGAGCGGCGATCCGAAAAAATCGGATCGCCGCTCGTTTTGTTTGCGGAGAAATTATCCAGCGCAGGAAGCGCGGCCCATTTCCAGGAGCACGCATGCGGAGGTGTCGGACAGCTTCCAGGTGCCGTCTTCGAGTTCCCACGTCCACGGAGCGGCAGGCATCGCGCCGTGCGGGCTCACCACTGCAACGTCGGCGGTGGCCGTCTCGCCGTCGACCTTGACGTTCTCGACGGTGAAGGTGATCTTGTACGCCGGGTTGCCACCCAGAGCGGTACCCATGGTCTCGATGTTGGCCTGACGGTTCGTTCCGTCGACCACAAGGGCGGTCTTCTCGGCGATCGGCTTGGCCGGATCGATAAGCGCAACCAGCTGTGCATTCAGCTCGTCTGCCGTCGGAGTTGCTGCGGCCGCGGCTGCGGACGTCGTTGCACTCGAGGCGGCAGAAGCGCTCGACGTAGCGGCAACAGAGGTGGACGTGGCCGACGAATCGGAGCTGTCGTCCGAGCTGCAGGCTCCGAGAGCGAGGACAGCGGCGACGGCACAGGCGCTGACGAGTGTCTTGCGGATGATCACAGCGTGACCTTTCGTTGGGGGAGACAGGCACTGTCTCGGCATTGTAGGCAAGGCTAACATGGCTTACTTTTGGTTCAGGAGCGGTCTCGGTGTGGCAGTCGCGGCTGTGAAATCGAACTCGCGCACCGTGTCTGGCGACACTTGGGCCGCGATGCCGGTAGCGTTGATCTATCGCACTGGGAGGAGACGCATATGAGCTCGACAGAGAACCCGGATTCGGTTGCGGCAGCAGAAGAGCTTCACGCGTTACGAGTGGAATTGCAGGTTCTGCGGCGTCAACTCGCACAGTCGCCGGAGCAGGTGCGGGAGTTGGAGTCGAAACTTGACTCGCTCGCAATCCGAAACGGCAAGTTGATGGACACTCTCAAGGAGGCCCGTCAACAACTGATCGCTTTACGCGAAGAGGTCGACAGACTCGGTCAGCCGCCGAGTGGCTACGGCGTGCTGCTCGCAGTTCACGAAGACAAAACGGTGGACGTTTTCACGTCCGGCCGCAAAATGCGACTGACGTGTTCACCGAATATCGACACCGACACGCTCACTCAGGGTCAGACCGTGCGGCTCAACGAGGCCCTCACCATCGTGGAAGCCGGTGGTTACGAGCAGGTCGGCGAAATCAGCACTCTGCGTGAGGTACTCGACGACGGCTTGCGGGCGCTGGTAGTCGGGCACGCCGACGAAGAGCGAATCGTGTGGCTCGCTGCGCCCCTGGCAGCGGTGTTCGCCGATCCCCAGGCCGACATCATCGCCTATGACGCCGATTCCCCGACCAGGAAGCTGCGCCCGGGCGACTCCCTGCTGGTCGACGCCAAAGCCGGTTATGCGTTCGAGCGTATTCCCAAGGCCGAGGTCGAAGATCTGGTCCTCGAAGAGGTGCCGGACGTGCACTACGACGACATCGGTGGCCTCGGTCGGCAGATCGAACAGATCCGGGACGCCGTCGAACTGCCCTTCCTGCACAAGGACCTGTTCCACGAGTACTCACTGCGTCCACCGAAGGGTGTACTGCTTTACGGTCCGCCCGGTTGCGGTAAGACCCTGATCGCGAAGGCAGTCGCCAATTCGTTGGCGAAGAAGATCGCCGAAGCCCGCGGGCAGGACAGCAAGGACGCAAAGTCCTACTTCCTCAACATCAAGGGCCCCGAGCTTCTGAACAAGTTCGTCGGCGAAACCGAACGCCACATTCGGATGATTTTCCAGCGGGCCCGCGAAAAGGCGTCCGAAGGCACCCCGGTCATCGTGTTCTTCGACGAGATGGACTCCATTTTCCGTACCCGCGGTTCAGGAGTCTCCTCGGATGTGGAAACGACAGTGGTTCCGCAGTTGCTCAGTGAGATCGACGGAGTGGAAGGCCTAGAGAACGTCATCGTGATTGGTGCGTCCAACCGCGAGGACATGATCGACCCTGCCATTCTGCGGCCGGGCCGTCTGGACGTGAAGATCAAGATCGAGCGTCCCGACGCCGAATCCGCGCAGGACATCTTCTCGAAGTACCTGGTCGACGGTCTGCCGATCAATGCCGACGACCTCGCCGAGTTCGGTGGCGATCGCGCAGCATGCCTCAAGGCGATGATCGTTCGCGTTGTGGATCGCATGTACGCGGAGAGCGAGGAGAACCGTTTCCTCGAAGTCACCTACGCAAACGGTGACAAGGAAGTCCTGTTCTTCAAGGACTTCAACTCCGGTGCCATGATCCAGAACATCGTCGACCGGGCGAAGAAGTACGCCATCAAATCGGTACTCGATACCGGTGCACCGGGATTGCGGGTTCAGCATCTCTTCGATTCGATCGTTGACGAGTTCGCCGAGAACGAAGACCTGCCGAACACCACCAATCCTGATGACTGGGCCCGTATTTCGGGTAAGAAGGGTGAGCGGATCGTCTACATTCGCACCCTTGTCACCGGCAAGAACGCCAGTGCCAGCCGCGCTATCGACACCGAGTCCAACACGGGCCAGTACCTGTAGGACGCCGCAGCAGAATCGGGCCGGCACTCGCAAGAGTGCCGGCCCGATCTGTATTCGAGCGCATGCCAACTCGATACTGACTGCACACAACCGCGTCGAAAATGGCCAGATGCGACATTGCAGTGCTGGTTGTGTGCCGGTACGCACGCCCAACCCGAATCTGTCCCGATCATTCGCTGCTGAGTTGGCTCCATCGGTAGTCGGCCAACAACACCCGGGTATCGGGGACGAAGGGCCACGACGGGTCCTTCAGATGCGCGTCGAGCTCAGCCAGGGTCCACCACCCTCCGTCGGAAATTTCGCTCGGTTGATGGATGACGGGACCGTCGTAGCGGAGCTCGAAGGCAAACAAATGACATCGCAATGCGTGACCGCCCCATTCTCCGTCCCAGGAGATTCTGGCGATTTCCGTCAGCGCAAGTGGAGTGTCCTCGGTGCCGAAGATTCCGAGTTCTTCACCGACTTCACGCACAGCCGTGTCGAGTGGTGATTCACCGGGGTCGACGACGCCGCCGGCGATGCAGTCGTGATGGCCACCGAAGACCGCTTTGCTTGTAGTTCGGCGATGAACGTACACGCGCTCGCCGTCCGTGGAGCGCACGAGAACTCCTGAACTGGCGTGCCAGAGTCCGTCTCGATAGACAAGGCTGCGAGGCGCCTGGCCGATCGGTTTACCGAACTGATCGTACACCGCAACAACCTCATCTGATCGTTTTGTGTCGGTGTCAGGTGGATGCTGCATTCCTCCTACTGTGCCACCACTGCAAGTACTGACGCTCGATCGCATAGTCTCGAACGTATGCAGCGGATTATCGGTGTCGAGGTCGAGTACGGAATATCTTCACCCAGTGAGCCTTCGGCGAATCCGATACTCACATCAACCCAGGCGGTACTGGCGTACGCCGCCGCCGCGGGTGTACCCCGAGCGAGGCGTACACGCTGGGACTATGAGGTGGAATCGCCCCTGCGTGACGCCCGTGGGTTCGACCTAGGGCGACTCAGCGGGCCGGCTCCGGTGATCGACGCCGACGAAATCGGTGCGGCAAATATGATTCTCACCAACGGTGCCCGCTTGTACGTCGATCACGCACATCCCGAGTATTCGGCACCTGAAGTGGCCGATCCACTCGACGCGGTGATCTGGGACAAGGCCGGTGAGCGGGTCATGGAAGCAGCTGCTCGCCACGCCTCGAGTGTTCCCGGCGCGCCGCGCCTGCAGTTGTACAAGAACAACGTCGACGGCAAGGGTGCCTCGTACGGCACCCACGAGAACTACCTGTGCTCCCGGGCGACCCCGTTCACGGACATCGTTGCCGGTTTGACGCCCTTCTTCGCGTCACGCCAGGTCATTTGCGGTTCCGGTCGCGTGGGCATCGGCCAGTCCGGGGACGAGGCAGGTTTCCAGCTGTCGCAGCGAGCCGATTACATCGAGGTCGAGGTCGGGCTGGAGACGACTCTCAAACGCGGAATCATCAACACCCGCGACGAACCGCACGCCGACGCGGACAAGTACCGCCGTCTGCACGTCATTATCGGTGACGCGAACCTTGCGGAGATGTCCACGTACCTCAAGGTGGGGACCACGGCGCTGGTTCTCGATCTGATCGAAGCGGGCGTCGACCTGACGGATCTGCAGTTGGCGCGCCCCGTCACCGCGGTTCACCACATCAGCCATGATCCGACCCTGCGCAAGACCGTCGCCTTGTCCGACGGGCGCGAGTTGACTGGGCTTGCGCTGCAACGTATTTACCTCGAACGCGTCGCGAAGTTCCTCGATCGGGAAACTGATCGGGATGCGCGCGCCGACGACATCGTGTCCAAGTGGGCCATGGTTCTCGATCTTCTCGAACGCGATCCGATGGACTGCGCACACATCCTGGACTGGCCGGCAAAGCTGCGCCTGCTCGAAGGTTTCCGCAACCGCGAAGGTCTCGCGTGGTCGGCTCCGCGCCTGCATTTGGTCGATTTGCAGTATTCCGATGTCCGTTTGGACAAGGGTTTGTACAACCGATTGGTTGCTCGCGGATCGATGGAACGACTGGTCACCGAGCAACAGGTGCTCGACGCGGTGTCCAATCCGCCCACCGATACGCGTGCGTATTTCCGTGGTGAATGCCTACGGCGATTCGGTGGCGATATTGCTGCTGCCAGCTGGGATTCGGTGATATTCGACCTCGGTGGTGAATCGCTGATCCGGATACCGACCCTGGAACCACTGCGCGGCAGTAAGGCTCATGTGGGTGCTCTGCTCGACTCCGTCGACAGCGCTGCGGAGTTGGTGGATCAGCTGACACATTGATTTTGGTGCCGAATCGCGGCCGAGTCTCCCGGCGCGTGACGGTGTCGCTCGGTAGGGTAAAGGTCCGAGCGGATCAGTAACCGAGACTGCTGGGCAGAACAGGATGCTCGTGAGAGCTCCCTTCACACAAGGAGGTCGACGGCGATGGCTCAAGAACAGACGCAGCGTGCCGGTGGCGGCGAAGACGACGACACCACTGGCGGCGACGGTAGTGCCGGCCAGGAACGTCGCGAGAAGCTCGCTGCAGAAACCGACGACCTACTCGACGAAATCGACGACGTGCTGGAAGAGAACGCCGAGGACTTCGTCCGCGCTTACGTGCAGAAGGGCGGCCAGTGACGGTGGATCGCGCGCCCCGGATAACCGACGGGGACACACGGTTGAGCTTCGGCTCCAATCTGTCGTCATTCTCGGAATATCTTCGAGTGCACGCACCGGAGCATCTTCCGCAGAACCGATTCGCTGACAGGGGAGGTGTAACCATGGGCGGGGGTGATGTTGCTCCGCACGGGACCACCATCGTCGCGATCAGTTACGCCGGTGGCGTGTTGCTTGCCGGCGATCGCCGGGCGACCATGGGCAATCTTATCGCCAGCCGTGACGTGCAGAAGGTGTACATCACGGACGACTACTCGGCTGCGGGGATTGCCGGGACCGCCGGCATCGCGATCGAACTGGTGCGCCTGTTCGCGGTTGAACTCGAGCATTACGAGAAGATCGAAGGCGTTTCACTCACGTTCGACGGCAAGGCAAATCGTCTGTCGTCGATGGTGCGTGGCAATCTCGGCGCCGCAATGCAGGGACTCGCAGTTGTACCGCTGCTGGTCGGCTACGACGTGGACGCCGTCGACCCTACGACGGCGGGTCGCATCGTCTCGTACGACGTGGTGGGTGGGCGGTACGAGGAACGTGCCGGCTATCACGCTGTCGGATCGGGATCATTGTTCGCGAAGTCGGCGCTCAAGAAGTTGTATTCACCGGGCATCGACGAGGCCACTGCGCTTCGTTTGGCGGTAGAGGCTCTGTACGACGCCGCCGACGACGATTCGGCGACTGGTGGACCGGATGTTACGCGCGGAATTTATCCGACCGCAGTCACGATCACCGCAGCAGGAGCCTTGGAACTGTCCACGGAGCGGGCGGCCGAAATCGCCAGGGACATTGTTGCGGCGCGTACGGCGCTCGGTAATCCGGAAGGGGGTTCTGCGCTATGACGATGCCGTATTACGCATCAGCCGAACAGATCATGCGCGATCGTTCGGAATTGGCGCGCAAAGGAATTGCCCGTGGACGAAGCGTCGTCGTACTGACGTATCGCGACGGTGTGGTGTTTGTCGCGGAGAATCCGTCGACGGCGTTGCACAAGGTCAGTGAGTTGTACGACCGTCTCGGTTTTGCGGCCGTCGGCAAGTACAACGAATTCGAAAATCTCCGTCGTGCGGGCATTGTGCACGCGGATATGCGTGGGTACTCGTACGACCGTCGTGACGTCACAGGCCGTTCGCTCGCCAATGCGTACGCCCAGACTCTGGGCACAATTTTCACCGAGCAACCCAAACCGTACGAGGTCGAGATCTGCGTTGCGGAAATCGGCCGCTTCGGTAGCAACACGCCGGCTCAGCTGTATCGGATCACATACGACGGTTCGATTGCCGACGAGCAGGAATTTGTGGTCATGGGCGGCACCACAGAGCCCATCGTGACTGCGATGCGCGAGTCGTACCAGCGAGACCTCGATCTTGAGTCCGCTATACGTATCGCGGTCGGGGCCTTGCAGAAGGGCGGGCCGGCGCCCGTCGGAACAACCGAGGCCGAGCCCCGGGTGCTGACCGTCGAGGCACTGGAAGTTGCAGTTCTCGACAACAACCGTCCGCGCCGTGCGTTCAAGCGAATCTCGGGAGCAGCACTCGAAGCCATGCTGCCATCGGCAGCAGCGCCACAGAGTAAGGCTGAGAAGACTGAGGATGCGCCGCCGTCAAACGGCGACGCACCCCAATAGCAACTGTTTTTCAGTCCTTCGAAATTCTGTAGACGGCAACCGCGGCCGGTTCGGTGCTGAAATCGAACCGGCGCGCGTCTGCCACGACTTCACCGTCGGTGGCAATCGCTACAGACTCAGCATTCACCTGAACCGAGAGCGTCGGCGCCAGGGAGTGGATGTAGACCGGTGAGCTGCCCAATGTTCCTGTGGCAGCGGCAAACAGCAACCGGGCGCGGGAGAATTTCCGGTCGGCTCGCAAGTACCGGACATCGAGCAGCCCACGGTTGAGTTCGGGCCGCGACATCGGGACCTGGTCGCCGGGGGAGTACCGGCCGTTTCCGACGAAGAGCATCCAGATACTGGCCTTGGCGCCGTCGATGGTGACACTCATCGGCTCTGCGGCGGCTAGCACGCGGATCATCGCCGCGGCGGCCGCCGGCCACTTGCCGAATCGCGGTTCCCACTTTTCACGTAGCCGTACCGCATCCGGATAGCCGCCCAGACTGGCTGTGTTGAGAAAACGAGCGGTAACCCCGGTATCGGTTGTCACCACGGCATGATCGACAAACGCTGCTTGTCCGGACTCGACCGCCGTCACCGTTTCCGCGACGTCCGCGACACCGACGTCGCGGGCAAAGTGGTTGAGGGTTCCACCTGGGAAAACTGCGAGCGGAAGATTGTGTCGTGTTGCCGCGTCTGCGACCGTGACGACGGTGCCGTCGCCGCCGCACACACCTACCGCTCGTGGTTTCGACTCACGAAGCTTTGCTTCGATCTGCTTGTCGAAATCTATGTCCGGGTTGAATTCGATAATGACTGCTGCGGGCAGGGCTTCCCGGATCGTATCCACGATGCCGTCGTCTTCGCTGCCGGATCCGGGATTGGTGAAGACAACCAGTCCGTCGCCTCCAGGCAGCGCAGGTACCACACACTCTGGACCAAGATCCGCGGGTTCTTCGTCGCGTACTGCCCACCACCTGCGCGTTCCCGCTGCCACGGCACCTCCGACGGCTATTCCGGCGAACACGTCCGAAGGCCAGTGGACCCCGTTGTGCACGCGTGAATAGGCGACGGCCGCGGCCAGTGGAGCGAGTACTACGCCGGTTGCGGGTGATTCCATTGCCACTGCCGTGGTGAATGCGGCTGCGGAGGCGCTGTGACCGGACGGGAACGACGAGGACGTCGGGAACTCGACTCCGCGCTTCGGGTTGATCCACGCGCGAACAGGTGGGCGCCGACGGGGAAAAAGCGGTTTCAACACACCGTTAGCCAGTGCGCTCGATCCGGCCAATGCGAGCATTCCGCGGGCAGCCGCGCGGCGCGGTTGTCCGCCGATCAGCGCGAGGACACCGGCGATAGCCATCCACAGGAACCCGTGGTTGGCTGCCCGCGAGAGCCGCCGCATCACGGAATCGAGCGTGGAAGGCTTCAGTGCGCCAGTGCTTTCCATCCATTTGACGTCGGTTCGGACAAGTTTTCGGTGCAGGTAGCTCACCCCGCCACACTATGCCGACTCCAGATGTTGTCGAGTCGTGACGCCACGGGAGTTCGTCAACACGGGTGAAGCGGGCATTCTGGTTGTACTGTCGAAGTGTGCAGAGACGAATCATGGGTATCGAGACGGAATTCGGCGTTACCTGCACCTTTCACGGGCACAGGCGACTGAGCCCCGACGAGGTTGCTCGTTACCTCTTCCGTCGTGTCGTGTCGTGGGGTCGTAGTTCCAACGTCTTCCTCCGCAACGGAGCGCGCCTGTACTTGGATGTTGGTTCTCATCCGGAGTACGCAACCGCCGAGTGCGACAGCCTCATCCAACTGGTCAACCACGACCGGGCCGGTGAGCGAGTTCTCGAGGAACTGCTCATCGATGCGGAAGAGCGGTTGGCAGAAGAGGGAATCGGTGGCGACATCTACCTCTTCAAGAACAACACCGACTCCGCCGGAAACTCGTACGGTTGCCACGAGAACTTCCTGGTCGCGCGAGCTGGCGAGTTCTCCCGCATCTCCGACGTGCTGTTGCCGTTCCTCGTGACGCGTCAATTGATCTGCGGAGCCGGGAAGGTTCTGCAGACGCCGAAGGCAGCCACGTTCTGCCTTTCCCAGCGTGCCGAGCACATCTGGGAAGGCGTTTCGTCGGCCACCACACGTTCGCGTCCGATCATCAACACCCGCGACGAACCTCATGCCGACGCCGAGAAGTACCGTCGCCTGCACGTCATCGTGGGCGACTCCAACATGGCCGAGACCAGCACGATGCTGAAGGTCGGCTCGGCCGCCTTGGTGCTCGAGATGATCGAGGCTGGAGTTTCCTTCCGCGACTTCGCCCTCGACAATCCGATTCGTGCCATCCGAGAGGTCAGCCACGACGTCACCGGAAAGCGTCCGGTCCGGTTGGCCGGCGGCCGCCAGGCCAGTGCTCTCGACATCCAGCGTGAGTATCACTCGAAGGCTGTGGAGCACCTGCGCAATCGCGAACCGGATCCGCAGGTAGAACAAGTTGTCGATTTGTGGGGCCGCATGCTCGACGCCGTCGAAGCCCAGGATTTTGCGAAGGTCGACACCGAGATCGACTGGGTGATCAAGCGTAAGTTGTTCCAGCGCTACCAGGATCGTCACGGATTTGATCTGTCGGACCCGAAGATCGCGCAGCTCGATCTTGCGTATCACGACATCAAGCGTGGGCGCGGAGTGTTCGACGTGTTGCAGAAGAAGGGCTTGGTCAAGCGCGTCACGGAGGACGAAACGATCGACGACGCCGTCGACAACCCACCGCAGACGACACGCGCGAAACTTCGCGGCGATTTCATCACTGCAGCGCAGGCCGCGGGGCGTGACTTCACCGTCGACTGGGTGCATCTCAAGCTCAACGATCAAGCTCAGCGAACAGTCCTGTGCAAGGACCCGTTCCGTTCGGTCGACGAGAGAGTTGAGCGACTCATCGCGTCGATGTAGTGCGCTGACGTGTCGGCAACCGCAGAGCCACTAGGATTTCGGCGTGGCGACATCGAAAATCGAGCGGTTGATGAACTTGGTGATTGCATTGCTCTCCACCAGGCAGTTCCTCACTGCGGAGAAAATCCGTGATTCAGTAGCCGGTTACAGCGATTCCGCCAACTACGAGGCGTTCTCTCGGATGTTCGAGCGGGACAAGAACGAGCTTCGTGACCTCGGAGTTCCGTTGGAGACGGGACCGGCTGGGCGGTTTTCGACGGTCGAGGGATATCGGATCAATCGCAATGCGTATGAGCTTCCTGATGTCGATTTGACCAGCGAAGAGTCGGCGGCCGTTGCCGTTGCCGTGCAGCTGTGGGAATCGCCGGAGCTGATTTCCGCAGCACAGAGTGCCTTGCTCAAACTGCGTGCTGCCGGTGTGCAGGTCGACGGGGATGTTTCCGCCGCGCCGATTACCGCGATTCCGGCTCGCTCACGTGGTTCCGAACCGGCTCTCGGGAAGCTGCTCGCCGCAGTCGACGCGGGCCGGGCCGTTCATTTCCAGCATCGTGCTGCGCTCAACGAACCGTTCATCGAGCGGACAGTGGAGCCGTGGGGCGTGGTCACGCATAACGGCAAGTGGTATCTGGTCGGTCATGATGTCGATCGGGACGCTGTCCGCACGTTCCGCCTGTCCCGCATCGGTGACGATGTTCGCGAATTCGGCCCAGCCGGCGCGGTGCACAAACCGGAGGGTCTTGATCTTCGCGAGGTTGTGGACCGAGTAACCGGATCCGGTGTCGTGACCGGTACCGCGACTGTCTGGGTGGCGGCGAACCGCGCACACGAGCTGCGCAGGTTGGCGTCGTCGATGACGGATCGGACGCTGACCGAACGCGAGGGAAGCGTTCTGTCGATCCCGGTTCGATCGTGGGAGTGGACTGCCAGATTGATCGCCGGACACGGGGCAGATGCGTTGGTGCTTGATCCGCCGGACCTGCGGGCTGACGTGATCACCAAACTTCAAGGTGCTGCGGCACGCTCGGAGATTGCCGAGCAGAAGGAAACTCACTGATGAACAATCGCCTGTCGTCGAGGCTTGCTCGATTGCTGAATCTTGTTCCGTTTTTCATCGCGAACCCTGGAATGAGCGCCGCGGAGGCTGCCGCCGAACTCGGTGTCAGCACAACGCAGTTGATGAACGATCTCAATCAGTTGTGGGTGTGCGGGCTGCCCGGGTACGGCCCGGGCGATCTGATCGACCTGTCATTTTCCGAGGAGAGCATCGACGTCACGTTCTCCGCTGGTATCGACCGCCCCCTTCGGTTGACGTCGACCGAAGCGACCGCGTTGCTCATCGCGTTGCGCTCGCTGGTGGAGATGCCGGGCATGGTCGATCCGTCCGCGGCGCAACGAGCAATTGCCAAGATCGAAGCGGCAGCAGGTTCTGCGGCAGCGCGCGCCACGGGTAACGGGCATGAGGCCGAACCGGAAGACGACGTCGCCGAAGATCCGGTAACGGCGACGGTCCGGTCGGCGCTGGCTGATCGGCGCGCACTGAAGCTGACCTACTACTCGGCTTCGCGGGACGCGGTGTCCGAGCGGGTGGTCGATCCAGTGCGAATCGTGTTGGTCGACAATTTCAGCTATCTCCAGGGCTGGTGCCGCCAGGCCGAGGGTGTGCGGTTGTTCCGATTCGATCGGATCGATGCGGCAATCGAACTCGACGAGCCGTCCACTCCGCCACCGCACGCGCTCGACGAGGATTCCAGTCTGGAATTGTTCAGTGGCGACGGATCACTGCCCGAAGCCCGATTGTTCGTAGCTCAGAACTGTGTCTGGATGCTCGATTACTACCCGATGGACGTCCAGAAGGTGAACGACGACGGTTCCGTCGAGGCAACAATGAGTTTCGGGACACTCGAGTGGATGGCACGGTTGGTTCTCGGGTTCGGTGAGGGTGTTCGGGTGCTTGCACCGCCGGAACTGGTTGCCGAAGTGCATAATCGGGCGGTGACGGCGTTGGACGCCTACGACACGATCGGATCGTGAGCGGGCTTCACAGCAACCGCGCATGAAACAAACAGGTAAACGGTAGCTGAAGTAAGGACTTGGAAGCCTCCTTACGCCGGTTGTGTCCGGTAGCATCGAGGAATCTGATCATGGGAGGTCATTATGGGTGCAATGCAGCCGATGCATTGGCTGATTGTTGCTGTTGTCGTTGTCATTCTGTTCGGGTCGAAGAAACTGCCCGACGCAGCTCGAGGACTCGGCCGTTCACTGCGCATCTTCAAGAGTGAAGTCAAGGAAATGCAGAATGACGACGCGGCTCCTGCTGCGCCCGTCGTTGCTCAGGCCCCGGCTCAGCTGCCGACCGCACAGGTGACCGCTACCGGCGCTGCTGCTCCGATCGCGCAGCCGACCGAAGTTAAGCCGCTCTAGCTACATGCCGCTGTCCAACCGGGGTGAAATCTGTATTCACCCCGGTTGTGTGCTGACCAAAACCAGTTTGCCAAGAGCAGGATGTACCAGTGCGAATTCCGTTAGACCCGCGTAACCGCCAGCGGAAGGTCAACCCCGACGGCACCATGTCGTTGATCGACCACCTGTACGAATTACGAACTCGACTGCTGTTCGCGTTCCTCGGTGTCATCATTACCACCGCCTTCGGATTCTTCTGGTACTCCGCGTCGATCTTCGGGATCGAAAGCCTCGGCGACCTACTGCGCGGACCGTACTGTGAGCTTCCGGTCGAAAGCCGCGCAAACCTCAGCGTCGACGATGCGTGTCGTTTGCTCGCAACCGGTCCGTTCGAGCAGTTCATGCTGCGATTCAAGGTGGCCCTCACCGCGGGAATCGTGCTTGCCAGTCCGATCTGGTTGTACCAGTTGTGGGCATTCATCACTCCGGGCCTGTATTCGAAGGAACGCCGCTACGCCGTGGCGTTTGTCACCGCCGGTGCCGGCCTCTTCATCCTCGGTGCCGTTCTTGCGTACCTGGTCGTGTCGAAGGCTTTGCACTTCCTTCTCACCATCGGTGACAACGTTCAGATCACCGCGCTCAGTGGTTCCGAGTACTTCGGATTCATCATCAACCTGCTGCTGATTTTCGGCGTCAGTTTCGAGATTCCGCTACTGGTCGTCGTACTGAACTTTGCGGGAATCCTTACCTACGAGCGGCTCAAGGCGTGGCGTCGCGGCTTGATCTTCGGCTTGTTCGTGTTCGCGGCCATCGCAACTCCGGGTTCGGACCCGTTCTCGATGCTCGCGCTTGCGCTCTCGCTCACTCTGCTGTTCGAGTTCGCAGTGCAGATTGCGCGCATCAACGACAAGCGCAAGGCCAGGAAGTCCGGCGAAGACTGGGGCGCGCTGTCGGACGAGGAAGCGTCGTCGATCTCGGCGCCGACCGACTTGAACGAAGCTTTGGATGAACCCGCGAAGCCGAAGGCGGAGTCACGCGGATTGTTCGGCCGGAAGTCGAAGGCGAAGGCAACTGCCGCGACCGAAGCCGGTTCCGGTGCTGCCGGCAACACGTCGGGCCAGGACTTTACCGACACCCTGTGAGGCGTTCCCCGGTACCTTGTGAGGCGTGTCTCCAGGGTGCTGGGGTTCCCGTGTCGCCGGCGTGTGACACGCTGACGAGGTGGTTATGAGTAGTAGTGAAACGAGTTCTGATGTTGAGCTCAGCAAATTTGTTTCGGGGCTGAAGTTCGACCTCGATCCGTTCCAGATCAACGCCTGCCGGGCCCTCGAGGAGGGTCACGGTGTGCTGGTGTGCGCGCCGACAGGTGCGGGAAAGACTGTGGTCGGCGAATTTGCCGTCCACCTGGCCTTGGCTGCTGGGCGGAAGTGCTTCTACACCACGCCCATCAAAGCGCTGAGCAATCAGAAGTACGCCGAACTGAGCGAGCGATACGGCCCCAGTGAAGTCGGTTTGCTCACCGGAGACACCAGCATCAACTCCGACGCTCCTGTTGTTGTCATGACCACCGAAGTGCTTCGCAACATGCTGTACGCCAATTCGGAGGCGTTGCGCGGTCTGTCACACGTTGTCATGGACGAGGTTCACTACCTGGCCGACCGGTTCCGCGGCGCAGTGTGGGAAGAAGTGATCCTGCACCTGTCCGAGGACGTGCGGTTGGTGAGTTTGTCCGCCACCGTGAGCAATGCCGAGGAATTCGGCGCCTGGATGGAGACTGTCCGCGGCGACACCACCGTTGTGGTCGACGAGACGCGGCCGATTCCGTTGTGGCAGCACATCATGGTGGGGCGCCGGATCTTCGATCTCTTCGACAGCCGTAGCAATCCTTCGGCCGGACCCTCGAAGTTTGTTGTCAACCAGGATCTGGTTCGGCATGTCAAACAACGTCAGGCCCTCGACCGGGTGGAAAGCTGGCAGCCGCGCGGTCGTGGCCGTAGTCGCTACCAGAGTGCCAACGATTTCCGGCCGCTTCCCAGGCCGGACGTGATCGCACAACTGGACAAGGAAGGTTTGCTACCGGCAATCACCTTCATCTTCTCGCGCGCCGGGTGCGATGCCGCGCTGACTCAGTGCGTTCGCTCGAGGCTGGATCTGACGACTCCCGAACAGGTGCGCGAGATCGACACGATCATCGACAAACACATCGGTGGCCTCCCCAAAGAGGACTTGGAGGTGCTCGGTTACTGGGAGTGGCGTAAGGCGTTGCAGCGCGGTCTGGCAGCCCACCACGCCGGGATGCTGCCCGCTTTCCGGCAGACGGTCGAGGAGTTGTTCGTCAAGGGCCTCGTCCGCGCTGTATTCGCCACTGAAACTCTGGCACTGGGCATCAACATGCCGGCCCGCACCGTGGTTCTCGAACGGCTGGTCAAGTACAACGGCGAAACTCACGCCGAGCTGACGCCGGGTGAGTACACACAGCTCACCGGTAGAGCTGGCCGACGCGGCATCGATATCGAGGGGCATGCAGTCGTCCTGTGGCAGCCAGGTGTCGAACCGACCGACGTCGCCGGCTTGGCGTCCACCCGAACATTCCCGCTGCGCAGCTCTTTTCGGCCGTCATACAACATGTCGATCAATCTGGTGGATCGCATGGGCGTCAAGGAATCCCGCACGCTGCTCGAGCGTTCGTTCGCCCAATTCCAGGCGGACCGCTCCGTAGTAGGCGTGGTGCGGAGCATCGAACGCAACGAGACCGCGCTGAAAGCGTTGCAGGACAAGCTCGGTGGTCCAGACGGTGAGTACTACGAGTACGCGTCGTTGCGTGATCGACTGAGCGATCGGGAACGCAAACTCGAACGAGAAAGTCGTGAGGATCGCCGCGATCAGGCCGTCGCGTCGCTGCGGACGCTGCGACGCGGTGACGTCATCGCGATTCCGATCGGACGGCATTCGGGTACCGCCGTTGTGCTTGTGCCGGACAACGATCCGAAGGATCCACGGCCGTTGGTTCTCGCCGAAGATCAGTGGGCCGGAAAGCTGTCCGCCGCGGATTTCCCCGAAGCTGCCGAAACGCTCGGTGTGATGCGGTTGCCGAAGTTCGTCGATCACCACACCGGACGGTCGCGGCGCGATCTGGCGTCGGCGTTGCGCAGCACCGGATTCACCGCGCCGCGCCGGAAGAAGCGGTACAAGGGCGGCGCGTCCGAGGACGCCGAGGTGGCGTCGTTGCGTCGCGCGATTCGGTCGCACCCGTGCCACAGTTGGCCCGATCGTGACCATCTCGGTCGTATCGGGGAGAAGTACAACCGGCTGGCTCGGGAAACACAGGCACTGCGACAAAAAGCGGCAGCCACCACCAATTCCTTGGCGCGTACGTTCGACCGCATCGTGTCGTTGCTCAAGGAGCGCGGTTACATGAGCGCCGAGTCCGTGCCCCAAGTGACAGAAGCCGGGCAGCGTCTGAGCCGGATCTACAGCGAGAGCGACTTGCTGGTGGCCGAGTGCCTACGTACCGGTGCGTGGCAGGGTCTGACTCCGCCCGAACTTGCGGCGGTCGTGTCCTCGGTCGTGTACGAATCCCGTAGGGACGGCGACACGACGAGTCGAGTTCCGACGCAGGCGATCCGTCATGCGCTCACAGACACCCAGCGTCTGTGGAGTGAACTGCGAGCGGACGAAATTCGCCACAAATTGCCGCCGACGCGTGAGCCTGATCTGGGTTTTGTCACGGCGGTCTATCACTGGGCGAGCGACAATTCGCTGGTCGAAGCGTTGTTGGCTGCCGGTGTGCAGGGGCGCGCGTTGTCGGCGGGCGATTTTGTCCGCTGGTGCCGACAGGTAATCGATCTCCTCGATCAGGTGCGGCTGACGGCTACGGATCCCGTCGTCGCGAAGGTCGCGGCGAAGGCTGTGGGGTCGATTCGTCGCGGAGTGGTCGCTCTCGACGCAGCTTGAGCGCGGACTGTGTGGTTGGATTCCCAGGAGTTGCGTGTGCACGCGGCATCTGCCATGCGTGACGTACGCGGTAACTGAAGACTGGTGTTTCGAGTGGAGGCGAAGATGAGCGGGCCTTACGGACCGAATGATCCGAATGGGCAGTGGGGCAACGGTGAACAACCACCGCAGCAGCCGTGGGGACAGCCTGGATACGGGCAGCCGGGTCAGCCCCAGGGTCAGCCGGGTTACGGTCAGCCACAGGGCCAGCCCGCGTACGGGCAACCCGGATACGGCCAGCCAGGACAGCCCCAAGGCCAGCCCGCGTACGGGCAACCCGGATACGGCCAGCCAGGCCAGCCACAGGGGCAGCCCGGTCAGCCCGGATACGGTCAGCAGCCGTGGGGTCAGCCTCAGCAACCCGGTCAGCCGGGTCAGCAGCAGTGGGGTCAACAGCCAGGCGGCGACCAGACTCAGGTCTGGGGGCAGCCAACGGCCCAGCAACCACAACAGGCGTGGGGCGCGCAGCCCGGTGTTCAGCCCGGCGCGCCGGTTCAGTGGAATCAGGGACCGCCGCAAGGTGCAAAGTCCAAGAAGCCGCTGATCTTCGGTGCGATCGGTGTACTGGTCGTTCTGGCAGCCGTCGTCATCGGCCTCTTCGTATTCACGTCGAAGGACACGCTGGACGCAAATGCTGCGGCCAAGGGTGTCGAGAAAATCGTCACCGAGTCGTACGGCGCCAAGAACGTCAGCGACGTTTCATGCCCGTCGGGTCAGGAAATCAAGTCCGGTGCAAAGTTCACGTGCACCCTCTCCGTCTCGGGTGAGAAGAAGTCGGTGACGCTGACGTTTGTCGACGACACCGGAACCTACGAAGTCTCGCGCCCCAGCTGAGTTGTCAGTTGTCAGCCGGTCGGCTTGCCGCAGCTTTGAGTGCCGCGGCAAGACGGCCGGCCGATCGCTCGATTCTCAAGGTTTCAGCCAGTTCGTCGAAGCGGGCTTGATCGATCGGTGCGTCGGGAAGTACGTCGGACCTCGAGAACTGCACATCTGCGTCACGCACGACACGCACAACGGGTAACGCGGCGTCGAGGTATGCCTTCGCCTCGGGTGACGTCAGTTTCGCTCGCAGACCTTTGGCCATATCGGATTCGGGATCTTCGGCAGCCGTGCGGATGCCGTCGAGCGATCCATACCTGAGCATGAGCGTCGACGCGGTCTTTTCGCCGACCCCCTTGATGCCAGGAAGTCCGTCGGACGAATCTCCGCGCAGCGCAGCCAGTTCCGCGTAGGCGTCACCGGCGCGATCGGCGGGCACACCGTATTTCTCGGCTACCTCGGCCGGCCCGAAGAGTTCGGCCTTGGCCAACCCGCGGCCGACGTACAGAACGCGAACGGGAACGTAGTCGTCGGTGACAACCTGCAACAGGTCGCGATCTCCGCTGACCACGACGGTGAGATCATCGCGTTCCGTGGCGGCCAGCGTGCCCAGGACGTCGTCGGCTTCGAGACCGACCGCACCGGCGGTGGCGATTCCCGCTGCCGCGAGGACATCCATGATCATGTCGACCTGCGGGGTGAGGGTATCGGGCACTTCCTCGGACGAACCGTCGGATCCCTCGGCAACGCGGTGAGCTTTGTAGGTGGGGATGGCGTCGACGCGGAACTGCGGTCGCCAATCCAGATCCAGGCAGACAGCGAGGCGACTCGGTTGGTGCTTGGTGATCAGCGACGCGACCATGTCGGTGAATCCGCGGACAGCGTTGACGGGTCTGCCGTCATCGCCGACAAAGGACTCGGGTAGTGCGTGGAACGCACGAAACCACAGGCTGGCACCGTCAAGGAGAAGCAAAGGCCCACTCATGGTCACCATCCTGCCAGTCGGCACTAATCTGGAAGCCATGACCTCTCCCGCCGAATATGGTTCACGTTTCCCCTCAGCCGTCTACGAATCTCGTATTGCCCGCGCCGCAGAGTTGGCGAGCGCGGCTGGTCTGGACGGTCTTGTGGTCACGCCGGGGCCGGATTTGCGCTATCTGACGGGCTCCCGAGCGGATTCGTTCGAACGGTTGACGGCCCTGGTGATCGCTGCCGACGGAGCAAGGGCGTCGGTCGTCCTTCCTCGGCTGGAACTGGCGTCGTTGAAGGAATCGGCGGTCGGGGATCTTGGCCTCGACGTGCTGGACTGGGTGGACGGTGTTGATCCGTATGCCATTGTCGCTGGGCAATTGCCGACGGGCGCCAAGGTCGCGGTCACGGATGCGATGCCTGCGCTGCATTTGATTCCGTTGGCCGACGCTGTGGGTTCGTTGCCGATTCTGGCTACGGGCGTGCTGCGTGAGCTGCGGATGGTCAAGGACGCCGCGGAGGTCGACGCGCTCCGTCGCGCCGGTCAGGCCATCGACCGTGTGCATGCACGGATGGCCGAGTTTCTCGTTGTGGGACGGACGGAAGCCGAAGTCGGCGAGGCGATTTCAGCAGCGATTCTCGAGGAAGGTCACACCGAGGCGGCATTTGTCATCGTGGGGTCGGGTCCGCACGGCGCGGATCCGCATCACGAGGTGTCCGATCGGGTGATCGAGAGCGGCGACATTGTGGTGATCGACATCGGCGGGCCGGTGGAGCCCGGATACAACTCCGATTCCACTCGCACGTACAGCATGGGGAAGCCGTCAATCGAGGTTGCTGCCCAGTTTGCCGTGCTCGAAGCGGCTCAGCAGGCGGCTGTGGACTCTGTTCGCCCCGGCGTGTCGGCGGAATTCGTGGATGCCGCTGCGCGCGACGTGCTCGCTGCACAAGGGTTGGCCGACGTGTTCGTTCACCGCACAGGCCACGGGATCGGCTTGTCGGTCCACGAGGAGCCGTACATCGTGGAGGGCAACAGCATCGAACTGGCCGAGGGTATGGCTTTCAGCATCGAACCGGGAATCTATTTCCGGGGCAACTGGGGTGCCCGGATCGAGGACATCGTTGTTGTCACCGCGGACGGTTGCGAGTCGTTCAACAACCGTCCGCACGGTTTGACGATCCTTTAGCTGGTCAGCTCTTCGGCCGCGGGTTTGAATGCGGCCGTTCCCAGAATGCGGGTGACGTCGATTTCGATGACCACCCGCGCCGGATTGATCCGTGGCTGGCGGTACCGCTCGGCGTAGCGCTGAACGGCGTCGGCCACGGATTCAGGGTCGTCGAGCACGCGCGCCGGACCTTCGAGGGTGAGCCAGCGTCCACCGTCGACAGAACTGACGGCGCCGTAACCACCCCGGGCGGCGTTGATGGCTTTCTGTGATCCGCCGCTGGTGATGACACGTGCTTTTCCTGCTTCCTGATCCCACGTGAATCCCACGGCCACGACGTGCGGTGTGCCGTTCGGGCGCAGAGTTGTCAGGGTGGCGAGATGGTATTCGCGCACGAACGCCAGACCGTCGTCGGAGAGCGCGGCGGGTGCGGAGGGGGTGATGGTCATGCCACGACGGTAATCGAGGACACTGGTGCAGTGACTGCGGGTGCGAACACTGAAGATGCCGAGACGGTCCTCCTGCTGGGAGGGCGAAGCGAAATCGGTCTGGAGATTGCCGTCCGGTTGGCCCCCGGCGGAAGAATCGTGCTGGCGGCGCGGCGCAGCAACGACCTCGAACAGCAACGCACGATGTTGACGGACGCGGGCGCCCTAGCCGTGACAGCCGTCGAATTCGATGCCGATGCAACCGACACTCATGCAGACTTCCTCGCACAGGTTGCCCGAGCGCACGGCCGGATCGACGTCGCGGTGCTGGCGTTCGGAATCCTGGGTGATCAGGCCCGCGCGGAAACCGACGCCGCTCATGCCGTTGCAATTGTTCACACCGATTACGTGGCGCAGGTCAGCATCCTGACTCTTCTCGCGGACTTGATGAAACGACAAGGCCGCGGCAAGATCGCTGTCTTCTCGTCCGTGGCCGGTGTCCGGGTGCGCCGCGCAAATTACGTCTACGGTTCTGCAAAGGCCGGCCTGGACGGCTTTGCCAGCGGCCTCGGAGATGCGTTGCACGGCAGTGGAATTCAACTACTGCTTGTCCGGCCTGGTTTTGTGATCGGCTCGATGACCGAGGGCATGAAGCCGGCGCCGATGTCGAGCACACCGGCGCAGGTCGCCGACGCGGTAGTTCGGGGATTGCAGTCCGGCGCAACGCGGGTGTGGGTTCCGCGAATCCTCCAACCAGTTTTCTTCATGATGCGACTTCTCCCACAATCGATCTGGCGGCGGATGCCGCGATGACCGCCGACGAACCCGTTGTTGTCGTCGGTCTCGGCGCTGACGGTTGGGAGGGCTTGTCGGACTCGGCGAAGAGCGCTGTGCTCGGCGCTCAGGTGTTGATGGGTTCCTCGCGTCAACTGGACCTGATCCCATTGGTAGACGGCTCCTCGGCCGATCGGATCGCCTGGCCCACACCGATGCTCTCCGCGCTCCCCGGACTGTTCGACGCTCACGCGGGCCGCCGTATCTGCGTGCTGGCCAGCGGCGATCCGATGTTCCACGGGATCGGCGCCACACTCGTGCGTGTGCTGGGTGCTGACAAACTTCGGGTGATCTCGCACCCGTCGTCGATTGCTCTGGCGAGTGCTCGCATGGGATGGGCGTCGGCCGATGCGGAGTTGGTGAGCCTGGTCAACCGCGACGCCACCACCGTCTTGCCGTCCGTCACCGACGGTGCGCGGTTGTTGGTGCTGAGCAACGGCAGGGCCACACCCGGCGAGGTGGCAGAAATACTGACCTCCACCGGTTTCGGTCGGTCCACGATCACTGTCCTCGGACAGTTGGGTGGAGCGCACGAATCACGCACCGTTGCCCAGGCGGACGAGTGGGATGTCGATGCCGCAGATGTCGACCCGTTGAATGTTCTTGCCGTGGAATGTGTTGTGTCGGGCGCACCGCACCGTCTGACGCGCGTGCCCGGATTGCCCGACGCGGCATACAGCGGTGACGGTCAGATGACGAAGCAGGAGATCCGCGCGCTGACGATCTGTGCGCTGGCCCCGGCTCCCGGTGAATACTTGTGGGATGTCGGCGGCGGGTCTGGCACTGTCGCGATCGAATGGATGCGCACCCACCCACGTTGCACCGCAACGTCATTCGAGCAGGCGGCATCGCGGATCTCCCAAATCGATGGTAATGCGCGGGCCTTGGGTGTGCCGAGCCTCGATGTCCTCGGGCGCGCGCCCGAATCGTTTGCCGAGGTGACTCGCACACCCGATGCCATCTTTGTCGGCGGGGGTGTGACGCAACCCGGAATGCTCGACGCCTGCTGGGACCACCTCGAGGCCGGCGGCAGACTGGTGGCCAACGCCGTTACCGCAGAATCGGAAGCGTTGCTCCTGGAGTGGTTCACCCGATTCGGCGGCACGCTGCGTCGGTTGCAGATCCAGCGGGCCGAGCCCTTGGGAACATTCAACGTGTGGCGACCCCAACTGCCCGTCGTGCAGTGGTCGGTCACAAAAACAGAGGCAACTGCCGGTGCAGATGCCGATCACACAGAGGAAGACGCTCAATGACCGTTCATTTCATCGGTGCTGGTCCCGGTGCTGCCGACTTGATCACAGTGCGCGCGCAGCGCATCATCTCAGCAAGTTCGGTGTGCTTGTACGCGGGCAGCCTCGTCCCCGCGGAACTGCTCGAATACTGCCCGGCCGGCGCGCAGGTGGTCGATACCGCTCGATTGAGCCTCGACGAAATCACCGCGCTGCTCGTCGCAGCGGATTCGGCGGGACACGACGTAGCACGGTTGCATTCCGGTGACCCGTCGATCTTCAGTGCGGTAGCCGAGCAGGCGCGACGGCTGGATGCTGCCGGAGTCCGATACGACATGGTGCCGGGTGTTCCGGCGTTTACCGCGGCAGCGGCCGCACTGGGCCGTGAATTGACGGTTCCAGGCGTATCGCAGACCATCGTGCTGACCCGAGTGTCGACGCTGTCGACAGCGATGCCCGAAGGTGAGGATCTCCGGTCACTCGGACGCAGTGGTTCGACCATGGTGATTCATCTCGGCGCGCATCGCATCGAGCAGATCGCCGACGAGCTTGCCGAGAACTACGGTATCGACTGCCCGGTCGCGGTGGTCGCATTTGCGTCGCGCCCCGACGAGATCGTGGTGCGTGGAACGTTGAGTTCGATAGTGCGTCAGGTTCACGAGGCCGGCATCACCAAGACTGCCGTAGTCATCGTCGGACGCGTGCTCACGGCCGAGGGGTTCCCGGATAGTTACCTGTACTCGGCCGCACGTGAGCGGGTCACACACTGACCGTGCACAACGCCCGCCCCCGCGTTCTTGTGCTCGGAGGAACCGGCGAGGGACGCGAGATTGCCGCCCGCCTCGCGGATTCGGTGGACCTCGAGGTAGTCACGTCGCTCGCCGGCCGAGTCCGCGACCCGCGCTGGCCTGAAGGCGAGGTTCGCGTCGGGGGCTTCGGTGGCGCCGAAGGCCTCGCGGGGTGGTTAGCGGAAAACGATATTCGGGCGTTGCTCGACGCGACGCACCCCTTTGCGTCACGTATCACGGCTAATGCTCATCTGGCGGCTCGCACCTGCGAGATTCCGTTTGCTGTCTGCCAGCGGCCGTCGTGGGCGCAGCACCCACAGGACCGATGGTTTCCGGCTCGCGATCTCAGCCATGCTGCGGAATTGGTCCCTGTGTTGGGCACTAGAGCGTTCTTGACCATTGGTAGGCAAGGAGTTTCTGCGTTTGCCGAGGTCAGTGGCGTGAGTTTTCTCGTGCGGTCCATTGATCCGCCGACGGGCGCCATGCCTGCGCCCCACGAACTGATCCTGGCGCGCGGGCCGTTCGACGTCGAATCGGAGCGCGAACTCATGCGCCGCCGCGGTATCGACGTTGTAGTGACCAAGAGCAGCGGGGGTGACCAGACGTACGCCAAGATTGTTGCCGCTCGGCAACTGGGCTTGCCGGTGATCGTGGTGGAGCGCCCACCGGCACCGGAGGGCGTGGAAAGCTTCAACTCGCCTTCTGCCGCCGCAGCGTGGCTCGAATCGACAGTTACGTGAAAGTTCGGGGGCACGCGGTTCAGGTTCGTCTAAGGTTCGCGGAACATACTGGACCTATGTCAGGAACGGGTCCAACACGCCGAGGGTGCCTATGAGGGTGTCCGTCCCCGCACTCGGGCGTCGGAAGCGTTCGACAATTCGTGTCCGGACTCTCCACGCCCGCGTGAAAGTACTCACTGCAGGCTTGGTTGCGATTGCTGTGATCGCGTCTGCTGCTTCGGTGTATTTCGTATTCAACGCCTACCTTCAAGGCAACGTCGATCGTCAGTTGGAGCGAACAGCCGACGCAATTGCCGATACCGTCAACTTCGGTGGTGTCACACCGGTTTTGGGACTGACAGCCGGCGCCGATACCGCAGTGATCCAAGCTGTCGGATTGGTGACGACCGATGGAGCATTGGTGACGGCGACACCGGGATTGCCACCATTCAGTACCAGCGGTGAGGCAATCAAATCCCTGGCCCACAAAGCTTCCGGGTCCACCATTGCGACCTTGGATTCGTATCGGGTGTTGGTTACGCCGTCGGTCGCGGGTCAGACTTTGATCGTCGCGCAATCGCTCGGGCCGACAAATTCCGTCTTGAAGCGACTTGCGGTAGTGCTGGCTGCGCTCGGTGCCGCGGGTATCGCGTTGGCCTATGCCGCAGGAGATGCTGTGGCGCGCACAGGATTACGGCCGATCGCACGATTGACCGCGGCGACACAACGTGTTGCCGCAACGGACGATCTCACACCGATACCGGTCACGGGTGACGACGAGTTGGCCTCGCTGACTGTCAGTTTCAACCGAATGCTGGGCACCCTGTCGGAATCACGGGCGCGTCAGCGTAGATTGATCACTGATGCCGGACAGGATTTGCTGGCACCCCTGACGGCATTGCGAACGAATATCGAACTGTTGATGTCGATCGACACCGCCTCCGGAACTGTGTCGGAAGCCGAGACAGCACTACTGCGAGACGAGATTACACATCAGATGATGGAATTGACTGCCATGGTCGGCGAGCTTGTCGACCGTGCCCGGGTCGACGAAAGCGCCTCCGGACGAATCGAATCTCACCTGTGATTCATCCCTCACCTGGAGTTATGTATTTGCGAAATATTTTCTGACAATTCACTGCTGGTTAGTTGGGGGAGTTGAGATCATTCTGGGTATAGCCCGATTGGGGTGCAAACCGGAAGAGGGTTTGCGGGGGACCCTCGAGTGAGAGAGGAGTTCTCGTGGTCAAGCAAGCACGCGCCGAGCTGACGCGGCAGCAGATCGTCGCCGGCGCGGCAGCACAATTCGAAAAGACCGGGTACGGCAGCACAAGCATGAGTGACATCGTGGAGGGCGCCGGCACCACGAAGGGCGCCCTGTACTTCCACTTTGCATCGAAAGACGAACTGGCACAGTTTGTCATCGCAGAACAGCACCGCATGTCCATCGAGTCGGTCGAGGCGATATCCGCAACGTCGGCGACTCCGCTCGAAAAAACGGTCATGCTCACCCATGAGATGGCACGGCAGATCGTCGAGGAGCCCATCGTCCGAGCCGGAATTCGATTGACCTTGGAACTGAGCACATTCGAAGGTCCCGTCGAGCCGTACGCAGACTGGATCAATGCATGCACCGAACTCGTGCAGCAAGCGAAGGACAGCGGTCAGATCAAGCCGTCGGTGGACGTCGCCGCTTTGGGGCGATTCATTCCGGCTGCGTTCACCGGAGTTCAACTGGTGTCCAACGTGATCACCCGGCGCACTGATCTCACCGAACGTGTCGACGAGATGTGGCAGTTGCTCCTACCGGGAATCGTGTCCGGGCCGGCCGTTGGTGACATCGACCGACTCGTGAAGGCGCGATGGGAACCCGCTGCCGCCTAGCTGTGCCACACTGCTGACGTGGACCAGGAACCGCTGACCTACTCCGAAATCGGAGCAACAGGTGGCCTACTGCCCGTTGGCTATCACCACGTGCGCGAGCGTGCGGTGGTCGGTACTACCCGCGCCGATTTCGAGGCAGCGGCCAATACTGTCATGACGTGGGGGATGCATCGCGGCGCTGGATTGACGGTGAAAGCTGCCGGTGACACCGCCAGGACCGGCGAAGACGCAACTTTCGGTTTCGGACCGATATTGGTGCCCGTCCGCGTTGTTTACGTGGTCGACGAGCCGAACCGGGCCGGATTTGCGTACGGCACGCGCCGTGGTCATCCCGAGTGCGGTGAAGAGTCGTTCATTGTCCATTTCGACGAACTCGGCAATCAGGTTCGCCTCGAGATCACGGCATTCTCCAAGCCCGGTACTTGGTGGGTGCGCTTGGGTGCTCCGATTGGGCGTCTGGTGCAGGGATGGGTGACCCGGCGCTACATCCGCGCAGTGGTTGTGAAGGATTTTGCTCGCTGAGCGAACAAAATCCTTCACAATCAGGTTAGGGGTAGCGACGCGGCGTGAACACCTGTCGGCCGGAACCGGTATCCACAACCTTTGTCATGGACGATCCGACAATCAGCAACGTGCGCATATCGATTTCGGACGGTTCGAGATCGCCGAGCGTGACGATGCGCACCGATTCCTCCGCACTGGCAACATCTCGGCCGATGATGACCGGAGTTTCGGGGGAGCGGTGCTCGAGTACCAAATCCTTCATGGCCTGGACCTGCCACGTTCGGGATTTTGACGCCGGGTTGTAGACGGCAAAAGCCATATCTGCCGCGGCGACCGCTGAGATGCGACGCGACACCACTTCCCAGGGCTTGAGCCGATCCGACAGGGACAGCACAGCGTAATCGTGACCGAGCGGGGCTCCGACGCGACTGGCCACGGCATTTGCCGCTGTCATGCCGGGCAGGATGCGGACGGGAACGCCGCTCCACTGATCTTCGGCTGCCACCTCGAGTACCGCTGCAGCCATGGCAAATACACCGGGATCGCCGGACGAGACGACGGCCACGCGGGCGCCGTTCTTGGCGAGGTCGAGGGCCATCGCTGCCCGCTCCGATTCGACGCGATTGTCGCTGGAATGGCGGCGCTGTCCGGGGCGGGTTGGCACGCGGTCGACGTACGGGCCGTATCCCACAAGGTCTGTGGCCAGCGAAAGTTCATGCGCCACTTCAGGTGTGGTCCATGCGGTGTCACCGGGTCCGAGGCCGACGACAACCACTTCACCCGCGGTGTTTTCGCGCGTCGCTGCATTGTTCGACGGGCTGGGAACTATGGCGATGGAGAAGTACGGCACGCCCGCTGGATCGACGTCGGCGGCAGCGTCGACGCGCTGGCGAGGTGTGCTGGCTCGCTCGACATAGTGCGCTTCGCCGAGTCGGCCGGCGTCCTCGAGTGAGCGCAGAACCGGTGGGAAGGTGCGGCCCAACTTGAGGATCGCTGCGGCGTCTGTTTCCTTCAAGCGTCGCGTGAGCTCCGCTTGCGGCAAGGTTCCGGGCAGGATGGTGAGGATTTCGTCACCTTCGACCAGGGGTTTTCCGAGTGCGGCCGACGCGGCACTGACGGAGGTGACACCGGGGATGACCTCGGCCTCGAAACGATCCGCCAGGCGTTTGTGCATGTGCATGTACGAGCTGTAGAACAGTGGGTCGCCCGCGGCGAGTAGTGCCACAGTGCGTCCGGCGGCCAAGTGGACGGCCAACCTTTCGGCTGCGGCTTCGTAGAATTCGTCCATCGCACCCTGGTACCCACCCGGATGGTCGATGGTTTCGGTCGTGACGGGATAGACGAGGTGTTCCTCGATCTGGCCCTCGCGCATGTACGGAGCAGCAACCCCGCGGGAAATGCTCTTACCGTGCCGCGCGGAATGGAATGCGATGACGTCGGCCTCGCCGATCACTCGGGCAGCTTTGACGGTCACCAACTCCGGATCGCCGGGTCCGATGCCGACTCCCCACAACTTGCCTTCGCTCATTCTTGTTCGCTCGCAATCGCATTGACGACAGCCGCGGTGACGGCACTGCCGCCGCGTCGGCCTCTCAGTATCAAATGTTCTATGCCGCTGGGGTGTCCGATCAGCGCTTCTTTGGATTCTGCGGATCCGATGAATCCCACGGGTCCGCCGACGATAGCAGCAGGCCGCGGTCCGCCCCCCTCGATCAGGTTGAGGAGATGGAACAGCGCGGTCGGCGCATTGCCGATCGCGACCACGGCGCCTTCGAGTTTCGGGCCCCACAGTTCGATAGCCGCCGCAGAGCGTGTGTTGTCGATTGTGTTCGCCAGCAAGGGAACCTGCGGATCCCGCAGTGTGCAGATCACGTCGTTGTCGGCGGGCAGACGCTTACGGGTAATGCCGGCGGCGACCATGTTCGCATCACAGAAGATCGGCGCACCCGCCCGTAAGGCAGCCCTCGCGACGGTGACGACGTTCGGTGTGAACGCGATGTCGTCGACCAGGTCGACCTGACCACTCGCATGGATCATCCGCACTACGGCTTGCGAGACATCCGCCGGAAAACGGCTCAGGTCGGCTTCGGCCCGAATTGTGGCAAAGGACTGGCGATAAATTTCTGCGCCGTCACGGATGTACTCGATCATGGGGCACAGGATAGAGGTATCACCGATCGGTCTGATTCACCCGGTAACCGTCGGTCGTCGCAATCACGTCGGCTACTTTCGCGCGGGGGCGCCCGCAGGAACGGTCACAGCCCGCCCAGTGCTGCCGGCCTTCGATCGGTAGTGAGCCCCGCTCGACGGCTTCGATGGCGTCCGCCCGGACATCGGCGAGCGACTTCTCGCATCCAGGGCTTCCGGTGCAGGCTGTGACGTCGAGCCACGGCGAATTCTCGTCGAAGATCAAGCCCATCGGAGCGAGAACTCGCACCACCTGCTCGGCTGCGCCTTCGTCGAGATCGAAGATCATGATCGAGCGCCACGGCGTCACGACCACGGGTTTTTCGATGGCGGCGAGGAATTCGGCGAGCCGTGCGTCCAGGAGTCCGAAGCGGAGTCCGCCGCCCAACGCGACGGTTCCGTCGCGTTGTTCGAGCCATCCGATCGACGGCCCCGCATCCGGGGCGAGGTCGACGGCACCGGCAAATTCCGCTGAAAGGCCCAGATGATCGATCGTTCGAGCGATTCCGTCGGGGACTTCAGCCAGTCGCCAGTGCTTGTCTCGAAGATTCAGGAACGCGTGCGCAGCGCCGAGGAGCAACGGCACAGCGTCGTCGACGTGGACGAGGTGGTTCGTGCGATGCCCTGCGAGGACGAGTGAGTGCTCGGATTCGCTGTGGGCGTGTAGTCCGAAATCGCCGTGCAGACCGCTGATGTCGCCGCGGCCGTCGTCGAGTGTGAACAGTGTTCGTCCTGGTAGCTGCGCCAACGCGGGGTCCGACTGCACCGCCGCGTCAAGAGTGCGAACCAGCTCACGCACATCGGCGACACCCCCGATTCGGCCGGACAGCGGCGACGCCAGAATGTTGCGAACCCGCTCATGCGTTGCGGAGGGGAGCAAACCAGCGGACGCGATCCGTTCGGCAAATACGTGGGGGTCCTTGACGGCTCGGAGTTGAATATTCCCACGTGAGGTGAGTTCCATCTGGCCGTTGCCCACGTCGCGGGCAGCCTCGGCCAACGTCAGCAACTGGTGTGGAGCCAAAGCGCCGCCGGGTAGGCGCACGCGCGCCAACGGGCCGTCTGCGGCCTGGTGGACCTGCAGCGCTCCAGGGCACGCGTCTGGCTGAGAACGGTCTGTGGACATGGTTCAAGGGTACGACCGTGTAGAGCACGGACCCGCGACCGGTAGCATCACGGTCAACCAGTGACAGCAGGTGAGGAAACCGGTGAGATTCCGGTGCGGTCGCGCCACTGTGAGTGTGTACAAGCGGAAGTGTTTCCGTTCGTAAACACGAGTCAGACCCTCAACTGCTGTCCATGAAAGATCTTTTTCACGGGGCGCGAAACCCCAGGAAGGTTTCACCTGTGATTCTTCTGCTCTCGACGTCCGACACCGATCTGCTGAGCGCTCGCGCAAGCCAGGACAACGGAGACGGCGTTTCGTATCGCTGGGCAAACCCCTCCAGGCTGCTGGTTTCCGAGGATCTACCCGGCTTGCTCGACGGCGTCGATCTTGTGATCGTGCGCATCCTCGGCAGCCGTCGGAGCTGGGAAGACGGTCTGGACATGGTCCTGGCCAGTGGCCTGCCCGTCGTGGTGCTCGGCGGCGAACACGCGCCTGATGCCGACCTCATGGAGTGCTCGACTGTCTCCCCGGGCGTTGCGGCTGAAGCGCACAATTACCTGGCCGAGGGCGGCGCAGACAACCTGGCGCAGCTGCACCACTTCCTGTCCGACACGGTGCTGCTCACCGGTCACGGCTTCGAGGCCCCGACGCGGCTGCCGTCGTGGGGAATCGCTGAATTTGCCCCCGACATCAGCGACAACAGTGGTCCCGTCATCGCGGTTCTCTACTACCGCGCCCAGCACCTCGCCGGGAATACCCGCTACGTCCAGGCGCTCTGCGACGCGATTGCCGATGCCGGCGGCACCGCTCTCCCGATCTACTGCGCCTCGCTGCGCAGCGCCGAAGCCGAATTGCTGACCACACTTCGCCGCGCCGACGCCATGGTCGTGACGGTTCTCGCAGCCGGCGGAACCAAGCCGGCCACCGCATCGGCGGGCGGCGACGACGAAGCCTGGGATGTGGCAGCGCTCGCCGCTTTGGACGTTCCGATCTTGCAGGGACTGTGCCTGACCAGCAGCCGCGCCACCTGGGATGCCAACGACGACGGATTGTCGCCGCTCGATGTCGCGACGCAGGTTGCGGTCCCCGAATTCGACGGACGCATCATCACGGTGCCGTTCTCGTTCAAGGAAATCGATTCCGACGGACTGTCCACGTACATGCCTGATCCGGAGCGCGCAGCCCGCGTGGCCGGCATCGCGGTGCGTCACGGCAAGTTGCGTCATATTCCGACGCCGGAGCGCCGTGTTGCGTTGATGCTGTCGGCGTACCCCACCAAGCACGCTCGCATCGGCAATGCCGTAGGCCTCGATACACCAGCCAGCGCGATCGACCTGCTCACCGAAATGCGTAGCGCTGGTTACGATCTCGGACCCATTGACGGACCGGACTCGGTTCCCGGGTTGGCCGCCAAGGATGGCGACGCGCTGATTCACGCGTTGATCGCCGCGGGCGGGCAGGATCCCGACTGGCTCACGGCCGAGCAGCTCGAGGGCAACCCGATCCGCATTTCGGCGGCGCGATACCGCGAGTGGTTCGCCACCCTGCCCGAAGATCTGCGCAGCGGCGTCGAAGAACACTGGGGCGAAGCGCCCGGCGAGCTGTACGTCGATCGGTCGCAGGACCCGGACGGCGAAATCGTCATCGCGGCACTGCGATTCAACAACATCGTGCTCATGGTCCAGCCGCCACGGGGATTCGGTGAAAAGCCCGTCGCGATCTACCACGATCCCGATCTGCCACCGAGCCACCACTACCTCGCCGCGTACCGCTGGATCGCTGCAACCCCGGACAACGGCGGATTTGGTGCCGACGCGGTTGTTCACCTGGGCAAGCACGGAAACCTCGAATGGCTGCCAGGCAAGACGCTCGGCATGTCCAGCAACTGCGGCACCGACGCCGCTCTCGGTGACCTGCCCCTCATCTACCCCTTCCTGGTCAACGACCCGGGTGAAGGAACACAGGCAAAGCGTCGTGCCCACGCGACGCTCGTCGATCACCTGATCCCACCGATGGCCCGCGCCGAAAGCTACGGCGACATTTCCCGCCTCGAACAACTACTCGACGAGCACTCCAACATCTCCGCGCTGGACCCGTCCAAGCTGCCGGCCATCCGCCAGCAGATCTGGACCCTGATGCGGGCCGCCAAGATGGACCACGACCTCGGACTTGCCGAGCGTCCGGAAGAAGACGTGTTCGACGACATGCTCCTGCACGTCGACGGCTGGCTGTGCGAGATCAAGGACGTCCAGATCCGCGACGGTCTGCACATTCTCGGCCGCGCACCCGAGGGCGACGCCGAGATCGAACTGGTCCTCGCAATGCTGAGGGCACGACAGATGTGGGGCGGCGAGCAGAGCGTCCCAGGTCTGCGCGAGGCTCTCGGACTCAGCGAAGACGGCGACGAATCACGTAATCGCGTCGACGACATCGAAGAAAAGGCGCACGCTCTGGTCCGCGCGATGTCGGACGCCGAGTGGAATCCAGCTGCCGCAGAAGGACTCAGCGACGACCCCACCGTCGTGAAGATCCTTCAGTTCGCCGCCACTGAAGTGGTTCCGCGGCTGCGACAGACGAACAACGAGATCAAGCAGGTCCTGCACGCGCTCGACGGCGGTTTCATCGCGGCCGGTCCGAGTGGCTCACCGCTGCGCGGATTGATCAACGTGCTCCCCACTGGTCGCAACTTCTACTCGGTCGATCCCAAAGCAGTTCCCTCGCGACTGGCGTGGGAGACCGGCCAGGCAATGGCGGAGTCTCTCGCCGCGCGCTACCTGGCCGATCACGGCGAGTACCCGCGCTCGGTGGGGCTGTCCGTGTGGGGTACCGCCGCCATGCGTACCTCAGGCGACGACATCGCAGAAGTGTTTGCACTCCTCGGTGTTCGCCCCGTCTGGGACGAAGCCAGCCGACGCGTCGTCAACCTCGAGGTCATCGACCTCGAAGAACTCGGCCGCCCGCGCATCGATGTCACAGTCCGCATCTCCGGCTTCTTCCGCGACGCGTTCCCGCACGTCCTGGCGCTCCTCGACGACGCTGTCCAGTTGGTCGCAGCGCTGGACGAAACGGATGAACAGAACTACATCCGCGCCCACGCCCAGGCAGACCTCGCCGAACACGGAGACGCGCGACGTGCAACCACGCGTATTTTCGGCTCCAAGCCCGGAACCTACGGCGCTGGTCTGCTGCAACTCATCGACTCCAAGACGTGGCGCGGCGACGACGACCTGGCCGATGTGTACACCACGTGGGGCGGCTTTGCGTACGGCCGCGGCCTCGACGGGATCCCCGCCGCCGACGACATGCGCAGCGCGTACCGTCGAATCAACGTGGCGGCCAAGAACACTGACACGCGCGAGCATGACATCGCGGATTCAGACGACTATTTCCAGTACCACGGCGGCATGGTCGCAACCGTGCGTGCGCTGACCGGGAAATCGCCCGAGGCATACATCGGCGACAGCACTCGCCCGGAATCGGTTCGCACACGGACACTTTCGGAGGAAACGGCGCGCGTGTTCCGCGCTCGCGTTGTCAATCCGCGGTGGCTCGACGCGATGCGCCGTCACGGTTACAAGGGTGCGTTCGAAATGGCAGCTACCGTCGACTACCTCTTCGGTTACGACGCCACCACCAATGTTGTTGCGGACTGGATGTACGAGAAGCTGGCCGAAACCTACGTCCTGGACGAGCAGAACCAGAAGTTCATGACGCAGTCCAATCCGTGGGCATTGCACGGTATCGCCGAACGACTTCTCGAAGCTGCTGAGCGCAAGATGTGGGAGCACCCGGAGCAGAAGACGCTCGACGGTTTGCGTCAGGTGTATCTCGAAACTGAAGGTGAGCTCGAAGGGGAGTAGTTACCCGAGTTTGTCGGTCCTTCGACCCATAATGGCGGAATGTCAGTTTGCACACGTTTCCGACGGGACGGCGTCCGCTGCACCAACCAGACCGAGTACGTCGACGGTTGGTGCCGCGCGGATGAGTGTGACGGATTTCTGCGGGCCGAGCAGTCTGGCGCGCCTGAATCGGTCGGTGTTCCACACGGCACGGCCAAACACATCCGCATGTCTCGAGACTTGCCGGTCGGCGACATCTCGGTCGAGGATGTCCACGACGTGCGGGTTACGGTGCGCGCCACGGACAGCTTTCGCTACCACCACGGCGGAGACGAGCGGGCAGCGGAGTTTCAACTGCGCAACATGCTCGAGGATTTCCTGCTGAAGTCTGCCCGCAGACCGTCGAGTGGCGGTTACCTGCGGCTCTCGCGCAACGGTTTCGACGTCGTGCTCTCGCCCGATCGAGGCACGATTACGGGATATTCGACGATTCACCGTGAGCGGACGTGGGAGCAGGTCAAGAGCGGGGTCAAGTCGCGTTTCTCGGGTCGTAGTCATGGCGGTCCGGGAGTGCCACGCCCGGAAATCGGTCCGCCGGTGTTGGCGGAGGACTTTGCCAACACCTTCGACCCGGCTTCCGTGCATCTGACGGTGCGGGTCCGTCAGGCGTTTGCGCGTATCCATGCGCTGACTTCCGACGTCGACACCACAATTCGGCAGTCCCTCGCGCAATGGGACCCGCGGACGCTGGTCAGCATCGATGAAGGGCTGTTCGAAATCCAGGCTGACAACAATTTCTGGCTGGTCTCACCTGATTGCCGTGTGCTGATCGGGGTCCGGGACCATCCGTTCAGCAGGTAGATCGCCTCAGCGCTTCGAGTTGATGATCTCCGCGATGTTTCGCTCGGCCAGAGCTGTGATGGTCAACGACGGATTGACCGTGCCTGTGCTTCCGGGGATCGCCGCTCCGTCCATGACGTACAGACCGTCGTACCCCTTGACCCGGCCGTAACCGTCGGTGGCTTTGCCCAAGACTGCGCCGCCGAGTGGATGCGCGGTGAACGAGCAGTTGACGTCCTGCGCAAACGGCAATGCCGACGGCAGCGTCGAACCTGCAAAGGCCATTTTGTTCTGCACAGCACGCAAGGCCTCGATCGTGGCCGCGCTGCCATTTCGCGGCCAGTTGAGAACAACACGGTCTGCGTGCGCGTCGAAGCTGAAATCGGCGCGCTGCGGATCGAGGGTCATACCCAGGCTGGCAAGCATGCCGATGTTCACCGGAACTCCTGCCGCATGCCAGTTCTCGAGAGACAGAGGCAGTCCCGTTTCGTCGACGATGCGCGACGCGGAAGGTGCTGCCTGCGCTGAGCCGTCGCTGAACCCGAAGGATCGCACCATCGCGCCGTCGCCGTTGGTGCCCCACCCTTTACCGATGTGTTCGTTGAGCTTCGGCAGGGCGCCGGTCGCCTGAGCGCGGACAAGCAGTTCGGACGTTCCGATCGACCCAGCGCCGAGAAAAAGACGATCGCACGTAATGGTGCGCCTGGTCAGCACGGCGCCGGTGGGATCACTCGATTCGACGTCGACAACGTATCGTCCGTCCTTCTCGCGGCCGATGCTCAACACCTGATGCCCGAAGCACACCGTGGTCTTGCCCGTGGCTTCAGCGGCAGGAATGTAGTTCTGAGTGAGATCGAATTTTGCTCCGTTGGAATTGCCCATGTTGGTGTCGCCCACGGTTGCGGACGGGCGGGAGCCGCCGCTCAGTTCGGAGCGAACGACGTCCCAGTTCCAGATGCCGTCGATGCGATGCGGATCGAAGCCGGCACGGCGGGCATCCTGATCCCACCGACGCGAATGTCCGAAGTTCGTCGTTCGGTAGAGATCCTCGGGCAGCGGGCTCAGGCGCAACATCTGGCGGACCTTGGGGTACCAGGTAGCGGACATCTCGTCGTAGTTCAACGAGTTGCCGAACACGGCGTCGAAGAATCTACGTTCGGGTGCGATCATCACGCCGGTGAAGATGACGGACCCGCCGCCGACTGCGGCTCCGCGCCATACCGACATGTTTTCGTAATCGGTGGCGTCGAGAACTCCACTGAAGTAATCGCACGCAACGGGAATCCCGGTGAGGTTGGTGAACGACGTCCGGCGAAACACGCCTCGGCCGTCAGCGAGCAGGTCCGAGGTATGGATTTCGCGATACGGATCATGAGGCCATCGAAGTCCCCGTTCCAATACCGTGACCTGAGTCCCGCTCTGCGCGAGTCGAAGCGCGGTGGCACTGGCACCGAATCCGGAGCCGATGACAATGGCTTCCGAATGCTGCTGGGGGACTGGTGAGGGGTCAAATAGTTCGGGAACGAGGTTGCGGTAGTGGTCCATGCCCATCGGGAGGGTGTGCCGCGGCGTCGCGTGGCTCACGGCAGTGGACGTCACCGTTGTCGTGGCGGCAACCGCTGCGCCAACACCGGCCGCCTTCAAGAAACTTCGACGCTGCATGATGAAAAGCTCAACTCCCGATACCTCGAAGACATAGGTAACGACAGAATAGCTCGAGTGAGAATTCGGTTGGGGATCATGCATAGCTTGGAGCCCCTAAAGTGCGGCAATCCGGACATATTGATTGATCGCGGAACGGTGTCTGAAATGCCGGCCGCGTGATAACCACGATTCGCACCTATCCTCGACAGGTGACCCCAGACTTCAAGCGAGTGACAGAATCCAAGTACGTCCTGCTCACCACATTCCGTAAAGACGGCACACCCGTCGCAACGCCGCTATGGGCTGCCCTCGACGGTGAGCGGTTGCTGGTGTGGACGGTGACCGATTCCTACAAGGTGAAGCGGATCAGGCGGAACCCGTCCGTGACCGTTGCAGTGTGCGATGCTCGCGGAAACCCCAAGGGTGACCCGGTCGCCGCGAAGGCAGAAATCCTCGACGGGCCTGGAACCGATCATGCCCGCGATGCGATTGCTCGTCGCTACGGAATCATCGGCTGGCTCACCATGAAGGGCAGTCTCCTCCGTCGCGGCAAGACCGGAACTGTCGGAATCGCGATTTCCGAAACATAGTCGGGTGTCTATTCGATGAATAGTGTTTGTGGACAACATGATTGGATGAACTGATCAGTCGAGCTGACGACTAACGTGCCGCAGTGTAGCGAATGTGGAGATCCATTCCTAGCCATCGAATGGTGTGGCTCGGGTCGATACGCTGGACATGTCGGTGTGTGCGACGCACCAGCACAGACGCACCATCACAATGGGTGCTCGCCCTCATCGGCATGTCCAGATCTTCGATCTGACGGAGTTTCCCATGACGCTCACCAATCAATCACATTCCAAGGGTTCGTCCGCAGAATCTGATGTCGCGCCTATCGTGGCTCAGCTTCGGGAAGCGTATGCAGGTGGCCGGACCCGTAAAGCAGACTGGCGCAAAGGCCAGATCGGGGGAATCGAACGATTTCTCGACGAACGCGAGCAGGAGATAGCGGCGGCTCTTGCGGAAGATCTCGGACGCAGTGAGATGGAGGCGTGGCTCGCTGACGTCGCACTCGTCAAGGCAGAGGCGACCTACGCGCGAAAACGTCTGCGCTGGTGGATGCGTCGGCGACCACAACCGCTCCCGCTGAACCAACTGCCGGCAGTCGGCTGGGTCCAGTACGAGCCGCGCGGTGTCGTGCTCGTGATCGGAGCCTGGAACTATCCCGTCTATCTCACTCTCGTCCCACTTGTTGCAGCACTTGCTGCGGGCAACGTAGTCATCGTCAAACCGTCGGAAGGGGCTCCTGCGACGTCCGCACTGCTGGCTCATTGGCTGCCGCGGTACGTCGATCCAGAGGCCGTTGTGGTTGTCGAAGGCGATGCACAAGTGACGCAGGAACTATTGTCCCAAGGCCCTGACAAGGTGTTGTTCACGGGCGGTACCGAGATCGGGCGCAAGATCCTGGCAAGAGCGGCGCCGGACTTGACGCCGGTACTGCTCGAACTTGGTGGCAAGAGCCCGGTCGTCGTCGCTGCCGACGCCGAAATGGATGTCGTAGCCAGACGCGTTGCGTGGGCGAAGTTGTTCAACTCGGGACAGACATGCCTTGCGCCCGACTACGTGCTCGCGGAACGGTCGATCCACGAACAATTGGTGCGTCGCATCATCGACACTCTCACGCAGTTTCGCGCCGATCAGCAGGGCCAGGGATTGCAGATCGTCAACGAGCGGCAGTTCGACAGGCTCGCCGCAAGCCTGGCCGACACTTCCGGGCGGATCGTGTTCGGGGGTGGATCGAATCGTGATGCCCTCACGATAGAACCGACGGTGATCACCGACCCCGATCCTGACGACGCAGTGATGCAGGAGGAGATCTTCGGGCCGATTCTTCCTGTGCTCGCCGTGGATTCGATCGACGAGGCGATCACGTTCGTCAACGCGCGACCCAAACCACTTGCTGCGTATTACTTCACGAGTTCGCGAACCGTGGCGACAAAGCTGGTCAATGCGATCAGTTCTGGTGGGGCAGTGGTGAATCATGTGACCGTGCACGCGATGGTGCCGCAATTGCCGTTCGGTGGTGTCGGTGACAGCGGGATGGGCGCCTACCACGGAAAGTGGGGCTTTGAAGCGTTCAGTCATCGTAAGTCTGTGCTGGTCAAGCCATTCAAGCCTGATCTGAAGTTCGTCTATCCTCCGTATTCCGCGCGTTCCGTGAAGATCATGCGCAGAGTGTTCTGAATCCTCGACTTCGGCAATCGATTTCGATGTCGGCAGGAGAAGTGATGATCGATGGCACCGATGACATAGTTCTTGTCCATCCGTCGGGAAACGAAGTGCGTACCGCAGTAGAGGCGTTCCAGCACACCGCGCGGATGCACCCCGACAAAGTCGCGTTGCGGACTCCTGGCGGACATCAGGAGGTGACCTGGCGTGAATACGCGCGGCGTGTCGAGGCCATCGCCAGTGGACTGGCCGAACTAGGCGTTCGGCGCGGCGACACCGTCGGGCTCATGCTCACCAACCGGCCGGAATTCAATCTCGTGGATACTGCAATCACGCATCTAGGAGCTATTCCGTTTTCGGTGTACAACACCAGCGCGCCAGAACAACTCCAATTTCTGTTTACCGATGCGGGCAACAAGGTGGTCGTCACCGAGCAGGTGTTCCTGTCGCCGATCGCAGCATCTCGCGTGACATTCGAGCACATCGTCACCGTGGACGGCCCGGCGGATGGAGCACTCGAGTTGGCGGAGATCGAATCGAATCCAGCCGCGAACTTCGATTTCGAGGCGTCGTGGCGAGCGGTGACACCGGACGATTTGGTGACCCTTGTCTACACCTCGGGTACCACCGGTCCCCCTAAAGGTGTGGAGGTCACGCAGCGCAACGCAATCGCTGCCGCCAGGGCGATAGCCGGCTTCGACCTCGGATTCGAGGACCGGGCTATCTCGTACCTGCCGTCGGCGCACATTGCGGATCGGATTTCCACGCACGGCGCCAACCAGATCTTTGGTGTGCAAATCACGGCGGTCGGAGATCTGCGCGACTTGATGTCCGCGCTGTCCGATGTCCGGCCGACCATGTTCGTCGGTGTCCCACGGGTCTGGATGAAGATCAAGGCCGGAATTGAGGCAAAGCTGGCAGCGGAAACAAACCCGATCACGTCCAAGTTGGCGGCGTGGTCTTTCGCTGTGGGTGCGCGAGCGGCGAGAGCGACTCTGAACGGGACACCACGGGGGCGGGCGTTGCAACTGCAATACCGGGTCGCCGACACCTTGGTGTTTTCGAAGGTGCGGACCGCGTTGGGGTTCGATCAGCTCAGGTTGGCTTTCACAGGCGCAGCGGCTATTCCTGTCGAGATCCTCGAGTACTTCACCGGCTTGGGTATCCCGTTGCTCGAGATCTGGGGGATGTCGGAAACTATCGGCCTCGGTGCGATGACCACGGCCGACAATCTGAAGATCGGGACAGTGGGTAAACCCGTCACGGGCGTCGAAATCAGACTCGCAGCTGACGGTGAAGTTCTGGTACGAGGACCGATCGTGATGCGCGGATACCGCAATCAGCCCGAGAAGACCGCTGAAACAATCGATTCGGACGGCTGGATGGCGACTGGCGATATCGGAAAGTGCGATGACAACGGCAACCTGACCATCGTCGACCGCAAGAAAGAACTCATCGTCAATTCGTCGGGAAAGAACCTGGCGCCCAACAATATCGAGAATGCTGTCAAGGCATCCTCGTCGTTGATCGCTCAAGTTGTCGCGATCGGTAACAACCAGAGGTATGTCACCGCGCTGGTGACGCTGGATCCGGACGTCACTGATCTGCGAGCAGAGGCCCTAGGGGTGCCCGGAGCGCAACTCGCGGATTTGGCAGCACACCCGAAGATCGTGGAAGAGGCAACACTGGCAGTCAGGGCTGGAAACGCAAAACTATCCAGAGTTGAACAGGTGAAACGCTTTTCGATTATTCCATCGGCGTGGGTTCCAGGCGGTGATGAACTGACGCCGACGATGAAGTTGCGGCGCACACCGATCGCGAGTAAGTATGCCGACACGATCAAAGCGCTCTACGCAGAACGCAGGTATGACGGTGTCATCAACGTGGGTTGATCACATCTTGGCCGATCGGGCCATAGCGAAGGAGTAGAGACCGTAGGTGATGATGCCAAGTCCCGCGGCCACCAGGAGTGCGACTCCGTAAGGTTGGGCGCCGAGGGTTTTCAGGGCACCGTCGAGGCCGGAGGACTTATCGGGGGCCGATTGGATCACCGCAACGATCACAAGCACACCCACTGCCGCAATGGCCAATCCCTTGGCGATATACCCAACCGTGCCGAGGCGTCGAACCAGATCACTGGTGGGCCCATCGAGGTCGTCGAGGAAGTTCTGGCTGGCTCCCTTGTACACGTGGTAACCGCCGATCGCGACAATGACCAGAGCACCGACAACGAGTGCGACCGAACCGACACCGGATTGCATCAGACGCGCGGTGATCCCGGTGCTCTGGCTGCTGCTGGATTTGCCGATTCCGCGTGCAAAACCCCACGAGGTGAACGCAAATGCAAAGTAGACCGCGGCCAGGGAGAACGCCTTGATTCGATCGAATATCCGCGACAATTTCTTGTTGGCATCGGGCCTGGACGAACTGCCGAGTACACCTTCAACCACCCGCCACAGGCCCATAGCTGCAAATACGACGACGCCGATCCAGAGCGCCAAGCCGCCACCCGGCTTGTTCGCCAGTTCTGTCATCGCCCCGGACTGGTCTGCGGTTCCGCCGCCGCCCCCGAGAGCGAGGCGGATGGCGATGTAGCCGATGATCAGGTGAACGATGCCGCTCCCGACGAAGCCTGCTCGGGCAATACGCTCGAAGATGCTGTTCTGGGCGACTTGGCCGGCGGTAGAGGACGAGTTGTTGTATCCCGTCGACGCGGAATTTGGATCGTCCGGGTTGGTGTGAGGCATGTTGGATCTCCAGTTACTGGGCGGAAACGGTTACGGACGATCCTGGTAATACTATGTGACTGCTGCCGTCGATCGAAAGTTCGATCGGTGCAGCATCTTTCGTCTCCGACGATACGGTCACTGAAGAATGTGTGCATTGGATCTGCAATCGATGGCCACGGTAGTAGATCGTGAAGGCAAGTTCGCTCAGTTCGATCGGCAATTGCGGATGCAACCACACGACATCGTCACGGAAGTCGAGGCCGGTGTAACAGCGTTCGAGAATATCGATCGCGCCCGCCATCGCAGCGAGGTGAATGCCCTCTCGCGTACGGCCATGCTGGGAGTCCGAGAGATCCGACGCGAGCGCGCTGCGAAGCATGTCCCATGATTGCGAACGATTACCGCGGACGAGCACCCAGGTGTGCGCGATTCGGCTGAGAGTCGATCCGTGCGTGGTGCGGGACAGATAGTAATCGATCATGGACGGAATCGACGACGGATCGAAGTGGTAACCCAACCGTGTGATCAGATCGGTCAGTTCCTCCGCGGAAAATACATACAGCAGCATGAGTAAGTCTGCTTGCTTGGATGCCTTGTAGTGGACGGTCGAGTCGCCTTCAGCTTCGAGAATGAGATCGAGCCGACCGATATCGAGGTACCGGGATCGGTAGTCTGCCCAATCCAGTTCTTTGAGGGTATCGAAACCCTCGAATTGCGCGAGCAGGCCATTCGGAAGGAAGGTGAGGCGCAGACGACGACTCATCTTGTCCCAGGCCGCCAACTCGGATTCTGTGACCTCGAGGTCTTCGGTGATGGATCGGCTTGTGCGGCCGAGAATCTCGACGGCGTCGAGCGCTCGCATCAGTGACCACTCCGTCATGATGTTGACGTACGTATTGTTGTCGATGCCTTCGCCAGGGCGACCTGGATAGCCGTCATGAAATTCGTCCGGGCCCATGATGCCCCGGACGTCGTATCGGTCATCGGTGGCGTCGTAGTCAGCCCGGCTGATCCAAAAGCGCGCATTTTCGACTAGAAGTTCGACCGCGTGATTCCTGAGAAATTCGAGGTCGGTGGTTGTTTGCCAGTAGTGCCATACGTTGTATGCGACGGCGAGGTTCACGTGATGCTGACGTCGGGAATTGTCGGGCATCCAGCGCTTGGATCGCGGATTGAACAGTGCAGTCGGCGTTTCCTCGCGCCCATCGCTACCGCTCTGCCAGGGGAACAGTGCGCCATCGTGTCCTGTCTTTCCGGCATTGCTCTTTGCCTGTCGAAGTCGGCGACTTCGATACAGCAGCAATGATCGTGTCAATTCGGGTAGGCGCAGAGTAAGGATTGGCGTGACAAACAATTCGTCCCAGAACACGTGCCCGCGATAGGCCTCGCCGTGTAGTCCTCGCGCCGGAACGCCCACGTCGAGATCGATGGTGTGCGCGGACAGGGTCTGCAGTGCGTGAACGAGCTGGACGTTGGCGGCCAAAGATGTTGTGACATCGGAGCCCAGAGTGATGGCAAATTTGTGCCACAGAAGCTCCCACGCGATGCAATGCCGGCGGAACAATTCGCGGTGATCGGCCGCATCGATTGCGTGTTCCCGTGCAGCATGTTCGGGTTCCGCTATTGCGTGGTCACGAGATGTGAAGAGCGACATGGTTTTTTCGAAAACTACGGGCTGACCCGATGTTGCCGTGTATGTGACCAACTGTGCGACGGAATTTTCGCTGACGTCCACGCGCCGTGTGTGTTGCGGCGTCGACCCGTCATCGAACCGGACTCTCAACCGTTCACACTGCGACACACGGATATGTGAGGTCGACGTTTCGACTGTCGTCGAAACACGTTCGTGATCAACCGCTTCTGCGGAAATGACGGTGAGGTGGTGATTCGCCAGTAAGGAATATTCCGGGACGTTGTTGTTGGACACGGCTGCATTGATTCCTGAGCGCACATGGACAGTGCCGTCCCAGTTTTCGGGGATGATCGTCGTGCAGATTGCTGCGAGGTGGGGATCGTCCATCGATACGAATCGTTGTTGACGAATTCTGGTGACTCGGCCGGTGATGTCGCGGAAAGTCGTCTCACGCCGAACCGTCCCGCAGCGTAGATCGAGTTCTTCATGGTGATGATCGATCAGATGGGACCCGCTCCCAAGCCACTGGCCGTCGGGTCCGGCCACGGTGAATACCGTCCAATCCGGAATATTGACGGCACTTTCGTCGTCGCGAGACCTACCCGCTGCCTCCGAAGTCAATCTGTTGTAGCACCCGGCGATGTATGTGCCGGGGTAGTGCACGCCGTCGTCATGTGATTCCGGGAGCGCTCCGCGGGTGGCGAAATAGCCGTTCCCCTGTGTCAACAGTGTTTCCCGCAGCCCAGCGGTGTCGGGGCTGAGGCCGCGGTATTCGAGGGACCAGGACGGGTCGGCGCCGTCGGTACATAGTTCGCACGCAGCATCGTCGTTGTCGCCCTCTGCCGAGGCAGAGGTGACGAAGTGGTAATCGATTTCGCTGACGTCGGACACCACGAAGTCGGCTCCGCTGCCGATCAGGTCGGCAACGTTCTCCGCCGGGCCCAGTCCGATACTGAGGCCGAAGCCGCCGGAATTGGCAGCGCGGATTCCGGCGGTCGCGTCCTCGATGACAACACACTCAGATGGTGGGACTGACAGGCGCGCTGCAGCTTCCAGATAGGTGTCGGGGTTCGGTTTCCCTGCAAGGCCGCGCTTTGCGGCGTCGATGCCGTCACAGCGGATATCGAAGAGGTTTGCCAGGTGGGCGCTGTCGAGTACGAACTTCGCGTTTCTGCTTGCCGAGACAATCGCTGTGTGGACGCCGGCCGACCGCAACTGCTGAATCCACCGGACCGTGGGAACGATCACTTCGACACGATGTCGACCAAGCTCTTCGAGGAAGTACGTATTCTTGCGCCCGAGAAGGTCGGTGATGGTAACCGCATTCGGGGAGCCTTCCGAATTTTCCAGCGGGAGAACCACATCGCGCGACGTGAGATACGACTGCAGGCCCTGAGCTCGCGCTTTGCCGTCGATATATCGTCGGTAGTCGTTGTCGCTGAGTTCCACATCGCCGACCTCGCCTCGCTCGGTCAGGTAGTGGAAAAGTCGCCGCCAGGCCGCGAGATGAACTTTCGCGGTGTCGGTGACCACACCGTCCATGTCGAACAAGACGGCTCGGAAGACCTTGCCGTCGATGACGATCGACGCCCGAAGAGTTTCATCTGCCCGCCAAATCGTCATGGCAGTGGCGCTGGTGATCTGGGCGATTGGATCGAGGTAGGGAGGGCTTCGCTCGCGTCGAAACTAGAAGTGCCTACGTGGATTACCAATCTCGCTCCCTTCGGAAATGCGGCTCCCTTCACGGTATCGGATATTCCGGAGAGAGTGTCGATGCGCAGCATGCCATCGCGTGTTGGTGTGCAAAATATTTCGCCACGCGGGTTCCGATAACTTTTCCGAAGATTAGCTTGAATTTTTTCACCAGCATTTCAGGTGGGATTAATATGCGCATTACAGTCGGTTGAGCAGGCTGTATACGCGAAATTAACCCATGTCTTGCTGATTGTCGTATTTTCGACTCTTCGGTGGAGATGCTGTGCGCGATGACAAAACATGATCTACATTCGGTGTTGCAAGGATTGATTCAACCTCACCACGGAAGGGAAGATTGAAATGGGTAGTTTGGAAGATTTCGATATCTCGGCAGTGCTGCAAAAGTTGATCGCATTCGTGGATTCATTCTCATCGGACTCGCCGGAGACCGTGGAATAATGTAAGTGACGACAGGTGCTGCGTACGCCCTATTAAGGTGCGTACGCAGCACCAACTGTCGTTTGCGGAACGTGCAGCGCCGGCCATGTATTCGACTCTGATTGAATACGAAATCTATTTATTCATCAAATTATCTGCATCCCGGAATGCAGTCCCGTTCTATTCCTTGTCCGCATAGTGTTAAAGCGGGGCGAGCTCCTGATGGGTTGAGATGGCGAGCCGATTCCAAGTGTTGATCGCTGAGATTGCCATCAAGAGGCGAATGATCTGATTCTCGGAGTATGACGCCTTCACTCGCGCCCAGACTGCATCCGAAACGCCGCCTTTCCCGATGAGCGTCACTTCTTCCGTCAATTCCAAGACGGCCTGCTCGGCGTCGCTGAACCACGACGACGCTTCTCTCCAGGCCGCTAATACGTCCAGCCGGCGTTGATCCTCGCCGTCTTTTCGGGATTCGGTTGTGTGCATGTCCAGACAGTAGGCGCAGCCGTTGATCTGCGAGGCACGGATTTTCAGGAGATGGAGTGTTTTCGATTCGAGGTCGCCGGCGTGGACATATTTCTCGATGGCCAGCATGCCTTTGTACGCCTCGGGGTCTATGGCGGTGACAGACAGTCGTTGGGTGGCGTGGGGCCGACTTTCGATGGTGCTCACGTGGTCCTCCTTTTGCGTCTGCTGGGGGAGCGAGCCGTGATCGCTCCGAGTTCCACGGTGATCGCTCCGAGTTCCACGTTAGTGACGAGGAATTGCTTTTTACACCGCTGGCGCTCGAGTGGTGTGTCCTGTTTCGGCACCGTGCGCATCGTCGTATGCCAGAGTCGCCAGATGAGCGAAGCGGTGGGCCCTGAGGCTTGGTGGACTGTGCTCGTCGGGATCACATCGCTGCTCGTTGCCGGCGCTTGTGGTGTTGCCCTGTGGAGTGCTGTGCCACTCGCTTCGTACGTGTACTTCGCGCTCGCCATGGCCGTGCTCGCTGCCCTGGGTGCAGTGTGGTTGATACTCAGCCTGATTGGGTGGTTCAAATTTCGAGCCTTGCGCTGGAGTTTGATTGCGCCGGCGCTCGTTCTCCTCACATGTGCACTTGTAGCGCTGTCGGTGCCGTCGCGAATTGCGTTCATGGCGTCGAAGGACTCACTGGCTGCCGAGGCCCAGGAATGCTCGACGTCGTCGACTGACCGTCGAATAAGTGTGTATCAGGTCAGGCGGATCGAGTCAGTTGAGCACGGGTGTCTGTTCTTCATCGAAGGCGGGCTGATCAATTCGATCGGTCTGGCGTACCTGCCGGGCGGGGCGCCGTATCTCGGCGTTCCCAGACATGACGGCGACATCGGCTACCAGGAATTCGACGGTGATTGGTACACGTTCGTGCAAGTGTTCTAGGTGCCTGTCAGGCGATCAGTGCCGTGGCAAGATCCCGATATTCTGCCGCTGGGAAGGAAGTCGGGTCTGCAGTGAGCACTTGGATTGCTACTTCGTCGGCGCCCGCTTCGTAGTGCGCTTCGATGCCGGCACAGACACGTTCGAGGTCACCCCACGGAATCAGCGTGTCCATCAGAGCGTCGCTACCTCCGTCCAACAAATCCTTGTCGGTGTACCCCAGACGGCGGAGGTTGTCCGAGTAGTTCGGCAACGACAGGTAGCCGCGCATGTATTCGCGGGCGATCCCGCGGGCAATGGTTTCGTCCTCTTCAAGGACTACGGCAACTTCAGGTGCGAGCAGTGGCTCGGCTCCGAGAATCTCGCGGGCAAGCGCTGTGTGTTCTGGCGGGACAAAGTAGGGGTGTGCTCCGGCCGATCTGGCAGCCGACAGCTTCAGCATGCGAGGGCCGAGGGCTGCCAGGACTCGGCGATTGGCGGGGACCGGTACAGGTGCGGCGTCCAAAGCGTCCAGGTACTGGACCATGTGGGTGTAAGGCTTGGTGTAGGTGTGCTGCGCCTTCGCATCGACGATCGGTGCGTGGCTGGTTCCTACTCCCAGGAGAAAGCGGCCAGGGTAGTCGCGCTCGAGGGCGCTGACGGCTTGGGCGGTTTCGGTGGGGTCAGCATGCCAGATGCTGACAATGCCGCTGGCGACACCGATTCGCGTTGTCGCAGATAGCACTTCGCCGTACACGGCAGGCAGGCCTTCTCCGAAACCGCCTGACGTCCACAACCGCGTGTAACCCAACTCGTCGAGTTCGCGAGCTGCGTCGAGTGCTGCCTCGCGATGTTGCGGACTCAGCCAGAGCGCGCCACCCCATGCACTTACTTGTCGTGTCATAACGTGAGCCTAGCTATTGATCCACCTGAGGGTGATGAATCACCACGTTCAGTGTTGGGTCGGAGACGAGAGTTCCTTGGCGGTAGAGGACCGTCCAATCACGTTCGCGCCGTTGCCAAATAGTTGCCCTGCGGGTGAGCTTGGTGTCTTGCTGGAGTGTATTAGGTCAGTAGATAGGTAGCCGGGGCGATCTCGAGTAGGTGGAACTCTCTGGTGGCGGACACTGTCCTTGCAGCCTTGGTATTCCCAACTCGCCTTGCAGCAGTTTCGCAACACAGTGAACCGGCGTTTGATATCGAGAAGCTCGTTGACCTCGTTGTCGGCCCTCAGTCCAGACGATAGCGATGCCCATCCGCGTATTCCCCACGCCGTCTATCCGGTCGACTACGGGATACCTTGCCGGCACAAACGGCGGCGACGGTGACGGCATCGACGTATTTGTCGGCACCGACACCGGCGCAGCGCCGGGTCCGAGTCCAGCATCCAGGCCGTCACCGTTGGATACAGCTTTCCGGCGCGATACGAAAGTACAGATCACCCGGTCGACCGCCGCGTGGCAATTGTGCTCGCGCAGGCGGGATCATCCGCGCGTATGCATAATCGGCGAGCGAACTCGGCGACGTCACGACCTACTATGGGGCTGATACGCCTCTCTCACAGCAGAGAGAAGAAGCAGCTCGATTCCGAACTGATCGCCGGTAGGGCGAGCGGTCTGGGTGCTGCGTTGAGGTCTGACGTGTACAGCGACGGAACAACATAGAGCGGTATCAGTTCGCGCAAGCCGAACCGCGATCGAATCTGCATGCGCTCATTCTTTCCAGACGCCATCGGTGGCTTTGATCTCGCGGATCATCGAAGGTCCGCCTGTGGGCCAGGTCTGGATGAGGTAGTCCTCGGTGGGGGTGTCGACGTCGAGGTCCCAGTGCGATGCTCGTCCACGGGTGGCGATGCGGAAGTGCCGAGCACCTCGGTGGGAGGTGAGCTTCCCGAATTCTTCGACGATCTCGTTTGCCAAGGTGATGAAAAGCATGGGTTCGCGGCACACGACGGTGACTTCTTCGATGTTGTCCCATGCGTCGAGATCGATATAAGGTCCACCGTTTTCGAAAATGTGGTCTTCACCGGACAACAGTTCAAGTGTGACATTAACGGGACCGTAGGCGATTCCGGTGTGAACGGAGATGAGGTGGTTGCCGGCGTCGAAAACCTGGCCGGTGGTGTATGTGTCGGTGGGATCGGCGTCGGCCGCCGAGATGAGAAACGTGTGGTGCTCGACCTCTATCAATCCTGTGATCGTCATTGGTTGATTAGAGCAGTTGGCCCTGCGCGCGTCGTGACTGCGGCAAGAAATCGTAGGGTTGTCATTGCTGTCTGGGACTTGAGTGCCCGTCGGCCCTGGCACACTCGCAGTAATAGTTGGCCAGGTTCCTGGTCCTCACGGTTAGGGAGCTGAGGTCGATGATGAGAGTTCGCAGAAATTACGGTTGGCTTCGATCGAGCAAATCAAGAGTCATCGTTGTTGCGGCTCTTACCATGTTCTTCGTCGCGGCTTGTAGCAGCCCTGAACCCGAACATGACGTGGCGACAGAAATCATTGCCTTTGCAGATGGCGACGGTTCGATTTACACGATGAAGCCGGACGGGAGCGGCCTTCGCCAGCTCACCACCACCATCACTGACGACAACTACTCTGAATACGCGTCCGACCCTGCTGTCGCTCCGGATGGAAGCAAGATTGCTTACACCCGCGGATCTGGGATCGCGGTGATGAACGTCGACGGAACCGAGCAGACGACCGTGACCGACCGCGGCGGTTCCCCCAATTTCTCGCCGGATGGTTCGAAAATCGTATTCGGCTGCGTCGGCGGGATTTGCCTGATCAATGCTGACGGTTCCGATCGGCAACAACTCTCACCGGAGGTGAATGACGATCGCAGCATCCCGAGTAGGTCTTTTCCTTCGTTCTCCCCGGACGGAACGAAGATCATCTTCAACGAAAACGGCTACATCGCAGGGTTTTCGGCTGACGGCACCGGATGGTTCCAGGTGCTGCGTGACCAGTACTGGAACTCCGATCCCGCCTATTCGCCGGATGGGTCGACCATCGTCTTCTCAAGCAACCGTGGCGGGAAGAACCAATCCGAGACATATGTGATGACAGCCGACGGTAAGGACATTCGCGCACTTACGACGGAACATGATGTCGGAGCCGTGTATTCGCCAGACGGCTCGAAGATCGTCTACACGCACGGGGTAGCTGAACCTCGCACCCTGGTGGGTATCTGGGTCATGAACCCAGACGGCAGCGAACCACGGCTGTTGACCTCGAAATCGCTGATCGCTCAAGCCCCCAGTTGGGGCGGATATGCGTAACGACAACCTTTTGGGGTAATTGTCGCAATTTTTCGGGAATAGGCCTGGCCGCAAACAAATGTGTGGTCGACTCGAACCGCACATAGCGCGGGTCTCTGTCTGTCGTCCGCGAAAAACACTCCCACGGGGAACGGAGATGCGATGCAGAAAGTGCCGAGCGGGACGAGGGGCCGACTGGTTCTGACAGCTCTGACCGCGGTACTGATTGCAGCAGGCGGTGGCAACGCATCCGCTCAGTCCACATCCTGGGGTCCACTCGCCGCTCCCAACCCGTTCCTCGGACCCATGGGTACCTCGACGATGCACGGTGACGCCGGTTCCTCCGATGCGACACCGCTCAGTGGTCCGGGCACCGGGAAATTAGCCGTTGATCCGCTTCCCTTGGCTGCAGCATGCCCGACACTGCTCGAGGGATCCGATGGATTGGTTCTTGCGCTGTGTACCAGCATCCTCGGCCAGACTCCGACGGTGCACCTGATAGACACGTCGGCGCTCGGCACCGGATCGGCGGGTTCATCGGTCGAATCATTCTCACCTGCTGCTTCCGTTGCGCAACTTGAACTTGCGAAAGGCAGCTTGCTCGGCGGTGTCTATGCGTACCTGGACAACGACAACCGGCTTGTTGCGGTGGATGGTAACCGCATGCTGGTGCGGGTGCAGCACGAACAGAAGCCAAACGGCGGTTGGCGACTCTTCGTCGACCAATCAGTTGATCTGACCTCGTCAATTCCCGACGGCGACAATGTCACCGGCCTCGCACCGGACTGGCAAGGCAACGTGTGGTTTGCAACTGGTGCCGGTCGCGTCGGTAGCGTCGACGGGGGAGGAGTCGCCCGCACACTGCAATTGCCGGCCGGCGAGGAAGTGCAGAACAGCATCTCTACCTCGGCGTTCGGCACCGCCGTCGCGACTACTCACGCGCTGTACCAGCTCAGCGCCGCGCAGGACGGCACCCCGACAATAGATTGGCGTGCACCGTACGACCGTGGCAGTGCCCGCAAGCCAGGTCAACTCAGCTGGGGAACCGGTTCCACGCCAACCTATTTCGGCCCCAATGGGGACGACTACGTGACGATCGTCGACAATGCCGACACTCAGGTGCATCTCTTGGTCTACCGAGCTGCGACCGGTGAAATGGTCTGCAGTCAAAAAGTTCTCAGTACCGCAGGGCCAGGCAGCGAGAACTCGCCGATTGGTATCGGCAACTCGGTGTTCGTGGCCGGCACTTACGGCTATCCCTACCCGACGGTGCCCGAAGGCGCCGGGCCCGCGGTACCCGCGAGTGCACCGTTTGTCGGCGGCATGACGCGAGTCGATGTCGATAATGCTGGAACCGGATGCCACACAGTGTGGGACAACGACGCTCGTAGTTCTGCCGTGCCGCATCTGTCGACTGCCGACGGAAATTTGTACACCGTCGTTCGTCAAGGGCTTCCGCTTTCATCCGACAGCACCACCCCGCTCGACGGCTTTGCGTTCACGGTGATCGATCCAAACACCGGGGAGGTGCTTGCGTCGCGGGATCTACCCGGGACCATCGTCAACGACACCTTGCAGATGTCCGCGCTGATCAATTCGAGTGCTGACTACCTTCAAGGGACGATCACTGGAGTAATTCGAGTCGGCGGCTAACACAAACCGCCGACCTCGACGCACTCTGCACCACTATCGGCAAGCGCACAGCCGTGCATCTGTAACCGGCGTCTCGGCACCCAGTATCAGGCAATCTCACGCGTGCTGCGCGGAATTCGATGACCTTCGATGATTCTCTGCCTGAGGGGAGGAATCGCAATGCAGCATGGTCGGTATCAGTTTTCCGGTGTTGTCGATCCTCGATACCGAAACACTGTCGCTGCAACCGTGATTCAACTTCACTGCGTGGGCAATAGCATCCCGGTCGGATTCGAATTCACCAACTGTCGAGGTGCCTTCCGGGAGGGTGATCTTGTACTTCTCCATTACAAAACTTCTTCGTGTAGTCCTATCGACGGCCTACCCAGAGTGGGTGGGCGGGAAACGTTTCTACTGCGCCGCGCTGACCGACGACATGTGGAAATCGGGAATGCGCAGCGGTGGCATGGCGGTGCGGGTGAACCAGTCTTTCCATTCGCGAGGGAGCGTGATCTCGGTGCGTCCGGCTTCGGTGACACGGCGAAGGAGGTCCAGCGGGCTTTCGTTGAAGCGGAAATTGTTGACCGCGCCGACGATCGTGCCGTTCTCGATGAGGTACACACCGTCGCGGGTCAACCCGGTGAGCAGCAGCGTTGTCGGATCCACCTCGCGGATGTACCAGAGTGTGGTGAGGAGGAGACCGCGTTCGGTTTTCGCGATCATGTCCTCGATGCCGGTGTCATCGCCGCCGGTGAGGATCAGGTTGTCACCTGGCACGGCAACGGGTCGGTCGAATTCGCGGGCAGCGTGACGCGGATACGCAAGGGCTGAGATCGTGCCGTCTTTGATCCACTCGACACGATCGATGTCCATACCGTTGTCGAAGAGCGAGATGGATTCACTCGACGACGTGGTCACCACGAACGGCGCGGATTTCAAGCCGTCGGCGTCCGGGTCCGAGGTCAGAGTCAATCCCAGTGTTCCGAGGGTTTCGCCGATTCGCGTGCCACCTGTCCTCGACAGTGCGGTGTGGCCCTCCTCGGCTCCGCGGCCTTCCATGGTCCACATCAGGTAGATCATGAGGTCTGCAACCGCGGACGGCGGAAGAATTGTTTCGTACCGTCCAGCCGGCAAGGCGACCGAGTTTTTTGCCCAATCGAGACGAGTAGTCAACTGGGACAAGAGATCGGGTATGGAGATGTCGCTGAAGTCGACCGTCCCGGATCCGACCCAGGCGCTGGCGTCGCCGCGTTTGCCGTTGATCTCGACTGAGCCGGTGGGCTGAACGGTGCGGCGGCGAAGGCCGGTAGAGGTTCCGAGCCACGTGGTGTGCAGTTGATGATGCGCAAAGCCGAACAGTTGATCCTGTCCGTCGAAACCGGCGGAGAGGTCGGCAGCAAGGCGGCTGAAGACAGCGATGTCGGTCAGCGCAGGGCCGGATTCCCATTCAGAATCTGCTGGACCTGGCGGTACAAGGTCGGAGGCGTCGTCGGCGGGTGTTGCACTTCGGGCGGCGTCCTCGCTTGCTTTCACGACGGTATCGATCTGCGCGGGATCGACACTGCTGGAACTCACCGTCCCGACACGGGCGACGTCACCGTCCCGAACAATCGAGATGACGGTCCAGGTCCGTGACAGTGAGACACCGTTCGTGGTCATGGAGTTGTTGGCCCACCGCAACGACGCTTCGCTGGCGTCGGTGACGATGATGATCGACTCGTCGACAGTGCGCGCAGCCAACGCGCGTTCCACTACCTGCTGCGCCGTGATCACTGCTGGGCCTCCGAATGGGTGTTGAGGATATTGATACCGCGGAACAAAGCGGACGGGCATCCGTGACTGACGGCGGCGACCTGTCCAGGTTGGGCTTTACCGCAATTGAATGCGCCGCCGAGTTTCCACGTCGACGCTCCGCCGACAGCTTCCATCGAGCCCCAGAAGTCGGTGGTGGTGGCCTGGTAAGCGACGTCGCGGACCTGGCCGTCGAGTTTGCCGTCCCGGATTTTGAAGAACCGCTGACCCGTGAACTGGAAGTTGTAGCGCTGCATGTCGATTGACCACGACTTGTCTCCGACGATGTAGATGCCGTCCTCGACTCTCGAGATCAAGTCGGCCGTCGACGTGTCGGTCTCCGGATCGGCGGAGAGGGAAACGTTGGCCATGCGCTGAATGGGAACGTGGTGCGGCGAATCGGCGTACGAGCACCCGTTGGAGCGCTCCAGGCCCAGGCGAGGTGCAAACGCGCGGTCGAGTTGATATCCGACCAGCGTGCCGTCTGCGACCAGGTCCCAGCGCTGGGCGGCGACGCCGTCGTCGTCATAGCCGACGCTGGCCAGTCCGTGTGCGACGTTGCGGTCGGCCGTGACGTGCATGATGTCGGTGCCGTACTTCAGTGTGCCGAGCTTGTCGGGGGTCGCGAAGGAGGTGCCGGCATAGGCGGCTTCGTATCCGATTGCCCGATCGTATTCGGTTGCGTGCCCGATGGATTCGTGAATGGTGAGCCACAGGTTGGTCGGGTCGATCACGAGGTCTGTGGGGCCAGGTGTGACCGACGGCGCCTTGACCTTCTCGGTGAGCCACTGCGGGATCTGCGCCAGCTCCTCAGCCCAGTCCCACGTGCTACCGGTGCCGAGATACTCCCAACCCCGCGCGACCGGCGGTGCCAAAGTACGCATCGACTCGAAGCTGCCCGCTGATTTGTCGACGGCTGTTGCCTCGATTTCGGGATGCAGTCGCACCCGTTGCTGGACGATCGACGAGCCCGCCATATCGGCGTAGAACGTCTGCTCCTTGACCTGGAGAACCCCAGCGGTGACGTGGTCGACGCCGTCGGACGCCTGAAGTCGGCCCGAGTAGTCCAGGAGAAGATCGACCTTGTCGGACGTCGGAGTGGTGAACGGATCTATCTCGTACGGAGACACCCACGTGGCGTCGGCGTAGATCGGTTCGTCGGCAAGAGTCACCGGATCGCGATTGAGTGATCGCAACGCCCTCGCCACCTCGACGGCTTGCCGTGCCAACGACGACGCAACAGTGGGTGACACCTCCGCGTGGGAGGCAAACCCCCAGGTTCCGTCCACGATCACGCGGACAGCCACTCCCACTTCGTCGCTGTCCGAAACCGATTGAACTTTGCCGTCGCGCAACCGGATCGACTGAGTGAGCAACCGGTGCACACGTACATCCGCGTGCTCGGCTCCGGCGGCGCGCGCTGCGGACAGCGCGGCGTCCGCTACTGCCTTCAGAGGGAGGGCGAGGAAATCTGCATCGACATCTCGGGTGACGGTCACCGTCATGACGCTAGCCGAACTGCTGCCACCCCAGGCGAATCACCATGGCAATCACAACAACCAGCAGTGTGATCCGGACAAAACCGGAGCCTTTACTCAGTGCCATACGCGAACCGACGACCGCGCCGAGAACATTGCACACGGCCATCGCCAATCCCAAGCTCCACCACACATGGCCGGTGACGGCAAAGTACGTCAACGCGCCGAAATTGGAACCGAGATTGATGACCTTGGCCATCGCCGCGCTGCGGACGAACTCCGTTCCGAGGAACGTCGCGAAGCTGATGATCAGGAACGTGCCCGTGCCTGGGCCGAGTAAACCGTCGTAAAGCCCGATGAGTCCCGCCGACAGCAAGATCACCAGGGCCGACTTGCGTTGAGTCGGGCGGTGCGTGGCGAGCGTCGTACCCAGGCTCGGACGCATCGTGACGAACACGGCGACGGCCACCAGGACAACCATCACGATCGGAATGAAGTACTTTTTGTCGATCAACGACACTGCCGCCGCGCCACACGCTGCAGTAATCGCGGCCAAGATCGCCGCCGGGATCAACTGTCGCCATTGCATCGGAATTCGGCGTGAGAACGTCCACACCGCAGCGCTGGTCCCGGTGAACGCGGTGAGCTTGTTGGTAGCCAATGCGGCCTGCGGCGTCAACTGGGGTGCAACCAGGAACAGTGCCGGCAGCAGAATCAGCCCGCCGCCGCCGACAACGGCATCAACCCATCCGGCCGCCGTCGCCGCCGTCATGAGCAGGCCCCAGTCCGCAATATCCACGGCGGTGACTCTCTCACAGAGTGAGCGGTGATGCGGTGACGGTGTGGGAGTCTTGATCGCATGAGGAGGTTCAGCCTGTGGCTGCGAGGCAAGCCGATGATCGCCGACGGCGCGTTGGCGTTGCTGTTCTTTGCCCTGGAGATCGTCTCGTACATAAGCTCTGAGCGCGAGGAACATTGGCAACAGCTGGCGCTCGGATTCCTGATCTGCCTTCCCGTCCTGTGGCGTCGTAAGTACCCGCGAGTGTCTGCGGTGGCGATCCTCCTGATGTCGTTCACCAGTACTTTTCTCATGTGGATGAGCGGGAATGCATCAGTCGAACATCCCGGGTTGCTGGCGTTAGGCGTAGCTCTCTACACGCTGGTCGTGTACGTGGACCGGCGCACCGCCGCGATTTACCTCGGCTTTCTCCTCATCGACTCGACTCTGGCGATGCTTGTGGTGCGAACAGACATCGTCCTGGATCTCATCGTTACCGCAATGCTGTTTGCCCTGGCTTGGATCAGCGCCGAATTTGTCAGTGCCAGACGCGCGTATGACGAGGAGGTTGCGGCACGTCTGGAGGTGGCCGAATACGACCGCGACCGCCGGGCCGAGGAAGCCGTTGCCGCGGAGCGGACACGCATCGCGCGCGAATTGCACGACGTCGTTGCCCACGCGGTGAGCGTGATGATCGTCCAAGCCGACGGGGCGAGCTATGCCGTCGACACGAATCCGGCGCTAGCGAAGAAAGCGCTTGGCAACATCTCGAGCACAGGGCGAGACGCGCTGGCAGAACTACGACGCACGGTCTCGCTGTTGCGCACCGAAGTCAACAACGACGCGATGCCACAACACGGTTCTGCGGGCATCGCGAAGGTTGTGGAGATGATGCGTGCGACGGGTTTGAACGTACGACTGGAGTTGACGGGCGAACTCGACGACATCACGCCGTCCGTGAGTTTGGGTATTCACCGGATCGTTCAGGAGTCACTGACCAACGTGCTGCGTCACGGCGGCGACAGTCCGAAAGCGCGAGTTACCGTGCGCCGCACCGACACCGCAGTCCTGGTGGAAGTCATCGACAAGGGGACGGCGACGTCTGCTTTCACAGGTGGTTCCGGCAACGGCTTGGTCGGAATGCGTGAGCGAGTCGCAGTTCTGCAGGGAACTCTCGAGACCGGTCGACGCCCGGACGGCAGCTGGCGTGTGTACGCCGAGCTTCCCCTCGCGATCCAGGATTGACCGACCGGGCAGGCGCGGTTTCCGACTTCTGGCACCGGCTGAAGTTGTCCAGGCTCACCTGCACAACGTGACGCGACGGGTTTCGCATTCAACCGGCCTGGCCGCAGCATTTGTGCTGCTCGGGCACCTCAACGCCTCTGGTAAACAGACCATAATTCTTCTCTGCGGAGATTCGAGTCCGCGAAGCTGAACGAACCGTGCGGTGAATCGACGGTTGACATCGCCCCTTCCTGAAAGCAGAATAACTTTCTGTACATCAGAAAAACTATCGAAATGAGGCTTCTCATGCGCGACGCGGATGGCGTTATAGCGAACGTCCGACGAGGCATGCTCCCTGCGCACATCTACAACGACGCAGAGGTTTTCGAGGCTGAGAAGGAGCGGCTGTTCAGCCGCGCATGGATGTTTGTTGCGCACGAGTCGGAATTGCCGCAGGTTGGCGACTACGTTGTGCGCCGCGTCATGGAGAATTCGTTCATCGTCAGCCGTGACCAGTCCGGCGAGATCCACGCGATGTTCAACATGTGCCTGCACCGCGGTATGCAGGTGTGCCGCGCCGAGCAGGGCAATGCCTCGCACTTCCGCTGCCCGTACCACGGCTGGTCGTACAAGAACGACGGCCGCATCGTCGGTATGCCGTTCCACAAAGAGGCATACGGCGGCGAGGAGGGCTTCGCGCGTAAGGGGCAGCGACTGCTGCCGGCGCCCAGCCTGGGCATCTACAACGGGCTGATCTTCGTGTCGATGGACCCGGACGCCGAGCCGCTGGAGGACTTCCTCGGCGACTTCAAGTTCTACCTCGACTACTACACCAAGCAGAGCGCGAGCGGCGTCGAGGTTCGCGGACCCCAGCGCTGGCGAGTCAAGGCCAACTGGAAGATCGGCGCCGAGAACTTCGCCGGCGACATGTACCACACGCCGCAGACGCACACGAGCGTCGTCGAGATCGGCCTGTTCCGCGAGCCGAAGGCGGAAAAGCGTAAGGACGGCAACACATACTGGGCGGGCAAAGGCGGCGGCACCACGTACAAGCTGCCCCCGGGAACCTTCGAAGAGAAGATGAACTACGTGGGCTACCCCGACGAAATGGTCGAGCGCATGAAGGAGCAGTGGTCCCAGGAGCAGGTCGACGTCATCGGACGCGACGGCTTCATGATCTCGGCCGCTTCGGTCTTCCCGAACATCAGCCTGGTTCACAACTGGCCGAAGGTCGCTGAAGGCGACGACGTCCTGCCCTTCATCTCCATCCGGCAGTGGCAGCCGATCAGCGCCGACGAGACCGAGGTCCTGTCCTGGTTCGTCGTAGACAAGGAAGCCCCGGAGGAGTTCAAGAAGCTCTCCTACAAGGCCTACCTGATGTGCTTCGGCTCCAGCGGCATGTTCGAGCAGGATGACGTCGAGAACTGGGTTTCTCTGACCAACACTGCCGGTGGGTCGATGGCCCGCCGCCTGCTGCTCAACGGCCGCATGGGCATGCTGCACGACGACAGCCCGGTAGTGCAGCCATTGACGGAGGACGAGTTCTGCGGTCCCGGCGTGGCGCACGTCGGCTACGGCGAATACAACCAGCGGCACCTTCTCAACGAGTGGGCCGACTATCTGGAGAAGCCTGCGCCGGTGACGGAGAACATTCACGTCGGTGCTCCCAATGTCGATGGTGAGTGCAGCAGTGACACGGCAGCGCAGTGCAGCAGCGAGAAGGCGGAGGTATAACTCATGAGCACCTACATCCCCATCGACTCCGCCAGCTCCCCGCTGGGTCAGGCCGCGTCGAAGACCACCGCCGTTGGCTCCTCACTGGCATTCGACGATCCGCGGCACCTGACCGCGAATCGCTGGCTCGTGGAGGAGACCTACATTCTCGATCGACAGGACTACGACGCCTGGCTCGATACCCTCGCCGAGGACATCCATTACTTCATGCCGATCCGCGTCACCACGGCGCTGGGAACCGGCTATGACACGGCCAAGGACATGGCGCACTTCGACGAGGACAAGTACTCGTTGAGCCGTCGCGTCGCGCGTTTCGACACGGGCCACGCGTGGGCAGAGGATCCGCCCTCGCGACTGCGTCACCACCTGTCCAACGTCCGCACCTTCGCGACGGAGAACGAGAACGAACTCGTCGTCGAGTCGGCAGTCCTGTTGTTCCGCAGCCGCGGTGACGTGCTGGAGCCCTCGCTGCTCTCGGTTGGTCGCGTCGACCTGCTGCGTCTCGAGGGGGACGTCTGGCGCCTGGCCCGTCGGCACATCGCCGCCGACGAGTCCGTGCTGCGCATGCAGAACCTGGCGGTCTTCCTGTGAAGCTCGCCTGGGAGGGTGAAGCCGAGGACGCCGCAGCGGCAGCCCGGGCGAGTTCCCGGCTCGGCGTGCTGCAGGACCAGCGCGACGGTGAGACCATCATCGTCGCGAATGAGTTCGCCGACATGCGAATCTCGAAGGTCCACACCCGCAACGGCGTTCGGCTGCTCATCGAATCGCCGAAGTCCGGCCAGTGGATCACTCTCGACGCTCTCGAGCTCGAAGCGCTGACGTGGCAGAACGAAACCACGCTGTCTGCGATGGTCGGGAAACCGTTCCAGTCGCTCCTCGGCACCGAGGACGCCTCGTGACCGGCTGGCTCGACGGTAAGCGTGCGCTTGTCGTCGGGGCGGGCTCCGGCATCGGGCGCGGTGTGGTCGACGCTTTCCTCTCCGAGGGCGCCAAGGTCGGCGTCCTCGAACTCGACACTGCCAAGTGTGAGGCACTTGCGGCCGAGCACCCCGAGGTCGAAGTTGTGCAGGGCGACGCCACCAAGGCTGCCGCGAATCAGGCTGCAGTCTCTGCAGTCGTGGATCGCTTTGGCGGCCTGGATATTCTGGTGAACTGCGTCGGCGTCTTCGACTTCTACCGCAAGCTCGAGAGCATCGACGCCGACATGCTGGATCAGGCGTTCGACGAGATGTTCGCGATCAACGTCAAGTCGCACCTGCACAGCGTCAAGGCCGCGACGCCGGCGCTGCGTGAGTCGGGTGGGTCGATCGTGCTCACAGAGTCGACGTCGGCCTACTACCCAGGCCGCGGCGGAACCCTGTATGTCGCTTCCAAATTCGCCGTACGAGGATTGGTCACCACCCTCGCGTACGAGTTGGCACCGGACATTCGCGTCAACGGCGTCGCCCCTGGCGGCACCCTGGGCACCGATCTGAGCGGGCTTACGACGCTGGGACTGACCGAGAACCGACTCGACGGTCCGGACCGCGCCAAGGAACTCGCCGGCCGTAACCCGTTGGGAGTCGCACTCTCCGGCATCGACCACGCGTGGAGCTACGTCTTCCTCGCCTCCGACCGATCACGCGGCATTTCCGGCCGCGTCGTCCACTCGGATGGCGGCATGGGCATCAAAGTTTAAGAGTCGCACCGCGCGACCTACCGAAAGAAGAACTTGGAAATGGCAATCCTCAAAGCGAACCTCGAACTGTGCCAGGGCTATGCAAACTGCGTGGTCGCGGCGGACGACGTCTACGACATGGACGACGACGGCCTCGTGGTGCTGCTCAAAACCCGGGTGGACGAGTCCGACCGCCAGCGCGTCGAGACCGCAGCGAAGAGCTGCCCCGCCAACGCCCTCTGGCTGGAGGAAGAGTGAGCGGCGGGGTTCTCGTCGTCGGCGGCTCGGTCGGCGGTATCCGTACGGCCCGGGCGTTGCGCAATGAGGGCTACGCCGGGGCGGTAACAGTCGTGGAGGCCGAGCCGCACTTGCCGTACGACAAGCCGCCGCTGTCGAAGGTTCCGCTCGACGGCGACGCGCACGTGCCACTGCTCACCGCGGCGGAGGCACGAGAGCTCGACATCGAGCTCAGGTTAGGCGCTGTCGCAATCGAAGTGCGGGCGCAGGCCAACCAGCTGGCACTCGCCGACGGCACAGTTCTCGACTACGACGAGCTGGTGATCGCTACCGGTGCCGCGGCTCGGCCCTCGCCGTGGAGCGGCCCTGGTATCCATGTACTTCGCACTCTTGCCGACGCTCGCGCGCTGCGCGAGAGTCTGCGTGGCGCGAGCCGTCTCCTCGTCGTCGGTGCCGGGTTCATCGGTGCGGAAGTCGCGTCACTCGCGCGCAAGCAGGGCATCGACGTCACGATTGTCGATCCCGCCCCTGTCCCGATGGCCCGTATTGTCGGCACTGAACTGGGAGAACGACTGTCGGACCTGCATCGGGTGCATGGTGTGGAGGCTAAATTCGGCACCACCGTCAGCGCACTCGACTGCGTAGACGACAGTCTGCGCGCGACGCTTTCCGACGGCTCAGAATTTCCGGTCGACGCTGTCGTGGTGGGAATTGGTGCGGTTCTGGAACTCGGGTGGTTGGAGTCGTCAGGCCTGACGCTCGACGACGGTGTCGTGTGTGACGAATACGGCCGCACTCCCGACTTTGCGAACATCCACGCTGTCGGTGACATTTCGAAGTGGTACCAACCGCGGCTCGGCACGTCGGCGCGGGTTGAACACTGGACCAACGCTGTCGAGCAAGCAAACACGGTGGCCCACAACATTGTTCACTCGGATGATCTGCTCGCGCACGACCCGGTGGCCTATGTGTGGAGCGATCAGTACGACTGGAAGATTCAGTTGTTCGGAACCCGTGACGTTGCGGCAGACCCGCTAGTGGTGGAACAGTCCGACCCGCTACGTTTGGCAGCGATCTGGCAGGACTCCGAGGGCCGGGCAAGCGGCGGTTTTACCGTCAACTGGCCCAAGGCGTCGGTCCAGCTGCGGCGGACTATCGCTGCCGGCGGACCCGCCGATGCGGTGCACGCGCAGCTTTCGACTCCGGCGGTGAAGCGATGATGTCCGGGGAATTGGATGAACTACGGCATCTGGTGGCGGAGGGCTGCCGAGTTTTGGCGGCTCGTCAATTAGCGCCCGGCATTCTCGGGCACATCAGCTACCGGATCGACGAGACCAGGCTGCTGGTTCGGTGCCGCGGCGCCCAAGAGCGCGGGCTGGCGCACACGACGCCACAAGATATTCGGTTGGTCGAATTGACCGGTGAGCCAGGCGCTCCCGGCGAACTCGACGGCTATACCGTGCCGTACGAGCTGCCTCTTCACAGCCGGGTTCTCATGCGTCGCCCCGATGTCATGTCGGTAGTGCACGCGCATCCCGCCAACGTAGTGGCAGCCGATCTCGCCGGGCTGACTATCCTGCCGATTGTCGGCGCCTATGACATCCCCGGGGCCGTACTGGCGCACGGGGGAGTGCCTGTATTCCCCAGGGCCGCTTTGATTCACAACTCTGCGCTTGGCGACGATGTCGCTGATTCCCTGGGCGAGCGGCCAGTGGTCCTCATGCGCGGACACGGACTCACGTCCACCGGCACCTCCGTGCAGGAGGCGGTTCTTCGCGCAATCTCCGTCGACACGATCGCGTCACTGTCGTTGTCCATCGTCTCGGCGGGCGGCACGTTGAAACCGATAGGTGCCGAGGATCTGGCCGACTTGCCGAATCTTGGTGCCGGTCTCAATCTGGGTGCCGCGTGGCGCCACGAGGTATCCCGACTCGATTGAGAACGACCCTGGGTACAGATGCGGGTGGAGATCGAAGATAGACGATCTCCACCCGCAACTTTCTGGGCGCTCGAGGCGACTGGGCGTCGCTTACCTGGGTCAGTTCGCGGTGGTCGAGGCGATTCCGTACTTGTTGACGGGCGCGTGGGCGACATCGCCTTCGCGCAGCTCCCGAGTCCAGGCAGCGAACTCCAAGAGAATGCCGTCGGGATCGAAGAAGTAGATCGACCGAACGTAGGTCCCTTCGTGTACGTCCCGTGTGACGCCACGTTCACTGTCGTCGTGGTTCAGCAACGGACCGGTCACAATGCCCTTGGCCTCGAGTTTGGCCTTATACTCGTCGAATTTGTCGACTGGGATCTTGAACGACACATGATTCATCGACGCGTGGGCAGTTTCGAATTCGAAACTGAGTCCGGGAATGTTTGCCGCCGAGGCGATTCCGGGAGCGCGTTTCGGCGCGTTGCGGAACCAGAAGAATGCCAAGTACTGGCCGGCGCCCATGTCGAAGAAGAAATGCTGGCCGCCGTCGGGTAGGGCGACGGTCTTCGCCAGCTTCATGCCCAGGATGTTGGTGTAGAAGTCGACGGTGCGCTCCATGTCCTCACAGACAAGGGCAAGGTGACAGACTCCGCCGAGTTCGAATTCCTTGTTAGTCAACGCTTCTCTCCTTTACAGACGGTATGAGTGGGTCTCCGAGTTCGAGCTGTTATCCAGCTGAACCGCGCCTAGACGTCGAGTTTGCCCAGCCTCAGTACTTCGCGATTGCCAGTGCACCAGCGCTGAATCGCGCGCACCGCGCTGATCCGCCAACCGTCCTCACTCCGCTGTAGACGCATGTCGTACTGGCCGCCGGAGGTCCACATCGAATCGCCGGAGTTGTTGGGTTTGACGTGTACAGCCACCACCTGGGAGATGCAGCGGGCTTCGTCGCCGACGCCGCTCACCATGTGCCCGGACACCAGGTGCTGTGTTGCATCCAGGTTGCCGAGCAGGCGCTCGGCGTTCTTGATGTACACCGCGCGGGGAGTGTCGGTCGGCGGGCCACCGAAGAGGTCGCCGTAGTCGAGAGTGATGGATTCGGTGAACACGGTGTGGAGGTCAGCCCACTGGCGCTCGTCGATGAAATAGGTCATCTTCGTGCAGGTTTCGATGATTGCCGCGCGATCGTCGGCGGTGAAGGTCTTGTCGGTCATTTCGTGTTCTCCTTCATGTGCAGGTGCTCAGCGTGCTGGCTGGCAGCTCCGGTCGCGAGAAGGCGGTCGATCTCCGCAGCATCGAGGCCCCAATCGCTCAGAACTGCATGGGTATTCGTGCCGGGACCAACGCCTGGCGCCGGGATGTGGGAAGGCGTCCGGGAGAACCGGGGGGCCGGAGCCGGCTGGATGACACCGCCGACCTCGACGAAGACATCTCGCGCAACGTTTGCCGGATGCTTGGTCGCTTCTGTGGGTGTGAGCACCGGTGCGAAGCAGGCATCGGTGCCTTCGAGCAGATCGCACCACTCTTGCTGGGTGCGGCCGGCAAACAGTTCGGTGAACCCGGCGCGGGCAGATGCCTCGTCGGTGCGGTCGAGAACTACGCCCAGACGCGCGCACAGATCGTCGTAGAATCGAGACTCGAGAGCGCCGATCGTCACGAATCGGTGGTCGGCCGTCTCATAGACGTCGTAGTACGCGGCTCCACCGTCCAAGACGTTGGAGCCGCGTTCCTCCGACCACTCCCCGGAGCTGATCAGTTCATGCATCGCGGTGGTGAGGAGCGCGGCTCCGTCCACAATGGCAGCGTCGATCACCTGTCCCTGACCGGACGACTTCGTTTCGAGCAGGGCGCTGACCACGCCGAGGGCGAGTAGCATCCCGCCCCCGGCGAAATCGCCGACGACATTGCCAGGCGGGACCGGCCGATCGCGTGGACCGATGCCGTGGAGGGCGCCGGCGAGTGCGATGTAATTGATGTCGTGACCGGAGCTCTGGGCCAGTGGGCCCACTTGGCCCCAGCCCGTCATGCGTCCGTAGACCAGACGCGGGTTTCGTGCTGCGCAGGGCACCGGGCCGATGCCGAGGCGCTCCGCAACGCCGGGACGGAAGCCTTCGATCAACGCATCCGCACTCTCACACAGACGCAGGAGCGTTTCCACGCCCGCGGGATTCTTGAGATCGAGCGCTACCGAGCGTCGGCCTCGGGCAACAGGCTCGTGCTCGACCAGCGCGTCGGTGCGGGGTCCGACGCGATCGATGCGTACGACGTCCGCGCCGAGATCCGAGAGCAGCATGCCGACAAAAGGCAACGGACCCATGCCTTGTAGTTCCAGCACACGGATCCCGGCCAGTGGTCCGCTCAACGTGCGGTTACCTGCTCGGTGAGCCGCACGTCGGCGGGCTCGACCATACGAATCAGTTGCACAAGGTTATCGAGCAGGCGTCCAATGAGTTTCGTGGCACCAGGGTCGGTGAGAAGACCTTCGTCGAATCGGGTGTGCGCGCGGGTGACAAAGACCTCCGGGCTGTTCACCACATGGGAATCTGTGGCCACCAACGATTGGCGCAGCTGAGATTGCGCTCGCGCCGTACCCAAGATGCTCGGCGATGCGCCCACCAGGGCGATCGGCTTGCCCTCGAGTCCCGAGTTGCCCGGAGGCATCGAGATCCAGTCGAGAGCATTCTTGAGCACCCCGGGAACGCCGTAGTTGTACTCCGGGGTCGCAATGACGAGCGCGTCGGCAGCGCGAACTTCGGCCTGGAGCTCGGCCACGGCGTCGGGTGGGCCCGTGCGGGCGTGGTCCTCGTTGAACAACGGAATTTCCGCAAACCGGGGGAACTGGTAGATCTCCAGATCATCCGGGCTTAATCGGATGACGTTGTCCAGCAACAGCTGATTGTAAGAATCTGCCCGAAGGCTGCCCACGATTGCAACTGCACGGAACTTTTCGGTACTGGTCACATTACTGATCATTATCGAGTACCTCTCTCACTGCTGTTGGACTCGTGGTTCGCGGGGGAGCCCCAAAACTCGTTCTGCTATAGCGTTTTTCATTATTTCGTCGGTTCCGCCGCCGATGCGCATCCCCAGGGCGCCCGTGAGCAGTTCGGTCCACGGGTTCGCAAGGACACCGTCCGGACCGAGAGCACGGAGTGCGGTGTCTGCGGCGAGGTACTGTCCGTCCGTCGAGAGCAATTTCGTGATCGATCCCTCCGGTCCCGGTGCGCGACCTTCGGCAGCTGCAGTGCGCAGGCGGAGCTTCAGGATGCCGAGGATGTGCTGGATCGTGTATACGTCGGCAAACTGCCGGTGAATCGCCGGGTCGGCGGGGTAGTCGCTGGTGCGCAGAAGGTCCAGCAGTGGTTTCGCGCCCACCATATCCGGTTCGAGCGAGTAACGCTCGGCCATCAGGGTGCTCATCGCTACTTCCCACCCCTGGCCGGGCCGGCCGAGGACCGCGTCGTCCGAGACCACTGCGTCATCGAAGAAGACTTCGTTGAAGGTATGCGCGCCCGTTGCCTGCTTCAGCGGTCGAACTGTGACGCCCGGTTGCTTCAGGTCGATGAGGAACGCGGTCAGGCCATGATGCCGAGGAGCGTCTTCGCTGCGTGCGAGGAGGTAGCCGAAGGACGCGTACTGAGCGTAGGACGTCCAGATCTTCTGCCCGTTGATCAGCCAGCCGTCGGCGGTCTTGCGTGCGGTGGTTCGGATGGCGGCGAGGTCGGATCCGGCGTCCGGCTCGGAGAACAGCTGGCACGACAGTTGCCTGCCGGACAGGAGTGGCAGGAGGTGCCGCTCGCGCTGCTCGGAGGTGCCCCACTGCGCAAGGGTCGGCACGACCATTCCCATGGTGACCGATTGGGCGTCGAGTGGTAGCCGGTATCGACCCTCTTCCTCGGTGAACAAGAGCTTGTGGGGGATGCTTCCGCCGGAGCCGCCGTACTCCTTCGAGACGCCGATGCCTGCCCAGCCTTCCGCGTGCTTGTGGGCCTGCCATGCAAGTGACTGCTCTACGTGGGTAACGGATTCCACACTCGAGCGAAATCCGAACACGCTCAACCTTCCCGTGTCCGGCTCTTCGAAGGCAGGTGCGTTTTCAGCAAGCCACGCCGCGGCCCTATCCCGGTAGGCGACGTCATCCGGCGAATCAGATAAATCCATGGGTGCTCCTAGCGGGTCTCGGCGAGCAGAAGTCGGGCGGCAACCGCATCGCGGTGATCGTCGGAACTTCCGAGTGTCAGTGCGCGGCTGCGGGATCGACGGACATGCAGATGTGCATCGTGTTCCCACGTGAATCCGATACCTCCGTGGGTCAGGAGATTCGCCTCGGCGGCTTGCACGTAGGTATCCGAACACCAGGCCTTCGTCATCGACGCAGCCAGTGCGAGTTCTTCGGTCGCGCCTTGGTCGGCCAGCCAGGCAGCGTGGTACAGCAGTGAGCGCGCTCCCTCGACTTTGACGAGGACGTCGGCGCAGCGGTGCTTGACAGCCTGGAAAGACCCGATTGCCCGTCCGAATTGTGTTCTGGTCTTTGCGTATTCGACGCATTCGTCGAGGCAGGCCGCCGCGCCGCCTACCTGCTCGGCCGCCAGCGCGATGCTCGCGAGTGCGAACGCGCGCTCGACCTTCTCCGAGTTCGGAGTGCCCAGTCGAACGGCGGGCGTGTCGTCGAAACGGATTCGGCTCGATCGGGTGACCAGGTCGTAGGCCGGAGCCGCAGCGTCGGCAGGGATATCCAGATCGGCGCGCTGAACGGCGAACAGGTCGGTGCCGTCGGACGTGCGCGCCGGCACGATCAGAAGGTCCGCGGACTCGGCGTCGATGATTGCTTCGGCGACGCCGGTCAGTCGTGCGTCATCACTGGCTCGGATCGGAAGGTGTGCCATCGCATGGACGCCGACGGGCAGTGCGAACGTGGCGATCAGTTCGCCGCTGGCTATGCGGGGAAGGTATTCGGCGCAGGCCGTGCTGTCGCCGCTCGCGAGCAATGCAGTGGAGGCAAGGCCGACACTGGCGAGGAAGGGGGACCTGGTGAGACGTCGACCGAACTCTTCCAAGATGATAGAGAGTTCAACCATTCCTCCACCGGCGCCGTCGAATTCGGCGGGAATCGGTACGGACATCAAGCCGAGTTCATCCGCCGCACGGCGCCACATTGCTGTGTCGTAGGGGAGGTCGGAGTCGACCAGCAGGCGATTCTGCTGTCGATCGGAGGTGTCGAGGAAACGCCGTACGGCGTCGCCGAGGGCGGCTTGTTCTGGGGTGAAACCGAATTGCACGATTATCCTCCTAGGTGAGAAGGTCGGCCATGAGGCGAACCGCCTCGGGCTGTCGGGTCATGAGCGACATGGACGTAATCGGTGCCGACGTCCAGGGTTCGATCAGTTCCTTGATCCGTTCCGGTGGGCCGCACAGCGCGATTTCGTCGACGAGATCATCGGGGACCGCGGCGATCGCTTCTTCCTTGCGCCCTGCCAGATACAGGTCTTGAATCTTCTCTGCTGCCTCCGCGTAGCCGTACCGGCACGCCACGTCGTTGTAGAAGTTCTTTCCGCGAGCACCCATTCCGCCGACATAGAGCGCGATGCTCGGCTTGACTTGGGCTCGGCACTCGGCGGCGTTGTCTCCCACGACAACGTCGAGGATCGGGCACAGATCGAAGTCGGGTCGAGGAGTGAAGCCGGAGGGAAGGATGGCGTCGTACCGGCGAGGTGAGAAGAAGACGGGGAACCATCCGTCGGCGATGTCGCAGGCCAGTTCGATGTTGCGTGGTCCGATCGCCGCGAGATAGATCGGGAGGTTCTCGCGGTAGGGATGCAGGATCATCTTGAGCGGCTTGCCAAGGCCGGTGCCGTCGCTTCCCATGTAGGGAACGTCGTAGTACGTGCCATGGTGCTCGAGGGGCGTCTCGCGGCGCAGTGCCTGGCGGACCACATCGACGTACTCGCGGGTCCGCTTCAGCGGCTTGCCGTAGGGGATGCCGTGCCAGCCTTCGACGACCTGCGGTCCGGACATGCCGAGACCGAGGCGGAATCTGCCATCGGAGAGATGGTCCATGGTGGCGGCGGTCTGTGCGGTGAGCGCGGGGGATCGTCCGGCTATTCCGAGAACTGCTGTGCCAAGCCCGATTCGGGACGTTTGGCCCGCCAGCCAGGCGAGGGGAGTGACGCCGTCGGACCCGTAGGCCTCGCCAGACCAGACGCAGTCGAACCCGACGTCCTCCGCGAGTTGCACGAGTTCGAGGCAGTCGTCTCTTCCGGAACCCCAGTAGCCTAGGTTCAGGCCCAGTTTCATGACGTCCTCCAAAAAGCGGATGTGGGCAGCGATGATGTGCTGCCGGAGGGTGTGGGCACATCACAGATGCACCCTTGATGTGTATTGCATCACGAACGGTAGCAGATTCTGCTCTGCAGATTGAATTTCTGCGATCACTTGTGTCCTCTTCGAACTCGTGCGATGCTCAGGCGGTGCCGATCGCACCGATTCGGTGTTCTGATCGCACCGATCACACTGTGCCCCAACCGGAACCGGTGGGCCGGGTGGTCGCCATCCCAATTTCCCCTAGGTGACGAGCCGCAGCCGAATACCGGTTTCGAGGGCTCGTCGCCGTCTGAATGGAGTTCTCATGATGGCCGTGGATAGCCCGATTATCGTTTCTAGGCCTGCTCCGGGAGTTCAGCAGATCACGTTCAATCGCCCCAGCCGGCTGAACGCTCTCAATCCCGATCTGATCATCGAACTGACCAAGGAACTCGACGCCCTGGTTCGCGCGGACGACGTCAAGGTTGTCGTGCTTACCGGCTCGGGCCGTGGATTCTGTTCGGGCGCCGACTTGTCAGGAGAGGTGTTCCCGACGGGCGTCGAAGGTGACCCGAATCGGCACTGGACGGCCGTTCAGTCGTGGTACTCCGGCGTAGTGGCCAAGTTGCGCCGGATCCCCCAGCCGGTGATCGCGGCAGTCAACGGGCCCGCTGTCGGCGGCGGCTTCTCGATCGCGATGGCAAGTGACATCAGGCTGGCTGCTCCGGAGGCGTATTTCTCTGCGGCACAGATCAATATCGGCCAGTCGGTTTCGGAAATGGGTGCCAGCTATTTGCTCCCGCGAATCATCGGTGGCCGGGCGACCGAGATCTTGATGACCGGTCGGCGAGTGCAGGCGGACGAGGCCGAACGTATCGGCTTCGTCAGCCGGGTGTGCTTCGACGGCGTCGTTGATGCCGCGGTGGAGATGGCCGAGATCCTTGCTGCCAAAGCGCCGTTGGCCCTGCGGATGTCGAAGGAAGCACTCAATGCCTCGCAGGAGATCGGCAGCCTCGAAGCCGCATTGGCAATGGAGGACCGTACGCAGGTCGTCTGTGTTCTGAGCAAGGACCTGGCCGAGGGAGAGCTGGCCTTCCGCCAGAAGCGCAAGGCCGTGTTCTCCGACGCTACCGCCGTGGTCTAGGAGATGTCGGATGAGTGAATCTTCGAGCAACGCCGCGGTCTCTCGATTCGACATCTACCTGAACACCTCGCCGAGCGCGGCACCGGGGTGGTCGATGGAGACCGTCCGGGACCCTTCCCGACTATTCGGCGCGAATGGCGTGCGCCTCCATGCGGACGGCAGGTTGTGGATCTCGGAGCTTGTAGGAGAACATCTTTCAGCGTGGGATGCGGACAATGACGTCCTGACCAACGCCTCGCCGATGGGTTCCGAACTCCGAGGGCCTGACGACATAGCCTTCGACTCCGAAGGGACGGTGTACGCAGCTGAAACGATGAACGGGCGAATAACAGGTCTGCGCGCCGACGGCACGTATTTCGTGTTGGTCGACGAATGCCCGGCGGTGAATGGGATCACCGTCGATCCCGTGACCGACAAATTGTATGTCGACGAGATGCGCGAGGGTGGCCGGGTACTGGAAATCGACAAGCACGAGCGGAACAAGGTTCGCGTGATTGCCGAAGATCTGGATTGGCTCAATGCCTTGGAGATGGGTCCGGACCGGCGACTGTATATGCCGCAGGTGTTTGCGGGAACGGTGTTGGCCGTCGATCCGGAGTCCGGCGCGGTCGAGACCGTGGTCGAAGGCCTCGCTCATCCGACTGCGGTCAAATTTGCACCTGACGGGCGGCTTGTTGTCACCCAGGCCAGTATCGGTGAGGTCACTGCGGTGGATCTGAGCACCGGAGAACGACAGCGATTGGTCAGTCTCGCTCCGGGCGTGGACAACTTCGACATCGATGCGCGTGGATACATCTACGTCTCCAATTTCGTGGAGGCCAGTGTGGCGCGGTATTCGATGGAGACCGGCGAGCTCGACAAGGTTCTTTCGGCAGGTTCATTCCTGGGCCCGTATCAGATCGCTAGTTCCACTGAAGGTTTTGTCGTCGCCGACCACGGGAGTGTGTGCCGTGTCGATAGCGAGGGTAACCTCGCGCGAATCAGCCGGTTGCTTCTCGACCAGCCGTTTGTTGCCGTCGGTATCGCCGAGGTCGGGGGCACTCTGGTGGCGCTGACCCAGGCGGGCGAAGTGTTCCGCAGAATCGACGACTCGGGGGAGTGGGTCAAGATCTACGGTTCGCTCGACGGCGCTAACTCCGAGTACTTCGGCCAGGATTCCGACGGGGTCAACGCAGTCGGTGTCAGTGACGGTCAGCTATTGGTCGGGATGCGACACGGCGACGTCGTGGTCCTGGAACTGGATGGCACCGTCGTATCTCGACGGCCGTCGGGGCTCGCGACGATCACCGCGATTTCCGGAGACAACAGTGTAATTGTCGTCAGTGACGAGACCGCAGGATCGGTGCTCGTTCTCGGTGACGGAGAACCGCTGGCGCTGAACGGATTCAAGCGGCCGCAGGGCGTGGCGCTCACCAAAGACTATGTGGTGGTCGTAGATCAGGGTGAGCGCCAGATCGTCTGTGTGAGCCGCGACGGTGAGCGACGCGAAGCGGTTGCAGTGGATCTTCCACTCGGACTACCCCGCCTGCAGGCCGATGACGGTCGCCGTTCGTCGGTGACCATCGACAAGGACGGGTCGATCATCATCGGATGCGACGGTGACGGGAGCATCCGCCGCCTCGTCCGTCACTGAATTCCTTCAGGAGAACACATGAATCTGGCTGGACCACTGCGATACTGGGCGCAACGAGACCCGGATCGCATGGCGATTGCAATGGGCGATCGCGAACTCACGTGGGCAGGACTGGATGATCGCACCTCGAGGCTCGCGCAAGGACTGCGCGGCCTCGGGGTGGGGTTCGGCGATCGGGTGGCGACGCTGGTACCCAACTGCATCGAGTTCTGCGAAACGGTATTGGCGTGCTTCAAAATTGGCGCGACATTCGTGCCGCTCAACTACCGACTCGCTCCTGCGGAGCTAGCCGAGATAATCGAACGCAGCGGTACGACGGTGATCGTGGCAGACCGCTCGATGCTGGACGCGCTCCTCGGGTGTAACGAACAATCGGTCAATCAGCTTCGGCGAATCGTGACAACCTCGGCCCGAACCGACGAGGTCTTGTACGAGGATCTTGTCGCGGAATCGGCGCCCGAGGACCCGCAGGCACACTTTGCGGGCGAGCACCCCGCGTTCATCTGCTACACATCAGGAACGACCGGTGCACCCAAGGGCGCAGTGCTCAGTCACCGTAATGTGCTGGCGGCGTGCTCCGAGCGGATCGCGATCGATGCCTGGAACTGGACGGACAGCACGTACTTCCCCTACGCGCTCGCGTTCACCGGTGGATTGATCGGGATGTGGATGCCTCTGTACTCGGTGGGTGGTCAGACGGTGCTCGACGCCGAATTCGATCCGGCCCGGACACTCGAGGTCTTCGCGGAGCGGGCTATCACTACGTTCATCGCAGTGGGATCGATACTGGAATCGATCACGCAGGAAACAACTTTCGAGACGGCTGATCTGTCCAGCCTGCGGACGCTCGGTACCGGCGGGCAGGCCATCTCGGTGTCGATGCTGAAGGCGTTCGGGCGTCGAGGGCTGCACGTGTGCCAAGGCTACGGTCTGACCGAATGCGGCGGATTGAGTCTGGCTCTGCCTGGCGCAATGGCAGAAGCGAAGTTGGGTTCAACCGGTATCCCGACACCGCAGACGACCACGAGGGTGGTGGACGGGTTCGGTGAGGACGTGCCGGTGGGTGAGGTCGGCGAGTTGCTGTTGCGTGGGCCTCAGGTCATGGAGCGGTACTGGGACGATCCTGCGGCCACGAAAGATGCGTTTGTCGACGGCTGGCTGCACACCGGCGACCTCGTGAGGCAGGACGACGACGGGTACTTCTACGTCGTCGACCGTGCCAAGGACATGCTGATCTCGGGTGGAGTCAACATCTACCCGGCAGAGATCGAACGCGTGCTCGCCGGCTATCCCGGAATTCTGGAATTGGTGGTGATCGCGGCGCCGGACGAGAAGTGGGGAGAGGTGCCGGCGCTGATTGCGCGACGCGCCGAAGGGGGTCCGACGGCCGACGAGCTGATCGAGTACTGCCGTCAGCGCCTGGCTCGTTACAAAGCTCCCAGATACGTCCTGTTCCAGGATGATCCGCTCCCTCGCGGAATGTCCAACAAGGTTCACAAGAACGAGGTCCGTCAGCGGGCCCTACAGCTACTCGGCCTCAGCGCAGAGACAAAAGCATGACGGCCACCTCGATCATTGGGCGGTATGTCGGGGTGGCGATCGCTGTTCCCGACCTCACTTCGGCGGTGAAACAGTATTCACGCCTGGGTTTTGTGCTGTCCGACCGCTCGCATCGCATCGAATGGGGTGCCGAGGTGGCGACATTCGGGTTTGCCGACGGCAGTTACCTCGAGTTGATCAGCGGCGTGGACACCAGCAAACGCAACGGTGCCGCGATAGCAACGTTCGTCGAGCGCTTTGGTGCACGTACGTATCTGTCCTGCTTCGACGTGGACGACATCGGAGCCGCTTACGACCGCGCCCGAGCATCCAGGATCGATATCGTGGGCCCGCCGCAGCTCGCCCCCGAATCAGTGGGCGAACGCGCCGAGATGTTGTGGTTGAAACCAGCGGCGATGGGTGGTGCATTCACGCAACTCCTCCAACTTCACCACGGACCACGGAAATTCGAAAAGACGACGCCCGGTACCCGACCGTTCACTCAGGTGCTGGTTGCATCGGATGTCGACTCGACGCTCGTGACGCTGACCGCGCTCGGCGCGAGCGCGAACCCGTCGTACGACGTTCCGGACTGGGGACTTCGGGCGACGGTGTTCGAGCTGCCTGGCGACACCAACGTCGAGATCGTCGTCCCGACCGATACAGCGCGGCCTCGAGGGGCAGCGCTTCAGCGCGCCCTCGATTCGGGTCGGCCCGGCCACTACATGACCACGTTCGAAGTCGACGACGTCGATCTGCTGGCGGAGCGGTTTGCCGCCGATGGGGTTGAAACCCTCGGTCCGCCGACTGATTCCCCTGTGCAGTCTCCTTGGGGCAAGTGCCGTCAACTCTGGGTACACCCGGCCGAATCGCCGGGCACATTCGTTCAATTCCTGACCAGGCTCTCCCGTCCGGCAGAGCCGTATTCCTGAAGGAGGCATGAGAAACTCGTGACGCAGCTATCCGAGATCGAGACCATGTTCGTCGGTCTGGCCGCGCCGGGGGCGTCCCGGGCCGGGGCGGGTGGATGGCCCTGCCAAGGCGTCTACCACCGGCCCCGGGGTTCGCGGCCGAAGGTTGCCGTGATTGCAACCCACTACAACGTGGACTTCTCCCAGCATTACCTCGCTGAGCATCTGGCGGCACGCGGATACGGATTCCTAGGCTGGAATACCAGGTTCCGCAACGATCCGCTCCACTTCCTTCTCGATCGGGCGCTCGTCGATATCGGAGTCGGCGTCCGGTGGCTGAGGGAGGAGATGGGCGTCGAATCGGTGATCATCCTGGGAAACTCCGGAGGATGCTCGCTCATGGCGGCGTACCAGTCACATGCAACGACGCCGAATGTTGTTGCCCTGCCCGGCATGAGGCCGGCACCCGGGCTCGACGACCTCGTCGCGGGTGACGCATTCATCGCACTGGCGGCGCACCAGGGTCGCCCCGACGTGCTGACCAGTCAGCTCGACCCTTCCGTCATCGACGAGAACGACCCCACGCTCGTCGATCCTGAACTGGACCTGTGGAATCCGGACCTGGAGCGACCCTTCACTGCCGAATTCCTCACCCGCTATCGGGCCGCGCAGCGCGACCGCAATGCGCGGATCACCGCCTGGGCCAAGGCAGAACTGCGTCGCGTTGCGGCTGCCGGCCAACGCGATCGCGTTTTCACGGTTCCGCGGACGTGGGCAGATCCACGTTTTGTCGATCCGACCATCGACGCCAATGATCGCCGGCCGGACTGGTGCTACCACGGTGAGCCCAAGCAGTCGAACGGCTCGACGTGGGGCTTGGTGACGTCGTGCACCCTACGGACGTGGCTCTCGATGTGGAGCCAGGAAACCTCGCAGTGCAACGCCGGCCCCCACTTGGCAAACATCTCGGTGCCGAGTTTTGTCATCAACGGCGCAGCCGATACCGGAGTGTTTCCGAGTGACGCAGCGGCGCTCTTAGAAGGCCTCGCGTCGATGGACAAGTCTGCCGTCGAAATGCCCGGTGATCACTACTTCGACAAGCCAACCGACACTCGCTCGGAGGTCGCTGACGTGATTGCCGAATGGATCGAAAAGCGCTTTCAGCGCTAGCCCTGAGTGCTCGTAGGCATCTGTAGAGCAATTCCCTGCCGGCACCCGGTTCCTGGGTGCCGGCGTCGACATCACTTGTGTGAGAGGAACCAATCTATGAGATTTCCAGGCGTCAAAATGTGCGGTGCCGCTGTGGTAGTGGCAGTGGCAGTGACCGGATGCGGCGGTCAGAGTGTCGCGTCCAACGGCGACCTTGCCACCCTCGATGCTTCTGCCGCGAACCCATCCGGTCACCTGCGGGTGGGATACTTCCTTCCTCCCCGTCCGGTCGATCCATACACGGTGCCCTCGACTGTCGCGGCATTTCCTTACCTGACGCCGCTCTACGATCGTCTCACCCAAATCGTGAACGGGGAGAATGGGTCGGAGCTCGCCCCGATGGTTGCCACAGGATGGGAATTCGGGCCGGACGGACGCTCCCTGACTTTCAAGCTCCGCGACGACGTCACCTTCTCCGACGGCACGCTCCTCGATTCTGCGGCGGTGAAGGCGTCGCTCGAACGCGCGAGAAACTTACCGGGATCGACTGTCGCCAGCTATTTCTCGATGGTCTCGGACATCGAAACTCCGGACGCGTCGACGGTCACAATACGAACGAATCGTCCGGCATCGGATCTTCCGTACGTCTTGTCGGGCGTCGAAGGAATGCTCATCAGCCCGAAGGCTGTCGGCAACCCCGATCTCGATGTCCAGCCCGTCGGATCCGGCCCGTACGTACTCGACAGTCTGCGCGTCGGCGACTCGGTGTCGTATGTGCGACGGGACGGGTACTGGGACCCGTCCGCGCAACTCCCGGAACGGATTACCATCACGGGATTTGCGGACGGCAACGCACGCATGAACGCGTTGCGCTCCGGCCAGATCGACCTCGCGTACGCAATGCCCGGTGACTACACTCAGGCATCGAATCTGGGCCGTGGATTCGGTTTCTACTCGTACCCGCCGTCAACGGCCTACGTCGTCAATGTGAACACGAACTCCGCCAGCATGGCTCGGCCGGAGATTCGCCAGGCGATGAACTTCGCGATCGATCGGGACGGGATCAACAAGTCGATCCTGCACGGTCAGTGCGCGCCCAACCCGCAGGCCGCCACACCAGGACAGGTCGGCTTCCTCGAAGACCCGCCGATTCGGTACGACTTCGATCCCGAGCGTGCCAGGCAGATTCTGGCAACGGCAGGCGTCACCAACCTCGAAATCGACATGATGTCTCCTGCACGAGTTTCACCCGTGGTCGAAATCGCGACTGCAGTTCGCTCGCAGCTCGAGAACATCGGGATCAAAGTGAACTATCAAGAGGTCGATCAGGCAGAGATGAACACTCGATTCAGTCAAGGCGACGCCTACGACGCGGTACTCAACGGCCGCGTGCCTCGGCCGAGTTCGCTGCAGTCGTTCCAATACTGGTACCGTTCGCCGGCGCTGTTCCCCGGCCCCCGTCCGGCCGGTTTCGACGAGACCCTGGACCGCGCTTTCGACCCGGCCCTAACGGCGGATCAGCAGGCTGGGGCCCTCGAGGACGTAACCTCGATCGCAACCGAGCAGGCGATGAACGTCTTCATCTGTGCAACACCGACGCAGTTCGCGTACTCCGACAAGGTTATCGGTGCCACCGATATGGCAATGTCCCATATCCAGGGCGTCCCTGATCTGCGTCACGTCGGTATCGCGAAGTAGACCGCGCGCGCCGCTAGATGCGCTAGGTAATCGACCGCCGTTCACCAGCCACAGCGAACAGAACCTCGTGACAGTTCTGTTCGCTGTGGCATTTTCGTCCGCGGAAGTCCTGTCGATCGAAACGACAGTGGGGTCCACTCGACAACAAGCTCACGTGCGAACTTGTTGCCGAGTGGACCCCGGAAGCGCTAGCTTCGCAACTTACTTGTTGCGACTGAGCAACCTGGTCTTTCGAGTGGTTCCGGTACCTTCCAAGGCGTCACGAAGGCCGTCGCCGAACGTCGAGAATGCAAGAACGGTCGCGACGATCATGATCGCAGGAGCGATCAATGCGGTTGGTGCGGTGTAAACGTTGTCGAAGGCATCACGAAGCATGCTGCCCCAGGATGTCTGAGGCGACTGAACGCCGAGGCCGAGGAAGCTCAGCGACGCTTCGGCGACAATGGCAACGCCGGCAGAGAAGGTGAGCTGCACCAGAATTGGGGACGCGGCGTTGGGAAGTACGTGTCGCCACAGTAGCCGCCACTGCGAGCAACCCAACGCGCGGCAGGCTTCGATGTAGGTTTCGGTAGCCACAGACTCGGCGGCGCCGCGTGCGAGACGAAACAGTGAGGGCGCCAGCACAATACCGATGGCGAGCATCGCATTTGTCAGGCCCGGGCCCAGGATGCCGACAATCGCGATGGCCAGGATCAGGGGTGGAAGTGACTGCAACGCGTCGGAGATCCGTGACAGCACCGTGCCGACTGCGCCTCCGACCAGGCCGGCGAGCAATCCGAACGGGATTCCCAATACTGCGGCGACACCGACAGCCTGAACGATTGCGGTTAACGTCACCGACGCTGCATCCAATAGCCGACTGAGCATGTCGCGGCCGTAGATGTCGGTACCGAGCCAGTGCGATCCGCTCGCAGGGGCGAAGCTGTTCGACAGGTCTTGCACATTCGGATCGTATGGTGCGAGCATGCCACCGAACGCGGCCAGCAAGATGACGAAGACGAGGAACCCCAACGCGACCATCGCGAGTCGATTGCCTCGGAGCAAGCGAAGCGGGCGGCTGGTGGTCCAGAAGTGGACAAAGGGATTCGGTGGACGTGTCACACCGGTAACGGTCTTGTCGTGCATGATGATCGGCCTTTCAGACGCGGACGCGGGGATTGAGGTAGCCGTAGGTGGCATCGACGAGCACGTTGATCAGCACGATGAGCACCGCGCAGAGCATGACGATCCCAAGGATTACCGGGACATCGCGAGAGAAAACGGAGCTCACCGCAAGCGTTCCCAGCCCAGGAAGGGCGAAGACGAACTCCACTGTCACCGCTCCGGCCAGTACCCGTGAGACCTGCAGTCCCAGAACCGTGACAATCGGAACACCAGCGTTCTTGAGGGCGTGTTTGCCGATGATCGTGCTCCGCAGCAACCCTTTTGCGCGAGTGGTGCGAATGTAGTCCTTGCCCAATACATCGATGAGTGAGGCGCGTGTCTGCCGGGCAAGTTCTGCGGCCGAGATGGCCGCAATCGCGATCGCAGGGAGGATTAGATGCTGCAGCCACACGTCTGCTCCGTCGGCCAACGGCGCGTATCCGGTGGCAGGAAAGATCGGGCGCATGATTGCCAGGGGGATTACCAGTGCCAGCGCGACGATGAACGGCGGCACCGCCATTGCCACACTCGAGAGCACTGTCAGAGTCCGGTCCAACCACGAGTTCGGGTGCACCGCAGCAAAAATTCCCGCCGGAAGTCCGAGCGCTACAACGATCAGCATCGTGACGAGTGTCAGCGAGAGCGTGACGGGCAGTCGTTCCCCGAGTATGTGCACGACGCTCTGAGTGCTGTACAGGGATGTACCCAGGTCGCCGGTCAGCGCCCCGCCGAGCCAGTCGAGATACCGAACGATCAACGGTTGATCCAGCCCGAGTGCCTGCCGAGTCTGCTCGATCTGCTCGGGGGTGGCGTTGTCACCGGCCAGCACGGCCGCGGCATCACCGGGCACTAGGTCGACCAGTGCGTAGACGAAGAAGCTGACGAGCAACAGCATCGGGACAGCCGACGCGATTCGCTTGACGATCAGGTTCAGCATCACAGCTCCCTTGCAGCGCTGGAAATCGGTGGGCCTGCAACGGCGTCGGTTCGTAGATCGAGGAACTGTGCCCGTGGATCTGGGATCGCGTGCAACAACGTCTTGGTGTACGGGTGCTGGGGATCGGTGAACACCTGCTCGGTGGGGCCGGTCTCGACGATGACGCCCTTGAGCATCACCGCGACCCGGTGCGCCAAGAACCTGACCAGCGACAGGTCATGCGAGACAAACACATAGGCCAACCCGCGCTCGCGTTGCAGGTCGATGAGCAGGTTGAGGACCTGAGCCTGGATCGACACGTCCAGTGCGGCCACAGGTTCGTCGCAGACGATGAAGTCCGGTTCGGTGGACAGCGCGCGCGCAATGGCGATGCGCTGTAGCTGTCCGCCGGAGAACTCGCGAGGGTACTTGTCGAGTTGATCGGCCCGAAGTCCGACCCGCATCAACAGCGCAATGACGGCGGCGTCACGGTCCGCTCCCTTCAAGCCACGGTGGATCGTGAGCGGCTCTCCCACCGCGGCGCGGATCGTCATGTGCGGATCGAGGGACGAGAAGGGATCTTGGAAGATCATCTGCGCCCGTTGACGGAAGGTTCGCAACTCGGTCTTCGACAGTCCGAGTACGTCCTGGCCGTCGAACTTCACGGAACCTGAGTCCGGCTCGATCAATCGCAGTGCAAGTCGACCGACGGTGGATTTGCCGGCGCCGGATTCGCCGACGATCCCCAGAGTCTCGCCGCGCTCGACGGTGAAAGAGACATTATCGGTGACAGTCGTGCGTTCACGTACGCGTCCGAGGAGGTTTCGCTTCGACGGATAAGTTTTGACCAAATCCGACACTTCGAGTAGAGGGTTCATTCTGTGATTCCTTCCAACACCAGGTCATTCGCGCGCACGCACCGCACTGCACGCACGGATTCGGTCGACGCGATCTCCTCGAGCGGAATCGTTTCGGCCTCACATTCGGGCCCCGAGTGGGGGCACCTCGGCGCAAACCGGCACGACTGCGGCCAGTCCCATGGCGCCGGTACTGCTCCCGGAATCGCTTTGAGCGGGGCCGACCTGTCGCGGTGGTCGGGAATCGCGTCGAGCAAACCCTGTGTGTAGGGATGTTGTGGAGAAAGGAACAGGTCCCGGACCGGTGCGGACTCGATTACCTGGCCTGCGTACATGACGTTGACGGAGTCACACATCTGCGCGACGACGCCGAGGTCGTGGGTGATGAATAGAATGGAAACGTCGAACTGCTGCTGTACTTCTCGCATCAAGTCGAGCATCTGCGCTTGCACCGTCACGTCCAACGCGGTTGTCGGTTCGTCGGCGATCAGGAGCTTCGGCTTGCACACCATGGCGATCGCGAGCATCACCCGCTGGCACATGCCGCCGGAGAACTCGTGCGGGTAGGCGTGGGCGCGCGTCGCCGCGTTGTCGATTCCCACCGCATCGAGCATCTCTACCGCCCGTGCCCAGGCAGCTGTCCGTCCCACCCGGTCGTGCCTCCGCACGACCTCGGCGATCTGGGATCCGACCGAAAAGGCGGGATCCAGGCTGCGTCGTGGTTCCTGGAAAATCATCGACACTTCCGTACCGCGGACGTCCGCCAGTTCGCGATCGGTCAATCCGACGAGTTCCCGTCCGGCAACCCGGATCGACCCCGATACCCTCGACGTCGACGAAGGCAATAAGCCCATCGCCGCAAGAGAAGTCACGGTCTTGCCGGACCCGGATTCCCCGACGACACCGACAATCGACCCGGTGGGTATCGACAGGTCAATTCCATCGACAACGCGGATCCATCCATTGTCGGTGATGAAGTCCACCGACAGTCCATTCATGTGCAGCACCGGTTCCGTCTCGGTGCGCGCCGACATCAATTCATCGACATTGATTCTCATGCAACAACTCCCGAAGTTTGGGTCTGTGTGTCCATCGGTCACCACGGGCCAGTGCCTACGTGGGCTTGCTGTGGACTTGGGAATCGAAATGCGTAGCAGTGTGAGCTATTTCGCATCCGCACATCAAAGTAGTCAGGTGTCGTCTGGAACGTCAATAGCTGCGGAACGGAATGCGAAAGACGTTTTTCCCTATGGCGTTACGGTGCAAACGAATTCAAGGTTGCGGGGCGGGTTGGATGCCGGAAGGTCGGCACGCCAGTCGTCGCTCGCATTTCTCATGGGGCAGCGAAAGTGCCGAACATGTTTGGTGACAACCGGTTTCGGAGGAAGGGGTGGGGCAGTAGGGCCGTACGCGAGCGGATGGCCGGTTGTGAGGTGGAATGTTTCAGAATCCGGGAGAAGTCGACGGTCCACCGACCAACCGACAGGGGGAGGGCGTCGATGCAGTGGCCGGCTAGATCGAGACTTCTGCTCGAGGTGCGGCAGAGTTGAAACTTTGTATGCAGAAGAGCGATATTTCCCGCTGTATCTCGAATATTTACGATTGATTGTGTACAATTTGGCCAGGCGGGACTCGGGCTCAGTACTGATCCAGTCTCGGCGATTTAACGATCGACACCTGTGTGTTCGGCAGAATTGGTCTCTGCACAGAGAAACTTCTATCTATTAGTCCAGCTTAAGGCATTGCGTTTTTTGCTTAGCGATCGATAGATTGGTCTTGACTTGATGGCCTGTGTACCTGTTCAATGCTCAGGACCACAGTTTCGGTGTGGGTCAGGTCACAACCCGAAGGGACGTACTGAAGATGTTGAGGAAAGCTGCTCCAGCCCTCGCAATCGCCACGATGCTCACGTTGACTGCTTGCGGCGGGTCGGCCAGTGGAGACTCCGCAAGTGCGGATGGGGTCAAGACCGGAAAGGGCGTCAGCGACAGCGAGATCAATCTTGCGATCCTCACCGACTACTCCGGTCCACTTGCCCAGCCGGCAACCTCGGGTTCGATCGGCTTGGAAATCAAGCTGGACCAGGTCAACGCCGCGGGCGGGATCTGCGGGCGTCAACTCGTCCTGCACAAGATGGACACCAAATACGACCCTCAGGTCACCACCCAGCAGTATCGCGCCATCGCGAACAAGGTTGTGATGATCCCGCAGCTGATCGGTACGTCCTCGCTGATGGCGGTCAAGGACAGCATCGCGAAAGATGACCTGCCGACCTTCTCGGCATCGCTCAACACAGCAGCGCTCAAGCTCGAGGATGTCGCGATCTACACCCCGCCCTTCGAGGTCGAGCTGATCAACGGCCTGGTCTGGGCCGCGCAGAAGGCGGGTGCAAGCGCTACCAACCCGCTCAAGGTCGCCGTCGTCGCACCGGCGGACGAGTACGGCACGGGATACGCAGACTCCGTCAAGTTTGCCGCGGAACAGATCCCCGGCGTCGAGGTCGTCGCCAGCCCGACGTACAGCCCCGCTGACAACGACTTCACCGCTCAGGCCACCGAGTTGAAGAACTCCGGCGCCACGGTCGTGATCCTGGCCAACACCATGGCCCAGACCGCGGGGCTGGTGGGACAGTCCGCCCAGCTCGGTTATTCGCCGCAGTGGATCGGTTACTCGGGCGCCTGGAACGCCGCGCTGGCAAAGCCGCTGGCCGGCTTGACCGACAACTTCTACGTTTCGGCGAGCTACGGAGCGCTGAACGATGACGTTCAGGGCATCAAGGACATGAATGCCGCTCTGGCGCAGTACGCGCCGAACGAGAAGCCGAGCAACTTCCAGGTTGCCGGTTGGTTGAGCGGCACTGCCACCGCGGCGGTGCTGGAAAAGGCCTGCGAGAACAAGGATCTCACCCGTGAAGGTGTTCTGGCCGCGATGCAGGATCTCGACATCGACTTCGGCGGCATCCTGCCGACAGTCAACCTCGGTACCGGCGACTCGATCGTCAGCTACCAGAGCCGGATGAACACCGTAAATGCCGAGGGTCTGCTGATCCCCACCACTGACTGGGCCGAGACCGATCAGGCTCGCGCCTGGGGCGAGGCAAACGGTTTCTGATCGACGCACTTCGGCGCCCGTCACAGGACGGCGGCGGGCGCCTTGGCGGCGCAACAGGACAAATACTGTTCGACTAAAGGAGTAGAAGGGGCTATGGCGCTCTTCTTGCAGCTCGGCTTCCAGGGGATAGCCCTAGGAATGGTCTACGGACTGATCGCCCTCGGGTTCGTGATCATGTACAAGGGCTCACACACATTCAACTTTGCCCACGGAGAGATCGTGGCGCTCGGCGCCTACACGGTGCTGGCCTTGATGGCCTTCATGCCCTGGGGGCTGGCGTTCCTCTTCGCGGTCGTCATCATGGTGGTTCTCGCGGTCCTGATCGAGGCGGTCTTCTTGCGCCGCATGGTCGGAAAATCTGTTACCACCGTCGTTCTCGCGACGCTGGGTATCTCGATCATGCTTCACCAGGCGATCTTGATGATCTGGGGCGTCGGCACACATGGCTCGGCCGGTCCCGTCGGCTCAGGCACGGTGACTGTCGGCTCGGTAGTGCTGCCGTGGAGTGGCATTGCGACAATCGGCACCTCCGTGGTGGTTCTCGCGGGGCTGGCCTATTTTTTCCAGAAGACACCGTACGGTCTGGCGCTTCGTGCGACCGCCAGTCACCAGGAAGCGGCACTGGCGCAGGGAATCGATGTGCGACGGATGTTCGCACTCTCGTGGGGACTTGCGGCATTCCTTGCCGTGGTGGCCGGTGTCTTCTTGGCGTCGTTCCCTCGGGTTGTGTCTCCGGCATTGGGTATCGTTGCGCTGCTTGCTATTCCCGCGATCGTGATCGGCGGAATGGACTCGCTGGTAGGTGCGATTATCGGCGGCCTGATCGTCGGACTGATTCAGGTGATGGGTTCTTACTACCTGTCGGACATCGGGGGCGGCCGACTCCATGAGGTCTTGCCCTACATCGTCATGTTTGCCGTGCTGGTGGTCCGGCCCTACGGACTCTTCGGCAGTAAAAGCATTGAAAGGGTCTGACCGATGACAACAACTCTCGAACCCGCACCCATCGACGACGACACCGCAGGTGTTCCCGCCGAAGTCGTGCGGACCAAGAAGCGAAGCACGCGGGTGTGGGTTGCCGTGTGGGTCGTGGCGATGCTCGTTGTGCCGTGGGTGGTGCAGTCCGATCTCTGGATGGGCGTGGGAATCTTTGCGCTGATCGCGGCGGTCGGCGCACTCGGCATGCAGGTCATCACCGGATTTGCCGGTCAGATCTCGATGGGCCACGCGGTATTCATGGCGATCGGCGCTTACACCTCGGCCTGGCTCGGAGTCGACGAGGGACTCCCAGTCTGGGTGTGGTTGCCCGCAGCCGCTGTAGTTGCCGGACTCGCCGGTGGGGTGGTCGCTCCGGCGGCAGTCCGAATCCGCGGGCTCTACCTGGCGGTTGCGACGTTGGCCCTGATTTTCATCGGCACCTATGTCTGGGAAACCTGGACCAGCCTGAGCGGCGGAGTCAATGGTCGGACGGCCCCTGCGGTGGAGATCAACGGGCAAGACCTGCTGGACGGCTACTGGTCGTCGGGAGGCGAGGAGATCCTGACCTCGTTCCAGGCGTGGTGGTATTTCGCCCTGGCAGTGCTGCTCATCGTCACTGCGCTGACGTGGAACCTCAAGCGTTCGCGCCTAGGACGCGCCTTCATGGCGGTCCGTGACCGGGACATCGCCGCGGGCGTTGCCGGCATACCTGTGACCAGAACCAAGGTCGTGGCCTTTGTCATCTCTTCGGCGTTCGCCGGTGTCTCCGGTGCGCTGCTCGTGTCCTACATGGGCTACTTCACGCCGAGCCAGTGGACGATGATGGTCTCCGTCGACTTCATCGCGATGGTTGTCATCGGTGGTATGGGCACGGTCGCAGGCGCGATCCTCGGCGCATTCTTCATCAAGGCGATGCCTGAGATGGTGAATGTGCTGTCGCCGTACCTTCCGTTTGTCTCGAAGGACGCGAGCGCCGACGGCGGCGTTACCGCGCCTCTGCTCTCACAGTTCTTGTACGGCCTTGTGATCGTGCTGGTCCTCATCTTCGAGCCCAAAGGATTGCTCGCGCTCTTCAAGCGGCCCATCGACTGGATCCGAGCCCGAATCTCCGGAGGTAGCAAATGAACTCGCTGGTCATCGACAGCCTCAGTGTCCGCTACGGCGCAGCCTCGCTGGCCCTCGAGGATGTGAGCCTGACGGTTCCCCAAGGCCAGATCGTCAGCCTCCTCGGGCCGAACGGTGCGGGCAAGTCGACGTTGATGCGGGCGGTGTCGGGTCTGCTCGGCGTGCACGGCGGCACCGTTGCCGCGGGCAGGGTCGAACTGCTGGGCAACGACGTCACCAACGAGCGCTCGTCGAAGCGCGTGAAACTCGGCCTCGCGCAGGCCCTCGAGGGTCGACAGGTGTTCCCTGGACTCACCGTTGCCGAGAATCTCGCGAGCGGCGCTTTCGTCCGTCGCTATCGCAAGGCCCAGGAACTCGAAGCGCGTGAGCGGGTGCTGCACCACTTCCCGCGTCTGGGTGACCTGATGCAGCGCAAAGCCGGTTACCTCTCGGGCGGAGAGCAGCAGATGCTCGCGATCGGTCGGGCGATGATGTCCCAGCCGAAGGTGCTTCTGCTCGACGAGCCGAGCCTCGGCCTGGCACCGAAAATCGTTGCTGATGTCCGAGACGTGATCGTCGACATCAACAAGGAAGGGACCTCCATCCTGTTGGTGGAACAGAACGCGGCAATGGCGATGGCAATTGCGCAGTACGGATATGTCCTCGAAGGTGGCTGCGTCGTCAAGGAGGGCAAGGCGGAGGACCTGCGCGGCGACGCAGAAATCGCAGAGCTGTACCTGGGTGCTTCGGCAGTGGGCGCAGCTGAGCGGCCGGCACAGGCCACGGGAATCGATACCGAAGGGGTGATCCAGCATGTCTGATCCGCGTGCCGATCTGTTGGAGATCAACGATCTGTCCCTGAGCTTCGCCGGGGTAAAAGCCATTGACGGCGTGAGCTTTTCGATCGCCGAGGGCGAACTGTTCTCCGTCATCGGCCCGAACGGTGCGGGCAAGTCCTCGCTGTTCAACTGCATCTCCGGTGTCTACGCACCACAGTCCGGTTCCGTGCGCTTCGCGGGAGCCGAAATCCTGGGCTTGCCGGCGCACAAGATCGCGAAAAAGGGCATCGCCCGGACCTTCCAGAACGTGGAGGTCTTTCCCGCGATGACGGTGCTGGACAACCTCTTGCTTTCGCGGCACAACGCGATGCGCGCGGGAGCCTTGGAGAACATGCTGTGGCTGGGCCGCGCAGCGCGGGAGGAGAAGGCCGCGGTGGAAAAGGTTCGCGGGGTCGCTGCGCTGATGAACATCGAGCACCTGGCAGACACCCCTGTCGGATCACTACCGCACGGCACGCAGAAGCGCATCGAGTTGGCGCGAGCACTTGCAATGGAACCGCGGCTGATCATGCTCGACGAGCCCGTCGCCGGCATGAATCACGACGAGTCCGCCGAGATGACGGAAACCATTGTGCAGGTGAACCGAGATCTCGGCGTTGCCATTTTGCTCGTCGAGCACGACATGAAGATGGTCATGGGCATCTCGAACCGCGTCTGTGTTCTCAACTTCGGTCAACGAATCGCCCTCGGCAAGCCCGCCGACGTTATCCGCGACGACGCTGTCGTCGCGGCCTATCTGGGAGCTGCATGATGAAAGACGGAAAATTTGTAATCTGCGCGATTGCAGGCAGTCTCCGCGCAGACTCGTGGAATCGCAAACTTCTCGAGGCGACGGCGGCAATGGCGCCGGACGACGTCGAGGTGCGGATCACGAAGCTGCTGGGCGAGATCCCGATGCTCAACGAAGACGATTTCGGTAACGAGGCGAACAGCGTCCATGCGCTGCGCGCCGAGGTCGAAGCCGCTGATGCCCTGCTCATCGCGACACCCGAATACAACGGCGGCATCCCTGGTGTTCTGAAGAACGCACTCGACTGGCTCTCACTTCCACTCGGACGCTCGGTGCTCGAGCGTAAGCCGGTGGCGCTGATGGGCGCGACGCCTGGCCGCCTCGGCACAGCGCGCAGCCAGTTCGAATTGCGTCACACCTTCGTCTTCTCGCGGTCCCCAGTGTTGCCCGGGCCGGAGATTCTCCTCAGCTTTGCCCCCAATCACTTTGACGAGCAAGGCAGATTGACGGATCCCATCGTTCTCGAGCGGGTCGAGTTGATGTTCACGCACCTGAAGAAATACGCAAGTCTCAACGAATACGAGGTTGTCTAACCATGACCGGCACCACCAGCCCGACCGTCCACAAGGAATTTGTCAGCAGCGAGTCACCAGGCGCTAAGCGCGCGGGTGCCGGCGGCTACCCGTGTCAGGGCATTTACTACACGCCGGCCGGTAAGAAGCCGCGCATCGCAATGATCGCTACGCATTACCAGATCGATTTCTCGGAGCACTACATCGCCGAGTTCATGGCTGCGCGAGGTATTGGATTCCTGGGTTGGAATACTCGCTACCGCGGTTACGAGGAACTGTTCAATCTCGACCAGGCTTTGGTCGACATCGGGGTGGGCGTGCGCTGGCTCGAGGAGCACGCAGGTGTGGATCAGGTTATCCTGCTCGGCAATTCCGGAGGCGGCTCGCTGATGGCGGCCTACCAGGCGCAAGCGACCTCGCCGTGCATCCGTCCCGCCCGCGACATGGAACCCGCAGTGGGAATCAACGACCTCATCCCCGGAGCTGCCTACATCTCCCTCGCCGCGCACGGCGGTCGGCCCGACGTGCTGACCGCGTGGCTGGACGCAGCAGTCGTCGACGAAAACGACCCGACTCTGACCGACCCCGAACTTGATCTGTTCAACCCCGAGAACGGTCCGCCGTACTCCGCGGAGTTCATCGAGCGGTACCGCGCCGCGCAGGTTGCCCGCAACCACCGGATCACCGCATGGGCGCAGGAAGAGCTGGCCCGGATTACCGCCGCGGGTTACAACGACCGGCACTTCGGAGTCCCGCGTACGTGGGCTGACCCCCGGATGGTGGACGCGACGCTCGAGCCCAGCAGTCGGCCGGCAGGCGAGTGCTACCGCGGCCCGACTTCGGTGGCCAACCGCGAGGACCGCGGCATCGGTGCCGGGAGCACGCTGCGGAATTGGCTACACATGTGGAGTCTCGAAGAATCGCAGTGCCGTGCGGAAATGCACATGGAGAAAATCACGGTGCCTTCGCTTGTCATCAACCCTGACGGGGACTCGGGTGTGTTCCCGAGCGACGCGGACGCGCTGTTCAATGCCCTCGCGAGCGAGGACAAGTCGCGCAAGGACCTGCCCGGTGATCACTATTTCCAGGAGCCCGGGGCCCGCGCCGCCGTTGCCGAGGTGATGTGCGAGTGGATTGCGGACCGTTTCCCCAAGGCGCAGTGGTGAATACGAGCGTGGACATGGACGACCTGACGCGTGCCCGCCAGCAGCACTGGGTCAGTCAGGTTGCGCGGCATGCATTTGAGCGCGGTGAACAGACGGCCGTCGTCTTCGGCGACCGCCGGATTACCTGGGCAGAGCTTCAGCAGCGAGTGGATTCCGTCTCCGCCGCCCTCGCCGAGCGCGGCGTGGCGCACGGGGACCGCGTTGCTTTGCTGATGGGCAACCAGGCCGAGTACATCGAGATCATGATCGCCGCCAACCGGATCGGCGCTATCGCCGTGCCGATCAACTTCCGGCTGAGCGTCGGCGAGGTGGCGTTCACGCTCGACAACAGCGGAGCCGTCGTTCTTTTCGTGGACGAGCAGGCAAGCGCCACCGGGATCGCTGCGGTCGCGCAGGCCGCGGGTCCGGTTCAGGTCTTCCAGGTCGGCAGCGAGGGCTCTGACGGCGCATCGGCGTACGACGTTCTCCTCGCACATTCCGGTTCGGGCGGACTGGTCGCGGCGATCGACGAGTGCGAACCAGCGCTGCTCATGTACACGTCGGGAACCACCGGACGGCCCAAGGGCGCCGTGCTGACGCATCGCAACTTGGCGGCGCAGTCGGCCACGAATGTGATGGCGTTCCGGTTCGAGATGTACGACGAGGTAAGCCTGTGCGCCGCACCGCTGTTCCACATCGGGACACTCGGCCTGGTGGCGCCGGCAATCCTGATGGGCGCCACCATGGTTGTCCTTCCGAGTGTCTCGTTCAACGCGGGGGCACTCCTCGACGTCGCGGAATGCGAGCAGGTCACTTCGACATTCCTCGTACCGACTCAGTGGCAGGCGGTCTGCGACGAGCAGGAGCGGTCGCCGCGCGATCTGTCTCGGCTTCGCGTCAGTTCCTGGGGCGCAGCGCCTGCCACCGATTCGCTGCTTCGCAAGATGAGCGAGGTGCTTCCCGGTGCGTCGAGCATTGCGCTGTTCGGGCAGACCGAGATGTCCCCAGTGACATGTGTGCTCGAGGCCAAGGATTCTCGCCGTAAGTTGGGTTCCGTCGGACGCCCGGTACCCGGTGTCTGGGCACGCATAGTCGACGAAAACATGGTGGATGTGCAACCCGGTGAGGTCGGCGAGATCGTCTACCGTGGGCCGGGACTGATGACCGAGTACTGGAACAACCCGGAGGCAACGGCCCAGGCCTTCGCCGGAGGCTGGTTTCACTCCGGTGACCTGGTACGCAAGGACGCCGAGGGCTTCATCTACGTCGTAGATCGTGCGAAGGACATGATCATCTCCGGCGGTGAGAACATATATTGCGCCGAGGTAGAGAATGCGCTGGCCGGTCACCCCGGCATCGCCGAGGTTGCAGTGATCGGCCAGGCTCACGAAACATGGGGCGAGACCCCGGTCGCGGTGGTCGCACTGAAACCGGGTGCGGCGGAGTTGACCATCGAGTCGCTGCGCGCCTGGGCAGGGGAGAGGTTGGCGCGCTACAAGCTTCCGACCAGCCTCGTGCTGGTCGATATGCTGCCGCGAAACGCGTCCGGCAAGGTCACCAAGAATGTTCTGCGCGCTCCTGCCGTTACGCTACCTGCGTGACCGCAAAGGAAGATACAACTGCGAACCGACCGCAGTACCCGATCGAGTCTGTCGACAACGCCCTGCGAATCCTGCTGCTGCTGGGCGAGCGTCGCAGTATCCGGCTGACCGAGGTGAGCGAGTACCTTTCGGTTGCCTCGTCGACCGCGCACCGACTGCTGGCGATGCTTCAGTACCGCGGATTCGTCCGTCAGGTCGAGGGTTCACGGGCTTACGAACCGGGCCCCGCCCTGACGACGATCGCGTTCGCGGTCCTGCGCCAAACAGACGTCAGGGCCCGTGTACATCCAGTGCTCGAACGGCTTTCGGCCAGCCTGGGTGAGACGGTCCATCTGGCTCGCCTCGACGGGAACACGGTGACCTTTGTGGACTCGGTCGAGAGTGCACGAGCGGTGCGCGTGGGGTCCCGCATGGGGATGACCATGCCGGCGCACTGCACATCGTCCGGTAAGGCGCTGCTCGCTACGCTCGATGACCGTGCGGTACGCGAGCTGTACCCCGATGAGAAGCTGAAGGGCCTTACGTCACACTCGATTACCAAGCGGTCGGCGCTTCTGCGCCAGCTCGCGGAGGTCCGCCGGGTCGGGTTTGCCACTAGCAACGAAGAGTCCGAGGATGAAGTTACGTCGGTGTCGGTCTCGCTCGGCGAGTACGGTGGGGCGCGCTACACGTTGAACGTGTCCACGCCCAAGAGCCGGATGTCCGACGTGACCCGTGAAGAGATCGCCGCCGCCCTGGCCCAAGCAGTAGACGAGGTTGCAGCGTTCTTCCTGTGATCTCTGCACGGAGCGAATCTTCCTGCGCAGCAGGGTAGACCAAGGAGTGCAGCCCCGCCGATCCAATCGATCGGCGGGGCTATTTCTTGTGATCATGACCAACCCGGCCCTGCCACTTTGCTTTTCGGCAAAGGTGACAGGGCCCGCGAAAGGTTACGGCCTAGTCCGAGATCCAGACCTTGTCGAAGAGCGTCAATCCATCCATGCCCGACTTTGCGTCGTGGACGTTAGGTGCCCAGGTAATGAAGTTTGCGCCCGAACCCAAAGGCAGGATCGGCACATCCTCGTTGAGGATCGCCTGCATCTTCTCGAATCCAGCCCGGCGCTCGTCTTCTGTGCCGGCAGTTTGAATCTGAAAGATCACTTCATCCATAGTGGGATTGCTGTAGCCACTGACGTTTTGACTGGATCCAGTCGTGAGCAGGCCTTGAAGGCGCAGGAGCGGGGCGGAGTCGGGCACCGCTGTGCCGGCGACGCTCACGTCGAAGTCATGAGTGACATAAAAAACTTTGGCGATGTCGTTCTTTGTTGCATTGGGCTGGATTTCGACTTCGAAGCCGACATTTTGGAGCAGCGACTGCATCGCCAACGCCAGGTCGGTCGATGCTGGATCTGACAGCGCGGCGAACGTCAGTTTTCCGTCGTATCCGTCTGCTTTTGCCTCATCGACGAGCTTGCGAGCGGCCTCGATGTCCGGAGTAGGACCCGGGATCGACCCATGCATAGTGGACCACTCCTGGAACATTTCGAGCCCCGGCGAGTTCAGGCCCTTCCTGGACCGTTCATTGATCACGGTGGGGTCGATCGCTTTCGCAATTGCCTGTCGGACCCGGATATCGTGCGCCGCACGACCTTCCCTGATATTGAGAAGTCCGTTGTCGACCATGCTTACCGGCTCGTAGTAACCGGGGAAATCGGCCCGCATCGTGTCGATGGCCTCGCCTCCCCTCAGATACGCCATCTGCACCTCACCAGCCTTGAGCGCGTCGACCATCGGCTGCTCGCCTTGAAGGTCTACAAACTTGAGTTCGCCAATTCGCGGCTTCCCGCCCCAATAGTCTTCGCGTGGCGCAAGAACGAGTTCAAATCCGGGATTGACGGACTCAACAGTGAATGGACCAGCTCCGATCGGTTCGACAAATTTCCCGTCTCTGAACGAGTCGGAGTGGGTAATCATGCCAAAACCTGAGGTCAGGAGGGTCGGGAAGTCACTCCACGGATTCTTCAGGTTATACGTCACGGTACTGGGGTCGGGCGCCTCGACAGACCGCACGTTCGCCCGGAACTGATCGCTGTTCGTGGCATTGCCCTCGGTCATACGATTGGTGCTGGCAATAACGGCCGACGCGTCCAGAGTGTCGCCATTGCTGAACGTGACCCCGTCACGAAGTCTGACGGTCCAGGAGAGTCGATCGGGAGCCTCTGTGATCGACTCGGCTAGCTGAGGCACAATTTCTGCGGATTCTGGATCCCATCGCACCAGGACGTCGTAAATGGCAGCCATTTCCGTACCTCCGAGCCAGGCAGACGTCCTGCCCTTGATCGGGTCAAGGGTATTGGTCAGCGAATGCGATGCATAAGTCAAAGTCGCACTTTCCATAGCGCGTCCCTCATCCGACTGCTCGCCAATCACCCCAGCCCTCACGAGCTTTGGCGCGCCAGTGCCATCCGATGAGCCGGCGGAGGACACGAAACAGCCCCGCCGAGGGGATTGGATCGGCGGGGCTGTTTCGTGTGATCACGTTCTTTTCAGGCAAAGACCTTGCGGAGTTGGCCTGCGTCCAAATACTCCTCGATACGGCGAACCTTTCCGCTGTCGACAAATACCCGGAAGATGGTGGGGACGTTGACGGTCTTGTCCCCGATAGTCGCCCGGATGACGTGTTGACGCAGGAAGCCGTCCTCGAGGACAGTGCAGCGCGGGTTGTCATAGTGGAACTCGTCGTAGCGCGTGGGAATGCCGGAGAGGATGCGCAGATTGTCCTCACGGGACTGCTCGGCATTGTCCCAGTTGTGCCAGATTTTCACGTCCGTGTGATAGATCTTGTCGAGGACGGCGACATTGCCGAGAACCAGGGCTCCGAACATCTTCTCGGCAAGATCGAGCATCTCGCTCATTTGGCGGCGCCAGCCGGGGCGCCGAGGCCGCCGTCGGCGGTCCGGGGCGCGTGCTTGACGTCGTCCTCGCGCAATTCGCGAGTCCAGGCCGCGAATTCGAGCAAGATCCCGTCCGGGTCGAAGAAATAGATCGACCGCACGAAGGTCGAGTCGCTCTCTCCGAAACTGATCCCACGCTCGGACATGTCGTGGTTGAGCATCGGTCCGGTCTGGACGCCCTTGGCTTCGAGCTTGGCCTTGTACTCGTCGAACTTGTCGAGCGGGATCTTGAACGAGACGTGATTCATCGAGCCGTGCGCCGACGCGATTTCCTTGCCGATGCCGGGAATGGCCGCGGGCGCCGCGATGCCGGGAGCGTGGGGGGCGGCGTCGGCGAACCAGAAGAACGCGATGAACTGGCCGCCGCCCATGTCGAAGAAGAAATGCTGGCCACCACCAGGCAGGGAGAGCGTCATGGACAGCTTCATGCCCAGGACGTTGGTGTAAAAGTCGACGGTGCGCTCCATGTCCTGGCACACCAGTGCCAAGTGACATACGCCGCCGAGTTCAAATTCTGTATTTGTCATTTCACACTCTCTTTGCTTTGTGACGCGCATCGCGCCGCTGCCTCGATTCGACAGTATTCCCAAGTGTTCGGTTCGTCAAGATCTATCGATCGCTAGATGACGAACAGATGGCTGATCGTGATCAACGCTTGCGTGATATTCCTTCGAAGGCCTTGTCGCGGTTCGCATCAGCTGAAGACGACGTCAAGCTGGCCACGGTCGAAGTACTCCTCGATGCGGTGGATCTGCCCGCCCTCGACGTACACGCGTAGGACCGCGGGGACCTTGACGGTCTTCTTGCCGACAGTCGCCTTGATGACGTGTTGGCGGAGAAATCCGTCTTCGACAGCGGTGTGGCGGACGTCCACATAGGCAAAAGCGTCGTAGCGGCCGGAGATTCCGGCGAGGGTTGCGAGGTTGTCGTCCCGGGATTGGTCCAGGTTGTCGAAGTTGTGCCAGACGGTCACGTCGTCGCGATAGAAGCCGGCCACCACGTCGATGTCACCACCCTCGACGGCGTTGAAGAACCGGTCTGCGAACTCGAGGATGTCGCTCATTGCGGTGCTCCTGACTGGACGCCACCGAAGGCGTCGAACTTGCGAACAGGGGAAGGGGGGACTGTGACGTACATCGCTTATGCGTCCCAGGAGGACCGTATTACCAGCTGTTCGGTTCGTCAAGATCTACCGATCGCTAAATTTCGAACGTCAGCTGACGGATGCGTGCGACAGTGGTTCTATCTCCATGTCATGACAGATCGTCGTCCGCCATAACGGCCGTCCAGCCAGGTGGTCGAGTGTCGGCGGGATAGCGTGGTACTCATGGTGCAGGCGGGACGAATCGTTGGAGACGGGCTCGGAGCCAGGATGCGCGCGGCGAGAATCGAGCGCAAGGTCGGGCTCCGTCAGCTAGCTCAACAAATAGGCATGAGTGCGTCCTCACTGAGCGAGTTCGAGAACGGGAAGAGCCTGCCGGGTGCGGAGCGTCTGGAGGCACTCGCGAAGGCGCTCGGGGTAGAGCTTGATCTGCGTCCACCTGAGCCCACCGGACCGCGGTTCGAGGACTGGCGAGACTTTGAACGGTTGGACCTCACCCCGGTCTTTCGGGCGGCGCTGGATGTCTTTGTGGAAGTGGGCTACCACGCTGCGACAGTCAGGATGATTGCCGACCGGTGTGGCTTGTCGATGGCTGGCGTCTACTACCACGTGGAAAGCAAGGACGCTCTGCTCACCGAACTGCTGCAGGGCGCGATGGCAGAGCTCATAAGCCGATGCGTGGCTGCAGATGCCGAAGCAGAATCGCCTGATCAGCGTGTGGCCAATCTTGTCGAGTGCGTAATCCTGTTCCACACCCACCGACAGGCCTCGGCCGTGCTCGCGTCCACAGAACTCCGTTCGCTCGACGAGCCTGGCAGGTTGATGCATCTGCAGTTACGACGGCAAGTTCGGGAGATCGTCCAGTCGGCCGTGGAGGCGTGCCGTGATGCGGGGCGAGCCGGAACCGTCCCGGCGACGTCAACCGCCACAGCGATCGTCACGATGTGCGTTGCCGTTGCGGATTGGTACCAACCGGGGATCAGCCCGTCGCCGGTCGAAATCGCGAGGGAGTACGCCGATCTTGCACTGGCCATGGTTGATGCAAGATCTACCGGTGCTCGATGACGCATTCGCTCGCCACCTGACGAGATGGTTGAGAGTGTCGTAGCTGCTTCAGGTTTCGGGCTCATTCCTTGACTAACGCACTTGGCCTATGCAATTCTAGGTGCAGAGAGAGCTTCTGCATTGCAGAATAATGCAACTGATGGGCGTTAAGCCTCACCAAATATCAAGTCCAGGCGGCACGTTCAGGGCTCACGACAACCCGGGATGCGGTTCGCGCATGGAGTCAGCATCCGGACCCTCCTAGGTCGCCCGCACTAGCACTGGACCCGAGGAGTGAATAATGACCACAATTGTCAAGGGACACCCGTCGACGAATGACGACTCGTATCAGCTCAACACGACTACGCTGATCCGCCACTCGGCACGTAACTATCCTGAGCGGGAGATCGTCTACCGCACCGGCGACGGCGGATGGGATCGCTACACATACGCCGACGCCTATGCGCGTATCAAGCGGATTGCGAACGCCCTGACCAATCTGGGTGTAGCACCCGGCGATGTGGTGGGGATCCTGGACTGGAACACCAAGCGGCACTTCGAGCTTTACTGGGCCATTCCTGGCACCGGAGCGGTGATGCTGCAGATGAACCTGCGCCTGGCTCCCGAAGATGTGGGTTACGTCGCGACGCACGGCGGCGCGTCTGTCGTCCTGGTTGACGAGAGTCTGCTGAGCGTCGCGGAGTCGGTGGCACCGTTCGCGCCGGAGATTACCTGGGTGGTGATGTCCGACAAGCCTCTCGCAGAGGTTGTCACCACGTTGCCGAATGTGCGCCATTTCGAAGACCTGGTAGCGACTGCGTCGCCGGAGATCGACTGGCCGATGATCGACGAGAGCTCCGCCTACAGCGCCTGCTACACGACCGGGACCACCGGTCGGCCAAAGGGCGTCTACTACTCGCATCGAGCGATCTACCTACACACTCTGACGCAGGCCTCGTCCTACGGGATGAGCGCCGCTGACGCGGTCATGCTGATCACGCCGATGTTCCACAGCCAGTCCTGGGGTCTGCCGCAGTCCGCCGTCTACGTCGCAGCCAAAATTGTTCTCCCCGGACGCTATTCGGCAGGGGACACCGACATGCTGGCGGACGTGATGATCGCCGAAGGTGTGACCGTCGCGAACGGTGCGCCGGCGATCTTCCAGCCGATGCTCGACTACATCAAGACGCTTGACGTCAAACCGGACTTCAGCCGGACCCGTCTGCTGTCCGGCGCTACCGAGCCGGCGCTCACACTCATGCGCGGGTTCTACGACTTGACCGGTGCCGACTTCATTCATGCGTACGGGGCTACCGAGACTGCCCCGATGGCTTTCGTGAACTACGGCCGTAAGGTCACCTTGCAGGGCAAGGTCACGGAAGACGAATGGTGGAACATCAAGCGCTATCAGGGTCTTCCCGCGGGTGGTGTCGATGTGCGAATCGTCGATCCCGAAGACAACGACTTGCCGCACGACGGCAACAGTCAGGGCGAGGTCCTGCTGCGGGGACCGTGGATCACCGCGCGATACCACAAGCTCGATGACGACGCCGACCGATTCCTGGACGGTTATTGGCGAAGCGGCGACATCGGGACTATCGATGAAAACGGCTACCTCAAGCTAGCTGACCGGCTCAAAGATGTCATCAAGAGTGGCGGCGAATGGATTTCGTCGATCGATATGGAAAACGCGATCATTGCCCACCCCCGGGTCGCCGAGGCCGCAGTGATCGGTGTCGAGCATCCGAAATGGCAGGAACGTCCAGTCGTCATCATGGTGACCACCGACGGTGAGGACGTCGCGCTGGGCGAGGTCCACGCGCTGCTCGAAGGCGCATTCGCCAAGTGGCAACTTCCCGACACGGTCCTGTACGTCGACCAACTCCCACGGACCAGTGTCGGCAAGCTGGACAAGAAGGTCATGCGCGTTCAGCACGGTGACCTCTATCGGAGCGTCTAGACGCTGTTGAAACCCGGGCAGTGCGATTTTTGCACTGCCCGGGCTTTGTTGTATCTGTCTGTTACGCAATCTTTTTCGCTGTTCTGGAATATCGGAGTCTATTCTTCACAGTAGAAATGCCTTCTGATAGCCTCGTCACACGAGTCGCCGGTAGTGCCTCACATCACCCATGAATCAAGGAGCGTCAGTTGACCAAGCGGATTGCCTACGTGGAGTTGAAGACCAGTCAGCAGACGAGTCCGGTCCCCGAGCATCTGATCGCGCCCGGCTACGCCGTCGACTTGGTGCAGACGGAAATCCGGGTAACCCCCGTTGACGCAGCAGACCTGCTGCTCTCCGATGTCGCCTACGGGGAGGCCGCGATGCGGGCCGCTCGCAACGGGTACGACGGCGTGCTGATCGGCGGCGTACCGGACTACGGTCTGGCTGCAGTACGCGCGACCACCGACATTCCGGTGGTCGGCAGCGGCGAAGCCAGCCTCCTGGCAGCAGCGGCGCTCGGCGAAAAGTTCAGCATCGTCACGATCTGGCCGGAAACGATGGACTTCGTTTACGATCGCCTCCTTCGTGATAATCCCATTGGGCGGCAGTGCATCTCGGTACGTTACGTCTCGACGCACGCCGAGCAGAGCACTCTGGCCGAGGAAGACAACTTCCTCACCCAGATGAAGGCCGGGCGCGAGCACATGATCGAGCGCATCCTTGCCGAAATCGAGCTTGCGGTGAAGGACGGCGCCAAGTCGGTCATCCTGGGCTGCAACTGCATGAGCCCGGTCGCCGAAATCCTCGCTGCCCGCTCGAGTGTCCCCATCGTGGACCCGACCACGGCCGGCTACCGGCAACTCGAGACGATGATCGCGCTCGGCTTGCGCCCGGCACGGGACCCACGGGTGTCACTATCGGAGCGAGCGGATCTCTTCGCCGAGATGGTGCAGGCTGCGGACCTCTCGCTCGGGGCAGAGCAGGAAGACTGCCCCGTGTGTGTCCTTCACGACGATGGCACCGCGTCGTGTGACCTGCCGGCAAGCGTGCCCGCCGAAGTGTAGGGCGGAACCTGAATTCGACGCGGCTTTCCTCGCAGCGGACCACCTGCGGTCATCTTCGACCGCAGGTCTTCCGTGGTTCGGGCACACATCGAGGTCCCGCACACCGAGTTCGACTGACAGGTCGACGGTCGGGTGCCTGTGCGAGGATCGGTGAGATGACTCAATTCAGGCGAGCGTGCATGGTGCGGCGGGCGGTGGGCGCGGAGCACCAACCGTCGCCCCGGTCCGTCCTCATCCGGGGGTAGCGGTCGGGGCGCACGAACGTGAAAGGCACTGCCTTGTCCCGAACTGATTCACACGCACCGCTGTGGGTTCGCCTGACTCGCCGTGAGTTGGGTGTCGAACCCGCCCACGATCACCGCGATGGAGTCTGCGATCTGCCGCCTACCCCTTCATCCGATTGGTCGCCGGGCACTTGCTATTGCACATTCGCATACACCGGAATCCGGATCTGCTCTTGTTCACTCTGCTACGACAGCGCCGGCCGCCGGAATGATCTCCAGCGGGAACGGCGCAGCGCGGCATGTCGAATCTCAGCTGATCTGCGGCGTTGGCGGATCGGAGATAGCGCAGCATTCGACGACATCTCCACGCCTCGTCGCCGCCGCGATTGGTGGTGACGGTGCAACCGTCAGACCAGTGAACCCTGGTTGTTGAGAACCAGACCAGCTCGGGGCCAGTCGAATCGGAGCAATTTTCCGGTACTCGACGCGGTCACGAATGCCGTGCGCATGTCCTCTCCGCCCCAGCAGATGTTGGTGATGCCCGGGTCGCCGTCGGTGTCGATGCTGAGGAACTCGACCAACTCGCCGTCCGGACTGATCACGCAAATGCCGGGCGTGGCGAGAGATGCGACGCAGATATTGCCATTGGCCTCGACTCCGAGCGAGTCGAAGTAACGGAAGTCGGGTGATCCCCAGAGGAAGTTGCCCCCGCCGGAGCCGGCGAGCGTACGGCCACCGACGATCTCGCCGGGAGCGGTAACGTCCCACCACCAGACCCGCGCGGTGAACGTCTCACTGACGTAGAGGCGTGTGCCGTCGGGGGAGAGGCCGATTCCGTTGGGGCCATGCATTTCTGAAGCAACGAGGCGGATCGACGAACCGTCGCTCGTGCCGTAGAAGAGACGGCCGTGATCGTTGCCTCGGTCGTTGCTCTTGCCGTGGTCCGTGAAGTAGAAGCCGCCATGCGCGTCGAAGACGATGTCGTTGGGGCCGCGGAGTGGGATGCCGTCGCACTCGGTGTACAGGGTCTCGACCTCGCCGGTTTCGAGATCGACAGCTTGAATGCTGCCGCCCGTGTAGTTCTCGGGGGTGCCGCCCGCGAAGACGTAACCATACGCCTCCGTGGCGATCATCCCTCCGCAGTTGGCGATGTATGCGCGGCCGTCGGGGCCGATAGCGGTGCCGTTGGGGCCGCCGCCGACCTCCGCGACCACAGTGTTGGTGCCGTCCGGGGTTACTCGCGTGAGTGTTCCGCGGTGAATCTCGACGACTAGTGCGTCGCCGTTCGGCAGTGCAACCGGGCCCTCCGGAAATTTCAGTCCGGTGGTGACAACTGTGAAAGACATCGGGTGCTCCTCGGTTCGTGTACTGCGGGAGTTGTTGTGCTGCTGGGGTGTTGGCGTCAGTTGGATGCGAACTGATCGCGCAGGACGTTCTTGCGGATCTTGCCGCTGACGGTTTGCGGCATTTCGTCGATGAAGATGACCTTGCGGGGCTGCTTGAAGGCGGCGAGTTGCGAGCGGCAGCTGCTGACTACGTCGTCCTCGGTCAGCTTGGTGCCGGGCTTGCGGACAACGACGGCAGTGACAACTTCGCCCCACTTGTCGTCGGGAGTTCCGATGACCGCGGCCCCGAGCACATCGGGGTTGGTGTAGATCGCGTTCTCGACCTCGCTCGAGTACACGTTCTCACCGCCGGAGATGATCATGTCCTTGGCTCGATCGACGATGTAGAGGAACCCCTCGTCGTCCTGACGGGCGAGGTCGCCGGTGTGGAACCAGCCGCCCTCGAATGTCTGCGCGTTCGCCTCGGGATTACCGAAGTAGCCCTTGGTTACCTGGTCGCCCTTGACGACGATCTCACCGATCGTGCCTGTGGAGCAGTCGTTTCCGAGCGGATCGACGACGCGTACATCTACCAGGGACATCGGCTTGCCGACGGCGTCGAGCAGGTGCTCTTCCCCGTGTGCCGCCCTGATGTGTGCAGCCTTGTCGAGCGTGAGCATATTGCCGCCGAGTTCTGTCATGCCCATGCCGGCGTAGACGACGGGCCCGAACCGGTCGATGGTCTGGCGCAACACATCTGCCGGGATTTTCGACGCCCCGTACCCCATCCACTCCAGGCTGCTCAGGTCGTAGTCGTTGATCTTCGGGTGTGTGAGCAGCATTTGCATCATGGTCGGAGCGAATCCGCCACTGGTGACGCGGTTGTCCTGCACCAACTGCATCCATCGCTCCGGGTCCCAGCCCGACATCATCACTACCGAGCCGCCACGGAACTGGTGCAGCGGGGTCAGGTAGCCCGCGATGTGGCACAGGGGCATGGCGTTGAGGAAGCAGGTTTCGGGCTTCGGGTCGTATTCGATCGCCGACTGGATCAACGCGGTGTTGAGGTTGCGATGGCTCAGCCGGGCCCCCTTGGGCTTACCCGTTGTTCCGCTTGTGTACAGGATCCACGCATCATCGTCTTCGATGATCTGCAATTGCGGGGCAATGGTCGACGCGGACCGGAGGACGTTCTCGTAGGCCGTGAAGCCTGTGGCGGGCTCGCCGATCACGATAATGTGCTCGACGCTCGTGAGCTCGGATCGATAGTCGGCAATTACCTCGAGATACTTCGACTCCACCATCAGCACACGGGCCCCGGAGTCGTTGAGGATCCAGACCCACTCTTTTGGGTGCAGGCGGTAGTTGAGCAGAGTCAGGACCATGCCTGCAGTCGGGACGCCGTAGTAGGCCTCGATGTACTCGAGATTGTTTTCGGACAGCAGCGCAACTCGATCGCCAGGGGCTGCGAGGCCGCTCAAACCGTTCGCCAGGCGCAGGGCGCGCTTGTGGAGCTCGCCATAGGTCCGGCTATCGGATCCGTCGTCCATCGCGAGTGCAGTCTTGTGGGGAAAGCGAGCGGCGTTCCGCCGTAGAAGATCGCTGTACAGCATGTGGGGCTCCAGTCGAAACGAGGCCAAGCGGCCAGGAATTGCACACAATCTAACTTAAGAGTGCCACAGATCACAAGTATGTGCATCATGCGGTCGATTCAAGATGTCCGATTGTCGACAAGTTGAGCGAAGGGCCGACTTGAGTGATGATTCCCGAGTTCCGCCACTTGAACAGGCATAGCCGCGCAAGCACATTGCTGCGACTGTCAGCCACGACGGATTGCTTGTGGGTGACGTTCCGGTTAGGTGCCGATCCGTCACCTAACGATCACAGACACTTGTTTGTATACAATAATCGGGGTCGGTGCAGATTTTGCCGAGCAGCGTTCAGACGAAAGGGATTTGCCGTGGAGATCGTGGAGGTGAGCCCGCGCGACGGGCTGCAGAACGAGGCGGTGCACGTTTCGACTGCGGACAAGATTGCGCTGATCGAGCGCTCCATCGCTTCCGGTCTGCGGCGCATCGAGGCCACCAGCTTTGTGCATCCGGCTGCTGTACCGCAGATGGCCGATGCGGAGGCTGTCATGACAGGGGTGCCGCGTCGTGCCGATGTCTCGTACAGCGGCCTCGTACTCAATCGCCGGGGCTTCGATCGTGCCGTGGCCGCGGGCGTGAACGAGGTGAACTGCGTCGTGGTGGCGTCGGAGACTTTCAGCGAGCGCAATCAGCGAATGTCGGTCGCGGACTCGGTGCATATTGTGCGCGATCTTGTCGACGATGCCCGCGTCGCTGGTGTCGGGGTATCGGTCACCATCGCAACCGCATTCGGTTGTCCGTTCGAGGGTGAAGTTTCCGAATCTGCAGTTCTTGCCCTGGTCGAGCAGATAGCTGAGTTGGGAGTAGACGAGATCGCGTTGGCCGACACGATCGGGGTGGGTGTACCCGCCCAAGTCGCCCGACTGTTTTCAGAGACCGCGGCGATCGCGCCGGGAATTCGGTTGCGCGCCCATTTTCACAACACTCGCAACACCGGATATGCCAACGCTGTCGCAGCTATCGACTCGGGGGTGACGGTGCTGGATTCCTCGATCGGCGGGATTGGCGGATGCCCCTTCGCGCCGGACGCCACCGGCAACATTGCGACCGAGGATCTGGTTTATCTCCTCGATCGCAGTGGTATTGCCACGGGCGCTCTGCTGCCCGAGTTGATCGAGGCGTCAGACTGGCTCGGCGGGGTACTCGGCGCTCAGGTTCCCGGCCAGCTCGCCCGGGCCGGCGGTTTCCCAGGCTGAGACGCCGAACAGCTCGTCCACCTCGTCACTACTGGTTGCTGCGAGGTGGGCGAGAAGTACGTCGCGCCCCTGGAGGACGTGTTCGTGCATCAAGGCGGACGCCCGGGGGCCATCGCCGGCCACAATCGCGTCGCGTATGAGCTGATGGAACAAATGTGACCGCTCGGTCTGGGCGCGATCGTATTGGCGGAACGCCTGGAAGACCAACGGAACGTCAGTGGTTCGTTCAAGCAGGCGGCTTAGCCGCTCATGTTTTGCCGCGGCCATGATGGCCCGGTGGATTTGGCTGTTTGCCGTATCCACCGCTCGAACCCGTTCAACGGCGTCGACCGAAGTGAGTGTCAGTGCGAGTGCAAAATCCTCGATGCCCGCGTCGAGAATCTTCTGCGTGGCAGGGTCGATGCGCTCGGCCGCCAATTCAGCGGCGTATGCCTCGAGGCGGGCGCGAAGTCCGTACAAGTCAGACACATCTTCCATCGACAGGGTTCGCACGATGGCTCCCCGGTTTGGCTCGCTGAGCACAAGCCCTTCGGCTTCGAGTCTGCGAAGTGCCTCGCGGACAGGTGTGCGGGACAGCGAGAACTGCTCGGCGATCCGCTGTTCGATCAGGCGCTGGCCGGGCTTGTAGCGTCCTTCGACGATCGCCTGGCGGATTTGAGAGTAGGCGGCCTGACCCGGTGCCTGCGGTGTGGTTGCCACGGTGCCTCTTCGTTGTATGTGGGGTTGATGCACAGCAAAGCCTATCCCGTCGACAATACGATTTTTGTATGCAGGAATGGCGAGTTCCGGGATGATTACCGATTGAATGTCGCAGATTGTGTACAATTTTGCCATGACTACAACTTCCGGGCCGCTCAGCGGCCTGCGCGTGCTCGAACTGGGAAACTTCATCGCCGGTCCCTTTGCCGGGCAACTCATGGGGGACTACGGGGCTGAGGTACTCAAGATCGAAGCGCCCGGGTCCGGCGACTCGATGCGGCGGTGGGGTGTCACGATGGAAGGCGAAAGCCTGTGGTGGCCTTCGATTGCGCGGAACAAGAAGTCGGTTGCAATCGACCTCCGTCAGCCCGACGGTCGCGAGTTGGTGCGCAAACTGGTCGCCGAGGCCGACATCGTCCTCGAGAACTTCAGGCCGGGCACGCTTGCGAAGTGGGGGATGGACTACCAGTCACTCGCGGAAATCAACTCACGCATCATCCTTGTTCACGTCTCGGGGTTCGGTCAGAACGGGCCACGCTCGACGGACGCCGGTTTCGGCAGCGTCGGTGAAGCGATGGGCGGAATCCGCCATACGACGGGCAATCCCGGACTACCCCCGACCCGCGTGGGCATCAGCCTCGGCGACTCGTTGGCGGCACTGTTCGCGGTGATCGGGACCCTTGCCGCAGTCCACGAGCGCTCGGCCAGTGGCCGAGGTCAGGAAGTGGACGTAGCGATCTACGAGGCAGTGGCTGCCCTGATGGAATCGACAATGGCTGACCATGAAATCGGTGGCATCACCCGTGGACGCACCGGATCGGTTCTGCCGCGCGTTGCACCGTCGAATGTGTATCCCACGTCGGACGGAGCCGAGGTGATCATTGCCGCCAATGCCGACACCGTTTTCCGCAGGCTTTGCACTGCAATGGACCGCGCCGAGTTGGCCGATGATCCGAAGTTCGCGGAACACGGGCCGCGAGGCGAGAACATGGCCGAGATCGACGCCATCATCGGTGCTTGGACATCGACGATGAGCGGCGATGTGTTGTTGAAGACCATGGAAGACAGCGGAGTTCCGGCCGGCCGGATCTACACGGCCCCGGACATGCTCGCCGATCCGCACTATGCCGCGCGAGAGATGGTAGTCCGCCTCGTCAACCAGTTCGGTGTTGCAGTTCCCGCCGCAGGCGTTGTACCCAAGTTTTCCCGGTCACAGACTGCAACTCCCGAGCCCGGGCCGGGTTTGGGCGAACATACCCGCGAAGTTCTCGCCGCACTGGCCGGTATCGATGACGGCGAATGGGCCGACTTGCAGTCGGCTGGTACCGCTGTTCAGGCGCGCAGCTGACATGAAGTTCTCGTCCACGCCGTAGACGAATGGGTGGGCCTCGATAGTAAGCGCTCGAGGCCCACCATCTATCAGTCCATCCGGCTAGGGCAGCGCTGCGAGCGCTTCCTGCAGGCCCGGGTAGGTGGGGTCTTCGGCGAGAACTTTCTCGATGCTCTTGCGCGCGGCGGCTTTCCGATTCTGGGAGAGATCGACTTGCGCTCGTTCGAGCAGCGCACGGTGCCGTACTTCGGAAGCGCGGGAGCGCACCCGCAGTGCTTCCTTGAAGCTTTCGCGTGCGGCCTCGTTGTATCCGAGTTGTGCGAATGCTCGCCCGCGCAGCGCGAACAGCAGTGCGGTGGCGTCGTGTTCGTTGGTGACGCCGTTGGTCAGATCGACGACGAGGTTTGGGCGTCGATGTTGTCGTCGACGGTGACACCGAAATCGCGAGCCAAACCGGCGAGCCCGTCGTGGTAGCCCTGACCGACCGCACGGACCTTCCAGCGGTGGTCACGGCGATAGATTTCGACGGTGACAGCGGCGGTTTCGCTGCTCCAGTCGTCGATGGTGAACGCGGCCAGTGCGCTGCCGACTGCGTCGTAGACGGCGATGTCGGCCTGTCCGATGTCGGCGAGGGTTGCCGGCGCCGCCGCATCGAGACTGAGGACGATCGCGATGCGCTCGATCTCCGGATCGAGGCGGTGCAGGTCCACGGTGATGCAATCCTCGACGGAAGTTCCCCCACTTCGTTTGCCGACGTGGTGGGTGGAATCGTCTCGCGACTCGGCCTGGTTGTAGAACACGAAATCGAAGTCACCACGCACCTTCCCGTCGGAGGTGAGCAGGAGAGCTGACAAGTCGGCGTCGATCGTCGGGCTTTGGCGCCATGAGCAGTGCACAGTGATGTCGGCCTGATCGAGTGGCGCATTCTGTCCCTTGCTCAACTGCACGTGATGCGCTCCCTGGTCGTACCGGCTTCAGCTACATCAAATCAGGGGGACCGTCATGATTGCTAACGGGTCGTCGTCCGGCAATCTGAGCCCGAGTTTCGATCACACCTGCGGGTCGACGGTTCCCGTCGTCAATGACGGTGCACCTGCGAGCAGCGGGCCGAGATCAGTGATCGCTCCATCGCCGGCACGGAACTTGCGGTACTCGGCGTCATGATCGGCCGATTCCCAGGTTTCGATAAATCGCCACGTGGTGGGACTCTTGCTGTCGACGACTGTCTTCACGGAAATGCAACCGGGGAATGCTCGCGTTTCCTCGAGCACTCGCGTCATCACCGTACGTGCGGAGTCGAGGGAATCCGGCTTGAATGAAAGTTCCAGGATGGCAACAAGTTCCATGTTCAGTCCTTACCTAGTAGATGTCCTTGATGAAGACTAGCGGGTCATTCTCCGGCAAGGTCGGCAGAGAGGTCGGCGACTACGACGCCCTCGGGTATTCGGACTTCTTCGATGAGTTCGGGGCGGTCGTCGAATTCGAGTTTCAGAGCCCGGCAGATGGTGGCGTGCAAGTCGTACATGCAGGTGATGTACGTCAGTTCCATGATTTGCTTGTCGGACAGGTGCGCCTTGAGGACGGCAAAGACCTCGTCGGGTACGCGGCCGCCGTCGTAGACGAGTCCGTCGGTGTAGGCGAGGACGGCGCGTTCGATGTCGGTGAACAGGTCGCTGATCTGCCAGTGAGGTAGGGCCGAGATTTTCTCTTCGGTCATGCCGAGTGAGCGCATCTGCTTGCAGTGCTGAGAGAAGACGAACTGGCTGCCCCGTGCGTATCCGGCGCGGGCCTGACCTAGTTCGCGCAGGAGCGGGTCGAGGTCTGCGTTGCGATACAGGGCGAATCCTCGTACCGCGTGGCGGAAGACGTCGGGGGATTGGGCGAAGACGGTCCACCAGTCGCCTGGGGTGGCGTGGATGGTGCCGTGATCGACCGCGGGGTCTTTGTCGGCGCCGAACAGGCGGTCGTAGAAGAAGAGGATCTTCTCGTCGGTAACCTCGGCGCGGGGGATTTCACGAAGGCGGGGCATGAGTGGATCCTTTCGGGATGATCAGGAAGCGCTGGGAACGTTGCGGTCTGCGGCAGTCTTCGGCGTGTGTGCGACGTCAGATTCGGTGAATTCCTTGGTCCAGCAAGCGAATTCGAGAAGTACACCATCGGGGTCCTGGAAATAGAATGACCGGACGAAGGTGCCTTCATGGATCTCTCGCGACGCACCCTCCGGGCTGTCGTCGTGGTTGAGCGTGATGCTCAGTGGCACGCCGTCAGCCTTGAGCCGCTTGCGATACTCGTCGAACTTCTCCGGTGGGACGGCAAACGCGACGTGATTCATCGACCCGACAGCGCTGACGAGCTCGTCCCGGTCAGGCAGTCCGGCGGGGGCGGAGATTCCGGGAACTGCGTCGGGTGCATCCGCCAGCCAGAAGAACGCCAGCGTGTCGCCGTTTCCACAATCGAAGAAGAAATGCTGTCCGAGGTTGCCGGGAAGATCGAGCGTCTTGACCAGCGGCATGCCCAGAGTTCCCGAGTAGAAGTCGACGGTGCGCTGCATGTCCGAGCACACAAGCGCGAGATGGTTGATTCCGCGGAATTCGAACTTCGGATTGGTGACGGTCATTGCGGGCCTTTCTGGGGTGAATCGGTGAGAGCGGGACCATAAAGTGACTTGACAGTCATGTCATGTTCTTGGATAGTTTGTCCATGAGTAAGTCATCTGTCAACACCTCACTCAGGGCGGGCGAGGTGGGAGACCGTACGGATTTCTCCGTCCCGGTTATGGCTTGTGTGTTGTAACTGCCTCGAGGAGAATCATTTTCGCATGAAAGACTTCGCAGATCGGTTCTTCGCCGCAGTCTCCGGTGGCGATGAAGCGACACTCACCGAACTGTATGCGCCGGACGCGCGCATCTGGCAAAACGACGACGGACAGGAGCAGACCGTCGAGGAGAACCTCCGTACGTTGCGGTGGCTCTCCCGCACTCTCGCAGACTTTCGCTACGAGGACGTCCGACGCTACGTACTGCCAGACGGATTCGCGCAACAGCACGTCGTACGCGGCACCCTCCCCGGACACGGCCCCCTCGAGGTGCCGGCCAGTCTGTTCGTCCGCGTCGAGAATGGGCGGATCTCTCGGATCGACGAGTACGTCGACTCGGCCGCCACCCGGCCCCTGCAACTCGCTGCTGCCACAAGGAGGCACCCATGACTGTGAACCAACCCGAAGGCGATATCGCCGAACTGCGCACTCGGTTGCGCGCATTCATCGACGACGAGGTGATCCCCGCAGAACCCGTCCTCGCGAAAGAGGACGAGGTTGCACACAAAACACTCGGTCAACTGCGCTCGCGCGCAAAGGAACTGGGCCTGTGGGCGCTCGGGCACCCGGCAGACGTCGGCGGTGGGGGAGTTCCCTTCCTCGACTTCGTGTTCCTCAACGAAGTCATCGGCAGATCCGAATTCGGCCAGCTGGCAGTCGGCTCGGTGTCGATGCAGGACACCTTGATGTTGCACAAGCATGGAACCGAAGAACAGAAGCAGCGATGGATCCCGCCGATCGTCGCGGGGGAGTTCCTGCCGTCGGTCGGTTTGACCGAACCGGACACAGCTGGCTCCGATCCAACACTGATCGAAACCCGCGCGGAACTCGACGGCGACACGTGGGTCATCAACGGGCACAAGTGGTTCACCACCGGGGTGGCAGATGCGGGGTACTGCTCGGTATTCGCTCGAACCGAGCCGGATTCGACGCCGCGGCATTCCCGGATCAGCGCGATCATCGTGCCGACCGACACGCCAGGATTCGAGATCGTCCGCTCGATACCGACCATGGGGCACGATCCCAGTGATCACTACGAGGTTCGTCTCACTGATGTCCGCGTTCCGTCGGCCAACCTCCTCGGTGAACGGGGTAAGGGCTTTGTCGTCGCTCAGGACCGACTGGGCCCCGGCCGGATCTTCCACTGCATGCGCTGGCTCGGCCAGGCGCAGCGTGCATTCGAATTGATGTGTGAGCGCGCGAACACCCGCTACGTACACGGGTCGCTGCTCGCCGAGAAGGGCGAGATTCACCGGTACATCGCGGAATCCGCAGCGCAGATACACGCAGCCCGCCTGATGACCCTCGACGCGGCCCGTGTGATGGATGCCGGCGAGGATGCTCGCATCCAGATCGGTCTGGTGAAGTTCTGGGGTGCTCGGATGCTGCACGACGTCGTCGATCGCGCGATCCAGGTGCATGGCGCACTCGGACTGACCTCCGACACCCCGCTCGAACGGATGTACCGACAAGCACGTTACGCGCGCGTCTACGACGGTCCGGACGAGGTGCACCGCATGTCGACCGCACGTCGACTGCTGCGCGATCCAGGCGCAGCGCCATGGCTGTGACTCATGCCGCCATCAGCCTTGGTGACGGAATCCGCGTCGCACTGAGCGACTCCTTCGGCGACGAGATCACTGTCGGGGAACCCCGACAGTTGACCGGCGGTGCGAGCCGTCAGATCTGGGCGGTCGACGTTCGGGGCGTAGATGGTCAATCGCAGGACGTTGTGCTGCGCCGGGACCCACCCGGGCACGGCGACGCAGACCGGATGCGGGCAGAGGTGGCATGCCTGCGGGCGGCCTCCGCAGTCGGGGTTCCGGTTCCCACCGTCCTCGCATCAGGGGACACGGCACCGGGCATCGATGCTCCGTATCTGGTGATGGACATGATCGTCGGTGAGTCGATCCCGCGGAAATTGCAGCGGGATTCCGAGTTCGACGAGGTGCGGTCTCATCTCGCTGAGGACATGGGTTACGTGCTCGGACAAATTCACCGTGCGGACACCGGCACTCTCGGGATGCTCGACGCCGGCGACCCGCTGGACGCGATCGAGGCCGTGTACCGGGATTTGGAACAACCTCGCCCAGCCGTTGAGGTCGGACTGCGCTGGCTTCGGGAGAATAGGCCTGCCAGGCGCCCGAATGCTCTGGTACACGGCGACTTTCGACTCGGGAACGTGCTTGTCGACGGCGGGGGAATCCGCGGCGTGCTGGACTGGGAACTCGCCCATCTGGGTGATCCGATCGAAGACCTCGGCTGGCTCTGCGTGCGTGCGTGGCGGTTCGGCGCGGAGCCGCCGGTTGCGGGCATCGGTACGCGCGAACAGTTGCTCGACGGTTATGAACGCGCCGCGGGAATCCGGCCGTCCGAAGCTGAACTGCACTGGTGGGAGGCGTACGGCACGCTGCGGTGGTTGGTGCTGAGTCAGTTTCAGTCGCAGAGGCATCTGAGCGGCGCCGAGAACTCGATCGAACTGGCCGCGATCGGGCGGCGAGTGTGTGAGTCGGAGTACGACCTGCTCCTGATTCTCGGTCTGCTCGACAACATCGAATCGCTACCGGACGACACGGCGCCATCGGTGCACGACCGTCCGAGCATGTCGGAGATCCTCGAACTGGTCACCGGCACTCTTCGCGATGATGTCGCCCCAGTGCTTGACGGGGCGCATGAACGGGAGCGGTACCTGCTCCGCATCTGCGTCAACCTGCTGGGGATAGCGGGACGGGAGCTCAGTGCCGGAGATCGCACAGGCGAGGTGACGGAATTGCTTGCAGCACTCGATTGCACATCGGAAGCAGATCTTGCCGATCGAATTCGTACCGGCGCCGTCTCGTACGCGGATACTGCCGTCCGCCAGTTGATCTCGACTGCCGTGCTCACTCGGCTGCGGGTGGCGAACCCCCGCCACGTGCTCCGTCCGTCGCAGACCTGATCCCGGACCAGGCTCACCCCCTCCAGTGCTACGTGGCTACGCTGGAGGGGTCGAGCGGGTGTGTCCACCGAGGGAACATGACTTGACAGTCATGTCAGTTTATTGGACACTCACGAGGGTGAGCAAGTCATCTGCCAGTACACCTTCCGTACCGCCACCCGCTGACACCCTGACCGCGCGGGGCCGAAAGACGCGCGACGGTTTGCTCGATGCAGCGCGCAAGGTCTTCGAGGAGGTCGGGTTTCTCGACACTCGAGTCGAGCAGATAGTCCAGGAAGCCTCCGTCTCCTACGGGACGTTCTACCGGTACTTCGAGTCGAAAGACGATGTGTTCCAGGAGCTGAGCATCCGGCTCTTCGAGGACGTACACCGCCGTGAACCTCTCGACTCCGACCTGTCGCCGGCCGCCAGGCTCATCGCAACCAACCGGTTGTACTACCAGGCATATCGCAGAAACGCGAAGTTGATGGCCATCGTCGAGCAGGTCGCGACCTTCAATGCCGAATTTCGCGCACTTCGGCACGAGCATCGTCGACAACTGATCGAGCGAACATCCCGTGCAATCGCTCGGTGGCAGGACCAAGGCCACGTTCGTGAGTCACTCGATCCGGTGATGGCAGCCCGCGCCATGTCCGCGATGGTCGACCACACGCTGTATTTGTGGCTCGTTCAGGGCGACGAAGCAGATGAGGAGATCTTGCTCGATACCCTCGATCAGATGTGCATCGGGGCGCTCGGCCTCGACGTTGCCTCCACATAGCCCTCCACATAGCCCTCGCGCATCGATCCTCACGGTGTGGATTCACCGTGAGGATCGATCCGTGGTCACGTGAGCGTCGTGCGCATCAGTCGATCTCGTTGCGGGACAAGGTGTCACCGAAACTCTGCGGCGATGTCCCGGCCGATGATTTCCTTCATGATCTCGGTAGTGCCGCCGTAGATGGTCTGGATCCTGGAGTCGACGTAGGCGCGGCCGATCGGGTACTCCATCATGTACCCGTACCCACCATGCAACTGCACGCAGCGGTCGACAACACGCTTCTGAAGTTCGGTCGCCCACCACTTGCTCATCGACGCGTCCACTGCCGTGAGCTCACCGGCATTCAGTGCGAGAACGGCGCGGTCGATGTGCGATTCGGTGACCTCGATCTCCGTGCGCATCTCCGCAAGGGCAAACCGGGTGTTCTGCAGATCGCCGATCGGCTTTCCGAATGCCTTTCGCTCGAACACGTAGTTCTTGGTCCACTCGTAGGCAGCGCGGGCAGCCACGATTGCAGACACTGCAATGGAGATCCGCTCGAGCGGCAGGTTCTCCATCAGATGAAGGAATCCCTTTCCTTCGGTACCGAGCAGGTTGTCGGCGCGAACGCGCACGTTCTCGAAGACCAGTTCTGCAGTGTCCTGAGCAGCCAGTCCGACCTTGTGGAGCTTGCGCCCGCGGGTGAATCCGGGAGTGTCACGTTCAACGGCAATCAGAGAGAAGCCCCTCGACCCCGCCTCGGGGTCGGTCCGGCACACGACGATCACAAAATCGGAGTGGATCCCATTGGTAATGAACGTCTTCTGGCCGTTGATCACCCACTCGTCGCCGTCCCGTACCGCAGAAGTCCGAACTCCTTGCAGATCCGACCCAGCGCCGGGTTCGGTCATCGCGATTGCGCCGATCACCTCACCACTCGCCATCCGGGGCAGCCAGCGGGCCTTCTGCTCTTCCGTGCCCAGATGCAGGACGTACGGGATGACGATGTCGTCGTGCACGCTCAACCCGGAGCCGAACGATGTAGTGGCCGTGCGGGCGATCTCCTCGAAAACAACATTCCGGAACCGATAGTCGGTGACGCCCGCACCGCCGTACTCTTCGGGAACACTGAGGCCGAGGATGCCGGACGCGCCGGCGGCGAGCCACGCACTGCGGTCGATGAGCCGATCCTCTTCCCACCTCGCGTAGTGAGGTTCGATCTCACGGGCCAGGAATTCGCGGACGGTTGCGCGGTAGTCCTCATGATCGGCTTCGTAGTGCTTGCGTTGCATCGGGTATCTGCCTCAGTCTCGGTGTTGACACGTAGGGTGTTTCTGAAACCCGGCCTGGGCCGGGTGATTGCGTTGTAGCGGAAGGTAACTCGAACAAGGTGGTACGGACGGCAAACCGAACCCCCGTTTAAAGTTCGGGCCGACTGATCGGCACATCCTTACCTGGGGTCGGCCATGAATCTCATCCAGTCACGGCCACCCTATCTAGCGCACGCTAAGTGATTCTAGCGTGCGTTGAATTACTCCGTCGACGCAGTCGGTGGCCCGTCGGCAATCGGACAGTGTCGACGCGCCACGACGCTGAATATCACTTGCGACTCTCCCGAGACGAGATGTCGGTAGAACGAAACTGCCCGGTGACCGTCGAATTCGACGGTCACCGGGCAGCGACGCAATACGTAAGGGGTGGGGATCAGCGCAGGTACTGTCCGCACACCGGCCATGCGCCGGCACCCTGACCTGCGAGGACGTTTTCCGCGACACGTTCCTGTTCTGCCTGGCTGGCGGTGTGTGCACTGCCCGAACCGCCGTAGGCCTGCCACGTGCTCTCACTGAACTGGAGTCCGCCGTAGTAGCCATTGCCGGTGTTCGCGCCCCAGTTGCCCGACGATTCGCATTCTGCGACGCCCGACCAGTCGTGGCCGGCAGCAGATGCGGTGCCGGTGCTCAGGCCGAAGACTCCGGCAGTGAGTGCGCCGGCGGTAGCGACGGAAGCAAGGACGCGAGTAACAGTGTTGTTCTTCATGTAAATGAATTCCTTTCAATTTCCGCCAGCGGAGGACGGTGACCGTCTCAGCTCCCACCACAAAGGGATGTTGTCGAATCCGAATCACGGGGTGGGGCTGGCGGTGGCGATCCGGTAATGCCCGGTTGCTTGGGCTCACTCCAAGGTAGGGGACTGTCACGGATTGGTCACGGGTAGGCGTGTCGGTGCCTGTTTGTGCAACGTATGTGCATCAGAAGGTGTTATTGCAGGTCGATCGCCGTTATTCGGGCCCGCAGAGCGTTACAGAATTGACCTGAAATGTGATGTATGTCATAACGATGACGGTCTTCAATGGCCCGAAATATGCCCGTTGAGGGTGAAAAATGACGCGGAATCGACTGTTTCGAGGTTCAAATTTAGTCGACCGACCGACCAGATTTTCGTTGCAGGACAGAAGAATTGGCGTGGATCGATCACGTGCGTCCGCAGACGCTTTGGTGCGAAGTGTCGCGGCGGCGGAGATTCTCTCGCGGCGACAGGGTCGTGTCCTCGACAGCCGACACGGCTAGAGTTCGTCGCGATTGGTCGATCCGGTCTACCCGTCGACACATCTTCTCGCTGACCTGGACGTGCCGGGGCACACATTGTCCGGTACGAACAATGCCTTAGCGGACATCTCTGTCGGACACTAAATCGGACAGATGTGCTGAAATATCCCCAAGGCATGTTGTCAGTTTCAGAAGACGACTGCACGCTCGGCGAAAGCGTGATCACCGAGTCGTTCCCCTGTCTGACTGCTGAACCTGGAGTCCGGGAATTGATCGGTGTTCCTTTCGAAGCCACTGCGTCCATTAATCGTTTCTTCCTGAGGCACTTAGTGTTGAGACACTTCGTTGATGTTGTGCGGGGATGACCAAGGGGGATGAAGTGTCGAAGATCGTGCGGTTGCTCGACAGTGAGGTCGTTCAGCGATGGGCAGCTACGGTCGCCACAATCGGATTCTCCCTCGCTGTTCTTCCTTCCCGCGTGGGTCAGGCTGCCGAACACCCCTCAGTGTGGAACTGGGTTGTCGTCGTAGTCGTAGTGGGAGGCATCGTTTCCTTCGCGGTTAATGCCGTCGCTATGTGGCGCAAGCGTTTGGCCCGAGGAACCAAGCCTGATCACACGTTTGTTGCACCCGAGGATGTTCCGTTCTTGGATGTGGAGTCGGCGATCGAATCGACAACGGACCGGATCTCGGCGATCAAGGCGTTGCGTGAACAACATCGGGGTCTCGGATTGAAAGCCGCTGCGGATCTCGTCGACGCAGCTCTCGATGAACGAAGCGAATGACCGGAGCAGCACTCGGCAGCTGCCCGCTGGGCGGATCCGTCCCAGATTCGCTCGGTTCTGGTGCAGTGATCGGCGAGACAGCGAATCCGAAGAGGTGGCGTTCACACTGCGAGCAACCCTGATACGCCAGCCGGGACAGTTCAGTCAACCTGTGGGCAGCGCAGCGACTGCGGGGTTAGATTTGACTCCAATTGAGGTCAGTCATTGGCGCCGGACTGTCACCTGAAGGGTCCACTGGCGGTCCTCCCGACGGATGGGGGAGAGCATGGATGAAGCAAAGAAGATTCTTCGCGACGATGCGGTGAACCGGGGAACTGCATTCACGCAAGACGAGCGTGCATCACTTGGCCTGGTAGGGCGGTTGCCATCAGCGGTCGAGACCCTTGATCAGCAGGCGAGACGCTCATACGCACAGTTGCAAAAGCAGTCAACGGATCTCGCGAAGTACATCTACCTCGATTCGCTCCACGAGCGCAACGAAGTCTTGTACTACCGCGTGATTGCGGATCACCTCTCGGAATTGTTACCCGTCGTGTACGACCCGACCATCGGGGACGCGATTGAGCAGTGGTCACAAGACTACCGCCAGTCGCGTGCAGTGTACCTGTCGATCGATCACGTCGACGACATCGAAATTGCCTTCGCCACACTGGAATTGGGTCCGGAGGATGTGGACCTGATCGTCTGCTCCGACGCTGAGGAGATCCTCGGGATTGGGGACTGGGGCGTCAACGGTACCGACATCGCCGTGGGGAAACTGGCGATCTACACCGCCGCAGCCGGCATCAACCCCAGTCGCGTCATCGCGGTGAATCTAGATGTGGGGACAAGCAACGAAGCGCTCCTCAACGACCCGTTCTACCTTGGGAACCGACACAGTCGCGTCCGGGGGGAGAAGTACGACAAGTTCATCGGAACCTACCTCGAGACAGTGGAGAAGCTCTTCCCGAAGGCACTGCTGCATTTTGAGGACTTCGGCCCCTCCAATGCCCGCCGTATCCTCGTAGACCACGCCGACAAGTACCGCATTTTCAACGACGATCTTCAGGGAACCGGCGCCATCGTCATGGCGGCGGTCATCTCGGGGCTGAAGGTCACCAAACAGACGTTCGCGGATCAACGACTTGTCATCTTTGGCGCTGGCACCGCCGGCACGGGCATGGCCGACCAGATCTCCGCCGCGATGAGCCGCGCCGGGCTCAGCGATGACGAGGCCCGCGCTCGAGTGTGGCTTATCGACCGCGACGGCTTGGTCACCGACGATATGCAGGACCTGCCCGACTACCAGCAAGCCTATGCCCGGCCAGCACACGAAGTCGCCGATTGGGGCGGGCGCCCTATCGACCTTCTGACGGTGGTCCAGCACGTCAAACCCACCATCCTGATCGGCACTTCGACCGCGCACGGAGCTTTCACGCAGGACGTCGTAGAAGCGCTCAGTGGCGGGGTTGAACGCCCCATCTTGCTGCCGCTCTCGAACCCGACCAGTCGTATAGAGGTCATGCCCCAGGACGCCATCTTGTGGTCCAAAGGGCAGGCGTTGATGGCGACCGGGATACCGATCGAACCGGTCGAATACAACGGCGTCACTTATCGGATCGGTCAATGCAATAACGCTCTGCTCTATCCAGGCCTAGGCCTTGGCACGATCGTGTCCGGTTCTCGTCACGTAACCGATGGCATGCTCCTTGCAGCTGCGGTCGCGGTCGCCGGTCAGGTGGATGTCTCGGAGCGGGGAGCGTCCCTCCTCCCCGACGTCGAAAACCTTCGTGCCTCGTCCGCGACGGTGGCTGTGGCGGTCGCGAAGGCAGCAGCCGATGACGGCGTCGCCACCGTGACCCACGACGACTTGGTGCAGGCCGTTCAGGATGCGATGTGGCTGCCTGTGTATCCGGCCACCCCTCAAAACAGCTGATCCTGGACAACTCAGATAGGCAGGTTGCCGATTTCTCCTAATGGCGAAACAACGCGTCGAGATGCTGCGTTGATCGGTTGGCTATGGGAGGTGAAGTTGCATCCGGGTGGCGGCCACACCGCCTCTCGGCGCGAGGCTCGGCGTGTTGACTACCTGGCACGTTGTCGCTGTTGAGGCATGGCCTGGTGTCAGTGCCGTTAGGCCGGGCTACGCAGGTATCCGTCGATCAGTATGTCGAGACCTTCGAGATAACCATCGGTCGTCGTCCCGGCCGGCCAGTCTTCGAGCACCTCGTTGAGTACGGGTAGTTCCGCGGGCCCGATTTCTCGGATCTTGATCGCAAGAGGTGACACGCTGCCTTCGGGTCGCGCGCTGTCGTCATAGATGTTGAGCAGTGCGCCGAGCGTGTAGTTCCACAGCGCTCGGTAGACCAACAGTGCGCGGCGTGGAGACATACCCAGTTCGACACACGCGGCCATGGCTCGATCGACCAGGACGACGGCGCCGCTCCCGCCGCGCCCGCCGCGCTGAAGCAACTCGATGATCCAGCGCTCCGATGCCAGCGTTTCGAAGATTGCGGTGAAGATCAAGCGAATCCGCCCGACCTGATCCTGTGGCAGGACCAGCGAACCGAGGTCTTGTGAGTACGCATCGAGAACCGCGCTGATCAGCTGTTCCTTGTCGCCCACGTGCCGGTACAGCGCCATCGGTGTGGTGCCGAGCGACTTCGCCAACGCTCGCATGCTCAATGCGTCGGCGCCGCCGGACTGAAGTTGCCGTTTCGCCTCTTCGACTATCTGCTCCGACGTGATCGTCGGGGGACGTCCGAGCCGCGGCGATCTCGGTTCCATCTTTTCGGCCATGCATCGATTGTGCGCGCCCCTGCTACGGCGCTCTCGCCCGGGGAACCTCTTGCATCTCGGTCGACAGCAAGGTAAACCTAACTACTTATGAGAACATGTATACAAATGAGGTGCCTGCAATGACAACATCAACACGGGCGGTAGCCGCGCCTGCCCTGGTCCTCACAGCCGCCGCGGCAGCACAGTTCCTGGTCGCCTTCGACATGTCGGTCATCAACGTCGCGTTACCCGACATCCAGGAATCACTGAACTTCTCCGACGCCGGGCTGTCCTGGGTCGTCAACGCGTACGCCCTCGCCTTCGGCGGATTGCTGCTTCTCGGCGGCCGACTGTGCGATGTGATGGGCACTCGCCGGGTTCTGGTCGCCGGACTTCTGCTGTTCGCCCTCGTCAGCATCGTCGGCACCTTCTCGGTGTCCGCCGAGATGCTTGTCGGCGCTCGGGCACTTCAAGGCGTCGGCGCTGCGATGATCGCGCCGGCCGGGCTCGCCGCCCTCAGCCAGGCCTTTCCCACCGGACGCGCCAGGGCCAAGGCATTCGGCATCGGCGCAATGTCATCAGCACTGGGCGGTGCACTCGGTGTAGTACTGAGCGGCATTTTGACCGAAGGACTCAGTTGGCGATGGGTGATGTTCGCCGGCGCACCGGTGGCCCTGATCGCCGCAGTTGCCGGTCCCCGCGGCCTGCCTGCCGGCCAAGCCGCTAGAGGCGGCTCCCTAGATCTCCCCGGCGCCATCTTGGCGACGGCCGGAATCACCGCCCTTGTCGGCACCGTCATCGCCACTGAATCACATTCCTGGACTTCGGGTTACGTGCTGGGCGGATTCGCGCTCACGATCGTCCTGCTGACCGCCTTCGTCACGGTCGAAAGCCGCTGCGCCACACCACTGGTACGACTGTCCACCCTCCTTCGACCCCGAATCGGACTGGCCAACGCCATCATGTGCCTGGTGTGCGCGGCACAGTTCAGCGCGTTCTTCTTCGTCTCGCTATTCTTGCAACGCGGACTGGGCTATTCGCCGACCACCACCGGTCTGGCGTTCCTGCCCTTCTGTTTCGGCCTGGTCATAGGCATCCTCGCATCCACCAAACTCCTTCCACGCTACGGAGTTCGGCCGCTACTCGTAGTCGGAACAGCGGTCGCAGCAATCGGGACTTTCATCTTCTCGACCATGAACCTCGACAGTCCCTTCTGGGCTGTCATCCTGGTGCCTTCGCTTCTGGCGAGCATCGGCATCGGCCTGTCGTTCATGCCGCTCAGCAACGTCGCCACCGCCGACGCTCCTCCCGAAGAAGTCGGCATGGCATCCGGGCTGCTGAGCACGTCGCGTCAGATCGGCGGTTCACTCGGACTAGCCGTTCTCGTGAGCGTCGCCGCGTCCTCGACGGCACGCTCGGACAGCGCGCCGACCGAAGCACTGGTTTCCGGATACTCCCAAGCCCTCTTCGTCTGCTCCGGCCTACTGCTGGCCGGCACCCTCCTGTCCTTCTTCTTCCCACGAATGGATCGTTGACCTCAGATGTTCACCACCCGAACCGCATTCGGCATCGTCTCGGCACTTCTCCTCACCGGCGCCGGTGCAAGCGCGTGCAGCAGCTACTGAGAACTTGATCGACGACGACCTGAGGCTCGAGAACTGACTTCACTTCCCGGCGAGTGATCGAACATGGCGTGGGAACCGATCAACAGTAAGTCCGAGGTATCCCAGCGCGGGGACGCAACTGAACGTTGTGTTGACGAATTTATGAAGATTATGTCCTGCGGTGCGGTCAGGAAGAGGGTGTTGGTTGCTTTGAGGATTGTTGGAGGAAGGGGCGCGGCCAGGCACCTAGAGCGAGCACGGCGAGGGTTGTCTGAATGATGCCGGTGGCGAAGTAGATGCCGTGCAGCGGCGACCAGACGAGGATGATGGCGATTTCGACGAAGACCCAGATCATCATGATTAGGCCGGCCGCGGCGTGTAGACCCCACGCCAGTGCGAACCTGCCGTACTGAGCAACGAGCGTGGTTGCCTGGCTTCCGCCGACGATCACGCCGAGGATAATGCCTGGCCAGAAGTAGGAAGTGAAGATGGTTCCTTGGATCCATTCCGGAGGGAGGCCGAACCCGCCACCAATGGTTAGTCCAGCCATTCCGAGGAGGGCGGAGAGCAGGTTGAACCATGCGACGACGGACAGGCTGATTCGGAGCGGGCGCGGAGGGAGCGGCGCTGGTTTCATGACTGTCACGATAGAATAATGCCGCTCATGCGACGCATCCGCTATTTAGTGGGTTGGTTAAGTTGCCGTGGCTGTAGCTCATGTTCCGATTATCCCAGGGTTTCTACTGCTGCTCAGGGCATTTCGGGTGTCCGGCAGGAGAAACTATCCAGTTTGTCGATGGTCAAAACGAACACCCAAACCCGTAGAAATGATCTGAGAGCGATCCGGTTAAACAGGCCAAAACGTGGCGTGCCGTGGCTGTGGCTTCACAATGTTCGGGGCAGATTGTGCGCTTGCTCGTCCGGCATCGTCAGATTCGTGATTGCCACGTAGGTGTCGGGAGCGGAGGTGTCGGGCAGCGGGTTTCCGCACGTCCCGTCAACGGGAAGATCGGCCCTTGCTGAGTTTCCTGCGTCATCGACCAGCCACATAACGGGAGTGGGAATTGTGCCGTCGGTAGGGCATTCGCCGAACCACGGTCATTTGGTCGAAGCGCGACTAAGTTAAGTTGCTCGACTACCGCGACGAAGTTGCTGAGCCCGCTGGTCTGGCGCATAAGTGCGCAGCCGCAATCGTCGGTGTACCCGCTGAATTCGCACACCACTGCCGACGTCGGGCTCAGCGAGGACAACACTGCGGATGCCATGCATATGGGCTGTCCGATCGCCACTCCAAGCGGTACTGGTGCCGGATTTCGTCGTTCGTCGAGCACTCCGAAAAACATTGCTCCAAGAGCAAGGAGAGTTGCACAGGTCCCGGGCGCTCTCAACCACGTACGCAATCGCCGCATAGCTCACACTATGGGCAACTACTGGCATTGAACTGATATCCCGAACGCCACACCAGGGGAGTGTTAATGGCTGAGACGGTAGGGGATTCGGCTATGTGCCGAATCCTATTTTCCAGCTGATGCAACGTCATCGTGAGCGAGGTCCTCATGTGTGGCCGCGGGGTAGTACACGGATGCTGCGCCGAAGGAAATGGCTGAGATTGTCAACGCAGGCCAGGCGATACTCCACCCATCGGCTCCTGCAACGGAGAGCGCAGCAGTGACGATCATCGCGACAACCACAGCCGTCGACGTTGCGAATGCGAGCCGCCACGTCGTCGGCGCCGCGGCGCGGACGTGTCGCTCGCCGACCGCGAGGACGCCCTTCCCCGTCAGGATTGCTGCCATTCCCAAAAGCGCGCCGGCAGGAAGCGAGCACAGCGACCCGAGGCAGATCGCGGTGAGAACACCACTGACATCGCTGGAATCTGCGAAGAGAAGCGCGAAGTAACTTCCGAATACAGTTCCCACGACCAGCGGCCACGCCATCGCTCGGCTCTGCCAGGAAACGTCGGAACGAGTCATACCGCGACGATACCGATCGGGTGGCAACGTCCACCTCGAATCACCTGACGATCAAGCCGCGTGCCAAATAATTCGGTAAAAAACGTGCCAAATAATTTCGGGAGTCACAGGTAAATGGGGGTTTCCGGGACCGATCACGTCCTCGATTTGCAGAGTGACGCTCTGGCGGCCATTCGATGTGATCGAGGGTGGGAAGAAGCGGCGAGTGGCGCCAAGGACGATCGCCCGGTCCTGCTCGATCTACTCAGTCACCTTCGGGCCGGTGACACCCTCGTCGTCTGGCGACTGGACAGGCTAGGTCGGTCACTCAAGCATCTGGGCGAAACTGTCGAGGACTTGCAGCGGCGCGGCGCTGCTTTCCGCTCGTTGACGGAGTCGACTGACACGTCATCGGCCGGCGGAATGCTCATCTTCCAAATCTTGGGCGCCTTAGCACAATTCGAGAGGACGCTGATCCGGGCGCGCACGGCGCAGGTTTGGCGCCGGCTCGCGCTCGTGGTCGTATCGGCGGGCAGCCCAAGCGAATTGACCCAGCGAAAGCTCGTATCATTCGTCAGGTGATCTGGATTGGCACACCCAGGATGGAGATCGCGAAGGTCCTTGAGGAACGCGACCGCGTCAGGGTCGGCGTTGCCGGGGTTGGCCAGGTTGGTGCTCACTCAGCTCACTTGGTGGTCCCGTCGCCTCCACACTGTCGACCCCTATCAGGGTTGATGTGGAGCCGAACGCCCTTATAGGCGACTGTGTACGGCACATCGTCGTCGTTGTCCGGGTCGCCGGAGCCCGCAGGGTCAGGCAGTTCCGCGATCTGCTCGATGACGATCTGTGCTCGCGCCGCACCGGGATCGAACATCTCCTGAAACGGCCCGACGAACGACCCCCCAAGGCCGCGGCTCTTCGCCCGGACCGCCGCCCACCAGAGCAACGGCAACGGGCCGAACATGGCAAACAGCAGTAAAAACCCCAGTCCCATGTCCACGAGCGTACCGACCGACCGCTATCAAACGGGCTCACGTCAGTGCGACAATCCCGGTACGGTTCGGTGTCCGCATGGTGTCAGGAGGAATGTTTCACGTTTCGAATACTGCACACCGCCAATCGACCTCCTAAGTCGTCACTGATCGGTTCAGCCTGGAAGTAATGACTGATGATCGCAGGTCGCTGGATCTGGTTCTTCCGTTGCCGTGGGAATGGCGAATAGCGTTGTCGAAAGCAATCCCTTGCGAACTCGTCGGCGTACAGCGCCATCGGGTTCTCTCTGACTGGTACACGACGAAGCCCGCCGACACCCGGAGATATCGAGTGGCTTCCAAAGAGTCGGTGGCCGTCTTGCGCCTCTCGGCACCCCGTCGAGGTGCCGCTATTCGATACAGATGCATCAATGTTGTATCTGACTGAACGGGAACCGAGTCGGGTTAACGGCACACTCGATAGACGGTTTTGCGCGTCGATGTTGGTCAGATTGATTCTGCGCTGTTTGCTGACTCGACGAACCGCGACCAGTACGGGACGCTGATAGTTCGGGGGGAGAGTGTCTTTCGGCCCTGTCCGGACAGTAACTCATTGGTGAGGTATTCGAGTAGGTTGGCCCCGTAGTAGATGATGTCGGTCTGCCACACGGAGAACACCGGTGATTCTGACGGTGAGGGCGCGGCGGGGGTGAAGCGGTGCGCGTAGATCGGGATTAGGCGCGGCCACCCCCTGAGTTCTCGGCGCACCGTTGTGGCTATGTCCTCGGTTGAGGAGGGCAATGTGCCCCACGATGGCGGCCAGAACGGCGGACTCTGATGCAGTGCATCCCATATGAATCCTTCGGCAACACTATCTAGCCATGTCTCCAGCTCGAGGTCGTCGCCGTTTCGCCAGTCCGGCCAGCGGTCACCGAGCGGTAAGGCAGTGGCGAGAAGGCTGCGGTGATCCGGATTGAAGTGAAATCCGAAGCGTTCGTGGACAGAGTCGAATTCAGCTTCGGTCAATCCGGGGCCGAGTTCGATTCCGGCGTCGTTGAGCAGTGCTGCTGCTTCGCGCCCGATGAGTGCCATCCGTGGAGTTTCGCAGATTCTTACGAAGACCGGGAATACTGCACGTTTCGAATGTGGCACCTCCTCCAGTCACAGTGGAGGTAGTCCGCTCTATAACAAGTCAGTCATCCTCGACAGACGGTTGATCTGCTTCCTCAGTGATGCGGGTACTCGCGGACAAGTTCTGGATGTTTGGCACGCAGATAGTGGCGGCTCAGTGTGACGCGTTCTGCTGCCAACCACGCCCATGCCGATCTGTCCCACTTGGCCAGTTCGGTAACAATGTCCGCGACAGTGACTGTGCCACTCTCACTTTCGCGCAGAACGACAGTGGGATCGGCCCAGTCGATTTCTGCGGCCTCATTGTCCAGTGTCCCGTGCGCTGCGATGACGGCGAGGTCCATATCTTCCGAAAACGTTCCGAATTGGACTTGGCGCTGAAAGTCGTTGTCCGCGACCATATCAAAGTCCAGTGCCGCGACTAACCAGCGGCGAGGATGGAAGAGCTTGGTTCTCACGAAGACTTGATCGCAAGAGATGGAAAGTATTCGAATCTGTGGTCCGAGCGCTGCGGCGCGGTGGGATGGCGGATCAACACGGCTCGACCGAACAACGGCAAGCCGACGTCAGAACAACGTCGATCCTCGGGGAATCCCGCGCGACGATCGATGAATTTCGTGTCGATCACGTCACGCCCTGGCGCGAGGGCAGTTCGGCGACCGTGACTGTGCGCGGGCGATCGTCGATCGGCTCCCGTTCGGCGGCAACATCATCGAAACCGACTCGCGCATGGCCGAGCTCAGCAATCCGCCTGATCCATGCACCAAGGGGTCCAGATCAAGCCGCCTTACCGGATCTGAATGAGATTGACATATTTCCTGAGGCGCCACCTAGCGTTGAAGCTATGTTGCATCCTGCCGTTCCAGCCAGTTCAAGATTGCTTGGTTAGTTTCCTTGGGCCTTTCTTGTTGGATCCAATGACCGCAGTCAAGATTGACTACTTCTACGTTGGGCACGAACTCTGTCAGTTTTTCAGACTTCGCGATGGCGTCGCGGTCGCCGTAGATCATGAGTGTGGGCTGTTGGATGATTGGGTTCACGTCTGCCAACACATGCCAGTTGCGGTCCAAGTTTCGGTACCAATTGATACTGGCCGTGAATCCTGTCGATTCGAAGGCGGAGACGAAAACGGCCAATTCGCTATCGCTCATCAGAGGCTCACCGAGCGGCGTCTCTGCTCTGGCGAGATCGATCAGCGCCATACCCGGCTGAGGCTCCCTGAGGGGTTCGTTCTTCCGGTACATGTTGCGGAGGAACCGGAAGGTGTTGTCTTCGAACACGGCGTCCGCGACGCCCGGCTGTCGATTGAAGTGGACGAAGTAGAAGTCACCGCCAAGCACGGCTTCCATGAACTCAATCCAGGGCTGCTCTCCGCGATCCTGGTAGGGCAAGCTCAGGTTGATCACTTTGTTTACCCGGTCCGGGTGCAACAGGGTCAGGCCCCACACGACAAAGGCGCCCCAATCGTGACCGACAAAGGTGGCATCTTCGTAGCCGTAGTGATCGAGAAGTGCGATGAGATCACCCGCCAAATGTTCAATGTCATAGTCCGTCACTTCGATCGGACGTGATGAATTGCCGTAGCCGCGCTGGTTCGGGACGATGACGTGGTAGCCCGCCTCGACAAGGGCGGGCACCTGGTATCGCCAAGAATAGGCGTGCTCTGGCCATCCGTGACACAGCACGATGGGTTTCCCGGCATTGTGTCGCCCTGCTTCGAAGACTTCGAGTTCCACGCCGTTGACTGGGATAAGGACGGGCTTGGGGAAGTCGGATGGATTCACGGATTCTCCTTTGGGTTGATTACCGATCGTGTGTGTGGAATGACCGGTTGCCCCGACGATAGGGAACATTGCGGACACATCGCGTCCTCGATTGTTGGCACACTGAAGAAATGCGGAACGATCCAACAGGTAGAGCGCTGCAGCTGCTGTCGCTCCTGCAGACTCATCGTTTCTGGCGCAGCGCCGAGCTCTCCGCACGACTCGAGGTCACGGAGCGAACGGTGCGCCGCGACGTTGATCGCCTCCGCGACCTCGGCTATCCGGTCGATTCCACGTCGGGAAAATATGGGGGCTACCGACTTGCAACAGGAGCACACGTGCCGCCCCTGGTTCTCGACGATGACGAGGCCGTCGCGGTAGCCGTCGGGCTACGCTACGCCGCTGAGGCAGCCATCGACGGCATCGAAGAAACGTCGCTGCGCGCGCTGACGAAAATCGAAACACTCCTGCCTCATCGCCTGCGCCGACGTGTGTCGGCGCTACATTCGAGCGTCATTTCGATGCGGCGGGCGGACGACAACGACATCGTTGATCCCGAAGCACTCAGTGTGCTCGCCGCGGCATGTCGCGACCATGAGCATGTGCGTTTCGACTATCGGAGAGGTGATGGCGAGAGCAGCAGACGGTTGGTCGAACCGCACCAACTTGTCACCGCAGGACGACGTTGGTACCTCCTGGCATGGGACCAACATCGTGGTGACTGGCGAACTTTTCGGCTGGACCGACTCTGGGAGCCCCAGCTGGCGGGCAGTCATTTCACACCACGCGAGATTCCGGGTGGTGATGCGGCGGGCTTCGTCGCGAGCGCACTCGGCTCGTCGCCCCGTCACCTCGATGCGAAACTCGTCATCGAAGCCACGTTCTCCGAACTCGAGGGTGTGCTCCGATGGATTGACCACACACCAATCGAGTTGGGGCCGAACTTCAGTGTGGTCGAGATCCGCGGTGAAGATCTCGGCCGGCTCGCCATGACGGTTGCTCGCATTGCGCTCACCGCTCCAGTGACAGTCATCGAACCAGCCGAGCTCGCCGACACCGTAAGGCAGCTCGCCATTCACCTCAGAATCTCGCCACCATGCCGGTCCCTCGTCCATCGAGATACGTGTCCGTTTCGCTCTGAACTAGGAGAATAAATGACCACTTCGGAATCGCCGCCACCGGTCTCCGCCCACCCCCCAACGTGGAAATTCGACTACCCGATCATCCATGCCGAGACTCGGGAACAGTGGCGAACTTGGCTGACGCACAACCACAAATCGGCCCGAGGCGTGTGGTTGTGCTCCTGGCGCAACACCGCCGGCCGTCAACGCTGCCCGTACCCCGAGGCCGTCGAGGAAGCCATCTGCTTTGGTTGGATCGACTCCACCAACACCATCCTCGACGAAGAGCGCGGCTTGCAACTGTTCACGCCGCGCAGACCCAAGAGTTCTTGGACCCGGCTCAACCGCGAACGCGCAGCCGATATGGAGGCGCGCGGCCTCATGACCGACGCTGGGCGCCACGCCATTGCTGCCGCGAAAGGCAACGGCTGGTGGACGATTTCCGACCAAGTAGAAGACCTCGAGGAACCGTCTGACTTGAAAGCGGCGCTGGATCGAGACCCGCGAGCTCGAAGCAACTGGGACGGTTTTCCGCCCAGCGCCCGTAAACAGATGCTGTGGTGGATCGTCAGTGCCGCTCGAGACGCGACACGGGCAAGTCGAATCGCCCATATCGTCTCCGAAGCGGCCATCGGTCAACGTGCCCGCGGCTGATCCGCAATTCGCTCGCGCCCGGCATGAAGCCGTCGCGAGCTTCGGATCACTCGGCGCCGCAACAGGTAGCGCCGCACAAGTCCTAGTGCCCGGAGTCAGTCAACCTGTGGGCCTGGCAACGCCGAGGGACAGCGCGCCCATGATTCTTGGTACACCCTTCTGATAGAAGGTGTCGAGGTTGTGGATCTCGAAGCCCGCGGTTTGCACGAGCGTCGGGATCTTGCGCGTGAGATGGCAGCCGCCTGCGACTGCTTTCTGGATCGGTTCGAAGCGGTGCTGCCAGCGTTGCACTTTCTCGTCCGGGGCAAGACCGTGTTCAACGAAATGCAGGGTTCCGCCGGGCTTGAGAACCCGTCGCACCTCGCGCAGCGCGGCGCCCGCGTCGGGGATAGTGCACATCGTCCACGTGGAGAGAGCGGCGTCGAAGGTGTTGTCGGGGAAGGGAAGTGACTGCCCGTCGAGTCCGGAGCGCTCGACGGGCACGGGTGACGCCGCGAGCCGTGTGCCCGCTAGTTTCCAGCCGAGGTCGGCGGGTTCGACGGCGCTGACCGAATCGATGGAGTCTGGGTAGAACGGGACGTTGAGACCGGATCCGAACCCGATCTCGACAACACGACCGTGCAGGTCGGCGCAGACTCGCTTGCGCGAGGGTTCGGTCAGCGACATCCCGCAGGTTGCGTTCACCAGTCGCGGAACGATGTGATCCTCGTAAAACCTCATGTCAGCCTCCCCGTTGTGTGGTTGCTGTACATCCAGCATTCCAGAATCCCGACGAATGTTGCACTGGCGACTTTGCAACGCGCTGGTGCCGATGTTGAAACGGGGTAACCGTCGAACGGGGACGGATTCGGAGAGGACAGATGATGACTGACAATCCACGATCAATTGCTGAACGCACCAGAGAGGTTCCCCCGGGTGACGGACAAGAACGATTCGCCGGCTACGGGGTGATGGGACAACCATTCGCTAGTGCCCACTACTTGGCGATGCGGCACTTTCCCGCCAGCTCGGTCGGTGCCGGGTACGACTCGGTGTGGCATCGAGACCCCGACGGACGTTGGATCATTTACAGCAGCAACTCGCCCGAGAACAGTTGCGCCCGATACTTCGGCTCGGATCTCGCCGACGCGCGAACAGCGGACGTCAAGGTGACGTGGACGGGCCCGTCCGCCTTCACGGTCAGGGTGGACGAGACACTCGTGTGGGAACTCGACGTGGGCCGATCTGCGGCGACCGCCGCGATGACCGGCATGGGCAAGCTGATGCCTGGCGCAATGTGGCGCAGCAATGGCGTGATGTCCGCGATGGGACGCGCCGCCGGACCCGCGCTGGGTGTCGGCCGGGTGAAACTGACCGGGACCACCTCGAACGGTCAATGGTATCGAGCGAATCCTCGAATGTTGTGGACCGTCGACCGGAGTCGGGCGAGTATTGACGGGGTCGATATCGGACCGCCAGGTCCGCTTCCTGTGCAGGCACGTCTCGGAGATTTCTGGCTGCCACAGAAGGGGATGTTCGTCGTGGGCGAATCCTACTTCGAGCCCTACGACGCCACCCGACATCTGCCGGCCCATCCGAAAGGCTGAGTCGCATCAGCCCGGTCGGCCCGATAGGTTTACGCGGTGCCTATCTCCGTGCTTATTGTCGATGACCAGGAACTCATGCGTATGGGCCTCAATATGGTCCTCGCGGCACACGAAGATATTTCAGTGGTCGGTGAAGCCGGAGACGGAGCGGCTGCGCTTGCCTCGGCGATCGCGCTGAAGCCGGATGTCGTGCTGATGGACGTCCGAATGCCGATTGTCGACGGCGTCAGTGCAACCGAGCAGATTCTGGCGTCGGGGATCGAATCGCGTGTTCTTGTGATGACGACGTTCGATCTCGATGAACATGCACTCGGTGCGTTGCGGGCAGGTGCCAGTGGGTTCCTGCTCAAGGACACTCCACCCGAGGACCTCGTGTCCGCAATCCGCAGTGTTGCGGCCGGCGATGCTGTTGTGTCACCCAAGGTGACGCGAAGATTGTTGTCTCGCTTCATCGTCGACGGTCCGGCGCCACGGCGAGATCCGATCGTTCTGGACGTGTTGACCGAACGTGAACGGGAAGTGCTCAGCCATATCGCGGCGGGGCGATCCAATACGGAGATTGCCCAGGAACTGTACTTATCGGAGTCGACGATCAAGTCTCATGTGGGACGCATCCTCACGAAGCTGGATCTTCGCGACCGCGTGCAAGCTGTCGTGCTGGCCTACGAGACCGGGCTGGTGACTCCGGGCTCGTAGGCCGATACGAACTCAGGCGTCGAAGGAGCCGACCGTCGGAAGCACGATGCAGGACTTTCCGTCGGTGTAGTCGACCTTGCCGAACATCGCGGCCAGGACCTTGCCGTCACCGGTGTCGACGACCTTCGACAACAGGGGAGTGTCCAGAATCGGGAGGGTCTCGTCCAGAGGAACAATTCCGCCCTTGAATGTGCTGGTGTTGATCCAAGCGACACTCAACTCGGACGTTTTCGGAATCCCCACGTATGCGGGAATGGCCTGGAAGCGAAGCTGGTTGTCTTCCACCCACGGTGGCAGCGGGTAGTTGGGGCCGGATTGTGCCGTTGCCAGCGTCACCGTCGCCATCTGTCCGTCGAGCCCGCAACCAACCGTCGGTGCGGGATACATGAACGGCGCCGGTGTCGTGAAGCCGAGATCAACGCCCAATGCGTCAGCGATCTGGTCAGCTGCCGCCGTGCCGATCAATTGATTCAACGCAGCGGTTGCCTCGGGCGAGATTGCGCCGGCTTGATCGATCAGTGCCGCGAGGTCGGTAGGCACATTGATCTCGATGGGCACCGTGAACTCGGCAGGTGCCTGCGGATCTGCCACCGCAGAACCGGCTCCGACCAGGGCAGACCCTGCAGTCAGGGCTACGACGGCGGCAGCGCCGGCCAGCGCAGCGGGTAGACGCCGGGAAAGTCTGTTGCCGGGGAGTCGGCTCATGTCGGGCTCCTTCACGTTCACTAGGTCCGCTGGAAAGCGGGTGAAACGACTTGACCACACGCAGAGTCTAAAGATCAACTTTAGGGTTAGATCGTTAGCGGAGCGTTAGTTAACGTCGCGCACACCCGGCGTGGTGGGGAAGTGACTCACTACACAGGCAATGTCGGGCGCTCGGGAGAAAAACCGAACCGTCGTGCGTTGTAGTGGTAGACCGTCTGAAAGGGGACGTCATGATTGCCGCCATGTTCCTGCTTTACGTGATCGTCGAGATCGCCGCACTTGTCATCGTGGGCAACGCCATCGGCATTGCCTGGACAATTCTGCTGTTCCTGGCCGGTTCACTGGTCGGGATGGTGCTCATGCGTTCGCAGTGGCGAAAAGTCATGGACGGATTCCGCAAGGCAACGCGCGGTGAAGGTTCACCGTCGCTCGCCGTGGCAGACGGCGCGCTCGTTGCTACTGGCTCCGCGTTGATGTTCGTTCCCGGTCTTGTCACATCGGTCCTGGGTCTGCTCCTACTGATTCCCCCGACCCGTTGGGCACTGCGTCCTCTTGCTGCCCTCCTGGCAGGCCGGCGGGCAGCGGCGTTCGCAGCGGGCGGTGACGCCTTTGCAGGCACCGTCGGATACGCAGCCCGGATGCGTGGAAACGGTGAGGTCATCGACGGCGAGATCATCGTCGAAACACCTACCGCGACCACCGAATATGTGGCCAGCAACGGCAAGGAACTTGTCCTCGAGGGTGAGATTCTCGACACGGATACACCCACCCGTTCGCGGGGGCCGCAGTACTAACAGGCAGACTTGGCGCTCGTGACTACTCGATTGCTGGTCAACGGCCGGATCTACAGTTCCTTTGCACCTGACGCGACTTCGCTCGCCATCACCGACGACACCGTCGTCTGGGTAGGTGACGAACGCGCCGGACGCGCATTGCATCCCGGCGCCGAGATCGAAGATCTGGACGGTGCGTTTGTCACTCCCGGTTTTGTCGATACTCACGTCCACATCACTGCGCTCGGATTGTCCATAGTCGGACTTGATCTTGTCGGTGCACAGTCGCTCGACGAATGCCTTTTGCGTGTAACGGCATTCGCCGACGCCAATCCCGACGCCGTCATCTGGGGGCACGGTTGGGACGACACCGAGTGGGCCGATCAGACTTCGCCCTCGACGGCTGACCTTGATGCCGCAGCGCCAGGGCGCAAGGTGTACCTCTCCAGGATCGACGTGCACTCGGCAGTGTGCTCGAGCACGCTGCGGGACGGGATCGATGGACTGGCAAACGAGGCCGGTTACTCCGCCGACGGCCCGCTGACTTTCGAAGCCCACCATCTCGCCCGCGCCGCCGCACGCAACCTCCTCACGGCAGATCAGCGCGCCGCCGCCCGCACCGCCGCTCTCGATCTCTGCGCCTCACGCGGAATCATTGCCGTGCACGAGTGCGGTGGCCCGGATATCTCCGGCCTCACCGATTTCCAGGAACTCCTCGCTCACGATCACGGCGTCGAGGTCCGCGGATACTGGGGTGAGCACGTCAGTACAGCGGAGGACGCTCGAGCGCTCCTCGACAAGACCGGCGCGCACGGCCTCGGCGGCGACCTCTTCATCGACGGTTCGCTGGGATCGCACACTGCGTGGCTCGCCGAACCCTATGCAGATCAACCGGATTCGACCGGAAACGCCTACTTGGGCGTCGACGCCATCGCGGCGCACGTACGGGCATGCACCCTCGCCGGAATTCAAGCCGGGTTCCATGCAATCGGTGATGCCGCCGTCTCGGCCGCTGCGACAGCATTTCAGCAGGTTGCCGACGAACTCGGCGGACCCAAGGTCGCCGCACTGGGTCACCGTCTCGAGCACGCCGAAATGATGTCTGTCGCTGACGCCGAAACCTTCGCCGCGCTCGGCGTCATTGCCAGCGTCCAGCCGGTCTTCGACGAATTGTGGGGCGGCACCGACGGCCTGTATGCCACGCGACTGGGCGGCGAACGCGCCGTTGCACTCAACCCGTTTGCCCCGGCCGCATCCAAGGGCGTTTCCCTCGCATTCAGTTCCGACGCACCGGTCACTCCGGTGGAACCGTGGGCGATGCTCCGTGCCGCAGTGCATCACCGCACCGACGGAAGCGGCATCTCACCTCGAGCGGCCTTCTCGGCCGCAACCCGCGGCGCCTGGCGCGCCGGCGGAGTCCGCGACGGCGCGGCCGGAACACTCAACCCGGGTGCTCCGGCGTCGTATGTCATCTGGGAAGCGGGAGACCTCGAGGTAAGCGCGCCGGCCGACTCGGTCCAGCGATGGTCGACCGATCCGCGCTCGCGTGTCCCGGCGCTACCGAGTCTCGACGCCGACGCGCAGGCACCGGTGTGTGTTCGATCGGTGCATCGTGGACGCGTCGTTTATGAGCGTTGAGTCACCCGCCGGGCAGCGGTCTCGGATAACCGAGGTTCTGACCCGTTCGGTGTGGTTGCGGTCGCTGTACTCGGCAGCGGGTGGATATCTGATCTTTGTGGGGTTTCCGCCGCGGCCTCTGTGGTTTCTCGCACCGGTGGGCATTGCACTCCTCACGTGTGTGCTGACGAACTTCGGCCGCGGGGGACTGCGGCTGCGAGCTGGATTCGGATTCGGCTACCTGGCAGGTCTCGGCTTCCTGATTCCACTACTCCCGTGGATCGGGGTATTTGTCGGCGCAATGCCGTGGATCGCCCTTGCCGCCGTGGAGTCACTGTTCATCGGATTGTTCGGGCTCCTGGCAGTTTTGGTGTCTCGGTTACCGTGGGCTCCGCTCTGGATTGCCGCAATCTGGTCATTGACCGAATGGCTGCGCTCCAGTGTTCCGTTTGGCGGATTCCCTTGGGGCAGGCTTGCTTTCGGCCAGTCCGAAGGTTTACTGCTTCCGCTGGCCAGCCTCGGCGGAGCGCCGCTGCTCAGTTTCGGGGTGGCCTTGACCGGCACCGGTTTGGCTGCCGTAGCTATTGCCGTTGCAGGCAAACGCTGGGACAGGGGATTTGTCGGAGCGGTTGCCGCATCCGTCGTACCTGTTCTGCTGGCTGTTGCCGTGGCGCCGTTCCTCGCAACCATGGACTCCGGCGAGAAGACGATCACCGTCGCGGCAATTCAGGGAAGCGTCCCGCGGTTGGGGTTGGACTTCAATTCCCAACGCAAGCAGGTGCTCGACAACCATGTTGCCGAAACTCTGAGGCTTGCGGACGAGGTCGACGCCGGACGCGTCAAACAACCCGACATTGTCATCTGGCCGGAAAACGCCTCCGACATCGATCCGCTGCGCAACGTGGACGCAGCAGCCGACATCACTCGCGCTTCCGTATCGATCGGTGCGCCGATCCTGGTCGGTACCGTGCTGGTCAACGCCGACCGGACAACCACGAACTCCGTGATCGTCTGGGACGGAAACAAGGGTCCGCAGGAACAGCACGACAAGAAGATCATCCAACCGTTCGGCGAGTACCTGCCATATCGCGATTTCTTCCGGAAGTTCTCCGAGTACGCCGACCGCGCCGGCAACTTCGTACCCGGCGACGGCAATGGCGTTGTCCACGCCGCGGGTGTGCCCATCGGCATCGCCACCTGCTACGAAGTGGCATTCGACCGGGCATTCCAGGAATCAGTGCGCAACGGAGCGCAACTTCTTGCCGTACCGACCAACAACGCCACTTTCGGCGATACGGAGATGACGTACCAACAGTTGGCGATGTCGCGAGTTCGTGCCGTCGAACACGGCCAAGCCGTGGTCGTCGCAGCTACCAGCGGTGTCAGCGCCATCATCTCGCCGGACGGTTCCGTCACGTCGGAAACCGACTTGTTCGTACCCGAGTATCTGGTTGCGGATGTGCCGCTGTCGACCGACACCACCCTTGCAACGAAGCTTGGCCCCGCGCCCGAGGTCGTCCTGTGCCTCCTCGCTGCGGGCTCAATAGTGATAGCAGTAATTTCCCGACGACGTGAACCCTCCCTTCCCGAAACAGGAGAGAGCAATGACTGACGTAACCAAGGGCTCGAAAACCGATCTGGTGGACGCGAGCTACACCATCGCGCTCGACACCGGAAGCGTTCGCGGTGTGGTGGATATCGCGGCAGTTCTGCTCGGCGCCGACGGGAAAGTCCGAACCGACGACGACTTCGTTTTCTTCAACAACCCGAAAGCCCCCGGCGTTGCACTCGTTTCGGACGAGACGATCACCATCGACCTCGCCGCTCTGCCTGCTGACGTTCACCGCGTGTTGATGACCGGCAGCACTGAAGCGCAGGGAAAGAACTTCTCGGATGTCACTTCCATCCGAGTCGACGCCCGTGGATCGTCGCAGCAGTTGTCTTTTGTGCCAACAGGTTTGACTACCGAAACGGTGCTGCAGTTGGTCGCCTTGTATCGCCGCGGCACGGGTTGGCGTCTCGACGCCGTCGGACAGGGATACAGCGCCGGATTGGCAGCCTTTGCCGCCGAACACGGTATCGACGTCGATGACGACGAGCCCGCTACTGTTGCGGCTCCTGAAGCACCCGTAGCCGCTCCCGCCCCCACCATCAGCTTCGAGAAAGTCTCCGTCAGCCTCACCAAGGATTCACAGGACAAGACAGCGCGCATCGACCTGCGTAAGAGCCAAGGCGATCCCAGTTGGGTGTTGACTGTCGGCCTGGAATGGGATGGGCGCGGGGCGACGTACGACAAGAACGGCAAGGTCAAGAAGTACGGCGAAGGAGACCTCGACGTCTACTTCTTCTGCCGCAACGAAGAGACCAACGACTACGTCGTCATCAGCGGTGAGCCGAACCATCGTGGTGGACTCGAAACCTGGCCGCACATCTACCACTACGGAGACAGCGCCGGACCGGGCAAGGGGAAGAAGCCGGCCGTCGAGCAGGTTCGTGTGCTGCCCCACGAGAACGGCGATCTGCTGGTCAACGTTTATCAGAGCGTGGACAACGGGGCTGGTGCAATCGATTCGTTCGGCAATCCTCGCGTCGCCATTCGGTACGGCAAAGCCGGTAAGGACGGACTCCCTGGTTCGGACGCCGACGAGATCCTCGTGTACGTCGGCAACGGCAAGAACTCGTTCTGGGCGACCGTCGCGCACATCGATGTGCAGGACGGTGTGCTGACCGTCGACGGGGAGACGCGCTACAGCCGAACTCTCAGTGAACGCATGCCCGGTCTGGACGCCGACGGTCAGTGGGTACAGCGCCCCAAATCAGGCCCGACCGGACGCAGCAAGAAAGCGAACAAGGGCGTCGGACTGGACAAGTACTCCGGGCCGTGCGATTCGGGGCGCAAAAAGCGCCGTTAGGGGCACAAGAGCTTCGCTCCCTTCAATATCGGGTATTCGCCTTGACACCTAGTCGAGCAAAGGGCGTTTCCCATGATTGAAGATCAGAGTGTCAGCCGTAAAACGAGCGTTGTCGATGCTGTTCTACGGTCTCCACTTGCGGGATTGTCCCCGTGGATTCTGCTCTCACTATTGTCCGGACCAGGACGATTCGAGGAATCCGCTGCAGCGGCGCTCGGACTATCTCTGCTGATACTGGCCGCAAATCATCGGCGGGGCGGCACTCTGAAACTGCTGGAACTGTTCGATGTCCTCTTCTTCGGCATACTCGCAGGAATTGGACTGTTCGCATCGGCAAATACGATCGAATGGTTCGAATTGTGGGGCGGTGAGCTCACCAATATCGCGCTTGTTGTCTTCGCTTTCGGATCGATACTGCTGCGCAATCCGTTCACCATGCAATATGCAAAGGAATCCACTCCGGAGGAGTACTGGACCACTTCGCTTTTCTTGCGGATCAATTACGTGATCACCGCGGTCTGGGCGCTGGCCTTCACCTGGTCGGCGATTGTCGGACTGATCGGTGACGCAGTGCTGGGCGACAGCGGCAATTTCTGGACCGGTTGGATTCTGCAGTTGGCGGGCACGTTCTTCGCTATCTCGTTCACCGAGTGGTATCCGAGCTACGCCCGGAGCAAGGCCGGCCAAGCACTCGGGTTTCCGGTCGAGCCGCCGGAATCGATTGCTCGACTGTTCGATTTCGTGCCAGTTTTCGTAGCAGTCACCGGCATGACGGGACTGGTGACGGATTCGACGACCGTCGCTCTGGGCGTCGGGTTGATCGTGGTGGGGGCGGCGGGATACGTGGCGATGCGTCGCTGGACCGCGTAGGCGCAATCGCCGAAGGAAGCTGGGCCCCTTTTCCTCGAGTGAGCATGGTTTTCTGGGCGCTGGAGCCTGTGCTCACTGAGGAGAAACTGTGCTCACTCGCATACCGGCCGTACTCCATCCGTGACGTTTGGCAGCCGAGCCGTCAGGGGATACAGCAAACACTGGTACAGATATCCGTGCCGATGGCTTTCCCTGCCGAACAGTGCGAGGAAGGCTACCGGCACGGCGCTTGTCTGATCGATGAAAACTGCTGAGCGGGAACGCTTTCGGATGACATCGGCGTCGAAGAAGGGTTCGTGGACAATGACTGCAACACAAGGACCACATCGGCATCGAATGCAACGAGAAAGACCGCCCGGCACGTGGCCGGACGGTCTTCGACGTGCACACTGTAGTGCTAGTGCATCACGCTCCGCGGCGCTTGGCCTTCAGGAGATCGAGACGCTCTTTCAGAAGTTCTTCGAGTTCTTCGACGGAACGACGCTCGAGCAGCATGTCCCAGTGGGTACGCGGCGGCTTGACCTTCTTGGCTTCGGGCGCAGTGCCCTCCATAAGGGAACCCTCGAGGCCGTTGCGGCACATCCACGTACCGGGGATCTCGGCGTCGTCGGCGAACGGGATGTCAAAGATCTCACCGTTGTCGCACTTGTACTTCGCCATACGACGGGGGGCGAGGTCATGGTCACGGTCGGTCTCGTAGCTCACAGCTCCGAGTCGGCTACCTCGAAGTACGCGATCTGCCATGGTGGTGTCCTCTCTTCGTTCGTCACCGCTGGTGGGCGCCCGGTGTTGGGGAGTAGACGCTCACACTCATCTACAACGCCACGAGCACCGGATTGGTTCCCGTGTGGCGAGAAGACGCAACCTCCCCATCTTACCGGGTCCCGCGCGCTCGCATCCGAGCGGACATCGAGGGCGTCTGAATCTCGAGTAAACTGTCATCTCATGACCTCGAGCACGCGCCCCAGAAGCGCCGGTAGTCCTTGCGCGTGGTGCGGTCGTGGCGTAGCGGCAGTCGGCGTCGGCCGTCGCCGCCGGTACTGCTGCCAGTCATGCCGCCAGCGTGCGTACGAGCAGCGTAATGCGGTGAAGGGCACCAGCGTTCCCGCGGACGCGGTCATCCTGACGGCCACCGAGGCCGTCGAGTTGGTGGACCGAATGTTCGAAGTTCGTTGCGCTGCTGAAGACGTTGCCACTGCTGTCGCTGAGGGCGCCGATACTACCGAGCTACTCGCGTTGTGCGAGCAGCTGACGGTGCTCGCACGCGAGGCCGAACGTTTTCGATGAACCCGTAATTTCTTTCGATCGACGAGGTGTTTCGATCCTCCCCGTCTGGGCAATCACTTTGTAGCTGTGTGCGCGCCGCCGCGAATATGTGGTGGGCGCACGAGGCGACACAACTTCAATCCTTCAGTTCGGACCTTCGGGGAGGTTCGAACTCCGAGCCGACCCATTAATCGCGATCGACGCGATGTGCGGTGGCTCGCACAGGGTCGTTCATGGTTTCCACTCTCGATATCGAGGCGGTGCGATGTACTTCTTCAATCCCCGAACCACACCTTTCGATCGCCACTCCCGGCGAAGCATGCGGGGGTGGTTGTGATGGGTACCGACAATCGGGATGAGCAGTCGCGAACTCTGCCTGCCGGGGCGTTTCCGTTGTCCGCGGTGCAGCGGAGCATGTGGTTTGCGCAGCAGTTACACCCGGCGGTTCCGTATTTCATCGCGCAGTACATCGAGATCCACGGCGACCTGGACATCGACTTGTTGTCGCGGTCTGCGGTGGCGGCGGCGCACGAGTTCGAATCACCGTTCCTGCGGTTGATGTACCCGGATGGCGAGCCGTGCCAGATCGTCGACCCCACAATCGGCGCGGAGATCGACTACTTCGACTTTCGAGAATGTGACGATCCGCGCGAAGCTGCTGCGGAGTGGATGGACAACGATCACGCAACACCGCTCGATTTGACGCGAGACCGTCTGGTCGAAATGACGATCCTGCAAACGGGGGATCGAGATTACCTGTGGTACACGCGAATTCACCACGTAGCGCTCGACGGATACAGCGGCATGACCATCGTCAACCGCATAGCGGCGCTCTACACCTCGGAACTCGAGGGGCGTGAGCCCGCGCCCAACAAAGCGCTCGATGTGGTGAAGCTGTCGGAATTGGACCAGGCGTATCGGGCGTCGAGTCGATTCGATGCTGATCGGCAGTACTGGGCAGAGCGCATCGCGGGCGTGGATCACGGATCGACACTCGCGGGCCGGGAAGCACCACCTCGCGCGCATTCTCGGATTGTGACGGATTCGCTGTCGGAAACGTCCGTCGCAGCTCTGGACGAGTGGAGTGCACGTTCGGGTGCAACGCCGGCTGCTGTGCTGATTTCGGCGTTGGCCTGCTACCTATCGCGTCGTACCGGTTATCGGGACGTGTTGATCAATTTGCCGGTCTCGGCTCGCACCACAGCGCCGTTGCAGCGCTCGGGCGGCATGTTGGTCAACGTGGCTCCGCTGCATATCGAGGTGCTCCCGGGTGACACTGTCGATGATTTGGTGGGGCGAGTGCAGCTCGAGCTACTCGGCGCGCTTCGGCATCAGCGGTGCAGCCTCGAAGACATTCGCCGGGATGCCGGACTGTCGATGGAGGATCAGCGACTGTCCGGGCCGATGATGAACGTGATGCTCTTCCGTCAGGAAATCACCTTGGGCCCGATGGTCGGCGAGTACCACATCGTGACGTCGGGTCCGGTGGAAGACCTGCTGGTCAACATCTATCAGAGCGGTAGTCCCGTCAAGACGCTGATCGAGTTCCGCGCCAATCCGGATCGTTACGAGCGCACCGAACTCGAAGAGCACCACGCAGATTTTGCGGAGTTGATTCGTGAGTTGATCGCGGTTGGTCCCGGCACACCGCTGGATCACGTTCATCGCAGGACGGCTGAGATCGGTAGGGAGCGCGCGCGGGCTCGTGAGCTCGAGCAGTTCTGGGCCAGGGAGATGACGGACGCCCCCGAAGGCGCGTCGGTGGTGCTTGATCGTCCACGCACCTCGGATCACCGCGAGGAGATCGGAACTCTGCGCACCCCGATCGCACCCGAGTTGCACCAGCGCATGCGGACAGCGGGCACAGACGTGTTCAGTCTGGTTCACGGCGCCCTGGCCATCGTGCTGTCTCGGCTGACAAACACCGACGACATCGTGATCGGTGCTCGATTTGCGCCGGGCGCACCCGTAGTGCCGCTCCGCAGCGCAGTCGATCAAGCGCATTCGTGCGCCGATGTATTGAATGATGTTGCAGACCATGATGTTACGGTCCGCGACTACAGCCAGGGCGTAGTGGACACCGCCGGACTGCATGTCGTCCTGACCGACGGTCCTACCAACCGCACAATCGAGGGCGCAGACCTTTCCATCGGTGTGGTCGACGACGCGGGAACGTTGACGTTGGACGCCGCCTACGACCAGGATGTGCTCGACGAGCGCTCCGCGCAGCAGGTGCTCACGCGAGTGCTGCGGGCATTGGGCCGGGCGCTGGAATCTCCCGGCATGGCAGTGGGTGATCTGCCGATACTCGACGAGGCCGAAGGGGAATCGCTCCGCGCAGTTCCCGGTCCCGCAGCGGCGTCCCCTCGCACTCTCGCGCACATTCTGTGCACCGCCGCACAAGTGAATCCGGACGCCGACGCGGTAGTCGTGGGCGATCAGGCACTGACGTACCGAGACCTCGACGCCCAGTCGAATGCGCTGGCGCGAGAGTTGATTGCGCGCGGAGTCGGCCCGGGGACGTATGTTGCGCTCGCACTGGCACGTTCACGAGAATCGGTGATCGCCACCTGGGCTGTGGCGAAGGCCGGTGGCGCATTCCTTCCCGTCGACCCGCACTATCCGTCCGACCGGATCACGCACATGCTGACCGACTCCGGGGCGACGCTCGGGATCTGCACCAGTGATGTCCGGGGCGGATTGGGGGACACTGTCGACTGGCTGGTGCTCGGCGACCTGGAGCACCGTTCGAGCGCAGCTATCACCGACGCAGATTTGCTGAGGCCGCTGCGACTCGACGATCCCGCCTATCTGATCTACACCTCGGGTTCGACCGGCGTGCCCAAGGGCGTTGTGGTCACGCATCGCGGTGTGAGCAGTTTTGCCGAGGAACTACGAATCCGTTTCGGTACCACCCCCGACGCACGGACCCTGCACTTTTCTTCCCCCAGTTTCGACGCGTCCGTTCTCGAACTCCTGCTTGCGTTCGGAGCCGCGGCGACGATGGTGATCGCACCGCCCACGGTCTACGGCGGTGAAGAACTGGCGGAGGTCCTGCGCGCGGGCAAAGTGACGCACGCATTCATCACCCCGGCTGCCCTCGCGACTGTTGATCCGGACCACTTGCCCCTGCTGCGTGTGATCGCCACGGGCGGTGACGCGTGCTCGTCGTCGCTTGTCGAGCAATGGTCCGGGCACCGGTTGATGTTCAACGCGTACGGACCGACCGAGACGACTGTTGTCGCCACCATGGCCGGTCCGCTGCGCAGCGACGTTCCGGTCACGATCGGTCAACCCGTGCGGGGAGCGTCGGCGATGGTGCTCGACGCACGGTTGCACCCCGTGCCGATCGGGGTAGCCGGTGAGCTGTACGTCAGTGGTGTCGGCCTGGCCCGCGGCTACCACGGACAGGGCGCCACGACGGCTCAGCGTTTTGTCGCTGCCCCGAACGGGGAAGCCGGCGAGCGGATGTACCGGACGGGTGATCTGGTTCGTTGGACTGCCGACGGTGAGTTGGAATACCTCGGCCGCAGTGACTTCCAGATCAAAGTCCGCGGATTCCGGATCGAACTCGGTGAGATCGACGAAGTGCTGCGTCAGCATTCGAGCCTCGACGACGTGGTGACTGTCGGGGTGAGCGGCAGCAGCGGACAGACGATGCTGGCGTCTTACGTCACGGCAGCGCCGGGGATGCGTATCGAGGTGCCGGAGGTGACGGCGCATGCTGCGGCATCGCTGGCACCGCACATGGTGCCCTCGCGCATCGTGGTGCTGGACGCGATTCCCCTGACACCCGCCGGGAAGATCGACCGCAACGCCTTGCCGGCAATCGACGAGGCGTCGGGGATCGGCGAGTACCGCGCACCGGAAAGCTCTACCGAAAAGCGCGTCTCGGCTGTGTACTGCGATCTTCTCGGCATCGCCCGCGCCGGCACCAACGACAGCTTCTTCGACCTCGGCGGCGACTCGCTGATTGCCACGCGGGTGGTGGCGCGGGTGAACGGTGCGCTCGGCACGTCCCTGAGCGTGCTCGATCTGTTCGAGGCGCCGACCGTGTCCGGATTGGCTGCGCGCGCGGACTCCTCGGATTCACGTGAGACTCTCCTCCCGCCGTTGACGAGGATCGAGCGTCCCGAACCGATTCCGGCGTCACTGGCGCAGCAGCGCATGTGGCTGATCAACCAACTCGACCCGGCGTCGCCGGCGTACAACATTCCGATCGCCGTCTACTTGACGGGTCCTCTGAACGTGGCGGCATTGTCGACAGCCCTGCGGGATGTCCTGATCCGCCACGAGTCCCTACGCACGGTGTTCCCGGCCACCGCGTGGGGTCCGGTGCAGAAGGTGCTCGACGTCGCCGATGTGAATCCGGAACTGACCGTCGAGACGACTTCCGCCGGCGCGATGCGTGCCCGAGCCGAAGAGCTGGCGCGGCTGGGGTTCGACGTCACGTCGGCGCCCCCGGTGCGTGCAGTGTTGCTCGAAGCCTCCGAGCACGACCACGTGCTGGTCCTGGTGGTGCACCACATCGCCGCCGACGGTCTGTCGATGACACCGTTGGCCCGCGACGTCATGGTGGCGTATTCGGCCCGGGAGTCCGGACGGGTTCCGGCGTGGTTGCCGCTCGAGGTGCAGTACGGCGATTTCAGCGAGTGGCAACGCCGTGTGGTCGGTGATGCGGCAACACCCGATTCGATACTCGGCTCGCAGTTGAATTTCTGGCGCGGGGAACTCGCTGCCCGCGACGACCTTCCAGAACTTCCGATGGATCATCCGCGCCCGGCGCGTGGATTCCTGCGAGCCCACGACGTGAACTTCACGGTCGATGCACCGACCTATCGCCGTGTTGCGGCCATCGCTGCCGAGCACGATGCCAGCGTGTTCATGGTGGTGCATGCAGCGTTGGCGGTCCTCCTCGCTCGGGAGTGCGGCGGGAACGACATCGTCATCGGCACACCCGTAGCCGGGCGAAGTGAGCGTGCGCTCGACGACGTCGTCGGCATGTTCGTCAACACGTTGGCCCTGCGCACCGTCATCGACGCGGCCGCGAGTTTCGAAACCGTCGTATCCCGCACGCGCGCCACCGATGTGGCAGCACTGCGGCACAGCGACGTTCCCTACGACGTGCTGGTGGACGCTCTGAGCGGTGACTCGCCACTGTTCCAGGTCATGCTTGTCATGGAGGGTGCAACGCCCACCGAGGTTGCTCTGCCGTCCCTGACCGTCTCGGTGGACGAATTAGACACCGGCGCAGCAAAATTCGATCTCCAGGTCATTGTCACCGAGCGCGGTGATCACCTGGAGGGGAGATTGAACTACGCAAGTGATCTGTTCGACTCCGACACCATGTCCGGATTGGCAGATCGGTTTGTCTCTCTTCTCGACACAGCGACTCAGAAGCCGGATTCCGTCGTCGGAGACATCGACCTGTGCGCAGTAGGCGAGCGCACGTTGGTCCTCGAGCGGTGGAACGCGACGTCGCGACCGCTCGAGGCACTGACCCTGGACGATCTGACACGCGCCCAGGCCGAGCGGAGTCCCCAAGCCGTCGCTCTGCGCTTCGGTGACGCCGCTCTGACCTACGAACAGTTCGACAATCAGGTGAACGCACTGGCTCGGACGTTGATCGCCCGCGGCGTCGGGCCTGATCAGCGCGTCGCGGTGGCGATCCCGCGCTCGCTGGAACTGTTGGTGGCGATCCATGCGGTCATCCGCAGCGGCGGCGCATACGTCCCGGTGGATCCGGACCATCCCGAGGAACGAATCCGGTACGTGTTGTCCGTGGCATCACCGGTGTGTGTCCTCGGAAGCAATGGACATCACGGGCACCTCCAGACGGATATCGACATCCTCGATGTCGACCTCGAGGCTTCGCCGACCCCTCCGGTCACCGATGCCGACCGGATTGCTCCGCTCCACCCGGACAACATCGCTTACGTCCTCTTCACGTCCGGCTCCACCGGTCGCCCGAAAGGTGTTGCGGTATCGCATCGTTCGATAGTCAACCGGCTGAAGTGGATGCAAGGCGCCTACCCGCTGGAACCGTCGGATGTCGTGGTGCAGAAAACGCCGATCACCTTCGACGTCTCGGTCTGGGAACTGTTCTGGCCCCTGCAGACCGGTGCGGAGTTGGTGATCGCGGCGCCGGACGGTCACCGCGACCCGACCTATCTCTCGACGTTGATCGCCGAATCTCGGGTCACCGTGGCCCACTTCGTTCCGTCCATGCTCGCCGAGTTTGTTGCCGTCGCATCGCGCGGCGACTGCGCAACTCTGCGCCACGTGTTCAGTAGCGGCGAAGCACTGCCTCCGGCCACGGCGATGGCCCTGACCCGCGTGAGTGACGGCGCCCTGCACAATCTGTACGGCCCCACAGAGGCAGCTGTGGACGTCACCGCGTCCGAATACCTGCCCGGCCCGGGAACGTCGGTTCCGATCGGTGCACCGGTCTGGAACACCCAGGTCTACGTGCTCGACTCGCGCCTGCACCCGGTTCCGGTCGGCGTTCACGGCGAGTTGTACCTCGCCGGCGTCCAGTTGGCGCGCGGATATTTCGGCAGGAGCGAGCTCACCGCCGACCGCTTTGTAGCCGATCCGTACAGCCGAATCGGGGCCGCCCGCATGTATCGCACGGGCGACATCGTGCGGTGGCGGGTGGACGGTCAACTCGACTACATCGGCCGAAAAGATTTCCAGGTCAAGATTCGTGGTCTGCGGATCGAGTTGCCCGAGGTCGAATCGGCGATACTGCGCACCCCGGGGGTAGCGCAGGCAGCGGCCCGTGTTCATCACGACGACGCGCTCGGCGATTCTCTTGTCGGATACGCGATCGGCGACAAGGGGACTGCGCTCGACCCGGATCGGATTCGGCAGGTGCTTCGGGACGAACTTCCGGCGTACATGGTGCCGTCGTCGATCATCACGATGGACGCTTTTCCGCTCGGTTCCACCGGAAAACTCGATCGAACGGCGTTGCCGGATCCCACCTTTACGAGCACGCGGGCATATGTCGCACCGCGGACGCCGCTCGAACAGACCATCGCAGACATCCTCGCTGATCTTCTCGGTACCGACGAGATCAGCGTCGACGACAACTTCTTCGACATCGGCGGCAACAGCCTCATCGCGGCCCGCGCGATTGCCCGTATCAACGACGCGCTGGGGGTGAGCCTGTCGATTCGCAGTATCTTCGACGAGCCCACAGTCGAAGGCTTGGCAACGAACTGCGAGAGCGCGGCGCGCGCAGCGACAACGCTTCCACTGGAACCGCAGGCGCGTCCGGACCGAATCCCGTTGTCGCTGGCCCAGAAGCGGATGTGGTTCGTCAACCAGTTCGACATCAGCTCGTCGGCGTACAACGTGGCCATCGCGATCCGGATGCGCGGCGACCTCGATCACGGTGCCCTGCAGAATGCACTCGGCGACGTACTCGATCGGCACGAATCGCTGCGCACGTCGTTCCCGATGGTGGACGGTGTTCCCGCTCAGATCGTCGTTCCGGCAGGCGATGCGTTGCCGTCGCTACCACTGCTCCGCTGCGCGCCGGAAGAGCTCCGCAGCCGGATCAACGACGTGGCCACGGCAGGATTCGACGTCACCGCTGCACCGCCGATCCGGGCGGAACTGATCCAGGTTTCGACCGACGAACATGTCCTCGTTGTGGTCGTGCATCACATCTGCGCGGACGGTTTCTCGATGGCGCCGCTGGCAATCGACGTGATGACCGCGTATTCCGCGCGCACTCGCGGCTTCATACCGAATTGGGCACCGCTGCCGATCCAGTACGCAGATGTTGCGTTGTGGCAGCAGAGCGTTCTCGGCGACGTCACCGAGAGTGGAAGCGAACTGTCCCGCCAGCTCGACTACTGGACACACCGACTCGAAGGGCTCCCCGAAGTACTGCAACTGCCGACGGATCGACCCCGTCCGCGCGTTCAGGATCTGTCCGGCGCCGTTGTACGGTTCGAGATCGACGCGGACGTGCATCGACGGTTGCTTGCCACCGCGCAGAATTCTCGCAGCAGCCTCTTCATGGCGATGCACGCGGCATATGCGTTGTTGCTGGGACGACTGTCCGGGATGGACGACATCGCAATCGGTTCACCGATTGCCGGCCGAGGTAACGCGCTGCTCGACCCGATGGTCGGCATGTTCGTGGGAACACTGGTCCTGCGCACCGGGTTCGACCCCGCTCGTTCCTTTGCCGACGCTCTCGAGCAGGTCCGCAGTGTCGACCTGGACGCCTTCGACAACGCGGACATCCCGTTCGAGCGCGTCGTGGATGCCCTGGCGCCGCAGCGGTCGACGTCGCACTCTCCACTGTTCCAGGCGATGCTCGAGTTCAAGAACACCGAGCGGCCGGCATTGACTCTCGACGGCCTGGACGTGGACATTCTCGACCTCGAAACAGTGGTGTCCAACTTCGATCTCCAGTTGACGCTCGCCGAGAAGTTCGACGAGCACGGCGAACCGGCGGGGATCGAGGCCGGATTCACCTACGCGAGCGCATTGTTCGACAGCGCCACCATCGAGCGCTTTTCCGAGTACCTGCTCCGAATCACCGACGCCGTCACCCGGGATCCACATGCGCCCGTTGGCGACATCGACTTGCTCGGTAGCGCCGAGGTGCGCGCCGCCGACACGCGAGCACTTCCCGAACCCGCGCTTCTGCCGGACTTGATCTCGGCGAACTACCGTAGCGATTCGATCGCTCTGGCCTTCGAGGGAATCGAGATCGCCTACGAAGCTGCCGATCGGCACGCCAATCAACTTGCACGAGTGCTGATCTCGCACGGAGCAGGACCGGAGAGCGTCGTGGCACTTGCCTTGCCGCGATCGGCGACGTCCGTGCTCGCGATCTGGGCGGTCGCTCGAACCGGTGCAGCGTTTGTTCCCGTCGACCCGTCGTATCCGGCAGACCGGATCAAGCACATGATCACCGATTCCGGCGCGTGTGTAGTCGTGACCACCACGGCCGACACACACACCATTCCGGCGGACGTGAGCACGGTTGTTCTCGACACGATGGAGGTCCGCGCAGAATGCGCTGCCGCATCGGACGCGCCGATCCGCGATTCCGAACTCCGCGGGCCCCGATCCCTCGACCACGTTGCCTATGTCATCTACACGTCCGGCTCGACCGGACTGCCCAAGGGCGTCATGGTCACCCACCGTGGCCTGGCAGCACTCGCGGAGCAGGAACGCACCACGTTCGGGGTCGATGCACACTCGCGGACTCTGCATTTCAGCTCACCGAGCTTCGACGCTTCGGTCCTCGAACTGCTGCTCGCGGTGTCCGCGGGCGCAACAATGGTGATCGCACCGCCCTCGATCCTGGGCGGCGACGAACTCACGGCTCTGCTGCGCGACGAGCACGTCACTCACGCGTTCATCACACCCGCCGCTCTGGCAACCGTCGACGGAAGTGTCCTGGGCGAACTCGAGGCTGTCGGGACCGGCGGCGACGTCTGCCCGCCCGAACTGGTAGCTGCCTGGGCACGCCAGGGGCGGATCATGATCAACGCCTACGGGCCGACCGAATCGACCGTCGTCGCGAGTATCACCGAACCGCTGACGCCGTCGCGGCGCGTCAGTATCGGACGGCCGTCGCTCGGGATCACCGCATCCGTCCTCGACGCGCGACTACACCCCGTGCCGATCGGTGTGGCCGGCGAGCTGTACGTCAACGGCGACGGTGTGGCCCGCGGGTACCGGAACCGAACCGCCGTCACAGCCGAACGCTTTGTCGCCGATCCCGCCGGAGCTCCAGGCAGCCGGATGTACCGGACCGGTGACCTGGTCCGCTGGAACGGTGAGGGCGAACTCGAGTACCTCGGTCGCAGCGACTTCCAGGTCAAGATCCGCGGCTTCCGCATCGAACTCGGCGAGATCGAAACGGCACTCACAGGGTGCCCTGGTGTGGCTCAAGCTGTCGCGACCACGGTCGAGCGTGACGGCGGACCAGCACGGATCGTCGGATATGTCGTTGCCTCGGATACCGACGTCTCGCTTCTGAGTCCGGATGACGTGATCGCGGTGGTCAGCACTCAACTGGCCCCGCACATGGTGCCGTCGACGGTTGTCGTCCTGGACGAATTGCCGCGCACGTCCAACGGAAAGCTTGATCGCCGCGCACTCCCGGTCCCGGACTTCGCTGCCGCCCGAACGCATTCGCGAGCAGCGGAAACCGAACTCGAGACGGCTCTCGCCGCATTGTTCGCCGACGTTCTCGGGCTGGATTCGGTAGGCGTGGACGATTCGTTCTTCTCACTCGGCGGCGATTCGATCATGTCGATCCAACTGGTGGCTCGCGCTCGCACGAGCGGCATCGTGTTCTCGCCGCGTGAGGTGTTCGAAGCCAAGACCGTCGCCGCACTTGCGGCAGTGATCGAGCTCGCCGAAGACGCCGCACCGCTCGTGCTGGAGGAACTGCCGGGAGGGGGAGTGGGTTCGATGCCGCTCCTGCCGGTTGCGCACTGGTGGCTCGATCGATTTGCCGAGAACACGGCAGGACTGGACTCGTTCTCGCAGTCCACTCTGCTCAACGCCCCCACTGCTCTGCATGGCATCGAACAGCTCACTGCCGCAGTACAAGTCGTTCTCGACCGCTACGGAACGCTGCGCGCTCGACTCGAACTGCAACCGCACCGGGCGCTGGTCGTCGGCGAGATCGGGAGCATCGACGCGGCCCACGTGTGCCGACGCGTTCAGGTGGACGCCGAACCGGGAACGTCGGAGTTCGACGAGGCGATCGTCACCGCCCTCGACGACGCCCGCGACGCGTTGGATCCACGAAACGCGTCGATGATCAAGGTCACCTGGTTGTCCGGCCCCACCGGCGCCGGACGCTTGCTCCTGGTCATTCACCATCTTGCAGTGGACGGTGTCTCCTGGCGGGTACTGGTACCCGAACTCGCGGCAGCCTTCCATCAACTCGACGCCGGACTCACCCCCGCCTCGACGTCGACCCCCGGTGAGACGTCCCTGCGGCGGTGGGCAACCGCCCTCGCGGAGATCGCCCCGACCCGTCGCAGCGAGATAGACCTGTGGCGTTCCATGCTGGCCGGAGCGGACCCGCAAATCGGTTCGCGGCCGCTGGACCCGCACCTCGATACCGGCCGGGCGTTGGCGCGCGTAGCCGTCGAGGTTCCGGTGGACGTGTCCGAGACCGTACTGACCGCCTTGCCCGCGCTGTATTCGGGCTCGGTCAACGATGGACTGCTCGCTGCGCTGGCGCTGGCGGTGACGCAGTGGCGATCGTCTCGCGGAGTTCGGGCCGACGACGTGCTGGTCTCGTTGGAGGGACACGGCCGCGAAGCGCACGTTGTCCCCGGTGCCGATGTACTGCACACGCTCGGCTGGTTCACGACCGTGTTCCCGGTGCGGGTGGATCTATCGGCAGTCGATACCGCCGCACTGCTGTCCGGGCAGGGAAATGCCGCACCGCTTCTCAAATCGGTCAAGGAACTTCTTCACGCAATTCCCGACAGCGGCATCGGATACGGACTGCTCCGCTATCTCGACGATGTCGGGCAGCAACAACTCTCGGGACCGGACTCGCCTCAGATTTCCTTCAACTACCTGGGCCGATTCGGCGGCTCCGAATCCCCTCACGACGGCGACTGGGCGTTGGCCTCGGACGTCGATCTGGAAGCATCCGCGCGGGGATCCGACATGCCGCTCGCGGCCGTCCTGGACGTCAATGCCGTCGCCACCGACATCGACGGGCGACCACAGTTGTCGGCTACGTGGGCGTACCCGTCCGGCGTCCTGTCAGACGGCGATGTCCGCGAGATCGCGGACTTGTGGGTATCGGCGCTCACCGCACTGGCCGCTCACGCCGAGAATTCCGAACGCGGAGGGTTCACCCCGTCGGATCTCCCGCTGGTCGACCTCGATCAGAGCGCTATCGACCGCTTCGAGGACCAGATTCCCGATCTGGCCGACATCTGGTCACTCTCACCCCTGCAAGCCGGCTTGCTCTTCCACGCGCGGTACGCCGAACACACCGTCGACGCGTACACCGTGCAGTTGACCCTCGACCTCGAGAGCGTCGAACCTGCGCGTCTCCATCGCTCCGCGCAAGCACTGCTCGATCGGCACGACAACCTCCGCACCTCGTTTGTCACCGACGAGGCCGGCAACTCCGTGCAGATCGTCCACGCGAATTCGGTTGTGCCGTGGACCGAGATCGACATCTCCCCGCTGCCGCCCAGCGAGCAGGACACGGAATTCTACGAACTGCTCCGAGCAGATCGCGTCCGCGGGTTCGACATGGACACCGCGCCGTTACTGCGTTTCCTGCTCCTACGTACGGGGGAGACAACCTACCGACTCATTCTGACCAACCATCACATCCTCCTCGACGGCTGGTCCATGCCGTTGCTGCTGCGGGATCTGCTGACGCTGTACGCGACGGACTCCGACCAAAGTGCCCTCTCACGCGTCCATCCGTACCGTGACTATCTCGAATGGCTCTCACATCGCGACACCGAGTCGGCTTTGACAGCCTGGTCGCATGCCCTGGCCGGGATGGACGAACCGACCTTGGTCACGCATGCCCACACGGCCGAAGAACTGACCACCACATCGCGTGACACCTTCCTCGAACTCGATGTCGCGCGAACCGAAGCCCTGCGCGGGTTCCTTCGATCCCGCGGACTGACCATGGCCTCACTGATCCAGGTGGGCTGGGGAATCGTGTTGAGCGAGTTGCTCGGCCGCGACGACGTGATCTTCGGCGGCACGGTGTCCGGGCGTCCACACGAGGTGCACGGTATCGAATCGATGATGGGGTTGTTCATCAACACAGTTCCCATCCGGGTGCGACTCGACGCACGAGAGTCCCTGGCCGAGTTGTGCATTCGCGTGCAGAGTGAGCAAACTGCGCTACTCGACCACCATCATGTCGGTCTACCGGACATCTCGGCCGCAGTGGGCAGCGCAGCCACGTTCGACACATTGACCGTCTTCGAGTCGTACCCGGTCGATCGCACCGGGTTGTCCGCCGGAATAGACATCGCCGGAATGCACGTACTCGACGTGCACGACGCGCAGGACGCCGCGCACTACCCGTTGGCCGTCATCGCGTCCACCGACGGCGGCATGTTCAAGCTCAAGTTCGAGTACTTCCCGGGTGCACTCGCCGATCGGGACGTCGACGCAGTAGCCGACCGGTTGATGCGGACCCTCGAACTCATTGCCGCGCACCCCGACTTGCCGCTGGCTCACCTGTCCCTGATGCCCGAGCAGGAAATGCGCGAACTGGTTCCGGCATACGGGACGCCGGGCGGGTCGAATCGCACTCTTGCCGAACTGTTCACCGACGCCGCGGCCCGTTTTCCGGATCGGATCGCACTGACCGCCGGCACGCGCCAGGTCACCTACCGCGAACTGGACGACGCATCCGATCGCCTTGCCCGGATGCTCATCGCCGATGGTGTCGCGGCTGAGGATCGGATCGCGATCGGCGTCAGCAGGTCCGTCGAATCCGTCGTCGCGATGTGGGCGATCACGAAGGCCGGCGCCGCCTTTGTTCCGGTAGATCCGCGCTATCCACGTGAGCGAATCGAGTTCATGCTCGCCGACTCCGCCGCACACATCGGCATCACCACCACTGAGCACTCCGGTGACCTACCCGCCGCTATCGGATGGATCGAACTGGATTCACCCGAAACGCAAGCGCGTCTGGCCACCTTGGCATCGGGCCCCAGCGTTACCCCCACGCGCTTGGGCAACGCGGCGTACGTCATCTACACCTCGGGATCGACCGGACAACCCAAAGGCGTACTTGTCACGCACTCCGGCCTCGAGAACTTCGCCGACGAGGAACGTGAGCGTTTCGGGATAGACGAGCAGTCCCGCACCTTGGCATTGTCCTCGCCCAGTTTCGACGCCTCCGTTCTCGAATACCTCCTCGCGTTCCCCAACGGTGCCACCATGGTGATCGCGCCGACCACCGTGTACGGCGGCGAGGAACTCGCCGCAGTCCTGCGCGATGAGGCGGTCACCCACGGATTCATCACCCCGGCCATGCTCACCTCAGTGGATCCGAGCGGCATCGACGCGTTGACGTGCGTGATCGTCGGCGGTGAAGCGTGCCCACCGGAACTGCTGCACACCTGGGCACCTGGGCGGTCCTTCCACAACCTGTACGGGCCCACCGAAACCACCATCGGCGCCAACATCAGCGACCCCATACCCGCCGACGGCACCGTCGTCCTGGGCGGACCGATCCGAGGCGTGCGCGAACTGGTCCTCGACCGACGCCTCCAGCCGGTGTCCGTTGGAGTGCCCGGTGAGTTGTACATCGCCGGCGCCGGACTGGCGCGCGGCTATCACCAGCGTGCCGGGCTGACCGGCGAGCGCTTTGTCGCCGACCCCTACGGGGAACCAGGGGAGCGGATGTACCGCACCGGCGACGTCGTACGCTGGCGCGCCGACCGTACCGTCGAATACCTCGGTCGCAGCGACTTCCAGGTCAAGATCCGCGGCTTCCGCATCGAACTCGGAGAGATCGACACCGCCCTCGCCGCATTGCCTGGCGTCGAATTTGCCGTCACCCTCGCCGTACACGGACCGGCCGATCAACAGGCACTCGCGTCGTACGTCCTGATCGACAGCGATGCTGCGGTGACCGTCGCCGACGTCCTCGCACACGCACGTGAGCACCTGCCCGCGCATATGGTCCCCGCCAGTGTTGTCATCCTGCACGACATTCCACTGACCGGCACCGGAAAAGTCGACCGGGCGGCCCTACCGGAACCGCAGTTCGACACCGCGGGCGGAGAATTCACGGCCCCGACCACCGAGTTCGAACGACTGATTGCCGCAGCATTCGACGAAGTCCTCGAATCGGGACCGATCGGCCTCGACACACACTTCTTCGACGCCGGCGGAAACTCGCTCACCGCGACCCGCGTCGTCGCACGGGTGAACGCCGCGCTGGGCTGCGACATCGGCGTCCGGACCCTGTTCGACGCCCCGACGGTACGGGCACTGGCACACGCCGCCCAGAACGCCGGCCGCGACCTCACCGCGCGAGTGCCACTCACCCCGATCGAGCGCCCCGAACCCATCCCGGTATCCGTCGCGCAGAAGCGCATGTGGTTCCTCAACCAATTCGACATCAGCTCACCGGCATACAACATCCCACTTGCCGTCACCCTGACCGGAGAACTCGACCACGACGCGCTGACCCGCGCTTTCGACGACGTCCTTGACCGCCACGAAAGCTTGCGGACGATGTTCCCCGCCACCGCCGGAACACCGACGCAACGCATCGTCCCCGTCGATGACGTTCCACTGAATCTGGAACCGGAACCCGTCGCCGAGCAGGATCTGATCGACCGCATCCTCGAATTCGGATCAGCAGGCTTCGACGTCTCACGCGCTGTCCCGATTCGCAGCACACTGCTCGAGATCGCCCCGGATCGCCACGTTCTTGTGGTCGTGGCTCACCACATCATCGCCGACGGGTTCTCCATGAGCCCCCTCGCGCTTGATGTTGCCACCGCCTACGCCGCACGTAGCACCGGCAGCGCGCCGACCTGGGCCGAACTACCCGTCCAGTACGCGGACTTCACGCTGTGGCAGCAGGCGAACCTCGGTTCGGAGGAGGACGCGGACTCGGAGATCTCCCGTCAACTCGACTACTGGACACACCAACTGGCGGATCTGCCCGACCCTATCAATCTGCCCACCTCGTATCCCCGTCCGGCAAAGCAGTCGATGCAAGGCGCCGTGGCGGCGTTCGAGATTCCGGCGAGCACCCACCGACTCCTCTCCGATGTAGCCCGCCAGCGCGGCGTCACCATGTTCATGGTCCTGCACAGCGCTTACGCGGCACTTGCTGCCCGACTGTCCGGCCAGAGCGACATCGTGATCGGAACACCCATCGCCGGACGCGGTGAAGCCGAACTCGATCACCTCATCGGCATGTTCGTGAACACCCTGGTGCTGCGCACACCGCTCTCACTCGACTCCACCTTCGCCGACCTGCTCGATCAGGTGCGCGAGATCGACCTCGGTGCGTTCCAGCACGGTGACCTACCGTTCGAGCGACTGGTCGACACGCTGGACCCCGAGCGCTCCACATCGCACACTCCGCTGTTCCAGATCCTCCTCGAATTCCGCAACAACGTGGTGCCGACACTCGAACTTCCCGGACTGAGTGTGTCCGGAGTGGACATCGAACTCCCTGTCGCCAAATTCGATCTGCAACTCTCGGTCACGGAACGGTACGGGGAACACGGCGCTCCCGACGGTATCGACGCCGAGTTCATCTATGCCACAGATCTTTTCGACGCCGATCTCATGGAAACCTATGGTCGCCGGTTTCTCGAACTGCTCACCGCCGCCGCACAGGAGCCGACAACCAGACTCGGCGACCTCGACATCCTCGACGACAACGAGCGCCGCACAGCGCTGACCGAATGGAACACCGCAGGATATGCGTCACTTACCGCAGACGACACCATCGCAGATCGCTTCTACGCGAGCGTCGCGGCGCATCCCAACGCCACTGCGGTCGGTGACGGCACCACGTCACTCACTTATGCCGAACTCGACGGCCGCGCGAATCGACTCGCCAGGCTGCTGATCGCCCAGGGGATAGGACCGGAATCCGTCGTCGGCGTCGCACTGCCCCGCACCACCGAACTGGTGGTCGCGCTTCTTGCCGTGATCAAGGCCGGTGGCGCCTACCTGCCCATCGACGTCACCTACCCGGAAGAGCGCATCCGATTCCTCGTCGCCGACGCACAACCCGGTGCCCTGATCACGTCCGACGAGTTCCGGCGGATGTTGCCCGACGGCCTCACGGACGGTTACAGCCTCCCGGTGATCGAACTCGGGACACCGGAAACAGACCTGCGTCTCGAGCATCTTGCGCCTAGCAGGATCACCGACGCGGATCGTCTGGCTCCACTGCGCGGCGACTCGACCGCCTACATCATCTATACCTCCGGATCGACCGGAAAGCCCAAGGGCGTGCTCGTCTCGCACCGCAACGTCCTCACCCTCATGGACAACGCGTCCCCGACATTCGGCTTCGACCACACCGACGTGTGGACGATGTTCCACTCCTACGCGTTCGACTTCTCCGTCTGGGAACTGTGGGGCCCGCTCCTGCACGGTGGCCGCCTCGTTGTGGTCGACTACTACACAACCCGCTCACCGGACATGTTCGACGAGTTGCTGCGCCGCGAAGGCGTCACCGTCCTCAACCAGACACCCACCGCGTTCTACCAACTCGCAGAAGCCGACCGCGGTCATCACCCAGCACCGGGCGAACCAGACCTCGCACTGCGCTACGTCATTTTCGGTGGAGAAGCACTCGACCTCGGTCAACTACGAAAGTGGTTCGACCGCAGACCCACAACACCTGCACTGATCAACATGTACGGCATCACCGAGACCACCGTCCATGTCAGTCGCATCGCCTTGACCCGCGACGACGCGCATCGCGGCTCCGCCAGCATCATCGGCCGCGGACTACCGGGAATGAACGTCTACGTCCTGGACCAGCGACTACGCCTGGTACCGCCCGGCGTCGTCGGAGAAATGTATGTATCCGGTGACCAGATCACCCGCGGGTATCTCGGCAAGCCCGCATTGACCTCTACGCGGTTCCTACCCGACCCTTTCGGTGGCTCGGGGGATCGAATGTATCGAAGTGGGGACCTTGCGAAGTGGAACGACGCGGGGCAGCTGGAGTATGTGGGACGCAGCGATTTCCAGGTGAAGGTGCGTGGTTTCCGCATCGAACTCGGTGAGATCGAAGCCGCCATGCTCCGCTGCCCCGGCGTCGCGCAATCCGTTGCCATCGTGCGCAGCGACAGTGGCAGCTCGAGAATCGTCGGATACGTTGTGCCCGAAGCTGGAGCGAGCATCGATTCCGAGGCAGTGACCGTCTCCGTGTCCGCCGAATTGGCGTCGTACATGGTGCCGACGGTGATAGTGGTCCTGGACGAGCTTCCGCTGACCGTCAACGGGAAACTTGATCGGGGACATCTCCCGGCCCCCGATTTCACCGTGCTCACTCTGGGGCCGACGTCTAACCGAAGCCCTTCCACCACAACAGAATCCATGCTCGCCGATCTGTTCGCCGACGTTCTCGGCCTACCATCGGTCGGCATCGACGATTCCTTCTTCGGCCTCGGCGGCGATTCGATCATGTCGATCCAATTGGTCTCGCGGGCCAAGGACGCCGGACTGGCCTTCACTCCGCGCGACGTGTTCGAGGCAAAAACCGTGGCCGGACTCGCGCAGGTGGTCCGCAGCGAACCCGTCGAAACCGCACCCGCACTGGAGGAACTACCCGGCGGCGCAGTCGGAACAATGCCGCTCACGCCGATCATGACATGGCTCCTCGAGCGCAGTGGTGGTGATCTCGAACTGATCCGCAGCTACAGCCAGAGCGCGCTGCTCTCTCTGCCTCGTCACACCATTGCCCGTGCACTCGATGACACCCTGCAATCCCTGCTCGACCATCACGATGTGCTGCGAAGCCGCCTCGACACCGGCACACGCAGCCTGATCGTCGCCGAACCCGGAACGGTACGCGCATCTGATGTACTGCACCGCCTGGAGATCAGTGCAGATCAGGGGCCGCAGTTCCGCCGCACCGCCGAAGAAGCAATGGCATACGCGTCGAGTCGCCTTGATCCCGAGAACGGAAAGATGATCGCAGCGGTGTGGCTCGATCCTGTCGGAGCCAGCGCCCGTGGCCGGCTACTCCTGGTGATTCACCACCTCGCCGTCGACGGTGTGTCGTGGCGTCTACTCGTCCCCGATCTTGCGACCGCGTACGCCGCTGCCGAAGCTCGCACTCCGGTCACGCTGCCCGCAGGTGGGACGTCGATGCGCCGGTGGGCAACCGGCCTCGCCGAACAGGCACCCGCGCGCCGCGCAGAACTCACGCGCTGGGAAGCCACCGCCGGCCGCGACGCACTGCTGGGAAACCGGGCACTCGACCCGGCCGTCGACCTCGGTTCGACCGTGGAAAAGATCACCGTCGACATCGACTCCGCGGTCACCGACAACATTCTCACCGCCGTTCCGCACCTGTTCGGCGGCTCGGTGAACGACGGCCTGCTCGCAGCACTGGCGCTGGCCGTGACCGGGTGGCGTCACTCGCACGGCAAGCGCGGCACCGATGTCCTGATCAATCTCGAAGGCCACGGACGTGAGGAAGCCGCTGTACCGGGAGCCGACCTGTCCCGAACCGTCGGCTGGTTCACCACCATCTTCCCGGTACGACTCGACCTCGCCGGCATCTCCGTCATCGACGCTCTCTCCGGCGGCGACGCCATCGCGTCGGCAGTGAAATCGGTGAAGGAAACGCTGCTCGCCGTACCGGACAACGGCATCGGGTTCGGAATGGCCAAGTACCTCGACGACGCCCGATCACTGCATGAACTCCCGGCGCCGCAGATCTCGTTCAACTACCTCGGACGACTCGGTGGTACCGAGACCGGCAGCGAGGAAGTTCCGTGGTTGCCAGTGCCGGGAGTAACCCTCGACGAACCACACAACGGACAACTCCCGGCTGCGTCGGTGCTCGACATCAACACCGTGGCCACGGACAGCAGCAACGGCCTGGTCCTGCGCAGCACCTGGGCGTTCCCGAGAGGAATCCTCACCGCTACCGACGCGTCGGAGCTAGCTGAACTGTGGACCCGCGCCCTGACCGCGCTCAGCAACTACGTCGAGCAGACGCACACCCGGCAACTCACACCGTCGGACGTCGACCTCGTCACTCTCGATCAGCCTGCGATCGAACACCTGACCACACGATTCCCCGACCTGACGGACGTCTGGTCCCTCTCACCGCTGCAATCTGGGCTGCTTTTCCACGCACAGTTCGACGACACCGGCATCGATCCGTACATGGTGCAGTTGACTCTCGAACTCGGCGGCCGCATCGATCACGCGCGGATGCAACGCGCCGCAGCGGCATTGCTCGACCGTCATCCCAGCCTGCGAGCCGGATTCATCGCAGCGCCCGGCGGGCGCGCGTTGCAGATCATCCGATCCGACGTGACGGCGGACTGGACCGATGCGGACCTGTCCCATCTCCGGCCTTCCGAGATCGAAGCGGAGTGGACACGCCTCCTCGAGGCCGACCGCTCGCAGCGTTTCGATATGGAAACAGCACCGCTGATCAGGTTCATGCTCGTCCGCATCAGTGACGACTCGGCCCGACTTGTCATCACCAACCACCACATCCTGCTCGACGGATGGTCGACGCCCCTCGTGCTGCGCGACCTGCTCACGCTGTACGCCACCGACGGTGACCCCGAGATCCTGCCCCGCGCACCGCACTACCGTGACTATCTCGCCTGGCTGACCACCCGCAACAGCAACACATCGCTCGAAGCCTGGCGAGGCGCTCTGCAGGGGATCGACACACCAACGCTGTTGGGCGCGTCCACCGACGACCCCGAGCAGACAAGTGAGGTGTGCTCGGTCAGTCTCTCGCCCGAACGCACCGATGTTCTCCGCACCTTTGTCCGCTCGCACGGACTGACCATGGCAACCGTTGTCCAGGCCGCGTGGGGAATTGTGCTGGGGGAGTTGCTCGGCCGCGACGACATCGTATTCGGTGGAACCGTCTCCGGGCGCCCACCCGAAGTGTCGGGCGTCGAGTCCATGGTGGGCCTCTTCATCAACACGGTGCCCGTACGCGTTCAACTGAACGCACGAGAATCACTGTCCGAGTTGTGCGTTCGCATCCAGGGCGAGCAAGCTGACATGCTCGATCACCACTACGTCGGACTCACCGACATATCCGCAGCGGTGGGCCCTGCCGCCTCCTTCGATACCTTGACGGTCTTCGAGTCCTACCCGGTCGATCGCGCCGGACTGTCCGCCGGTACCGATATCGCCGGCATGCATGTCCTGGGAATCGACGGACGTGACTCCGCCCACTACCCCCTGGCAGTGGTCGCCTCCGAAGACCGAGCCCTCCACATCAAGATGGAATACCAGCCCAGCCAGTTCACCGAGCGTGACACCGAGATCATCGCCGAACGCATACTCATCGCGATCGAACGCATCGCGGCGACGCCGGACGAACCACTGTCCTCGATGCACATCCTCACCGAATTCGAGAGCCGCGACCTGGTCCCCGTCTTCGGCGCCCCCGGGCGATCCACTCGAACACTCCCCGAGATATTTGCCGACGCCGCCGCAACGTTCCCCGAACACATCGCACTCTCGGCCGGCGAACGCGCACTCACTTACCTGGAACTGGACCGCAAATCCAACCAGTTGGCCCGCGAACTCATCAAGCGCGGCGCCGGCCCCGAAACCGCCGTCGCGATCGGCATTGCCCGCTCGATCGAATCGGTGCTCGCAGTATGGGCCGTCACCAAAACCGGAGGAGTATTTGTTCCCGTCGACCCCAACTACCCAGCCGACCGCATCGAACACATGCTCACCGATTCGAACGTCCTGCTCGGCCTCACTGTCAGCGAGTCCGTCGACTCACTCCCACCTGCGGCGCCGTGGCTCGTCCTCGACGAAGAACCCTTCATCCGGGACGTCTCCCTCGCCTGCACACTCCCGATCAGCCAGGACGAACGACTGGGTGCAATCGACCTGAACAACGCCGCCTACATCGTCTACACCTCGGGTTCCACCGGGAAACCGAAAGGCGTCGTCGTCACCCATTCCGGCCTGGACAGCTTCGCGCTCGACCAACAACGACGCTTCCATGCCGACCACACTTCGCGCACATTGCATTTCGCGACGCCCAGCTTCGACGGCGCGATCTTCGAATACCTCCAGGCATTCGGTGTGGGGGCCACGATGGTGCTGGTGCCCACCGATATCTACGGGGGCAGCGAACTTGCCGAGCTCATCAAAACCGAACACGTCACACACGCCTTCATCACCACGGCCGCCCTTGCCACCGTCAACGCCGAAGGACTCGACGAATTCCGGCACGTTGTTGTCGGGGGAGAGGTCTGCCCACCGCACCTCGTCACGCAATGGGCCCCTGGGCGTGAACTCGCCAACGCGTACGGACCTACCGAAACCACCGTCATGGCCGACATCAGCGAACCCATGACCGTCGGCGCACCCATCACCATCGGCGGCCCCATCCGAGGCGTCAGCGAAATCGTCCTCGACAGCCGTCTCCAACCCGTACCTGTCGGCGCGCATGGTGAGCTGTACATCGCCGGCGTCGGTCTCGCCCGCGGCTACCACCAGCGCACCAGGTTGACCAGCGAACGGTTTGTGGCCAACCCCTACGGCAAGCCAGGGGAGCGGATGTACCGCACCGGCGACATCGTGCGCTGGCGCGCCGACCACACCATCGAATACGTCGGTCGCAGCGACTTCCAGATCAAAGTCCGCGGTTTCCGCATCGAACTCGGCGAAATCGACACCCAGATAACCTCTATCGACGGTGTCACCAACTCCGTCACCCTCGGCGTCGAAGGACCAGGGGGAGCGACCGTCCTCGCGTCGTACCTCACCGTTTCCGAAGGATCCGATCTCAGCCCCGCCGCCATCGTCGCGCACCTGTCCGGACGTCTGCCCACCCACATGGTGCCGACCAGCATCACCATCGTCGACGAACTACCACGCAACGCCGTGGGAAAGATCGACCGCAGCGCACTACCCGCTCCGGACTTCACCGCGCCGTCCACGGAATTCCTGGCAGCCCGGACACCACTCGAACGCCAGATCGCAGCAGTGTTCGCCGACATCCTCGACCTGGACAAAGTTGGCGTCAACGACAACTTCTTCGACCTCGGCGGCAACTCGCTGATCGCCACCCGCGTGGTATCCAGGCTGAATACCGCCCTCGAACTCGACCTCGGCGTGCGGACGATCTTCGAATCACCCACCACCGCGCAGCTGGCAGTACTGATCTCCTCGCAGCGGGAAGAGGGACCGTCGACCAGCATCCACGTCCCACTCGTTCCGTTCGAACGGACCGGCAACATTCCGCTCTCGCTTGCCCAGAAGCGGATGTGGTTCCTCAATCAATTCGACACCAGCTCAGCCGCGTACAACATTCCGTTTGCCGTGCGATTGACCGGCGACCTCGATACCCACGCCATGAAAGCCGCAATCGTCGACGTCGTCGGACGCCACGAAAGCCTACGAACCGTCTTCCCGACCGCGAACGGCGAACCGTTCCAGAAGGTGCTCGACATCGCCGACGCCCTACCCGCCGTCGCTACGGCAACGGTCGGACCCGACGATCTCTTCAGTCGCATCAGCGAGCTCGCTCAGGAAGGGTTCGACGTAGCCAACGAACTTCCGCTGCGCGTCACGCTGTTCACGATCGACACCACAACCGACGAGGCCGAACACGTCCTGTTCGTTGTGGTCCACCACATCTGCGCGGACGGGGCATCCATGGCTCCACTCGCACGCGACGTCATGACCGCCTACCTGTCCCGAACAGCCGGCATCGCACCGGCCTGGGAGCCGCTACCGGTCCAGTACGTCGACTTCACACTGTGGCAACAACACGTCCTCGGCTCCGAATCCGATCCCGAATCGATCATCAGCAGCCAAATCGCGTACTGGGACGCACAACTCGCCGGGCTCGACGACGTCATCGCGCTACCAGCCGACCACCCCCGGCCGCTCCAACAGACTTTCCACGGTGACCGCTTCGACTTCCAGATCAACGCGGACACACACCGCGCACTCACCGCGCTGACTCGTGAACAAGGCGTCACGATGTTCATGGCACTACACGGCGCGCTTGCCGTGCTCCTGGCAAAACTCTCCGGAGCTGACGAAGTCAGCATCGGCACACCCATCGCCGGACGAGGAAAAGACGAGCTCGAGAACCTCGTCGGAATGTTCGTCAACACACTGGTCTTGCGCACCCCCGTGAACCAAGATCAGACGTTCACCGACCTCCTCGACGGCATCCGCGACACCGATCTCGCCGCCTACCATCACTCGGATCTGCCATTCGAACGACTCGTCGACGTTGTCAATCCCACCCGGTCCACGTCGTACTCACCACTGTTCCAAGTCGCACTCGAACTGCAGAACAACGAGACGGTGGCGCTCGAACTACCCGGACTCACCGTCGAAGCACTCGGAACAGAATCCAAGACCGCAAAGGAAGACCTCGAACTGGTCGTCAACGAATCCTTCGACGCAGCCGGACAACCTGATGGAATGTCCGCAGCCTTCATCTTTGCCGTAGACCTCTTCGAACCCGACACCATTCACGCGTTGGCGCAGAGGCTCCAACTGATCCTCGACACCGTGGTCAGCAGCACCGACATCCACGTCGCCGACATCAACATCCTCGGCGCCGACGAGACCGAATCACTTGTCCCCGCATTGGGCGCCGACGCGACCCGACCGCGCACCTGGCCCGAGATCCTCGAGACCGCAGCCGCACTGAACCCCGACGCGCCGGCAGTCTCCAGCCAGGAACGCACCATGACCTACCGAGAACTCGACACCGAAGCCAATCGTCTGGCACGAGTGCTCCGCGCCCGGGGAATCGGTCCGGAAGATTACGTTGCACTCGCGCTGCCACGATCGGCCTCGGAAGTCGTCGCGATCTGGGCCGTCGCCAAGACCGGCGCCGCCTACCTGCCCGTCGACCCGAACTACCCGCACGAGCGCATTACCCACATGCTCGACGATTCTCAGGCGGTCCTCGGATTGACCGTCGCAGCACAGCACGCGAAGCTGCCCCCGAACATCGACTGGATAGTCGTCGACTCCGACCAGACCACCCGCGAACTCACATCTCGGAGTCCCGCACGATTCACCGATGCCGAACGCACCATGCCCCTGCGCCTCGGGCACCCCGCGTATCTCATCTACACCTCCGGATCGACCGGAAAACCGAAGGGCGTCATCGTCACACACCTCGGCCTGTCCAACCTCAACGCCGAAGAGCACCAACGCTTCAACGTGCAGACCACCTCGCGCATCGCGCACCTCGCATCACCGAGCTTCGACGCGTCGGTCTTCGAACTGATGATGGCGTTCGGCAGCGCCGCGTGCCTCGTCATCATCCCGCCGGCCGTATTCGGCGGATCCGAACTTGCCGAGATCTTCTCGGGCGAACACGTATCGCATGCCTTCATCACGCCCACCGCGCTGAGCTCGATCGAAAGCTCGGCGCTACCGGAGCTGCAAGTACTCGCAGTCGGCGGCGAAGCGTGCCCCACCGAACTCGTCGACACCTGGGGACGCGACCGGCGGATGTTCAACGGTTACGGACCCACCGAATCCACCATCCAAGCCGCCGTCAGCACGCCCATGCGGCCGGGGAAGAACATCAACATCGGTCGCCCCGCCATCGGTTTTGCCGGACTGGTACTCGACACTCACCTGCGGCCCGTCCCCGTCGGCGTCATCGGTGAGCTCTACGTCACCGGCCCAGGTCTCGCGCGTGGCTACCACCGGCGCCCCGGACTTACTTCCGACCGCTTTGTCGCGGACCCGTACGGCGAACCAGGCCAACGGATGTACCGCACCGGCGACCTGGTTCGCTGGAATGCCGATCACGCCCTCGAATACATGGGACGAAGCGACTTCCAAGTCAAGGTACGCGGATTCCGCATCGAACTGGGGGAGATCGACTCCGTTCTCACGTCACACCCGTCCGTGTCCTTCGCCGCAACCCTCGGCCAGGAAACACCGTCCGGCGACACCATGCTCGCGGCGTACGTGCAGCCCGTCGACGGACACACCATCGCGGAAGCCGAACTGCGGCATCATCTCTCGTCCAGACTTCCCGCACACATGGTTCCCGCGGCAATCATCGTCGTCGACAAGATCCCGATGACGCCGGTCGGCAAACTCGATCGCCGCGCACTCCCGACACCCGATTTCGAGAACCGCAACGTGCCGTATGCACCGCCCACAACTCACACCGAGGAAGTTGTGACCGAGGTCTTTGCATCCGTCCTCGGCGTCGACCGCGTCGGTATCGACGACAACTTCTTCGACCTCGGCGGCAACTCCATCGTCGCAACGAGGATCACTGCCGAACTCGACGAACGAATCGGCCGACGCGTCCGCCTGCAAGCACTTTTCCTCGACCCCACACCCGCAGGCGTTGCCCGAGCCGCAGACCAGGCGAATCAACCCGCCGACACTTCCGCCTTCCTCGCTCCGGTTGTCACTCTGCGCGCAGGCGGCACCAAACCTCCGCTGTTCTTCATCCATCCCGGCATCGGGTTGGCCTGGGGATACGCAGGATTCGCCGCGCATGTGGACCCGGATCGCCCTCTCTACGGCCTCCAACTGCCGTCCCTGAGCGGAGGACCCAGCTTCAGCACCCTCACCGAACTCGCGCAGAACTATGCAGACCGCGTCCAATCACTTGCACCCAGCGGGCCCATCCATCTGGTCGGGTGGTCACTTGGCGGCGTCATCGCCCACGCGGTGGCCCACGAACTCGAGAAGCGACACGCGGACGTCTCCACAGTTGCGATCCTCGACAGCTACCCATCCGCGGACAACGATCAACCTGTCGACCTATCCGTCGCCGAATTGGTCGCAGGACTCGGATTGCCGCCTGGGGAGACAAACGTCGCGACGTTCGAAGACGCTGTCGACCTCCTCGAGCGAACACTCGGGCCCGGCACCGGTATCGAGGCCGATCACCTCGCCCGGATCAGCGACGGCTATTCCCACTCGGTCGCACTGGTGAATGCTCACCGTCCGCCGTACTTCGGTGGCGACATCGCATTTTTCATAGCCGGACAATCTACTGAAAACGGTCACAGTGTCGACGAGTGGCGCGCATACGTGGGCGGTGAGATCGCAGCCGACACCGTTGACTGCGCACACAACCAGATGATCGATGCAGTGCCGTCCGCATACATAGCGGCAGCGTTGCGAGAGCATCTCATCTAGGACGATGCATGAAACTGGTAGCCGCTGGGTACTACTACGCACTAAGGTGCAAAGTGGCACCTACGGGGGAGTTTGTGCCTGCTCGACAAACAGGTAGAGGGGAAACAATTGAAATTCAGGACTCGACGGATGCTTGCTGGACCGATGCTGGCGACGGCGCTCACCGTGCTTGCGCTCTCCACGACACCAATGACAGCGTCCGCTGCGCCGGCCTCTCTGGATCCAGACCCGTTCTACTCACAAACCGAAGCCGCAACCGGCCCCGTCGGCACACCCATCGCCGTCCGACGAGCCCCTGACCTCTTAACCTTCCCAGGATCCGCAGTCTGGCAGGTGAACTTCAGATCGCTGAACTCGGCAAACAATCCGATCGTCGCGGTCACCACCGTCATAATCCCTCCTAACCACACACCAGACGGCCCGCTGTTGTCGTATCAACACATCGTCAACGCACTGGGCACTGAATGCGCACCGTCACGAGCGCTCTACAGCTCTGACCCCAGGAGCACCTACCGTGAAGCCGTAGCACTGAACATCGCCCTTCAACGCGGCTGGGCAGTTGCGCTTCCTGACCATCTGGGTCCCACCAGCGCGTACGGCGCTGCGCGCCTCGGCGGACAGATCACTCTCGACGGAATCCGCGCTGTGCAGAAGTTGCCCGAACTCGGGCTCACATCCAGTCCCGTCGGAATCGCGGGATACTCGGGTGGCGGTATGGCAACAGCGTGGGCCGCAGCGCTTGCACCGACATATGCCCCTGAAATCAACATCGTCGGCGTTGCCGAAGGCGGTGTACCCATGAACATCACCAAGATGGCAAACGCACTAGGCCGCGATCCTCACCCGGCATTCGGTCTCGCATTTGCAGCCGCACTGGGTCTCGAACGCGAATACCCGACCGAACTGCCACTGACCAGCCAACTCAACGGTCTAGGACATGCTCTGGCTACAGACTTGACCAACGCCTGCACAACCCAACTCCTCATCACCGGAGCCGGGCGAAGCGCCCTCGACGTAGCGCTGTCGACATCGATGCTGGACAACCCAGACGCCATCAGCGTCATGAACGACAACAGCGTGGAACTCTATCCCGGAGTTCCGACGGCACCGATATACGAATGGCACAGCGCCACAGACAATCTCATTCCGGTCGACTCCGTCGTGGCAACCATGGCCCGATACTGCGCAGCAGGCGCGACCATCCAAAGCGTGTTGGGCCCCAATCTGGATCACCTGACCGTGGGAGCCATCGGGCTGCCTGCCGCGGTCGACTATCTGCAAGACCGATTTGCCGGCCGACCGGCACCGAGTAACTGCTGACATGAGCGTTCCGTGGCCAAATCTCGCTCGCGGTGGCATCGTGAAGTCATGAATGATGCGGACGATACCGGCGCAGCAGCCGAAGGTAACTACAGCCTCGATCCAGACGACCAACTGCAACCAGAAGACACTCTGATCGACCGAGGCGTTGACGACATCCTCGACGAAGGGATTTCGCCGCCTGAGCGTCCCTATGCCCTCGGCGATTCGGAAACGGGGGAGACCCTCGACGAGCGTCTTGCCGAGGAAGAACCCGACCCTGCGGCCAAGCTGGGAGATCCGTTATTCGAGCAAGGTGACGCGGAAGACGCTGTCCGCGAAGCGGAATTCCCACCGGACCGTGAAGTGGGCACACGCCGTGCGGGACGCCTTGTTGCCGAGGACGAAGGGCGATACGAGGACGAGGAAAGCAACTTGGTAGCCGAGGACGTCGGTGTTGATGGAGCGGCCGCCTCTGCGGAGGAAGCTGCGATTCATATCATCGAGGACTAGGTTGCTCGAGGGTTGACGGCTACGGCGACGTCATCACGATTGTGTGGACGTGATTTCCGCCCAGTCGTTTGCTCTCGTACATCGCGGAATTGGCGAGACGATGAAGCGCGTCGATTCCGGCTTCCTCGGCGTCCGAATCCAGCCAACTGCCATTGTGGATCGCGATCCCGATACTTGTAGTCGATCGTGGTTCGACAATCGGCGTATTCATTGCGGGGTGGATTCGCGAGATCAGATCACCGACATCAGAGAGCGGCATGATCTGAACCACGATGAATTCGTCACCGCCGACTCTGGCAATTGCCGCATCTGCTCGCGCCCACGCGGTCAATCGATTTGCTGTTCGAATGATGACGCGATCACCGACATCATGTCCGAAAGTGTCGTTGAATTGCTTGAAATTGTCGATGTCGATGACAACCACCAATAGTGACTGGCCGATGCCGGACTTGGATCGAATCAGCTCCGCTGTACGACGAGCAAGACCGCGGCGATTGAGAAGATCTGTCAGGGGATCGAGCTCCGACCCTTGGGCGTCGTTACTCAGAAGGATCAATGCAATCTGCGTCAGGAACGGAACAACGCTGATGACGCTCACCGCAAAGAGAATTCGCCCAAAGGTATCGAAGAATGTCGTCGGTTCTTCGGTGAAAACACCGCAGCATGCTGCGACGACGATTGTGATCGAAAACAGCAGGTGAACCAGGTGAGCACGCATGTTGTGGAAGAAAGCGATATACGTGCCCATCAGCCCGAACACCAGTGATCCGAGAAGTCGCTGATCAAGATCCGCTTCGGTGAGCACGATAATGGCGATCGACACATCGCTCGCGATGACAAATTGAAGCGAACGGTTTCTGGTAGTCGTGAATACCGGGTATGCCAATCCGCCTATCAGCGCGAGTACACCGATCATCATGTCAAGCGGAATGCTGCTTACTTGATCGGATGCCGTTCCCAGTCGTTTTCCCACAACGGTGACTCCCATGGAAAAGACCATGAGGCCGATAAGTATTCGTGTGGCCTCGAGGAATCCGTTGCCACGAAGCAAACGGGTAAATCGATCAAACTGGTCAGGCATAGCAAGCCAGCGTTCGACCACTTCACGTATGGGGTTCACTGAGGACGTAGGCCTCGCGAACTCGTGAGCGGAAATTCGGGCATGCTGACAAGTTTAGTCGGTTATCGAATTTCTTAGAGCTTTCTGATCACCCACCAGAAAAGCTCAATATGTCACAGTGACGTATTGAGCTGGGGGACGCGGACCTTGGCAGCTGCCGACCACTAGCCGGAATCCCGCCCAGGCCCGTCAGTATGCCTAGGTCTGGGCCCGACGGCGTTGGTTGCCGTGGGCCCGTGGGTACGGGGCGTGGCGGCGCCGGCAGATCCGAGTCGGCGACCGATTCCACAGGGCCGCGGCCAGTCGGACGCGCGGATACTGACCGGATGAGTGCGTGTCCGTATAGGCACAGACAGGCATGACGAGAGATTGGGTTTATTCAGGCCATCCGACACATATCCGCAGGTCGGTAATTTGCCGATAATCTACATTATGTCAAGTAGTAGGGATCTGAGTGTCTGAAGGACCTTCCCCCATGGATCAGGCTCAGATCGAGCACGACGGTTCTGACACGCTCGTTTCCACATCTCGACCTGGAGTCGACGCAGCAACGACGGATGTCGTAGCGGACTGTCCAGGAGAATCCCGCTGACAGAATCGCCGGCCGGTTGATCTTCGAATATCGCGCGAGCCCATTCCTGAGTTGATGCTCTGGGCTCTGCGCCCTGAGCAAGTGCCGGCACGGCGCCAATTCAAGCAGCCATCGCGGCACCCGGCCCATACGAAACAAACGTCGCACCATCCGGAGCGTGCGCCCCGCGATAGAAGTTAACCGTGTTGTGAACTACGCCGCGCCGGACCATCAGTGCACGACTACGCGGTTACAGGCGACTAGCTTTGGTACATGGATACGGTCTCGATGATGCTGGGCTCGCCTCGTGGTCGGTTCTTCTGCGCAAATATCGGAAATGCCTGCAGCACGCACGAGTTGGCGTCGCGTTATGGTCTGCACTCCACACTCGGCGACGTTGTTGATGTCCTCGCTAACGTGGACTTCGGAGCCGTTGCCGCACTGTCCGAAATCGAAATTCTCGACCGGTTCGCCTATGCCGTGGATTTTGCACGCTACTGGCAGCCGCCGGACGAAGAGGACATCGTGTTGGTTGTCCCCCAGGTTGTCGAGCTTCTCCGACCCATCGCGCATGCAGTCTTGGCGTCACCGCACACTCAGTGGTGGGCCGAGTCCGTCGACCTCGTCAACCAACGAATGGTTCAGAAATACGAACGTACCGATGACCCAGACGTGACGCCCCTGTGCATCCGGCAGTTCGAGGACGGGCTGGAGCAGTGGCGAGCGCACACGCTGGACTATGAAGCGACGTTCGTCGAGTATCTGAAAGCGGATCCTGACAGGCAGATCGGCGGTGAATGGTGGTCGATCCCAGCCGCGAACGGGGCTTACGACACCACTCGCGCCCGGGACGTCCTCGGAGCTATCGAGTTGATGCTCGTTGAGGACAGCTCAGGATGGAGTTTCGCTCACGTGTGGCCGGTGAGCGTCCACAGAACACCTCGGGTGTACGAGATCTCGAGTCCTGCGGACTGGGCTCACCTCGTCGACACCTATCCCCTTGCCGTGCCGGCATCGCGTCGTTCCGTTTGGTACGACACCACGGGCGAGTATCACGACTGGTTCATTCCGGATTGGAGCAAGGTAGTCAACGACTACGACGCAGTTCACCTGAGCATGATCGGGTATCTCACCACTCCGGGTATCACGATTCCTCTGTCCGCCCGCTCAGGTGCCACCGTACTTGCAGGCTGGAATCCCGATACCACATTCTGGCTGAACACCAGTTTTATCACCGTCGACGGCAACATGACCGCCTGGCGCCCGAACTCTGAAAATCTCTGGGCGCCAGTCTAATCGGCTGGTGCCTGCGATCCTCGGGTGACCTCGACCGCGGCACTCATTTTCGTCAAGAACTCTCCTATCGTCGTCAATTGCGTCGGCGAAAAGGATTCCAAGACGTCGGTGGCCTGGCCGATCAGCGGTCCGAAAAATGACCATCCCAGATTCTTGGCGCTATCGGTGACATCGATGATCACGCGTCGACGATCACTCATGTCTCGTTCTCGAACCACCAGGCCGCGTTGTTCCATACGGTCGATCAATGCTGTTACCGACGCGGAGTTCAAACCCAGTTGCTGACCCAGCCATCCCGGCGTGGCTGGTTGTCCCGCGCGTTCAGCGTCAAGAAGGCTGATCAGCGCGCGCACATCTGTGGAGTGAAGTTGATGCTGCGCTGCGAAGTTCGCACCGAACAGATCCAGCTGCACGACCAACGCCCGCAGTAGGTGCACCATCTCGTGACCGCTGGTAGTCGACTTATTCGTATCGGTCACTTCCACTCCTCCGCTCGACGCAATTAGTTCCATTGTCTATTATCTCGACTATCGAGATAAATGAGGATGGAGTTCTCAATGCCTGCATCATCGATCGATCAGTTCGCGGCAACCGATAGCGGTGCGGCCTTCTACGCTGCCTACGACTCGGTACTGTCCACCTGGCCGGACGACACAACTACTATTGAGATCGAATCCGATTACGGCACAACTCATGTCAATGTATGCGGCCCTGAATCAGGCCCTCCGGTCGTTCTTTTACCAGGAGGTGGAGCAACATCGACCGTGTGGTTTGGCAATGTGACTGCGCTCAGCGGACAGAACAGAGTCTATGCAGTGGATCTGATGGGAGATGTCGGACGCAGCACCGCCCACGGCAAACCGATGAAGACTGTCGATGACCTGCGTGACTGGCTGAAGAGCGTCATAGACGGGCTAGACCTCGACTCCCCCAGCATCATCGGCCACTCGTACGGTGCCATGATCGCGTTGGACTACGCGCTACACAATCCCGACAGAGTGAGTCGGCTCATATTGATCGACCCCAATTCCTGCTTTGCCGGCATGAGGATGCAATACCTGGTGCATGCACTACCAATTCTTTTGCGCCCGAACGAAAAACGGGAACGGACGTTCATCGAATGGGAAACCGGTGGTGCATCGCTGGATGAGGACTGGATGTCACTCCTCACTCTTGGGGCAGCACACTTTCCAAAATCGAAGACGATTGTGCCGAAGCGCCCCGACAGGAAGAAGTTGGCGGGGTTTTCCGTCGACACCACGGTCATCCTGGCGGGACGAAGCAAAGTTCATGACAGCAGCCGAGTTGCGGCTTTGATACGTGCATCGCTCCCCCACGCGAAGACTCTGATTCTCGCTTCGGCGACACACCACGCACTTCCGATGGTGCCGGCACAAGAGCTGAACGCCGCACTGTGCTCCGCACTGGGGCGCTAGTCAGTCAGTGCTTGTGCTCTTTCACCGTGGAACAAGACAGAATATTCGCAGATCGCGGTCCGTACGATCTCGATATCTCGCATAGGCCTCACCGATTGCAACGAACCTTTCGAAGGTGCGCTCTTTCTCCGCGCCTAACAGAGGTGTCGCTTCCACCGGTACATCCACACCGCCAATGGTGACGGTGGCCTGGTTGTTGACCAGCAGGTTGTTCGACCAGGCCGGGTGATGGTCCTGCCCGAAGTTGCTTCCCACGACAAACAGTTGACCGTTTTCGCGGACGTATGTCAGCGGAGTTGTGTGAGGTTGCCCGGTCTTTCGGCCGACTGTCGTCAACAGCAGAAGTGGCAATCCGAGCGGCCCGAGGATCGTGTACCGACTCTTACTGCGCTGCAAAATCCACCGATCCAACGGTGTTGCAGTACGAATGAGCCACGATCCGACCTTGCTCGACGCGAAGACGGTGACGGGTTTACGCAATATCGGCCTATCGTGGCTCCACCTGACGTCAGGAAACGAATCTGCCGGCTGGCTCGGATTGTCGCAATTCTTGTCCACAATCGTTCCTCGGTTCGGAATAATTCGCGCCGCTAGACGCGCTCTCCCCCGGATCCAGCTTCCTCAATTCCATCGCAGCCGATGTTTACGCACAAGGGTTCGTCAAACATGCGAAATCGTGACAGGTCGACCCCTGTTGTCTGTGCTTTGTGCCCGACTTTTTTGTGGTGTGGTGAGCTGCGCGCTCATTTTTATTGCGTTGTTAGGTAATTTGCTGACTACATATATTCGGGAAATTACATGGTTCCGTCACCGTCCGATATTAGGCAATCGGAATAAAGAGATCAACGACAAGACGCCAATTTTTTAGCGAGCTGTCCTGTTCGATCAGCCAACCCCGATCGAAAACCGCACTATCACATGGGTTTTCTCGGAATTGGGTCGACTGCCACTCCCCCCTGAGCGCTGCACGACACTACCTCAATCACTCCCCCAGGCTTGCCGGCGCCCGGTCCACGAGGCCCTCCCCTTCCCCGTGAACCAGCCCGACTACCCTTCAGTTAGCCGGCATCTCCCAGGGCGTATCAGGCAGTACGTGCCCGGTCTCGAGTAGCGACTTGAGGTTGGACAGAATTGCCGGCCAGCCCCGGGAAATGCTGCTATGCGCTTCCTCGTCGGCAAGGTTTTCATGCACGACGGTGAGGCGAACAATCGAGCCGTACGGTTCGATTGTGTACGTCACCCGGGAGGTAGTGTCCTCGCTGGGATTGTCAGGAGACGCCCATGATGTAACCAGCCGGCTCGGCGCTTCACTTTCGATGACAGTGCCCACCACATCAGCGATACCGGAACCATCGGCGCGGCGGTGCTCCCACGAGGATCCGACATTCCAGTCGGAGACGTTCTGGTGCCCCCAATACGCCGCCGTGAGGTCAGCGTCGGTGAGTGCTCGCCACACCGCTTCCGGTGTGCTCTCGATGTAGGTGACGTATTTGTAGGTGGGCTTGACGGTCATTTCTGCCTCCGCATGTCGTTTGATTGCACTCAGCGCCTGAAGTCGCGAGTGTTCGAAAGTGTCAATCCATCGTTCGCGAATCTCCTCGAGTGGAACAGGATTGAGATAATGACGCTTCTCTCGACCATGGCGCACGTAGCTCACCAGATTTGCCGCCTCGAGCACGGCCAGGTGTTGGGTTGCAGACTGACGTGTCATCGTCACGCGCTCACATAACTCCCCCAGCGTCTGACCATTGTCTTCGCGCAGGCAGTCGAGAAGGAACCTGCGCGTTGGATCAGCCAGTGCTTTGAAAACCAGGTCGGTAGATGACGCCATGGACACATGATATGCAGGCAAATGACTGCATGTCTAGCGTTGTACACAAACTAATCAGTTCGAATTTCGGCAAACAACAAGGCCAAATCGAGGCCGACCGTCGAAGGCTTGAGCACTAGCGTGGAGGTAGCAACCGAAGCTTCTGTTCAGCGCCGCAGCGCTGCTGCCGAAATCGGAAGACCCGCTGCCACAAGACGGTCGCACACATCCGCTGGCGTCCCCGGAGGATTTCGCCATCCCGCTGCAGTCGCACTGACCGCCTGATGAACCCGCACCCCGTCGAGGTTGAACAAATCCATCACGAACTCGTCCGGATGCTTGGCCTCGACGCCGAATTGGGCGAGTTCGGATTCCGGAAAGTCCCGCAGATTCGCGGTGACAATGACCTGGGCTCCCGCTCGGATCGCTGCGGCAAACACATGCCGATCATTGACATCAGGCAGCGTCGGGGCGGGGATGAGTTTTCGTAACCAGCGATCAGACAATCCGGAACCGCGACATTCATCAACTCACGCAAATTGTCCAGTTTCGCGATCGGGATGTCCGGACGGTCCTGCGCCAAGTTCCCGAAAGCTTCGTCGAGAATGCGGTCTGTCCAACGGGCATGAACAAGCCCGGTCTGCGCGAGCCGTATCAACACATCTCGTAGAACATTGGGGTACAACACGTTTGCGTCGTACAACACGGTGAAGGTCACGTCAGTACAGCCCGAGCTCTTCCGTGTGAGCTGCCAACTCGTCGGCGGCACTGCGCGCGGCGCCAAGCTGAGACCGCCGATAGGCAATCAGCGACGATGCGAGGATCCGGCGATGACGCCCGACCAACCGATACTCGATCTGTCGTTCGTCGAGCAGCTTGATCACATGTGGGCGAGAGACATTGAGCATCTCGGCGGCCTGCTGCGTGGTCAACTCGGCATGCGCCGGGACGACCGTGACACCTTGCCCGGCAGCCATATTCGCCAACACATCCCGGATCAACTCGAATGCTGCACGTGGCAAATGTAGCGACTCCGCAGTGCCCGCAACCTTGAGTTCAAGCGTCTCCCCCACGTCGGGTTCGACACCGCGCAGCACCTGCAACGCCTGACGCGCCTGTTCCTGCTCGATGACACTGGAACCATCGACACCTCGAGGCCCCGGTGGTCGACTGATCTTCCATATCCTCGGCTGACGTCGAGAGGGGGTCTTCTTAAGGGTGACCGGCCCCATTCGTGAGTCGGGACTGGCTCACCACCCTGAACTCCCAGGTGATCCGAAGTTGCTGGGCGTTAAGGAGAAATTACCCGCAGCCAGAACGAAACCCAGAACGAAGTCCAACGAGGTGCCCACAAAGGAGACGCCAAAGGAGTCGTTAACCGCTTGAGGGGCCGAGGCGCGCGCACCGATCGGCGGGATCATCATCCCTATCGGGAGGGTGCCCGCAGGTAGGTTGAGGACGGCGTTGATGTCGTAGACGGTGTTGTCGGCAGTGTTGGTCACCGAAAACGAGACGCTGCCGAAGTCGGTGACCGGACTATCTGCTGACGCGGTACCAACTGCACTGCCGAGGGTGATCCCGACAGCAAGTGCGCCGGCTCCAAGCAACGAGGTGGTCCGGGACCAACGAGCGGGCGTTTCGAGACCATTCACAGATGTACTCCTTTTCGTGGTGACAGCTTCCGTGCACGCGAGGCGGAGCAGCCACGAGATTGCAACCATTACCGAGGAAGATAACGGACATTCACCTCATAGCGGGGTAGTTCAACACGAAGTGTTCCGCCACTGAATGCGAAGCTGCTGCACGCATCAGATGGCGATGGGAGCGCCGTGGCGGCTACGACAGGTACGGCACCAGCGGCAGGTTGAAGAACCAGTTGGCCAGACCGACGAAGATCGGCTCGAGCCACGGCCGGACCTGCGGACCCATCCACCAGTACGGGTCCGGTCCACCCGGCGAGGCGGCAGCGAACCCACCGCCGAGGAACAGTGCCAGGACAACCGTGGCGACGACAGTCAGAACCCGCGCTCGTGTCATACCTGGGGTATCGCGCGGCAGTCCTCTGTCCGTTACCGGCGCACCCACCGGTAACTCTAAGGCGGTCGGTTTCGAGTCCTTCTGAACGCAGGTCCAGCGGAGCTGCCGTACATGATCAACGAGAAAGCTGAGAAAGCAAGTAGAGAACTTCCCTAAGCATGCGCGGAGGTGCGCTGCGCGTCACCGAGTGCGGTCCGCGCGCGGCGGGTAAAATACGTCAGTCGGGCGCGTGCCAGCGAAATTCCGCGAAGCTCCTGTCCTGCCCTGATCGAGAGTCGATCACGATCGAGGAACAGCGGAACCATGACCAGATCCCGGTAGAGCGAGTGCATGCGCGGGTGATCCGCCAACCACAGCGTCCATCGCCACCACAGACGTGCCGACGCAGTTACGCCGACAACGCTTGTGCCGAAGACTGATTCCACGGCTGCCAATTGCACGTTCACGGCCCGGCGAACGTCGCGCGCCATCGGGCGGCTCGCCAATGCGTGGCCGATCGACGGATCATGAGCAAGTAGATATCCGACGTCGAAAATACTGTTCAGCGCTAGATCAGCGCGTACCAATGCCCGGTCGGCAAGGCGGGCATGGGAGATAACGTGCAGGGCCACATCGTCAAGCGCAAGTTTCGCGCCGGCCGACGACACGATGTTCTGCACCGCACGCTCTCGGGTGAGCGCGTGTCGGGCAAAGCGCGGCAGAAGGTGTGCGTGGATTTCGACGGAACCATGTCGATCGTCTCGAAGCAGCGCTGGTTCCTGATGGTCGTCGTGATCGATGGAATCTGCGGACACCTCGTCGGAGCGCACCATGCGGTATCCGTGGTCGATGATCGCGTCGTTGGCGGGGACCGCGTGAGCAAGGTCCACGACAAGCAGATCTATGTCGGTCATCCGCCGCGCCGCGGGATTGGGCCAGATGTTGCGTTCGAGTAACGCCGCGCCTTTGAGTGTAACAGTGGGAAACCCCTTGTCGCGCAGCATCTCCTGAAGTTCAGCCCGCTGAGATTCCAGATCGGCGATTCGCAGCGTATTGCGATGATGCACCAGGCTCAGTGTCAATTGTGGGCTGGATACGTCGGCGGTCGATGTTGCCAGCATCGTTGCAAAACTCGGAGACAGAATCGAGGCGAACTCAGCGTCGACAGCGGCAGCGGCGAGTAGCGGTAGCGCCTTGTGCCGCGCGGCAACGTCGATAAGACGCGGCCAGTCGTCATCACTACATGAACGGATGACCTCAGCGCCGTCCTCGGCGTCGAGCATCGCGATCAGATACTGCGTGTCACGCACGACGCCACCAATTCCTCGACGGCCGCGATCCCGGAATCCAGGTGCTGGCGGGTCAAACTGAAGCACGCCGTATTCGACAACAGCGCTGCGATGTTTCGGAGCGTCAGCCGGTGATTGTCTGACCACAGTGCGGATTGTTCGGCCAACGATTGCAAAGCTACGGCGGTGGGCACTGGCTCAACACGCGTCGTGTCGCTCCACCCCTCGAGGATCAACAGCACATCGATCCCCCGCAACCCGGCCACGACGTCAGGTGGCGTGGGCAATGATGTCGGGTCAAGTGCCCACACCGGGGGTTCATACGGCAGATGCAGAAGTTCGCGGCTGCTGATCTTCGGCAATACGTCGAACGTGCCCGCCTTGACGTGGACGCGGCGCGGTAGACCGACAGCTTCTTCACCTCGGATGAAAACGCCCTCGTCCGCGTGAAGCTGTGCGCCCCGCAGGGCGAGCGCCAACGAAAGCGTGGTCTTCCCTGCCCCCGAGTGCCCGGCAATCGCCACCCGCACGCCGCCACAATCCACCAGAGCAGCGTGCAACCGCGTCCACTGGTCGATGCGAGCCGCGGTCATGACATCGCGGTGCACGGTGCGATAGATACTCTCGGCAGCCTGCAGACCGTCGAGTCCGACCAGGTTTTCACGGGTCGCATCGATTGTGGAGCGGATGGTCGCATCCCATCGCCCTGGCACCGATTCGCTGGGCACAACGTGCGCGTCTACCCGGTGGTTCGCAGACCACGGGCTGGCAACCTTGTGTTCGACGACGCGAACTTCGGGAACCGCGGTGCCCGTGACGTGTGCGTCGACCCATAGGTACTGCGAACGGATGTTCTCCGCACCGCCAGCTGTCACCTAGGACCTCACACCAACAACCGTGACGTGTTCAGCTGTCCGTACGTTTCAACTACCACGGATTGCGCGTCAGCAGTGGGGATTTCGAGGACTTCGGCGACAGCGTCGACTATGTCGCCGACAGTCCGCCCGTCGCACAGTTCCCATACCAAGGTCGCAACGGGATTGAGGTGATGCGCCACCTCACTGGAGCTGTCGTAGAGAACAACTCCGTCGGCGAGATCATTGCTTTCCACGCTGCGTACGCGCTGCGGCCGGGTGTCTACGAGCAATTCGGTCAAGGGAGCCTCCCGTGGATGTGTTGTGCAATCAGAGGGTGAAGCGTCGTGAATATTCGGATTCGAGTGCGCCTGAACGGAGCAAGGTCCGGTTGGTGGCGATGCCTGGGGACAACGACAGACAGGTCAGCATGCCTGACGCGCCGGCATCCACGACAAACTCGGCGAGGGAACGATATCGACCAGCCCACTGCGCAAACTCGGCGGATTGCGATTCAGGATCGGGAATGGCGGCAAGTATCGTCTCGTACGCACGAGAATTCACAAGTACCGCATGCACCCCACGGTTTTCCCCGCTGACTCGAATCAACGACGAATCACCAAAAAGGGTTCCGTCCTGTGACTTCGGATCATGGCCGAGATGCACCACGTCCCACTCGAGATTGTCGAGTTCACTGCGTGCTGAGTCGAGTATCGACGACGACACATCGAGCAGATCAAGATTGTCGGCCGCGACGAGAACCGAACCCCATTCTTTCTCTGCTGCCCGTGTGATGGCACGACGGCAGGAGACCGCAAAACCGATGGCCGGGTTCGCGCGGTCCTCGTACGCCGAAATTCTCTCTACCCCAGCGATGTTCGCGAGTCGATTGAACTTCCGCCACGAGTGCGACCAGCTTTCGCGGTCCGTATCGAGATTTACCAGGGCCACTCCCATGGTGGCCACAGGGTCATCCCCGGAGGGTGCCCGGCGGCGTGCCAGATCCTGTTTCAGCGTTACAGCGCTCGCCCCCTCAGAGACGAGCCAAACCGGCAAAGAGAACTCACCCTCACCCATGCGGGTGATGCAGTCGGACAGTCGGTCATGCAAGCGCTCGTAGGCACTACTGCGCACGATCACCACCGCACCGGACACGTCGTTTTCGGCCCCGTGGATAACTGCACAATCGACGTCTTCGGCGAGATCGATCATGACGTTTCGAAGTTTGTACGGCAGCGCACCGTCGATGACGTTGTGTTCCGACAGGAAGACCACGGACTTCCAGCCCAACAGAATCGCCTTGTCGATTCCTGCGACAAACGCACCCGCCGGTCGCCACGGATCCTCGGTGTCTTCCGCGGGCACCACTCGGTGCACTGCCACATCGACCGACTCGGCCTCGGCTAGGCACGACCGCCATGGCGCGACGCGGCGATCGTCACTCAGGACGAGCAGACCACCGAAGATCAACTCGGGCTTCTGCACGCTCCGCTCGGCGCGCTCACGAATGCTCGGGTACGAGTTACCCAGATGTTTGGAGAACTGACGGTGTACCGACTCGACATCCCAACCGATCTCCTGCCAACCGAGGAGGTAATTGTGAATCCGATCGTCCCAGTTGATGCGATACGGCACCCCGGCCGGGCGTTCGAATCGGTGCAACCAGCCGAATGACGGCAAGCACACCACTTTCCCGCCGTTGATCCGGAATTTTTCGTGAATATAGCCCTCTTCACCACCAAACCCGGTGAAGTGCGAGTTCAGTCCGGGCCACGCCTCACGTCGACACGCAAACGACCCCAAACCTTGCATGGGGATCTCGAATGGAACGTCGGGGTTTTCCTTCGCCCGCGGATCGACACCCCAGGCGCCGAACATCCCTCGCCGCCAGACCGGCTCCATGTGTGTGGCCGCGATGTGTGACGAGTCCTGCGACAGCATCGGACCCTGGATCAGATCAGCTGTTTCAGGATGCGCGTCGAAATAGTCCAGCAGCGACTCCAATGACCCAGGAGACAGGATCACGTGGGAATCGAGCACCAAGACGTACTTTCCAGTTGCCTTGCGGAACAGCACATCTCGAACGGCAGTCGAACGTACCTCCGTGAACGGTATATAGCGGAACCGGTCCACGTACTTCGCGAAGGATTCGAGCATCGGTGCCGGCAACCCCTCGGGGAAATTGTCCAACAACACGAACTCGACTCGATCGAGGACTTCACGATGGTGAGTCAATATCGAGTGGATCGTGAAATACGCGCCATCGAAATCGTCATACGTCGCAATTGCAATCGTCAGATCCACTGGTTTCCCGTGAGGCGGTGTCTCCTTCACCTTCACGGTGCCCGCGCTCTGAAGTTTTTTCAGAGCGCGGTGCAGCGCGGCATCGAACTCACTCATCGTGTGGGTAGCCCCTCGTAATCGACAAGGATCAGGTCGGCTCGGTGGGATTTGTGGGTACTGTCGGGATTGTAGGTTCGGTCGGGTCAGTCGGAGCTGTTGGCTCGGTGGGGTTGGTGGGTCCCGCCGGGATGGTGGGTTCCGTCGGCACCGTGGTGGTTGTTGTGCCGCCCGAACCCGAGGAACTCCCCGATGATCCCGAGCTACCCGAACTGGATCCCGATGAGCCGGAAGATCCGGAACTACCTGACGAACCCGACGACCCCGAAGAACCAGAGCTACCCGAAGATCCCGAAGACCCGGAACTGCCGGGCTGACCGGATCCGCTGTCGCCCTGACCCGGCTGGCTGCCTTGACCGCCTTGGCCGTTCTGTCCTTGCTGACCACGATTCGGCAGACCCGACAAGTTCGGTGTGTCTCCCGATGCAAATGCCGGTGCGGCACCACCCAGGCTGATGGACGTCACTACCGGAACTGTGACCGCAGAAGCTGCAAGCACAGTTTTCACAAATTTCCGTCGATCTACCGGCACAGTCTGAAAAGCATCGCCACCCACGGGTGTCCTCCCGAATCCATTCATTCACGCTCAATCGACCTGTTTGCGACAAAGCTAGCATCCATCTAGCGAACAAACCGACCCAAAACGCTGATTTTGGTCGAATTCAGCAATCTTTTCTGATCCCTCTGCGGGTTTCGTTCGATTACCGAACCAATCCTCAATTCTCCCTATGTCGTAATTGTCCGATTCTGCGAATGGGGATTCCCTGGACGCCGATTGAACGTTCGGGCAGAAGCTCATCATCGCGAATCACCCTTGTAGATACGCTGTTTCAGGCACGATGCCGTTTCCCCTGTGGACCAAGAGGGGCGTCAGCTCAGCCAAACAGTCGAAGCGCTTACCGCGTCGCGACAAGAATCATGCGTTCGGTACACCGGACCGCCACGGCACTCACATCTGTAAGAACTGCATACTTTCGGCAACGCCGCTGGCAAACCATCAGCGATAACTGACCGACCAATGCGATAGCTGGCCCGTCGCGATCCGCGCTTCCAATCGGACCGTAGCCGGAACCCGTAATTCACAGTGCGCTCCGGCGCGCCAAGACGGGGTTATGCCGACGAATCCACGGCACATCAGTACCGTGATGTGAGCGAGCCAACTTTTGGCATTAAAAGGAGAGGGTCAACACATGGACTTGGCAGCAATTGGTGTGGGCGTCGGGTACGCGTCTGTCGCGTTGTCGATCTTGGTTTTCGTAGGCGGTTGTATCGCCCTGTTCATCCTGTCGATTCGGCAGTAAACCGGCGCTCTCGCGCTCGGCGCGATCATCCAGCCGTTCCTACTTGTCCGATGCGGCAAGTAGGACGCTGGGGACACTTCACTTGATCGATTCTTGATCGATTCCGGAAGAGTCGGACATCTTGCGGACTCGCAGAGAACCTCAGCGTAGGTGGGACTACCGTAGAACCGTCGTCTACAACTCGAGGAGCACGGAATGAGCATCCAGTCGGTTGAATCGCACCGCCACCGCGTCGTGGTGATCGGTTCCGGCTTCGGTGGATTGTTCGGCACACAGGCTCTCAAAAAAGCCGATGCCGAAATCACGATGATTGCGCGCACCACCCATCATCTTTTCCAACCCCTTCTCTACCAGGTAGCCACGGGAATTCTGTCCGTCGGCGATATCGCGCCGGCAACCCGATTAGTACTCCGCAAGCAGAAAAATGCGCAGGTACTGCTCGGTGAGGTCGAGACGATCGACTTGGAGAAGAAGACCGTAACTTCACGGCTGTTGGAACGGGTTACCGTGACGCCGTTCGACAGTTTGATCGTCGCTGCGGGCGCCGGACAGTCGTACTTCGGAAACGATCACTTTGCCGAATTCGCGCCAGGTATGAAAACAATCGATGACGCGCTCGAGCTTCGCGGTCGTATCCTGGGCGCGTTCGAGCAGGCAGAACTGTCGGACGATCCCGCCGAGCGCGCACGCCTGCTCACGTTTGTTGTTGTCGGCGCAGGCCCGACGGGTGTTGAGCTCGCGGGTCAGATCGCGGAATTGTCGCGTCGCACCCTCGATGGCGCATTCCGGAAGATCGATCCCCGTGAGGCTCGGGTAGTTCTCCTTGACGGTGCGCCCGCTGTGCTTCCGGTCTACGGCGGCAAGCTGAGCCGCAAGGCCGCAGAAACGCTCGAGGGCCTCGGTGTCGAGATTCAGTTGGATGCCATGGTCACTGACGTCGACAACGACGGACTGATCATCAAGGAGAAGGACGGCACACTGCGCCGCATCGAGTCGCAGTGCAAAGTGTGGTCGGCCGGTGTTCAGGCGAGCCCTCTCGGCAAGCAGCTGGCAGAGCAGAGCGGCGGCGAGACAGACCGCGCCGGTCGGGTCATGGTCAACCCGGATCTGTCGCTGCCGGGTCATCCCAACGTGTTTGTTGTCGGCGACATGATGTCGCTGGACAAATTGCCGGGCTTGGCGCAGGTTGCGATGCAGGGCGGCAAGTACGCTGCCAAGCAGATCAAAGCCGAGATCGACGGACAGGCACCCACTACTCGCGTTCCGTTCAAGTACTTCGACAAGGGAAGTATGGCCACCATTTCGCGATTCAGCGCGGTGGCAAAGGTGGGCAAGCTCGAAATCAGCGGTTTCATCGGCTGGGTGGCGTGGTTGGCCATCCACCTGTTGTATCTGGTCGGTTTCCGCTCACGTGTGTCCACGATCCTGTCGTGGACGGTGACGTTCTTCGGCCGTGGCCGTGCTCAGATGGCGTCGACCGAGCAGCAGGTGTTCGCGCGAAATGCCATGGGCGAGTTGGAGAAACACAACAAATCCAAGGCGGCGGTCGAGAGCGGAAAAGGCAAACCTGAACAGGCTGCCGGCTGAGCCTCTCGATTGACACGGAAAACGGCGGTGGAATCTGATTCCACCGCCGTTTGTTGTTCTCAGGCCTCGCCGTCGTCAGTTGCCGATCGCTGAGGTGTCCGTGATGTTCGCAAGGCGTACTTGCCCCTTGGACACCAGTCGACCTTGCTCATCGGTGATGCGCACCTCCCACAACTGGGATGTACGACCGCGATGAATCGGGTTGGCCTCCGCGGTCAGCGTCCCTTCGCGGGTCGCGCGCAGGAAATCGGTGTTGTTGTTGACGCCGACAACGTGTCCGCGCTCCCCCAGCCACACCGTGCCGCCGATGCTGGCCAGTGATTCCACTACGGAGCAGTACACGCCGCCGTGCTGGATACCGGCCGGCTGGTGAAGCGTCGGCTTGACCGTCCACTGAGCGCGAACTCGATCTGGTGTCACCTCGGTGTATTCCAGTCCGATGGTGGCGTCGAAACCGGTTCCCAGCAAGCTCTTCATGTCTGCGATGTCAGCTGTGTCGGACATGCCTTCTCCATCTGTGTTTCCCGTGGCGCCGGTGCGGCGGCCGCTGACTACTTGCCTACACCAGCCGTAACTCGAGCGACGATTCAGGTCCGTAAAGACGAACAGGCGGGTTCCGCATCGTGACGATGCGGAACCCGCCATGGGAAGGACCGGGAGTCTCTGCAGCCCTCAGGACTCCGGCGCGGTCCGGCAGTTTCTTGAACTCGGCGGGTTGTTCTCCCCGCTTTGCCTTGCTCAATCATAGGCAAGGTTTACCTAATTAAGCAAGCGTTTCGTCAAACTGATTCCAACGGGGGCGCGCTGCGATCTTTCGACGAGACCGCACCGGCACTCCGGCGCCGACAAATGCGTCGAGCAGTCCCTGACCTCGGCGCTGCGCTGCCGTTTCGCCGCCACCCGCGAGAATCGGGACGTACGCAGTTGCTCCCAGGATGGCTTCGCCCACCAAACCCCAGAATCGATAGGGATCTATCGGCGCGCAACGAGACACAGCGGCGAGCACTGCATGCAGGGCTCCAAGGCACCTGTGCGCGGTCCAGACGAAAAGCGCTTCCTCACAGGGCATGCCGACAACGCCATCCCGGCCGTACTCGGTACCGCCCGGCGCCACGCGCAGCGTTTCGTCAACCACGCCTGCCCAGTCGATACCACTGTCGCTGTCCATATGTATCCAGAGGTTCTCGAGACCGGGATCCCACGCCGAGCCCTCCGCCACGATGGAAGCGGTTACCCTGCCGACAACGGCGTGGATCAAGGACGTCGCAACCTGGATTGCCGCGGCCTCCGGATTGTCGAGATCCTGGAGAGATCGCAAATACAGCTGTTCGACTCGTTCACTGTGCAGACCGGTACTCAGTTTCCACCATCGGCGTTTGCCCTCACCAGCCATGGCAGCAACTGCATACACGCGCGGGTAATCGGGGTTGAGCCCCCGTAAGCGTGTGCAGGTGCGGCTGAATGCGTCAGTCCGGAAATCCAAGTCACGAATCTGCACATGCTCGGTGGTGAGGGTCATGGTCACCATGCACTCCAATCGGCCGTAGGGGTCTTACACACTCAACATAGGTTAGCCTCACCATAATTCAAGAGTAAAGATCTGTGAGCCTCGGCACGCATATTCGGTCCGGAAACCAACCCGCGCGAGGTTCCCGGGGATAGGGTTCCGTAACCTAAGATCTGAAATCCCTGCGAGCCAAGACCAGGAGTTCGATCCACCAGTGACCATGACCGACACGCCCGGGAGCGAACATCCGCGCGGGCCCAGCGAGAACTACGGACGACGTGTCGTACCCCGAGGACCGGCGCCCGTCCGATTGCGCATCCTTGCCGGACTGTTCGACGTCGCAATCATCGCGCTCCCTCTCGTGATCGGCTGGTACATAGTCCAGTCCTTGCAGGACGACAACGGCGGCGGTGAAGCTGATCGCGCAGTGTTCGGCGGGACAGCAATCGCCATCGCTATCGGGCTTCTCATCTGGAACTTCGGATTCCGTGAGGGCACGAATGGACGAACGTCCGGAAAAGGTTGGGTCGGCCTGATCACCCGGGATGCACAGACCAAGCAACCCATTGGCGTCAGACGCGCACTCTTGCGCCCGATCAACCGATCCGGAATCGACGTTGTCCGCGAAAGCACCGCTCGCGACGAGGGGTTCGCCGAACTCGAGCGCGACAACTCGGTATCAGCCACCCGCAGGCGTCGTCTCATCGGTCTTGCAGTTCTGACCGTCCTTCTGGTGTTGGTCATGCTTGCCAGCATCGCGGTCGGTGCGCGTCCGCTCACTTTTGCCGAGATCTTCCATGCAATCTTCAACTCCGACGGATCGCAAACCGACATCATCGTGCGAACTCTGCGCGCGCCGCGAACAATCCTGGGCTTGGTTGTCGGCATCGCGCTGGGAATCGTCGGTGCACTCATTCAGGGGCACACCCGAAATCCCCTTGCCGACGCCGGCCTCCTCGGCCTCAATGCCGGCGCTGCGTTCTTGGTTGTCATGTCGATCTACCTGTTCGGGTTCACCGCACCGAGTCAGTACATGTGGTTTGCATTCGCTGGTTCGTTCATCGCGAGTGTTGTCGTATTCGGCTTGTCATCCATCGGCAACGGAGGTTCCAGTCCGCTCAGCCTGGCTCTCGCCGGGGCCGCTGTCGCGTTCTTCCTCCAGGCCATGACCAATGCGGTGATCATCCTCGACCAGGCAAGCCTCGACGCGTACCGATTCTGGGTGGTCGGCTCGGTGTCCGGACGCGGATTCGACGTGTTGTGGCAGGTGCTTCCCTTCCTGGTCGTCGGTCTCGTCATTGCTCTCGCGAGCACGCCAGGACTCAACGTCCTCAGTCTCGGCGACGACGTAGCCAAAGCGCTCGGAACCAACATTGTCTTCAGTCGCACCCTCGGCATTGTCGCGATCACCTTGCTGACCGGCGCCGCCACCGCTGCCTGCGGACCTATCGCCTTCATCGGCCTCGTCGTGCCACACGTTGCCCGGGCCATCACCGGCCCTGATTACCGTTGGCTCGTCCCGTACGCGGGTCTGCTCGGCGCGATCATGTTGATCACCGCCGACATCATCGGACGCGTTGTCGTCCGTCCGGGTGAACTTCAGGTCGGAATTATTCTGGCGATCTTCGGTGCGCCGTTCTTCATCGCTCTCGTACGGCGCAGGAAGTTGGCAAGTCTGTGACCATCACACAAGGCAAGGTTCTCCGGGGTGAACCTGGCGTGCTCCCCCGAACTGTTCCCTCCCGCAAAGCGATTCGTGTCGGTTCGTTCTCGCTGGTGTATCGCCCGCTGGCGGTGTCGGTGTGCGTTGCACTGACTGCCGCACTGTTCGTGCTGATCTGCCTGAGCGTCGGACGCGGCGACTACCCGATCTCCATCCCTGACGTGATTTCAGTTCTGTTCGGTGGCGGCACAAAAACCCAGAACCTCATCGTCTTCGATCTCCGCTTGCCCCGGTCGCTGACAGCTCTGTTCATCGGTATGGCACTCGGCATCGCGGGCGCGATCACGCAGACCATCGCCCGCAATTCACTCGCGAGTCCGGACATCCTGGGTATCACCGCCGGTTCCAGCGCGGCCGCTGTCGCACTGATCGTTCTCGGTGGTGGCGGATCGTTCGTGGGTCTGCTTGCGACACTCGGCATTCCGCTGGCAGCGCTGGCGGGCGGGCTACTGACCGCCGTGGTCATCTACACGCTGGCATGGCGCAAAGGCGTCGAAGGATTCCGTCTGATCCTGATCGGCATCGGCGTCAACGCGATGTTGGTGGCAACTACCGGGTGGCTCCTGATTTCAGCCGATATCAACGATGCGTCCCGGGCGCAGGTATGGCTGAACGGCTCGCTGAACGGAGCGACCTGGAACCAGATGTGGCCAGTTGCCGTCGCGGTGGTAGTTGTCGGTGGATACGCCGTGATCGCGTCGTTCACCATGGGCGCACTGCGATTGGGCGAGGACAACGCGACGTCACTGGGCGTGCGCCTTCAGTCGTCACAGGCCAAGCTCCTGCTCTCGTCCGTCGCATTGGCTGCGATCGCCACCGCCGCCGCCGGGCCTGTCGGCTTTGTCGCCCTGGCTGCTCCGCAGGTAGCGATGCGTTTGGTTCGATCTGCCGGCCCCCCGATCGTCGCGTCCGCGCTCACCGGCGCTGTGCTTGTTGTCGGCAGTGACGTGATCGCCCGCACGGTTCTTCCCGTCGAATTGCCGGTCGGCATCGTGACATCAGCGCTCGGCGGACCGTTCCTGCTCTACCTCTTGGTTCGTAACAATCGGAAGGTCACAGCATGACCACGTTGTCCCAGTCCGTCGACGCCCCCGCACGGCTCGTCGCAAAGGATCTCACCCTGGGTTACGGGGATCGCATCATCGTCGACGGTCTTGATCTCGAAATCCCGACCGGCGTGATCACGACGGTCATCGGACCGAACGGCTGCGGTAAGTCGACGCTCTTGCGTGCTCTGGGACGACTGCTCAAGCCCAAGAGTGGGTCGGTAGTGTTGGACGGCAAGGCAATCAGCTCGATGAAGACCAAGGACGTCGCACGAGTCCTTGGCATGTTGCCGCAAACTCCAGTCGCTCCCGAAGGGTTGACCGTCGCCGATCTGGTTGCGCGTGGCCGCCATCCCCACCAGTCGTGGATCCGTCAATGGTCGGCAGACGACGAAGGCGAAGTAGCTCAGGCGCTCGAGTTGACCGGGGTATCAGATCTTGCAGATCGTCCGGTCGATCAGCTGTCCGGCGGTCAGCGGCAGCGGGCGTGGATCTCGATGGCGCTGGCGCAGGGCACAGATATCCTTCTGCTCGACGAGCCAACGACCTACCTGGATCTTGCGCACTCCATGGAGGTTCTCGACCTCGTTGATCAATTGCACGAGGAGATGGGCCGCACTGTGGTCATGATCCTGCACGATCTCAATCTTGCGGTGCGCTACAGCGACCATTTGATCGTGATGCGGGACGGCGCCATCGTCGCCTCGGGAGTTCCGAAAGACATCATCTCTGCGGAACTGCTCCTCGAGGTGTTCGGTCTCGAAGCCGCTGTCATCGACGACCCGGTCTCGGATCGCCCGCTGATCGTGCCCATCGGAACTCGACATGTTTTCGGTACCGTCGGCGGGCCGGCCGCACAGCCTTCCTGACGGCATTCGCTCATCGACCGATAATCGTCCGCACCAACTTCACTCCCTGACCGAGCGACACAGTAGGCAGGTACGCCCGCCCTACTGCGTTGCCGATACTCGGCAGCGCGGCAGGATCGGCGAACACCATGTGCATGGGCACATATCGCGGCTGGAACTTCGATTTGAAGGCCAGCAGCGAGCGGAAACCGTACACGGGTTCGAGGGTGCGCCCCAAGAATTCGAGCACGTTGTCCATCACGCCGGACAATGTCATCGCTTCCAGCTCAACCGAATTCGAGCCGTCATCCGTCGCGACCTTCGCCAGCGGGGCACCCGAGAGGCTCAGGAATTCGACTCCTTCGGATTCCAAGCTCAGGGCCGCCGACGCGATCAGGAACTCCATGGTCGGCCTGAAACCCTCGGAGCGGCGCCGCATGAAGTCGAGAGTCCAGCCCACGATTCGGCCGTCCCGGTACACGGGCAGCCATGATGTGACACCGTGGACCGTGCGTTCCTCGTCGATCGCGATCAGGCATCGCACGTTGTCGTCGTCGATTTCATTGAGTCCGCCGAGCGTAAAACCCATTTCCGGCATTCCCTTGTCTGCGACCCATTCCTCGGAAATCGCGACAATCTGATCCTTGACGGCGATCGCGGCGTGCGGATAGTTGATCCATTCGGCCGTGATGCCGGACTTCTTCGCCCGGTTCAACGCCGTTCGAATGTCCTGGAATCGTTTACCGGTGAACGCGATCTCGCCCAGATCGAGAATCGTTTCCTCGGCAACCTGCAGGCCGCTCCACCCCATCGAATCCGTAATCGCTCGAACGTCGTCGGTGACCGAGTAGAAGCACGGGATCCAGCCGTTTTCCGTGGCGAATTCTGCAAACTCGCTGATGGTGTCTCGCAGGTGACCGGGTGGCCCCACCGGGTCGCCGGTAGTAAGAGCCACCCCGGAAATAACGCGGTAGGCAACGTAACTCGAGCCGTCCGACGAAAACCAGAAGGTATTTCCCGTCCACGTCGTCATCCACGACAGCGGGCTTCCGGTTCCGGCGATCAGCATCGCTCGGGCGCGCGCGGCGTCCCGCGGATCAAGTGCGTCGACGGGTTTGCGGAACGTCACGAACACGAGAATCGATGCGGCCACCCAGAACACCACTCCTGTCCATTCGAACAACAGAGTCGCTTCGATGTCGACGGGCAGAAGCCGCGGATCAACCAGTTGCAGATAGACAGGCGGCACCAACCGTTGCGGAAAATCAGCCAGAAGTAACGCGACGCTCGGTTCGCGGTCGAACCCGTGGCGCGCAACCATCCCGCCGCCCACATACACCACGATCAGACCGGCGAGTAGCGCTAAGAGTGACACTGCCAGTTTCCGATAGGTTCCGGCCGGAGCGGACACGTCGAAATATCGCCGCGTGAGGATCAACATGATCAGGACGAACAGTGGGGTGAGGAACGGCACCAACGTCCGATACACGTTGGGGTCACCGATGCCGTAGAACAAGCTCTCGCTGTCGGCGGCGTCGACGAACCGGATGACGAAGTTCCCGATCGAGAGAATCAAAAGGATCACTTGCGCGCACACGGTGGCGATCCAGGCGAAGCGCCGGCCGCGCCGCAAACCGTCGCTGAGCACGAGCACGAAGATCGAGGGCATGAGCGAGAGCAACGTCGGCCCGATCCCGGACAGGCGCAGTTCCAACAATCCTCGTCGGCAATCCGGGTCGGTCGACGACTCGGCACACAGGTCGCGGACCTCGGCCACTGTCCAGGGAACACCGCGGAACAGATCGCGGAGAACAGCCAAGGGTCCCACTGCCTCCGGGGAGAGTGCCGCGATCATCGGCCCGATCGCACTCGCCGCGACAACTATGGCCACCAGCACGCGGCCTTCCCGCTGAGTCCCGACGATCCGGTCACCGCGCGCTGACCTACCGACGATCCACGCACCGATCACCAACCCGACCACACCGGCGAAGAGGCGGATGACGTCCTGGAGTTGCCCACTGAACAACGCGAGCGTGATGGTGAGAGCGAGAACGCCCACGCGGATGCGTCGACGCCACAGCGTGCCCATGTTCGCGGTGGCGACCATCAGAGCCCCCACGACCCAGGCGCTGGCGCCCACCGCGGCTCCAGAGTGCAGGCGAAACCCCCAACTGGCGTCGACAACCTTGGCCAGCGACGCCCACCCCAGCCCAAGGATCACGCCCAGTATCTGCGTTGTGACCGCCGCGATCGCGAGTTTCACCGTGCCCATGCGTCGTTCGAGGGGTGCGGCGACAACGAGCAACAGCACGGTCGCGCCGATATACCGCAGAAGGTTCCCCTCCCACAGCGCAGATGTCAGTGGTGTCCATAGTCGCCCGTGCTGCAGCGAACCCATTCCGGCGGCAATCTGGTGAGCCAGCGATCTCGACGGCCCGTGCACAAGGCTTCCCGTCGCCGCACCCAGAACCCACGTGATGACCACGATCGACGTCGTCATCGGGGCATCCCGAATTCCGAAACGAACAAGCTCGCGGGCTTTACCCCCGTACGCCGACAGTCGAGTCGAGAGAGGCGTGGACTCCGAGGAACTGTCGATCTTCATCTGCGCGCGACTACTTTCTACTGATCGACTCTGCTCTGACGTGGCCACGGTCTCCATCCACGTTATCTGTCCTACAGCTCACTATGTCCAATACCACACTCATTGATCCGCCCTTACTACTACCAGTAGTACGTATTTCGTCGTGGAAGTCCGTAGAATCGAAGAATGGCAGGTCTAGGTGAACTCGAACGCGCGGTCATGGATCATTTGTGGTCTACAACCGAACCCCAAACTGTGCGACAGGTGCATGAAGCACTCGCAACACATCGCGAACTGGCGTACACGACGGTCATGACCGTCCTGCAACGACTCGCGAAGAAGCACCTGGTGATTCAGCAACGTGACGATCGCGCACATCGCTACCTCCCGGTGAACAAGCGTGAAGAGTTGGTCGCGAGCCTGATGGTCGACGCTCTGGCTCAGGCGCCGGAGTCGGACGGCCGGGCCGCAGCCCTGGTTCACTTCGTCGGCCAGGTCAATGCCGACGAGGCTGACGCGCTGCGCGAAGCACTTGCCGCTCTCGAGGTGCGCGAATCCGCGAAAAAAGATGTGCGGCCGTAGATTTTCTAGGCCTAACTGATTTCTTCGTGCATGATGACTAGGTCATGAACGCCACCACTGCACTGGTTTTCGGAATCCTCGCGTTGTTGCTCGCGGGTCCGGTACCAGCACTCCTGAGCCGCTCTACGTGGCCGTACCGGGCGCCGCGCGCGGCTCTCGTCCTGTGGCAGGCCATCGCGCTTGCCGCAGTGTTGTCAGCTTTCAGCTCGGGTTTGGCCATTGCCAGTCAGCTTCTGGTTCCAGGACCGGACGGACGACCGACCACTGCGCCGACCGCTGAGATCGACGCTCTTGGTTTGCCACTGTGGATTCTGTACGTCGTGGTATTTGCGCTCACCTTGCTCATCGGCGCGAAACTGATTTTTTCGATCCTGCAAGTGGGTGTACGAACTCGGCGGCGACGCGCACGCCACCGCATCCTCGTGGATCTACTCGACGACTGCGCCATGCCCGCCGCGGTGGAGCGCACCCCGGACCTGCGCGTTCTCGATGTCGAAGAACCCATCGCGTACTGCCTGCCCGGAATACGTCAGCGGGTGGTCCTGAGCCAAGGAACGTTGCAAAACCTCGATCATGCCGAGGTCAAGGCAATTCTCACGCACGAGCGTTCGCACCTGCGCGCACGTCACGATCTGGTTCTCGAAGCATTCACCGCGGTCAACCATGCGTTCCCCCGGTTCGTTCGTAGCAAGTCCGCCCTCGGATCCGTCCAATTGCTGGTCGAATTGCTGGCCGACGATTCCGCGGTTCGCGTCACGGGCCCGACTCCCTTAGCCCGGGCACTGGTCGCGTGTGCAGGATCGACCGCACCGCGTGGCGCCATGGCAGCCGGTGGTCCGTCGACTCTGATTCGTGTCCAGCGACTCTCGACTGATGCTGCCGATCCCCGTGTCGCGGCATGTGCCTATCTTGCCGCAATCACGATTCTGGTCGTCCCCACCGTTGCCGTCGCCGTGCCGTGGCTCACCGAACTTCGCTTACTTCTCAACGCGTACTAAGGTCTTGACCAGCAGAACACGCTGTAGTAGTGCAGGTCACACGCGGGGTTACCTGACTTCCCGGCAGCGAGTGGCGTACAGTAGAGCCCGGCCACCATCGTGGTTCATCAACATTTAACGGCACACAGCCCAATTCCCCGCAGTATGCGTTCGGATTGCCAGGTGACATGTGCCCTGGCTCGTCCCTTTGCGAACTGTGTCGTGTGTTCAAGCATGGCTTCTTCCGCTCCGCGACGTGCCCGTAGTCCGGAGAGGTTTCCGCGTGACCAACGCTGTCCAAATGTCGTCTTCTGAGAACATCGCCGAAGATGTCGTAGTAACACCCGCCGCTGAAGACAAAGCTGCCACCGACGCAGTTTCGGCTGAGCCCACCATCACTTTTGCCGAAATCGGCCTGCCCGAGCAGCTTGTTGCCGCTCTGGCCCGCAACTCCATCACCAGCCCGTCGCCCATCCAGGCTCAGTCCATTCCGGACGCGCTTGCCGGCACCAACGTTCTGGGCCGCGCACAGACCGGATCGGGCAAGACCCTGGCCTTCGGTCTGCCGATGCTGACCCGCCTGTCACGCCACGAAGATCGTCCGGCCGCCAAGCGTCCGCGCGCACTCGTGCTGGTCCCGACCCGTGAACTTGCATTCCAGGTGGTCGATTCCCTGAACTCCTACGCCGGTGCTCTCGGACTCACGGTCCGTCCCGCCGTCGGTGGTACTCCGTTCGCCAAGCAGGTCGATCAGCTCCGCCGCGGCGTCGACGTCCTCGTCGCTACGCCGGGTCGCCTGGGCGATCACCTGCGCCAGGGCACCTGCATCCTCGACTCGGTGGAAATCACCGCACTCGACGAAGCCGATCAGATGGCGGACATGGGCTTCCTGCCCGAGGTTCGCTCGATCCTCGGCGAGACCCCTGCCGACGGACAGCGTCTGCTGTTCTCCGCAACTCTCGACCGTGAGGTCCAGTCGCTGGTTCGTCAGTTCCTGGCCAACCACGTCACCCACTCCACCGAAGACGGCCGCGCGAGCGTCGACACGATGGAGCACTACGTACTCCTCGTCGATCGCGGACAGAAGGACGCTGTTCTCGCTGAGATCGGCGCCCGTGACGGACGAACCATCATGTTCGCCCGCACCAAGCTCGGTTGCGAAGGCATCACCGATCGCCTCCGCGCAGTCGGAATCGCCGCAGAGTCCCTGCACGGCGGCAAAGCACAGAACCAGCGCACCCGCGTCCTCGAGCGTTTCAAGAACGGCCGCACTCCCGTCCTTGTTGCCACCGACGTCGCAGCCCGCGGCATCCACGTCGACGGCATCGACCTCGTCGTTCATGTCGATCCCCCGGCCGATCACAAGGATTACCTTCACCGCGCAGGCCGTACGGCTCGCGCCGGTGAGAAGGGAACTGTCGTTGCGATCGTTCTGCCGAACCAGAAGCGTCAGTTCAAGCGTCTGACCGGAATGGCGGGCGTCAACGCCGCAGCTGTTCCCGTCACCCCGGGTTCCGCCGAGCTCGCTCGCATCACCGGAGCCAAGAAGCCCACCGGAGAACCGTTGCGCGAGAGCTCTTCTCGTGGCGAGCGCTCCTTCGGCGACCGCGGTGGTTCACGCGGTTACCAGGGCAACCGTGAAGGTGGTGGCTACCAGGGCAACCGCTCTTCCGGTGGTTACCAGGGAAATCGCTCGTCGGGTGGATACCAGGGCAACCGCGACGGCGAAAGCCGTGGCGGGTACCAGGGCAACCGCTCCTCGGGCGGCTACCAGGGTGATCGTTCCTCGGGTGGATACCAGGGCAACCGCGACGGCGAAAGCCGTGGCGGCTACCAGGGCAACCGCTCCTCGGGCGGCTACCAGGGTGATCGTTCCTCGGGTGGATACCAGGGCAACCGCGACAGCAGCGACCGCGGCGGATACCAGGGCAACCGCTCCTCCGGCGGCTACCAGGGCAACCGCGACAGCCGCCCTTCGTACGGAGACCGCGACAGCCGCCCCTCCACCGGATACCAGGGCAACCGTTCCTCGGGTGGATACCAGGGCAACCGTGACGGCGAAAGCCGCGGCGGGTACCAGGGCAACCGCGACAGCCGCCCTTCGTACGGAGACCGCGACAGCCGCCCCTCCACCGGCTACCAGGGCAACCGCTCGACGGGTGGATACCAGGGCAACCGCGACAGCAGCGACCGCGCAGGCTCGACCAGTGGCGGCGGATTCCGCAGCCGCACCGACCGTCGTAGCTACGACGGCTTCGACGGACCGAAGCGCGATCAGCGGTAATACGCTCGCTGAGCTGCGGCTCACCAACTGAATATTGATCACACTCCGGCCACGCCGGAAGCTGTATCGAGACGGATGCAGGTCACTGCAATAAAGTGATCTGCATCCGTGTTTTGTATGCACGGTCTGATGTTCACGCGCGTCGCGGCCGCACAGTTTTTCGGCTGCGCCAGGCGCAGGATTTCACAGCCGCGGACCGAGAGGGAAAGCTGTAAGCATGTCAACCACTAGCACCGAATCACCCCGGGCACAGATCGGCGTCACCGGACTGGCCGTCATGGGTTCGAATATTGCCCGCAATTTCGCCCGCCACGGTCACACCGTTGCCTTGCACAACCGCAGCATCGCGAAGACCGATGCGTTGATCGCCGACCATGGTTCCGAGGGCGACTTCGTGCGCACCGAGACTGTCGAGGAATTTGTTGCCGCGCTGCAGAAGCCGCGTCGCGTGCTGATCATGGTCAAGGCCGGCGCGCCGACCGACGCTGTGATCGAAGAGCTCGCCAATGCGATGGAGCCGGGCGACATCATCATCGACGGCGGCAACTCGCTGTACACGGACACGATTCGCCGTGAGGCCGCTATCCGTGCGCGTGGACTCCACTTCGTCGGCGCTGGTATCTCCGGTGGCGAAGAAGGCGCGCTCAACGGTCCGTCGATCATGCCGGGCGGTCCGAAGGAGTCCTACGAGGCTCTCGGCCCGCTTCTCGAGTCGATCTCCGCTCACGTCGACGGCACCCCGTGCTGCACGCACATCGGTCCGGACGGCAGCGGCCACTTCGTCAAGATGGTGCACAACGGCATCGAGTACGCCGACATGCAGCTCATCGGCGAGGCGTACAACCTCTTCCGTGACGCTCTGGGTTACGACGCCGGCCAGGTCGCCGACGTCTTCACCGAGTGGAACAAGGGCACGCTCGAGTCGTACCTGATCGAGATCACAGCCGAGGTTCTGCGTCAGGTCGACGCCGAGACGGGTAAGCCGCTGGTCGACGTCATCGTCGACGCTGCCGAGCAGAAGGGCACTGGCCGCTGGACGGTCAAGTCCGCTCTGGATCTCGGTGTACCGGTTACCGGTATCGCCGAGGCCGTGTTCGCTCGCGCGCTCTCCGGTAGCCGCACGCAGCGCGCCGCAGCTCAGGCTCAGGGCTTGGCTTCGGGTTCGCTCGGTGACAAGCCTGCTGATGCCGAGCAGTTCGCCGCGGACATCCAGGCAGCGCTGTACGCCTCGAAGATCGTGGCATATGCGCAGGGCTTCGACCAGATCGCGGCCGGTAGCGCCGAGTACAACTGGGACGTCAAGCCTGCGGATCTGGCAACGATCTGGCGCGGTGGTTGCATCATCCGCGCGCAGTTCCTCAACCGCATCAAGGACGCGTTCGACGCTGATCCGTCGCTGCCGAGCTTGATTCTCGCTCCGTACTTCCGTGAAGCCATCGAAGCAGGAATCGACAGCTGGCGTCGTGTTGTCGCCACCGCGACGATGCTCGGCATCCCGGTGCCGGCGTTCGCGTCGTCGCTGTCGTACTACGACGGACTGCGCGCGGAGCGTCTCCCGGCTGCGTTGACTCAGGGTCAGCGTGACTTCTTCGGCGCTCACACCTACGAGCGCATCGACAAGCCCGGCAAGTTCCACACGTTGTGGAGCGGTGACCGTAGCGAAATCGAGGCCTGATTCACACCCGGTATCGGTAGACGCGGTCACCTGCGTCTACCGATACCCGGTAGCCTGGACAAATGCCGAAATCGACGATCGACTCGCCCACATCAACCGAAGGGCGCTCGTTCATCGACCTCGGAATCCCCGCTGTGATGGTGCACGCACTGCGCCGACACGGGATTGATGCTCCGTTCCCCATCCAGGCTGCCACGATTCCCGATGTGCTGGCAGGCCGCGACGTTCTGGGACGTGGCGCGACAGGTTCCGGCAAGACTTTGGCTTTCGGGCTTCCCATGCTGGTCCGCCTCAAGGGCGGCGCAAGCAAACGCAATCGCCCCCGTGGATTGGTGCTCGCTCCCACCCGCGAACTGGCAATTCAGATTCACAAAGCGCTCGACGACGCTGCCACCGAGGTCGGCTCGCGGGTAGCGAGCGCGGTGGGCGGCGTCCCGATCAAGCGTCAGGCCGACATTCTGGCTCGCGGGGTCGATCTGCTGATCGCCACGCCTGGCCGGTTGCTCGATCTGCTCGAGCAGAAGTCGGTGATCCTCGACGACGTTGTGATCACCACGATCGACGAAGCCGACCACATGGCAGACATGGGCTTCATCGACGAGGTTGCCAAGATTCTCGACGCGACTCCGAAAGATGGTCAACGCCTTCTCTTTTCGGCAACGTTGGACGGCAAGGTCGACGATTTGGTCGCAGGCTACCTGCGCAACCCGGCATCGCACGCCACCGCTCCCCCGGTTGCGACGGTCTCCACCATGGAACATCACCTGCTGTTCGTGGACCAGGTGGACAAGAGATCCGTTGTCGCACATATCGCTTCGCGTGCGGGACGAACCATCATGTTCGTCAAGACGAAGCACGGCGTGGATCGTCTTGCGCAGCAACTGCATTTGATCGGCGTGTCCGCCGGAGCCCTGCACGGCGGAAAGACGCAGAACAACCGGACCAAGACCCTCACGTCGTTCTCCGACGGCACGACGCCGGTCCTGGTGGCTACCGACGTCGCCGCCCGCGGCATCCATGTCGACGACGTGACGCTGGTTGTCCATGTCGATCCGCCCGCCGAGGCCAAGGATTACCTGCACCGCGCCGGTCGTACGGCCCGCGCAGGTGAATCGGGTGTTGTCGTGACGATCGTGACCGATGAAGAACGCGCGGGGGTCGAGAAGCTGACCAAGGCGGCCGGCGTGAAGGTTCACAGCGTTCGGGTCCGTCCAGACGATCTGGAACTCACCCGCATCACCGGCGCCATGGAACCGACGGGAATCCCCGTCGCAGCGCCCGATACGACCGTCGAGGTCACACACACGGCCAAGCGTGGACGCCAGGAACACGACACTGCTGGCCGCACAGCTGCCGGCGGCCGGATGAAGAAGGACGGTGACAAGCGCGCTGTTGCGTCGCGCCGGGTCACCGATCCCAAGACGGTGAAGAAGATTCGCGCCGACGGCACTCCCGTCCCCACACGTTCGGAGCGCCTCGCGTCCAAGGGGCTCACGCCGCGCCGCGGAACAGGTACACCGAATTCGGGTCGCCCGTCTGCCGGAAAAGCCGGAGGCAAACGCGCACACTGAGATCTATGGGCGATCTTCCACTGATCTCGATCATCTGCGCACTCGCTGCCGCACTGCTCTTCGCGTGCGCGTCGGTAGCTCAACAGCGGGCCGCGTCGTCGGTGCCTGAGGGCGGCGCGCTGGTCGCGTCGTTGATCCGAAGTCCCCGGTGGTGGGCCGGCCTGATCGGCGACGGCGGCGGTTATGTCATGCAGGCCCTCGCGCTGGCACTCGGTTCGGTGTTGGTGGTGCAGCCGTTGATCGTGTCGTCCTTGTTGTTCGCGCTGCCGCTGTCGGCAAAGTTCTCGGGGATCCGGATCACTCGAACGGCTTGGACGTTTGCGGTCATGCTTGCCATTGCCCTGGCCGTCTTCCTGGTGGTCGGTGATCCCACCGAAGGCGACAGTAATGCTCCGTGGTCGGACTGGGCGGTGCCGCTGGCGATCACGGTCGGAGTGGCCGTCGTTGCCACCATCGGCGGCTTGTCCAAACTCGATGCCGGATGGCGCGCACTGCTTCTCGGAGCCGCAGCGGGCATCTACTTCGGTATAGCCGTCGCATTCACGAAATACGTGACCGAGCTTCTGGAGCACGGTTTTGTCGGCGTAGTGAGCGCGTGGCAGACGTGGGCGCTCATCGCGTCGGGTGCTATCGGCGTGTATGTGCAGCAACGAGCATTCCAGGTGGGTCCCTTGTCTGCGTCGTTGCCGGCGTTGACCATCGGCGAACCGATCGCGGCAGTGTTCCTCGGTATGACGGTTCTCGACGAGCGACTACGAGTCGAGGGCCTCGGGATTCTCGTCATCGGTTGCGCGGTGGCCGTCATGATCGTCACCACCATCGCGCTCTCGCGGTCGCAAGGACGCGAAACAATCGGCGTAACTGCGCCGTCGCCGGTAAGCTCGTGAAACGTGCAGTTCCTCGAAGGGCAACGCCCCCCATACGACCTGACCTACGACGATGTCTTCCTCGTCCCCAACCGGACTGACGTGACGTCCCGGTTCGACGTCGATCTGGCGTCGGCCGACGGCTCGGGAACCACCATTCCGGTTGTTGTCGCCAACATGACCGCAGTCGCCGGTCGCCGAATGGCCGAAACTGTCGCCAGGCGCGGCGGGTTGGTCATCATCCCGCAGGACATCCCCACCGAAGCGGTCGCCGAAACGGTGGCGTTCGTGAAGAGCCGTCATCTCGTCGCCGACACTCCGGTGACCCTGAGCCCCGAGGACGCTGTCTCCGACGCGTTGGCCTTGCTGCCCAAACGGGCGCACGGCGCGGTTGTCGTCGTCGAGGACGGCAAGCCGCTCGGCGTGGTCACCGAGGCTGCCTGCGCGGACGTCGACAGGTTCACTCGCCTTCGTACCGTCGCGATCACCGACTTCGTCACGGCACCGGTCACCGCAACAACGCGTGAGGTGTTCGAACTACTCGAAACCAAGCACGATCCGCTTGCCGTCATCGTCAACGACGACGGCACACTCGCCGGAGTCCTGACTCGTACCGGCGCAATTCGTGCCGGAATCTACGACCCCGCCGTGGATGCCAACGGCGCGCTGCGCGTTGCCGCGGCGGTCGGCGTCAACGGCGATGTGGGTGCCAAGGCCAAAGCGCTGGTCGACGCCGGTGCCGACGTCATCGTCGTCGATACCGCCCACGGGCATCAGCAGCGCATGATCGACGCACTGACCACGCTCAAAGCTCTGGATCTCGGTGTGCCTCTGGTGGCCGGAAACGTGGTCTCCGCGCAGGGCACCCGTGATCTCATCGCCGCGGGCGCCGACATCGTCAAGGTCGGTGTCGGACCAGGCGCGATGTGCACAACACGCATGATGACCGGCGTCGGACGACCGCAGTTCTCGGCTGTTGCCGAATGCGCCGCGGCAGCACGCGAATTGGGCAAACACGTGTGGGCTGACGGTGGAGTGCGCCATCCGCGCGATGTAGCGCTGGCTCTGGCTGCGGGCGCGTCGAATGTCATGATCGGCTCGTGGTTCGCCGGCACGTACGAGTCGCCGGGCGATCTCAAGGTCGATCAGGCCGGCAACGCGTACAAGGAGAGCTTCGGTATGGCGTCCAAGCGCGCCGTTGCTGCGCGCACCGCCACCGAGACGGCTTTTGATCGCGCCCGCAAGGGTTTGTTCGAGGAAGGCATCTCGAGTTCACGGATGCGACTTGATCCCGAGCGTCCCGGCGTCGAGGATCTGATCGACCAGATCTGTTCCGGTGTCCGCAGTACCTGCACGTATGCCGGGGCGCGCTCACTCGAGGAACTGCACGACAAGGCAGTCCTCGGTGTGCAGTCTGCAGCCGGATTTGCCGAGGGACGGCCACTTCCTGCCGGCTGGTGAATCGGTAATTGTGACGAACGGCGGGTGCTCGGCTCCCAAAGCCCGGGCACTCGCCGGTATCATCGAACGTGGAAACAACAAATGAAACTCGGTCGGGTGCCAATCGGCAACCCGACCGAGCCCGCTAAAGCCGAGAAGTCATCGGCCCGACGAGAGGAACCCGGTGCCCGAGGCACCCACACACTTACCCGGCGCAACACCCGTCGTCATATCCGAGGAATCATCTGATTCCGCTGGTTCGGAGGGCTCCTCTAGCGAGCCGGGAGACAAACCCGGCGCACTTCGCTCTCCCCTTGGGTGGCGATGATCGATGGACATCGCATTCACCATTCTCAGCCTGCTCGGCTTCATCGCACTGACCGCAGGCACCGCCCTCTTCGTGGCGGCAGAATTCTCACTTACCGCGCTCGAGCGCAGCACCGTCGACGAAGCTGCTCGTGACGGCGACCTCCGTTCGCGTCAGGTCCAGCACGCACACAAGACGCTCTCGTTTCAGTTGTCCGGTGCGCAGCTCGGCATCACGATCACCACACTCATCACCGGTTACCTGGCCGAGCCTGTTCTCGCCCGGTTCATCACTCCGGTCGCGAAGGCCGTCGGGCTGAGCGAATCAGCAGCGTCCACAACGTCATTGATCCTCGCCCTGGTTATCGCGACCTCGTTCTCGATGATTTTCGGTGAGCTTGTCCCCAAGAACCTGGCGATTTCCAAGCCGATGCCGACGGCCCGCGCCACAGCCGGTTTGCAAGCCGGTTTCTCGCTGGTCTTCAAGTGGGCGATCAACGGTCTCAACGGAACCGCCAACTGGATCGTCAGGCGCCTGGGCATAGAGCCTGCCGAGGAACTGCGCTCGGCACGTTCCCCGCAGGAGCTCGGCTCGCTGGTGCGCACGTCGGCGCAGCGTGGTTCCATCGACGCGGGCACTGCACTTCTGGTCAACCGGTCGTTGCAGTTCGGTGACCGCACAGCGGAAGAACTCATGACACCGCGTGTGAAGATCGAATCACTCGAGTTGTCGGATACAGTCGCCGATCTCATCGTGACGGCGTCCCGTACCGGCTACTCGCGGTTCCCCGTTGTTCGCGGCGACCTCGACGACACCGTCGGAGTTGTCCACATCAAACACGCGTTCACGGTTCCCGCCGAGCGCCGACGCACGACGCGAGTCGACAGCCTCGCCCAGCGCGTGCCGGTTGTCCCGTCGAGCCTCGACGGTGACGCCGTCATGGAACGCATCCGCTCGGACGGCATGCAGGTCGCACTCGTGGTCGACGAATACGGCGGAACCGCCGGCATCGTCACCATGGAAGACCTCATCGAGGAAATCGTGGGCGACGTGCGCGACGAGCACGACGAACCTGAACTCGACGTCCAGCGAGTCGGCGACGGATGGTCCTGCTCCGGGCTCCTGCGCATCGACGAAGTCACCTCAGCTACCGGGTACACCGCACCCGAAGGCGATTACGACACCCTCGGCGGCTTGGTACTCACCGAATTGGGACGCATCCCCGACGAGGGCGACGAAGTGGCATTGCCAGACGTCGACGCGTCCGGCGATCACCGCGGCAAATGGATTGCGCGAGTCACCTCGATGGACGGCCGTCGTATCGACCGCGTGACCATCACTCCGGTCCCCGGTGATGTCGAACCCGAATCAGCAGCAGAGCGCACAAAGGAGTCCGACGATGAATAACCTTCTCGGCGTTCTCCTCACCGTTGTACTGCTGGCAGGCAACGCGTTTTTCGTCGGCGCGGAATTCGCGCTGATTTCTGCTCGCCGCGACCGACTCGAAGCGTTGGTCGCCCAGGGCAAGAAGCGGGCACTCACCGTCATCAAGGCCGGCGAGAACCTGTCGCTCATGCTCGCCGCGGCGCAGCTCGGCATCACGATCTGTTCGATCCTTCTCGGTAAGGTCGCCGAACCCGCCATCGCGCATCTCCTCGAGGTGCCGATGGAAGCGGCCGGCCTGCCGGACGGATTGCTGCATCCGATTTCGTTTGCGATCGCACTGTCGTTGGTGGTTGTGCTGCACATCCTGCTCGGTGAGATGGTGCCCAAGAACATCGCGCTGGCTGGTCCGGAGAAGACTGCGATGCTTCTCGTGCCGATCCACCTGGCGTTCATCAAGATCGCGCGCCCGATCATTGCGTTCTACAACATCTGCGCTAACGGGATTCTGCGTCTGTTGCGAGTCGAACCGAAGGACGAACTCGATGTCACCGTCTCGGCGGTGGAGTTGTCCGCGATGATCGGTGAATCCCGCTCCGAAGGGCTTATCGACGCCGAAGAGCACCGCCGGTTGAAGCAGGCCCTCGAATCGACCGATCGCACGGTGTCGGAAGTGCTGATCACTCTCGACAAGGTGCGGACCATCCCGCTCACCCCGACCGGCACCACGCTGGGCGACATCGAGCGGGCCGTCATCGAAACGGGCTACTCGCGCTACCCCGTCCGAGCTGCCGACGGCACTCTGGCCGGATACGTGCACCTCAAGGACGTGCTCGACGAGGTTCTCGACGAAGCTGCCGGGCCGGATACCGTCGTACCCACGTCGGATATCCGTCCGTTGCCCGTCGTTCCGCTCAGCACGCCGCTCGCCGAAGCGTTGGCAGGCCTGCGCCGCGCCAGCTCGCACCTCGGTGCCGTCACCGATGCCGACGGCATTGTCATCGGCATCGTGGCATTGGAAGACCTCCTCGAGGAGTACGTCGGCACCGTCCGCGACGGCACTCACCGCGGAACCGATGCTGTTCCGGGACAACGGAACAACTGATCCATGACACGTTCGGTGGAAACACTCGCACTCGCACATAGCGAGTGGACGGCTCGGCAAGCTCTGCACTTCGAAAAAGTGGAGCAGCTTGTCGGGCCGCACCGGGCGCGTCGCAGTGCCGGTATTTCTCACCCGGTGCATGATTTCCTGTTCACGTACTACAACTTCAAGCCCGCGCAGCTTCGACGCTGGCACCCCGGATACGGCGTAGCGCTGGAGGCCGGATCCGAGTACGCAGAGTTCTCGGGGTATCGCGTCGACGAATCCGGTTGCGCGAGCGTCGATCGATCCGTGCTCGAGCGTCGACTGCCCACGGTCGAATTCGTCTGGAATCTGTTGAATCAGACCTCTTCGCGCCCCGCTGTGCTCGGTTGCTTCGGTTTGCACGAGTGGGCGATGGTGTACCGGGGCGGCGAGGAAGCGATCCGCCATCAGTCTGTTCCGCTGCGACTGGGATTCGCGGGTACCGACGCCGTAGTGGAATCCTTGCCCCTCAAATGCACTCACTACGACGCGTTCCGCTTCTTCACTCCGGACGCGGCTCCGAAGAATGCGCTCAACCTGATTCGCGACACGCAGATCGACTACGAGCAGCCCGGATGCCTGCACGCCGGGATGGATCTCTACAAATGGAGCTTCAAACTTCTGCCGCTCGTCGATTCCGATCTGGTGATGGCCTGCTTCGAGCACGCACTCCTGGCGCGTGAACTCGACATGCGCGCCAGTCCCTACGATCTGCGCGACTACGGATACTCCCCCATAGCCATCGAAACACCGGCTGGCCGTGCCGAATACGTGCGGCAGCAACAGCAGTTGGCGGAGAGGGCCGCCCCGCTGCGCGCTACGCTGGCCGAACGGTGCCGGGACCTGCTCGGTCGCTGACCTCCCGAAAGGCATCGAATGGAGCACGGTTACGGGTTCTATCTGGACGAGTACCAGCGCGATGTCGGAGCGCACGTCCACTCCTCGATCACCTGTCCCGAGTCCGGGGGTTACCTCTCGGCGCACCTACCGGTGTTCGACCTCGCTGCCGGATCAGTGGCCGCATTTGCGTCGGCGATAGACCGCTCGCCACTGGTTGATCGCACGCCATGGACCCTCGATCCCGAACGCATCGCCGCGTCCTTCTCCAGTGACCGACTCCTGCGGATAGGCGGACAACCCGTCGACGCGTTCTCGGCGTACTCGGGCTTCTTTGCCGCCCGCGACGGCTGGGTCCGCACCCACGGCAACTACCCGCACCACCGCGACCGACTACTGTCCATCCTCGAACTGGGTTCCAGCGCAACCAAAGACGATGTAGTGCAACGGATATCCGCGATCGACGCCATCGAGGTCGAACAGCGCGCCGCAGACGCCGGGGCTATCGCTGTCCGTGTCCGTACCGAGAACGAATGGCGTCTGAGCGAGCAGTACGCCACAGCGCGGTCGGCGCCGCTCGTAACCATCCGAGTCCGGGACACCGAAGGATCACCCACGCATTCGCCCCGATTGCGTGTTCTGGACCTCACCCGCGTCATTGCCGGACCTGTCGCAACACGCGCGCTGGCTCTACTCGGCGCCGACGTCCTGCGCCTGGATCCCCCAGGCATGCCGGAGATCGAATGGCAGCACCTGGATACGGGGCACGGAAAGCGTTCGGCACTTCTCGACCTGAAGAGCGAAGAAGGCTCCGCACGTTTCCGCGAACTTCTCGACGCCGCCGACGTGCTGGTGACCGGGTACCGGCCAGGCGCTCTCGAGGCACTCATCGGGCACGAACTCCCCGCGCACTTGATTCACGGACGGGTCAGTGCGTGGGGCTGGGACGGACCGTGGGCAGATCGACGCGGATTCGACTCCATCGTGCAAGCCGCGTCGGGTATCTCGTTCCTCGAAGGTGGTGACAAGCCTGGTGCGCTCCCGGCCCAAGCGCTCGACCACGCAACCGGGTACTTCCTCGCGGCCGCCGTCGTGGACGCGCTGACCTTGCGGAAACAGGACGGGCTCGGTCGCGATGTCGACGTGGCACTAGCTCGGACCGGGGTCCGACTGCTCGATGCTCCGGGCCGAACCCTGCAACCTGGGCCGGCCGAGGCGCCAGGGCCAGATGTTGTTGTCACACATGGTGAAGTCACCACCGCGCGGCCGGCGCTGGCCGAGTTCGACGACTATCCGCGACCAGCACAGAAGTGGGGCAACGACGTTGCCGCGTGGGCGCGCTGAGATAGTGACGCATACAGGGCAAGATGGACATGTGAAGTCGCATACGTACACCCTGGATCTGCAATGGACAGGCGATCTGGGAACCGGAACATCCAGTTCACAAGCCTATTCGCGGGACCATTCCGTATCAGCTGCTGGCAAACCCGAACTCCTCGGCAGTTCCGATCCCGCTTTTCGTGGCGACCCGGAGCGGTGGAACCCCGAAGAACTGCTGGTCGCATCGCTCGCTCAGTGCCACATGCTCTGGTATCTCGGACTGGCGGCCGCTGCCGGAGTCGTTGTGCTCGACTACACAGATCAGCCGGTCGGCACGATGATCGAGGAGGCGGATGGTGACGGCCAGTTCATCGAAGTAACCTTGCATCCAACGGTTTTGGTGTCCGACGCATCGATGGTCGACAAGGCTGAGGCTCTACACGGCCCCGCTCACGCGAAATGCTTCATCGCGCGGTCCGTGAACTTCCCTGTCCTGAACGCGCCTACCACTGTGGCGGCTACTGATGAATAACCGTCACAAGCTGATTGTCGACGTCGACACGGGCATCGACGACTCGCTGGCCCTGCTGTATCTGCTGGCCAGCCCCGAAGCCGAGATTCTCGGGATCGCGAGCACCGCCGGAAACGTCCCTGTGGAACAGGTCGCGGCAAACAATCTCAATTGGCTCGAGCTGTGCGGAGCCCCCGACATCGAGGTTGCCCTGGGCGCCACCGTGCCCCTGGTGATCCCGCTACGGACCACCGAGGAAACCCACGGACCGCAAGGTATCGGTCATGCGGTACTCCCCGATTCCGGGCGAGAGTTGTCGGTACGTACCGCCACCGAATTGTGGGTGGACCTGGTTCGTGAATATCCCGGTCAGATCACAGGTCTGGTGACCGGTCCCCTGACGAACCTTGCCCTCGCGATCCGGATCGAGCCCGACCTCCCACGTCTGCTGAATCGATTGGTCGTGATGGGCGGATCGTTCAACTACCCGGGAAACACCACGCCTACCGCCGAATGGAACGTCTCCGTCGACCCACACGCAGCGAAGGAAGTGTTCGACGCGTTTTCCGGTGTCCCGGCGCACCGGCGCCCGATCATTTGTGGACTCAATGTCACCGAGTCGATCGAGATGTTCCCGGAACACGTCCGTCGGCTTGCCGAAGCGGCTGGGAGCACCCCGGCCGAGATCATTTCCCCGGACGACGGACCGGACGTCCGCAGCGCCGCGTCCAACAGCGTCATCCGGCACCTGTCCGACGCCATCCGGTTCTACATGGAGTTTCATCGGGAGTACGACCAGGGATTCCTCGCGCACATGCACGACCCGTTTGCCGCTGCGATTGCCCTGGACCCGACGATGGCCACACTGAGGCCGGCAACCGTGGATGTCGAAACCGAGAGCCCACTTCTGATCGGAACCACCGTCGCCGACTGGGTCGGACACTGGAAACGTGACCCCAATGCGGACATCGCCATCAGCACTGATCCGGTGAAGTTCTTCGATGAACTTGTCCAACGGGTGGGACGGTTCGCTCGCGCCGTGGGTTGAAATTCGCTGTCAACGGTTATGCTCGCTAGGAACAGAACCCACAAACGAGATAAAAGGACCCCACCGTGCAGATATCCAGCTCCGATGCCTCGCCGGCATTCGCGCTCGGATTGATGGCGTTCTGGCCCACTCGTCGTAGCGCATGCTTCGATCAGGCGTGTTGCTGAGCGGCGATTTCTCGCTGCCTGCACCCCTGACTTTGTCGCTTCTTCGCTCGGAGTCTGTCTTCTCATGTTCAACCTGCTGTTGTTCACACTTGTCGGTGCCGGCGCTCAACTTGTCGACGGCGCACTCGGAATGGCGTTCGGTGTCACCGCAACCACCCTGCTGATGATCGGGGGGCTCGGGCCTGCCCAGGCCAGTGCCGCTGTGCACCTTGCCGAGGTCGGAACTACCTTGGCTTCGGGTCTGTCGCACTGGAAGTTCCAGAACATCGACTGGAAGTTGGTCGCCAAGCTCGGTGTTCCGGGTGCAATAGGCGCATTTGCCGGTGCGACGGTTTTGTCCGGCCTGTCTACCGAAGCAGCGGTCCCCATTACGGCGACAATCCTCCTCGCGATCGGTGTCTATGTCGCGCTGCGTTTCTCGGTCCGCCCACCCGCGACCGCCCATGCTCGCAGCACACCGCACACTGCTCGGTTCCTATCCCCGCTCGGTCTGTTCGGAGGATTCATCGACGCCTCCGGGGGCGGCGGTTGGGGCCCTATCACCACCAGCACCCTGCTCTCGCGTGGCAAAACTGCTCCGCGCACCGTGATCGGTTCGGTCAGCGCGTCGGAGTTCCTGGTCGCATCAGCAGCGTCGTTGGGCTTCCTCGTCGGGCTTGGCCGCGAATCTGCCGGTAATCTCCTGGTTGTCGCCGGCCTGGCACTCGGCGGAATCATCGCAGCTCCAGCCGCCGCCTGGCTGGTCAGTAGAGTTCCCGCCACCTTGCTCGGCACTGCCGTCGGCGGTGTGATCGTGCTGACCAATACGCAGAAACTGTTCAAGTCCTTCGACATCACCGGCGCTGTGACGGTGCTCGGATACGTCGCAATCATCGGCGCCTGGGCCGCGTTGCTGGTCTACGCGTGGCAGCGGTCCAAGCTCACCGCAGCCGAAGCCCAAGGCGAGTTCGCCGGTATCGAACTGGCCGTCGAGAAAGAAATCACGGAGCCGACGGTCGCGCCCGAGAAGCGATAAGTTCAGCTGCCGAAGAGCGATCCCGTCTACGAACCGGCATTCAACGAAGAAAGACGACGAAGTCGGAATATCCCTCGTTCACCCGATTAACACCGGCTAGGATCCTTGTGAACAAACGGTAGTAAACGACAAACCGTTCACATGGCGCGAAAGCTGCCGATGTAAGGAGTCCGCTCTGGTGATCGGTAAGGACCGCCACAATTGGTCGTCAATTCCTGACCGGCGCGCCCACCCCGAGTCGATTTCGCACCAGCCGCAATTCACGAAACTCGATAAATATGCCGCGCTGACCATTATTCGCGCACCGATCGGTTACGGGAAATCCACCCTGGTCGCCTCGTGGTTGCGCACCATTCGCGCGACTGAGCGCATTTCCGTCTGGATCCCTGAGCCCGCTCCATCCATGACGGCTCGTGAATACTGGGCACACGCGCTGCAAAGGTTCGTCAGCGCCGGAATTGTCTTTCCGAATCCTGTGATCGAGCAAGAGCAAAACCCATTCACCGCGATAGTTCGGATGCTCCGCGACAACTCGCGCCCGGTCATTCTTGTATTGATCAGGCCGGACAAAGTGGATGGCAAGTTGGACGAAAGCCTCGCCGACCTCGTCAAGTATTGCCGATGCGTCAATCTCGTTGTGACCTTGACGGGGCGCACCGTGTTCCCCGAACCGCATTTGCTCGATCTCGATCAGGAATCGATCAGCGCGCACGACCTTCTCTACACGCTCGAGGATACGACGAGCGTTCTCGAAGGTTCCGGTGCACATATCGTTCCCGGCGAAATCGAACATATTTACTCAATGACCGGCGGGTTGCCAGTTTTGGTACGCCGTTCGATTTCGGTACTCAAAAACCTTCCAACTCAGGTCGGACGCGAACACCTTCTCCGGCATAACCTACGACGAGTGATCCAGCACTACACCCAGGAATCTATCGCGGCCGAGGCGCACCTGGTCGGACACTACGATCTTGTCGTCGCTACGGCAGCAGCCCGTGAGCTCACCGTTGATGCCGTCATGCACTTGCTCGAATCTTCCGAATCCTCTCAGCGCATTCGGGATCGACTCATTGCGCTCGAAGCTGCCGGGGTTCTCTCGTATGTCGACACCGAGGTCGTGGAAACCTGGAGACTGGCACCGGCGATCCGACAATCCATCCTGACGTCCCAACCCTCCGGGGGAAGTGATCCGGCCGCTCGCCTGTCATACCTATCGCGCGCTCAACTCGATGCCGGACAACACGCGTCTGCGCTCGATTATGCAGTCGAGGCACAGGACTGGGCGCTGGCAATCGACATTCTCGACAAGCACTGGGCGACGATGATCGCGGACAATCTCGAGTTGGTTCGCTCTGCCTTCCAGCAGATTCCGCCCGAGTCCACCGACAAGCACTCGAGCTTCCGGGCCGCACGCAATCTGTACCTGCAACATCCCGACGAGCAGGTGACCTTCGGGACCTCACTCCCCGATTCGGCTGATGAGTTACGCGAACTCGGGGCGAGTGCCGATGCCGTGTCAGCTCTCACCATCGGTTGCATCCAGGCTCTGATGCTCATGCACGTCGGCGAATACGATCGCGCTGCAGATGTCACCGTGCGTCTGATCGAACTGAGCCGCTACATCACCGAGACCGATCGGCACGACATCAGCGATCGACTTTCCACCATGCGAGCGCAATGGGCAATCACCTTTCAACTGAACGGCCGACTTGCCGAATCGACAGGCCTAGCGCGAATGGCCTACTGGAGCGGGAAATCGCAGCGCATCGACTACATCGCGCGAAGCGCCGCCGGCACAGCGGCGCTGAACTGGGCGGTAGTCGGTGAACTGCGCCGCGCACGGCAATGGTTGGATCTCGAAAACCAACATCGAAACGTCGAGATCAAGATGCAATCCCAGGTCAAGGTTGCCGGATTAACGGCCGACGCCTTGGTGTCCCTCGATTCACTCGATTTCGAAGATGCCGAACGGGCACTGACCGAACTGGGGCACCCCACCGAGAACGATGCACTCTATGCGGACGAATTCTGGGCGTTCACCGTCTACGCCCGCAGTCAGTTCGCCCTCAGCAACAGTGACGCGTTCTCAGCGTTGTCGTTGCTGCGCAGAACAGTCGCTGCCCACTCCGCGCAGTGCAATCCGACGTCCATTGCCGAGCCACTGATGCTGTCCACCGAGATCGATCTACTTCTAGCCCTCGGCGAAGGAAACCAGGCCGCGTCACTTGCAGAGGGCATCGCCGATCCTGGAAACAACCCGTGGACCCTGGTGTCGGTCGCACGCGTCCGACAGCGTATGGGCCAGGACAAATCGGCGATCATCCTGTGCAATCAGTACCAGTGGAAGGGCGAGCCGTACCCGCGCGCACAGATGGAATCCCTTCTGGTTCAAGCAGTTGCACATTCGGAACTCGGTGAGCATCATCGTGCAATCGAGGCGTGGTCCTACGCCTGCGCTATCGCAGACCAGACCGGACTGTTGCGCCCCTTCTCGACCATCGCCGCCGAAGATATCGAGAAGCTGGAAGCGGCCGCATCCACGCAATCGAAGGCACTCGAGAAATTTACGAAAGTCTTTACCCCGGAATCGTTTCCGAAGTCCGTGCACATTGTCATCCTGACCGGTGGAGAACAACGGGTCCTCGCACTACTTGCCCTCGGCATGACCACCGTTTCGATGTCCAGGCAACTTCATGTCTCCGCCAACACGATCAAGTCGCAATTGCGTTCCCTGTACAAGAAACTCGACGCACACAATCGCGACGAGGCACTGGCGAAGGCACATGCATTACAGCTCCTCTGACGTTCGACATCGGTCGTCTCACGGACTCTGTTGTGCACCGCACCTGCAGAAACAGCACGGTCGTTGCACCTCCTCGAAAATGAGGAGTCGCAACGACCGTGCCTGACTTCTAGTGCTACTTGTCGCTTCCGTCGAATGCGTCCAGAATCCGCTGAGCAGCCAACGCCGCAGTCAACGATCCTTCGCGTACGCTTCGTTCGACATCGGCACGAATCGCGCGAACGTGCTCGTTGGCCGAAAGTCGGCGCAGCAGCTGGTCGTTCACCATCGTCCAGGTCCAGTCGACCTGTTGCTTCCGACGCTTCTCCTCGAACTGACCTGCTTCGGTCAACACCTCACGGTGCTTGGTGACAGTTCCCCAGAACTCGTCCAGGCCAAGACCTTCGAGACCGCTCATCGTGATGACGGGCGGCTTCCAGATAGCGTCGTGCGGGTAGATCAGACGAAGCGCTCCCGCAAGTTCGCGGGCAGCGCCCTGCGCCTCGCGCTCATGCTTGCCATCGGCCTTGTTGACCGCGACCAGATCTGCGAGTTCCAGAACACCCTTCTTGATGCCCTGCAACTGATCTCCGGTACGAGCGAGGGTCAGGAACGTGAAGCAGTCCACCATGTTGGCAACAGTGACTTCGGACTGCCCGACACCCACTGTCTCCACCAGGATGACGTCGAAACCGGCAGCTTCGAGAAGCACGATGGTCTCGCGGGTTGCCTTGGCAACACCACCGAGCGTGCCGGACGTCGGTGATGGCCGGATGTACGCGTTCGGTTCGACGGTAAGCCGAGCCATGCGCGTCTTGTCGCCGAGAATCGAGCCGCCGGTGCGGGTGGACGACGGATCGACCGCCAACACCGCAACCCGATGTCCCTTGCCCAGCAAGTACATGCCGAGCGCGTCGATGAACGTCGACTTGCCGACGCCGGGAACGCCGGTGATGCCGATGCGGTGCGCTCCCCCGGCTTCAGGCAGCAACTTCAGCAGTAGTTGCTGCGCGAGCGCCCGATGATCGTCGCGTGTGGATTCGACGAGGGTGATCGCCCGGGCGAGGCCGGCGCGCTGATTTGCGCGCACGGCCTCGGCAAGGGAATCAACAGATGGCCTAGCAGCCGGCGTCGGCGTGTCGATGGGCTGTGCCATCTTCAGTCAACCCCTTCTCAGCTGCGATCGTGGCCCAGTTGGACGGCCAGCTTCTCCAACAATCCGCTGGCAGCGTCGGCGATGACGGTTCCGGGCGGGAAGATGGCAGCAGCGCCGGCTTCGTAGAGTTCGTCGAAGTCGCCGGGCGGGATGACTCCGCCGACCACGATCATGATGTCGGGACGACCGGCCGCAGCCAGAGCTTCCCGCAGCGCCGGCACCAAGGTGAGGTGACCGGCTGCCAACGACGACACACCGACTACGTGGACGTCGTTGTCGGCCGCCTGATTGGCGACCTCTTCGGGGGTCTGGAACAGCGGTCCGACGTCAACGTCGAATCCGATGTCCGCGAAGGCCGTGGAGATGACCTTCTGGCCACGGTCGTGACCGTCCTGGCCCATCTTCGCAACGAGGATGCGGGGACGACGCCCCTCGTCCTCGGCGAACTTCTCGACCAGTTCCATCGCCTTGCTGATGTTGCTCACCGATCCTGCCTCGTCTCGGTACACACCACTGATGGTGCGGATCTCGGCCTGGTGGCGTCCGTACACCTTTTCGAGGGCGTCGGAAATCTCGCCGACGGTAGCCATAGCGCGAGCGGCGACAACTGCGAGGGCGAGGAGATTGTTCTCCATGCCGCCTTCGGTGGATGCTGCGGCGCGGGTGAGGTTCGCGAGTGCGGCCTCGACGGCTTCCGGATCACGTTCTGCGCGAAGGCGAACCAGCTTCTCGAGCTGTTCCTTGCGGACCTTGGAGTTCTCGACCTTGAGGACTTCGATGGTGTCGACCTCGTCGGGAACGTACTTGTTGACTCCTACCAACGGCTGCCGACCGGAGTCGATGCGCGCCTGCGTGCGAGCAGCAGCTTCCTCGATGCGCAGCTTCGGGATGCCTTCGTTAATGGCCTGAGCCATTCCGCCGGCTTCCTCGACCTCTTCGATGTGCTTACGTGCCCGGTTGGCGAGCTCGTTGGTGAGCCACTCGACGTAGTACGAGCCGCCCCACGGATCGATGGGCCGAACCGTACCGGACTCCTGCTGCAGCAGCAGCTGGGTGTTGCGGGCGATGCGGGCGGAGAAGTCCGTCGGCAGTGCGATGGCCTCGTCGAGTGCGTTGGTGTGCAGTGACTGCGTGTGTCCCTGGGTGGCAGCCATGGCCTCGACGCAGGTACGCGGAACGTTGTTGAAGACGTCCTGCGCGGTCAGCGACCAGCCCGAGGTCTGCGAGTGGGTACGCAGCGAGAGCGACTTCGCGCTCTTGGGATCGAACTTGGCAACAAGCTCGGCCCACAGGAGGCGTCCGGCCCGGAGCTTGGCGACCTCCATGAAGAAGTTCATGCCGATAGCCCAGAAGAAGGACAAGCGCGGTGCGAACTTGTCGATGTCCATACCGGCGTCGAGGCCGGCGCGAATGTACTCGACGCCGTCAGCGAGGGTGTATGCCAGTTCCAGATCGGCCGTCGCTCCGGCTTCCTGGATGTGGTAACCCGAGATGGAGATGGAGTTGTACTTCGGCATTTCCGCACTCGAGTACGCAAAGATGTCCGAGATGATCCGCATCGAGGGCTTGGGCGGATAGATGTAGGTGTTGCGAACCATGAACTCTTTGAGGATGTCGTTCTGGATCGTTCCGGCCAGCTTGTCCGGAGTGACACCCTGCTCACCTGCCGCAGCAACGTACAGCGCGAGAATCGGCAGCACAGCGCCGTTCATCGTCATCGAGACCGACACCTGCGAAAGGTCGATACCGTCGAAGAGTTGACGCATGTCGAGGATGGAATCGATTGCGACACCGGCCATTCCGACGTCACCGGCAACGCGGGGGTGATCGGAGTCGTAGCCGCGGTGGGTCGCGAGGTCGAACGCGACCGACAGGCCCTTCTGACCGGCCGCGAGGTTACGGCGGTAGAACGCATTCGATTCGGCGGCAGTGGAGAAGCCGGCGTACTGGCGAATGGTCCACGGCTGGTTCACGTACATGGTCGGGTAGGGACCACGCAGGAACGGTGCAGCACCCGGGAAGCTGTCGAGCGGGTAACCGGACTCGGCGGCGGCCGCGCGGTCTGCACCGGTGTACACCGGCTTGACGTCGATGCCCTCCGGCGTGGACCAGACAACCTGCTCAGCGGCGTAGTTGTTGGCGGTGGCACCCTCTTCGATGAGGGCCTGTGTCTGCTCGACCGACGGTGGTGTGGGTGCCGGAGACTGCGGGTCCTCGAGTGGGACCTCGGCGAAACTGCCGATCACGTGCTTGACCTCTCGTGTCGTCACTTGGAGCTTCCCGTCTCGATGAAGTCGAGCAGTTCGGTCAGAGCCGATACTGCGTCGATGCGGGCTGTGAGGAATCCGTCCGGACGCGAATCGCCCGCGGCATCGCCGACGGCCTTTTCCGGGCCGGCCAGCAGCACCTTGGTGATACCGGCAGCGCGCAATTCTGCGACGGCCGCTGCGGCGCTCTCGCCGTAACGCTTGTCCGTGCCACACAGCACGGCGACGGTGGCGCCGGATGCCTTGACTGCAGCGGAGATGGCTTCTGCGCCTACCTCGACCGGGCCGGGGTTGACTGCGTCGATACCGCCCGAAGCGAGAAGGTTCGACGCAAAGGTTGTGCGCACGTTGTGTTCTGCAACCGAGCCCAGCGGAGCGAGCAGCGCAGTGGGGCGGGCGCCGCCGGCAGCGAGGAATGCGTCCGAGCGGTCACGAAGCGCTTCGAACGCAGCCGCGTACCGGGCGACGGACTGGCCGGGCTCGACGGCTTCGGCGGACAGCGGTGTTTCGCCGAGGTTCGGGAACTCGTTGACACCGGTGACCGTGGTCTTGCGGTGTGCGATGTCGGAGTCACGCTTGGCCTTGGTAGCGGCGATGCGATCGGAGACGATTCCCGCTTCGAGTGCAGCCAGATATCCGCCGGCTGCTTCGATCTCCTGGAAGAACTCCCAGGCAGTCGCGGCAATCTGCTGTGTCAGGTCTTCGACATACCAGGAGCCCGCCGACGGATCGAGCACGCGGCCCAGGTGCGACTCCTCGAGGAGAAGCAACTGCGTGTTGCGCGCGATGCGTGAGGAGAAGGACTTGCTGACACCAAGGGTGCCGTCGGCCAGGGCGACGTCGAACGGAAGAACCGTCACCGCGTCTGCTCCACCGACACCGGCGCCGAATGCGGCGAGGGTGGTGCGCAGCATGTTCACCCAGGGATCACGCTGAGCCATCATCGCGGCGGACGTGACAGCGTGCTGTGGTGCGCCGCCGAAGTCGGATGCGCCGCAGACCTGAGCGACGCGGGCCCACACGAGACGTGCGGCACGGAACTTCGCGATGGTCTGGAACTGATCGTCGGTGGCTGCGTAACGGAAAGCCAACTGCGCCAACGCAGCACCGATGGTCAGATCGCCGTCTGCGGTAAGCGCGCGGAGGTATTCGAGACCGGCTGCGACGGCCGCTCCGAGCTCCTCGGCGTCACCGGCGCCGGCATTGTGGAATGCCGTGCCGTCGACGGTGATGGCCCGCACCGATTCGGCGCGAGCGTCAGCGGCGACAGCTAGCTCGACTGCTTCTGTCAGCTCGACGTCGGCTGCGCCGGAGAAGGAACTCGTCAGCGGTGCCGTGCCGAGGTTGATGCGGATGCTTGCGCGATCGCTGACTCCGTCACCGGCTTCCGCGCGGGCATCGAGCAGTGCCAGGATCGCGCGGGCGGCGGCGCTTGCGTCGGCGCCGGCATCGAGTGTGAGCGGAGCGAGATCGAGGAGCACGCCCTCGAGTACCGCGTTCAGATCGGCGACGGAGACGCCACCGAGTCCGGCTTTGAGCCAGATCGCACTGACACCGTTCTCGAGTGCGTCGAGGATGGTCCGGTTGGTGTCTGCGGCGGAAGCGGTTCCGAACTGAGCCGAAACCAACCAGCCTGCATTGACGTCGCGATGAGCGTCGACTCCGCGGACGTACGGGAAGCTACCGGGCAGGGTCTGCTCGGGGCGCTCGTCGCGTGGGCTGTAGAGCGGTGCGACAGTGACGCCGTCGTATGTGACGGTTTCGAGCAGTTTCTGCGGCTCGGGGCCTAGTTCTGCGGCGTCGACTCGACGGGACTTGGCGAGCACTCCGGCGACGGAGCGTTGCCACTCCGCATATGCCTGCTCGACAGCCTCGGCTTCTGAAGCTAATGACACTGTGTCCGCTGCCTCTCGTTGTGCGTAAGCGTTATACCTGTTATCGGAACTGTTCATCGAATTGCTCGTTATGGCTGTGATGCTAACCCGCCTTCGGACGTGCTTATCGTGAGGATCACGTCACGTTCGCGGCGAAGGGGTCTGCTAAGGCCGCCCGACAACTTGCCTACCGGCTGGTACGGCGCGGATTGGCGTGTAGCCATGATCCTTACCTAGCGATTGTTCAGCACGTTTACGAGTTACCGGCGAGTCGGTACCACTGGGCGGGACCTCCAACGTCACCCCTACCCGAAGGGTAGTGGTTTTCATCACATCACGCTGGTAGGGGCACCCGGTTTCCGGACGACTGGGCCGCATACGTCGGGATTCCTCACGCGCACCGGTAACCTTGTGCCCTGTGATGGGGCGCCTGCTGGACCGAAGATTGATCGCGATTGTCCTGCTGGTGCTCGCACTCTTCGTGGCGGCACTCCTTGCGCCGCACCCGTCGGTTTCTCAGGTCCGGGAGTGGGCGGATTCCATCGGACCGATGTTTCCGCTCGTGTTCTTTCTTGTTCATTCCCTGGTTACCGTCGCGCCCTTTCCTCGGACGGTTTTCACCCTCAGCGCCGGCGTGCTGTTCGGATCGGCGACAGGTATCGCCCTGACGGTTGGGGCAACCACGGTCAGTGCCATCCTGGCTCTGTATCTCGTCCGCGCCATCGGCCGAGAGGTGGTCTGGCAACGGATATCGAGTCCGACAATCAGGCGAGTGGACGAGCGGATCGAGAAACGCGGATGGCTGGCCGTTGGGTCGCTACGTTTAATCGCGTTCGTCCCGTTTTCGGTGGTGAACTACTGCTGCGGCATTTCGTCGATCCGCCTGGTGCCCTACGTGATCGCCACAGTGGTGGGAATTCTGCCCGGCACGATCGGAATCGTCGTACTCGGCGATGCCCTGTCCGGCGAAGCCGACCCTCGCCTGCTTGTGCTGTCAGGAATCTGCATTGCCATTGGCATCGGAGGATTGCTGTTCGACGCCCGCAAGACGTCCGTGGAACTGCACCAACCGTCCGATGGCCAAGCCCTTACGGGTCAAACCCTGGAGGTTGATAGCGGGAAGTCAACTTCCAAAGATTGACATAGAGAAGTCAACCTCTTAATGTTGACTAATGTTCGTACTGACAGTCGACCAACGCGGTAGTCGCCGTGATGTCGACCGCGTCGACAAAGTCCTTCGCGATCTCGCGTCCGCCCCCCTCGTCCGAGGGTTCGAGCGGACAGCAGGCGACGAAATTCAAGCAGTCACCGACGATCCCCAACTCCTGGTGCACCTGGCGCTCGAACTACTGCGGCGCGAATACTGGAGTGTCGGAATCGGAATCGGCCCCGTCGAAGAACCACTTCCCGCCCAGACCCGCGCCGGGCGCGGACCAGCATTCGAGGCGGCACGCATCGCCGTCGAACGTGCCAAGAAAGCCCCCGCGCGTATCTCCGTCGAGCAGGCCCCAGCCGACGGCGACCTCGCCGAACTTGCCGCGGACATCGACGGCGCCCTGACCATGCTTGGCACGATCGTGCTTCGGCAAACACCTGACGGACGTGCTGCTATCGCATTGATGGACGACGGTCTCACCCAGGTCGCCGCCGCCGAACGGCTCGGAATCACCAAGCAAGCCATGTCGAAACGCCTGCTCACCGCCGGCTGGCAAGCCGAACTTGCCGGCCGACGACTCGCGCAGCGGCTACTTGTCCGAGCCCAGACCTACACTGCTCGCACCACACACTGACAGGGGCGCATTACATGGTTGTTCTGGCACTGATCGCGCTTGCAGTTGCAGCCGCAGCACCGCTGATTGCGGCTGCGCTGCCAAAACTGAGCGGCGGCCACGTCCAGGTTCCCGAATGGGTATCCGCCACCGTGGCTCTGCCTGCCCTCGGGGTTGCGGCGCTGGCCGCGAGTCGGACCACACCGGTCACGGGATTTGCGCTCGGAGCGACACTTGTCCTGTGTGTCCTGGCTTCGGCCACGGCGGGTGCTCCCGTGGTTTTGGCCACGTTCAAGGTTGCGAGACGGCAACCGGACGGCAGCCCCGCACCCAACGCAGGTCCATTGCGCGGTGGCCGCGTCATCGGAGTCCTCGAGCGCATCGCCGTCGCAGTGTCCATTCTGGCTGGTTGGCCGGAAGGTATCGCAATCGTGTTGGCGGTCAAGGGATTGGCCCGGTATCCCGAACTGCGTGAACCCCATGCCTCGGAACAGTTCATCATCGGAACCTTCGCCAGCGTTCTCTGGGCGATTGCTGTCTGCGGAACAGGAAAAGCGCTGATCACGTAGTTCCAGTGATCAGCGCTTTTCGAATTCATTCAAATATTAGTGACGCGGTCCGCCCTCCGGCGGTTGGTCTTGATACGGGTATTTCTGCTGGAATTCTCCAGGTTCCGGCTCCTGCTGGAACTGTCCGGACCATTGGCTTTCACCTGGCGCCGGCAGCGCCGGGTCGGTGAACTGCGGGGCGCTTTCGCGCTGTGCGCGAACCGCTGCCGCAGGATCCTCTACCGGTGTCCGGGCCGCGATTTCCGCAGCGCGAACTGCTTCTGCGATAGCCGGATCGGACTTTGTCTCGAACCATTCGGCTACCTCGTCGGAATCGTCCTCCGGGCTGGGCAGGTTCTCTTCCGCCGCGGGCGGTTCGTACCGGAACACGCCGTCATCGCCTGGTGCACCCAGTGTTTTTGCGAAGCCCTTGAGTGCGTCGCCGAAATCGCTCGGCACCAGCCACACTTTGTTCGCGTCACCCTGCGCCATCTGAGGCAACGTCTGAAGGTACTGGTATGCAAGCAGTTCCGGCGTCGGCTTACCCGACTTGATGGCGGCAAAGACCTTCTCGATGGCCTTGGCTTCACCTTGCGCCTGCAGATACTTGGCAGCGCGATCACCCTGCGCGCGAAGGATTTGCGACTGACGCTCGCCCTCGGCGTTGAGAACGGAGGCCTGCTTGTTGCCTTCAGCTGACAGGATCTGGCTCTGCTTCGCACCCTCAGCGGTCTTGATCGCAGCTTCGCGGTGCCCCTCAGCCGTGAGAATCATGGCGCGCTTCTCGCGGTCGGCCTTCATCTGCTTTTCCATCGACTCCTGAATCGACGGCGGCGGATCGATGCTCTTGAGTTCGACGCGTGCGACCCGCAGGCCCCAGCGGCCGGTTGCTTCGTCGAGCACACCACGCAACTGACCGTTGATGGAGTCACGCGAGGTCAGCGTCTCTTCCAGCGTCATACCGCCGACGACGTTACGCAGAGTCGTCGTGGTCAACTGCTCGACCGCGGCAATGTAGTTGCTGATCTCGTACACCGCCGCTTGCGGATTGGTGACCTGGAAATACACCACGGTGTCGATGGACAACGTCAGGTTGTCCTGCGTGATCACCGGTTGCGGTGGGAAGGACACAACGCGTTCGCGCAGATCGACCTTTGCCCGAACCCGATCCGCGAAGGGGATCAGAAATGTGAGCTGACCCGACACTGTTTTCGAGTACCGACCGAGTCGCTCGATGACCGCGGCTTCTGCCTGCGGTACCAGTGCTACCGATTTCGCAACCACCAAGATCACGAAAAGCACCAAGACACCAAGAACTATAAGTGCTGCCATGTTTTTACGGTCCCCTCCAGACAACTGCTGTTGCCCCGTTGATTTCCATCACCGTCACCGTTGTCCCCGCTGGATACACGTCAGCGCTGTCGAGCGGGCGTGCTGTCCATATCTGACCGTCCAGCTTGACCTGACCGGCATGCTCGCCGACCTCTTCGAGAACGACGGCACGTTTACCTTCGAGCGCTTGAATTCCCATCGGAGTGGGCGGCGGAGTCCCGAAGCGTCGCAACAGGAAAGGCCGAACACCGAGAATGAGCACTCCCGAGAACACGCCGAACATGACGGCGTCGACCCACACGGGAAAATCGGTGACCGAACTGACACCGGCAGTAGCAAGCGCCCCACCGGCGAGCATCAGCAGAAAGAAATCTCCTGCCAGTGCTTCCGCGCCGGCGAGCACAAGTGCCCCGACAAGCCAAAGAAGTGCAGCCACAACACCATCTAACCAGAGAGTGTGATCTGCGCCGCGCCTACGTCAGGTTCGGCTCGGTGACAAAATCGACAAGCTGTTCGACGGCTCCGATCAGCGGAGCTTCCAGATCGCGGAAGCTCTCCACCGCGTTGTACACACGTCGCCACCCTTCCTGAGGTGTCCCCCAGCCGAGTTCGCGGCAAATCCCCGTCTTCCAGTCCTCACCGCGCGGAATCTTCGGCCAGGCAGCAATTCCGACGGACTTCGGCCGGACCGCTTCCCAGACGTCGATGTACGGATGGCCCGTCACCAACACGTTCGGGCCGAGGCCCTGCGTCAGTTGCGTTTCCTTCGAGCCGGTCACCAGGTGATCGACAAGAACACCGACTCGTCGCCCGGGACCTGGGCCGAACTCCGCAAGTCGCTCCCCCAGGTTGTCCAAGCCCTCGAGGTGTTCGACAACTACACCTTCGACGCGCAGGTCGTGTCCCCACACCCGTTCCACCAGGGCTGCGTCGTGGACACCCTCCACCCAGATCCGGCTGGGAAGTGCTGTGCGAGCGCGTAATCCTTCAACACGGGTCGATCCCGACGCGGACCTCGCCGACTTGGCAGACGTAGCCTTAGGTGCCGGTCGCACCAACGTCACGGGTGCGCCGTCGATGAGGAATGCAGCCTCACGCATCGCAAACAGTCGCTTCTGCGAACGGCCGTCCTCGAGCCGAACAAAATCACCGTCGTACGTGCGCTCGAATCCGACGACCGCGCCGCAGAATCCCGTTGCCGCATCCTCGACGACGAGGTCGCGCTCGGCCGCCACCTGGGGCACTTGACGTTTCTGGGTGCGGGCATGGCCCGCGAAGATGTCACCGTATCCGTTTCCACCGCTCACGCCGGATAACGCTAGGTGACAACGCCCAAGGGGCACAGGTTGCCACGCCGAACTAAACTCTTCTGTCATGAGTTCTCCCAGCGCAACGCTCACCGTGTGGGCAGCATCATGGCTCGCCGGCGACAGCGCCCCGGACGACGTCATCGATGCGCTCGTGGCGTGGGCGCCGATGCATTTGATCGGTGCCGCCGACGCGGATACCGCGTCGGCCCTCGGACTCGACTGGCCGGGTATCACCGACGGTGGCGCGCCGATGTTGCTCCGGGTGCTGCGACGCGCCGGGAACATCTCACCGACCGACTTACGATTGGCGCTACCTGCCCCTGGTGATGTGCGCGGTCTGCCTGCCGGTACCGGGTTCGCCGCAGCCGCGTTGGGCGCCGGTGAAGGTGTTCTGGTCGGCGCTGCGGGATCTGCGGGAATCGGACTCGTTCCCGTGCATGAAGGTCCCGACGTTCTGCGCTGGACGGTGTACTCCGTGCCGACCGTGACGGGGCCGGCCGAGTATGTCGGTCTCGGAGAAGCCGAATATTCGATGCGCGAGGCCGTTCGCGACGCCGCCGCGGCACTGCTGTCGCTTCAGACCGTCCCCACCGGCACGCCGGGTGACGATGCCCGGGCAGCAATTGCCGATGCACTCTCCGACCTGGCGCATCACCGCTACCCCGATTCCCTTGCACCTCGGGCGCTGCGAGTCCTCGACAGCGCCGATCAGGTTGCCGCTATTTTGACTGTGGCCGAGCATGATTCGACCAACCAACCACCCAGCATCTCCGCTGTCCATGCCCGAGAATCCTTGTTGCGGCCGCTGTGGGCCGCGGTGCGATCCGCCCGAACAGCAGCGGTGGCGAGTGCCTCCTCACACCACCCGGCGGGCGAAAACTAGACAGCGACAAGTCACCGATCACAACTTGCGAACGAATTTTCGACGTTTCTCCGCGAACCCGTTGCGATCACCGAACATGTCGCTCTTCATTTCCTCGAGTTCCCGCTGTTCGTACGGCGCGACCGGATCGAGTGCGAGCCGCGATCGTTTCTTCTCGAGCATCGCTTTCCGCCGGTCCCCGACGAGAAGGTCTGTTGCGATCTTGTTCAGCCACGACTCGAAAAGCATCGGATCGCGAGGCCCGATGGCATCAACAAGTCCGATCTGTCGAGCCTGGCCGATGCTGATGGGTTGACACTCCGAGAGCAGCCGCCGAGCCTGGTAGTCACCAACCCGGACGGGAAGCGTGTACGTGTGCAATTCCGAGCCGAACAAACCCATCGTGGCGTAGTGCGGATTGAGAACTACACCGTCCCGGGCTGCGACGACGTCGGCACCGAGTGGAAGCATGACGCCGCCGGCTCCGGCATTTCCGGTGAAGGCGGCAACGATCACCTGGTCGACGCAATTGACGATCCGGTTCGCGACCGAGTTGATGGCCTTGATGTTCGACCACGCTTCACCGGCCTGATCGGCGGCGGCCTCGATCACATTGAGGTGAATACCGTTGCTGAATCCGCTGTAATCACCGGTCAACACCAGAACCTTGGTATCAAGTTCGATGGCCCAGCGCAGACGGTCGGCTAACCGTCGGCACTGCGCGGTGCTCATCGCGCCGTTGTAGCTGCGGAAGGAGAGGTAGCCGATATCGCCGTCCCGGTGGTAGTCGATACCCGGGTAGCGACTGTCTTGCACCTGCGGAACAAAGGTGCCTGGGCGAACCACGGCTGTCGCCGGGAGCTTGAAACCTGCCGGACCTTCAGGGCGCGCTTGGCCGATCCAGACGGTACCGGCGCCGGTGGCAACACGGATTGCCTCGTGGTGATACTCGAGAATGGTGCCGGGGTCGGCGTCGACATGCGCGTCCAGGTGCGCGTCGTAGACAAATACACGGTCGAGTCCCAATTCGGTGTTCACACCGGGAAAACCGTCCGCCGCATTGATCGCGCGCATGATGCTCGGTGCGTCCTGTGACCACGAGAATGCGCGATCTGCTTGTTTCATGACCGGCCGCGTCTTGGCGGAGGCTACCGGCCGCGGTACCGATTCCGAGGTAAGCGGCACAAAATCCGGAGTTCCGAACTTGTCGACTACTTCCTGGATGCACTCCACCGCTGCGGCGGTAACCGCATCGTTGTAGACCGCAGATTTGGGGGCACCGGCGCACAGGTCGAAGGTTCGCCACGCCCACACCGGTCCACCGTCGAGTTCCTCGCGAGCTTGTAATGCCGTGACGCCCCAGGTGCTCTCGCCATCCGCGATCGCCCAGTCCAGCGAAGAGGGACCTCGATCCCCTGGCGGTCCGGGATGGATGATGATCGTCGTCCATCTTCGCCAAATCTCTTCCGGTATATAAACTTTCAGATACGGGCAGATGATGAGATCGAAGTCGTCAGGTGCAGTGGCCACGAGCGCCGACTCCGCGTCCGACACCACTGCCGTCCGCACTCGATGGCCGGCCTCGCGCAACACCAGCGCCGCCCGCTGCGACAGCCCGTTGTCCGAGGTGACAAGAAGTAGCACCGTGCGCGTCGGCGTCGGCGTCGGCGACTCGCTTGGCTGGTTTCGGGCAAACAGGCCAGCAGCGACAGTGCGCAATCGCTGCCCGCTCACCCAACCGCCACGTTGCCTAGATGTTGCTGGTGGTGACATCACGTCATTCGAGGCAACCGTCAGCGACACAGCTGACGAGATCGCCCTGGGGGTCGAAACCATGAATTCCCCTGCTTGCATAGTCGGGTATCAACGGCGTAGACCAGGCTCCCCCAAGCACGACCAACGCACCGATAGGTTGAATTAGGTACTTGGGGACCATATACCTACAGTCGGTTTGTTTCAACAGCTACTATCAAGCAAACAGTTTGCTGGAGCTGACGTCAGGGAGTTTTGTGGTTGATCGCAATATGCCGGTCGATTCGAATGTGCTCATCAAGCGTCGGGTACCGCAAGCCTGTGTCCTGCCCGTATCCCTGACGACGCAACCACGCCAGAACATCTCCCCAGAACCAGATGCCACCCGCCACCGAGTTGTAGGGAACCGGGAAGGGCGTCGACGCTTGCCGAACTCCGCGCACCCACTGCCCGACGGCTTGCCGCGTGACACCCGCACGATCTGCGATGTCCTGCCGGGACACCAGATCCGGATGAGTCCGCTCGGGTCGCACACCGGAGCCGGCAAGTTGGTCGACAAGAGTGATCGCGGTCGTCGCCGCCCGCATGCCTTCCGCGGTGAGAGTCAACAACTGCAGACCTTTTCGCTCCTCCACCCGTCCACCCAGGGACTTGGCGAGCATCTGTTCCTGCGAGAGCGTCAGCAAGGGAACGATAAACGTGAATTCGTAACGCTGGTACAGATCATCGGCCACTCCACCAACATAGCCGCACGCTGCACTGTTTCCAGATGGACACACCCCCAGGTGCGCGATTCCCGCACAATAGTCAGATGATCGACGTCGACGACGCCCAGTTCGAGGACATGGTCAAACGCGCCTTGGACACCTTGCCGCCCAAACTCGGTCGCGAAATGGCCAATGTTGCGGTGACCGTTCAACTCGAAGGTGGCCCACCCGGACTGCTCGGTTTGTACCAGGGAATTCCGCTCACGAAGCGAACAACCACCTACGCCGGTGTACTTCCCGACCGCATCACCATCTACCGTCGGTCGATCTGCTCGATCTGCTCCACCGAAGACGAGGTTGTCGAGCAGGTACGACGCACAGTGATTCACGAGATCGGTCATCACTTCGGCATCGGAGATCCCCGTTTACGAGAGCTCGGTTGGTGACATCACACTCACATAGGCCACGAAAATGAGCTAGAGGTTGATAATCGCCGAATAGTCATGTCAGCTGTACCGACACGCCGCAACAACTGAACATCTACAGGAGTTCACATGGTCAACCTGATCCAGATCGCCCCGAAGAACACGCCGACCTTCGCCATGAGTCGTCAGAAGGCCGCCGAACTGTTGGGCATCTCGGTCGACAGCGTGGCCTTCCTCCTCAAGTCCCGGTACCTACCCGATTTGGATGCCGGCCGACTCATCACGATGGCAAACCAGCCGTGGATGTACACAGACGGCGACTATCCGGTCCTGCAGCAGGGCGCGTCCGAGCTTGCCCCCAAGAAGTTGGTCCCGCCGCGCAAGTACATCGGCGAGAGTGCAGCGCACTCCGACGCCGAGTGCGTGGAAGCAAACCAGGGAGTGTGGGCCGGATTCAACGTCGACCATGTTCTGGCCGCTCGTTTCCTGCCGGTCACACTGCGCAAGTTTCCGGTATCCGTCCTCCAGATCCACGAAGCAAACCGGGGCGACGAAGAGAAGGTGTCGTTTGTCGCAACGCTTGCCGGACGCGTCCGTGAACTAGGTGCGCCGTCGCTCAACTACATCGATCCGTCGCTGAGTGCCGAAGACCAGGCGATCGTCGCCGCCCTGCTGACCTCACGAAGCACGTCGACGGTGCCAGGCCCGTGCGGAAAGCTGAAGCAGCCCAACGCATAGCTCGAAGCGCTCAGCGCTCAGCGCTCAGCGCTCAGCGCTTAGGCCGCTGCACTGCGGCACAACAGTTGACCGCGCAAGAAACGCCGTTGGTGGTCGAGCCGAGCAACGGCTCGACCCCGAGGCGGAGCGGCGGCTCACCGGCCAGACGTTCGGAAATGAGCGTCGGTACCAATTGAGCAAAACGTGGGTCCCGGCCCGGCGTTGCCGCCCGAACAAAATCCATTCCAAGTTCTGCGGCTTTGTCCTTGGCCTCTGTGTCGAGATCCCACACCACTTCGAGGTGGTCGGAGACAAAACCGACAGGACATACGATCACCGCGCGAACATCCTTGGTGGACAACATATCCAGATGATCGCAGATGTCAGGGTCGAGCCACGGCACCTGCGGCGGGCCGGATCGAGACTGCCACACAAGATCAAAATCATCGACGCCCACAGCGCCGGCAACCAGGCGCGAGGCTTCAGCGACCTGACGGCTGTACAGGTTGCCGCCCAGCTCGGGCGGTCCGGCATTTCTGTCGGCGGCGATCGGTACCGAATGCGCCGTGAACACCAGCCGAGCGCCCTCTCGAGTCGCCTCGGGCAGAGCCGCGCGCGCCGCCCGGACTCCGTCGGCAAACGCGCCGATGACCAGAGGATGGTCGTAATACTGACGAAGTTTGGTCAATGTCGGTGCGCCGTCACCGACCGCTTCACGCGCACGGACGATGTCCTCGTGGTACTGACGGCACCCCGAGTACCCGCCCCACGCCGACGTGGCAAAGACGGCCGCGTTACGGATACCGTCGTCGCGCATCTGTGCCACAGTGTCCTCGACCATGGGGTGCCAGTTGCGGTTTCCGAAGTAGATCGGAAGATCCAGCCCCGCCGTTGCCAGTTCACCCCGGACTCGCTCGATCAAATCTCGATTGAGTGCATTGATCGGTGAAACTCCACCGAAATGCATGTAGTGCTCAACGACCGCATCAAGACGCTCAGGTGGAACTCCCCTTCCCCGCGTGACGTTTTCGAGAAAGGGTCGAACGTCCTCGGGTTTTTCGGGACCGCCGAACGACAACACGAGAAGAGCATCGAACTTGTCGTCCACACCAACAGTCATGCCTTCAATCTTGCGCGATGCCGATCGCCAGACAAAACCCGGGTACGCACTGTTGTAGTAGAACTAACTGCAGTAGAACTAACAAGGCGTTTCGCGTGGCGGATTGTCGCCGTCGTGCGTCCGAACTCTCGCCTCGGCATACGCGGCGAGGGTCGATTCGCCGATAGTTGCGGTGGCAGGGTGGAACTCGATGCTCACCCCATGCGCGGCGAGGAGTTCGTCGGTCCAGTAGTCGCGAATGCGCGGGTCGATCCCACTGAGGTGCAGCTGACCGCCAACCGCGTCGAGTCGACGAGCATAATCCGCGACGATGGTGAAGAACGTTGCGCTTACCGTCGTGCGCCCCCTCAGCCGCAGGATCACCACCGGCGACCTCGCACCGGCGGGATCCGGCAGATGCGCCGCAAGCGTGCGCGCTCCCGCGTAGAACAGGCTGCCGTACACGTCGAGTATCACGATCTCGTTGTCGGAGAGTTGTTTCGGTGCGCTCGCCTCGACCAGTTGGTTGCCGTCCACCCGCAGGCGGACCACCTTGAGGTCGATGGCTTCCTGGTTCAGCTGCAGGATCAGTGAGAGCGCGACCCCGATTCCCACCGCGGCTGTGACCGGCAGCAACAGCGTCGCCATCAGCGTTGTACCGAACACGACCCGGGAGGTACATCCGCTGCTCCAGATGGCCGACAGCTTGGCCGGATCCAGGGACCCGGCAGCTGCCACAATCAGGACAGCTGCGAGGGTTGGCATGGGCACTTGCCCGACCAGTCCCGCGAAGGCTGCGAGCAGGACAACCAGCCACAAGCCCGACCAGATCGCTGCCCAACGGGTACGGGCACCCGCTGTGCGATTGAGCGCAGTCTGCCCCACCGATCCTCCGACTGGCATCCCGCGGAGCAAAGACGCAGCGACGTTGCCGACACCTTGCGCGGTGAAGTCTTGATTGGCGGACGAGCGTGAGCCGTCCGGATTTGGGGCGGATTCGGCCACTCCGGCACCTTGGACCAGCACAATGACCGCCACCGTCAGCGCGCCACTGAGCAGGGCGGGGCTCAGCACGGTCAGATCGGGAAGACCCGGGATCGGGAATCCAGTGGGGATAGTCGCGATGTCGGAAACGCGGCTCACGGAATCCCAACCCAACGCCACCACAAGAACGGTCGGCACGAGCAGCGCAACCAACGATGCGTATAACCGCAACCGGGTCTGTCCCAATGTCCACATGAGTATCAGGGCACTGACGCCCACCACCGCGGACCGCCAGTCGATCTCCCCCGGGTGCGTCAACACATTCACTGCCTTCGCGAGCGCAAACCCGCCTTCCGCGTCTACCCCCAACAGCGCCGGGATCTGACCGAACGCGATGTTGGCCGCAACCCCGAGCAGAAATGCGGTCATCACGGAATGTGAGACGAAGCGCGTGTATCTCCCCAGCCGCAAGACGGCGGCCACGATCATCACGCCACCGGCGACGAGGGTAAGCATCACCAGAGCCGCAGATCGGTCCTCATCGGGGATATCCGTCAGAGCCGACCCGGCCGCCAGTGCTGAGGCACTCGTGGTGGTGACCACCATCAGACGGGTACTGGTGGACAATCCTCCGAATACCCGGCCGGCCATGCTCGCATAAAGACCGTGCAGCGGACTCACTCCGGCGAGCACACCCGAGGCCATACCGTCAGGCACGCTACCGATCGCACCGGGAAGACCCGCGATCACATCGGCTCGGGTCATTCGCTCGCGCGGCAGCAGAGCACGTATGCGACCCAGAACTGCGCTCATGTAGCCCCGAGATACGACATGTGGCGCCCTTCGTCCGGGAGGTGATTTCGTGATCCCATCGTCGACCACGGGTGCACTCTCCCGCCTCATCCCGACCGGGTGAAGCGCCGCGGGCTTTCTCTTCGAGAACTCCGCAGGATCACAGCGGCGTGAAGTTCTCCAATGCAGCCATCGCATCGAGCTGTTCGAGATAGTGCGCCAGTGATCGATGAACTGGGCGGAACGGGACCATAGTGACGCCTGCTTCGTCCATCTCGGCAAGCGTCTCTTCTACCTGATCAGGGTGCGCGGCCGGGTCCAGAGAGTCCGCACCGCAGATAACCTCGAAGCCCGCGGGACGCTCCGGAAATCCTGCCAACATTGTTCGGAGGGTCTCCATGTCCGGTGCGCCGGGCATCCACCCGTCACCGAGCGTCACAGCCCGCCGCAACGCGCGCTTGCTATGCCCACCGACCCAGAGCGGCACGCGCGGTTGGATCGCGTGGGGATCGATGATCAATCCCTCGAAATCGTAGAACTCGCCGTGATACTCCGGTTCGAGCTGTGACAGCGATGCGCGTAGCGCGCGCATCGCGTCATCTGCGCGCGGGCCTCGTCCTTCGAATGGCACACCCAGTGCCTTGAATTCCGCCTCGACGGTCCCTACGCCCAAGCCCAGAACCACGCGCCCGCCGCTCATCCGGTCCAGAGTCCCGTATCGCTTGGCGATCTCGAGGGGATGGTGGTATCCGAGGACAAGGATGTTCGTCACTAGGCGTAGGCGCTCGGTCTTTCCCGCCAGATACGACAGGGTTGCCAGAGGATCCCAATAGCGCGTTCCGCGCCCATTGGGCAGCTGAGGCGACCATACGTCGGAGGGCATACCGATGTGTTCGCTACAGGTGACGAAATGGAAGCCACGCCGATCGGCATGCTGCGCAACCTCTGCGATTTCCTCGATCCCCGCGTCCAGTTCCCAATCCGCCGTCCGGCCTGGGATGACGCTCACGACCGGTGTACTGATGCCGATTCGCATCGATGCAACTCCTTCGACTGTGCACCGGCACGTAAGGGTGACGGCCGCTCTCGGAGCTGAACGTACCAGAAGAATGAACGCTGTTCATTCTGGTATCCAGGGCTCGTCTACCCGAGCGGTTGAGCACCTCGTTGTGCGAGCATGAGGGCCATCAGTCCGGATTCCTGACTCTGGGTGGTGATCATGTCGCGGGCGGATTGTTTGACCGGACCGTCGGCTAGAAGTTCGTCGGCCGCCTGGGCCATGACGATCCCGCCACGGTGATGACGCTCCATCAACTGCAGGAACAACACTTCCGCATCAACCCCCGTAGCTGAGGTGAGAGAGTCGAGTTCGGCCATGGTTGCCATCCCCGGCATCGACGCCTGACCGCGAGTTGCCTCTGATGTCACAACGCCATGGTGCGCAGCAAGGTCCGTCGAATTCGACGCGGTGTGCATCCATTCCATCGGAGTGCGACTACCCGGGGTCACGTTCACGAGTCGCAGCCAACCGAGCATCATCCCGATCTCGGTCCGCTGCGAATCGTCGATCTGTTGCGCGAGCCTACTCACCGCTGGATCGACATTCGTGTTCAGTCGCTGGGCGATGAACAGGGCCTGCTGGTGGTGCGCGACCATATCGTGAACAAACCCGATTTCGTTGTCGCTCAATATCTCTGCAGGCGCAGCCTGCTCCGTGAATATCAGCGGCCGCAGCGCCGCACCGAGCACAACCAGCATCACCGCAAGGCAACCGAACGCTGCGACGCGCACTACCCGCGTCGTCGTCATGAACCGACGGTGGAGTGCTGATCAGCCGGTGGCGAGTAGACGTCGGGATCCAGTTGCAACGCCATGAACCCATTGTCCGCGCACGTCACCCACAGCTTGCTGCCGCGCCACTCCGGCGCCGAGAAGCACCAGTCCGTGGAGATGTCGCCTTGAGTGAGCATCCCGCTTCGCGGGCTGCGTGCTTGGTTCGGGTCGAATTGACCACTGAGAATAGACTGGCCGATCGCGGGCGCGCTCAGTATCGGAACGCCCAAGATCGATGCCAATGCGTGCGGTGAGTTTGTCAGCGCAAGATTGTCCCCCGTCTTCGCCGGCGGGTTGTAGTAGGCGATTTCCCGGACGTCGAACGGGTCGCGGACATCAAAAACCCTGATCCCGGACGATATCCACCCGCACGCGAGAGCCGTGGGATTGTCCGGGCGGTCCGCTGCGCAGTAGTGCGATTCGTAAGCAAAGGCCGAACCGCCGGACGCTGACGCGAGCGAGGAGTCTTGATTCTCGGGAAGGTTGATTTCGAGCTTGATCGAGTTGGCGATCTCCGGTCGGGCTGCGTCGGAGACGTCGATGAGTTTGACGCCGCCCGAACCGCCCTCGTCGACGGTGAACAGATACGGTGCGCCGTCGTAGTTCACCGGAATACTGTGCTGCGTCGCCCATCCGTCGGTCCACGAAAGCTGTGAGAGTTGGCGAACCTGGGGATTGGGGTCACGTCGCTGCACCGCACTGACGTCGAGTACGTGGATGCCGCCCATATTGTTCGACAGGTACAGCTGATTCCCGTCGTCGCTGACGCCGATTCCGTGGGTCGAGAGACCGATCAGGTCCTGCCACACAACCTTCGGGATGGAGGGGTCGGTGAGGTCGACAGCGCTCACGATGCCGGGAGCGGTACCGGAAGACCAGTAGGTGTTGCCGTCCGGGGAGAACCCGCCCTCATGCGATGTAATGGGAAGGAGCATCCCCAGATTCGTTCCCGGTCCCGGATTGAGCAGTTTCGGATGAGCGCAATCGGAGATGTCGTATACCGACATCATGCCAACGCCGGTCAGTAGGGGAACTCCCGTTCCCACCAAGAGTTTTCGCTGCGCGTTGACCTTGAGGCTCTCCCACGTTCCCGCGAGCATGGCAGGTTCGGTCAGCGTTGCGGTGAGTTTCGGGTTTGCCGGGTCGGAGGCATCGATAACCTGCACACCTTGCGCCGGCCCGAGGAGATTTCCGGGGAAGAAGCTGCCGACATACGCGCAGTGCTCGAAACTGGTTGAGGTGATTCCGCCGCCACGGCCTTCGTACCCACCCAACCGAGAGATGTTGCAGCTGTAGCCCGTTCGACTGCGTCCGCTGTTACGGTCTTCAGCTGGTACATCGCCCTGCAATCCGGTTTCCGGCTGAGAATCCTCGTTACAACTCGCGCGCTCGACCGCATCGCTGCCGACGGTATGGGATTCGTACACCGTACCTGGACTGGATTCCGGCGCCGCTGCGGCGCCGACCACTGGAAGTAGCAGTACGGCCGCCGCGGCAACAATCGCGGACCTGACCGTTCGACGAGCGCTCAGCGGTTTCATCTTTGCCCAACCCCCTGTGTATCGGGCGTCGGCGATACACGACCGTATCCATCCCACCTACCGACGTCCTGACCGAATGTCCGGTTCCCTGGGGAAGTGTGCGTGATGCACGCCACTCTCGTCAAGAGTGAACGCGACTCTCCATCAGATACCGGAGGTCTCAGGTATTTACCAAGTCAGCGTCGTACTGCAACGAATCGTTCGGGTTGATCGGGAACGATTCGAGGTCGGGGCATGCCAGGATCTCTTTCGCGGCGGCCCAACTGCACCCCACGAGAGTCGAATCAAAATCGACCTCTGTGGCAATGCACCACGAATGGTCCTGCGGCCACACGAGATTTGCTGACGGCGTCCAGGGCTTTGCACCGATCAGGTCGGGGATAGTCGACGCTTCACGAAGGGATCCTGACAGCACAACATAGTCCCGTCCGGGGTGCCGCAGCCGCGGTCCGGAGATCAGTTCCCGGGCGAGCGAAACAACGGGTGCGGGGCGAGATTGTTTCTGTCCGGCACTGTAGATCGCCGTAGCTCCGGCATGAAAGAAGCCATTGCCCTCCCACACCGCAAAGTACGCATCGTCCGGTGAATTCGTATGGCCCGCAAGAAGATCGACAAGACGCTGATTGTCGGGCGGATCGAGTGAACCGATATCCGGCTCACCGCCGTCCCAGAGCTCGCTGCGCGGATTCACGGAATCAGTGGCGTCGATCAAACGCCACCATTGCACAAGCGGATGAACCCGCCGACCGGTTACGGCGGCAACATCACGCCAGCGGACCACGTGAGTGCCGACGACGTCGACCGGATGGAGAACTCGCACGTACGCGTCGAAACCCGAAGGTACAACTGCCGTCAGCGCACCCGACAACCGTGGTTTGATCCAGTCACCGACCGCCACGTCGTCGACTGGTTCCATCATCGATGTCCCCCGTGTTGATGTCCTGCGAGTTGATGTCCCCCGTGTTCGCCTTCACCTGTACGTAGCCCGTCGAGCAGGCAAAGGCGAACCGGATTCAAACTACTAACCCACCATTGCGTGGAAACCGCCGTCGACGTAAATGATCGACGCAGTTGTGCCCGGCAGCCAATCCGAGAGAACGGTGCAGACCGTCTTCGCAACGGTTTCACGATCTTCGACGTCCCAGCCGATGGGCGCCGCACTGTCCCAGCCGGTGTTGAGCTTGTCCAACTCGGCACCCGGGCCGGTGCTGTCGCCGGCAATTGCCTTGGCTGCGAGCGTCTTGATCGGGCCGGACGCAACAAGATTGGAGCGGATGCCACGAACGCCGACCTCTTTGGCGACGTACCGGTTCACGGCCTCGAGGGTTGCCTTGGAAACACCCATCCAGTTGTAGAACGGCATCGCACGCGACGGATCGAAGTCCATACCGACGATGGAACCCTTGTCGTTCAGAACCGGCAGCAGCGCCTTTGCGAGGGCACTGTACGAGTAGGCGGACACCTCGAGAGCAACAGCAACGTCACTCCACGGCGCGTCCATGAACGGGCTGCCCAGGCACGAGCGCGGGGCAAAGCCGATGGAGTGGACAACGCCGTCGATGCCCTCCGGAGCCAACTCGCGGACACGATCGGCCAAAGTGGCCAGATCTTCCGGGTTCTGGACGTCGAGGGAGATGGCCGGCGGCACCGGCTGCGGTAGGCGCTGAGCAATGCGGTCGATCAGACGCAGACGATCAAAACCCGTGATCAGCACCTTGGCGCCCTGCTCCTGCGCAACCTTCGCCACATGGAATGCGATGGACGAATCGGTGATGATGCCGGTAACGAGAATGGTCTTACCCTCGAGCAAACCGCCCATGAGTTGTCCTCCTGAAGTGAGACGTACGAAGTGAAAGGAAAATGTGGAAGCGGGGACTAGTGCCCCATACCCAGTCCACCGTCAACCGGAATGACGGCGCCGGACACGTACGCCGAATCGTCGGAGGCCAGGAAACTCACTACTGCCGCAACATCTTCCGGCTTGCCGGTGCGCTGAAGCGGAATGTGTTCGGTGGCCTTGTCTTTCACGTCGTCGCCCAGCGCTGCGGTCATGTCGGTCTCGATGAAGCCGGGGGCGACCACGTTCGCCGTGATCGAACGGGAGCCAAGTTCACGGGTCAAGGACCGGGCGATACCGACGATGCCCGCCTTGGAGGCCGCGTAGTTGACCTGCCCGGGGCCACCGGCAAGCCCCACAACCGATCCGAGGAAGATGAAGCGTCCGAAACGCGCTCGCAGCATCGATCGTGTCGCCCGCTTCGCAACCCGGAACGTACCCGTCAGGTTTGCGTCGATAACACTGGTGAACTGATCTTCCGACATGCGCATGATCAGGGTGTCGTCGGTGACACCGGCGTTGGCGACGATGACCTCGACGGGGCCCTGATGTGCCTCGACCTCTTTGAACGCGCGGTCGATCGACTCGGAGTCGGTGACGTCGCAGACAACCCCGAAAAGACCTTCAGGTGCACCGCTGCCGCGGTGTGTGACGGCGACCTTGTGTCCGTCTGCGGCCAAACGCTGCGCGACAGCCAGGCCGATACCGCGGTTACCGCCGGTTACCAGAACCGAGCGTGGAGTGGTGACGGTCCGTTCTGACACCACTGGGGTGGAAGGGGTAGACATGGCGATCAACCTATCAATTCCAGGGCCGAGATCCGGCAGTAGTCGGACAAACGAAAATGGTGCAGGGTCATGGCAGCCTTTGGCGAGTGACCAAGGCAACGGTCAAACCTGCGGTGGCAAACAGAACTCCGAGAATCAGCCACGGCTTGCTTGCATCGCCGCGGGTGGTCTCGAATCCGATCTGCTCTTCCAGCGTGTCGTACACCGCCCGCAACTCTTCGAGGCTGGATGCGGTGAAAAAACTTCCCCCGGACAGATTCGCGATTTCCTTCAGCGACGCGTCGTCAACAGGAACCGGAATGCGATCACCCTCGATTTCGACCCGACCGTATGTCGTGCCGAACGAAATCGTCGAGATCGGAACACCTTTGTCTTTGGCCTGACGTGCTGCGGTGAAACCGCCGCGCGGGTCATCCGAATTGTCGGGGACCGTCTGCTTACCGTCGGAGAGCAAGACGATCCGTGCGGGCGGAGCCTGATCACTCCCGCCGAGAACGGCGGACAACGTGTCGATCGACTGCAGTGACGTGAAGATCGCTTCGCCGGTCGCGGTCCGCTCGCTGAGCTTGAGATTGTCGATGGCAACTTTGGTCGCGTCGCGATTTGTCGTGGGAGACACCAACACCGAAGCAGTTCCGGCAAACGCGACCAGTCCCAGGTTGATTCCAGGAGTCAAACCGTCGGCAAACGATTTGGCCGCCTCCTGAGCGGCCGCGAGACGTGTCGGTTCCACATCGGTGGCCTGCATCGACAGCGACACGTCGATCACCAGGATGACGGTTGCCCGGTTCCGCGGAACCTTCTTGTCCGCTGTGGGACCGGCCAACGCTACCGTGAAGAACACCAACGAGATCACCATGAAAATGGCGGAAACGTGGCGCCACCGGCCCGGTCGTGACGGCGCCACCTTCTCGAGCAGATCGAAGTTGGTGAACCGCAACGTATGTCTCTGACGCTGCTTCTGCACATAGACGTAACCGGCTACCAACGCAGCGATGACGACCAGGAACAGCAGCCACCACGGCGCAGTGAATTGAGAAAGACTCACGAACGAACGCCCCCAGTTCCGGCGCCGACACCGAAGCTGTGTCGGCGTGCCGAGATGAATCGAACCACGTCGGCGATCCAGTCACGATCGGTGTGCAGTGACATGAGCGGCGCACCGCACCGGCGCAATGCCTGCTGAACCTCGATGCGATGCTCAGCGGCCGCGCGCGCAAAATCCGCGCGCAACTGCGGAGTGGTCGAGAACTCGCGTGTGCGACCGGATTCCGGGTCATGCAACACGACGTCACCGACATCGGGCAATTCGAGGTCACGTGGATCCACCACTTCGATCCCGAGCACGTCATGACGACCGGCAATGGCACGCAACGGACGTTCCCAATCCGTCGGGCCCAGGAAGTCACTGATCACGACGGCCAAGCCGCGCCGACGCTGTGGGCGTCGTAGCGCCTCGATTGCGCCCACCAGATCTCCGCGCACACCGTCCGGCGCATGGGGGGTGGTCGCGATCTTACGAAGCATCGCCTGAGCGTGGACGCGGCCTCCCCTGGCCGGAATCCGTGTCATCTGCGCGCCGGTGGAAATGATTGCGCCGACGCGATTGCCGCCCGAACTGGTCAGGTGGGTCACCGCAGCAGCGGCTGCCACAACCAAATCGCGCTTCTCACAACCTGCGGTACCGAAATCGAGGCTCGCGGACAGGTCGATCACCAACCACGTCTCGAGTTCGCGATCGGCTACCGACTGCCGCACATGTGGGTGCGTCGTACGAGCGGTGACAGACCAATCCATCTGTCGCACATCGTCACCGGGCTGATACTCGCGAGCCTCGCCGGGTTCGGAACCGGGACCGGGGATGAGTCCGAGATGATCACCGTGCAACACCCCGTCGAGCCGGCGGCGGACCGTCAACTCCAGTGTTCGCAACGCAGCGGTCAGTCGTGGGTCACGAAGTTCACCGGACTCGAACGACGGCGGTGCACCGGCATGACCGGGAAGGTGACTTTCCGTCACTGCGGGCGACTCATCGGATCAGGGCTCATGAATTGCGCGCCGTTTCCCGCGGGATTGAACTGCGGTGCGCCCTGCTGAGGTTGCTGCATCGGCTGGCCTACCGGCTGTCCCGGTACCGGTTGTGGTCCCGCGACAGTGGGCACCGGGCGCGCGGCGATCTGAGGCAGACCGACCGTCTGCAGAACCCGCGTGATGACGGCGTCCGGAGTGACCTCGTCGGCGAGTGCGTCGTACGACAACACGAGCCGGTGGCGCAACACGTCCGGGATGACCTCGACGACGTCCTGCGGGACAACGTAATCGCGGCCACGCACGAGGGCGAGCGCTCGGGAGGCTGCAATGATGCCGAGTGTTGCACGCGGCGACGCACCGTAGGCGATCCAGCCGGCAACGTCGTCGAGGCCGAATTCCCTCGGCGTACGGGTAGCCGCGATGACCCGAACCACGTAATCGACCAGCGCATGGTGGACAAAGACGGTGCTCGCGACGCGCTGGAGCCGAACCAACTCTTCGGGACCGAGAATCTGGTGGGGTTCCGGCGCGGCGACGCCCATCCGGTACACGATTTCGCGTTCTTCTTCGACGGTCGGGTAATCGACCAGGATCTTGAACAGGAAGCGGTCACGCTGCGCTTCCGGGAGGGGATACACGCCCTCGTTCTCGATCGGGTTCTGCGTCGCCATGACCAGGAACGGGTCCGGCATGTGGTAGCGCTTGCCACCGATGGAGACGTGACGCTCGGCCATGACTTCGAGCAACGCAGACTGCACCTTTGCCGGTGCACGGTTGATCTCGTCGGCCAGGACGAAGTTTGCGACCACTGGTCCCAGTTCGGTGTCGAACTCTTCGCGTCCCTGTCGGTAGATACGCGTACCGATCAAGTCGGTGGGTACGAGGTCGGGGGTGAACTGCACACGGGAGAACGATCCGCCGACCACCTTCGCAAAGGTTTCGACGGCCAGCGTCTTCGCGACACCGGGAACACCCTCGAGCAGGACGTGTCCCTTGGCCAGTAGCCCGACGAGTATCCGCTCGACCAGTCGATCCTGGCCGACGATGACTCGTTTGACCTCGTAGATCGCTCGTTCCAGTGTCTGGACGTCGGTGGCGAGCGACGGAGCTACCCCGTCGGAATTTCCACTCGCCTTGTCTACGTCGACCGATCCGATCGAATCTTCACGTGAGGTCACCAAGAATCCATCGCTTTCACCTAGAAAAGTTCCGACAGTAACGTGTTCCCCGCCAACTATTCCAGGTAGTTGCTCGTGATGCCGCAACACCACGTCAACACATGCAACGAACCGGGCATCGAAGCATGAACGGGTTCAGCCTTCTCGCGAGTTCAGGACACCAGCCGCACGGCGTACGGTGTCATTCCACCCCAGCGAACGGGGGAAACTTTCACACTGGATCCGGACTGCGGTGCTTCGAGCATCTGCCCGTCACCGAGGTACAGCGCCACATGCTGACTCGCGTTCGGACCGTAGAAGATCATGTCGCCACGTTTCATCTCGGACGACGGAACCTGCTTGCCCGCGGTGTACTGGTAGCCGGTGTAATGCGGCAACGAGATACCGATTCCGGCAAACGCGTAGATCATCAGACCTGAGCAGTCGAACCCGATCTTGTTGAAGTCGCCGTAGCTGTCCGCGACTCCGCCGTCGCGAATACCGCGGGTCGGCCCGTTCTCGTCGCCGCCGCCCCAGGCGTACTGGATGCCGATCTGCGACATACCGCGGTCGATGACGGATTCGATTGCGGCGCTTCCGGACACCGAAGGCACTGTCGGCTTGGGAGTTGCCGGTTTCGGAGTTGTGGGCTTCGGTGTTACCACCGGAGTGTCGGAATCCGAATCGGTGCTCGTGTCCGTCGACGTCTCGTCGTCGTCATCGGGGATGACTGTCGGCGTCGGATCTTCGACGGCAGTGTGAGGGCGCTGAGCAGCAGCCAACGCAGCGGCACGGTCCTTGGCGGCCTGATCGGCGGCAGCCCTGGCGGCGGCTTCCTCAGCCGCTTGCTTGGCGGCCGCTTCGAGTGCGGCCTGATGAGCTTCTTCGGCCTTTCGCTGTTCGTCCCACGTCGCGTATGCCTGGCGCTGCCCCTGCAAACCGGCAACAGCGTTGCGCGCCGCATCGAGCTGAGCTTGCGCGGAATTGCGCTCCGATTCGATGGACGCCTTCTTGGCTACCTGCTGGTCGAGTGCGTTGCGGGCGATCGCGATTGCCTGCTCGGCAAGTGCCTGAAGATTGGCGGCAATTTCGGCGGCCGCGTCGGCGTCGAGCTTGGCTTGCCTGGTCGCCGAGTCCTTGTTCGCCTGTTCGGTCCGAGCGCGCTGCAAACCGTCGAGCACGGCGCGTTGGGTGTTCGAGAGAAGTTTGAGGACCTGCGCTCGATCGAGGACGTCGCCCGGGCCCTTGGCGTCGAGGAACGACGAGATGGACGCGGTATTGGTGCCTTGGACGTAACTCGATCGGGCGTACTTGTCGAAATCGCTCTGCGCTACGTCGATCTGTGCGCCGGCGTCCCGAAGTGCTTGTTTGGTGATGCCGACGGCTTGGGCTGCGGCATCGGCGGCGCCTCGAGCGTTCTGCAGGTCGACGAGAGTCTTGTTGACGTCTTCGCGTTTGACGGCAACTTCGTTGTCGAGTGCGGACAACTGCTCATTTGCCGCGGCAACCTGGTTGATGAGGGCGCTGACCGTGCTGACGCTCGATGAAACCTGCGAATCTGCGGACGCGATTTCGGAGTCACTCGGATTGGGCGGAGGCGGCGGGACCGACGCTCCGACACCCGGGTTTCCGACAACCAGGGCAGTGACGATGCCCGCACCGATTACCAGCTGTGCCAGGCGGGACGACGCTCGGGAAGGTTTACGACGGCCGAATCCGCCTCGTGTTACTTGGCTCACAAATAACTCTCCCTCGCGTGTACGCCACGGGCCCGCTGGGTCGCCGATCCGTGCGGGGAGGGAATGCGCAGGAAGCTATGACGCCGCGTGGCGCCACCGACAAGATGCAGCGAAGTAGCTACCGCTTGTCGCTAACCCGCCGTTCGGGGGCAACGCTCGGCGCCGCCCGATTTCGGGTGGCGTCGCGCGTAGTCCGTCGAACAACAGCCATCTTTCTGCGACACTTCTTCCCCAAAAAGTGCCAGTTGTACCGTACGACACTTGAGAGAACTTTGGAAACTTTAGCCCCAAATAACACATCGGGTATTTCGCCAGGTGGATTGTTGTATCCAGACGAAAAAGCAGGTACTCACCACAAATGCTGGTGAATACCTGCTAGTCGATATTCAGGAACGTGCGCGCGGGACTAAGCAGATCCGGCGTGTCCGACGGCCAGTTCCGAAGGTTCGCTCACCTGCTCGGCGACCGCGGGTTCGGGGCTCCGACGCCATTTGACGGCAAAAGTAATTGCCGCCGCGATCGCCACAATCGCCACCAAAAGGACCGTGTACAAGGCCCACGGCGGACCCGGTTGGACAATCTCATGGGAAAAGCGATCGGCGATCGCAGCAGAACTGTCCCCGAACGAGCGATCCTGCGCGGTCTCGAGCTGTACTCGACTGATCGAATCGCTGGAACTGCCCATCCAGTCCGGACTCATCACCAAGATCGTGCCGCCCTCGGATTCGCCGACCGTCGTCGCCAGATCCCGAAGGTCGGTGTCGCGGGAAGGATTGGCGTCGAGAACGATCACGCTCAGATCGATCCCGCGCTCACGTGCGTCGGCGACGACATTCACCAGTGCAGGGACATCGGCAGCCGGTGCGGAAACCCCATTCTGCGCAACGTCGGCAACCACGTCGTCGACATCGACGTCCGATGGGACTGCGGCATGCAGAGGTAGTGCGGCGTGCAGCGGACCGCTCGCATGCAAGGGCGTGAAGACCAAATGTGTAGGAGCAGACATCTCTCATCCGGGTGCAGTTCGGTGCTCGTTCACACGCGAGTGTGCGAATGAATCCGAGGTCGTTATCGGGCGGTCTGACCGCGACGGGCCTGAATGCACCCTACTTGAGGTTGAGTGCGAAGCCCGCGAGTCTTCGACACTCCGCGCAATCCGTTGTGGGTCAGCTCACCCAGTCCACCCTGCGTTGCGCAGGTCTTGAGACTGCGTGAAGATTGTTTCGGTCAAGTTGCCCCGAAGTCTCACAGGACAAGCGTACTGTTAGACTTCAGACCGAGAGGTACCTCGCCTCGACCGAGTCCACTTCAGCTCCGATGTTCGGACAGTTCTCACGTGAACTGTGCGATTGGCGTGAGCTGTCACCGGATACGCCGAGTTGTAAGTACCTCGCTTCAGCTGCCGACACAGCCCCGTCGGTGGCGACCCTCATAGACGAGTGGAGCAGACGTGAGCACCAGTATTGATTCGTTCGGAGCAAAGGGAACCCTCGAGGTCGGTGAGAACTCTTACGAGATCTTCCGCCTCTCGGCCGTCCCCGGCACCGAGAAATTGCCTTATTCCTTGAAGGTTCTCGCCGAGAACCTTCTCCGCACCGAAGACGGTGCCAACATCACCGCGGATCACATCCGCGCAATTGCAAGCTGGGATCCCTCAGCTGAGCCGAGCATCGAAATCCAGTTCACGCCTGCCCGCGTGATCATGCAGGACTTCACCGGCGTTCCTTGCATCGTCGACCTCGCCACCATGCGTGAGGCTGTCACCACCCTCGGTGGCGACCCGAACAAGGTCAACCCGCTCTCCCCCGCCGACATGGTCATCGACCACTCGGTCATCCTCGACGTCTTCGGCCAGGCCGACGCTCTCGAGCGCAACGTCGACCTCGAATACGAGCGCAACGGCGAGCGTTACCAGTTCCTCCGTTGGGGTCAGGGCGCATTCGACGACTTCAAGGTCGTCCCCCCGGGAATGGGAATCGTTCACCAGGTCAACATCGAGTACCTGGCACCCACCGTCATGTCCCGTAACGGACAGGCATACCCCGACACCTGTGTCGGCACCGACTCGCACACCACGATGGTCAACGGCCTCGGCGTGCTCGGCTGGGGCGTCGGCGGCATCGAGGCCGAGGCAGCAATGCTCGGTCAGCCCGTCTCCATGCTCATCCCCCGCGTTGTCGGCTTCAAGCTCTCCGGTGAGATCAAGCCAGGCGTCACCGCAACCGACGTCGTGCTCACCGCCACCGAGATGCTCCGTAAGCACGGCGTCGTCGGCAAGTTCGTCGAGTTCTACGGCAAGGGTGTCGCCGAGGTTCCGCTCGCGAACCGCGCAACCCTTGGCAACATGAGCCCCGAATTCGGTTCCACCGCAGCGATCTTCCCGATCGACAGCGAAACGATCGACTACCTGCGCCTCACCGGCCGCAGCGACGAGCAGCTCGCTCTCGTCGAGTCGTACGCCAAGGAACAGGGCCTGTGGCACAACCCGGACCAGGAGCCCGTCTTCTCCGAGTACATCGAGCTCGATCTGGGAACCGTTGTTCCCTCGATCGCCGGCCCGAAGCGCCCGCAGGACCGAATTCTGTTGTCGGACTCCAAGCCTGCGTTCCGCAAGGACATCCACAACTACGTCGAAGACAACCAGCCGACCGAGCACACGCAGCTCGACGAGGCCGTCGAAGAGTCCTTCCCCGCTTCCGATCCCGCAGTGCTCTCCTTCGCTGACGACGGAGCGGTCGACGTTCTCTCGGCTGCGAACGGTGCGCATGGCCGTCCGAGCAAGCCGGTAGTCGTCAAGTCCGACGCCGGTGAGTTCGTTCTGGACCACGGCGCCGTTGTTGTTGCCGGCATCACGTCCTGCACCAACACGTCCAACCCGTCGGTCATGCTCGGCGCTGCACTGCTCGCACGCAACGCCGTCGAAAAGGGCCTTGCCACCAAGCCGTGGGTCAAGACCAACATGGCGCCCGGTTCGCAGGTCGTCACCGACTACTACGAGAAGGCCGGCCTGTGGCCGTACCTCGAGAAGCTCGGCTACTACCTCGGCGGTTACGGCTGCACCACGTGCATCGGTAACACCGGCCCGCTGCCCGAGGCAGTCTCGAAGGCCATCAACGACAACGATCTCTCGGTCACCGCGGTGCTCTCGGGTAACCGTAACTTCGAGGGTCGTATCTCCCCCGACGTCAAGATGAACTACTTGGCTTCCCCGCCGCTCGTGATTGCCTACGGCCTCGCCGGAACGATGGACTTCGACTTCGAGACCGATTCGCTCGGTAACGACACCGACGGAAACCCCGTCTACCTCAAGGACATCTGGCCGTCCACGCAGGAAATCGAAGAGACGATCAAGTCCTCGATCGACCAGGACATGTTCCGCAAGTCGTACGCAACCATCTTTGCGGGCGACAGCCGCTGGCAGAACCTCGAAACACCGAAGGGCGACACCTTCGAGTGGGACGCGAACTCCACCTACGTGCGGAAGCCACCCTACTTCGACGGTATGACGATGGATCCGGCTCCGGTCAAGGACATCAAGGGCGCTCGCGTCCTCGCACTGCTCGGCGACTCGGTCACCACTGACCACATCAGCCCGGCAGGTCCGATCAAGGTCGGCACCCCCGCCGCGCAGTACCTCGACTCCCATGGCGTCGAGCGTGCGGATTACAACTCGCTCGGATCGCGTCGCGGTAACCACGAGGTCATGATTCGCGGAACGTTCGCGAACATCCGTCTGCGTAACCAGCTTCTTGATGACGTCTCGGGTGGATACACGCGCGACTTCACGCAGGAAGGCGCACCGCAGGCATTCATCTACGACGCGTCGCAGAACTACCAGGCAGCCGGCATCCCGCTGGTCGTCCTGGGCGGCAAGGAGTACGGCTCCGGATCCTCGCGTGACTGGGCTGCCAAGGGCACGAGCCTGCTCGGCGTCAAGGCCGTCATCACCGAGTCGTTCGAGCGCATCCACCGCTCCAACCTCATCGGCATGGGCGTTGTCCCGCTGCAGTTCCCGGTCGGCGAGTCCGCAGGGTCGCTCAAGCTCGACGGCACCGAGACCTTCGACATCGAAGGCGTCGAGAAGCTCAACGAGGGCGTCACCCCGAAGACCATGAAGGTCACGGCAACGCGCGAGAACGGCGAGAAGGTCGTGTTCGACGCAGTCGTACGCATCGATACCCCCGGTGAAGCGGATTACTACCGCAACGGTGGCATCTTGCAGTACGTGCTCCGCAACATGATCCGAGGCTAGTTCGCCAGCCTGCCTTTTCCGCACGGCGGACTCAGCGACCTTGCTGAGTCCGCCGTGTGCGTTTGGTATCGGTTCACGGGTGGTGCCAACTCCGAACAAAGAGTCGGCATCGTGGAGATGCGCGAGACGAGGACAAGAACGTGCCCAAGGTCAGTGAAGACCATCTCGCGGCACGGCGCAGTCAGATCCTTGACGGTGCCCGCCGCTGCTTTGCGGAATACGGCTACGACGGCGCCACAGTCAGAAGACTGGAAGATGTCACCGGGTTGTCCCGAGGCGCGATCTTTCATCATTTCAAGGACAAGGACGGACTTTTCCTCGCGTTGGCGAGCGAGGACGCGAGCCGCATGGCCGACGTCGTCGCCGAAGAGGGCCTTGTGCAGGTGATGCGCGACATGCTCGCTCAGCCCGACCAATTCGATTGGCTTGGCACACGCTTGGAAATTGCCCGGCGACTGCGGACCGATGCGGATTTCCGTGCCAAATGGTCACAGCGGTCGGCGGAAGTCACCGAGGCGACCAGCGCTCGTCTGGCCTTCCAGAAATCTGCCGGGCGGTTGCGTGACGACGTACCCACCGACGTACTGATCGGCTATCTCGATCTGGTGATGGACGGTCTGGTGGCCCGAATCGCGTCGGGCCACGCCGGCAACAATCTGTCGGCGGTCCTCGATCTGGTCGAGGAATCGGTGCGTCGACAGGACTGAGGGACTGCGCCCCTGTGCGCCTTTTCGGTAGTGGGAGCTACCAGAAAGGCGCACAGGCGGTTACGCCAGCTGAATCAGCTCGAGGTATTCCTGCGACCAGTGATCCTCGTTGCCGTCGGGCAGAAGGATGACGCGCTCGGGGTTGAGAGCCTCAGCCGCACCCGGATCGTGAGTCACCAGGACAACGGCGCCGGTGTAGCTGCGAAGCGCGTCCAGGACCTGCTCGCGGGAGATCGGGTCGAGGTTGTTGGTGGGCTCGTCGAGCAGCAAGACGTTTGCAGCGGACGACACCAGACCGGCCAGTGCCAGACGGGTCTTCTCACCACCGGAGAGCGTGCCTGCCGGCTGTTCGAGCTGCGGGCCAGTGAACATGAATGCACCCAGGAGCGAACGCAGTTCCTGCTCCCCCGTGTCCGGAGCGGCGTGACGGATGTTCTCCCACACCGAATCGTTGTCGTCGAGGGTGTCGTGCTCCTGCGCGAAGTAACCGATCTTGAGTCCGTGACCCGCGATCAGCTCACCTGCATCGGCTTTCTCGGCGTTCGCGAGGATGCGCAGCAGTGTCGTCTTGCCTGCACCGTTGAGTCCGAGGATGACAACGCGGGATCCGCGGTCGATCGCCAGGTCGACGCCGGTGAAGATTTCGAGTGAGCCGTACACCTTGGTGAGGTTCTTGCCCATGAGCGGAGTCTTGCCGCATGCTGCGGGCTCGGGGAAACGGATCTTCGCGACCTTGTCGGACACGCGCTCGGCATCGAGGTTGGCCATCAACTTGTCTGCGCGCTTTGCCATGTTCTGAGCGGCAACAGCCTTGGTTGCCTTGGCACCCATCTTGGCTGCCTGGATGCGCAGAGCGCCGGCCTTCTTCTCGGCGTTGGCGCGCTCGCGGCGTCGACGCTGCTCGTCGGTTGCACGGGCGTCGAGGTACTTCTTCCAGTTCATGTTGTAGATGTCGGCTTCACTGCGCACGGCGTCGAGGAACCAGACACGGTTGACGACGTCGTTGAGCAGATCAACATCGTGACTGATGACCACAAGGCCACCCTCGTGATTCTGGAGGAATCCGCGCAGCCACGTGATGGAGTCCGCGTCGAGGTGGTTGGTGGGCTCGTCGAGGAGCAGAGTCGTGTCCGAGCGCGCGCCGCTGCCATCGGACGCGGCAAAGAGAATTCGAGCCAACTCGACGCGTCGACGCTGACCACCGGACAGCGTGCTCAGTGGCTGGCCGAGGATGCGATCTTCGAGGCCTAGGCTGCTGGTGATGCGAGCAGCTTCACTCTCGGCTTCGTAGCCGCCCAGGGAGGAAAAGCGGTCTTCGAGCTGACCGTACTTCTTGACTGCCTTGTCCTGTGATTCCTGGTCGAGAACCTCGCCCATGAGAATCTGCTGCTTCTCCATGTCACGGAGCATCGTGTCGAGGCCACGGGCCGAGAGGACACGATCCTTGGCGAGCACGCTCAGGTCGCCCTCTTTGGGGTCCTGCGGCAGGTAGCCGAGGTCGCCGGTCCGGACGACCTTGCCCGCGTACGGCTCGCCCTCACCGGCGAGGAGACGCAGTGTGGTGGTCTTGCCTGCACCGTTACGACCGACCAATCCGATGCGATCACCGGGCTGAATTCGCAAGGACGGACCGGGCGCCGTGAGAAGGGTGCGGACACCGGCACGAACTTCGAGGTCAGTGGCGGTAATCAAGCAGAACTCCTCAGAACTAAAGACAACTACGGGCAAACGTGTCCTGACGGCAGACACAAGAACTTCCAATTTTACCGTGAGCTGGGGCCATCTCCGACCAGCGGCGTGTGAATCCGCTAACAGTGGGAGATCTGCGATGTAGATGGGAATCAACAGTGGGAGATCTGCGATGTAGATGGAATCCTCGGGGGATGACAACCCGAACAACCGCCGCAGACGTCGTCATCGTGGGCGGCGGGCCGGCCGGGCGGGCGCTGGCGACGAGATGCGTCGCCCACAATCTGTCGGTCATTCTGATCGATCCGCACCCCACGCGAGCGTGGACGGCAACGTATGCGGCCTGGCTCGACGAGCTTCCGGCGTGGTTGCCGGACGCGGCCATTTCCAGTCGTATCGGTCGCCCGTCAGCGTGGGCGCAGCGACCCACAACGCTCGATCGCACTTACTGCGTATTGAATACATCGATACTGCAATCAATACTGTCGACCGGATCTGCGCAGGTCATAGCCGGGAGAGCCACTAATGTGACTACCCACTCCCTCACCTGCGCTGACGGGACCCGTATCGGCGCACAGGTCGTGGTCGATGCCCGTGGAACACCACCAACTCCCAGAACGGCACAGCAAACCGCCTTCGGAATCGTGGTCGATCGCGCCGCCGCGGAGCCGGCACTCGACGGCAACGCAGCCTGGTTCATGGACTGGCGACGAGACAACGGCACCGCGGAAACCGCAGAGCCGTCGTTCCTCTACGCCGTCCCCCTCGACGCCAACCGGACGCTCCTCGAGGAGACGTGTCTTGTAGGTCGACCGCCCCTACCGCTCGGCGAGCTGAAACGGCGACTGCACATTCGGCTCGGCAATCGCGGCGTCACCGTTGCGGAAGACGCCCCCGTCGAACGTGTCCGGTTCGCTGTGGAATCGCCACCGCGTCGGCGCGGTGATCCCTTCCGATTCGGCGCACGCGGCGGACTGATGCATCCCGGCACCGGGTACAGCGTCGCCACGGCTCTGAACGAAGCAGACGCTGTTGCATCCGCGCTTTCCCGCGGCGACGACCCTCAGCACGCACTGTGGCCGCGATCGGCTCGAGCTGTCGCAGCACTGCGGCGAGTAGGCCTGAGCGCACTTCTCACTCTCGAAGCCGCTGACGTCGAAACGTTCTTTGCGACGTTTTTTGCGCTGCCCGTCGAACAGCAACGGGCCTATCTGTCGGATCGCCGCGATGCAGCCGCTACGGCGAAGGTCATGACGTCACTATTCGCCGCCTCACCGTGGCGGGTGAGACGAACATTGATGGGCGCGCCGCTTTCAGCGTTGAGGTCGCAATAACGGCTGTCCAAGTAACGGTCGTTGATAGCGTCACTACATATCGCCTCACCGATCACTGGAGTTTCCTTGTTCATTCTTTATGCCGTTGTTGCCGTGATTCTGACTGCCACTCTCGCCGGATCTGCCTATCTCGACATCACGCGCGAAGAAAAACTGGTCGACACCCTGACCGGATTGGGCGTTCCCGAAGAATGGATTCCCGGGCTCGGCGTCATCAAGCTGATCGGCATCGTCGGCCTGCTCGTCGGGCTTGTGGTGCCGGCGATCGGCATTGCCGCTGCCATCGGGCTGATCCTGTATTTCATCGGCGCCGTCGCCGCTCACCTGCGATCGGGCGACCAGAACATCGTGCCTCCCGCGATGCTCGGGCTCCTCGCCGTTGCCGCCTTGGTGCTGCGTATCGCGTCGTCCTGACCCGCCGACGCGGTGATCGCGAACAACAATTCGACATCGCACCCATTGTTTTCTCTCGCGCAATTGCGTTGCAGCGACCATCATGGGAACCATGCGATCGATTTGGAAAGGCTCGATAGCGTTCGGTCTGGTCAATGTTCCGGTCAAGGTGTACTCCGCAACAGAAGATCACGACATCAAGTTCCACCAGGTCCACGCCAAGGACGGCGGCCGGATCAAGTACAACCGCGTGTGCTCGGAGTGCGGAAACACGGTGCAATTTGCCGATATCGACAAGGCATACGACGCCGAAGACGGGACGCGTGTTGTCCTGACCGACGAGGATTTCACGAAGCTGCCGGCTGCGGAAAAGCATGAAATTCCGGTGCTCGAGTTTGTCGCGAACGAGCAGATCGACCCCATCCTTTTCGAGAAGAGTTATTTCCTCGAACCGGACTCCGCGTCACCGAAGGCATACGTCCTTCTCTCGACGGTGCTCACGGAGAGCGATCGCACTGCGCTTGTCCACTTCACACTCCGGCAGAAAACGCGTCTGGCGGCGTTGCGCGCCAGGGACGGCGTCCTGGTAATTCAGACCCTGCTGTGGCCGGACGAGGTTCGCGCTGCCGAGTTCCCCTCGCTCGACGGCGCGGAGAAGCCGAAGCCGAAGGAACTCAAGATGGCGCAGACACTGGTAGACAGCATGGCGGGCGATTTCGACCCGACCGAATTCACCGACGACTATCAGCTTCAGCTTCGCGAACTGCTCGAGAACATGATCGAGAGCGGCGGCAAGAAGGTCATCCCCGCAGCCGAGGTCGAACAAGGCGGCGAGGACGCCGACGTCGTCGATCTGGTGGCAGCACTGCAACGAAGCGTCGACGAGGCAAAATCCAACGCGTCGAAGACCAAGACCCGCAAGCGCGCCTGAGCACCTACCGCCGAATGTCCTGTTCGTCGATCAAGGCATCCAGTTCAGCGTCGACGTCGGTGCTTCGATCACCACCCGACGCAACGGCCAGTTTCACCGCGGGCCCGATCGCCGCCAGCCCGACGTCGGTGAACATGTCCGCGTGTGAGGTGGGGACCGGACGGTCCACGATCACGCCGGTTATGAACGGTCGCCACGCCGACGCAGTGCGCAGTGGGTCGAAGGTGTCCGTGTGTGCCGAGAAGAACAGCAGATCACCGACGAATCTGCCGGGGCGATACCGATGTGCAAGGTGCGCCCCGGCGCAGTACTCGTCGTACAGTCGCTCGATCGTGTTGCTGGAGGCCAACGGATGATCCCCGATACTGCGACGGAGTAACACTTCCGCAGCCGCGGGAGTCAACTCCACCGCATCAGGGACCGCTATCCCCAGCCCCGCGACCAATTCCGCGAGTGTGGGTTGCGCTCCGTCCATTGACGGATCCTCGAGCACGAAACTGTCCAACAGGACCAGTTCGGCAACGCTCTCCCCCAATGCCTGCAGCTGCACGGCAGCAGCGTGCGCGATCAGTCCCCCGATCGACCATCCGAGTAGGTGATATGGACCGTGCGGCTGGACTCGGCGGATCTCCGCGACATATCTCGCCGCAAAATCTTCGATCATCTCTGCCCGGAATTCCGGGTCCGTGAGGATCGGCGACTGCAGGCCGTACAACGGTCGGGCTGGATCGACGTACTGAGTCAACCCGCCGTAGCACCAGGCCAAGCCGATCGCGGGATGGACGCAGAACAGCGGTTCGGCTTCCCCTGAGGTTCGGATAGGCAGCAGAACCGACAGTGCTGATGCATCCGACTCGGACAGTGCTGATGCATCCGGCTCGGACAGTGCTGATGCATCCGGCTCGGACGAGTCGGCGTCGGCAAGCTTGCGGGCCAGCGCCTCCGGCGTCGGATCCGAGAACAACCACCCCACGGGAACTGCGCTCCCGGTCCTCACCTCGATCGCAGCTACCAGACGTGTTGCCATCAGCGAGTTTCCGCCGAGATCGAAGAAGCTCGAATCTGCGTGGACCATGTCGACGTCGAGTGCGAGTACGTCGGCGAATGCCGCGCACAGAGCGATCTCCGCGGAACCCTCCGGCCTGCGGCCGCCGTCGTCGTCCCACGTGGGAGTCGGGAGCGCGGAGCGATCGACCTTGCCTGCCGGCGACGTCGGGATCGAGTCGATCGTCACGAAGGCGGACGGCACCATATGCGTCGGCAACAAGCGAGCGGCATGGCGGCGCAACATTGCCGAATCGATACTTCCGCCGACGGCAGGGACTACGTACGCCACGATCCTGGAATCGCTGCCGGCCCCAACGACGGCCGCGACGGCTGCACGGACCGACGGTTCCGACGCCACGACCGTGTCGATTTCTCCCAGCTCGATACGGAACCCCCGCACCTTGACCTGGTGGTCGCCGCGTCCGAGGTAGTTCAACGAACCGCCGCGGTCGCTGCGCACCAGATCGCCGGTGCGGTACATCCGCGCACCTGCCTGGCCGTGCGGGTCGGCAACAAACCGTGTTGCCGTCAACGCGGGACTACCGAGATACCCCCGCGCAAGTCCGGCCCCGTTGACGTACAACTCCCCGACGAGTCGCCCGGGTACCGAGTGCAGGCGCGAATCGAGAACACGCGCGGCGACGCCCCGGATCGGGCCACCGATCGACACCGGATCCCCGACGCTCAACTCGTCGCTGATCGTGACCGCGACCGTGGCCTCGGTCGGACCGTAGGCGTTGAACATCCGTCGCCGTGGGGCCCACTGGGATACGAGCTCGGCTGAGCACGTATCGCCGCCGACGATCACTACGTCGAGCTGATCGAGTCCGCTGGGATCAACCGTCGCCAGGGCTGCTGGGGTGACAAACGCGTGCGTGACGGCGCAGCGCTGCATCACATCTCGCAGTTCGGCGCCGCCGTACACCGTCGCGGGTGCAATCACCATGGTTGCGCCTGCGCCGACGGCAAGCAGCAGTTCGAGAATCGACGCGTCGAAGCTGGGAGACGCAAAACTCAGGGTGCGGGAATCAGCGCTCACGCCGAATCGCTCGCGTTGTTCCTCCGCAAAAGCTGACAGTCCCGCGTGGGTGACCAACACGCCCTTCGGTTTTCCGGTGGAACCGGACGTGTAGATCAGGTAGGCCGGGTGATCGAGCTCGACCGACACCGGACTCACGTCTGCGCGGCCGACGGTAAGTTCGAGCGACTCGAGTGTGACCCACCGCGATGTGTCCGGCAGGTCGGCGACATAACTGCCGGCTGTCAGTCCGAGAACGGCCCCGCTGTCGCGAAGCATGTGTTCGATGCGTTCGGCCGGATACGCCGGATCGACAGGCAGGAACGCCGCGCCGGTCTTGGCTACAGCCCACACTGCGATCACGTAGTCGACGGAGCGCGGAAGTGCAATCGCGACGATCGTTTCCGGGGCAGCGCCACTCGCTACCAGCACGCGGCACAGAGCGTCGGACCGGCGATCGAGTTCGCCGTACGTCAGCGCGTCGGACCCCGCCACGTCGATCAATGCCAGAGCGAGCGGATCGGACGCAGATCGGGCGAGAAGCTGCGGCAACGTCGCGGGGTCGCCTGCTACCTCACCGTGCACAGCACTGGACTCATTCGGTCCGAGGAGGTCCACGTCGCCGACTACGACGGTCGGATCGGCAGTCACCTCGGCGACAAGCGTCTCCAACATCGTTGCAAACGACGCAGCGGTATCTGCGTCGAACAGATCCGTTGCATAGGTCAGGGACGCGGTGTACCCGGCGCCCTCTTGCGCTGTCTGTTCCACGACCGTGAATTGCAGATCGAACTTCGCGACGTCGGGCGTGATCTCCTCCGCGCGGACGCTCAGTCCGGGCAGTTTCCACGCCACCTGATGAGCGGCGTGGAAGGAGAACATCGTCTGGAACAACGGATGGCGGTCGGTTGTACGCGTCGGCGCCACGACCTCCACAACCTGTTCGAAAGGAATGTCCGTGTGGGCAAATGCATCCAGGTCAACGGCGCGAACAGTGCGTAGTACGTCGACGAAGGTCGCAGCGGGATCGACAATCGTGCGCAGTCCGACGGTGTTGACGAACATTCCGACCAGATCGTCGAGAACTCGGTGGCCGCGGCCGGCGACCGGCGAGCCGATCACGACGTCGCTGCTGCGACTCACGCGAGACAGCAGCACGGCGTACGCCGCGTGCAACACCATGAACGGTGTCGCTGCGTTAGATCCGGCAAGGGCTTCCACTGCGGCGCGAATGTGCGACGGCAGCGTGACGGTGACGTGCGCACCAGCCAGCGATTGAGTGAGCGGCCGCGGCCGATCAACGGGGAGATCGATCAACTCGGGTGCCCCGCGCAAGGTTTCCCGCCAGTACGACGCCTGTGCGCCGAGCACACTATCGGGGTCGTCCGCGCCGCCGAGCGCCTGGCGTTGCCACAGGGCGAAGTCGGCGTAGTGCACGTCGAGTGGTGTGAAGTGCGGAGCATGTCCGGAGCATCGTGCAATGTAGGCGGTGAACACGTCCCTCATCAAGGGCGCGACGGACCATCCGTCAGCGGCGATGTGGTGCACGACGATGACAAGAGTGTGGCGATCCGGTGCGGTCTCCATCAGTAGTGCGCGGATGGGTGCTTCGGAGGTGACGTCGAAGCCGCGAGAAGCAAATTCGGCGGCAATCGACACCGCCCCACGGGCGCCTTCCGTCTCGAATTCCACCGCGGTGACGTTGCTCTGCACCACCTGATGCGGCCCGGTATCCGAGTCGGGGAACACCGTTCGCAAGATCTCGTGACGCTCGATCACATCGAGCACCGCAGCTTCGAGAGCCGGCACGTCGAGGCTGCCGTCGAGTGAGATTGCCGCCGGAACGTTGTACGCGGGTGAGGCCGGATCGAGTTGGTTGAGGAACCAGATGCGTGATTGCGCGTACGACAGTGGAATTCGTTCGGGGCGCTTGCTGACAGTGATCGGCGGCAGCGCCAGGACCGAAGCCGTTGAATCCAGCGCAGCTGCGAGGTCTCGGATTTCTGGGTGTTCGAACAGCATGCGGACCGGAACGTGGCGGCCCAGTGATTCGCCGAGACGCGCAACCAGCCTGGTCGCGAGCAGTGAGTTGCCGCCGAGATCGAAGAAATTGTCCAGACCGCCGATGTCCTCGGTACCCAACAATTCTCCGAACGCGGCGGCGACCACCAGTTCGGTTGCCGTGACCAGGGGCGCCACCGTTCGCTCGATCGTGCCAAGCACCGGTGCCGGTAGTGCGGCCCGGTCCAGCTTTCCGACAGGGGTGAGCGGAACGCGGCCGATCGGAGTGATCGCCGATGGCACCATGAACGCCGGCAGGGACCGGCGCGCATGGCTCAGAAGCTCTTCCACCGCAACTGTTTCCGTCGACAGCACCACGTACGACGCCAATATCGTCTCGCCGGCCGGGCCGTCCACACCCACCGTGACGGCAAATTCGACGCCGGGATGGCTGCTGAGAACCGAATCGATTTCGCCGAGTTCGATGCGGAACCCACGTACTTTCACCTGATGATCGGACCGCCCGACGTAGTCGATGGTTCCGCCGGCAGTCCACCGCACCAGGTCACCGGTCCGGTACATACGAGTTCCACTGGGACCGAATGGTGCCGCCACAAATCGCGATGCGGTCAGCGCAGGCTGATCGTGGTATCCGCGGGCCAGTCCGAGACCGGCGATGTAGAGCTCACCCGTCACACCGATCGGCACCGGATTTCCGGATCCGTCGAGAACGACAGCCGACACTCCGCGGACCGGTCCGCCGATAGTGACCGGCTCCCCCACTGCCAACGCGTCGCTGATGCACACCATGACCGTGGTTTCAGTGGGGCCGTAGCCGTTGAACAACCGACGGCCCGGCGCCCATCGCTGCACCAGTTCGGGCGGGCATGCTTCGCCGCCGACAACGATCGATTGGAGCACGTCAAGTCCGGCGGGATCGACCGAGGCAAGCGCTGCTGGTGTGATGAAGGCGTGCGTGACGCCTTCACGGGCGATGAGCTCGGCCAGATCTTCACCGCCGTACACATCGGGCGAGGCAATCACCATCGTGGCGCCGGTATCGATGGCAAGCAGTAGTTCGAGGATAGAAGCGTCGAAGCTCGGTGACGAAAAATGAAGGGTCCGCGAGGAGGCAGAGATGCCGTATCGCTGCGTTTGTTCTGCGGCTAGCGCACTCAGTCCGCGGTGAGTGACGCTGACGCCCTTGGGTTTACCCGTCGAGCCCGACGTGTAGATGATGTATGCAAGGTTGTCGGCTCGGATAGGTGCTGCTGGTACCACCAGTTCGCGCGAATCAGCGACAATCTCATCCATTGTCAACCACGGCACGGATCGTGGAAGCGACTCGAGCACAGATGTTGTCGTCAATCCGCGTGATGCTCCGGAATCGGTGAGCATGTGCAGGATTCGATCCGCCGGATATCGCGGATCGACGGGAACAAACGCCGCACCGGTCAATGCCACGGCCCACAGCGAAACAATCGAGTCGACGGAACGCGGAATCGCAATCGCCACAATGTCTTCGGCGCCGATTCCCTCCGTGGTCAACCGATGCGCGACCGCTGACGCGCGGGAATAGAGTTCACGGTAGCGCAGGGTCACATTTCCCGATCGGAGCGCAACCGAATGTCCGGCCTCCGTTGCCGTCTGGGTGAAGATGTCCGCCAAGGTGCGCGAACCGACCCAGGCCGGTCCGCGAACCGGCATCAGCGACGCCCGCTCGTCGGCGGTGAGCAGTTCGATATCGGCGATCGTGGTACTCGGATCGGCGATTACGGCCCGCGCTACCGACTCGAACCGCGCGGCAATCCGCGCTGCTGTGTCCTCGTCGAACAAAGCGTGCGCGAAACGCAGGGAGCCGGTGATCTCCGGGTTCTCGGAATCACCCGCCACGAGCGTCAGTTCGAGATCGAATTTCGCTGTCGCAGGTTCGAGTGGCTCCGCGTGCAGATGGACGCCATGCACACTCACCTGCGGAGACACAAGATTCTGGTGGTACGACAGCATGACCTGGAACACCGGATGACGCGGCGTCGACCGGTCGAGTTCGAGTGCGTCCACCAGCACGTCGAAGGGCAGATCGGCGTGTTCGAATGCGGCGAGGTCGCTCTCGCGTACGGCGTCGAGCAGGTCCGTGAACGGCGCCCGGTGATCAACCGCTGTGCGCAGCGGCAAGGAGTTGACGAACATTCCGATCAGCGCATCGAGTTCGGGGCGCCCACGGCCGGCAACCGGTGTTCCGATCACCACGTCGTCGGTCGCGCCGAGGCGTGCAAGAACAAGTGCAAACATCGCGTGCAGGACCATGAACTGCGTTGTTCCGGTGTCACGGGCCAGAACGCCGATGTGCCTGCCTGCATCGGAGTCGAGGATGACCGGGACGGAACCGACCGCGGTGGTGGACTCGGATCCTCGTGGACGATCCTTGGGTAGGCGCAATTCGGCCGGCGCGCCGGCCATTGCCGCCGTCCAGAATTTCAGCTCACGAGAAACCACGCTTTCCGGATCGTGTGCATCACCGAGAACGGTGTGCTGCCACAGCGCGTAATCGGCGTAGTGCACGTCCAGCGGCATAAATACCGGTGAGTCCCCCACTGCGCGAGCCGAATACGCAGCAACGAAATCCGCAGCAAACGGGGTCAACGACCAACCGTCGAAGGCAATGTGGTGGATAACCACCACCAGACGATGCACGTCCGGGCCTTCGCGTACCAGCAGCGCCCGTAGCGGAAGGTCCGCACTCAGGTCGAAACCTCGACCTGTGAACTCGTCCACCGTGGTGTCGGCATTACCGGTGCACTGCTCCACCGCAAAATTCACGTCGGCCCGCGCGCGAATGATCTGAACGGGACCGTCAGCGTCATCGACATAGACGGTTCTCAGTGCTTCGTGACGTGCGATGACATCGGACAATGCCGCTTCGAGGGCGCCGACCGACACGTTTCCGGTAATCCGAATCGAGAACGGAATGTTGTAAGCCGGCGATGCCGGATCGAACCGGTTGACGAACCACAGTCGCTGTTGCGCGGCCGAAAGCGGCACGCGATCAGGGCGGACAACGGCCGTGAGAGCCGGGCGATCGTCCGAGGCTGCGACGCACGAAGCGAGACGCAGTGCCAGACCTTCGACGGTGGGGTTCTCGAAGATCGACCGCACCTCTACCGCGATACCCGTCGCGGCGGTCAATCGGGCGGTGACCTGCGTGGCGATCAGCGAGTTGCCACCGAGATCGAAGAAACTGTCGGTTGCTCGCACGGCGGTCACATCCAGAAGCGCTGCAAAGACTTCCGCTACTGCCTGCTCCAGACCCGGCTCCGGCGCGCGCCCGGTACCGAGGATTTCACGCGCGAGCGGCGTGGGTAGCGCCCGGCGGTCCAGCTTTCCTACCGGCGTCAGCGGTATGGCGTCGATGGCGGTGATGGACGACGGAATCATGTAGCGGGGCAAGGTTTCCCCGAGCAACCCGAACAGAGCCTCGGTGTCGCGGTTCTCGCCGTCGCGGTTCTCGTCACTGAACAGCACGTACGACGCCAGTGTGGTCCCCACGGAGGATTCGACGGCGATTGTTGTTGCGAACTGTACAAGCGGAGATTCCATCAACGCGGCGTCGATCTCACCGAGTTCGATGCGGAATCCGCGGATCTTGAGTTGATGGTCGCTGCGCCCCACGTAGCGAAGTGTGAGGTCCTTGGTCCAACGAACGAGGTCTCCGGTTCGGTACATCCGTGCACCGTCGGGCGAATACGGATGTGCGACAAAACGATCCGATGTCAATCCGGCACGTCGATGGTAGCCGCGAGCCAGCCCCGGTCCACCGATGTACAGCTCGCCGACACCGCCGACCGGCACCGGTTGCAGCCGCGAGTCCAGGACAACGGCGTCGACACCGCGGATGGGTCCGCCGATGGTGATCGACTCACCGGGTTCGATCTGGTCGCTGATCGCCACCATCACCGTGGTTTCGGTGGGCCCGTACCCGTTGTGCAGCCGGCGTCCCCGGCCCCAACTCTCGACGAGTTCCGGTGTGCAGACGTCGCCGCCGACAACAACACATTCAAGTTCGGAGATACCGGCGGGATCTACCGTCGCGAGTGCTGCGGGTGTGACGAAGGCATGGGTCACCGCGCTCGTTCGAAGGAACTTCCCAAGCGCCTCGCCGCCGTAGATGTCGGCCGGCGCGATCACCATCGTCGCGCCGGTGGACCCCGCGAGCAGAAGTTCGAGTACGGCACCGTCGAAGCTCGGTGACGCAAAATGTAGGGTCCGGGAATTCTCGGTGATCCGATATCGATCCTGCTGTTCCCGCGCAAGATTGGCCAGGCCGGAGTGCGTCACGACGGTGCCTTTCGGCACACCGGTCGATCCGGACGTGTAGATGATGTACGCAGCAGACGCTGGTGTGGTCGATGTGGAGTGCTCGTCGTGGCCGATCGGAGAGTCCGGATACGCCGCGACCTCCGCCGCGATGTCTGGGTCGCGAAAGTCGATCCACGCGGCAACGCTGCCACCTGCGGCAGCGTCGACTGATCTGATGCCGATCCGCGCTCCGGAATCCTCGAGCATGTGCGCCACGCGATCTTCCGGGTACCGCGGGTCGACGGGAACGAAGACTCCACCGGATTTGGCGACTGCCCACACTGCAAGAACCGAGTCGACCGACCGCGCAACTGCCAGCGCTACCGGCACTTCGCCGCACACGCCCAGGTCCATGAGGTATCGAGCGATCCGATTGGATTCACTGTCAAGCTCGCGGTACGACAGTGCGCGCTCACCGTCGTCGACGGCAATCCGGTCGGGATATGCCTCTGCCGTGCCGCCGATAATCTGCGCTAGCGTCGCATCGGGCAACCCTGCCTGACCGCGTCGTGGCAGTACGGCGGCGCTTTCACCGGCATGAAGCGTATGAAGATCGCCAACCCGAGTTGCCGGGTCGGTAACGGCGGACTTCACGAGCGTCACGAAGTTCTCGGCCATCGCTTCGATCGTCGAGGTGTCGAACAGGTCGGTGGAATAGGTGAGGGTGGCGTCGATTCCGTCTGGTCGGGAAATCCCCTCGATCTCGGCTTCGTGTCGTTCGGCGATCGTCAATTCGAGATCGAACTTGGTCAGGCCGGTATCGACCGCACGAGCCGCCATCGAGATCCCGGCGATTTCTCCCGTGTGGGTGGTCGCAATCCGCGAGGTGATTGCCACCTGGAACACCGGATTGTGCGACGACGAACGATCGATTTCCAGTGCGTCCACCACAACGTCGAATGGCACGTCTGCGTTGTCGAAAGCGTCGAGGTCGATACTTCTGACCTGTTCGAGGTACTCGTGAAATGTCATGGCGCGGTCGATGACCGTGCGCAGAGCGAGTGTGTTGACGAACATACCGACGATGGGATCCAGAGACCTGTCCCCTCGACCAGCGACCGGCGTTCCGACGACGATGTCGTCCGTACCGCTGTACTTGGCCAGTAGCAGAGCAAAGCAAGCATGCAGAGCGATGAACGGCGTGGCGCCGTGGTCTGCGGCCAGGGCCGTCAGTTTCTGATGGACGGGCGCATCAATCCTGAAGTCCATGTGCGAACCGCGCAGCGACGGCGCGATCGGGCGAGGACGGTCGATCGGCAGATCAAGTTGTTCGGGTGCGTCTGCGAGTTGGCGAGTCCAGAACGCAATCTGTTCGGATGCAAGCGAATTCGGGTCGGCGACTTCGCCAAGGTGCTGACGATGCCACAGGGCGTAGTCGGCGTACTGGACGGTTAACGGTTCCCACATCGGAGCGTGGCCGGTGACCCGAGCGGCGTAGGCGCCGGTGAGATCGGCTGCCAGCGGAGCAAGTGACCAACCGTCCGCCACCATGTGATGCAGGACAACCACCAGGACATATTCGTCGGTATCGGCAACCTGGATCAGCAGGAACCGCACCGAAGATTCACGCACCAGATCAAAACCGGCCGAAGCAAATTCGAAGATCCGGTCTTCTAGCAAGCGCGGTTCGACGTCGATGGATTCCAGTGCCTCGAAACTGTCACCGGGATCAAGAATCTCCTGAACTGCCTGGTCGGCGCGTTGAGGAAACACGGTGCGCAGCGATTCGTGCCGAGTGACGACATCGATCAGGGCTTGCTGCAGCGCTGCAGTATCGACATTGCCCCGCAGCGATATCGCAAACGGAATGTTGTACGCACCGGACTCCGGCGCCACTCGCCCCAGGAACCACAGTCGCTGTTGTGCGGGCGCGAGCGGTAGCGTCTGCGGACGTGGTTCAACCCGCAGGGCACCGCTGTCCGGCGTCTGAGTTGCGTGTTCTACGCTCGCGGCAATTCCGGAAACAGTCGTGTGGTCAAACAACGCCCGCAAGGGCATTCGCACGCCCGTTGCCTCGGCCACCCGGGCAACCACCGTCGTCGCGGCCAATGAGTTTCCGCCGAGATGGAAGAAGTTGTCGTCGAGCCCGAGTGGGCCACTGCCAAGAATGTCGGCAAGAACAGCGGCAACCGCAATTTCGGTCGCAGTAGTCGGTGACCGGAACGCAGCCTGGGAACCCAGGATCGGTGACGGCAGGCTGCGTCGGTCAAGTTTTCCGTTGGTGGTCAAAGGAATTGCGTCGATCACCATGAACGCGTCGGGAACCATGTACGTCGGGAGCATTCCAGCAGCATGCATTCGCAACGCCTGGTCGTCGACGGCGTCGGCTGTGGTCACATACGTGACCAGAACATCACCGGCCGGTGTGGGTGCCACCACCGTCACGGCGTCGTTCACTCCGGGAGCAGCGAGGATTACGGCGTCGATCTCACCGAGTTCTATCCGGAAACCACGAATCTTGACTTGAGCGTCACCGCGACCGAGATACTCGAGCCGGCCGGGTTCAACCCAGTGAGCCCGGTCTCCGGATCGGTACAGCCGCCCTCCGCCGGCGTTGAACGGGTCGGCGACAAACCTGCACGCCGTCAGGTCCGGACGCCCGAGGTAACCGCGAGCGAGCTGGCCGCCGGCAACGTAGATCTCCCCCGCAACACCCACTGGGACGGGTGAGAGATGGTCATCGAGCAGGTAGACCCGAAGCCCGTCGATGGCGTCACCGATCCGGCTGCCGGCCGCTGAGCGTGCGTGTGCACTGCCCAGTTCGAGACGAGTGACGTGCACCGTCGTTTCGGTGATCCCGTACATGTTGACAAGAGTCGGTGCCGAGTCGCTGTGATTGTCGTACCAGCGCCCGAGGCGACGCAGGTCCAGTGCTTCACCGCCGAAGATCACGTACCGGAGCGCAGTCTGAGACACTGCACGCGTGTCCGCCTCGATGTACTGGTAGAACGCCGACGGTGTCTGATTCAGCACGGTGACGCCTTCTTCGGCGACAAGAGCACGGAAGGCATCGGGATCACGCGAAAGGTCGTGGTCGACAAGTACCAGCGTTCCGCCGTTCAGCAGCGCTCCCCACAATTCCCACACCGAGAAGTCGAAGGCAAACGAGTGGAACATCGTCCACACATCGGTGTGGTCGAACCCGAAATCACGACGTGTGTTCTCGAACAGTCGCATCACCGCTGCATGAGTTACGGGGACGCCTTTCGGCCTCCCGGTCGAGCCCGACGTGTAGATGACGTAGGCCAGGTTGTCGGCGCTGTAAAAACTCGAGAGGTCGCCGAGAGTGTCGGCGGAGAATTCGGCGGATTCGACCCCGACCACCACCGCGCCAGAAATCTCGGCGTCGGAAATGATGCACACCGGCTTCGCGTCGTCGATCACAAAACTCACCCGATCAGCCGGGTGCGCACGATCGAGTGGGAGATAAGCACCGCCGGCCTTCAACACGGCTACTACGGCGACGATCATGTCGAGCGATTTCGTCAGCATGATGCCGACCAGTGATTCAGGCCGCACGCCCTCCTGGATCAGCTTGCGTGCCAGCCGGTTCGATCGCTCGTCCAGCACTCGATACGACATCCGCTCGGTGCCGCACACCACCGCAACAGCGTGTGGCAGGTTCCGCACTTGACCAGCAAGGACGTCGGTCAGTGTACGAACCGGAGTTGGCGGCCGCACCGGCCGTACGAGCGCACCTCGCTCGTCGGCTCGCAGTAGCGCAACAGCCCCCAAAGCCAAGCGAGGTGTCGTCACCAGCGCGGTCAGGATTCGGTTGAAGCGGTCTGCGAGATCCTCGGCAGCTCGCTGCGAACCGAGCCAGTCCACAACCCCGGTGACAGTCCGGTCGCCGCTGCCGTCACTGCCAGCCGGGACCGTCAGCGAGACAACAAGGTCCGGGTCGGTGGCGATGTCGGACCCGATGGGCACCCCTACTATCAGTCCGGGAAACCTTGGGTGCGCGTCGAGTGCTTCGTCGAAACAGAGCATCGCCCGGAACAAAGGTCCGTTCTCCACTGTGCGACCGTCCCCGAGGGCTGCGGTCACCGATGTCAGAAGGGTGTCCGCACGATCGAATGCTTCGACAGTGACACCATCCACGATCTCGACCAATTCCGCGAGCGTCGCGGAGGTCGACGCTTCGGTTCTCAGGACCAATTGATTGGCGAACATCGATACAAAATCGTCGGGACTCGGCGAACCGTATCCACGCACCGATACCCCGATTGACACTCCTTCGGCCGAGCCGTGGCGTCGTAGCAGGCCAACCATCGCGGACTGCAGCAGCACGAACACACTCGTATCCGTCGCTGCGGCCATCGACTCGAGACACCGGAACACATCGGATTCGATCGCGACGGGCGCCTGAGAGCGAATCCCGTCCGCCGACACCGGCAGCCCCAGTTCTTCGGCAGGTGTCGAAAGTTTCCGCGCCCAGTATTCGATATTTTGCGAATGGCGAACATTGTCGACCCAGCTCCGCGCCCCGTGAAAATCTATATCCGACAATCGGGTATCAGGACCAGCGGCGCAGAACAATTCGAGGAAATCGAGGAACCCACAATGGTGGGCGGTGAGGGTCTCGTCGGTATAAAGATCCGGGTTGGCCGCAAAATCGATCTGGATGTCGGTGGTGGACGGCTGGTAGACGTTGACCGACAGATCCTCCACCGGGCCCGTCGAGATCACCCGGAGTTCACCGGCGGCGGCGCCCAGAGTAATGCCGGAATGAAACAGCATCAGATTGATCAGTGGTCCGTGAAATCCTCGACCATCGGCCATGGCCCCAGTACCCGCGTTGAGATCTCGTCGCAGATCCTCGTGTCGATACTTCTGATGACGCAACGCGCCGGTGAGTTCCAGTTTCACCTCGCGGAGCACGTCACCGACGCAGTAGTTCGGGTCGACCGTCGCCCGCAGCGGTACAACGTTCGACATCATTCCGCCGGACCGTCTGGCAGCCTTTGTCGTGCGTCCGGACACGGGCAGACTCAAGACCACATCTCTGGTGCCGATCGTGCGGGCCAGGAACGCGGCCAAGGCTCCGATCACTACTGACGCGGTTGTGACGTCATGAGCGTCCGCGACGATTGCGATGGTGTTTCGCAGCGCCGCAGGCACAGTTGCAGATCGGATCCGGGCCCACGACTGCGCTGGCGCCGTATTGCGTGCAAGTGACGTCCCGGACGGCTGATCAGCCATCTTCGTGTTCCAGTACTCCCGATCGCGGTTCCATCGCGTCGAACCCAGGTAGTCGGATTCGGACTGGACCAGAGCGGGGAGCGACGCTGTTTCCTGGTCGGGAACCGGTTCGTTCCGAACGGATGCGGTGTAGATCTCGGCTGTGCGATTCATCATCGACATCGCGCCGAACCCGTCGAGAGCCACGTGATGAATGCGGCTGTACCAGTAGTAACGGTCCTCCGCAAGCACGAGAACTGCCATCCGCACCAGACGATCGACGAATGGATCCATGGGGGTGGTGTGTTCGCGGTGCATCCAATCCTGGGCTGCCGCTTCAGGATCCGACTCTCCGCGCAGGTCCACCACGTCCAGCCGGTCATCCAGGTTCACGTCGAGCCATTGCCGTGGCGTGCCGTCCACCTCGACCAATCGGAGATACCCCGATCCGATCTCACGTCCGGTTTGCTTACTCGCCGCGGTCAGTACTGCAATGTCCAACGGTCCGTCCACATCGACGTACTGCGCAATGGTGACCGGAATTTCGGGCCTCAGCTGTTGCGCGACAAGTAAGGAAAGTTGTGAAGGGGACAGCGGGAAAGTGTCGGACATTCTTCCTCGATTGGGGCTACCTTCCACACGGATCTCCCTTGAACGAAATAGTCGTGACACACGAGCAAAAACGCACCAGTCAATAGGCCGAGCCAAGAAAGGAGCAAATGCCGAAAGCTGACAAATTGCCCACTTGAGATCTCATCGTGACTATCCGTCGCGGCGTTACCACACAGATATATGAGAGCGGATCACAAATGCGGCAGAACAGGACTATCGTCCTGCATATAATGGCGAAAAGTCCCGCGGTAAACAAACTGGCGGGTCAGATACCCTCACCATAGGGCACCAAACGTCACAGGTCTTTGTGCGCCAGATCCACGGCCTCGAGCGTCAGGCGAGAATCATCGACCATGGCGCGAAGTATCCGCTGAAACCGGAATGCAAGATCACGGGCCTCTGTCGGCGGAGCAATGCAGTTCACGTAGCCGACGGCTCGGGAACTACCCGCCTGACTCGGTAGCGAGATGTACAGTTCTGGCATGTCGGCAAGTTCGAATCCGACTGGCACCCCGCCCATCACGGCCCGGAACCGTGGATGCGTATCCATCGGCGATTGCGCAAATACCAGTGTCCTGAACAGCGGACCGTAGTCGAGTGAACGACGCTCGCCCAGCGCAGCCGCCACCGCGGACAACCGGATATCCGCGTGGATCAGCGCGTCGACAACTGCATCGTCGGTCCGCTCGATCAACCGGGTCAAACTCTCCGCGGTGTCGATGGTCAAACGAAGTACGACGTGATGGGCGTACATCGAGGCAAAGTTGTCCGGGTGCGGCGCACCATACCCTCGAAGCGGGACCCCGATCGAGACCTCCGAGACTGAACCTCGTCGACGCAGCAATCCTGCGACGGCCGCGTGATACAACACGAACATGCTGGTGCACATCGATGCTGCCAGCGATTCGAGCTGTCGATACAGCTGTGGGGAGATGACGACCGGCGCCGAGGAACGCTCACCTGCGAGCATAGGAAGCAAACCCAACGTCGGGGCGGGTGTCGACAACGCCTCACGCCAATACTCCAAGTTACGGGCCTGCAACCCAGCTGAATCCGGTGTCGTGTCAGCTCGCGGATCGACATCCGCCACGAGGGTCGCCGCGTCGCTGGAACCGATCAAGGCAAGAAGTTCACAAAAACTGCGATGGTGCTCGGTGAGGATTTCCTCGGAATACAGATCAGGATGCGCTGCAAAATCGACCTGTATGCCGCTCGTTTCGGAGTGCGACTGGAGCGTGACATCCAAATCTTCGACGGGGCCCACAGACTCGAGATGCAGCACACCCCGCGCGTCGCCAAGAGTGATTCCAGATGGAAACAGATTCAATGCCAGAACCGGTGCGCGAAGCGGTTGCTGGTCGCGGTAGCGGCGGTGCCGAATCGCACCCACCAATTCGACTTTGACTGCCTGCACCAATTCACCAACTCGGCAATGCGGATCGAGCATGACGCGCAACGGCACGATATTCGACGCGCTTGCGCCGGCCACCCGCGCACTCGACGACGTCGGCGCCGGCGTCGGAATTCGAAGAACTACATCACGAGAACCCGTCATGCGCCCGAGATACACGGCAAACGTCGCAATGAGCACCGTGGACAGGCTCACGCTCTCCGCTTCGGCGATGCCTTCGAGAGAGGCGATGACATGTCGCGGCACAGTTCCGGTTCGGACGTTGGGCAATGCCACAGCCGTCGCGGTTTCAGCCGCCAGCGACGTTCGGGTCGGCGCACCCGCAAGCGTTGCGTCCCAATACTTCTGATCCTGGATCCAGCGTTTCGACACACGGTAGCCGACCTCGGTGTCGACTGCCGTACGAGGCGAATGTGGCGAATCCGGAGCCGTGTTCCGCACGGCCGCGGTGTAGATCTCGGCCGCTCGAATCATCATCGACCGCCCGCCCGCAACATCGAGCGCGATGCGATGCACTCGGGCGTACCAAATGCAGTGCTCGTCACCCAGAACGAGAATGGCCCACTGTGTCAGTTGCTCGGTCGACGGGTCCATCGGCCGAGCCGATTCGCGCTGCATCCAGTTCCGGGCCACGGTGTGTGGATCCGATTCGGTTCGAAGGTCTACCACGTCGAACGAATTCGCGCCCCGCTTGCCACCATGACTCATGACAACACCCTGCGCCGGTAGCAGTGATCGGCATCCGAATTCACGGCTGGCGAGTGAACTAGCAGCTTTCAGGGTGTCGACGTCCAGTTTTCCTGCGACGTCCACGTAGTGGCTGACCGTCAGTGGAACGTCGGGCCGAGAATGCTGCGCCTCGAGAAGTTCCTGCTGCTGCGGCGAAAGAACCGTAAGTTGACCCTGACGAGATGACCGGCGATCGCGCGAGGTTCCGAGAGCACGGTGTCTATCGGAACTGCCTTTCACGCGGATCTCCCTTGGGATGTTCGGTACGAAAACGGCAAAATGCCTTCGCTGGTAAATATCGCGCGAACACATAACTCCGTTACCGGACATAACGCCTAACGCCGGCACCTTGGTCAGGTACCGGCGTCAGAGGGGAAAAGCATCAGTGGATCAGACTGTGAAACCCAAAGCTCGAAGCTGTTCGCGTCCGTCTTCGGTGATCTTGTCCGGGCCCCACGGCGGCAGCCACACCCAGTTGATCTTCATGTCGGTACACAGGTCGCTGCGAACCAACGCGCCGCGAGCCTGATCCTCGATCACATCGGTCAGCGGGCACGCCGCCGACGTCAGCGTCATGTCGATCGTGACAACGCCGTCGTCCTCGAAGATCCCGTACACAAGACCGAGGTCGACGACATTGATTCCCAGTTCGGGGTCGACAACGTCGCGCATGGCTTCTTCGAGTTCGTCGAGTCGTTCCGGTGAGGGCAGTGTTCCGGAACCCTGCGCGCCACCGAATTCCGCAGTGGAATCGGGATTGGGGTTCACCGGAGCGGTGGCCTCGGACTCCTGTGTTGCTTGTGTCTCGGTCATGATCCCTGTCCTCTAGTCGTGTCGACCAAATCACTGCTGTTGTCTCGAGCATTCACGGCACCACCGTCAACAATCTGGACAACTGCATCCTTGAACGCCATCCATCCGAGCAACGCGCACTTCACACGTGCCGGGTACTTCGAAACTCCCACAAAGGCAATGCCGTCACCGAGAACGTCTTCGTCGCCCTCGATCTTGCCGCGACTGCTGACCATCTCGTTGAAAGCTGCCACGGTCTCGAGCGCATCCGTGACCTTCATGCCGATGACAAGGTCGTTGAGCACCGACGTCGACGCCTGGCTGATCGAACAGCCCTGACCGTCGTACGACACGTCAGCGACGGTGTCGTCGTCCGCGATGTGCACGCGCAGTGTTACTTCGTCGCCACAGGTCGGGTTGACGTGATGAACCTCGGCGCCGAACGGCTCACGAAGGCCGCGGCCGTGCGGATGTTTGTAGTGATCGAGGATCACTTCCTGATACATCTGCTCCATACGCATGATTCAGTTCAACTCCCCTGCAACACCGAAAAATTCCTGGGCACGCTTGATCGCCGCAACCAGCACGTCGATTTCCTCAGCGGTGTTGTAGAGGGCAAACGACGCACGGGCCGTAGCCGCGACCCCGAGGCGGCGGTGCAGTGGCCAGGCGCAGTGGTGTCCGACGCGGATGGCTACACCCTCGTCGTCGAGAATCTGACCGAGATCGTGGGCATGGATGCCGTCGACGACAAACGAGATTGCGCCGCCGCGATTTTCAGCGGTCTGCGGACCCACGATGCGTAGGCCGTCGATTGTCGAGAGCTTCGCGAGTGCGGCTTCGATCAGCGCATGCTCGTGTGCGGCAATGGCATCCATACCGACATCGCTGAGATAGCGCACCGCAGCACCGAGACCGATAACCTGCGAGACCATCTGCGTTCCTGCCTCGAACCGCTGTGGTGCCGGCGCATACGTGCTGGCCTCCATCGTGACCGTTTCGATCATCGATCCGCCCGTGATGAACGGAGGCATCGCGGCCAGCAACTCGGCCTTGCCGTACAGAACACCGATGCCGGTGGGGCCGAGCATCTTGTGCCCCGAGAAGGCTGCATAGTCGACATCGAGCGCATGGAAGTCCACTGCCATGTGCGGAACCGACTGGCACGCATCGAGAACCACCAGAGCGCCGACCGCGCGGGCCCGACGAACCAATTCCTCGACGGGCGCGATCGCGCCTGTCACGTTGGACTGATGCGTGAAGGCAACAACCTTGACGGCGTCGGTCAATTCGAGCGAATCGAGATCGATCCGGCCGTCGTCCGTGACCGCGTACCACTTCAACGTAGCGCCGGTACGCCGCGCAAGTTCCTGCCACGGAACAAGATTGGCGTGATGCTCGAGTTCGGTGATGACGATCTCGTCGCCAGGCCCGACGTGCCGATCGAAGCGGTCGTCACCGAGAACATATGTCACCAGGTTCAGCGCTTCGGTGGCGTTCTTGGTGAAGACGAGTTCGTCGGAATCAGCCCCGACGAACTCCGCGATCAAAGCTCGCGCGTCCTCGTAGGCGTCGGTAGCCTCTTCGGCCAGCTGATGAGCACCCCGGTGCACCGCTGCGTTGCACGTGGTGAGAAATTCCCGCTCGGCGTCGAGCACCTGGAGTGGCCGTTGCGACGTGGCACCGGAATCCAAGTACACCAAAGGTTTTCCGTCGCGCACCGTACGTCCCAGGATAGGGAAATCTTCCCGAATCCTGGTGACGTCGAGCTCGCGCACCGAGGTGGTCATCGCGCTTATGCTCCCTGGGTTGCTGAAGCGTCCGCTGTGAAACGAACGTATCCGTTGGTCTCTAGCTCATCAGCCAATTCCGGTCCGCCGGACTCGACGATGCGGCCACCGACAAAGACGTGAACGAAATCGGGAGCGATGTAGCGCAGGATGCGCGTGTAGTGCGTGATCAGCAGAACGCCGCCGTTCTCGCGCTCCTTGTAGCGGTTGACGCCCTCGGAAACGGTGCGCAGCGCGTCGACGTCGAGACCGGAGTCGGTCTCGTCGAGGATCGCGATCTTCGGCTTGAGCATGCCCAACTGAAGGATCTCGTGGCGCTTCTTCTCGCCGCCGGAGAAACCTTCGTTCACGGAACGCTCGATGAACGCGGGATCGATCTCGAGCTCGTTGAGAGCTTCCTTCACTTCCTTGACCCAGTGGCGAAGCTTGGGGGCTTCGCCGCGCACTGCGGTAGCTGCGGTGCGCAGGAAGTTGGACATGGAGACGCCGGGAACCTCGACGGGGTACTGCATCGCCAGGAACAGGCCGGCGCGAGCGCGCTCGTCGACGCTCATCTCGAGGACGTTCTCACCGTTGAGGGTGATGGAACCGGAAGTGACCTGGTACTTCGGGTGACCTGCGATGGCGTACGACAGCGTCGACTTGCCCGAGCCATTGGGGCCCATGATCGCGTGCGTCTCACCGGAGCGGACCGTCAGGTCGACACCTTTGAGGATCTGGATGGGCTCGGCGTTGGCGTCGCTGTTGGCAACCTCGACGTGCAGGTCACGAACCTCGAGGACCGAGGTGGCCGGTGTGGTGCTGTTGTCACTGGTAGACATGAAATTCCTTCAAGATGAGAAGTATGAGGGCGGTCAGGAGCCGACTGCTGCGAGTTCGGCTTCGACTGCGGCTTCGAGGCGATCGCGCACCTCGGGAACAGCGATCTTGTTGATGATCTCGTGGAAGAACCCACGCACGACCAGGCGGCGTGCCTGATCCTCCGGGATGCCGCGAGCGCGCAGGTAGAACAACTGCTCGTCGTCGAAACGACCTGTAGCGCTGGCGTGTCCGGCTCCGACGATCTCGCCGGTCTCGATCTCGAGGTTCGGCACCGAGTCGGCGCGTGCACCATCGGTGAGGACGAGGTTGCGGTTGAGTTCGAAGGTGTCGGTTCCCTCGGCTGCCGCACGAATCAGAACGTCGCCGATCCACACGGTGTGCGCATCAGGCTTGCTCGAATTCGGATCGCCCTGCAGTGCGCCCTTGTAGACCACGTTGGACTTGCAGTTGGGCTGGCTGTGATCCACGAGCAGACGCTGTTCCAAGTGCTGTCCGTCGTCAGCGAAGTACACACCGAGCAGTTCGGCGTCGCCACCTGGTCCGTCGTACTTCACCGTTGCCGAGAGACGAACGAGGTCGCCGCCAAGGCTGATCGCCGTGTGGCGAAGAACTGCATCGCGGCTGAGGCGAGCGTGATGCGACGTGACGTGCACGGCATCCTCGGCCCAATCCTGAACTGCGACGACGGTCAGGTGCGCACTGTCGCCGAGAACGAATTCGACGTTCTCCGCGAAGGTTCCGCTGCCGCGCTGATCGAGGACAACGGTTGCCTTCGCGAACTGAGCCAGACGAATCTGGGTGTGACCGTAGGCAACTGTGTCGGCGCCTGCGCCTGTCATCGTGACGACGACGGGCTTCTCGACCTCGATCTCGGCTCCGATCGAAATGACCGTCGCTGACTCGAAGCTCGAGTATGCCTGCGCTGCAATGCGATCGGCAGGGACGCCGGCCTTGCCGAGGCGCTCGTCGTCGCGGCCGACAGTCTCGACGGTGACATCGCTACCGGCCTCGACGTCGACCGTGATCTGAGCGTTGGCAACAGCACTGCCGTCGTGCAATCCGCGCAGACGACGCAGCGGGGTGAACCGCCAGATCTCGTCACGTCCGCCGGGAACCTCGAATGCATTGACGTCGAACGAGGAGAACTGCTCACCCTTGTTCGTGATGGGTGAGCCTGTGGCTGCACCCTTTACAGGAGCGGTCGGGTTCTCCCCGACTACAGCTCCGATGACACCGGTCTCTGGCGTGGTCACTAACCCACAGCCCCTTCCATCTGAAGTTCGATAAGGCGGTTGAGCTCGAGCGCGTACTCCATCGGGAGTTCCTTCGCGATGGGCTCGACGAATCCACGGACGATGGTGGCCATGGCCTCGTCCTCGGTCAGACCACGGCTCATCAGGTAGAAGAGCTGATCGTCGCTGACCTTGGAAACAGTGGCCTCGTGGCCCATCGTGACGTCGTCCTCGCGGATGTCGACGTACGGGTAGGTGTCGCTGCGGCTGATCTGGTCGACAAGCAGAGCGTCACACTTGACGGTCGACTTGGAACCGTGGGCACCCTTGTTGACCTGCACCAGACCGCGGTACGACGCGCGTCCACCGCCACGGGCGACGGACTTGCTGATGATGGTGGACGACGTGTGCGGAGCCAGGTGGAGCATCTTGGCACCGGTGTCCTGGTGCTGTCCCTCGCCCGAGAATGCGACGGAGAGAACTTCACCGCGGGCGTACTCGCCCATCAGCCATACGGCCGGGTACTTCATGGTGACCTTGGAACCGATGTTGCCGTCGATCCACTCCATGGATCCGCCGGCTTCGACCTTGGTGCGCTTGGTGACCAGGTTGTAGACGTTGTTGGACCAGTTCTGGATGGTTGTGTAGCGGCAGTGGCCGCCCTTCTTCACGATGATCTCGACAACTGCCGAGTGCAGTGAATCGGACTTGTAGATCGGCGCGGTGCAACCTTCGACGTAGTGCACGGAGGCGTTCTCGTCGACGATGATCAGGGTGCGCTCGAACTGACCCATGTTCTCGGTGTTGATGCGGAAGTACGCCTGCAGCGGGATGTCCACGTGGACTCCCGGCGGGACGTAGATGAACGAGCCACCGGACCACACCGCGGTGTTCAGCGCGGAGAACTTGTTGTCGCCGGCCGGGATGACCGATCCGAAGTACTCCTTGAACAGCTCCGGGTGCTGCTTGAGACCGGTGTCGGTGTCGAGGAAGATGACGCCCTGCTGCTCGAGATCCTCACGGATCGAGTGGTAGACGACCTCGGACTCGTACTGAGCGGCAACACCGGCAACAAGGCGCTGCTTCTCCGCCTCGGGGATGCCGAGCTTGTCGTACGTGTTCTTGATGTCCTCGGGCAGGTCTTCCCACGACTCGGCCTGCTTCTCGCTGGACCGGACGAAGTACTTGATGTTGTCGAAGTGGATACCTTCGAGGTCACTGCCCCAGTTCGGCATCGGCTTCTTGTCGAAGGTGCGCAGAGCCTTGAGGCGGATGTCGAGCATCCACTCCGGCTCGCTCTTCTTCGCGGAAATATCCCGCACGACAGCCTCGGAGAGTCCGCGCTGTGCGCTGGCTCCGGCTACGTCGGAATCGGACCAGCCGTAGCCGTAGTGACCGAGGGACGCGATGGCCTCTTCCTGCGATAGCGGCTCGGTGCCTGCAGCTGCAGTGGTAGTCGCCTGGTCTGATGTGACGGTCATGCGAGCTCCTTCCGGAGTCTTGTTACTTGACGGCTGCTCCGCAGCGACGAGGGCTGAATTCGACGCGAGGAACATTTCTGACTGTGAAGAACTAGCGAAAAACTTTGGGAACTAACGGATCGGGAGGTTTCATCTACTCCCGTTCGATACGAGGGGAACGTGTGTCGTGCAGGCGCAGTCACCGTTCGCGATGGTGGCCAAACGCTGAACGTGCGTGCCGAGCAGTTGCCGGAACGCTTCCTGTTCCGCGTCACACAGTTCCGGAAACTCCTCTGCCACATGGGAAACCGGGCAGTGGTGCTGGCAGATCTGCACGCCGTTACCCACCGGCCTGGTCGACGCGGCAAATCCGACGGCGCTGAAAGCGTCAGCAATGGCATCTGCCGTCTCCGCAACGGCGCCGAGGTCGGCGGGATCTGCCGGTTCGACATCTCCCACAATTGCCTGCACCCGCCGCTTGGCGAATTCCTCGATCGCGGCGTCTCCACCGATTTCGCGGAGTTGGCGCATTGCCGCGCCGGCAAGATCGTCGTACGCGTGACCGAGACGCCCACGTCCTGTGGCGGTGATCTGAAATTGCTTGGCGGGACGCCCGCGTCCACGCTGACGGAGCGACGACGCGGATGCGGCGCGGGCTTCACCGGACTCGATCAACGCGTCCAGGTGACGCCTGACACCGGCCGCACTCAAACCGAGTCGCGTGCCGATTTCGGAGGCTGTAATGGGCCCTTCTTCGAGGAGCAGTTTGACCACCGCTGCCCGAGTCTGGCCTTCGACACCCACCGCTACCGGCATTACGACAGGACTCTGCGAGGCAGCTGCAGTGGACTGACCTGCAGCTTCCTTGCTTTGAGTGCGAGTCGCATTTCTTTTCACAACACAAGTGTGACGGAATTCTTTTCGCAGGTCTACTAAGGGCAACCTGCATTACATTTGGGAATAGGCGGACTGCCCGCATTGTTCACAGTTGTCCGAGCCCTGCGCACGAGCCGCTAGGCTTCCTGGGTGCCGCAGACCCCCACGCAGAAGACGACCGCGCAGTCGACCCGCGCGATCCTGCTGGACAAGCCGAAACAACTTGTCCTCTCCACCCTCGGTGTCCGGCCGTTCGGATCCAAGCCCCGGCAATCCGTGATGGCGACGCTGCACGGCGACGAGGACGAGCGCCCCGGTCTGAACGAGAAGGAGACCGCTCAGCTTCGCGGAATCAGGCGTTTCGGCGCGACAGGCACCGTGTTGATGGCGGTTGGCGCACTCGGTGCGGGTGCGCAGCCTGTACTCCAGAATCCGACGGCCGGACTACGGGTGCTGAGTCTCCCCGGACGAATGCCGACTGTCTCGTTGACGATGACAATGACCGGAACTGTTCTGGTTGTCCTAGCGTGGCTCATGTTGGGCCGATTTGCCGTCGGTGATCTGCGAACTCGCGCCGGCGCGCCGCGCCGCATGAGCAGATCACAACTGGACCGCACGCTGTTGCTGTGGATTTTGCCGCTGACCGTCGCACCGCCGATGTTCAGTCGCGATGTGTATTCGTACCTGGCGCAGAGTGAGATCGCGGCACGCGGACTCGATCCGTATCTCATCGGCCCCAAAGCCGCGCTCGGCGTCGATCACGTGCTCACCAGAACTGTTCCGACGATCTGGCGTGACACCCCGGCACCGTACGGACCGTTCTTTCTGTGGCTTGGACGCGGCATCAGTTCGCTGACCGGCGACAACATCGTTGCCGGAATCTTCCTGCATCGCCTGCTCGTTCTGGTCGGCGTTGCGTTGATCGTGTGGGCCCTGCCCCGACTGGCAAAGCGGTGCGGTGTCTCTGCGGTCAGCTCCCTGTGGCTCGGCGCCGCCAATCCCCTCCTGCTGTTCCATCTGGTTGCCGGCATTCACAACGAAGCCCTGATGCTCGGTCTCATGCTCGCCGGAATCGAGGTGGCGCTGCGCGCGGTCGAAGGCGCCGGCCCGATCCGAGGTCGCTCGCTTGCTCTGTTGATAGCCGGCTCCGGCCTGATCGCGTTATCGGCGACCGTAAAGATCCCGTCCCTGCTTGCACTCGGTTTTGTCGGAATGGCGTTGGCCCGCCGGTGGGGCGGAACCTGGAAGTCCTTCTTCTCGGCGGCGCTGCTGCTCGCCGGCGTGACCGTTGTCGTGATCGGCGTCATCAGCGTCGCCAGTGGCTTGGGTATGGGTTGGATCAACACGCTCAACACCGCGACAGCCGTGCGAAGCTGGATGTCGATACCCACGCTTCTTGGCGTCGGGACCGGATTGGCCGGAGTGCTTCTCGGACTCGGCGACCACACGACGGCGATTCTCACCATCACCCGCCCGATCGCATATCTGGTCGCAGTGCTGATCACGGCCAGAATGATGGTCTCCGTCTACATGGGACGCCTCCATCCCGTCGGCGGGCTCGGAATCGCCCTCGGCGCGATCGTGCTGCTCTTCCCGGTTGTGCAACCGTGGTACCTGCTCTGGGCGATACTCCCGCTCGCAGCCTGGGCAACCGCTCCGATATTCCGCGTCCCTGCCGTGGTGTTCACGTCGATCGTGAGCGTCATGCTCATGTCGAACGGCGCCGAATACCTGCCGTTCATGATCGTCCAAGCGGTCGTCGCGACGATCATCACCGCTTTCGCGTTGATCTACCTCACCCGGAATTCCCTGCCCTGGCGTAGCGAGAAACCAGTAGCGGAAATCACGAAAACCAGACCAGTGGACGAAGGCAACTCTGCCGGGGCTTACGCTGATTCTCCGTGACCTCGAGTGCAACAAGATCGTCGACGCCTGCCGTGCGGATAGAAGGCGTCGTCAAATCGTTTGACGGTGTTCGTGCCGTGGACGGTATCGATCTCACCGTTGAAACCGCGCAGGTCGTCGCCCTTCTCGGCCCCAACGGCGCTGGTAAGACCACTACGGTCGAGATGTGTGAAGGCTTTGTCACCCCTGATTCCGGAACGGTCCGAGTACTCGGACTGGACCCGATCGCCGATTCCGGTGAAGTTCGTTCGCGGATCGGCGTCATGCTCCAAGGCGGCGGCGCGTACCCCGGCTCCAAAGCCGGCGAAATGCTCGACCTCGTGGCCTCGTACTCCGCTGATCCTCTCGATCCCACCTGGCTTCTGTCCAAGCTCGGATTGACCGACGCACGGCGAACTCCGTATCGACGGTTGTCCGGTGGCCAGCAACAACGCCTGTCGTTGGCCTGTGCACTGGTGAGCCGACCGGAACTTGTCTTCCTCGACGAACCGACTGCAGGCCTCGACGCCCAGGCCCGTCTCCTCGTGTGGGAGTTGATCGATGCATTGCGCCGCGACGGTGTCAGCATTCTCCTGACCACTCACCTCATGGACGAAGCTGAAGCACTGGCCGACGAGTTGGTCATCATCGACCACGGCCGCATCGTCGCATCGGGTACTCCCGCCGAAGTCACCAGCAAGGGAGCCGAGGGTCAATTGCGACTGACCACGATGTCCGGACTGAGTGTCGATTCACTTGCACTGTCCCTCGCCGGGGAATTCCGAGTGAGCGAAGCCAATCCGGGGACATACTTGATCGAAGGCTCGATCGAACCGTCGACGGTGGCAACGGTGGCAACATGGTGCGCCGAACAAAATGTCCTGATCAATGACATTCGCGTCGATCAACGTAGTTTGGAAGACGTCTTCCTCGAATTGACGGGTCGTGATCTGCGGGGATGACGGGAAACAAGGTCGTGAACAAAGCCGTGTCGAATAGCCAGAACAATGCTTCGGCGAACAGCGCCCGGGACCGACGGTTGGCTGACAATCGCTTCGAGCCCGGTACGTTCTCCCCCGATCCTCGCCCCAACTCTGCGGCGAAGATGATGGCGGCTCAGACCAAGCTCGAATTGACGTTGTTGCTGCGCAACGGCGAGCAGTTACTGCTGACGATGCTGATTCCCATCACGCTGCTGATCGGACTGTCCCTCCTGCCCCTGGGCGATCTGGGCGATTCAAGGGTCAGCAAAGTATTGCCCGGCGTCATGATGGTGGCGGTGATGTCCACCGGATTCACCGGGCAGGCAATCGCAGTGGGCTTCGACCGCCGATACGGCGCACTCAAACGTCTTGGCGCTACACCACTTCCGCGGTGGGGAATCATCGCCGGCAAGAGCGCAGCCGTCATCATCGTCGTGGCATTGCAATCGGTCATACTCGGCCTGATCTCCCTGGCGCTTGGTTGGCGCCCGACGCCGACGGAACTGGCGATCGGCGCGGTGGTCATCGCGCTGGGAACCGTTACCTTCACCGCACTCGGACTGCTCCTCGGCGGCACATTGCGTGCGGAAATCGTTCTGGCACTTGCCAATGTCCTGTGGTTTGTGATGGCTGGCATCGGCAGTGTCGGACTGATCAGCGAAGACATCCCCGACGCGCTGCACACCTTGGTACGCCTTGTTCCGTCCGGCGCCTTGGCCCATGCACTCGACTCGGCCCTCGCGTCCTCAATGGACTGGTTCTCGATCGTCGTGCTGCTCGTCTGGGCTGTGATCGGCGGAGCCTGCGCCGCACGGTGGTTCAAATTCACGTGAGCATTTCGCGGAAGGCACTCCGGATAGCCGGCGCAACCAGTGCGCTGATGCTACTTGCTGCCGTTCCGTCAACCGCGTCGTTGCCGACTGCGGGCCCGCTGGCACCGGCCAATCCCTACCTCGGTCCGGTCGGCACAGCAACGATGCACGGCGACGCAGGTTCGTCCGACGTCACTCCCCTCCCCGGGCCGGGCATCGAACCTCACGAGGTCACCGCGTTTCCTCTGATGTCGGCGTGCCCGACAATCTTGCAAGGTTCCGACGGCCTGATCGTCTCTCTGTGCACCACGATGCTCGGTCAGATCCCGACCATTCACCTCATCGATCCCAAGGCCGAGGCGTCGCCGTTCGGCCGATCCGTCGCGCAGTTGCCCCTGGCGAAGGGCAGCCTGCTCGGTGGCGTCTACGCATACCTCGACCACGAGAACCGACTGGTTGCCGTCGACGGCAATCGCCAACTCGTTCGCATCGCGCATGCTCAGAACCCCGACGGAACCTGGCGTCTGGAACTCTCCGATGTCATCGACCTCTCTGGCGCCGTCGCAGCCGACGACAATGTAACCGGACTGGCACCGGACTGGACCGGCAATGTCTGGTTCGCGACCGGCCACGGAACCGTCGGCGTTGTCGGCACCGATCGGATCGCTCATACGATCGACCTTCCCGAAGGCGAACAGGTCCAGAACAGTATTTCGACCTCCCCCACGGGAACGGCCGTCGCCACCACTCATGCGCTGTACCAACTGAGCCGCAAGGGCGACGATATCGCCGTCGATTGGCGTCAGCCTTACGACCGCGGCCCCGCAAGGAACCCTGGCCAGTTGAGTTGGGGAACAGGATCGACACCCACGTACTTCGGGCCGTCGACGGGCAGTGATTTTGTCACGATCGTCGACAACGCTCACCCGACCGTCAGCGTCCGGGTCTATCGGTCAGATACGGGTGCCGAAGTGTGCTCCCAACCCGTCCTGACCGCAGCCGGCAAAGACGGCTCACCGAGCGGCAGCGAGAACTCCCCCATTGCGATCGGCCACTCCGTCTACGTAGCCGGCACCTACGGGTATCCGTATCCGACCACACCGGAAGGCGCCGGTCCTGCGGTTCCAGCCACCGCACCATTCAACGGCGGAATGACTCGGGTCGACATCGATCCGGTTGGCTGTCATGTTGTGTGGGACAACACTATTCGAAGCTCCGCAGTCCCGCATCTATCCACGGCTGACAACAACATCTACACAGTGACGCGCGACGGCTCAGCCGACACGACGCCACTCGACGGTTACTCCTTTGCCGTCATCGACTCGAAGGACGGAACCCAGATCGGGTCCACCACGATGCCCGCCACAGTGGTGCACGACACCCTGCAGATGTCGGCCCTCATCACCGCGTCCGGCGAGTACTTCCAGGGAACGATCTCCGGAATTGTGCGCGTTCGCGCGTACTGACTCAGGACACCGAAAACTCCTCCGCCGCGCTCGGCACATCCCAATCACATCAGCAGGATTGAGCGCGTCGGCTTTGACAGCAGTATGAAACCGCTGGATGCGAACGCGTCGGGCCGGTGGGCAATCACTGCACATGCATCTGTTCGTGTGCCAGGCTCAGATCATGGTCTGGTATCAGAGATTCATGCCGCCCGACGCCAAAGAGTTGGGTGCAATCGCACACGGTCCTCAGCTGTTGGCCCAAGTGGAAGGCGTGACTGTGGGGCTACGGTCGATTGTGGCCTACACATCGGGGCTCGAACTCGCAGTTGTCGTGGTCGCCAAAGGCGTTCACGCTGACGCGCTACTACGTCAATACACAGCGCCGGCGATCACCGATCCTGAAACCGGCCGACGCCGACCCGGCGAGACGCATGGGAGACCTTTACGGTTGAGAGCTCTCGAGGACTCGGTGCTTCAACCCATTCGGCACAGAGATGGCCAGGGATACGAGAACTCCGAGATGCAGCAGCGCGAGTACCTATTTGAGCTGACGCCATTGCCTAACGCAGAGGATCTGCCCCTCATCACGGAGTGGCCAGAGATCGGTCTCGGACCTGTCACTACTCACCTGAAGCTGCCTCCACCCGCCGTATTGGCGGCAGCGATCATTCCACTGTCATAGTCCCTGAGAGACCGGCGATTCGACCTGCTCCTCGACTGTCACAGGTCGGCGATGATCGAGATCCTCAGATCCGCCGCATCACCGAAACAACCTTGCCCAAGATCGTTGCGTGGTCGCCGTCCATGACCTGGTAGGCCGAGTTGCGGGGCTCGAGGTACACGTGGCCGTTTCGGCGTCGGAGCACCTTCACCGTGGCCTCACCGTCGATCATCGCGGCCACTATCTCGCCCGAATGGGCCTCGTCCTGGCGGCGCACCACCACAACATCGCCATCGCAGATCGCGGCGTCCACCATCGACTCGCCGCGCACCCGAAGCCCGAACACCGTTCCGGAGCCGACAAGTTCGCGCGGTAGTTCCAATACCTCGTCAGTGTGTTCTTCGGCGAGAATCGGTGCACCGGCCGCGATATCGCCGACCACCGGCACCTCGACACTGTTGTTCGACGAACCCCCCTTGATTCCAACCAGGAAGGGCCGGACGTCCAGTTGCCGAGCCATCGCCGTGCCCCGGCGGAGGAATCCCTTTTCCTCGAGGCTCTTGAGGTGTTTGGATACCGACGACGTCGACCGCAGACCTACCGCGTCCCCGATTTGCCGGGTGCTCGGCGTGGATCCGTTTGTGGTCACCCAGTCCCGAATTGTGGCGAGAATCTGCTGCTGGCGGAGCGGGAGGGTGGAGGCGTCGAGGCCACCGAACATGTCGAGTTCGTCGTAATGCGTCACTCGGAGAATCGTAGTGAGGGGTGCCGACAGTCTTCTGCAGTAGGGCGGGCTGCCCCAACGACACGCTGTAGTTGTTGGGGAACTACCATCGTTGGCGTGGTGAATCGTGTGTATGCCGGATTTTTGAGCTTGGTGGATCGCCTGCCTCTCCCCTCGCTGAAGACGCAGAAGATCATCGCGTTCATCGTGATCTTGACCCAGGGCGGTATTGCTGTCACAGGTGCGGTTGTGCGTGTGACTGCGTCGGGGCTGGGTTGCCCGACCTGGCCGCAGTGCTTCCCGGGCAGTTTTGTTCCGGTCGGCCATGGTGAGGTCGCGATCATCCATCAGGTTGTGGAGTTCGGAAACCGGCTGCTGACCTTTGTGGTTGTGATTGTCGCGGCTGCGATCGTCCTGGCTGTGACGCGTGCGCGTCGTCGCCGCGAGGTTCTGGTGTACGCGTGGATGATTCCGCTCGGCACGGTCATTCAGGCGATCATCGGCGGAATTACCGTCCTCACGGGGTTGCTGTGGTGGACGGTTGCTATTCACCTGGTTGCGTCGATGCTGATGGTGTGGATCGCCACGGTTATGTACGCGAAGATCGCCGAACCTGATGACGCGACCACGCTGATCGTGATGCCGAAGCCGCTGCGCTGGCTCGCGGCACTGAGTGGTGTGGCTCTTGCCGGAGTTCTGGTCGCGGGAACGCTCGTGACGGGTGCCGGCCCGCATGCCGGCGACAAGAGTCTTGACCGGACGGTTCCCCGCCTCGAAGTCGAGATCGTCACCCTGGTTCATCTGCATTCACAACTACTGGTCGGCTATCTGGCCTTGGTCGTCGGTTTGACGTTCGGTCTGTATGCGGTCGGAACATCCGCTGCCGTAAAGAAGCGCCTGCATGTTCTGCTGGTCCTGATTGTTGCTCAGGCGCTGATCGGCGTTGTTCAGTACTTCACCGATGTACCGCAGATCCTGGTGATCCTGCATGTCGCGGGTGCCGGTCTGTGCACAGCGGCAACGGCGGCGGTGTGGGCAGCCGGAAAGGTCAGACAAGACGTTCCGGCAGCATCCGCAGTAGCGGCCTGAAACCACCTGGCGGTCAGCGAACCATCCGCTCCCTTGCGGTGTCGCGTCGCTTCCCCACTGGCACGGACGTAGTGGCCTCAGCCAACCCCATGACGGGCATGTTCACGTAGACCGATTCGTGCTGCCCGCTTCCGACGCGGTATGTCTCGTGATAGACGCCCACATCGCCACTCTTGCCGACGCGCCGGTTGAATGCCCTCCAGGCCGGCAAATGTGGATCGTTCGGGTTCTTCGCGAACGTTTCGAGGTCGTCGAAGCTTCGCCAGTACTGGATCACGGTAATCGTGCGCCCACCCCAGGACATTCGTGCCCCGAGCATTCCCTTGTCCGGCGATCGCTGCAGTTCTCGAAGCATTCGAGGCATCGCGACAAACGCGCCGATCCACTTGTGGATCTTCCAGAGCTTGTTGAATCTCATGCCGATGATGAAAACCACGAACTGGCCGTCGATGTCCGCGGTGTATCGGCCGTTCTGCACTTGATGTCGATTCATGAGAACCCTTCCATCGCAGTTTGATGTCGCCTCGATACGGATAGTGACACTATCTATAATGGATAGTGCTACTATCCGAACGTGAAGTCAAGGGCAAATCTGTGAGGATCTCCGAGCTCAGCGCCCGAAGCGGCGTATCAATCGCTTCGATCAAGTACTACCTGCGTGAGGGCCTGCTCACCAGCGGTGAACAATCAGCCACCAATCAGGCCGACTACGGCGACTACCACGTGAGGCGCCTACGACTGATTCGTTCCCTGATCGATATCGGAGGTCTGTCGATATCGAAAGTTCGAGCCACGTTGGCTGCGATGGAAGACGAGACAACCCCGATGCACGATGCATTCGGGGCGGTGATGCACGGACTCGACGAAATTCCGACCGGCGACCTGTCCGCCGATGTCATGGCGGCGTACGACGAGGTGCAGGTGTGGCTGAGGCACAGGAATTGGAAAATCGAGGATGACGCTCCGGCGCCGTACCGACTCGCGGAACTCGTCGCGACTCTGCGCCGGTTCGGCTTCCCGGCAGCGGTATCGGATTTCGACAACTCCGCAGACTTCGTCGAGAGAACAGCCGAAGCCGAAGTTCACTACGCTCGATCCATGCCGGATCGCACCGCTGCCGTCGAGACCATGCTCATCGGGACGGTGATCTACGAGCGAACTCTAGTCGAAGTGCGGCGGCTTGCGCTCGAAGCTGCCAGTTTCCGACTTGATGAAACCAACTAGATAGACCAATTGCGGCGAAGTTCCTGCCATCAGCTGCCGGAATTCGCCGCAATCAGTTTGTTCAGGCGCCGTTGCGGGCCTTCGGGAAGCGCGTCTGGTGGGCAACCCACCCGGCCATCTTCTTGAAGTGGCCGTCGGCCGGCGTGACGATGCTGGTCAGTTCACGTTCCCACTCGGCAACGGTGACGTTGTCGAAGGACGCGACGACGGCATTTGCAGTAGCAAGATCCTTGACCACCTGGTCGCCGAGAATGCCGTCGGCACCCACGAGAGTGATGCGCACTCCAACTACGCCGACGGGCTGAATGACGGCGCTTGCGGTGCCGCCATGTTCGGCGACGAACTTGGTGATCGCTTTGACCGTCGACTTCGGAAGTTCCGGCGCGGTCGCGGACGGTGTGGCGTCCGACTTCTCGGTATCGGTGCTCATAGCTCGACAATACTGGTCGGTAGTCCGGCCGCAACATGAGGCATGGCCTGAGTTGACGCGACCTCAGGTGTAGAACAGACAAGATGCGAGCCATCTATGTTTCCGAGACCGGCGGACCAGACGTTCTCACGCTGTCCGAACAACCCGAGCCCACGATCGGTGCACACGATCTCCTTGTCCGCACCGAAGCCATCGGCATCAACTTCATCGACACGTACTTCCGAATGGGCATGTATGCACGGGATCTCCCCTACATCCCCGGCGACGAGGGAACCGGGATCGTCGAGGCAGTCGGCTCCGAGGTAACGGAGTTCACTGTCGGCGAGCGGGTGGCATGGGCGGCAGCAACCGCAAGCTACGCCGAAAAGGTGGCTGTCGCGTCCACTGTTGCAGTAAAAGTTCCCGACGGTGTCCCTGCGCCGGTTGCCGCGTCAGCACTCCTGCAAGGCATGACCGCGCATTACCTCTCCAAGTCCACGTACCCGATCCAGCCGGGTGACACGGTGCTTGTGCACGCCGGTGCCGGCGGCGTCGGATTGATCCTCACGCAGATGGCAGTGAGTCTCGGCGCCAAGGTCATCACAACGGTGTCGTCAGATGCCAAAGAGCAACTGTCCCGCGAGGCCGGTGCGTCGGAGGTTTTGCGATACGAGGACGACATTGCGGCCCGGGTACGTGAGTTGACCGGCGGTGAAGGTGTCGCGGTGGCCTACGACGGGGTGGGTGCAACGACGTTCGATGCAAGCCTGGCGTCGGTACGAATCCGCGGGACCGTCGCATTGTTCGGGGCTGCCAGTGGCGCTGTGCCGCCGGTTGATCCGCAGCGGCTCAACAGCTCGGGTTCACTGTTCCTGACACGGCCGACGTTGGCTCATTACATTCGTACGCCGGAGGAACTGCGGTGGCGGGCCGGCGACGTCTTCGACGCCATCGCTGCGGGCACCTTGAAGATTCGGGTGGGTGCGCAGTATCCGCTGGCAGATGCTGCCCAGGCTCATCGTGATCTGGAAGGCCGGGCAACTACGGGATCAATCGTGCTGATTCCGTAGGTTCGTGGCTGCAGGCGGTCAGCTGAACATTTCGCTGATCGTCTGCAGTCCCAGCACCGAGTCGATGGCTAGGCCCACGAACAACACGGACAGGTAGTTGTTGGACTGCAAGAAGAGCTTGAGGGGCTTGACCTCTGCGCCGCCGCGGACTCCGCGGTACAGCTGGTGAGCGAGGAGCAAGAACCAGGCACCGGCCAGCAGAGCAACGATCGCGTAGACGAGACCGGCTGCGGGAACGAGGATCAGGCTGGTGACAACCATTGCCCAGCTGTAGAACAGGATCTGCTTGGTGACGTGCTCTTCGGTGGCGATGACCGGGAGCATCGGGACGCCGGCAGCCTTGTAGTCCTCTTTGTAACGCATCGCGAGAGCCCACGTGTGGGGCGGCGTCCAGAAGAAGATGATCAGGAACAGAACAAACGGTTCCCAGCTGAGCGAACCGGTAACAGCGGCCCAACCGACCAAGACGGGCATGCAGCCTGCGGCGCCGCCCCAGACGACGTTCTGCCACGTACGACGCTTGAGCACCATGGTGTAGATCAGGACGTAGAACGCGATGGTGATGACAACGAGGACACCAGCCAGCAGGTTGGCGCGCCACCACAGCCACGCGAACGACGCCAGTCCGAGCGCAAGACCGAAGACCAGCGCGTTGCGCGTCGGGACGGCTTCTCGGGCCAGCGGGCGCTTGGCAGTGCGCTTCATGACCTTGTCGATATCCGCGTCGACGACGCAGTTGAGGGAGTTCGCGCTCGCGGCGCCCATCCATCCACCGAACAAGGTGCTCAGCACCAACCACAGGTCGACATTTCCGCGATCAGCCATGAGCATCGCCGGAATTGTTGCCACCAGGAGCAATTCGATGACTCGCGGCTTCGTGAGCGCGATGTAAGCCAGAACCTTCCCCATTGCGCGACCCAGAACGGTGTTCTGATTGGTCGCCCGCGGGGCTGCTCCGGGGCTGCCGAAGCCATGTCCGCTCGGCTGTTGCCCTGTCCGCACGTTCTCTCCTTGCACCACGCGTTACCGCACTATCTCTTCACGACACACTGCTGACACTTCTCTGGACTATCGCAATTGCTACTACGGACGATGGTAGACCGCGGTCATCGTGGAACCGAATCGACCCGGACAGCCAGGACCATTAGGCTAGGTGACGCAGCGGAGGGACACCTCTCCCTCGCAATCCACGTACACAATGTCAGGAGACATCTGCCAGTGTCGATCACAGACGAGATCCACGTCCTCACACAGCCAGTCCACCCCTCGGACTGGACCGACCTGGACACGAAGGCTGTCGATACCGCCCGCGTGCTCGCCGCCGATGCGGTTCAGAAGGTCGGCAACGGCCACCCCGGAACCGCAATGAGCTTGGCGCCGTTGGCATATACCTTGTTCCAGCGTGTCATGCGCCACGATCCGTCGGATGCGGAATGGGTCGGGCGCGACCGCTTCATCCTCTCCTGTGGCCACTCTTCTCTGACGCTGTACACGCAGCTCTACCTCTCGGGTTACGGCCTCGAACTGGCAGACCTCGAAGCTCTCCGCACGTGGGGCGCCCTCACACCGGGTCACCCGGAGTTCGGTCACACTGTCGGCGTCGAGATGACGACGGGTCCGCTGGGCCAGGGCCTCGCGTCCGCAGTCGGCATGGCAATGGCTGCTCGTCGTGAGCGTGGATTGTTCGATCCGGAAACCCCGGTCGGCTCCTCCCCCTTCGACCATCACATCTACGTGATCGCGTCCGACGGTGACATCGAGGAAGGCGTCACGTCCGAAGCGTCGTCGCTTGCGGGTGTCCAGGAACTGGGCAACCTCATCGTCTTCTACGACGACAACAAGATCTCCATCGAGCACGACACTACGATCGCTCTCGGCGAAGACGTCGGCAAGCGTTACGAGGCATACGGCTGGCACGTTCAGCATGTCGAAGGTGGCGAAAACGTCTCCGGCATTCTCGACGCTGTTGCTGCGGCCAAGGCCGTCGTCGATCGCCCGTCGATCATTCTCCTTCGCACGATCATCGGTTTCCCCGCTCCGAAGAAGATGAACACCGGAGACGTTCACGGCTCCGCTCTCGGTGCCGACGAAGTTGCAGCGGTCAAGGAAGCTCTCGGCTTCGATCCGGCCAAGTCGTTCGACGTCGACGCCGACGCATTGGCTCACGCCCGTGAGGTCGTCTCCCGCGGAGCCGACGCGCACAAGGCGTGGCAGGTCGAGTTCGACGCTTGGGCGTCGCGTGAGTCCGAGCGCAAGGAACTGTTCGACCGCTTGTTCGCCGGTGAGTTCCCCGCCGGTTGGGCCGACGCTCTCCCGACGTACGAGCCCGATACCAAGGGCGTCGCAACTCGTAAGGCTTCCGGTTCAGCGCTTAACGCACTCGGCCCGATCCTGCCCGAGCTGTGGGGCGGCTCGGCCGACCTCGCCGGCAGCAACAACACCACCATCAAGGGTGCAGACTCCTTCGGTCCGTACTCCATTTCCACCAACGACTGGAACGCAAAGCCTTACGGCCGCACGCTCCACTTCGGTATCCGTGAGCACGCGATGGGCTCGATTCTCAACGGCATCGCGCTGCACGGCCCGACCCGCCCGTACGGCGGAACGTTCATGGTGTTCTCCGACTACATGCGTCCGGCTGTTCGCCTCGCTGCTCTCATGAAGACGGCCGTCACGTACGTGTGGACCCACGACTCCATCGGACTCGGCGAAGACGGCCCGACGCACCAGCCGGTCGAGCACCTTGCTGCTCTGCGCGCCATCCCGAACCTGTCCGTTGTCCGTCCGGGTGACGCCAACGAGACGTCGTTTGCCTGGCAGGCAGCCCTCGAGCACAAGACGGGCCCGACCGCTCTGGCACTTACCCGCCAGGACGTCCCGGTTCTCGAAGGCACCAAGGAGAAGGCAGCCGAGGGCGTCAAGCGCGGCGCATACGTGCTCGCCGATGCCGCCAACGGTGCTCCCGAGGTCATTCTGCTGGCCACCGGTTCCGAACTGCACCTCGCAACCGAGGCTCGCGAAACCCTCGAAGCTCAGGGCGTCGCAACGCGTGTTGTGTCGGTTCCGTGCCTCGACTGGTTCCTCGAGCAGGATCAGGCATACCGCGACGAGGTCATTCCTCCGGCCGTGCGTGCCCGCGTATCCGTCGAAGCCGGTATCGCAATGCCGTGGTGGCGCATTCTCGGCGACGCCGGCCAGGCCGTCTCGCTCGAGCATTACGGCGCTTCCGCCGATTACAAGACTTTGTTCCGGGAGTTCGGCATCACCGCCGACGCGACTGTCGAAGCCGCGCAGCGCTCCCTCGCCGCTGTGAAGGGATGATCTCGATGACACAGAATGTGAACACCGAAAAGCTATCCGCCGCAGGCGTTTCCATCTGGCTTGACGATCTTTCGCGAGATCGCATCCAGTCCGGAAACCTGCAGAACCTGATCGACACCAAGTCCATCGTGGGTGTCACCACCAACCCGTCGATCTTCCAGGCAGCCCTGTCCAAGGGTTCGGACTACGACGCGCAGGTCCGCGAGTTGGCCCAGCGCGGCGCCGATGTCGACGCCACCATCACGGCGGTCACCACCGACGACGTGCGCGCAGCGTGCGACATCCTGGCTCCGCAGTTCGAGGCGTCGAACGGCGTCGACGGCCGCGTGTCCATCGAGGTTGATCCTCGCCTGGCACACGACACCGACGCGACTGTCGCGCAGGCCATCGAACTGCACAAGATCGTCGATCGCCCGAACGTCCTCATCAAGATCCCCGCGACGCTGGCCGGCATTCCCGCCATCGCCAAGGTGATCGGTGAAGGCATCAGCGTCAACGTCACGTTGATTTTCTCGGTCGAGCGCTACGAAGCCGTCATGGGTGCATACCTCGACGGTCTGGAGACCGCGAAGGCTGCGGGCCGCGACATCTCTTCCATCGAGTCGGTGGCGTCGTTCTTCGTTTCCCGCGTGGATTCCGAGATCGACAACCGCCTCACGGCGATCGGCACGCCGGAGGCTCTCGAGCTTCGCGGCAAGGCTGCACTCGCAAATGCTCGTCTGGCATACAACGCATACCAGCAGGTCTTCGAGGTGCAGCCGCGCTTCCAGGGACTCCTGGCTGACGGCGCCAAGGCCCAGCGTCCGCTGTGGGCGTCGACGGGCGTGAAGAACCCTGACTACCCGGACACGCTCTACGTCACGGAGTTGGTTGCACCCAACACGGTCAACACCATGCCGGAGAAGACGCTCGACGCACTTGCCGACCACGGTGAGATCACGGGCGACACCGTCTCGGGCACCGCCCAGGAGTCGCAGGCAGTGTTCGATCAGCTCGCAGCCGTCGGCATCGATCTCGCGGACGTGTTCAATGTCCTCGAGACCGAGGGTGTCGACAAGTTCGAGGTGTCGTGGAACGAGTTGCTCGACGCGACTGCCGAGCAGCTCCGCGCAGCAACCCAGAAGAGCTGAGCCTGTGAGCGATTCCGCGGCGGCATCAGATTGGGTCAACCCCCTCAGAGACAGCACGGACAAACGTCTTCCGCATATTGCCGGGCCTTGTGCCCTGGTGATTTTCGGGGTCACCGGTGACTTGGCGCGGCGCAAGCTGATGCCGGCCATCTACGACCTTGCCAACCGAGGGCTGCTGCCGCCCGGATTCGCTCTGGTCGGGTTCGCCCGGCGCGACTGGACTGACGCAGACTTCGCACAGGTAGTTCTGGACGCGGTCAAGGACGGTGCTCGCACCAAGTTCCGGCAGAGCGTGTGGGAGCGGCTGGCGGACGGCATCCGATTCGTCAAGGGCAACTTCGACGATTCCGAGGGCTTCACGAACCTGGCCGACACTTTGGCCACACTCGACACCGAGCGGGGAATCGGTGGAAACCACGGCTTCTACCTCGCGATCCCGCCGGATGATTTCCCGCAGGTTCTCGAGCAGTTGTCGTCGTCCGGGCTTGCCCAGGCAGAAGAAGGCCAGTGGCGACGCGTTGTCATCGAGAAGCCGTTCGGTCACGATCTCGAAAGTGCTCGTGAACTGAACGCTGTGGTCAACAAGGTGTTCCCCGAGGACACGGTCTTCCGTATCGACCACTACCTCGGCAAGGAAACGGTTCAGAACATCCTGGCTCTGCGTTTCGCGAACCAGCTGTTCGATCCGATCTGGAACGCGCACTACGTCGACCACGTTCAGATCACGATGGCCGAGGACATCGGTCTCGGTGGCCGCGCCGGATACTACGACGGGATCGGCGCCGCTCGCGACGTCATCCAGAACCACCTGCTGCAACTGCTGGCGTTCACCGCGATGGAAGAGCCCATCAGCTTCGAGCCGCTCAACCTGCAAGCGGAGAAGATCAAGGTCCTCTCCGCCACCAGGCTCGCCGAACCTCTCGACGAGACCACCGCCCGTGGCCAGTACACGGGCGGCTGGCAGGGTGGTCTCCCGGTTGTCGGGCTTCTCGAAGAAGACGGCTTCGCGGCTGATTCCATCACCGAGACGTATGCGGCCATCACGCTCGAGGTCGACACTCGACGTTGGGCCGGTGTGCCGTTCTACCTGCGCACCGGTAAGCGTCTGGGACGCAGGGTCACGGAGATCGCCGTGGTCTTCAAGCGGGCGCCGCACCTGCCGTTCGACAAGACCATGACCGACGATCTCGGCCAGAACGCATTGGTCATCCGGGTGCAGCCCGATGAAGGCGTGACCATGCGCTTCGGGTCGAAGGTTCCGGGATCGAGCATGGAAGTACGCGACGTCAACATGGACTTCTCGTACGGCCAGGCCTTCACCGAGTCTTCACCCGAAGCGTACGAGCGACTCATCCTCGATGTGCTGCTCGGCGAGCCGTCACTGTTCCCGGTGAACGCTGAAGTCGAATTGTCTTGGGAGATACTCGATCCCGTCCTCGAGCATTGGGCTGCCGGCGGCAAACCGGACCCGTACGAGGCCGGTACCTGGGGACCGGAATCTGCCGACGAAATGTTGAACCGCACCGGACGCGAATGGAGGCGACCCTAGTGATTCTCGATTTGCCGTCAACCACCACGGTCCAGGTCAGCAAGAAACTGGTCGAGGTACGCAAGACCGGCGGCGCTGTCACGTTGGGTCGTGTGTTGACTCTTGTTGTCTGCACCCGCGACACCGGCAACGCCGAAGAAGCGATCGAGGCAGCCAACGAAGCAAGCCGCGAGCACCCGTGTCGCGTCATCGTGCTGCTGCGCGGCGACGAGCAAAGCGAACCACGCCTCGACGCTCAGATCCGCGTCGGCGGCGACGCCGGCGCCTCGGAAGTTGTGGTGCTACGTCTCTACGGTCCGCTGGCAGATCACGAGAGCAGTGTTGTCATCCCGTTCCTGCTCCCGGACACACCGGTAGTCGCGTGGTGGCCGCTCGAGGCTCCCGCGATTCCGGCCAAGGATCCGGTGGGCAAGCTCGCCGTCCGTCGTATCACCGACGCCACCGGTGCACCCGATCCGACGGCAACCATCAAGGGGCGGCTCGCGTCGTACACCGCCGGAGACACCGATCTGGCGTGGAGCCGCGTCACGTACTGGCGCGCGCTGCTGGCGTCGGCGCTCGATCTTCCGCCACACGAGAACGTCACCTCCGCTGTGGTGTCCGGCCTGAAAACCGAACCCGCACTGGATATTCTGGCTGGCTGGTTGGCTGCGAAGACCGGAGTTCCGGTATACCGCCGCACCGGCGCACTGAATGTGGAGTTGAAGCTCGAGACGCGCAGCATCTCCATCAGCCGCCCACAGGAGGGCACAACTGCAACGCTGATCCGGACAGGTCAGCCGGATGCACTTGTGTCCCTTGGTCGCCGGGAGACACGCGATTGCCTCGCCGAAGAACTACGTCGACTCGATCCTGACGAAATCTACGAAGAGGCGCTGGCCGGCCTCGAGAAGGTGACATATGAGTGATGTTGTCGTAGAAAAGTTTTCGGACGCGGGCCAGTTGGTCGATGCGGCCGCCGCACGTTTGGTAGACACCATCGTCGAGGCTCAGAAGGCTCGCGGCGTTGCGTCCATCGTTCTGACCGGAGGCGGAACCGGCATCGCACTGCTCGAAAAGTTGCGCAAAACTCCCGGTGATATCGACTGGGCGCAGATCGACCTGTACTGGGGCGACGAGCGTTTCCTCCCGGCCGGCGATCCGGAGCGTAACGAGGTTCAAGCGCGCGAGGCGCTACTGGATCATGTTCCGGTCGATCCGGATCGGGTACATCCGATGGCTGCGTCCGACGGCATCTACGAAGGCGATCCAGACGGCGCGGCAACAGCGTACGAGCAGTTGCTGGGCGCGCAGGCGCACGGCAAGCAGGTCCCCACATTCGACGTACACCTGCTTGGCATGGGCGGCGAGGGACACATCAACTCTCTGTTCCCGCACACAGACGCGGTTCGTGAAGAGTCTCGTTTTGTGGTCGCGGTGACGGACTCCCCCAAGCCCCCGCCGGTCCGCATCACTCTGACTCTTCCCGCCGTTCAGCGCGCGAAGGAAGTGTGGCTGCTCATTTCCGGCGCGGCAAAGGCTGAAGCTGTTGCTGCTGCCGTTGGCGGCGCTGCAGCGGTCGACTGGCCATGTGCCGGCGCCACAGGATTGGTTGCCACCCGGTGGTTCCTCGATTCGGACGCTGCCTCGCAGTTGCCCTGATCTCAGATTCACTCCGGCCGGGAGTCGTCTTCGGGCGACTCCCGTGCCGGTGGAACTTCTGTGGCCACTCCCCCACGACGGCCGCTACGCACAATCGCTAGCCTGCTCGAATTTCTTCGTGCCACAACCGAACTCATCGGCGTGACACCGTTTCTCCACTCGGCACTCTGCCCGACACAACGATTCATGTTCCCCCCGGTCCATGTTCTTGAGCACTCATGAATTTTGACGCGCCCAGAGCGCTTTCGGTTCCTCCTGTGTTTCGAGGCCTTGAACATGGCAGCGCCGGCGAGCAGAATCGGACAATGGCGTGGACACCTCAACGTGATGCCCTACGCGGGCGTGTTGCTGTTGTTGCCGGGGCAACGCGGGGCGCTGGACGCGGAATCGCCGCAGCATTAGGCGAGGCGGGCGCCACGGTTATCTGCACTGGTCGGAGCACGTCCACCGGCATCCTTCAGTCGGACTACCCGCGGAGCGAAACCATCGAGGAGACCGCCGCTCTGGTCACCGAATTGGGTGGCGTCGGAGTACCGATTGCCGTCGATCACCTCAAGAGCACTCGAGTTGCTGATCTCGCTGAGCAACTACGCACCGACTACGGACATATCGACGTCTTGGTCAACGACATCTGGGGCGCAGAGTTACTCAAGGGTGGACCGGCGGAGTGGAACACTCCGGTATGGGAACACGATCTGGACAAAGGCTTTCACATCTTGCGCCTGGCGATCGACACCCACATCACCACGTCGCATCATCTGCTGCCGCTCATGATCGATCGGCCAGGTGGACTGGTTGTCGAAATAACCGATGGCACTACCGAATACAACGCCTCGAACTATCGCATCTCAGTGTTCTACGACTTGGCAAAAGTGTCGGTGAACAGGCTCGCATATTCGCAGGGCCATGAACTTGGCCCGTTCGGATGTTCCGCCGTTGCCATTACTCCGGGTTTCCTGCGATCGGAGATGATGCTCGATAATTTTGGTGTCACAGAATCGAATTGGCGCGACGCACTACTGCCGAATCGGGATGGGCCGACTGCGCCACCTGATTTTGCTCGTTCCGAGTCGCCGAGATTTGTCGGACGCGCAGTGGCCGCCCTTGCCGCTGATCCGAATCGTGCCCGATGGAATCAGCGATCTGTCAGTTCGGGTGAACTCGGAGCAGAGTACGGGTTCGCCGACATAGATGGTTCGAGGCCCAACTTCTGGCAGCCGAAGCCGGACTAATCGACGGCACGATGGTCGTCGCGCTTGTCCTCGACCTCACGCAATGACCACCCTTGAACAAAGCGCTTCGCGTTGACCAAATATGCACGAAGGTGGGTAGTCAATCTCGAGATTTCCCAAGGTTCCAGATTCGCCATACCTAATGGTCTCATTTCAGAACGCGTGGGTAGATCGGGGGCCTGACCCATCACTCCGGTTTGATGAACCGAGCTTCGACCGTCGGCGAAACTGGGATGAGGTGGACAATCCGTTCAGTGACCGGTAGCTCCTGGATGGCAGTGATCGCCTCCCACTTAAACGCGCCACACTCATTTGTCGGCAGGTCCGGAGCAAGCAGTCCCAGGCCTTGATCGTCTACGAGCCACACAATCGGAGGCGTCGGCTGGTCCACAAAGCAGGTGCGGATTTCCGGCGGTGCATCGGACGGAAGCCGGTAGCCTGCAATAACGGCGTCCATATTGCCCTCACGTCGTTCCTCGACCCACGACACTGAGTGCTCTACGACGCCAGCGCTCCAGTCACCCTCACAAGTGACCACTCGGACGGGCACAAAATCAGCCGGGATCGGCCGCGGTTCTGGAACCGGTGCTGCTGCCTGCGGCAAGTCCGAGAATCCGAGAAGGTTACCGGCCAGGCAGGTTGGTTCCACCAGGCCAGGCACCTTCACTCGCGACGTCGGTGGCGCAACGTCGTCCGCGTTGTTGCTCGGTGCACCACATCCCACTAACAAGGCGACGGCCGCAACGCCCAGCAATTCCCGTGAATACCGCATGAATGCACCGTACTGCTCAATCGATTGTCGAATGCACAGTCGACAACGCTCGATGACGATATGTTCGAAACGTGACCACAGAAAGCCCCGAGACGATCGACCAGTACATCGCGTCCTTCCCGATCGATGTGCAACCGGTGCTCGAGAGCGTCCGTCAGACCATCCACGAAGCAGTCCCCGGCGTCGGCGAAACCATCAGCTACCAAATGCCGACCATCACGGTCGACGGCAAAAGCCTGGTGCATTTTGCCGGATGGAAACACCACATTTCGATGTATCCACTCCCCGAGGGCGACGCCGAATTCGAGAAGGCAATCGACCCGTATCGATCAGCCAAAGCGACGGCGAAGTTTCCGTTGAACAAGCCGATCCCGCTCGACCTCGTCGCGAGGATTACCGAATTGCTCGCGGCCAGACACTAACCCGGCCTTCCGAAGGCTTCCAACATCCGCGCGCGAATTGTGCATCCGCGCGGTTGATCAACCGCGCGGATGCACAATCCCCCTGCGGCAGTGGTGGTATCGACGGTTCAGCCCACCGGAACAGTCAGTGGCAACCAAGGCGTTAGGCCGTCTATCGGACAGTCGCGATTCCGGCCAGGATGAGATCGATGCCGGCAAGAAATTGGTCGCGGTCGTCGTGATCACGCAACTGCGGTGCCACCTGACGTAAGAACGGGTACTCGGCTGAGTCGAGTTGTTCCCACCCTGAGGTGATTGTCGCGAGGAAGTCCGATCGATCCGTCTCGCGTGCGTGAAGGCGGGCCCCTGCGGCATACTGTCCGGCCAGGCCGAGGACATAGTTCACGAGTGCGGAAGCGCAGTCGAACTGCGCGGATTCGGGAACTCCGAGTTCTTGGAGTTGCCGGCCAACGCCTTCGAATATCTGCAGCACCGCGGACTGCCACGGCTCACGAGAGAGCTGGGTGCCGACCCACGGGTGCGCGTCGATTGCGTCGAAGACATCGAGAACAGTAGTGCGGATGGTTTCCCGCGGCGTCGCCCCTGGGACGACGCCGGTCATAACACGTGTGATGACGTCGGTGGTCGTCGCTGCAAGCAGTTCGTTCTTGTTTGCAACGTGCCAGTAGATTGCGCCACTTCCGGTTGCCAGGCGAGACGCCAACGCGCGAAATGTCAGCGCGCCCTCGCCCTCGGTGTCGAGGATCTCGATCGCGGCCTCGACGATTCGCTCTTTCGACAGTGCATCCGTGCGTCGTTCGTTCCGCTGCGACTTTGTGTCCATCTGTCCATCTTGACATATCTGGAACACTGTTCCAAGATCGACAATGGAACAACGTTCCAATCTCATTGAAAGGAATTAAGACCATGACAACTCCAGTCACGATCATCGGAGCCGGCCTCGGCGGCCTCACCCTCGCGCGTGTCCTCCACGTTCACGGCATCGCTGCAACGATCTACGAGTCGGAACCCTCTGCCGAAGCCCGCACGCAGGGAGGTCAGCTCGACATCCACGAAAACAACGGGCAACTCGCGCTCGCAGCGGCCGGTCTCACCGACCAGTTCCGCGCGATCATCCACGAAGGTGGCGCGGCTTCACGGATACTCGACCAACACGGCACGGTGCTCCTCGACGAACCGGACGACGGCACCGGTGGACGGCCCGAGGTGCTTCGCGGGGATCTTCGCCAGATCCTGCTCGACTCACTACCTGACGGGACCATTGAGTGGGGACGGAAAGTGTCCAGTGCCGTTTCCCTCGGCGACGGCCGGCACGAACTCACCTTCGACGACGGCACAACCGTCACCACCGACCTTCTCGTGGGCGCCGACGGCGCGTGGTCGAAGATTCGACCTCTACTCTCCGACGCCACACCCGAGTACGTGGGCACCGTATTCATCGAGACATACCTGCAAGATGTTGACGAGCGACACCCTGCGACAGCCGACGTAGTCGGCGGCGGCGCTCTGTATGCGCTCGCCCCAGGTAAGGGAATCACCGCGCACCGCGAGTCCGGTGGCGTCATTCACACATACGTTCAACTGAACCGGCCCGCCGACTGGATTGCGAGCATCGATTTCACCGACACCGCCGCATCGATCGCTCGAGTCGCGGCCGAATTCGGCGGGTGGGCACCAGAACTCGCCGCGCTCATCACCGCGGGCGAAACCGCGCTGATCTCGCGTCCGATCCACGCTCTCCCAAGTGATCACCAGTGGGACCACGTTCCGGGGGTGACGCTCCTCGGTGACGCGGCGCACCTGATGGCGCCGTCCGGCGAGGGAGCGAACTTGGCAATGTACGACGGCGCCGAACTCGGGAAGGCGATTGCAGCGCATCCAGACAATCTCGAAGAGGCACTTGCCGACTACGAAGCGGCGATGTTCTCCCGCAGCCAATCGGAAGCGGCGGACGCAGACGTGATCCTGGGACTCTGCCTTGGCGACCGCGCTCCGCTCTCACTCGTCGAGTTCTTCACCGCCCCACAGCCTGCGCATTCGTAACGCTTATCGGTCGTCGCATGTCACGCTTGTGAGACATATCCGTACCGGGTACGCGATATCGACATCGAGGGATGGTCGCATGACATACGACAAAGCACTGGCAGACCGGATCCGCGATGCACTCGTGAGCGAGGACGACGTCAGTGAGGTGAAGATGTTCGGCGGCCTGAGTTACATGGTCAACGGACAATTGGCGGTCGCAGCGAACTCTCACGGCAACCTCTTGATCCGCTGCGCGCCGGAACGCGTCGACGAACTGCTGCTGCACAAGGGCGCACACTGGCCTGACATGCGCGGAAAGCCGATGAGCAAAGGGTGGGTCGAGGTCGATCGCACTGGCACCAGTTCAACCGTGGAGTTCAACGCCTGGATCAAGGAAGCCCTGGATTTCGCGCACTCACAGTAGCCTCACACCTCTAATTGAACACGTTCAACTATGGCGCGTAGACTCAGTTTTGAACACGTTCAAAACTAGGAGACGTCATGAGTAGTCGCGGAACTGAGACGCGGGAAAAGCTTGTGGATACCGCCTTGCGACTCTTCCGCGACGAGGGCTTCCAGTCGACAACCATGCGCCGGATCGCAAGCGAGGCAGGCGTCTCTCTCGGAAATGCCTACTACTACTTCGCCAGCAAGGACGAACTCGTCCATGAGCTGTATCTAGTCGTCCAGCGCGATCACCGCGATCTGGCACTTCCACTCTTGCGCCAGGGCGGCTCACTCGCGGAGAACCTGAAGACAGTTCTGCACTCCGGACTCGATGTCATGACGCCCTATCACGACTTCGGCGGAACATTCCTGCACAGTGCGTTACCTACCACCTCGCGATCCAGCCCGTTCTCGGTCGAGTCCACCGATGCCCGAGCAATGGCGATCGATCTGATGCGCGAGGCTCTGACTGCCTCCCACCAGCGGACACCGCCCTCATTGGAGAAACAGCTCCCCACACTTCTGTGGCTCACCTATATGGGTGTGACTCTGCACTGGGTCACCGATTCGTCGCCCGGACAAGCACGTACGCGTGCATTGGTCGACGGTCTCGCCCCAGTGGTCGCGAAAACCGTCAAGCTCGCCCGCCTACCAGTGGCCAGGAGCTTGGTCGGTGACGTCGCGAAATTGATGGCCAAAGTCACTGCGCGAGAAGAGGAGACCGTGCGATGAGCACCATGAATTACGTCGTCATTTGCGGAGCGTCGGGCTATATCGGGCAGTACCTTCGTCGCTCGCTCGAAGCCAGTGGGATCAATGTTCGGACGATCGGGCGGAGCGACTCGAGTGATGCCACTTGGTCCGACAGACAAGGCGTCGTCGACGTTCTGGATGGAGCGGATCTGGTTGTCAATCTCGCCGGACGCTCGGTGAGCTGCCGCTACAACAAGCGCAACGCCGATGAGATCTTTTCCTCACGTGTGGAAACCACGGCGCAGCTTGGTCGCGCACTGGCCCGCACACCACAGCCGCCATCACTCTGGATAAATGCCAGCACCGGCACAATCTATCGGGACGCTCGTGATCGGCCGATGAACGAGAGGACCGGCGAGCTGGGAACAGGATTCTCGGTGGCTGTCGCGCGAGCTTGGGAGCAAGAGCTGTTCGAGGCACCGACAACCGTTCGCAAGGTGGCGCTTCGGATGTCGATCGTGCTCGGCGCCGGCGGCGGGGCGATTAATCCGTTCATCAATCTGGCCCGCGTCGGCTTCGGCGGAAGAATGGGCGACGGTCGGCAGATGTTCAGTTGGGTTCACGTCGATGACTTAGTTCGTTCCATCACCCACGTCTACGAGCACCAGGCCATCTCCGGTCCGGTCAATGTCGCCTCGCCCGTTGCGGTGACCAACGACGTGTTGATGCGTGAGATGCGTGCATCCCTGGGTCGAGCGCGCGGGTTGCCGACGCCCGGCTGGATGCTGGAGTTCGGCGCACGCGTAATACGCACCGAAGCCGAGCTAGTGCTCAAGAGCCGCTGGGTGGACCCGGGCGTGCTCGCCGATACCGGCTTCCAGTTCACGTTTCCGACGCTGGACACGGCGCTCAACCAGATAGTTCAGGAGACTCCGCGAGGCTTGCTTCCCGTTGCTTTGGGCTGACAGTCCGGGCCAGGTCTGCACTCACGTTCAATTGAATATTGTCGAATCGGTCACAACACAGAGGGCGGTCCCTAGACTCCGAAGAAGCTAGACATGAGCAACAACGTTGTTAGAGAGAGTCGGTCCACCCAGTGACTATTCGGGTAAGTCAGCCGTATGAGCAGCAGCCGTTCGGGATTTCACCCCGGGTACCTCAAATGCCGATGCCTGCTCATTTCAGGCCGAATCTGATCGCAGCAGCGCTCTCGTGTGTCGGCATCATCATCGGCAGCATCGGTCCGTGGACGTCGTTCCTCGCGCTGGGTAGTTCCGGTATCGGCGAATGCGGCGTGATCACCCTGATCCTCGGGATCGGTGCAGCTTTCGCATTGACTCCGCTTCTTTCGAGGGGCGTCACACCGCAGGTGAAGAACCACTGCATTGGCCCCTTGGCGGGAATCGCAGTCTTGATCGTTGCCGTCGGCAACGCCGCCTGCATACTCCAACGCGGTACCGAGATCGCCGGAAAGATCATTGGACCGTCAGTGGGATGGGGGCTCTGGCTGGTCGTGATCTCCGCGCTAGTCCTGTCCATTACGTCGGCGACGCTCGCGCAACTGATCAGAGCGCAGGCCACCACTTAGACCCTCGAGATTACGAGCGGCGTTTCAACCTGACGTTCCCGGCAACCGAGCCACGGAGCATCGACGGCGTCATGAACGGACGTTGCGTTGACGCGCGGAATCTGCGCCGATCAACAGTGTTATTACTGCAAGTACGCCGAAGCCGGCTGTCAGTGTTGCGACAGCTGCCACGCCCGCGACGATCAGCGGGCCGCCCGCGTCGCCGAGTTCACGTCCCAGTTCGGCTGCACCCATCGTCTGCCCCATGCGCTCCTCGGGCGTCGATGCAGCAAGTGCGGCAAAGCCGAGGGGTGTGATGATGCCGGTGCCGATGCCAACAGCAACTGCCGCGGCGAGAATCCCGACCAGCCCCGGAATCATGGCAAGCGCCAGACCGGCGGCGGTGACAACCAATCCCCATGCCACACCTCGCTCGACGGTGATTTTTCCCGCATCAAGTGCTCGCCCGGCTCGCGGTTGGGCAAATGCTGCACATAACGCCAGTACTGATACGGCCGCACCTGTTGCTATCGGTCCGAGTCCGGCATCAACGCCGGCAACCGGGAGAAACCCCACACCGACCGACAGTGCGGCAGTCGACGCCGCAAGAGCTGCGGTGGGACCGAGGAACTGACGATCACTCAGGCGACGAGCCAAATCAACCACGGTTTGCCTGGCCCGAGGTAGCGGCGGAAGCGCAGGTACCACGAACTTGGCCCAGAGCGCGACAACCAGCGCGAGGACGGCCATGACTGCAAACAGAAGTGTGAGACCACCGATCCACACGATCACACCGCCCAGCAACGGGCCGAGGGTATAGCCCAGACTTTTGTAGAACCCGTAAGTTCCGAAGGCACTGCCGTGCTTACCTTTTCGGGTCAATCGAGCAACCGAAGAACTAGCTGCCGGCGAGAATGCCGATGCTGCCGCACCTTGGCCGAGCCGCGCCAACCACAACCAATCCGTATCCGCGACAACAACAAACAGAAACGATGCTGCGGCAAACGCGACGAGCCCGCCGAGCAGAACCGGCTTTGCGCCGATCCGATCTGCCAGCGTGCCGAACACAGGTTTGAGCAGGACTTCGGCGCCGTCGTACAGGGCCAGCAGTAGACCGAGATAGAGCAGCGAATTCGCCAGATCGTCGAGATCGAACACGAGGTTCGCCGCAACGGCATGGGCTCCGAATGCAGTCGTGAACCCGGCCGCGTACAGCGGCCACATCTGCCATCGCGCGCCTTCGACCTGGGCTTTGTTGTCACTCATGTGAGATCACCGTCGTCATTGCCTTCAGGAGAGTGCAGTGCGTTGATTACTCGCTCCGAGTAGTCCTCGAACCGCAGGGTGCACTGCTGGAGCGCCGCCGTTGCGCTTTCCGCATTCCTCGCGCCGAATACGTCGCGCGCCTTCAAATCTCGATGCCAGCGACGCAGCCTGTCCAAGCTCTGCTCTTCTTCCTCGAGTTCTGCGAGTGTAAATTTCTGGATCCGGATCTCCTTGTCGAGCTCGGCCTCGTATTTCGCACAGTCCGACAGGAATTCGGTCCAGTCTTCCTCGCGGGCCGCGGTGAACATCGCGGCGAATCGCGAGTTGTCTTCCTCGCTCGCACCCGTTGCGTTGAGGAAGACAATTTCACCGGACGCGCGGTCGACAAGTTCTTTCGCACGGTCGACGCCTGCCGCGAATGCCGGAACGTTCGGCACAGCCCAGGTGCCTTGCCCGATCGACAACGCACCCACTTTGCGCAGTTCTCGCCACACGGCAACACGGTGACGCGTCGGCTCGGCAGCAATCTTGATCAGGATTATCCGCCAACTCACGGATGACTCGGAATTCACACTGGAGAATGTATCACCCGTTACATTTCAAAGTGTGAAGCCAGTTTCCACACCCTTCGCTCACTTTCCCTCATCTGGGCAGCCAACACTGCTCTGAGTGGGTCTGTTTCGGTTCCGCCAGGATCGAATCGCAAACACGCTCGACCCGACAACACCGACAACCCCAGACCGACACCACTGTGAACTACCACCGGTCGAGCCGTTCATTTTCGCACCATCAGGAGGTGCCGTGATGATCCCGATTCCGCCTTACAGACTCGGTACCAGTTGGAAGATCTGGACGCCGTGGCTGGTTCCCCTTGTGGAAGGGTGGAATGTGGAGCGGTGGAACACCTGGCACTTACTCGCGGCGTTCAATCAAGCCACCAAAAGCTAAAGTCAATGTATGACAAGGCTTTCGGTAGCAAAGTGGCTGAGCATAGCGGCGCTGTTCACAACGGGCCTGGCTGGATGCGGCGCTCCGTCCGAACCATCACCGGAGAAGGTTGAAATCGGCACCGCCTACAGCTACAAGATGTACACCCACTGCGGTGCGCGAGAAGCCAAGTTCGCCGGCGAATACTGGGAAGCGGTCAACACTGATGCTCGGCAAAACAACTCGCCCTCCGGTTGGGACGACCCGTACCAGAAGGGCACTATGACCCGGTTATCTGAAACCGCCGCTGTTTTCGAAGCTGGCGGGAGCGAGAAGCGCTATCTATTACGACCGGGCGCCACAACTTTCCAACAAGTCTGCTCCTGATCGCACTCACGCAGCGCCGCGACGACGCATGGAGAATCGCAGTATGCCCCCACGCCTAGGTTGGATCGGCGATTCGTTGCCCGATAGCGCGACATGGCTCGCGCCCTACCCGTACCCCGACGCAGGACCGACGGGTCACTGGTTAGCCGACCGTTACCCGCATGTTCTGCGGATCCTGCACCCGGCCTATATCCATGACGACGGCGAGCCTCGAGCGGTGACATGGTCCCAGGTCGCCACTGCCGTGGGCGCAGAGATGATTGTCGGGACGCAGTTTTCCGAGATCGTCGGAGCGTGGTTTCCCAATAGTGTCGGACGCCCGGATCCGTGCGCGACAATCGAGGGCATCTTCGACACTGAACCGGAAATGGGGTCACTGCCGCCTGAGTTGATCGATGTCGTCTACGACCACTTCGACGACGTGCAATCGGGACTGTTCTGGGATGGGTGGGGCAAGTTCCTCGACGAACCGATCCGCGGTTGTGCTCGCGTCTCGGAAGGCCTACAAGGGTGGAACTACCAGGTAGTCACGACAACCCGGTCCCCCGCACAACGCGCCACACGGACGCGCACCCCGAACTTTTGGTGGCCCGCGGACCAAACCTGGTGCGGCGCAACCGGGATCGATGAGATGGACACGCTTGTCGTGTCCGCCGACCTCGCCCGGCTCAAATCCGTCCACGCGAACCCAGGTCTCGAAACACAGTTGTATTCACGCTGACAAACCGCGCACCATTGCATCTGCCAACCCCGGTGGCGCACAGTGAAGTAGTGGAGAATTCGCAGCATCGACACGCGGCACATCCGGAACGCACACCGGCTTACGGCGTCGTGATGATCATCGTGGCTCTGGCTGCGGCGATTACCGTCAGTTTTGTCGGTCCGACATGGTTGCGGATTGCGGTGTACGTCTTGGCAGGTGCCGCGATTGCAGTCGGGTTCGTTTTTACGCTGCGAGACTACTCGAACTGAACTGCTCCCCGAATGTCAGAACTGAACTTGTCAGTCCGAGATTCGGGGAGCAGTTCACGCAGAACGATGGCTGCTATGCGGCGCTGCCCATGCTCGCTGAGTCGAAGCTGCCGAGCCCGGTGCTACCGAGACCGCTGCTCCCGACACCGCCCAGTGCGAGCGCATTGCTGCTGCCTGCGCTGAAAAGCTGGACAATTATGTTGATCACGACGGGGTCACCGGTGAGCGGAATTGTAGGCACAGGAAGACCTGCTTTCTGTTTCGCGGGTGGATACGAATGTGCGTGGGAGACAGTGAGGTCTGTCAAAGTCCGCCGACACTACTGAATTCAATGCTTCCGGCACTGCCGAACGAGACGATCGGGCCGGCACTGCCGAAACCGAGTGCGCTGGCAAGAGAGCCGAAGTCGATGACCAGGCTGCCCTGGGTGTACGGCGAGTTGATCACGATGATTCCTGTCTGCGACGTTACGGTGCGAGCGGGTAGATCGATCAGGGCACGGGCGTCGTGGGATCTTCGCCGCCGCCCGGGAGCGGAGCGTTATTGGTAAAGAGAAAGCTGCTGCCCGCGTTGAACATCTGCAGGACGGTGTTCATGACGACGGCCAAAGCGCCGGTCGTTGGTGAGGCGATCATGTATTACTCCTGGCCTAAGCGGGGTGGCGGTGTGGTCACCCCCTCAGATCGTGGGGGCGAGAAACGTGCCCCTGTGCGAAGGATCTCGCACAGGGGCACGAAATGCGTCCCTAGGCGACGCCGCCGCCGTTCGTCGAGCCAGTTCCGGTGCTGCCTGCGTTGAACAGCTGCAGGATCGTGTCGAAGAAGGCACCGAGGAGGGCGTTTTCCTGGCCGTTGATCATGTCTTTCCCCTTTTTCGTTACTGGTCTGCGCGGTGATTCGCGCCACATTTTTATATCCCGGCTGTCTACTGAAAAGTGGGGTCCAGCCATCAAAAGTGGGTTGTTACCAGTGAGTTATGTGAGGTTTCACAATTTCACTGGACGGATGTCCACGTCGGTGCTGACAAAGGTCAGTGCGATCATCGCCGCACGCAGTTTAAGCAGCTCAGAGGGCAAAGTCGGGTCTAATCCGGTGAGGTGTGCAATGCGCTTGATCCGGTTGTCGACAGTGTTCGTGTGCAGGCCCAACGCTGACGCGGTGCGCTGCCGGTGCTGGTCGTTCGACAAGTGCACGGACAGCGTCTGCAACAGTTCAGGGTTGCTGTCGAGCGGCCTGAGTAGGCCGATCAGGCTGTCGCGCGCTGGGCCAGTCCGGGTCAATTGATACTCGAGCGCGAGGTCCTCCATCCGGTATGACTGCGCCGGCAGCCCGAGCCTCCGGACGAGGTGGACCAACTCGCGGGTGGTCGCCTGGGCCGCTGGGAGATCCTCGAGTGCGGCATTCTCGCCGACTGCCGTGATCTGCACCCCGATCTTGGCCGTCGCCTGACGCACAACTTGGCACACCAACCCCCAGTGTGGTGTGCCCTCGATGAGGACCAGGCCGCGTTGCGGCGCCGGGGCTTCGAGCAACTTGGCTCCGAAGTGGGCAGCGACCTTGGCTTGTGCCGCGGCGAGATCACGGTATGCCTGCAGTCGCTGATGCGCGCCGTCCCTGGCCCCCGGCCGGGGTTTCGGTAGGTTCACGAGGAGCCGCAGAACGAGATAGCGGGGTGCGAGCTCGATACCCAACTGCAACGCAAGATCAGTGGGATCGTCTCCATCCAACATGGCTTTGACGAGGGCGCCGGCGGAGCTTCCCTCGAGCTGGGCGCCGGCAGGGATCGCCGCCAGATAGCTGACCGAGATGAATGAATGAAGGCGCTGCGCGACTGTGAACAGGAGGTGGTTGAGCTCCTTGAGGTTGGCAGAGTCCTCGACGCCCGCTCTGCTGAGGATAAGGTTCCGAATGACGCTGATGGCCTCGTCTGTTACGGCAAGGATGGCACTGAGCGGGACACCCTGGCGGGCCTGCCGGACGGTCAGGGTGTGAATACTGTCCAGGTCGCGGTCGGTCGGCAGCTTCCTGTGGTCCATGAGTTGGATCGCCAGTTGCAACCCCTGCGCGGTCACCGCAACCAAATCCTCCTGAACGGATTCCAGGTTGAGGGTTTTGAAGGTTGCGTTGGCGCGGGAGAAGTTCTTCACAAGTTCGGCCGCCAGCGGGACGAAGTCGCGGACCGCAGTGGAGGCGGGTTCGCCTCCGAGCATCAGCGGCCCCGAGGTATTCAACAGCGCAGTGGACATCGTAGACAAGCCTCCTCGAGACAAGAGTGTCGCGCGGCGCGATGGCCGGCGGCTCGACGCGTCAGGGAATGAGAAACCCGCCGCGGTGCCCGAATTGAGGACTTTAGCCGCTTGCGTCTGCCGTTCCCGATTACGTCAGGCGATGTGATGTCTACCACATGAACGGTCGTCCAATTGTCAAATGAGACAATTTGGATTTCTGGTCGGTCGGCATGACATGGTCACGCCGACCGACTACACCGGAGGCTCCCGGCGTGGGCAAAATGACCGCTATTTAGCCGCTGTTCCGCAGCGCCGTGGCCAGGCCGTTCATCGTCAGCTGAATACCGCGCCGGACCTGGTCACTCTCGTCACCTGATCGATATCGCCTGATCAACTCGACCTGCAAGTGATTGAGCGGTTCGAGATACGGGAAACGGTTGTGGACGGAACGTTCCAGGCCTGAATTGTCAGCAAACAAATCGTCGTAGCCGGTGATCTCCTTGTACATCCGAACGGTTCGCGCATGCTCGTCGGTGATCATGCCGAAGACTCGATCACGCAGTTCTACGTCGGGAACCAACTCCGCGTAGCGGGCCGCCAAGCCCATGTCGGATTTCGACATCACCATCGCCATGTTCGAGAGCACAGTCCGGAAGAACGGCCACTTCTCGTACAAACGCGTCAGCGTCGCCAAACGCTCCGGGTTGCCGTCGATCCATCGCTCGAAAGCCGCGCCTGTGCCGTACCAGCCTGGCAGCATGACGCGTGACTGACTCCAGGACAACACCCACGGAATCGCACGCAGATCGGAGATCGCCTTGGTCTGCTTACGCGAGGCGGGTCGGCTACCGATGTTGAGTGCGCCGATTTCTGCAACCGGCGTCGACGCCTCGAAGTACTGGACGAATCCCGGTGTGTCATGGACCAATTCGCTGTACGCGGTACGCGCCAGCGCAGCAAGCTCATCCAGAACGGTGTACGCCGCCTCGGCATCGGTTCCGAGTCCTTCGACGTCGAGCAACGTCGACTCCAACGTCGCAGCAATGAGCGTCTCGAGGTTGCGATGAGCCAACCGCGGTTCGGCGTACTTCGCTGCGATCACCTCACCTTGCTCGGTGATCCTCAGCGAACCTTCGACAGCTCCGGGAGGTTGCGCAAGAATTGCCTCGTAGCTGGGTCCACCACCACGCCCGACGGTTCCGCCGCGACCGTGGAAGAGCCGCAACCGGATTCCACTCTTCCGTGCGGCGTCGACCAGATCGAGTTCTGCGCGGTACAGCGCCCAATTGGCAGCCAGGTAGCCACCGTCCTTGTTGGAATCGGAGTACCCGAGCATCACTTCCTGACTGTTGCCGCGGGACGTCACGATGGCTCGGTAAATCGGAATGTCGAGCGTGGCAAGCAATGTTGCCGCGCCGCCCTGCAAGTCCTCGATCGTCTCGAACAGGGGAACAATGCCGATGGGGCATGACGGCTCACCGCCAACACCTGGATCGAGAACTCCTACCTCCTTGAGCAGGACCGCGGCCTCGAGCATGTCGCTCACGGAGCTGCACATGCTGATGATGTAGTTGGGAACGGCACCGGCGCCCAGAACTCGAACTGCCTTGGCACCGGCGTGCATGATCGCCAATTCCTTGGTCGTCAGTTCGGAGAACTCCGCATCCGGCGACGTCAGCGGCCGACGGGTGGTCAGTTCCGCCGAGAGCAGGTCGACTTTTTCCGATTCCGACAACGACGCATAGTCCGGCTGAACACCCGACCAGGCCAACAACTCGGCAACGACGCTCTCGTGAACTTCGGAGTTCTGCCGCATGTCCAGACCCGAGAGGTGAAACCCGAACACCTCCACGGCTTCTCGCAAACGTTCGAGGCGATCATCGGCGATCACCGCGTCACCGTTGCGGCGCAGTGACGTGTCGATGACAGCTAGATCGTGCTGAAGTTGCCCGGGTTCGAGGTATGCCTCCAGTCCGGAGTCGCCGCCGTGCGCGGGCATCTCCCCCAAGATGGAAAGTCCTGTGGCGGTGAGGCGTCCACGGATTCCCCGGATTGCGCGACGGTAGGGTTCGTCCGCCCGGAACACCGAATCGTCACCCGAGGTCGATGCCAGAAGATCCAATTCCGGTGTCACCGTGACCAACCGCGCCGACATCGACAGCTCACGCTCGAGATGTTCGAGTTCGGCGAGGTGATGCTCGATCGCCGTGGCTGCCGCTCGGGTCGTCGCGCGATGCACGATCTCCCCCGTCACATAGGGGTTACCGTCGCGGTCACCGCCGATCCAGGAACCCGGACGCAAGATCGGCTCACGCAGGAGATCTGCGTCGGGCCACCGGCTGCGAAGCGCCTTGCGCACTTCGGCGTTGATTTTGGGAATGACTTCGAACAGGGCCGCGTCGTAGTAACGCAATCCCACTTCGATCTCGTCCTGGATTCGTAGACGCGAGAGCCGGATCAGCGCGGTCTGCCAAAGAGTAAGAATCTGTCGACGCAAGTCCAGGTCGACGTCCGCGGTTTCCCCGACGCTCAATGCCGTGCGCTCGCGGTAGCGCATCAATTCGGTGATGCGAGACTGTGTCTCGAAGACCGTCCGTCGACGCGTTTCCGTGGGATGAGCTGTGATGACCGGTGAGACAAGGGCGCCGCGCAGTGCATCTTCGACAGTCGCGGAGTTGATGTCCGCACCGTCGAGTTTGCGGTAGGTAGCGGCCAGTGTGCTGTCACGCGGTGATTCGCCGGCATTGATGTGAATGGCGCGCCGACGCTCACGGTGGATGTCCTCGGCCAGGTTGGCGAGCAAGGCGAAGTGGCTGAACGCACGGATCACCGGGATAGCGTCTGCGGTGCTGACTCCAGCGAACAACGACACCAGTTCGGCGCGGTCAATTTCGGAACGGCGTACTCGGAACGATTCCACCCGGGCGCGTTCAACAAGATCGAATACGGTGTCGCCGGCCTGTTCGCGAACAATCTGCCCCAGGATCCCGCCGAGAAGCCGAATGTCCTCACGCAGTGGCTCGGTGGCCTCGCGTGGTGTTTCACGATGCTGATTCGAGACGAATTCGGTCATCGTTCAATTATCAACTGAAACGCAGAACCCCGCTCGATGGCGGGGTTCTGTGTGAAATACGTGACGGGAGGCGATCAGGCGAACTTGATCTCCAAGCCGATGCCGACGATCGAAATGACCCAGATCAGAGCGGTGAAAACAGTCAATCTGTCGAGGTTCTTCTCGACCACTGTCGATCCGGACAGGCTGGACTGGACACCGCCGCCGAACAGGCTCGACAGACCGCCGCCCTTGGCCCGATGCAGCAGCACCAGCAGAATCAAGAGCAAGCTGGTGATGACCAGCAGGATATCCAAGAACAGTTCCATGTCTGTCTACGGCCACCAATCCAATAGGGACAACTACAACCGATAACACCATACAGGCGATCACAGCTATCCCGACCACATACCCGTGCGACAAGTTGTCTCGTTCGGTGGTACCGATCACAACTCCGAGTTTCCGGCCCGCTAGTTTCGAAGTGACGCGACGTTACCTTCGGAAGGCTTGTTCTGATGCACACCGACACCACTGGTCCCACAACACACAAAAGCACTCCGCGTCTCGCTTCCGTCCACAACTTCCGAGATGTCGCCGGAAACGGATACTCGACATCAAGCGGGACCACCATGCGGCGCGGTGTCTTCTACCGTGCCAACGTCCTCATCCCCACCGGGGCGGATCTGGCTGTTGTCGAATCGTTGGGCCTGACCGCCGTCTACGACGTTCGCTCCGAGGCCGAGGCTTCGGAAACCCCGGACACCATTCTCTCGGCAGCCAAGTACACACACATCCCGATCCTTCCGGGAACAATTCAGAACTCGGCTCTGGCAATCCGCACCGTCGACTCTGCGCAGGATTTCATGCGCGAACTCAATCGCAGTTTTGTGACCGACGACGCGACCCGCGCCGGGTTCTCCCAATTGCTTACCGCGCTCGCGACAACACCGGGACCCCAGTTGTTCCATTGCACCGCCGGAAAAGATCGCACGGGTTGGGCAGCAGCGTTGCTGCAGACGCTAGCAGGGGTTCCGCAGGAGACCATCGTCGACGATTACCTGCTCACCAACACCTACTCCGCGGCCTACGTCGACGCGGCTGCCGAGCGTATTGCTCAAACGGATGCGATCGGTCGGGCCGACGTGGTCCGTGTCATGTTGACGGTCGAGGAGAGTTACCTCGGCGCAGCCTTCGAGCAGGTGGGCGCCAGCTACAAGTCAATTGAGAACTATCTGCACGACGGACTCGGCCTCACCGCCGACACCATCGACGCACTCGGCTCAAAACTGGTTGCCTGAGAATGCAAAAACAGTGGGCGCGTAACCATTTCGGTTACGCGCCCACTGTTCTTTTCAGATCACATGCTAGCTAGGCAGTGGCCCGCCGGCTGCAATCGCAGACAAGGTGGCAAACTCGTCCGCCTTCAGTGACGCGCCGCCGACAAGTGCGCCGTCGACGTCGGCCTGGCCGACGATCTCTCCGACATTCTTGGAGCTGACGCTGCCGCCGTACAGGACTCGTACGCCTGCAGCCACGTCAGCGTCGGCGAGCTCGGCGACCGTGCCGCGAACCGCTGCGCACACTTCCTGAGCGTCCTCAGCAGAAGCGACTCGACCGGTGCCGATTGCCCAGACAGGCTCGTACGCGATGACGATCTTGGAGATCTCCTCCGCGCTCAAGCCGGCCAGAGAACCCTTGAGCTGCTCAACGTTGTAGGCGACGTGATTGCCTGCTTCGCGAATCTCGAGGCCCTCACCGATGCACACAATCGGTGTGAGGTCGTTCTTCAAGGCAGCCTTGGCCTTGGCGAGGACAAGCTCGTTGGTCTCACCGTGCAGGGTGCGACGCTCCGAGTGTCCGACCACGACGTAGGTGCATCCGAGCTTGGCCAGCATGGAGCCGCTGATCTCGCCGGTGAATGCACCGCTGTCCTGAGCGGAGACGTCCTGCGCGCCGTACGTGAGCAGGAGCTTGTCGCCCTCGATCAGCGTCTGGACGCTACGGATGTCGGTGAACGGCGGGATAACCGTGACGTCCACTTTGTCGAAGTACTTCGCAGGCAAGGAGAACGCGATCTTCTGCACCAGGGCGATGGCCTCGAGGTGGTTCAGATTCATCTTCCAGTTGCCGGCGATCAACGGGTTACGTGCCATGTCGGATCAGCCTTCCAGTACTGCGATGCCGGGAAGCTCTTTACCCTCGAGGTATTCGAGGGAAGCGCCGCCGCCGGTGGAAATGTGCGAGAAGCCTTCGTCCGGGATTCCGAGCTGGCGGACAGCCGCAGCAGAGTCGCCGCCGCCGACAACGCTGAACGCGCCCTTGGCGGTTGCTTCGACAATTGCCTCCGCAACACCGCGGGTGCCGGCTTCGAACTTCGGGAACTCGAACACGCCCATCGGGCCGTTCCAGAACACCGTCTTGGCTCCGGTCAGGATCGCGGCAAAGCGCTTGACCGACTCCGGTCCGATGTCCAGACCCATCCAGCCGTCGGGAATCTTGTCGAACGGAACGATCTTCGACTCGGCATCAGCCGAGAAGGAGTCCGCGACAACAACATCCTGAGGGATGTGAATGACGTCCGCGTACCGGTCGAGGAGGCTCTTGCAGGTCTCGATCATGGACTCTTCGCACAGCGAATTGCCCACGGACACACCCTGAGCCGCGAGGAACGTGTAGAACATTCCGCCGCCGATCACCAGTGTGTCGACCTTGGGTGCCAGTGCCTCGATGACGGCCAGCTTGTCCGAGACCTTGGAGCCACCGAGCACCACTGCGTACGGACGCGCCGCGTCCTGCGTGAGCTTGGCGAGCACCTCGACCTCGGCGCCGACGAGGTAACCCGCGTAGTGCGGGAGCAGCTTCGCGACGTCGAAGACCGACGCCTGCTTGCGGTGAACAACACCGAATCCGTCGGAGACGAATGCGCCGTCGTCACCGACCAGCTCGACGAGAGCTTTGGCGAGCTTGACCCGCTCGGCTTCGTCCTTGCTGGTCTCGCGAGGGTCGAAACGGATGTTCTCGAGCATCAGGACGTCACCGTCGGTGAGTCCTTCGGAACGAGCCAGCGCGTCCTGTCCCACGACGTCACCGGCGAGTTGCACGTTGCGACCGAGGATTTCGGCCAACTTTGCGGCAACCGGTGCGAGGGAGAACTTGGGATCGGGCTGACCGTCGGGGCGCCCGAGGTGCGCGGTCACGATGACCTTCGCTCCACCCTCGGCAAGTGCCCGCAAGGTGGGAGCGGACGCGACGATGCGGCCCGGGTCCGTGATTTCTCCGCCATCCAACGGGACGTTGAGGTCGGAACGCACCAGTACGGTGCGCCCCTCGACCCCAGCGTCCAGCAGATCCTTCAGCGTCTGAACTGCCACTGTTATCGAAACTCCGCTCAGAGTGACTTGGCGACGAGGCCGATGAGGTCGGCGAGGCGGTTGGAGTAGCCCCACTCGTTGTCGTACCAGGAAACGATCTTGACCTGGTCGTCGATGACCTTCGTCAGACCCGAGTCGAAGATCGACGAGTGCGGGTCGGTGACGATGTCCGACGAGACGATCGGTGCGTCGGTGTACTTGAGGATGCCCTTGAGGGGGCCCTCGGCTGCAGCCTTCATCGCGGCGTTGATCTCGTCAGCGGTAGCCGACTTCTTCAGGTTCGCGGTGAGGTCGGTGACCGAACCCGTGGGGATCGGCACGCGCAGTGCGTAACCGTCGAGCTTGCCGAGCAGCTGCGGGAGAACCAGGCCGATTGCCTTGGCAGCGCCCGTGCCGGTCGGAACGATGTTGAGAGCGGCTGCGCGGGCGCGACGGAGGTCGCTGTGCGGCGCATCCTGAAGGTTCTGATCCTGCGTGTACGCGTGGATCGTGGTCATCAGACCCTTGACGATGCCGAACTCGTCATCGAGGACCTTGGCGATGGGGCCGAGGCAGTTGGTGGTGCACGAGGCGTTGGAGATGATGTTCTGGCTGCCGTCGTACTTGTCGTCGTTGACGCCCATGACGATGGTGATGTCTTCACCCTTGGCCGGAGCCGAGATGATGACCTTCTTCGCGCCGGCTTCGAGGTGTCCCTTGGCCTTTGCTGCGTCGGTGAAGATGCCGGTGGACTCGACGACGACGTCGACGCCCAGCTCGCCCCAGGGAAGCTCGTTCAACGGGCCGCGGTGTGCGAGGGCCTTGATGCGCTGATCGCCGACGACGATCGTGTCGTCACCGTCGAGCGACACGTCGTACGGCAAGCGGCCGAGGATGGAGTCGTACTTCAGCAGGTGAGCGAGCGTCGCGTTGTCAGTCAGGTCGTTGACTGCCACGATCTCGATATCGGTGGTTCCGAGCGCCTTCTGCGCATCCACCGCCCTGAAGAAGTTACGTCCGATACGGCCGAAACCGTTTACGCCAACCCGGACAGTCACAATTCGCTCCTTTGACCATGATTCTGGTGTGCAACTTGACCCACGCAGTTCCGAATCCGTGTGTGCACGACGCGGACGTGGGGTTCATCGGTCGATGTGACCCTTACCCTAATGTGCTTGGCTCCAGAGTGCGCAGCCCACCCTGAAGACCCCGCCGTCGAGGGACCATCATCCCTCTTCGAGTAGCTCCGAGTTGACTGCGGATTCAGTGTCCGGAATGCCGGTTTCCTTCGCCTTGCGATCGGCCATCGACAGCAGACGCCGGATACGCCCCGCGACAGCGTCCTTCGTCATCGGCGGGTCAGCGAGCTGTCCCAACTCCTCGAGCGACGCCTGGCGGTGTTCGACGCGCAGGGCACCTGCGGCAGCCAAATGATCCGGAACATCCTCACCGAGGATTTCCAGGGCCCGCTCGACGCGCGCGGCGGCCGCCACGGCAGCGCGAGCCGAGCGTCGCAGATTGGCGTCGTCGAAGTTCGCGAGCCGGTTGGCCGTTGCCCGCACTTCGCGGCGCATCCGACGCTCTTCCCAGACGAGCCGAGTGTCCTGAGCGCCCATCCGGGTCAGAAGGTCACCGATCGCCTCACCGTCGCGGATCACGACGCGATCCGTTCCACGCACTTCGCGGGCCTTCGCCGAGATCCCAAGACGGCGAGCAGCACCGACCAGCGCGAGTGCCGCTTCGGGCCCGGGGCAGCTCACTTCGAGCGCCGAGGACCGGCCTGGTTCGGTCAGGGAACCGTGCGCGAGAAAAGCTCCGCGCCAAGCTGCTTCGGCGTCACCGACGCTTCCGCCGACAACCTGAGCCGGCAGGCCGCGGACCGGCCGGCCACGCAGATCGAGAAGCCCGGTCTGGCGTGCGAGGGCTTCGCCTTCCTTGGCAACGCGCACGATGTAGCGGGCTGATTTTCGCAGCCCACCCGCACTCAACACGTGCACGTCGGCGCTGTAGGTGAAGAGATCGAAGATCTCGCGGCGTAGTCGACGCGCGGTGGATCCCAGATCCACCTCGGCCTCGACGACAACCCGGCCACCGACGATGTGGAGTCCGCCGGCAAATCGGAGCAGTGCGGAGACCTCAGCCTTTCGGCAGCTGACCTGAGTCACCACTAACCGGCTCAGTTCGTCCTTGACCTCCGCTGTCATTGCCACGAAGTGTTCTCCCTCTGTTCTGCTGTTGAATGATCGGTGCCGGCCCCATTGGCCGGTTCGAGAGTGCCTGTCCGCCCGGTCAGTTGGGCGAGGGCCTCGGCGAGTTTCACCGGATCGTGGATATGCGCCGAACCCGCCGCGGTATCGGCGACGTCCGCATATCGGACTTCGGCGTGAAATTGTTGCGCTGCCCGCGCCAGATGTTCACGTTCCCGTCCCGGCGGAACCGACGCAGAATCGACGACGACGTAGTCAACCCGGAAATCGGGCACATGCTGGGAGAGTACGTGCAGGTGACGCTCTGCCGAGAATCCGGCCGTCTCCCCAGGTTCCGGAGCAAGATTGAGAACGAGCACCTTTCGGGCTTCGGTGGACGAGAGAGCATCGACCAATTCCGGGACGAGCACGTGTGGGATGACACTGGAAAACCACGAGCCAGGTCCGAGCACCACGAGGTCAGCTCGTCCGATGGCAGCCACCGCGTCGGGACTCGCGGGCGGATTTGCCGGCAACAGACGCACGCGTCGCACCTTTCCCGGCGTGGTCGCTACTGCAACCTGACCGCGGATACACCGGCTGACTCGAGGGTCTTCTTCCAAACCCTGAACGTCGGCTTCGATGTCGAGCGCGATCGGCGACATGGGCAACACCCGTCCGCGCACCCGCAACAGTCGCGCCATCTCGTCGAGTGCCTGAACCGGGTCGCCGAGCACCTCGGTGAGGCCGGCCAGAATCAGGTTGCCCACCGAATGCCCGGCCAACGCGCCGACACCACCGAAACGGTGCTGGATGGTGCGCGTCCAGTCCCTGACATCGGGTTCGTCGGCAGCCAACGCCGCCAGCGCCATCCGAAGGTCACCAGGCGGGATCACACCGAGTTCGGCGCGCAAGCGACCGGACGAGCCGCCGTCGTCTGCGACAGTGACCACAGCAGTCACGTCGAAGGTGAGTCGGCGAACAGCTTGCAGGGTCGCAAACAGTCCGTGACCACCACCGAGAGCGACGACCGCGGGTCCCCGAAGATCCTGCCCCGTCGAACCGCTCATTCGCGGCCCAGATCTCGGTGCACGATGCTGACCGCGATGTCGGCCTCACTGCCCAACTTGCGTGCAAGAGCCTCGGACATGGCCACACTTCGATGTTTCCCACCGGTGCAACCCACAGCAATTGTCATGTAGCGCTTTCCTTCTCGACGATATCCGGCGATCGTCAGGTCGAGCAGATGCAGATAGGTGTCGAGGTAGTCTTCGGCGCCGTCCTGAGACAGGACGTAATCGCGAACGCCGGCCTCCTGGCCGGTGTGATCGCGGAGTTCGGGAATCCAATGCGGATTCGGCAGGAAACGCACGTCGCACACGAGATCGGCGTCGATGGGCAAACCGTATTTGAACCCGAACGACTGCACGGTGACCTTCATGGTTCGGTTCGCCTCGACCCCGAAAGCCGTTTCGATCTTCTGCCGCAATTGATGTGCCTTGAGCGCAGACGTGTCGATCACCAAGTCGGCGGCAGCCTTGACCACGGCCAACTGCCGACGCTCGGCGGCGATACCTTCTGCGAGTGTGCCGTCGACGCCCTCGTTCTGCAGCGGGTGGCTACGGCGAACCTGCTCGAACCGCCTGATCAGAACGTCGTCGGACGCCTCGAGATAGAGGACACGCGTGTGGATCGGCGCGGCTTCCAATTCCGTGAGGACCGAGCCGAGATCGCCGGTGAACAGTCGAGACCGCACGTCGATCACCACGGCAAGTCGGTCAACCGGTGGATCAGACGTCAGGCTCAATCCCACCATTCGCGAGATCAATTCGGGCGGTAGGTTGTCCGCTACATACCAGCCGAGGTCTTCGAGAACCTTGGCTGCAGTACTGAGTCCGGCGCCGGACAATCCCGTGACCAAGAGAAAGTCCATGGTTCGGCTGTCGTTTGCGCTGTCTGTGGTCACTCGGCACTCTGCCCCGTCGTCGATATGGATGGTTCGCTCGACACGGAGTCCGGTACCTGCCGAACCAGCTGATCCGACATTTCGAACTCCACGTCCTGTTTATCATCCCCTACCCCGCCCGGCAGCGCTTCCGCTCGGTTGACGGTCTGCGCAGGTTCGCCGCCCAAAGCGTCGAGTACGGCCCGCGCCGTAGCGGCACCGATGCCGGGGACCTCCATGATTTCCTCGACGGTCGCGGTCTTGAGTTTTGCCACGGAACCAAAATGGGACACGAGCGCGGTTCGGCGGGTCTCCCCCAGTCCCTTGACCGAATCGAGCACCGACGCCGTCATTCGACGCGAACGCTTGCTGCGGTGGAAGGTGATGGCAAAGCGGTGCGCTTCGTCGCGGATTCGTTGCAGCAAGTACAGCGATTCACTGGTCCGAGGCAGGATCACCGGATCCTCCTCGTTGGGCACCCACACTTCTTCGAGTCGTTTCGCGAGTCCGACGACGGCTACGTCGGTGACGCCGAGCTCGTCGAGCACGGCGGCGGCGGCATTGACCTGCGGCGCACCACCGTCAACCACAAACAGATTGGGCGGATAGGCAAAGCGTCGTGGCCGACCGGTCTGAGGATCGATCGCCGCTTCCGGCGCCAGGTCGCCGCCGTCCGCATCCATACCGGCGGCCGAATTGGCCAGGATTCCGAGGTCACGGTTGTGTCGGAGGAACCGTCGACGCGTGATCTCGGCGATGCTCGCGACGTCGTCCGAGTGCCCGTCGCCTGCGGCTTCCTTGATCGCGTAATGGCGGTAATCGGATTTGCGGGGCAAGCCGTCTTCGAACACGACGAGCGAGGCAACGACGTCGGTGCCCTGAACGTGACTGATGTCGACACACTCGATTCGCAGCGGCGCCGAGTCCAGATCGAGGGCTTCCTGGATACCTTGAAGCGCGGCCGATCGTGACGTGAAATCGCCCGCTCGCTTGAGTTTGTGTTGCGCCAGAGCTTCTTTCGCGTTGCGCTGCACGGTTTCGGCGAGATCCTTCTTGTCGCCGCGCTGCGGAACTCGCAGCTGAACCTGAGAACCACGAAGCGTACTGAGCCACACCTGGATCTCAGCGGCGTTGGGAGGAAGTACCGGAACCAGCACCTCGCGAGGAACGGCGCTCGAACCCGATTCCGGGTCGCTCCCCGGTTCGAGGGATGCCTGCTCGCCGTAGAACTGGGTCAGGAACTGCTCGACCAGAATCGGGAGGTCGGAGTCTGCGTCGAGAGCTGCCCAGTCGATGGCGTCGCCGGCCTTCTCCACTACCCAGCCGCGTTGACCCCGCACCCGACCGCCCCGCACGTGGAATACCTGGACCGCGGCCTCGAGGTCGTCAGTCGCAAACGCGACGAGGTCGGCATCGGTGCCGTCGCCGAGCACGACGGCCTGCTTTTCGAGCGCCTTGCGGAGGGCTCCGATATCGTCGCGCAGTCGCGCTGCGGTCTCGAAATCGAGGTCATCGGACGCCTGCTGCATTTTCTTCTCGAGGTCACGCACCAACTTGTCTGTGCGCCCGGCGAGGAAGTCGCAGAAGTCCTCGACGATCTGCCGGTGTTCCTCGGGGCTGACACGGCCCACACACGGCGCAGAACACTTGTCGATGTACCCGAGCAGACACGGTCTGCCGATCTGGTTGTGGCGCTTGAACACTCCGGCCGAACACGTACGGGCCGGGAACACCCGAAGTAATAGGTCGAGTGTTTCTCGGATGGCCCACGCGTGCGAGTACGGACCGAAGTACCTGACACCCTTGCGCCGTGGACCGCGGTAGACGAACAGCCGCGGAAACTCTTCGTTCAGCGTGACCGCAAGAACGGGATACGTCTTGTCGTCGCGATAGCGAACATTGAACCGCGGATCGAATTCCTTGATCCAGTTGTATTCGAGTTGTAGCGCTTCGACTTCGGTGCTGACGACCGTCCACTCGACACTGCCGGCCGTGGTCACCATCTGCCTGGTGCGGGGATGAAGCGTCGTGACGTCCGCGAAGTACGAGTTCAGACGCGAACGAAGGCTCTTGGCCTTGCCGACGTAGATGACCCGACCATGCGGATCACGAAATTTGTAGACGCCAGGCGCCACCGGGATTGTTCCGGTGGCGGGGCGATAAGTCGAAGGATCCGGCACAGTTCCACGTTAGTCGTCGCCACCGACCGATTCGGAAACACGCTGGTGGTGTCCGACGAATCGGCCTGGCGAACGTCAGTTGCTTTCGTGTGCTGCCGGGGCGTAGCGGTCAGCGATTTCGCGCAGCTTCACGACGGCGTCCACCGCGTATTCGCGGTCGTTGGACTGGATTGCCATGACCGGCATGTACTCGTCGTCCGGCAGTTCGATCCTGGCCCACGCGGCACCGTCAGGGAACGACAGGCCTTCGAACAGATCCCACTCGACGATCTTCTCGCCGAGAATGTTGCGAACCGCGATACCCCGTTGACCCGCTCGCACCCGCGGGCGGGTGAGCAGCAGAACACCACCGGCGAGAACACAGCCGATCGTGGCCATCGCAAGCTGATCGGCCGCGCGGAAGTACACGCCGGTCGATCCGCTTCGCAGCGAGACTGCCAGAGTGACGTGGACGATGACCAGGAGAGCCGCAACCCCGATCGCGTATCGCGTCGACTTGCGCGGTTTCGCGATCAGTTCCCAGTTGTCGTCAGGTGTGCTCATCGAAACGAATCCTCAGTCCATGGCTGTCGTAGGTGGCGCAAGGTGACCGCCGTGTCCAATGCTGCGGCACAGGCCTGCGCACCCTTGTCCTCGACACTACCGGGCAAACCGGAACGATCCAGGGCCTGCTGTTCGGTGTCGGTGGTCAGGACGCCGTTGCCGACCGGTGTGCTCTCGTCGAGAGAGACCCGCGTCAGACCAGCTGTCACCGCGTCACAGACGTACTCGAAATGCGGTGTACCACCGCGAATGACCACACCGAGCGCAACAACGGCATCGTGCGTCTTGGCCAACGCCTGTGCAACGACGGGCAGTTCGATGGCGCCGGCGACGCGGATCAACGTCACATCTTTGATCTGCGCCTCTGCGGCCACCCGCTGAGCACCCGCGATCAATGCTTCGGAGATCGTGGCGTGCCACTGCCCCGCAACGATCGCCAGTTTCAAGTCCTTCGCTTCGGCAATAGCCAGCTGGGGCTGTCCCTCACCGCTCATACCGCACCGTCCTGCTTGACGGCTTCCTGAGCGGCTTCGTACTCGTCGAGTCCGATCAAATCGTGGCCCATCCGGTCGCGCTTGGTGCGCAGGTACGTGAGGTTCTCGGCGTTGGCGCGCAGCGGCATCGGAACCCGGTCGGTGATCTGCAGTCCGTAACCGTCCAGGCCGACACGCTTGGCCGGGTTGTTCGTCAGCAGACGCATCGACGAGATGCCCAGATCTACGAGGATCTGCGCGCCGATGCCGTAGTCACGGGCGTCAGCGGGGAGCCCGAGTTCGAGATTGGCGTCGACCGTGTCTGAGCCGGCGTCCTGCAACTGGTACGCCTGCAGCTTGTGCATCAGGCCGATTCCGCGCCCCTCGTGTCCGCGCATGTACAGAACGACGCCGCGGCCTTCCTGCGCCACCATGTCCAGCGCGGCATCGAGCTGCGGACCACAATCGCAGCGCAGTGAGCCGAACACGTCACCGGTCAGGCACTCGGAGTGCACGCGCACGAGAACATCGCTGCCGTCACCGTCGGGGCCGGCGATGTCGCCGCGCACCAGCGCAACGTGTTCGACCTCGTCGTAGATGCTGGTGTAGCCGACTGCGGTGAACTCACCGTGACGCGTCGGGATACGGGCTTCGGCAATGCGGACGACGTGCTTTTCGTGCTTACGACGCCACGCGATGAGATCGGCAATCGAGATCAACGCCAGGTTGTGCTCGTCGGCGAACACGCGCAACTCGTCCGTCTGAGCCATTGCGCCTTCGTCCTTCTGACTGACGATTTCGCAGATGACACCGGCGGGACGAAGATCAGCCATGCGAGCCAAATCGACTGCGGCTTCGGTATGTCCGGGACGACGGAGAACTCCGCCTTCCTTCGCGCGCAGCGGTACTACGTGGCCGGGACGGGTGAAATCGTTGGCACCGGAGTTGGGATCAGCCAACAGGCGCATGGTCGCAGCGCGATCCGACGCCGAGATACCGGTGCCGATTCCCTCACGGGCGTCGACGGTCACCGTGTATGCAGTGCCGTGCTTGTCCTGATTGGTGGCGTACATCGGGGGCAGGCCCAGACGGTCGCAGTCGTTTCCGTCGAGCGGAACACAGAGATAACCGGACGTGTACCGAACCATGAACGCCACCAGTTCAGGAGTGGCTTTCTCTGCGGCGAAGATCAGGTCGCCCTCGTTCTCACGATCCTCGTCGTCCACAACGACAACAGCTTTACCTGCAGCGATATCTGCTACTGCGCGCTCGATACTGTCGAACCTGGTCACGTGCTCGCACTCCAAAGTCTTGACTACTAGTCATCATCGAAAACAACGAGTACATCCGATGTGGATGCACCGACAACCCTACTGGCCAAGCCTACTGACCAACCCTGTTACCAACCCTACGACCGTCCGTCAAGACCCGATCGAGGCGGTCCTACCTACCGGCAGCGTGCAACCGTTCGACGTATTTCGCGATCACGTCGACCTCGAGATTGACCGGTGTGCCGATCGTCGCGGTTCCGAGTGTCGTCAACTCCAGCGTCGTCGGAATGAGCGAGATCTCGAAGTACTCGAACCCACGCTCACCTCCCAGCGCCGACACCGTCAGGGACACACCGTCCACGGTGATCGAACCCTTCTCCACGACGTACCGCGAGATGGACTCGGGCAGCGAAATCCGCACGATCTCCCAGTTCTCGGACGGCGAACGGGAGATGACGTGGCCGGTACCGTCGACGTGGCCCTGCACGAGATGTCCACCGAGACGGCTGTTGAGTGCTGCTGCGCGCTCGAGATTGACTCGGCTGCCGACAGCCAAGCTCGCGAGGCTCGAACGGTTCAGCGTCTCCTGCATGACGTCTGCAGTGAAGGAACCGTCGTCGAGTACGTCGACAACCGTGAGGCAGACGCCGTTCACCGCGATGGAATCACCGTGACCGGCGTCGGAGGTGACCAACGGTCCGCGCACCGTGAAGCGCGCGGCGTCGACCAGTTCTTCCTTGGCGACAACTTCGCCGAGTTCTTCAACAATTCCAGTGAACACGCGTGCCTACTCCTCGTTCTCCGGAGCGGAATTCTCCGGAACCAGACTCAACAAAATATCGGGGCCAATCGTTACCGCGGACTCCAAGTGGAACCGGCGAGCATCGGCGATGGTGTGTACTCCCGCGTCGACCAGCGCCGACGCTCCCCCGCCGAGCAGGATCGGAGCGATGTACGCCTCGATGACGTCGACATACCCTGCGGCCAGGAATGCACCCGCCAGGCGTGGTCCGCCTTCGAGCAGCACGTCCGTATATTCGGTGAGCGCCTCGACAACCTCGTCGATACTCTCCGTATTCAAGATCAGCGTCGGAGCCGCGTCGTCGAGAATCCTTGCAGTCGAGGGTATTTCACGCTTCCCGACTACCACGCGCACCGGCTGATGGGCCGCGAGGTCCCCCGTCGGCTGACGCGCGGTCAACCAGGGATCGTCTGCAAAGACCGTGCCGGTACCCACCACGATTGCGTCGACCTGCGCCCGCTGGGCATGTACGCGTGCTCGAGCAGCCGGACCCGTGATCCATTGACTCGTGCCGTCTTCGGCAGCGCTGCGGCCGTCGAGGCTCGCCGCGTACTTCCACGTGATGTGCGGACGGCCGGTGCGCTGCTTGTGCAGCCAGGCGCGCAGCGGACCCGCTTCGACCTCAGCCGCTCGTAGTCCGGACGTGACCGAGATTCCGGCGCGCATCAGCGTCGCCGCACCGCCGGACGCTTCAGGATTGGGGTCGCCGACGGCATAAACCACGGCCGCCACACCGGCGTCGATCAACGCCTGTGAACACGGCCCGGTCCGCCCCTGATGGTTGCAAGGTTCGAGCGTGACCACCGCCGTGCCGCCGCGCGCTGCCCGGCCGGCTTCGGTAAGAGCCACGATCTCCGCATGCGGACCACCTGGGGGCTGAGTCATGCCCACGCCCGCAATGGTTCCGTCGGCGCCCAGAATGACGGCGCCCACGGGCGGGTTGGGGCTGGTGAACCCGCGTGCGGAATCAGCAGCAGTCAACGCGATCTGCATTGCGGCGTCGAGATCAGAACTCGACACCGGAACAGCCTTTGCCATGTCGGTGTTCTCAGACCGACAGCGTCAGGTGCGGCGACGCGGATGCGGCCTGCGCACGAAGCTTGCGCACAGCTTCTCCGGGGTCACTCGCGCCGTACACGGCGCTACCGGCGACAAAGCAATCGATGCCCGCTTCTGCGGCCTGTTCGATCGTGTCCGCGTTGATGCCGCCGTCGATCTCGACAAGCAGTTTCAGCTCGCCCGAGTCGACGAGCTTACGAATCGTGCGGGCCTTCTCGAGGACCTGCGGCATGAAGGACTGCCCACCGAAGCCTGGCTCGACGCTCATGATCAGCAACGTGTCGAAATCTTTGAGGATTTCGAGGTAAGGCTCGATGTCGGTTCCGGGCTTGATGCTCAGACCTGCTTTGGAACCGGCAGCGCGAATGTCGCGGGCAACCGAACGCGGATCATCGGTGGCTTCGGCGTGGAACGTGACGTTGTATGCACCGGCCTCGGCATACGGCGGCGCCCAGCGCTCGGGGTTGTCGATCATCAGATGGCAGTCGAGCGGAATATCCGTTGCCTTGAGCAGGCTTTCGACCACCGGAAGACCCAGTGTCAGATTCGGAACGAAATGCGCGTCCATCACGTCGACGTGAAGCCAATCAGAACCGGCAACGGCGGCCGCTTCGTCGGCGAGGCGTGCAAAATCGGCGGACAGAATGGACGGTGCAATCATCGGGGAAGCCACGTGCCCGAGTTTAGCCGTGGCGTCTGCGCCCCTGTGCACGCCCGTCGGTGCGGTCGAAAATCTGTCAGTGCTTGACTGCGGCGCGAAGCTTGCGCACCTTCGACGGAGCCTTGATCCGCCATGCGTCCTCGAGCATTTCCGCCAACTGATCCTCCTCGATCAGTTCGAGGTGCACCAGGATCGAACCGTGCCCGTGGTAGTGATCCGTCGTGAAGAACGGCGCTTCCCCACTGGCGAGCAGCGCCTCTTTCTCGTCCAGACCACACATCACGACCAATGCGCCCTCGGCTTCGGTTCGCAAGCGCGCAAATGTCTTGCCTGCCACCTTGAGTGCTGGGGTGTTGTACGACGTCGATTCCTCCACTGACGGAAGCGCCGAAGCGAGTACGACAACCTGTTCCCACGTAACCATGGAGGGAACCATACGACTCCGGGGGCCGGAAGTCACCTCCCCACCCCTGTGCGCCGTTTTGGTCGGTCCCGCTACCAAAACGGCGCACAGCTACCTACGCCAGTGGTTTACGCAATGCCGCCATGAACATTGCATCCGTGCCATGGCGGTGCGGCCACAATTGAACCGAATTGCCGTCGCCGACGTCCGGCACACCGGGCACCAGCTCCTTGGTGTCGAGTTCGACGACGCCATGACGGCGGACCGCATCGGCAACAACGGCCAGCGTTTCCGACAAGTGCGGCGAGCACGTGGAGTACAGCACCACACCACCGGGACGCACCAATTCGATTGCCGCGGCGAGCAATTCACGCTGCAACTTCACCAGCGGGGCGACATCCGACGGTTGGCGACGCCACCGCGCTTCCGGACGCCGACGCAACGCGCCCAGTCCGGTGCACGGTGCGTCGACGAGGATGCGGTCGTAGCCGGGTTCGAGGCCGGACTCGCGTCCGTCCGCCACGTGTACGTCGACGGGTAGCTCACGGGTGGTCTTGCGGATCAGTTCCGCGCGGTGGGCGACGGGTTCGACGGCGTCGAGGCGCCCACCGTCGATTCCTGCCAGCGCTCCGAGAAGCGCTGCTTTGCCGCCGGGACCAGCGCAGAGATCGAGCCAGCGGCCACCGTCGTCACCGTCGAGCGGTGCGAGAGTCAGGGCGCGAGCAACCAGCTGGCTGCCTTCGTCCTGCACACCGGCCAAGCCCTGACGCACCGCATCGAGCTGGCCAGGATCGCCGCCGTCGAGATGCACGGCGTACGGCGAGTACGGGCCGATCTCGCCGCCGGTGACCAGCGCCAGCTCTTCGGCCGAGATTTCGCCGGGCCGCGCAACGAGGTGCACGGCGGGGCGGGCGTCGTCGGCAATCAGGACGTCTTCGAGTTCACCGGCCGCAGCGCCGAGCGAATCGGCGAAGACCTGTGCGATCCACACCGGGTGCGCGTGCTCGAACGCGAGGTGCCCGATCGGGTCCTTCGGCGCCAGCAGTTCCACCCACTCGTCCTGAGTGCGTTCGGACACCCGGCGCAGTACCGCGTTGACGAATCCTGCTCGCCCCTGGCCGGATTCAGCGCGCGCGAGGTCGACAGACGTTGCGACGGCAGCGTGCGGCGCGACGCGCGTGCGCAGCAGTTGGTAAGAACCCAACCGCAGCACGTCGAGAAGGTTGCCGTCGATTTCCTCGATCGGACGACCCGACGCGTGCACGATCACAGCGTCGAGCAACCCCTGCGCGCGGGCAGCGCCGTACGCCAGTTCTGTTGCCAAGGCAGCATCGCGGGAGTCGAGTTTGCGATCGCGGAGCAATCCGGGCAGAACCAAGTTTGCGTAGGCGTCGCGCTCGCGGACCGCGCGCAGCACGTCGAGAGCTGCGAGACGCGGCTGATCGAGTCCAGCCGTCGGATCGGGCCGCTTTGCCTGCTTCGGCTTGTTGTTTCGCGACCCGTTCCGCTTGTCGCCCGGGCCTTGGGCCTGGCGGGCTGGTCGTCGTGATTCGGTCATGCTGCTCGTACCTCCGCGTCGAGTCGGGCACCGCGTGCCCAGTCCCCTGCCGACATCAATTTCTTGCCCGGGGGCTGTATCTGCCCGAGTCGCACCGCCGTCGTAGCGGTACCGATGTACAGACCGTCCTTACGTACTGCGATCTCGCCGACTGCCAGTACGTCGTCAGTCACGGTGACCGGTCCGAGCTTGGCCCGCAGGTCACCGATCATCGTCCACGCGCCCGGCGCAGGCGTGACCGCCCGAATGTGGCGGTCAACGGCCGCAGCGGGACGATCCCAGCGCACCCGGGCCGCGTCGACGGTCACCTTCGGCGCGTACGAGACTCCGTCGTCGGATTGAGGAACCGCCGTGATTGCACCGGCTTCGATTCCGTCGAGCACTGATTCGAGCAGGCCGGCGCCACCTTCGGCCAGTCGCCCCAGGAGATCGCCGGCGGTGTCGGTGTCGCGAATGCGTTCGGTCATCACGCCGTACACCGGTCCGGTGTCCATGCCCGCTTCGAGGCGGAAGGCGCTGGCACCGGTGACCTCGTCACCGGCGCTGATCGCTGCCTGTACCGGCGCAGCACCACGCCACGCGGGAAGCAGCGAGAAGTGCAGGTTCACCCAACCGAACTTCGGGATGTCGAGTACGTTCTGCGGCAACAGATTTCCGTAAGCGACAACAGGCGCACAGTCCGGCTCGTAGCTTTTCAGCTCGGCCGCGAATTCGGGATCTGACGCCTTGACGGGAGTCAACACCGGAATGCCGTGTTCGTCCGCGAGCATGCCGATGGGTGACCGGGTGACTTTTCGTCCGCGACCGGCGACGGCGTCAGGACGCGTCACCACGGCAACGACCTCGTGATTGGCCGACTCGATGAGTCGACGCAAGGACGGGACGGCAGGTTCCGGCGTTCCGGCGAATACAACGCGCATGTCAGCCCTCCCTATTCTCAGGGCTGCCGAGACTGTGATCAGCTCGCTGGCCGCTCGAACGTGGTGGACTGCAAGTCACGAAAGCGCTCCCGGATGTTGGTACGAATGGAACCCTCAGTCTAGGGAGTGCTGAGCGCAGGTTGTACCGCGCGCCATGTCACGCGCAATTCTCAGCAAATTCTTTGATCAGAACGCTGCAGATTCACCGACCGACGGTATTGACTGTTTCTGGCGTCGCCACCGGGCGTCGCGCGGCAAGAAGAACATGCACCGACCACACGGAGGAACTTCGATGGCAGGGATCGACAGCAAGTTCGACAAGGCGTACGCAGGAAAATCCGTCGAAGACTTGGCCGACGCTCCGGTAGCGGCCCTGAACGGCGTAAGTGATTCGGACGCCGAGCATTTGAAGGCCGCATTCAATATCAAAACGGTCCGCGATCTGGGCACCAACAAGTTCTTCCTGTGGGCGCAGGCAGCGGCCAAACTCGCCGAGTAAGCGAAGCCGGTCGCAGGCGACGTCAAGAGTTGGCGTCGATCACCACTTGCGGAATATCGGTGCCGAGCGGGACGGCCGTACACGGTGCGTGCCGCTCGGCATCGGGATCGAGCGAGGTGCGGATGATGTCGATCACGTAGGGGTCGTACGGCATCCGGAAGTGCCCGGTCAGGTTCTGCGGGCACAGGTCCTGCAGGACGATGTTCTCGGCGCCTGAGTCCCGCAACGCGATGTTGCCTGACGGTTGGATCACTTCGTCGACCTGCGAGCCGATGGTGGTGTACCGCACCCCTGGCACGGTGTCGCCGCCGTTGTTGAGACTGCGCAGCAGATCCGATCCCTCCATCTGCTCGCGCACGGCAACCGAGAAAGTGTCCTCGACAAATTCTTCGCCGCCGGGTATTGCCCGAACGAGTGGCACGAGCCCGAACATCACACCGCCGTACGTCGGCGAAGCCAGCCCGATCCAGTGGTCGACAAACTGCGAACCACCAAGTTTGTTGGTGTAGTACCGAGTTACCGTGGCGCCCTGCGAGTACCCGATGACGTCGACGCGATCAGCGCCCGTCCTCGATCTCACCTGATCGACAAAGGCCCTGAATTCGCTTGCGCTCGAGACGATGTCGCCGACGCCGAAGGTATCTTCCTCAGGATCCCCGCCGTAGTTGAGAACAAAAACGCAATAGCCATCGGCAGCGAGGGCAGGCGCCACAGCCGCCCAGTCGGTGTACGCCTGAGTGTCCGTGCCATGTGCAAGCAACACCGGACGTGGATGCTCGGCCGTGGGCCTGCAGTCGAAATTATTGGACCCGGCCGGCGCCGAATCGGGGTGAGTCTCTGCATATGCGGTTGCCGCGTGACGGGTTATCTGTGCGGGTCCGACGTGTGTGGGAACGCTCGCCCCGGACTGCGCGCCGGCAACACTTGGTAGCGCCACCAGACAGGCGCTAGCCAACACCAATCCTGCAATTCTTGTTCTACCCGACATAGTTCAGCACTCCCGCCCCGATCCCGATCCACACCAAGGCCAATCATAAGTGCAGACGAACACGCATCCCTAGCTGGTCACTGCCGGCTTCCGGATGAAGAACGAACCTGCCACCGCGATCAGGGATATGACGCCACCCCACATGAATGCGGTGTGGATACCCGATTGCTGAGCAGCGACGTCAGTCGCACCATCGGCGAGTTGGGAGGCGGCTGTGTTCGACATGATCGTGACGAACAACGCGGTTCCCGCCGCACCGGCCAACTGCTGACCGGTATTGAAAATCGCACTGCCGTGGGAATACAACTCCGACGGGACCGATCCGAGCGACGACGTCATCAGCGGAGTCATCACCAATGCCAGACCCACCATCAGCATCGAATGGATGCCGACAACCATCGGCAAGCCGGTCTCCGTGTCGAGGAGCGTCATCAGCCACAACGCGGCGCTGACCACGACGACACCGGGGATGACCAGCGGGCGCGGACCGACGCGGTCGAAGACCCGACCGACGAACGGTGCCAGAATGCCCATGAGCAAACCACCGGGGAGAAGCAACAAACCGGTCTTCAACGTGTCGAGGCCGAGCACATTCTGCAGGTACAACGGCAGCAGAATCAGCGCACCGAACAAGGCCATCATGCTGATCGCCAACATGGCCAATCCGATGCTGAACGTCGGCGTGAGGAATGGCCGCATGTCCAGGAGGGCGCGCCCGTCCTCTTGCCGCGACAACTGACGCAGAACAAACACGACCAGCGCCACGACACCGACAACCAGCGGTACCCACACCGGCACGCCGGATCCCTCGGCGGAATGTCCGAGACTACCGAGTCCGTAGACGATGCCACCGAATGCCAACGCGGACAATACAACCGACAACCCGTCGAACGGTGCTGCGCCGGTAGTGGTGAGGTTCTTGACCAAAGCGGAGCCGATGGCAAACGCAACCAGGGCGATCGGCAACACAAGCCAGAACATCCAGCGCCAGTCCAGCGATCGCAGGATCACACCGGAGAGTGTCGGACCGATCGCCGGAGCGACGGCGATCACGATGGAGATGACGCCCATCATGGCGCCGCGCTTATGGGCGGGAACAACACGCAGGACCGTGGTCATGAGGAGTGGAAGCATGATGGCGGTACCACCGGCTTGGATCACTCGACCCGCCAGAAGAAGTTCGAATCCGGGTGCGGACGCCGCGAGGAGCGTGCCGACGCTGAAGAGCGTCATCGCGGCTGCGAATACTTGCCGGAGAGTGAATCGCTGGAACAGGTAGCCCGTCGTCGGAATCACGACGGCCATGGTCAGCATGAATCCAGTGGTCAGCCACTGTGCTGTGCTGGCGGTGATGTCCAGGTCCACCATCAAACGTGGCAGTGCCACACTCATGATCGTCTCGTTGAGGATCATCACGAACGCTGCGACGACCAGCACGGTGATCAACAATTTGCTACCGCGGTCGAGGTCAACCGATTCCGGTTGGGCTTCCGTCTCTTGAATATGCATGCGCTACTGAGAACTCTCTGGTCTTAGAAGACAAATCAACTTATTTAACTGACAATATCAATCATCTTGAGAGTCACTGTCAAGTTGATTTCGGCTGGTAAGTTGAGCCGCATGGAGGACTGCGGATGACCACACACGACAGCGTCAAGGTCCCCGCGGCAAAACGCGCTCCCGACCTGCGGGAACGCCGCCGCCAGGAAACTCGCCTCGAGATATCCCGGGCCGCTCTGGAACTTTTCGAACTCCACGGCTCGTCGGCGACGACGGTTGACGAAATCGCGCGCCGCGCCGGAGTCTCGCCCAGCACATTTTTTCGATGCTTCGCCACCAAGGAAGACTCGGCCCTCAGCGTCGAGGTCGAGTTCGAGACGGAAATCGTCGAATGGCTCGATGCGATCCCTGCCGACGACGTGACTCTGACAGGGATGCAGGAAATCTACGGGAACATCATCGAGAGACTGGAGGCCTCGCCTGACAGGCGAGATCGAATACTGCGAGTTCGGCGCCTCCTCGCATCCGACCCCCATCTGTGCGCATCGTCATTTGCCACAGAATCCATGGCACTGATCCAACTGACGGACCGAGTTGCCATCAAACTCGGCGGCGAGAATGCCCGCCCTTACGCTCGACTACTCGTCGAAAGTGCCGCGATGACAACACGTATCGCGGTCGATACCTGGGCAGAACGCCTGGACAACGGCGCCGAGGCTGATCTGGCACAGATTTACCGGAGCACGTGCGAAGATCTGCGACGCGCCGCAGCGAGCTGATCGACAGTGAGATCAGGCAGACGAACTCGGGGAATCGACAGCGCGGGCCGGTCCCATGTTGCGCGAGAACATGATCCCGACAAGAAGGACCAATCCTGAAACTGCGATGAACCATCCAGTCCGGTGCAGACCAGCGTCGTCGATCTGATGACCGGCCGTTACCTGCAACACCACAACCGCAAGATTCGCGCCGATGAACGCGACTGTGCGGTAAACGCCGATAGCCGCACCAACTTCGTCCACGGTTGTCACCGCATTGATCAGGCTTTGATTGCCGATGTTGTTGAAACCGTTCGGTATACCAAGTACTGCGGCAACAAGGAGAAGCACCAAGACCGGTGCAGTCGAGCTTTCGACCGAAGCGATCAACACCCCGCCGACCAGCAGCGCACACGTACCGACAAACAGAGTGCGACGGGCGCCGTACCGCCGGTATGTGCGAGACCCGATCATGGTGGCCACCACGCTGACCCCCGCGACGGGCAGCATCGTCAAGCCGGCCTCGATCGGGCTCATCCCCCGCGCGTACTGCAGCCATTGTGGAATTCCGAAAAAGACGCAGTAGAAGCACGTGTACGTGAGCAATGTCCGACCCAGAGTGGCACTGAGCGCGCGATTACGTGCCAGGGCCTCGACATCCAGAAACGGCTCCGGAGCGCGGTGCTCCCACCAGACAAAGAGACCGAGTCCCGTCACCGCAACGGGAAGCAGCCACCACGTCGGGTTCCCCGGCAACGAAACCAGCAGCACCATCGTCGACGTAATCGTCACGAGGAACAATCCGATTCCGACCACATCGAGAGCATGGAGCGCTTCCCGAACCGACACTCGCCCACCGCCGGCAAAGCCCACGTCAGCACGCATAACCACAACAGCACTAAGCACGACGACGGGAAGATTCACCCACAGGATCGATTGCCACCCGAAAGCCCCCACAAGGAGACCACCGACAGTGGGACCAAGAGCCGCAACGGACTGACTGCAGACGACCAACGTTGCAATCGCCGTACGCGGCTGGCGCCCGTAGCGCTCGGAGTAGCTGCGGACCATGGTCATCGCGTTGGGCATGTGGGCTGAAATGCCGAATCCGAGGATCACGTACGCACCGATCAACCAACCGACATTCGGGGCAAGCATCCCGACGCACGATCCGATGGCGACCAGGGCTAAGCCTCCGAGAAATACCCGGCGAGCGCCCAGCAATGCACCGAGCCGACCCATCATGGGGGCACCAACAGCGGTCGTGATGTACATCGCGGAGATGATCCAGGAAACGCCGCCGTTCGACCCGAACTGAGCGGCGATACCAACAATTGCCACGGCAATCATCGACGAATTCAGCGGTTGCAGAATGCTGCCGGTCGCTGCCGCACCACTCACCCGGAACGGAACAGGCAAGGCCTTGGTATCTGCCTGGTCCTCGACGGCAGTCATGCGCGCATCACTGACTCCTGCGCCGATGTTGTATCGGTCGACTCAGCCGCACGCCGCAGCAAACGTCCTGCGAGATAAAGCAACTCACGTTCGACGTCAGTGAACTCCTCCGTCAGCACGGACGTAAGCCATTCACTACGGGCGGCGCGGTCCACGTCCAAGGTCCTGCGGCCGATGTCCGTGATCGAGATCAAACTCGCGCGAGCATCATGTGGATCGACGGTGCGCGTCACCATCCCCTTCTCCTCGAGGAGAAGCACAGTCCGGGCGATTGTTTGCGGGACTACCCGCTCCAAATCGGCAAGCGCACGCGCACTCATCGCGCCCACCCGATCCAGATGCGCAAGTGCCTGCAGTTGGGTTGGAGTCAACAAATGCCCGGAACTCTTCGTCCGAATCCTTCGACTGAACAGCGCCACGTCTTCCCGCAGCCGGTCGGCACGTTCGTCCATGCGATTCTCCCTAGTCTCATTAGCCAGGGTAGCTGCTTATTTCTTCTAAGGTCTTGGATGTGAGCTGTCTCTATTGAAATTTTTTCAACAGACTATCTGTCAAATTTTGTGAGGTGACGTGACGTTGCGAGCCCAAACTGCGATGTAGACCCCGGATTGCTGATCCGACGGATCGGATCCACAGAATCCTGGGATTCACCCGAGATGACCGCCTACGAGAACGAAGACCACTTGCAGCGGATCGTCGCAACCGACCCCGCAGGACGTGCCCGGTGTCCCCGAAGGCGCTTTGACTGTTCGCGAGCTTTCGACCACGGCAGGCCCCGCAGACGTGTGCATTGTCAGCCTTGACGGCACGATCACGATCGTCGAGTGCAAGCTTGCATCGAACTCCGAGCGACGCAGAATGGTGATCGGGCAGGTTCTCGACTACGCATCCGCGATCTGGGTCGATGGTGCTAAATCGTTCAGGGAGCAATGGAATCGTCAGCGGGGTGATGATCTTGCCGCGCTCGGGGAGACTGCACTCGAACAACTCGACCTCAACATCACAGAAGGCCGCATCGACCTGTGTCTTGCCGTCGACCGTATCGACAACGATCTCAAACGCTTGGTCGAATTCCTGAACCGAATAACTCGCGACGAAGTGGCAGTCACCGCTCTTCAGCTGACTTATGCCCGACACGGGGACATCGAATTCCTGATGCCTTCCACCTACGGCGGCGAAATCGCGGCCGTTAAAGCCCGCAGTTCTGGCCCCTCGACATCCTGGACCACACAATCATTCCTCGACGCACTCGACGCCACGTCCGACCGCGTCTCCGCCCAGCGGATCTTCGAACTTCTCGAAAATCTCGATGACATCCGCGGACCGCACGAGGCCCTGTGGTTCGGCAATCGTCCGGGAGGCGGCATCTTCTTGTACCCCTATGGACTCCGGTACGCACCCATCCAATTGTGGATCAACAAAACCGGCCAACTCATGGCCTACGGAACCTGGAACCAATACGAGGTTGTACGTCAGCACCCGGGTTTCGCCGAACTAGCCGGATTGATCGGGCAAGACCACCATTCCACCGCAAAAGGTTTCGCAATCGCCGACGTCGATCTCGACGAACTTTGGCACGTTGTGCTGCGTTGTGCGATCGAAATCAACAGGTCCGACGCTTGAGACAGCAAACCCGGGAGACCACGCAGGGGCTCCCGGGATTGCGACTAAATATTCAGTTGGTAGACCTGCTTACAGCAGCTCCGAAATTACAGCAGCTCGGAGATTTCCTCGGCGATCTGCTCGGGGGTGATTGTCGACTCGAACCGGCGAACTACCGCTCCGTCACGATCGACGAGGAACTTCGTGAAGTTCCACTTCACTTCGTCGGTACCGATCGCCTCGGGGCGCGTCTTGCTGACGTGCTCGAACAGGAATCCGATTTCGGGCCCGAATTCACCGGGTGCCTCGCTGCGGAGGTGCTCGTACAGCGGGTCCGCGTTGTCGCCGTTGACCTCGATCTTTGCGTACACCGGGAAGGTGACGTTGTAGGTCGTGCTGCAGAACTCCTGGATCTCAGCGTCCTGGCCAGGCTCCTGATCTCCGAACTGATTGCTCGGGAATCCGATGACCCGAAGGCCGCGGTCCTTGTTCTCCCGGTACAGGGCATCGAGGCCTTCGTACTGCGGTGTGAATCCACACTTGCTTGCCACGTTGACGACCAACAGAAGGTTGCCCTTGTACTGGCTCAGATCCTCGGTGGATCCGTCGGCAGCCTTGACGGCAAAGTCGTGGACACTCATGAACTCTCCTGATTATCGAAGTGATTATATTGCTACCCAAGGTAGTTCATGCTTCGCCGGCGATAGTGACCGGACACACCAACACGAGTGCCGCACTCAACTGTCAGTATCGGTGGACCCGTCGTCGGCAAGAACGCGATACAACGCTCGACGCGCTTCGATCAGAACATCGGCAGCGGCCTTGACCTGCGCTGGTGTACCCACTGCGGCGACCTGACCGGCAGCACCCATCAGTTGCCCGATCAGCTCACGCAGATCCTGCTCGGGAGCGCCGACGCTGTCGCGAACCTCGTCCCACGGTGCACCGAGATCCGCCCGGTGCTGCTCGACGTACGCGGCACCTTCCTCGGTGAGTTTTGCAGTCTTGCGTCCGGCGACCTTGTCGATGATCACGAGGCCTTCGTCTTCGAGTTGCGACAGTGCGGGGTAGATCGATCCCGGACTCGGCTTCCACACTCCGCCACTGCGTTCGACGATCTGTTGAATCAGTTCGTAGCCGTGCATCGGTTCTTCGGCAATGAGGAGCAGAACAGCCGCGCGAACGTCACCTCGACGCCCGCGCCCGCCGCGTCCGCGCCCACGTCCGAAGTGCGCGCCGGGACCGAACCCTGGGCCAGGTCCGCCGTCGGGCCCGAACCGCCCTCGACGATGCCCGCGCCCACGGTCGCCGTCGGGAAAATGCCTGTCCATTGTTGCTACCCTTCGCCGATATCGCTGATAGTTCGACGATATATCGCACAGATCGAAGGTGCAATGTCCCGAGCAGTAAAGGTGCAATGTCTCGAGCAGTATCAGCCCACCGTCGAGCGCAGTCCGTCTGCGAGTTTTTCCAGTGCGTCGATCTCGCGGATCCCTGGATCCATCTCTGCCCCGGACAATGTGACGTAGTTGCGGTTCCGCACAGCAGTCATCTGCGCGGTCACCGGATTCGATTCGAGAAAGGCGATTTTTGTTTCCAACGAATCACCGTCTACTCGCCGACGGTGAAGGTCACCGAGCACCAACACATCCGGGTCGCGGTCGGCTACCGCTTCCCAACTCACTTCCGGCCAGTCGTCGGACAGATCCGCAAATACGTTGACGGCGCCTGCCTCGTCGGCAAGAAGACCTGGGGCCGAACAACATCCGGCCATGTACGGAGCCTCGAGTCCGGAGAACCAGAAAGCGAGCGTTCTTCCCGAACCGGCAACACCGGCCGCCGCTTCCGATAGCCGCGACTGCAGTTCGGCAATCAACTCTGCGCCACGATCCTGCACGTCGAAGATCGCCGCCAGCTCACGAATCTCCCGGTACAGCGTGTCGATGGTCAGAGTCGCGGTACGCGAGACGTTCTCCCCCTCCACGACGGCATCGGTACAGACAGACGGCGACTGATACGTGGGAACTCCCAGTTCCGCGAATCGGGAGCGTTCCGCAACAACGGCTGAGGTGAAGGTGTGGGCGCTCGCCGACGTCACCAGATCGGGTTCGGTGTCGAGTACCACTTCGAGCGACGCGTCATTGTCGGCCAGTCTCGGCACCAGGTCGTTCTGGGCCGCGAGAGGAGCGAGAACAGGATCGAACCAGGTGGAGGTGCCTACCATCCGGTCGCCGAGACCGAGCGAGAGCAAGATCTCCGTCGCACTCTGGTACAGCGACACAGCTCGTTGCGGCGCCGAATCGAATGTCACTGACACACCACAATTTTCGAGTGTCAACGGGTAACTTGTAGGGCCCGCTGCATCAGCAGCAACGGTAATCGGGGTCGCGGCGTCCGGCGCAGTAGCGCTGGAGCACCCGGTCAGTAGTGCGGTGGTGCAGAGCAATCCGGTCGCGGCAGTGAGTGCGCGCGTCAGTGGTGCGGTGAGCACGGAAAGTCGTCCTTCGATCAGGGGCTCGGTCGCGGAACCCGACATGTGGCAATCGCCATTTTCGATGTGGTGCCGGACGAGTATTCGGACTCGTGGGAAATCCCATCGCCGTTGCGCGTCAGTTCCGGATTCTCACCGGTATTCCCTCGTCAGACAGTGGTCAGTATAGGCAGCACACATCCGCAATCATGCAAAGCGCCAGGCCACCAAGAAATTTCTCAGCCGATTCGACGCGGGTCAATCTGAATACGCACAGGTCCGGAGGATTTTCGGGCGCTCCGGGCTGCGCGAGCATGAGCTAGAGCGTCAGCCAGTGCCCGGCCGTCCTTGCGCGGCACCCGAATCAGCAGACGCTCGGGAGCTACGCCCGCCTCGTCCTCACCGGAATACGGAAGCCTCTCCCCCGCAGGCAATTCCACAGGACCGAGGAGAACCGCGCTCGCAGGCAGATCGGCAGAAGCCACCAGTTCAGTAATCGCGGCGCTACCACCGTCGATGGCCGCCAGATGGACGGCAGGCGGAAAGCCGACCTCGTCGCGTTCGTCGAACTGACTGCGGGCGTGCCCAACTGGATCCCACCGGACCAAAGCCTGAACTGTCGGGATTCCCGAATCCGCGACCACTACTACCTCGCCACCGTCGGACAGTGGAATCACCAAGGCGGCGGCAGACATCCAGCGCCGCAGAGTCTCTTCCTCGGCGCGAAGATCTGCGCGCCCGAGCAATGCCCACCCGTCGAGCAACAAAGCAGCACCATAGCCCCCGGTCATCACCGGTTCCGCGCCGACGGTCGAGACCACCAGCGCCGGGCCCTGGGCAACTTCCTTGATTACATCGCCGCCACCGGACAGCACAACCTTCACCCCGGGGAACGCGCGACCGAGTTCCTCAGCTGTTCGGCCCGCCCCGACCACAACGGCACGCAACGCCTTGGCTCCACACGCATGGCATCGGTAGGCCGCGTCGGCGACGCCGCACCAGCGGCACTCGGGAATTCCGGCACCGTCGGGACCTGCTGCAGATGGCAACGCCAACGGTCCGTTGCAACGACGGCACCGCGCCGGTGCCCGGCACTTCCCGCACGCGAGTGTCGGAACGTACCCGCGACGCGGCACCTGCACCAACACGCCACGGCCGTCGGCCAATGCTCGCCTGGCCGCGGCAAAAGCGATCGCCGGCAACCGTGCTGCCCTCGCACCGGGGTCGCGGGCCAACGCGTGATCACTATCCGCCAATGCGGTGATCTTGGGTGAGCAGTGCCTGACCACATCCCGAGCGGCGACCAAATCGTGGGCCCACCCCGAATCGACGAGCACCTGAGACTCCGCAGTTCGGGAGAAACCGCCGATCACCACGGCGCACCCGGCCACATGCGCGCGCAATACCGCGGATTCACGGGCGTGCGGGTAGGGCGAGCGGGGCTCGGACAGGTTGTCGTCGCCGTCGTCCCACACGACAACAAGGCCGGTGTCCGGCGTGGGGGCAAAAACGGAGCTTCGGGTGCCGACGACGATGCGGGCACTTCCGCGAAGCGCCGCAAGCCACCGCCGATAGCGCATGGCCGGGCCAAGTCCCGCTGAAAGTCCTACTACCGCTTCAGGTCCGGACACTTTCTCGCAGGCGGCAAGAACTCGATCGAGATCGCGTTGATCCGGAACGACGATGACCGCACTCTTGCCTGCCGACGCCACCGAACCGGCGAGTTCCGCCAACCGCAACGGCCAATCCTCACCGGGCAATGCCTGCCACACCGCTCGCGGAGCACGCAGTTCGCGGACAGCGGTGACAAACGCGTCGCCGTACTGATAGAGGTGCCAGCCTCGTTCGTCCAGTGTGGGCGCGGCAATGTCACCGCTGAGTTCCCACGGCTCGCCCTCGACCTTGGCGTGGCGGGGCGGTACGGCTAGGCGCAGCACGTCGGCCCGGGTGCCTGCATAGCGCTCGGCAACGCGGTCGACCAGTTGCGCTATCTCGGCGGTGAGGACTCGCTCGGCGGAAATGACACGTTCGAGCCACCCGAATTTGCCCTGATGATCGCTGGTCGCCTCGCGGGAGACGATGAAACCGTCGACCAGGCGACCAGCAAAGCGGATGCGCACCCGTACACCGGGTTGCGCATCCGCTTCGAGTTCACGGGGAACGAGGTAGTCAAACTCTCGGTCGAGGTGGGCGAGCGGGAGCATCGGGAGCACCCGGGCAACCGGATCAACCTCTGCCGCTACTCTTTCCGCGCCCACCCGCGCCCCGTCTGTACGTCAGTTATCAGAGACCTGCTGCGCTGCGCAGCTTGTCCGCACGATCCGTGCTCTCCCACGGGAGATCGATGTCGGTGCGTCCGAAGTGACCGTACGCCGCAGTCTGTGCGTAGATCGGACGAAGCAGATCGAGATCGCGGATGATCGCTCCGGGCCGCAAGTCGAATACCTCGGTGATGGCCTGCTGGATCCGAGCCGGGTCGGTCTTCTCGGTACCGAACGTCTCGACGAACAAGCCGACGGGAGCAGCCTTGCCGATCGCGTAGGCAACCTGAACTTCGATGCGATCGGCGAGGCCGGCCGCAACGGCGTTCTTGGCAACCCAGCGCATTGCGTATGCCGCACTGCGGTCGACCTTTGACGGGTCCTTGCCGGAGAATGCGCCGCCGCCGTGGCGAGCCATTCCGCCGTAGGTGTCGACAATGATCTTGCGTCCGGTCAGACCGGCGTCACCCATCGGGCCACCGAGCACGAACTTGCCCGTCGGGTTGACGAGCAGACGCACGTCGGAGGTGTCCAGATCAATGACATTGATGTCTGCGAGCACCGAGTTGAGCACCTTCTCGCGAAGGTCAGGGGTCAGCAGGTTGTCGAGGTCGATGTCTGCGGCGTGCTGGGTGGAGATGACGACGGTGTCGAGACGAACCGGCTTGTCACCGTCGTACTCGATGGTGACCTGAGTCTTGCCGTCCGGACGCAGGTACGGCAAGACGCCGCTCTTGCGAACCTCGGTCAGACGACGCGACAAGCGATGAGCCATCGCGATGGGAAGCGGCATCAGTTCCGGCGTATCAGTGGTGGCGTAGCCGAACATCAGGCCCTGATCGCCGGCGCCCTGACGGTCGATTTCGTCGTCGAGAGTTCCGTCGACCCGAGCTTCGTGCGAATGATCAACGCCCTGAGCAATTTCCGGGGACTGCGCACCGATCGCGACGTTGACACCGCACGAGTTGCCGTCGAAGCCCTTGGCGGAGCTGTCGTACCCGATCTCGAGAACGGTGTCGCGGACGATCTTGGGGATGTCGGCGTATGCCGTGGTCGTGACCTCACCGGCGACGTGAACCTGGCCAGTGGTGACGAGTGTCTCCACGGCGACGCGGGCACGCGGATCCTGCGCGAGGATCGCGTCGAGGATGGAGTCGCTGATCGCGTCACAGATCTTGTCCGGGTGCCCCTCGGTGACGGACTCGCTGGTGAATAGCCGACTGCCGGACTTGCTCACAGATCTCCCTCTCGACGCCTTGAGTTCATGACTACAGCTTATTGAAATAACACGACCACCGTGTGGTGGCCGTTTTGTCGCTTATTCAGGGTGTAGCTGCGCCGACGATATCCGTTGAACGCTCGGCGCAACACCCTTACGCTCACCCGAAACGGGTGAGAAGCCCCTCACCCCTCTACGGGAATAACGTAATGAGCGCATCCAGCACGCGGCTGGCCATCAACGCTTTCGAACCGTGTTCCAGTGCCGCCTCGGATCCGTCGGAGCCGAGAAGCCAACCGTCGTTGTGATCAACTTCGAATGCCTTGCCCTCGCCGACTGCGTTGACCACAAGGAGATCGCAGCCCTTACGAGCAAGTTTCGAACGGGCGTAACTCAGGACGTCACCGTGTGCGTCACCGGTCTCAGCCGCAAATCCGACGATGACGGTGTCCGCGGCAAGGTCACCGGCCCGACGCGATTCGACGAGGCCGGCAAGGATGTCCGCGTTGCGCGTCAGGGGGATCGAGTCGGGCTCGTTTGCGCCCTTCTTGATCTTGCTTCCCTCCAGCGTGGTGGGCCGGAAATCGGCGACGGCAGCGGCCATGATGATGCCGTCATGCCCGGGGGCATGCTTCTCGACGGCCAATCGAAGATCTTCGGCGGTCTTGATGTGGACGACGTCGACAGCTGCTGGATCCGCTAGATCGGCCGTGTATCCGGCGATCAGCGTGACCTGTGCACCTCGCTGCGCAGCCAGGCGAGCCAGGGCGTACCCCTGCTTGCCCGAACTGCGGTTGCCGAGGAAACGAACCGGATCGAGCGGTTCGCGGGTACCACCGGCGGTGACCAGAACTCGACGACCTTCGAGGTCACGAGGCAAAGCGTCGCTGCGCTCGAGGAGCAACGACGCGAGGCCCACGATCTCGTCGGGTTCGGGCAAGCGACCAGCACCGGTGTCCTTGCCGGTCAATCGTCCTGATGCCGGTTCGATCACGTGGACTCCGCGCGAACGCAGGGTCGCGACGTTGGACACCGTTGCGGGGTGTTCCCACATTTCGGTGTGCATCGCCGGAGCGAAGACGACGGGACAACGAGCGGTCAACAATGTTGCGGTCAACAGATCGTCAGCTCGGCCCATGACGGCACGTGCCATCAGATCGGCCGTAGCCGGCGCGATGACAACAAGGTCCGCTTCCTGCCCGAGTCGGACATGCGGCACCTGCGGTACATCGGCGAAGACACCGGTGTGCACCGGATTGCCGGAGAGCGCCTCGAAAGTTGCTCTGCCGACAAATTCCAGTGCGGACTCGGTGGGAATCACGCGAACGTGGTGACCACTCTCGGTGAAGCTGCGGATGATCGCGCACGCTTTGTACGCCGCGATACCCCCGCCGACACCCACAACGATGCGTTTACGCGCCGTACCGGAAGTTTCCGCTACTCCCCCGGTGCCCGAAACCGATTCGGGAGCGGCAGACGACGTGCTCACTCGCCTTCGGTGTGCTCGAGCAGATCAGCGTGGATTTCGCGCAGCGCGATGGAAAGCGGCTTTTCCTGCAGGCCCGGCTCGACGAGGGGGCCGACGTACTCGAGGATGCCGTCACCGAGCTGGTTGTAGTAATCGTTGATCTGGCGAGCACGCTTGGCCGAGTAGATGACCAGGGCGTACTTCGAGGAGGTGCGTTCGAGCAACTCGTCGATCGGCGGGTTGGTGATGCCGAGCGGAGTGTCGTAGGCAGGCAGAGCGCCCTGGCTTGCGGCGGACGCGGCTGAAGTGCTGCTCACTCTTGTGTCTCCTGAATTAGATCTTGAATGAAGGCCTACATGAATCGATTTTATGCACCTGGATGGATGAAAATCAGTTCCCAACCAACAAGGATACCAACTCATCGCAAGCACGGCTTACATCCTCGTTCACGATGACCGTGTCGAACTCGTCCTGGGCGGCCAATTCGACTCGCGCCGTCTCCAAGCGCCTCGCGACGACCTCGTCGGATTCGGTGCCTCGCCCGGTGAGTCGCTGGACGAGAACGTCCCAACTCGGCGGAGCCATGAACACCAGGAGAGCTTCGGGTTTTGCCTTGCGTACCGCACGGGCTCCGGCCAGATCGACCTCGACCAGTACGGGTCGTCCTGCTTCGAGAGCTTCTTCGACGGGAGCCGCTGGTGTGCCCGATCGCTGCAGTCCGCCGTGAATGTCGGCCCATTCGAGGAGCTCACCGGAATCGATCATCCGCTGAAACTCGTCGCGAGTGGTGAAGCGGTAGTCCTTGCCGTCCACCTCACCAGGGCGAGGATCGCGGGTCGTTGCCGACACGCTGAACATCAACTCGGGCAACCGAGTCCTCAGTTCGCGGACCACACTCGACTTACCGACAGCCGAGGGGCCGGCTAGTACAACCAGCCGACCCCTCCGCACTGCAGTCTTGCTCTCTGACACAGCCTCAGCACTCATAAGAAACTGTTTTCGCAGCGCTCATCACTACTGTTGCGCCAGTTTTTCTCACGGTTCGACTCAGACCTCGAAGTCGAACTTGGTGAGCAGAGCCCGACGCTGACGATCACCGAGGCCGCGGATGCGACGGGTCGGAGCGATCTCCAGCTCGGTCATGATCTCCTGAGCCTTGACCTTGCCCACCTTCGGCAAAGCCTCGAGCAGTGCAGAAACCTTCATCTTGCCCAAGATTTCGTTGTCTTCGGCGTCCTTGAGGACCTCTTTAAGGTCGGTGCCGCCACGCTTCAGGCGCTCCTTGAGCTCAGCCCTGGCCTTGCGGGCAGCAGCTGCCTTCTCCAAAGCAGCAGCGCGCTGCTCATCAGTCAACTGGGGAAGGGCCACGGTTCCTCCGTCTCGTCGTGTGCAAATTTTGTCTATTCCACTGGATAACCAGCAGCGATAGCGACCGTACTCACGCCTGGCGCGAATTGCTAACCCACCCCCCGCGGTCCGGTGCAGATCACGGTGGGTTATGCGCTCTGAAACGTATCTCGAAATCGATGTGCACGACAGCGCTATCTCGACCGAAACAAAACAACATGGACGTTAATATGATTGCGAAAACTATTGTAACACAGGGCTTTTCGGTAAATCTACCGAATAGCACCCAAGGTTGCCCCAGGCGTCGGCCGCACCGCCACCAAACGTGCCCGGTGCCACAGTCAAATTTTTCGACGCAATTCGACGCGTTTGCGCGTGTCGCGAGCGAAACTCACGCAGAAAGCGAAGATTTCGGATCGCCGGCGCTCGCGTCGGCACCGACATTTCGGTCCGCACCCGGTACGACCAACGCTACGAGGACAGCAAACGCAACCCAGAGTAAAGAATTCTCCAAGACAAAGCCGACAACCGGGACGTCGAGGTCTGCGCCGACGCGCGGCAACCGGAACAGCACCACTGCTGCAGTCAGTGCAACGGCGGCCCACGACCAGGCGGGAATCGTGCTCCTCCCCCGCGGCGGCGTCAAGAGCACGCCAACGGCTGGCACCAGCCACACGAAATGATGGGTCCACGCGATAGGTGTCACTACAGCGGCAAGCAGCGCGACCACGGTAAACGCCGCCAGATCCCCGCGTAAGCGCTGTACACGCCGAGTCGCAAGAATCCCCAGCCCGGCAAGAACAACACACGCAGCCAGCCACACAGGCCCCACCATGGCGTCGGGAAGCACCCGCAGCGCCATTCCACGAAGCGACTGATTTCCGAAGACCGCCGGGTCTCCAACGGCGACGCGTCCCGACAGCGATGCGATGTCACCGAAATAGTCGAGGCTCGCTCGTGGCAGTATCACGAAACCTACGGCGGTTGCTCCCGCAAAACCCGCAACGCCGCCCGCAAAGGCCTTCCACTTCCCGGTGATGACGTAGTAGCCGAGGTAGACGATGGGCACGAGTTTGACAGCTCCGGCTATGCCGACCAAGACGCCCTCGGGCAGCCACTTCGGCCGCGCGAGGACGTCGATCAGGCACAAGAACGTCAGAAACAGTCCAACCTGCCCGTACCCGAGGTGATCCGAAATCGGCGACGCAATCGTCCACAGAATCAGGAATCCCACATACACCGACAGCGGTCGCTTACGTGTGAGCGGCACTCCCCGGTAGCTCAGTACGATGATCGCGGCCAGCATCAGAAGACTGATGAAACTCCACGTCCACTGCATGAAACCCCAGGTGCCGATCGCCACCGGGACGGCAACGACGGCGGCAAACGGTGGATACGTGAACGGCAATCGGGCGTTGAACGAGCCGTCGTAGAGGTTTGTCCCATCCAAGACGGCCTGCCCGGCCGTCCGGTACACCGCGAGGTCGTCGCCGTGTACACCCGTCAGAGCCTGAAACGCGGTGGCCAACGACCCACACACCACAACAAGCACCCCGACGCGCCACCAGCGACGCGTCCACAATCCGTCCAATCCACTCACCGCAGGACGGTACCACCGCGATCCGACACCACCGGATACGTCGTGATCGCTCACGGATCAGTTCGCCAACGCTGCTTCGATCTCGTCCCGATCACGCATGGCTGCCTCGCGGAGCGCCGAGATAGACGGTCCGTACTTGAGTACACCGCGCGACGAGTTCGGCAGGAGCAACTCCGTCGAACCGGCAAAGATCTCGGCCAGATCGGCGGCCGTCGCACCTTGAGCGCCGAGTCCCGGAGCCAGGATCGGACCGTTGAAGTCGGTCAGGTCCAAGCCGTGATCGCGAGTAGCGCCTACAACCAGTCCCACGGTGTCACGGCCGTCTGCGTTGGCGGCAACGGCGTCGTCGACAATCGACTGCGCCACCGACACACCACCGGCGGAGGATTGCTGCAATCCGCCGCCCTCGGGGTTGGACGTGCGCGCGAGCACGAAGATTCCGCGCGCGTTCTCGCGGGCAAGGTCCAAGGCCGGAGCCAAGGCGCCGAACCCGAGGTACGGCGACACCGTCACCGAATCCGAGGTCAGCGGCGATTCACCGAGCCACGCCTGTGCATACGCATCCATGGTGGAACCGATGTCGCCGCGCTTGGCGTCAGCCACGACGAGCGTCCCGGCGTCGCGAAGAGCCGCGATCGTGCGTTCGAGCACGGCGAATCCTGCGCTGCCGTACGCCTCGAAAAAAGCAACCTGCGGCTTCACGAGTGCAACTTCACCGGTGAACGCTTCGACGCAGATGTCCGCGAACTTCGCCAAGCCGTCAGCGGAGCGGGGCAAGCCCCACGCGCCGAGAAGAGCTGGATGCGGGTCGATGCCCACACACAGCCGCCCCCGGTCCGCAGTCGCGGACCGAAGGCGCTGACCCCAACTGAGGGTCACGACTGTGCGGACGGTTGACGCAGTCCGGCGTGCAGTTCCTGCAAGGAGTGAACGCCGATGTCGCCGCGCAGAACAGCTTCGATGCCCTGAACGGCAGCCGAAGCGCCCTGCACTGTCGTGATGCACGGAATGTTCGACGCCACAGCGGCACTGCGGATCTCGTAGCCGTCGACGCGTGGGCCGGAGTTGCCGTACGGGGTGTTGATGATCATGGCGACCTCACCGCTGCGGATCTGGTCGACGATGGTCACAGCACCCTCAGGCACCTCTTCACCGGACTGCTTGTACACGTTGGTGCACTCGATACCGTTGCGGCGCAAGACCTCTGCGGTTCCGTCTGTCGCGAGGATCGTGAAGCCCAGGTCCGCAAGACGCTTGACCGGGAAGATCAGCGAACGCTTGTCCTTGTTGGCAACCGAGACGAACACGGCGCCTTCGGTGGGCAGCGATCCGTAGGCAGCGGTCTGCGACTTGGCGAAGGCAGTGCCGAAGTCGAAGTCGATGCCCATGACCTCGCCGGTGGACTTCATTTCCGGGCTCAGCAGGGTGTCGACACCGGTTCCATCGGCGCGGCGGAACCGGTTGAACGGCAGTACTGCTTCCTTGACCGCGATCGGTGCGCCGGCCGGGGTGTTTCCGCCGTCACCCTCTGCAGGCAGGATTCCGCTGACCCGCAGTTCGGCGATGGATTCGCCGAGCATGACGCGAGCACAGGCCTTGGCCAACTGCACAGCCGTCGCCTTGGAGACGAACGGGACGGTGCGGCTGGCGCGCGGGTTCGCCTCGAGGACGTAGAGGATGTCGTCCTTGAGTGCGTACTGCACGTTGAGTAGGCCCTTGACGCCAATTCCCTTGGCCAGAGCCTCGGTGGAGCGGCGAACGTTCTCGAGGTCTGCACGGCCCAGCGTGATGGGCGGCAGCGCACATGCCGAGTCACCGGAGTGGATGCCGGCTTCCTCGATGTGCTCCATGACGCCCGCGAGGTACACCTCGGTGCCGTCGCACAGAGCGTCGACGTCGATCTCGACCGCATCTTCGAGGAATCGGTCGACCAGCACGGGGCGGTCGTCGGAGATTTCCGTGGCCCGGGAGATGTAGTTGGCGAGTGAAGCCTCGTCGTACACGATCTCCATGCCGCGTCCACCGAGCACGTACGACGGACGCACCAGGACCGGGTAGCCGATGCCTGCCGCGATGTCGCGGGCGCCGTCGAACGTGGTGGCTGTACCGAACTTCGGTGCGGGCAGACCGGCTTCGGTCAGCACTCGACCGAACTCGCCGCGATCCTCGGCGAGGTCGATGGCTGCGGGGCTGGTTCCGACGATGGGAACGCCTGCAGCTTCGAGGCGCTTGGCCAACCCGAGCGGGGTCTGGCCACCGAGCTGGACGATGACGCCGGCCACGGTGCCCGACTGTGCTTCAGCGCGGTAGACCTCGAACACGTCCTCGAACGTAAGCGGCTCGAAGTACAGGCGATCAGCGGTGTCGTAGTCCGTCGAGACGGTCTCAGGGTTGCAGTTGACCATGACGGTCTCGTAGCCGGCCTCGGACAGAGTCTGCGCAGCGTGGACACACGAGTAGTCGAACTCGATGCCCTGACCGATGCGGTTGGGGCCTGATCCGAGGATCAGGACCTTGGGACGCTCGGTCTGCGGGGCGACCTCGGACTCGGCGTTGGGGTCGAGTTCGTACGTCGAGTAGTGGTACGGCGTCTTGGCTTCGAACTCTGCGGCGCACGTGTCGACGGTCTTGTAGACCGGGCGGACACCGAGCTCGTCACGCAGAGCGCGAACGCCGTCCTCGCCGCCGAGTTCGGGGCGCAGGGCCGCGATCTGACGATCCGAAAGACCGTGGTACTTGGCCTGACGCAACGCAATTTCATCGAAAGTTTCTGCAACGCGCAGCTTTTCGCCGAGTTCGTGGATCTGCTGGAACTGATCGAGGAACCACGGGTCGATTTTCGTGGCGTCGAAGAGTTGCTCGATGGTGGCGCCGAGGGCAAATGCCTTCTCGATGCCGTACATCCGGCCGTCCTGCGGAACGCTGATATCGGCAAGCAGAGCTTCGAGGCTCTCGGTTTCAACCTCGGGGCCCGTCCAGTAACCCGCACGCTTGGTCTCGAGCGAGCGCATGACCTTGCCGAATGCCTCGGTGAAGTTGCGGCCGATGCTCATTGCCTCACCCACCGACTTCATCGTGGTGGTCAGAGTTCCGTCGGCGCCGGGGAACTTCTCGAACGCAAAGCGAGGAGCCTTGACGACGACGTAGTCGAGCGTCGGCTCGAAGCAGGCCGGGGTTTCCTTGGTGATGTCGTTGACGATCTCGTCGAGCGTGTATCCGATGGCCAGCTTGGCGGCCATCTTCGCGATCGGGTACCCGGTCGCTTTCGATGCCAGTGCCGACGAACGGGAGACGCGCGGGTTCATCTCGATGACAACCAGGCGGCCGTCGGCCGGGTCCATCGCGAACTGGATGTTGCAGCCGCCGGTGTCGACGCCCACCTCACGCAGGATGTCGATGGAGAGGTCGCGCATTGCCTGGTACTCGCGGTCGGTCAGCGTCATCGCCGGGGCGACCGTGACGCTGTCGCCGGTGTGGACACCAACCGGGTCGACGTTCTCGATGGAGCAGACGATCACGACGTTGTCGCGACTGTCACGCATGAGTTCGAGTTCGTATTCCTTCCAACCGAGGATGGATTCCTCGATCAGGACGTTGGCGGTCGGCGATGCAGCCAGACCGCCGCCGGCGATCCGGTTGAGATCGTCGACGTTGTACGCCATACCGGAACCGAGGCCGCCCATGGTGAAGGAAGGGCGTACGACAACCGGGTAGCCGAGTTCGGCAACCGTGGCGTGTACTTCGTCCATCGTGTAGCAAACAGCCGACTTCGCGGATTCGCCGCCGACCTTGGCAACGATGTCCTTGAACTTCTGGCGATCCTCGCCGCGCTGGATGGCGTCGAAATCGGCACCGATCAGCTCGACGTCGTACTTCTCGAGGATGCCCTGCTCGTGCAGCGCCACAGCGGCGTTGAGAGCGGTCTGACCGCCGAGCGTCGCGAGGACGGCGTCGATCTTGTTGCCCTGCAACGCTTCCTTGGCGATGACCTTCTCGAGGAACTCGGCCGTGATCGGCTCGACGTAGGTAGCGTCGGCGAACTCGGGGTCCGTCATGATGGTGGCCGGGTTGGAGTTGACCAGGCTGACGCGCAGGCCCTCCTCCTGGAGGACGCGGCAAGCCTGGGTGCCCGAGTAGTCGAACTCGCAGGCCTGACCGATGACGATCGGACCGGAGCCGATTACCAGGATGTGCTTGAGATCTGTACGGCGTGGCATTAGTTCTTGACTCCGGTTTCTTTCCGTGCGGAGAGCAGGCTGGTGAAGCGGTCGAAGAGATACGCGGCGTCGTGCGGGCCGGCTGCGGCTTCCGGGTGGTACTGCACCGAGAAGGCCGAATCGTCGAGCAGGCGAACACCTTCGACGGCTCCGTCGTTGGCGCAGGTGTGGCTGACCACGGCGCGACCGAACGGGGTGTCGAATTCCTGGCCGGCTTCACCTTCGAGTGCGAAGCCGTGGTTCTGAGCGGTGATCGCGATGCGACCCGTCTGATGCTCGATCACCGGGATGTTGATGCCGCGGTGGCCGAACTTCATCTTGTACGTGCTCAAGCCGAGGGCGCGGCCCAGGATCTGGTTGCCGAAGCAGATACCGAACAGCGGCAAGCCCTGTCCGATGACCTCTTTCGTCAGGTGCACTGCGCCGTCGGCGGTGGCCGGGTCGCCCGGGCCGTTGGAGAGGAACACACCGTCGGCCTTGAGGTCGAGGATCTGCTCGAGGCTCGCGTTGGACGGCAGTACGTGGACGCGAATGCCGCGCTCGGCGAACATGCGCGGGGTGTTTGTCTTGATACCGAGGTCGATGGCGGCAACCGTGTACAGCGCCTCGCCGCCCTTCGGCTCGACGATGTAGCCGCTGGTGGTGCTGACCTCACCGGCAAGATCGGCGCCGAGCATGGTGGGCTGATCCTGAACCCGTCGGACCAACTCGTCGTCGGCGGCGATGGCCTCACCGGAGAAGATTCCGGCCTTCATCGAACCGCGAGTACGCAGGTGGCGAACCAGGGCGCGCGTGTCGATACCGGCGATGCCGACAATCGACTGCTCTTCGAGCTTGGCCTGCAGCGAACCCGTCGCGCGCCAGCTCGAAGTCACCCGGGAGGGGTCACGAACGACGTATCCGGCAACCCAGATCTTCGCGCCTGCGCTGTCCCCTGTCGGTCCGACGGACTCGTCGTCCTCGTCGTTCCAGCCGGTGTTGCCGATCTGCGGCGCAGTGGAGACCACGATCTGGCGGTGGTAGCTGGGATCGGTGAGCGTTTCCTGGTAGCCGGTCATGCCGGTGCTGAACACCGCTTCGCCCAGCGTCTGTCCAACCGCGCCGAAGGTGGTTCCGCGGAACACCCGTCCGTCTTCGAGGACCAGTACTGCGGGGCTGCTGTCAAAGCCGCTCATGCGTTCTTTCCGTTCTGCTCGATGTCGCCAGAGCTTGCGTCTTCATTGTTGTTCGTCTTGTTCGAAGCAGTAACCGGCTTGACCCAGTCCGGGTACACCATTTTGTCGTCGCCGCGCACGCCCGTGTCGATCTCGGTTCCGCTCGGCAACTCCCAGCGGATGACCAGGACCCCGTCCTTGCTCATGACCTTGCCTGCGAGACCGCTCTCGGTGCGGATCGCGCGGATCGACTTCTCGGGGATCCAGATAGCAGACGCCCCGTCACGCTCGACCAGGATGCCGTTGGAGTAGCGACTGATCTCGCAGGTCGCCCGGAATCCGAGATCTCCGACCGCAATGCGGTCCTGCCAGCTGGGCGCGATGGTGCTACCGACGTACAAGCCGGTGGTCGGCATGACCAGCAATTCACCCAACGTCGCCGGCACCGTGGGCAGCTCGCCGATCTTGTCTTTCTGTCGTCGGGCGCGGCCACGCCAGCCGATGAACATCAAACCGATCATCGCGGCCCAGAAGACCACCAGACCGACAATCCACAGAACTCTTTCCATCTCCATGACGCCTACTCCTTGCTGCTCAGCAGCCGCGGCGATCCGTCGTGTGCAGTAACGCGGCCACGTAACAGTGTGGTCGTGACCCGAGCAGGCAATGTCATCGACTCATACGGAGTGTTACTCGCGACACTCGCCAGTGCCTTGCCGTGCACGGTCCATTCTGCGGAGGGATCGATCAACGTCAGGTTGGCCGGCTCCCCCACCTCGATGGGGCGGCCCTGATCGTCGAGGCCGACAATCGCTGCGGGACGCTCACTCATGACGCGAGCAACGCCGCGCCAGTCGAGCAGTCCGGGCTCCACCATCGTTTGCACGATGATCGAGAGCGCCGTCTCGAGGCCGAGCATGCCGGGGCGCGCAGCGGCGAACTCGCAGCACTTGTCCTGCTCGGCGTGCGGAGCGTGATCGGTGGCCACGCAGTCGATGATGCCCTCGGCCAGGCCCTTGCGCAGGGCAGCAACATCGCTGGCCTCACGAAGTGGCGGGTTGACCTTGTTGATGGCGTCGTACGTCTCGAGACGCGAATCGTCGAGCAGCAGGTGGTGCGGGGTGACCTCGGCAGTGATCGAAATACCCTGTCCGCGAGCCCACTTGACGAGTTCGACGGTTCCCGCTGTCGACGCGTGGCAGATGTGGACCCGGGCGCCGGCATCACGGGCAAGGAGTGCGTCGCGGGCAACGATGGACTCTTCCGCGGCGCGTGGCCAGCCGGCCAATCCGAGGCGAGCGGCCGTCGGGCCCTCGTGTGCAACTGCACCGACCGTCAAACGCGGCTCTTCGGCGTGCTGCGCGATGAGAACGCCCAGCGAGCTGGAGTATTCGAGCGCGCGGCGCATGATCAGCGGGTTGTCGACGCAATGACCGTCGTCGGAGAACATCTTGACCTTGCCGACACCGGCGGCCATGGTTGCCATCTCGGCGAGCTGCTTGCCTTCGAGGCCGACAGTGACAGCTCCGACGGGATGGACGTCGACGAGGCCGACTTCCTGGCCACGTCGCCACACGTGATCGGTGATGACCACGGAATCGGCGACAGGGCTGGTGTTCGCCATCGCGAAGACTGCGGTGTATCCACCCAGAGCGGCTGCCGCAGAACCTGTTTCGATGGTTTCCGTGTCTTCACGACCGGGTTCACGCAGATGCGTGTGCAGGTCGACAAATCCGGGAAGCAGGATCTGACCACTGCCGTCGATCACCTCGGATGCGGTGGCCGGATCCAGGTTCACGCCGATCTCGAGAATGACTCCGTCGCCGACACGGACGTCGACGGCTTCCCCTTCTCCGTAGATCAGTACGCCGCGGAGCAGGACACTCACCGGTGATTCTCCGTTCTGATTGCTTGTCACATCGCACCGTCCTCTGAACCGACCAGAAGCCGGAACAAGACAGCCATACGCATGTGCACACCATTGGTAACCTGCTGCAGCACAGCAGCTTTGGGGGAATCTGCGACGGCCGAGGCAATTTCCATGCCGCGCAGCATCGGTCCGGGGTGCAGGACCACCGCGTGATCGGCCAGCATTCCGAGACGCTTCTCGGACAGGCCGTAATTGATCGAATACTCGCGCTGCGACGGGAAGAATCCGCCGTTCATGCGTTCGGCCTGGACCCGCAGCATCAGGACTGCATCGAGTCCGGGCAGTTCCGCGTCGAGTGAATGTGAGACGGTGACCGGCCACGTGTGTGCGCCGATCGGCAGCAGCGTCGGCGGGGCAACGAGGACAACCTCGGCGCCGAGCATCGACAGAAGCAACGCGTTCGAACGCGCGACACGACTGTGCAGGATGTCGCCGACAATGGCGATCCGCTTGCCCTCGATGTCGCCAAGACGCTGACGCAAGGTCAGAGCGTCGAGCAACGCCTGCGTGGGATGTTCGTGAGTGCCGTCGCCGGCGTTGATGACCGCGGGGCCACCGTCCGATGCGGTGCCGGTCCACTGGGCGATCTGATGAGCTGCGCCCGACGCGGGGTGACGAACGATCAGAGCGTCGGCGCCGGCAGCACGCAGTGTCATCGCGGTATCGCGCAGCGATTCACCCTTCGACACCGACGAGCTGGATGCACTGACGTTGATGACGTCGGCGCTCATCCACTTACCGGCCACCTCGAAGGACACCCGGGTGCGGGTGGAGTTCTCGAAGAACACCGTCATCACTGTGCGGCCACGAAGTGTCGGGAGCTTGTGAACTTCACGGCCCAGGAGTGCCTGCTCGAAGCGTTCGGCCTCGTCGAGAAGTTCGATCGCGGACTCTCGGGTGAGGTCTGCGATGGAGAGAAGGTGCTTCACGCGCTCTTACCTCCGGAAATGACCACAGCGTCCCGGCCGTCGTGTTCCTGAAGGAGTACCTTGACGTCCTCGGACCTCGCGGTGGGAACGTTCTTGCCGACGTAATCGGCGCGCAGCGGGAGTTCGCGGTGGCCGCGGTCGACCAGTACGGCAAGCTGCACTGCACGCGGGCGCCCCAGGTCACGAAGAGCGTCCAAGGCGGAGCGGACGGTACGGCCGGAGAACAGGACGTCGTCGACGAGTACGACCAACGCGTTGTCGACGCCACCTTCGGGAACGGAGGTCCGTTCGAGGGGGCGGTGCGGCTTGGTGCGGAGATCGTCACGGTAGAGCGTGATGTCGAGAGATCCGATGGGTGTACGCACACCGGAGAATTCTTCGATCTTGTCGCGAAGACGTGTCGCGATGGTGGTGCCCCTGGTGGGAATACCGATGAGGACGACGCGGGGCGCAGTACCTTCTGGTCCGTCGAGTGCCGTTTTCTCGATGATCTCGTGCGCGATTCGCGCGACGGTCCGGCCCACATCCTGGGCGGACAGCAATTCGCGGGTCTCGGCGTCACTGGCCTGCGTTGTATCTGGACCTGCAAGATCGGATGGGCGAGACCCTTCGGGCACGCTCATACAGCGACCTCCTTCTCCGCCTCACTGGACGGATCGTTAAAGGATGTCTGACGGTTCCCCACCCTATCAGCCGACAGACCTGAAACCCGCCGCGCGAGCCGTCGTCATGACGGGTTGTGTGCAGACACACAACCTAAGCTCGCACGGCGGGCGGTAGTACTGAAATACGCGGAACGGTAGAGCTACTCGGTACCCGAATCGGTGTCCTGCGCGCGCTGCGAAGTCGCCGCAGCGGCCGAACGAACCTGCGGAGCTACGAGGACAACCTGGCCGAGGATTCCGTTGACGAATCCGGGCGAGTCGTCCGTCGACAACTGCTTTGCCAATTCGACGGCCTCGTCCACGGCAACAACCGGCGGGACGTCCGTCGCGTGGAAGAGCTCCCACACGGCAATACGCAGAATCGCGCGGTCGACTGCGGGCAGACGCTCGAGCGTCCAGTCCTGCAGGTGCGACGAGATGACCTGATCGATCCGGTCGAGGTTCTCCGCAACTCCGGACACCAAGGTGACCGTGTACGGGGCAACGGGAGCTACTGCGTCGTCCTTGACGGACAGATCGGAACGCTCCGACGCCAGTTCTACCGGGTCGAGGTCACGTGCCTCGGCTTCGAAAAGGAAGTCGACAGCACGCTTGCGCGCCTTGTGGCGCGCACCGAGTTTCTTATGAGTGCCGGACACTTTAGGAATTCACACGCCCGAGGTAGTTACCGTCACGCGAATCGACCTTGAGCTTGTCACCGGTGTTGATGAACAGCGGCACGTTGATCTCGGCACCGGTCTCGAGGGTGGCAGGCTTGGTGCCACCGGTGGAGCGGTCGCCCTGCAGGCCCGGATCGGTGTGCTGAACGACAAGCTCGACCGTGACCGGGAGCTCGACGAAAAGCGGGACGTCCTCGTGAGTCGCAACCTGAACGGCCATGTTCTCGAGAAGGAAACGCGACTGCTCGCCGACGACGGTTTCGCTGATCGGAATCTGGTCGTAGGTGTCGCCGTCCATGAAGATGTAGTCGCTACCGTCGTGGTACAGGTAGGTCATGTCGCGGCGGTCGACCGTGGCGGTCTCGACCTTCACACCGGCGTTGAACGTCTTGTCCACTACCTTGCCCGAGAGCACGTTCTTGAGCTTGGTACGCACGAAGGCAGGGCCCTTGCCGGGCTTGACATGCTGGAACTCGATAATCGTCCACAGCTGGCCTTCGATCTGCAGAACCAGACCGTTCTTGAAATCACTGGTGGAAGCCACTTGCTTCGCGTCTCCTAGGGGGTCGGGAAACCGTCTCAGATGACGGTAAGGTCTTTTGCGGTCAGTGTGAGCAGCTCTGGCCCCTGCTCACGAACAACGAGCGTGTCCTCGATCCGTACGCCTCCGCGCCCGGAGAAGTACACGCCCGGCTCGACGGTCACCGCCGCGCCGGAAAGAAGTGTACCGGTGCCGAGCTTCCCGATTCCGGGAGCTTCGTGGATTTCCAGCCCCACACCGTGTCCGAGGCCGTGCAGGAACAACTCGCCGTACCCTGCGTCGTCGATCACCGAGCGTGCCGCAGCGTCGACGGCGGCACATTCTGCACCGGGAACCAGGGCCGCGCAGCCGGCCGCTTGGGACTTGGCAACCAGTTCGTAGACGTCCCGTTGCCAATCGGAAACAGTCTCCAGTACGTAGGTGCGAGTCATATCGGAGTGATACCCGCCGACCTGGGCGCCGAAGTCCAATTTCACGAAGTCGCCAGACGCCAATACCGCACCGGTGGGTCGGTGATGCGGAATCGCGGAGTTCGATCCGGCTGCCACGATCGTCTCGAAGGAGATTCCGTCGGCGCCGTTCTCGAACATGAGGTTTTCCAGTTCGCGGCCCACCTCGCGTTCGGTGCGACCCGGCCGCAGTCCCCCGCGAGTGATCAACTGCGCCAACGCATCATCGGCTGCCGCACACGCGGCACGCAACAATCCGATCTCGTGCTCGTCCTTGACCATCCGTAGTTTCTCGACAAGCCCGCTCACCGGTTCGAACCGGACGGACGGCGCCGACTCCGTCCAGGATCGGTGCTCGGCAAACGTCGCGACGTGCGCCTCGAAAGCCAGGACGTCGCCCGAGAAGGTTCCGATCAGATGTGCTGCGCTCGAACGATCGATTTCGGCCCGTAGATCCGGCACCTGCTCGGCAACTTGCGTGACATAACGACCGTCCGTGCAGATTACTGTCGCATCCTCGTCGCCATCAGCATCTCGAGCGCTCACCACCAGCGCGGCGTTCGAACCGGTGAACCCCGTGAGGTAGCGGATGTTCAGAAGGTCTGTGACGAGAATCGCGTCGAGTTCGCGCTCAACCAGAAGCGTACGGAGGGCATCGCGGCGGGACCGATGATCAACTGACATGACTCGAACCTACCCGCTCGTCGCGGTCTCCCTCTCAATCCGAAACGCGCGGTTACAGCAATAATTGTGGGTTAGGCCACAAGTGGAATCTGTTCTAGTTAGGCTGTAGGTATGAACGCGTGGTTAGTACGTGGCCTCGGCATGGCCCTGATACATGTTGTGTTTCGCGCATTGCTCGGTATGGCGATCGCTCAGTGGCCACTCCAGGGCTCCACCCTGCGATGGCTCTCCCTGTTCATCGTCATCGCACTTGCTGCGATCTGGGGCGGAATCGACGGGATCCGTGATCGTCGCCAGTTCCCCGAGCCGGACGACGGTGCAGACCTCCTGATGCTGTGGCTCAAAGCCGCCGTTGTCGGTGGCTTCGTCGCCGGCGCAGCCAGCTGGCTCCTGAGCCTCGTCCCGGCCCTCGAACTGACCCAACAGGGTCTGTTCTTCGAAATCACCGCCGGTGCGGCCTTCACGATTCTGCTCATCTTCGTTCCCGCGATGGTCGCCGTTACCGTCGGCCGGTTCTTCACGAGCCGTGAGCAGCGCAAGCACGGCACGGCCCCGCAAACTCCGTCGCACGAGCGCCACCATGAACCTGTCCCCGTCAGCGAGGGCTACGACTCCCCCACAACCCAGCACGCGTACAGCGGCGCCGCCATGACGGTCGAGGAATCCGACGCCGACACAACCGTCTTTCCCGCCATCGACCTGGGCAAGCGCGAACAGTAACGTCCACGACTGAGGGCTCCGAGGAAATCATCCTCGGAGCCCTCAGTCGTGGATAGGTATTTCGTGTTCTCGTATTTTCAGCCGCGCTCGGCCAGGAACCTGATCGCCAGTGGGTATCCGGCAACACCCAACCCGACGATCACGCCGGCCGCGATAGGACTGAGGAGAGAATTGTGCCGAAACTCCTCGCGCGCATGGACATTCGAGATGTGAACCTCGACCAGACCGGCGGTGAGCTCGACGCACGCATCACGCAATACGACCGAGGTATGAGTCAATCCGCCGGCGTTGAGAATTACCGGTTCGCCGGCATCCGCCGCGTCGTGAATCCAGCCGAGCAGGTCGCCTTCGTGATCGCTCTGACGAACAACCACCTCGACGCCCAATTCCTTACCGGTCGCGACACACAGTTCGACCAGATCGTCGTGCGTGGTCGCGCCGTACACCTCCGGCTGACGCTTACCGAGGCGGCCGAGATTCGGTCCGTTGACGACGTTGATTTTCACAGGCGAACCGTTCCGCCGGATGCCCTGGGCGGGCGGGCAATAGCCGAGTACGCCGCAACCAGCAGCGACGGATCCGGGCCTTCGAGCCTGCCGGGCTTGGCCAAGCCGTCGAGAACAACGAACCGCAGCAGTCCGGCACGGTTCTTCTTGTCGGTCTGCATTCCGGCAAGCAACTGAGAAAAGGCATCGTCGTCGTACGACGTCGGGAGGCCCACCAATTCGAGGATCGACTTGTGGCGATCAGCCGTCGCGTCGTCGAGGCGACCGGCCAGGCGACCCAGTTCAGCGGCGAACACCAGGCCCACCGACACTGCGGCGCCGTGACGCCACTTGTACTGCTCACGACGCTCGATCGCGTGCGCCAGAGTGTGTCCGTAATTGAGGATTTCGCGCAGATCCGACTCGCGAAGATCGGCTGCGACAACCTTGGCCTTGACCTCGACGGAACGTCGAATCAGTTCGGGCAGAACAGTTCCCGACGGATCCAACGCAGCCTTCGGGTCTGCCTCGATCAGGTCCAGGATGACAGGGTCGGAAATGAAGCCCGTCTTGATGACCTCTGCCAAACCGGCGACGATCTCGTTATGCGGCACCGTCTCGAGAGTCGCGAGATCGATGAACACCGCGCCCGGTTCGTGGAACGCACCGACGAGGTTCTTGCCGGCTTCGGTGTTGATGCCCGTCTTGCCGCCCACTGCCGCGTCGACCATCGCAAGCAATGTGGTCGGAACGTGCACAACCTTGACGCCGCGCATCCATGTTGCTGCCACAAAACCGGTGAGGTCTGTCGCGGCGCCGCCGCCGAGGCTCATGATCGCGTCGCTGCGGGTCAGGCCGATACGTCCCAACACGTCCCAGCAGAAGCCGGCCACAGCCAGATCCTTGCCGTCCTCGGCGTCCGGGATCTCGATGCGATGCGCGTCGATTCCCTTCTCCGCCAATGCGCCGCGCACGGCCTCAGCGGTTTCCGCGAGCGGTGGCTGATGGAAAATCGCGACGGTCCGCGTGCCCTCCAACTCGGCGACGATGTCGCCGAGCAGACCGCGCCCGATCACAACCGGGTAAGGACTTGCGGTCTTCACCTCTACAACTACGGGTTCGGTCACTGCTCCACTGCTCCGCTCCGGTTGATCATTTGTCTTCAAGTTTGGATACCAACTGCGCGACGACGCGCGACGGACTCCGACCGTCGGTGCGTATCCGGATGGTGGCGGCGCGCCGGTACAACGGACGCCGACGCCGCATCAATTCCTGATATTTCACCTTGGGATCGCCGCCCGCCAGAAGCGGTCGGTGATTGTTGGCACCTGTCCGGCGCAGCCCTTCGGCAACACTGATCTCGAGATAGATCACGGTGTGACCGTCGAGCAATGCGCGCGTGCGCTCCGACAAGATCGCACCGCCACCGAGCGAGACAATGCCGTCCGTGCTGGCCAACGCTTCCCGAACCACATCTTCCTCGATCTCACGAAAGCGTGGCTCGCCGTCGTGCGTGAAGATGTCGGGAATCGTCCGTCCGGTCGTCTTTTCGATCTCGGCGTCAGTGTCAACCAGGTCGAGTTCCAACGCCTGCGCGATACGACGGCCGATGGTCGACTTACCAGCGCCGGGTGGCCCGATAAGTACAGCTTTCGGTTTCATCGTGGCAGGACCTTCCGCTCGGACGCTCTCAGCGAGGCGGTCGGGCTGCGATACCGTCGGCGTAGCGCCGGTAGTTCGCTGTGGTCTCGGCAATGGAATCACCGCCGAACTTTTCGAGTGCGGCTTGAGCGACAACAAGCGCAACCATGGATTCCGCAACGACACCGGCAGCCGGAACCGCGCAGACGTCACTGCGCTGATGGATGGCAACTGCCTCTTCACCGCTTTCCATGTCGACCGTCGCCAATGCGCGCGGCACCGTTGAGATCGGCTTCATCGCGGCGCGAACCCGCAGTGCCTCGCCGTTGGTCATGCCGCCTTCGATACCGCCTGCGCGGTTGGTGGAACGGACAATGCCGTCCGGGCCGGGGCGGATCTCGTCGTGAGCTTCGCTGCCGCGGCGACGCGCGGTCTCGAAACCGTCGCCAACCTCGACTCCCTTGATGGCCTGAATTCCCATGAGGGCAGCAGCAAGTCGCGCGTCGAGACGCTCGGCGCCGCTGACAAACGTTCCGATACCGACAGGCAGGCCGTGAATGACAACCTCGACGACGCCACCGAGGGTGTCGCCATCCTTCTTAGCCGCTTCGATTTCGGCGATCATCGACTCTTCGGCGGCCTTGTCGAAAGCGCGGACCGGGCTCGCGTCGATCGCGTCCAGATCCTTGCCCTCGGGAACCGGTCCGACATAGGGCTCGGATGCACCGATGGAGATGACGTGCGAGACAACCTCGACGCCGAACACCTGACGCAGGAAAGAGCGAGCCACGGTTCCGGCAGCAACACGGGCAGCGGTCTCACGAGCACTCGCACGCTCGAGAATGGGACGGGCGTCATTGAAGCCGTACTTGAGCATGCCGCTGTAATCGGCGTGGCCGGGACGCGGACGCGTCAACGGTGCATTACGGGCCTGATCGGCGAGCAGATCCGGATCGACCGGGTCGGCCGACATGATGGTTTCCCACTTCGGCCACTCGGTGTTGCCGATTTCGATGGCAACGGGGCCACCGAGCGTAAAGCCGTGGCGGACACCACCGATGATGGTGACCTTGTCGGCCTCGAACTTCATCCGCGCGCCACGGCCATAGCCGAGTCGACGACGGGCAAGTTCGGACGAGATGGCCTCAGAGGTCACTTCGACCCCCGCAACCATGCCCTCGAGCATCGCGACGAGGGCGGGACCATGGGATTCTCCAGCAGTTATCCAACGCAGCACGACGACTATCTTTCCACGTCGCGGACTGTGGTTGTGACAGTGGTCCTTCGACCTCTGCCCGATTGCTCGATGTCACACCGGAAGGGGCGTTGAGTGTGTGACGTCCTCCAAGTCTCCTCGAACGCAGTTGAAGGGTTGAAGGCCCCTCCGACGGGTCGCCACGAAGATCGGGTGCCAGCCCCATCCACCACGTCACCTCGAACGTAAACGTAAAGGCACGGTCCCGGAACGTCCCCGCGGGGACGCGGCTCTCACTTACTGCACCGAAGCAGTTTCCCCAACAGCTGGATCCGAGCCCAACTCGACGATGACCTCGTCGTCGAAGAACACGAGTTCTTGGACAAGCTCCTCGACCAACTCAGCACAGCCGACAATTAGGTCAGTAGTTGTCCTAGCTGCCTCGTAGCGTGGTTTCCGGAAGCGACCAGGGCGCCCTCTACAGAAAAGAGCAGAAGATGGCCTCCGTACAGAAAGAGATCATTATCGATGCTGACCCGGCAGACGTGTGGGCGGTTATCAGCGACTTCGCTGACGGGCCCGTTCGGATGGCGCCGGGATTCGTGATCAACAGCAAACTCGAAGAGCCCGAAATCAGGATCGCCACTTTCGCAGACGGAACCGTCGTGCGTGAACGGCGCATCGCGCTCGACGACCAATCGCGCCGACTCGCCTACTCCGTCATCGGTGGCACCATGGCGCCGACACACGACAACGCGTCGATGCAAGTCTTCCCCCACAGCGACGGGCGCAGCCGATTCGTGTGGATCCACGACGTACAACCGGATGACCTCGCCACTGCGATGGGCGCCGCAATGGAACACGGCCTGGGCATCTTCAAACAGACAATGGAGGCCATCCGATAAGCCTCGAGTTCTCTTGTCCCACATCGAAGCACCTCACATCCCGATATCAACAGAAAGCGACATGTCGGACACGATCCGTCGATAGGCTCGGCTCGACAACTGAACAAGACAAGAGAGGTACTCCATGGGATCCCTTAACGACTGGCTACTCAACAGCGACAGCCCACTGGTGGGAATTGTCGGCGGCATCCTCCTGACGATCGCGATGCTCTCCGGCGGCTCGGGCATGTAATCCACCACCGCGCCCCGGAAATCCGAGGCGCGGTGACCGGGGTTGAATGATCCCGTCATCCAATACCGGGTTCAGGGACCCCGCACGACGGTTCGAGGCTGAAACAGGCCGAAAAAGCATGACCAGAGCCACAAAAGCCCTCGCTCTGTGTCGCACTTCACTTTCGTATCTCACCCATCGGGAAGTCGCATTCGACATTGTCCGATCGCTGATTATCTACGGCTCTCAGTGCAACTGCCCAGGCAGTGCCGCCTGTGAACTGCTGTGCCGTCCGCAAAAGGAGAACCTCGAAGTGAAGCCCAACAAGACCACGAAGCTGGTTGTGGCGCTTGCTGCCACCGCCGCTCTGGTGTCCGCCTGTTCCGGTGCTCGTGGCGACGACCCGTCAGCGACGTCGAACGGTGCATCCGTTGCGACGGCCGACGCTGCGTCGAAGAGTTCCGATGCCAAGTTCGGAACCATTGCCTCGCCGTGCGGCGACGGAGATGCGAAGGGCGCGACGGATCAGGGTGTCAGCGACACCGAGATCAAGATCGGCTTCGGCGACGACCGCGGCTACGTGAAATCCCCAGGCCTCAACAAGGAAATGAGTGACGCGGTCAACGCCCTCATCTCGTGGTGCAACGATCAGGGCGGCATCAACGGCCGCAAGGTTGTCGGTACCGACTACGACGCCGCGATGACGCAGGCCAACTCGGTCATGCAGGAAGCCTGCGCCAGCCAGTTCATGATGGTCGGCCACGGATTCGCGATGGACCAGACCGCAGAGCAGACCCGTGTGGCCTGCAACATGGTTGCCGTTCCCGGATTCACGGTGTCACCCGACGCAACCAATGGTCCGATGTCATTCCAGGGTGTGCCGATGCCCGTCGACTACTCCAATGCGGCAGCCTGGTTCCAGATGGCCGAGATGCACCCGGACCTGCTGAACGACTTCGACGTCGTCAACAGCACGATGCCGGCAATCATCAACTCCACCACCAAGACACGTGCGATGGCCGCAGCTGCGGGCTTCAAACTCAAGGACTGCGGCGTGACCCTCAACTACGAGGGCGAATCCAGCTACGTGCCGTTTGCCGAGAAGTTCAAGGAATGTGGCGTCAAGGGTATCTGGACCTCCCGTTCGGCCAGCCCTGCCGAGCTGAACTTCGTCAAGTCTCTCGATCAGGTCGGTATGGACCCGATCTTCTTCGGTGAGGCCACATGGTACGGCGAGGCTGTTTCGGCCTGGAACAAGGACACCGGACTGCTCGACAACCTGAACGCGGACATGATTTTCCAGATGCTCGAGAATGCCGACAAGGTTCCGGCTGTGAAGCAGTACTCCGACCTGGTATCCGCAGGTGGCGGCAAGACGGCACTCCTCGGTATGCAGGCTGCATCGTCGTTCCTGCTGTGGGCTACCGCTGCAGATGAGTGCGGCAGTGACCTGACCCGTCAGTGCATGGTCAACGAACTGTCGTCGATCCACGACTGGGACGGCGGCGGATTGCACGCTGTTACCGATCCGGGCAAGAACATGCCGGCTACCTGCGGCCTGATGACAGCGCTGAAGGGCGCCGAATACTCGCAGGTATTCCCGGCGACAGCCGGCGAATTCAAGTGCGACCCCAAGTACCTCATCGCCAACGACAAGAGCATCTGGGGCACCGATCTGGATGCCGATCGAATCTCCACGAAGTACCTCAACGCGAACGTGATCAAGCCGCAGGCCTAATTCGCAGGACGCCGGTGGCGCTCATCGAGTGCCACCGGCGGTCATATGTGACGATCGGCGAACGATCCGGCGCAGCACTGGCTGATCGACCATGCCAGCGGTTTCCTACAGGTAGCGTCCCCACGACGATCCGTCGTATTTGCCCGGATCGACACCTGGGACGAAAGGTACGGAGTATGTCCACCCTTCGCGATGCACGGTTGACCGGTGACGAGGTCATCAATACCTCGTTCGGCACAATCGAACTCGAGCACACATTCCCGACCGACGCGTCCGCCGAATTACTCTTCGACCAACTAGATGTACAGCGCGCCGCCCAGGCCTATCTGTGGGCGCTTCCGCTCGTCGGGTTCGTCACCTGGCGCGACCGCGCAGCAAAAACGTTTGGCGCCAACAACTTCGGCGACTTCGTCGTGTACGAGACTTTACGGGAGAAGCGAGGCATCGTCACCGCAAACCTCACCACGCCGTACATCATCAATTTCAGCACTCTCGCTGACGGACCGGTTCTCATCGACTACCCCGCCGGCCCAACCGCGGGCGGCGTCCTGGACTTCTGGCAGCGACCAGTGGTCGATCTCGGCCTGACCGGGCCTGACCAAGGCAAGGGTGGCGGCTACGTCATCCTCGGCCCGAACGACGATGCCGCACCGTTCGAGGACTCCGGGCGATATGTGGCACGTTCGGCGACAGTCAATATCTTTATTGCGTTCCGGGTGCTCACCCAGGACGCGGACGTGATGGCCTCGTCAAAACGAGGCCTCGCTCTCGCGCGCGCCGGCTCCGCGCCCATACCCGTGAACTTCATCGAAGGGGTCGATACCGAATGGAGCGCAACACCATCGCGCGGCCTCGGCTATTGGGAGGACCTCGCGACGGTATTGGGTGAAGAACCTGTCCGAGAAGTCGACAAAGCCCTGATGGCGATGCTCGAGCCCCTGGGTATCGTCAAAGGCGAATCGTTTGCACCTGATGAGCGCCAGCAGCGACTTCTCCTCGAGGGCGCCGCGCTCGGCGAGTTGCTGGTCCGCACCATGCAGGTCAACCCGCGGCACACGACCCCCTACTGGGCAGGTACGAGCTGGTACAAACTCATCGACTTCGAGATCGAACAGGAGACCGACACAATTCTGCAACTCGATCAGCGCGCCACACTGTTCTACGAGGCAGTCACGACCACCAAGGGCATGGTTCACCCAACTCCCGGTGTCGGGCAGGTCTACCTGACCTCGAAGCGGGACAGCGAGGGTCGCCTGGTGCGCGCCGACCGGACCTATCGCCTGCACGTGCCCGCCGACGTACCCGTCGCACAGTTCTGGTCTCTCACTCTCTACAGCGAGAACACACGTCGGCCGTATGAGAACGGCGGCAATGACATTCGCAGTGTCAGCCTGGACAGCCGGGACGAGATGTTGGATTTCAACGAAGATGGCAGCATCGACCTCTACATCGGTCCGTCGGCACCCGAAACAGCCGACAACAACTGGATGAAGACGGTTGCCGAGGACGGCTGGTTCGTCTACTTCCGCATGTACGCGGCCACCGAGCCCTTCTTCGACAAATCCTGGTCACTCCCAGACTTCGACGAAATCCGGTAACACTGTCGCCGCTCAGGAAGCGACCAGATCGTCGATCTGGTTGATCGCCGACGAGGCGCCTTCAACGACACCCATGTCAAGCACCTGCTGCAACGCCTCGGCGGACTCGTAGGTGCTCACGTAAGTCGCGCGCGTGCCACCGTCGTGCTCGGTGAAAGTGAAGACGTTCTTCGAAACCGGCAACTCGGGATTCTTGTTGAAATCCTCGTCGGCAAAGCCGTCGTCGAACGAGAAGCTCGTCGGTTCGTCGGTAGCCGTAATCTGCCAATATCCTGCATACTTCTCACCGTCCGGGCCTGTCATGAAGTAGGTCGTGCGACCTCCCGGCGCGAGGTTGTGCTCCACCACGGTCGCCGGGTAAGTCGGTGGGCCCCACACCTTCTCCAACTGGCGTGGGTCGGCGTAGACCTGCCAGATACGTTCCACCGGCGCGGCGAATTCCGCGACAATTGTCAGCGTTCGGGTGTCTATGTCCTGCTGGACGTCCGTCACAGGCATGGTTCAGCCCTCCTTGGGCGAGTCGAGTGCGATAAGTTCGTCAATACGTCCGATGCGGCCGCGCCACACTTGCTCCAACTCGGTGAGCATGGCCGCCACCGACCGCAACTCCGTCACGTCGCCGCTGGCGAGATGCTCTCGACCGCTGCGTCGCTTGGTGATGAGGCCGGCCTTCTCCAACACGGCGACATGCTTCTGCACCGCAGCGAAGCTCATGTCGTACTTCGCAGCGAGCGCAGAAACCGAGTGCTCCCCGGCCAGCACTCGGCGCATGATGTCCCGCCGCGTCCGGTCTGACAGCGCACGGAACAGTGCGTCCGCGCGGTCCTCGTCATCTCCGTTCACACCACCAACGTACAACCAATTGGTTGTAGATGTCGACCCCTGGCCACGCCCATAGGCTCACCCGGGATTACCGTCAGGGCGCGACGATGCAACCGGGCCCGACCGGCACACTCGGGTTCACGGTTACAGTTTCGATCGGCCCACCTGCCGAAGTCTGGTACGCCATCAGGGAATGCTCGCCAGGGGCAGTAGGAGTCCACAAGGTAAACGCATGACCGAGAATCACCGGAGACACGTAATAGGGATTGATCGTGTCCCAGATAAGTTCCTGCGGAAAGAACGTCGACGCACGGTTGAAGTCGACAATGGAGACGCCAGGCTCCGAGGAAGCGGCCGTCTTCGCCACCACCAGGTACGTGCACCCGGCGCCATACGGGGTTGTCGGGCCGCCACCGAGCCCAGGAACTACCGTGACGTCGACGACCTCGGCTGAAGCAGTCGGGGCAAACCACGCGGCGACCGCTGCGCAAACAACCACGGCAAGCGAGGAAACTCGGGTAGCACGGGAAGCTCTCATACCAAAAGGTCGGTTTAATGCGCCGGAGTGTTACTGCGCACCGAAGCCGACTCGCCCGCGAAGTCGTCGTGCGATGCACCACGTCACCACAATTCAAGGCGCGCAACTGAACTGGACTTCATCACATGGTCCGTCAAACCCTCGAGGTTGAGGGTCAGGCCGGAGCGTCGCGCGCGCGCTCAACGACCCAGGCAGCAATCTGAGCTCGTGAGGTAAAGCCGAGTTTGACGAGAATATGCTCGACATGCCCCTGAGCGGTTCGCTGCGAAATCACGAGTTGGGCGGCAATCGCCTTGTTGGTCAGTCCTTGGGCCACAAGGCGGGCAACCTGCCGTTCGCGTTTTGTCAGGACGGCGTCCACGGAGGTCGTTGCAACCGGCGACTGCTCTCGGAGGGCGTAAGCGACCGCGTCGCTGAAACTCAGAGCCCTCCCCTTGCGGTGATCCGTCTCGAACGCTCGCTTCCCCAGCGCACGACGGGCAAGCTGCTCACACTGCTCATGGTGAGCAAGGAGTTGGAGGTACAGGACGGTGGAGCTACCCACTGCCCGCCGCAACGACTCGGCGGCTCCCAATAGGACGGCAGCGCGCGCTGCTTCGCGCCGCTCGCTCGCGATCCACGCCAGTGCCTCGAGGTCAGCGGCAGCTATGAGCGGGTCATCAACCAGCCACGTCAGCCGAAGGCCCTGCTCCAAGAGCCGAGCGGCACGTGCGCCGTCGCCCTGTCGCCACACGGCGACTCCGGTTGCCCACAACGAGTACGACCGATACACAGATTCCCGACGCGACTCGGTTATCGCGAGCACCTGTTCATGGCAGGCCGTGGCCCAAGTCGCGTCGCCCTGCAATTCGAAGGTCCATCCCAGCGCCTGCAGGACCGCAATGCCTACTCGCGATACCTCGGCTCGAGCGTCGTACCACTCGCGGGCGTCGCTCAGCCGTGCTCGTGCTGTGGACAGATCACCGCCGTAGAGCGCCAGCATTCCGCCTGCCGCAGCGATGAGCGCGTCCGTCGCGGGGTCTGCTAGTTGTTCAGCCAACGCCAGACCCTCGTCGACCAGCGCGTTCCCCACCGGCAAATCGCCTTGCATGCCGGCGAGCAGAGCATTGGCGTACAGGGCTCTGATTCGTTCCAGGGCCGGAACGCGCGACTGGTCAGCCAGCACGCGGTCGAGCCAGTGCCGTCCTTCACTGTGGCGACCGCGCGAAACCCAGAAAGGGAATAGGGCGACCGCAATTCGCACCTCGGCCACGATCCCGTCGTCACCAGATTCAGTCGCACTGAACTCCATTGCCTCACGCAGGTTCGGTTGCTCTCGGTCCAGTCGCTCGATCAGTTCCAACTGCCGCGGACCGATCCAGTCGGCCTCCGCATCCAGCACCATCTTCAGGTACCAGTCACGATGACGGCGCCGCAACGCCGTGTACTCATCGGCCGGCCCGATCTTCTCCCTACCGTAGGCACGTAACGTCTCGAGAATCCTGTACCTCACCACTTCCCCAACCTGCTCACGCGCAAGGATGGATTTGTCGATCAGGGAAGTCACTGTGTCGATCACTTCTGCCGAATCCCGATCGTCTGCGCAGATTTCTTGCACGGCGTCGAGTTCGAAGCTGCCCGCGAACACTGACAGGCGCGCCCACAGCCGTTGTTCCTGCGCGGTGCACAGCTCGTAACTCCAGTCGATCGACAGCCGCAACGTCTGCTGGCGTGGTGGCACACCGCGGGGACCGCGAGTCAGTAACGAGTACCGGTCGGTCAGCCGCTCCACAATCTGGTCGATCGACATTGCCCGCAGTCGCGCTGCCGCCAGCTCGATCGACAGTGGCAAGCCGTCGAGATGATGGCAGATCCTGGCCACCGCGACTCTATTGTCTTCGGTGACTTCGAATCCCGGCACTGCTGCGGCCGCCCGATCCTCGAACAAGCTCACCGCATCGAAGCGGGCCATCGCCCGCAGGGAAGGATTGCCCTCCCAGGAAGGAACCGTCAACGGTGGAACCTGGAGCACCGATTCCCCGCCGATACTGAGCGGCTCGCGACTCGTGGCCAATATTCGTAGATCCGAGCAGGTGCGCAGCAACGTGCCGACCAGCGCGGCGGCCTCGTCGACCACCTGCTCGCAATTGTCCAGTACCAGCAGGAGATTCCGCGAGGCGAGAAACTCCACCAGCACGTCTTCGAGCGGGCGCGCAGACGGATTTCGTACTCCCAACGCGGTGGCCACCACGTCCACCAGCAACGACCCGTCGCGCAACTCTCCAAGCTCGACCAGACACATTCCATCACTGAATCCGCCGCGCATTTCCGCTGCCACGTGCAACGCGAGACGTGTCTTACCCACGCCGCCTATTCCGGTCAAGGTCAACAAACGCGAGACCGACAGCCTCGCCCTGGTCTCGATCAACTCACGGCGACGCCCGACGAAACTAGTGAGCTCGAGAGGTAACTCCCCAGTCGAACTCCGCACGGCCCGCCCCGCGTGGTTATGCGGTCGAGCCGACGAAAACTCTCCGCTGATCGAAGGTGCGTGAGGCGAATCCCCTTCTTGCCGTGGATAATCCGGTGCAGACAACAAAGCCATATCGTCAACAGCAAAGCCCTTGGCAGCCTGGACCTGTCGCAGTTCGTCGCCGAAACTCGCAGCAGATGCGGGGCGTTCTTGCGAATCGCGGGACATCGCCCGCTCGATGACCGCGCTCACGTCCTCATCGATGCCTTGCTCACGCAGATTCGGGACGGGCTCTGTGGTGATCCGAAGAAACTGCGCCACCACCTGCTCGCCGCTGCGACGTTCGAAAGCGGCATGACCGGTGACGGCGCAGAACAGGGTGGCGCCGAGACCGTAGATGTCGGAGGCAGCGCTCGGTGGGTCACCTCCGAGCACTTCGGGGGCAGTGAACGCCGGAGATCCGGTGACCGTGCCGGTGGTGGTCTTGAATCCTCCCGAGATGTGGGCGATGCCGAAGTCGGTGAGCGCCGGCTCGCCGTAATCGGTGAGCAGGATGTTTGCGGGTTTGACGTCGCGGTGAATGATGCCATGGCGGTGTGCGCTCTCGAGAGCACCGGCCATCTTCACGCCGAGGCGAAGCGCCTCGGCTGGTTCGAGCGGGCCATCGCGCCGAATTCGGGTTTCCAACGAGTCACGCGGGTGGTACTGCATCACAATGTAGGGGCGATTTCTTTCGGTAACGCCCGCCTCCAGCACTCCCACGATGTTCGGGTGCCCCGTCAGGCGTCCCATCGCCCGCTGTTCACGAACGAAGCGCGCCTGCACTTCGTCATCGAGGTCGGCGGTGAGGACCTTCACGGCCACATTACGGTCGAGCGAGGACTGCACGCATCGGTAGACCACACCGAACCCGCCGCGCCCGATCTCCTGCGCCTCGTCGAATCCGGCCGCGCTCAACTCCTCGGTAATCGTCGGGACCGCGGCACGTTGAGTCGCGAGCGGATCGGAGTCGGCCATCGGGTCGTCCATCTCACCACACCGCCCTCGCGACTTCGGTCAGGGAGAAGGCGCACGACGCTTGCACTCATCTCGAAATGACTTACCTAGGATATGCCCGACGGGCGCGACGATGTCCTATTGCTCACGGGCCTCACCTAGCAATCCAGCCACGTTCAAACGACACTCTCAGCTCGAAAGTCGGTGAAACCGAGGTCTTTGTTCACACCGTGCCGGACATTGTCGCCGTCGAATTGATATGTGTGAAAACCTTGGGCGTGGAGCATCCCGGCGCCGAGCGTGGCGTCGGCCAATCGGTCCATCAAGATGAAGCTGCCCATGTCCCGGTTCGCAGAGAGCGTGCAGCAGCGGACGTTTCGATTCACCGGCACCTCTGCCGGTTCGAGGACCCCCACCCGTCGCGGGCCCTCACGATCAGCGAGCTCGCGCAGCACCTCGGAAGTCGACCCGTTACGTGTCGACAGACCAGATCCCGATGATCCGAACTTCATGCTCCGGTCCCCTCAAAAACGCTGCAGGCGAACTGATGCCGTACTTGCACCAGGCGTGGGCCACGAGCGATTCCAGCCGCGCGAGGAGAGCGTTGTAGTCAACCACGTAGGCGTGTGGTCCCATGTGGAACTCGAAGTCCGGCGCATCAGAGTGATCAATGCCAATGACGGGAAGGAAGAAGTTGCGCGGGCCACCTGCCTGACTTGGTCAGGCGCGCCACTTCTTCATGGAAGATCTCTCCGATCTTGATCCCGAACCCGCGCGGCACCTTCAACTGTGCTGTTGCGGCCATGCCCAGCTTGTGACTCAGTGTCGGTTCACATATCGGCGCCCACCGCACTCGCCCGGCCTCGATCTCGATACCGCATGCAGATAGCGGTAGGACGGTGTACGCAAGACCCGCTTCGATGAGATCCTTCGCAACTTGGAGTGAGTCGGTCGCAAATCGAGAGCTGAACTTAACGTCAAGCCGCAGAGCTGTGTTCTCGAGGGTATTGCCTATGCCAGTTCGAGAGCTTGGCAGTACAAGTGGAAAGCCCGCGAGTTCAGCGAACCTGATTGCACGATTCGGTCGTAAATCCGATCCTTGCCCACCGACGAGGACAAGATCCTCAACCAGAAGGTCGCTGTAGAACAGACGCTCGTCCGGCACCGAATTGATAATCGCACTGTCGAGAGTATCTTTGAGCAACTCTTCGACAAGTTTGTCTGTAGGCGCAACTGTCACAGAGAAATTCACGTTCGGAAATGTCGCAGACAGGCTCCCCAGCAGTGGAGCGGCCAAGATGCCCGCAGCCGTCTCCGGCAGTCCGAGACGGTAGCCTCGCTCGACTCGTGCCAAGGGAGACCCGGCGTATTGGATCGCGAGTTCTAATTGACGCAATGGTGCGGAAGTGCTCGCGCGCAACCGTTCGCCCTCTTCGGTCAACTGCATCCCGCGAGCGGTCCGGACAAAGAGCGTCACACCGAGATCATCTTCGAGACGACGCACCTGACGACTCAATGCCGGCTGAGCGATCCCGAGCACGCTCGCGGCCCGAGTCATCGAGCCTTCGTCGGCGATACACAGAAAGTACTTGAGTCGATGCGTGTCCATTGTCGATCCGATTCTGCCAGCCATAGCAGTTTGATATGACTCAATGCCCGAAATCGGTATTGGCATTGATTGTGACTGCTGTCATAGCCTCGCTACCACGGAGTCCCAACGGAATGTATTCGGCTTCCACCACCGAAGCGATGAGAGGAGACCTCAATGGAGGTACAGGAGCGGGACTGGTCTGATGTCATGGGTTTCGATCGGTTGCCCACCCATATTGTCGGGAAGCGTGTGACCGAACTAATGGACCTGACCGGCAAGAAGGCGATTGTGATCGGCGCCGGTGGCGATGGCTTGGGTCAGGCCATCGCAAATCGCCTTGCTGGACTCGGCGCAGATATCTCGTTGGTCGGCCGGACTTTCGAGAAAGTGGAGCGGCGGGCGAAGGAGATCGAACAGCGTTGGGGTGTGAACACTGTGCCGATCGCTGCTGACATGTCGGATTGGGATCAGGTTCATCGAGCGGTAAGGGATAGTCATGCCGCACTCGGCGGACTCGACATCATGGTCAACAACCCCGTCATGGTTGTTGCCGGCCCCTTCGAGCAACATACGAAGGAAGATATCGACCACACGATGCTGGGCAGCCTGACAATGATGATGTACGGCGCGCACGCAGCGCTTGAATATCTGCTGCCGCAAGGATCGGGCAAGATCATCAACATCGGGGCCGTCGGAGGGCGAATGCAGCACCGCGGTCTGGTTGTCTACAACGCCGCTAAAGCCGGCGTGATCGGGTTTACCCGTAACCTCGCGCATGAAATGGCGCCTCGCGGTGTCAACGTGTTGGGTGTAGCTCCGGGCATCATGATCAAACCAGACATGAGGGAGTACCTCCTCGATCCTCAGAACGACAGGGAACGCGCTGCACGTGGCGCCGTCGTGGAGGCGATAGACAATTACGTGCAACTCGGCAGGGTAGGTCTGCCCGAGGAGATTGCCAACATGGTTGCGTACTTGGCTACGGAAGCTGCCGATTACATGTGCGGCCAGACCATTGATGTGGCCGGCGGGCAGTTCATGAACTGAGTCGCGCTCGTGCGGCCCCAAAGCCGGCATGCAAACCCTATCTTAAATTGATTGCACACCAACACTTTCGAATGAAATCATATCGCTGCCAGCGGTCTTCGCGGTGTTGATTCAAATGTCTCGAGCGGTTGACTCGACTCCGGTCGCAGGTCCCGCATCAACCGACGACTGTCGTCGGACCGCACAACCCCATTCAACAGACAACTCAATGGAGAGGTCATTCATGTCTCATGTCAACGACGTGTTGGACACCGCCGTTACACAAACCGGGCTCGACGATTTCGGTGACGACTCGTTCCGGGAAGGCCTCGAGATCCTCCTTACCGCTCTCCGCGATGAAGCGAAGTTGAATGCCGTGGGTGAATCGTTCTTGCGCGACCGCATCATCTTGCACCTGACGCAACGACTTCAGGTCGAGGACTGGTATCGGCGCCACCCCGAGATTGACGACGGTTCCATCAAAGCTCCACTGATTGGTATCGGCCTGCCTCGCACCGGATCAACAGCACTGTCGCTGCTGTTGGCTCAAGATCCCTCGGCGCGTTACATCAAGCGGTGGGAATCGTCACAACCGTGTCCACCTCCGTCAACGGTGCATGGGGTCGACCCGCGCATCCCGCCGGACCTGGGCGAGATGGTCGGTTCGAGGCATCATGTCCCCGTCGACACTCACGGGCCGATGGAGTGTCATGATCTGATGGCGCTGGACTTCAAGTCGCATATGTTCCATTCATTCGCTCAGATACCTTCCTATTCAACGTGGTTGATCGAAAAGGCAGACCTCACTCCGACATACGAGTATCAACGTCGAGTAATGAAGCTTCTTCAATGGGGCGAGCCGACCCGACAGTGGCGGCTCAAATGTCCGTCGCACGTGATGTCACTCGAGCACCTCGATCGAGCTTTTCCCGATGCACGATACGTCATGACACATCGTGATCCGACCGATGTCATTCTCTCCGTGGCTGACCTGTTCGCCGACATCATCGCGGCGTTCACCGACGATGTCGACAAGCACTACATAGGCCAACTCAACGTCGAACATTTGTCACTGGGTATGGAACGAACATTGAAATTCCGCGCCGACGGTGCTGATGAACGGTTCTACGACATCGACTTTCGCGCCATGCAAGCCGATCCCATTGGTCAGGTCGAAGGCCTGTACGGATGGCTGAGAGAGCCGGTCAGCGCGCAGTTCGAAGATCAGATGCGTCAGTGGTGGACACGGGCCGCCGCTGAGCGTGAGCCCAGCATGCGCGCAGAACCGGCGGAATACGGGATCGATTTCGACCAGGTACGGCCACTGTTCACGCAGTACATGGACAGCGCCCACCGTTGGACCAATCGTCAAACCACTGAACAGTAAGGAAGATTGATGTCTGTAGATCTGACCGGCGGTATCGATCGCTCACGTGAGTACGTCTTTTCCGAACGCCCCGAGGATCCGGAGATGCGGGACTCGGTGAGTTTCTGGGTGCTCGACGATCGCGGCGAAGTTGGGCTGCCACGCATCGGGATCGAGGCCATCTCCAAGAACTGGGATGCGCACGACATCCAGGTCAATATTGCTTTTCCGGATGGACGAGTATTCCGGTTGCGCGAAACTGCCCCATCTGTGCCGGCCGCCGGTGTCGATGGACAGCCTACGGTGTTGGGCGCCGGTGGGTTAGAGTTCCGCTGCCTCGAGCCGTTCGATACCTGGACGATGACATACGACGGGAAAGCAGTCCAGACCTCCTCTTCGGACCTGGTAGACGGCAACACGGATGGCCCACTGGTCAATGTCAGCTTCCACGTCGAAGCGAAAATGGCCGTTCCACCGTGGGTGCAGGGAGCGCTGCTCAGCGAGGCAAGTGCTCAGCTGACATCGTCGGTAGAAGGCGGCCTCATGGGCGGCCCCCGCTACGAACAGTTGTTCCGCGCTACCGGTCGCGTGGCAGTAGATGACGGCGAGGAGCACCGTTTCACCGGAACCGGTCTGCGGATCCGCCGCCAAGGCATCCGCAAGCTCGAGGGATTTTGGGGGCACTGCTGGCAGTCGGCAGTATTTCCCAGCGGTCGCGCGTTCGGCTACATCGCGTATCCGCCACGCGACGACGGACAACCCACTTTCAACGAAGGCTACATCTTCAATGGTGAAGGCAAACTGATCCCGGCGCGAGTCGTGCAGGCTCCGTGGCTGACTCGGTTGAGGCCGGCAGGCGAGGACGTCTCGCTTGTCCTCGAGACTGCTGACGAGACATTCAGCATCGAGGGCGAAACGATGTTCGGCGCACACGACGTTCATCACAACGACAAGACGTATTCGGCGCAAGGACTCCAAACCAATTTCCCGTCGGTACACCAGGCCGGGGTGCGCTACAGGTGGGACGGCGAGCAAGCCTACGGAATGCTCGAACGCTCCAACCCTCTGAACAAAATCTCCGTGGACTGACTCCGCGCCGCTGTCGAGCTCTGGTCGCCGAGATCTCGAATTTCACTCGGCTGAGCCGCTGTCGGTGTGACCGCTGCCGGCCGTACCCGCTTCGAATAGTGCGACATCGCTGAATATATCGACGGTCAAGCGAAGGCCAAACTGCACCCTCTCACGCAAGCAACCCGGCGGTGACAGCGGCGAGGTCACTAGGCACTCGCCCCTGACCAGACGACTGAGCCACGAAAGACACTCTGTCCGTTATGTATACACGATCTCACCCATCTGTCTGGGAATACTCCACGAGAAGGCAAGCCCATATGAAACAACTGACACATCTCGAGCGCCTAGAAGCGGAAAGCATTCAGATATTCCGAGAGTCGTTGTCCGAGAGCGAAAATCCGGTGATGTTGTACTCGGTCGGCAAGGACAGCGCGGTGATGCTTCATCTGGCGATGAAAGCATTTCATCCCTCGAAACTGCCGTTTCCGTTGCTTCATGTCGATACAACCTGGAAGTTCCGGGCCATGTACAAGTTTCGCGACACGATCACAGAAAAGCTCGGCGTTGATCTGATCGTTTACAAGAACCCCGAGTGTGTCGAGAAGGGCATCAATCCGTTCGATCACGGCTCCGCCACTCACACCGACATGTGGAAAACGGAGGGGCTCAAGCAGGCGATCGACCTCCACGGCTTCGACCTGGCCTTCGGAGGTGCCCGCCGAGACGAAGAAAAGTCTCGCGCCAAGGAGCGAGTGTTCTCGATTCGCACTGCCCAACATCGGTGGGATCCGAAACAACAGCGCCCCGAGCTGTGGAGTCTCTTCAACGCGCGCAAGGCGCCGGGTGAGAGTGTCCGGGTCTTCCCCTTATCGAACTGGACCGAACTGGACATCTGGCAGTACATCCACCGGGAAGACATTCCTATTGTCCCGCTGTACTTTTCATCTCCACATCCAGTCATCGAGCGCGACGGAACACTCATCATGGTCGACGACGATCGAATGCCCCTGTCGCCGGGCGAGGTACCGGTGACCAAGAACGTCCGGTTCCGAACGCTCGGCTGTTACCCACTCACCGGTGCTGTCGAGAGCAACGCGTCGACGCTCACCGAAATCATTCAGGAAATGCTCCTTACAACGAGCTCGGAACGGCAAGGTCGTGTGATCGACCACGATGCGAGCGGATCCATGGAGCGCAAGAAGCAGGAAGGCTACTTCTGATGGCGCACTCAGTCAACGACCTTGTCGCAAACGGCATCGACACGTATCTCCAACTGCACGAGTCCAAAACGATGCTGCGGTTCATCACGTGCGGCAGCGTCGACGACGGCAAGAGCACACTCATCGGGCGGCTCCTGTACGACTCGAAACTTGTTTTCGCAGACCAACTTGCAGCCCTCGAGAACGACTCGAGGAAGGTGGGCACCCAGGGAGACGAACTCGACTTCGCGCTGCTGCTCGACGGGCTGACCGCCGAACGGGAACAAGGCATCACGATCGACGTCGCCTACCGTTATTTCTCGACCGAGCGCCGCAAATTTATCGTGGCCGACACTCCGGGTCACGAGCAGTACACCCGGAACATGGTGACCGGTGCATCGATGGCAGGCGTTGCCGTGATCCTCGTCGACGCGCGGAAAGGAATCCTGACCCAGACCCGACGGCACGGCTACCTCGTGTCGCTACTCGGCATACGAAATGTCGTTCTCGCGGTCAACAAGCTCGATCTCGTCGACTTCTCCCAAGAAGTATTCGACGATATCGAAACGCAGTACCGGGCCTTTGCGACGGAGGTCGGTCTCGACGACATCGTCTGCATTCCGATGTCCGCCCTGCGTGGTGACAACATCACGGAGGCCAGCCCGAACACCCCCTGGTACTCGGGACCGTCCCTGATGGAACATCTCGAAACAGTCGAGATCGCCGATGACATTCAGACGCGCCCTTTCCGCCTACCCGTGCAGTGGGTCAACCGGCCTAATCTCGACTTTCGCGGTTTCGCCGGTCAGATAGTGGGCGGCACAGTGAATTCGGGCGATCGTATTCGCATCCTTCCCTCGGGCGCAGAAAGCACCGTCGCCCGGATTCACACAGCCGACGGCGACCTCGATCAAGCGGTCGCAGGCCAATCCGTCACTATTGTTCTCGCCGACGAAGTCGACGTGAGCAGGGGCGACGTAATTGCTGCAGCGTCGTCTCCACCAGCCGTGTCGGATCAGTTCGAGTGTCACCTCGTCTGGATGAGCGAGGAGCCAATGCTTCCCGGCCGGCAATACCTGATGAAGATCGGGACCCGTACCGTCGGCGCGAGTGCAGCTCAGCCCAAGTACAAGGTCAATGTCAACACTCTCGAGCAGACAGCTACACGCACTCTCGAACTGAACGAGATCGGAGTGTGCAATCTCAACCTCGACCGACAGATTCCATTCGACCCGTACACCGAGAACCGGGAAATGGGTGGCTTCATCCTGATCGATCGTTTCACCAACGCGACAGTGGCAGCAGGGATGCTCCACTTCGCGCTGAGGCGAGCCGACAACGTCCACTGGCAGGCCGTCGAAGTGAATCAGCAGGCCCGTGCTCGACTGAAAGGCCAACGCGCGGCACTTGTCTGGTTCACCGGCTTGTCCGGTGTAGGAAAGTCGACCATCGCCAACCTTGTGGAACAGCGACTGTTCGACCTCGGCTTTCACACGTATCTCCTCGACGGTGACAACGTCAGGCACGGACTGAACAAAGATCTCGGTTTCACCGATGCCGACCGTGTGGAGAACATCCGCCGCATCGCGGAAGTCTCCCGGTTGATGGTCGATGCGGGAACCATCGTCCTGGCGTCGTTTATCTCTCCCTTCCACGCGGAACGTCAGTTGGCACGTGATCTGATCGGCGATGGCGATTTCGTCGAGGTCCACGTTGACGCGTCTCTCGAGGTGGTGGAGGCCCGAGACCGAAAGGGACTGTACGCGAAGGCAAGGCGGGGCGAACTGTTGCACTTCACCGGGATCGACTCACCGTACGAACCGCCTGAGGCACCGGATATTCGACTTGACGCAAGTGGCGATATCTCAGCCGAGGCATCGGCTGAGCTCGTAGTTGCCCATCTGCGCGCGGCGGGCATCCTTGCACCGGAAATGGATGTGTGAACTCATGGACGATCACACACTCGCCGCAACGCTGGCTGCAGAAGCCGGCGAACTGTTGCTCGAGATCCGCGCCGAAGGTGGCGCGGTGGGAGACAAACGAGCCAACGAACTCCTGCTTCGCAGGTTGGCGGAACTGCGTCCTGATGACGCAGTGCTGTCAGAAGAAAGCGCGGACAATCCGATTCGACTCGAACGTGATCGCGTCTGGATCATCGACCCCCTCGACGGAACACGGGAATACGGCGAGCCCCCACGAAGCGACTGGGCGGTGCATGTCGCGCTCGCCGTCAACGGGACGGCATCGGTCGGAGCCGTTGCACTGCCCGGGGCTGATCTTGTGTTGCACACAGGAGATCCGCGCGGTGTTCCGCCCGCACGGACGGGGCCACTGCGCCTTGCGGTCTCCCGGACCCGCCCGCCGGCATGTGTCGATCACCTCGCAGAGCACTTGGGCTCGACCCTGGTTCCGATGGGTTCGGCCGGAGCCAAGGCGATGGCGGTGCTGCGGGGCGAGGTGGACATCTATGCGCACTCCGGCGGTCAGTACGAGTGGGACTCCTGCGCACCGGCCGCCGTCGCCGCAGCATCGGGCTTGCACGTCTCTCGACTCGACGGCGCACCATTGCGGTACAACATGCCCGATCCTTACCTGCCGGACTTGCTTATCTGCCGTGCAGAAGTCGCCGAGATGGTACTCGAAGTGCTACGTAGCCAAACGATTTCAGACGTCCGACCATAATCTGGCGCATACCAGCTTGCCATTCGAGGGCTCCCGAGGTTCACCAACAGATGTCAGAGGCAATGATGGCTCGATCCAGATCCTTCCTGACCGCAACAGTCGCTGCGACCATTTCCGCCACGCTCATCCTGAGTGGATGTAGTGGCTCAGCCTCTGATAGCGGTGACCGGAACGCAACCACTGCTGGCGAGCCGGTGCTCGGTGGCATCGCTCGCATCTTGCAACCGGCTGAGCCTCGGTCGCTCGATCCGGCCGCACTGACCAACAGTTGGGCACACCAGCCCGTGATCGGCAATGCCCTGTACGGGACACTGATGATCAACGACACCGTCACCCTCGAGATCGAATACACGATGGCCACGGACTTCTCCACCACCGACGACGGGACCAATTTTGTCTTGACGCTGCAACCAGGCTTGACGTTCACTGACGGCAACCCGCTCGACGCCGCAGCGGTCAAGTTCAATTGGGACCGCCTACGCGACCCTGCCCTGGGATCGACCTCGATCCGCCAGGCCGCACAGGTCACCTCGACCGAGGTCATCGATGCAACCACGCTGAAGGTCACGCTTGTGTCCGCCAATCCGAACTTCGCCCAGGGGCTGATCAACACCGGCATGAACTGGATCGCCTCCCCGACCGCCTTACAGAAGGGACAAGGCGAGTTCGACAAGGCACCGATCGGTGCGGGCCCGTTCACCCTGGCCAAGTGGACCCGCCAGGACACGATCGAACTCGAGAAGAACCCGCGGTACTGGGATGCGCCGAAGCCTTATCTCGACGGCATCACGATTCGAATTCCGGCCGATAGTACTCAACGGGTCAACACGATCACGACCGACGGTGCGGACCTGTCCTCGGAAGCTAGTTGGATGACCTTGTCCAAGGCCGAGGAGGCGGGGTTCTCGACCGAGGTCGTGCCGACTGGGGGTGGACAGTTCATAGCAATGAATATTCGCCGGGCGCCTTTCAACGACGAACGGGCCCGTCAGGCAGTCGTTCTGGCTGCCGACACCGACGCTCTCAACTCGTCCGTCTATAGCGGCAAAGGCCAAATCGCACAGACACTGTTCCCTGAGTCCTCACCGTTTTACACGGACATCTCGTTGCACACTCAAAACAAGGAGAAGGCACAGAAACTGTTCGACGAGTTGGCCGCGGAAGGTAAGCCGGTCACTTTCACCTTTCTGTCCTACCCGACCACGGAGAGCAAGTCGCTCGGCGAGAGCCTGCAGGCGCAGCTGAGCGCATTCAAGAACGTTCAGGTCCAGGTCGAGGTCGCGGACTATGCCGCCGTCACAGCACGAGCAGGTTCTCGCGACTTCGACACGATGATCTCGACCGCCGTCATCGCTGACCCTGACTACGCATTGTGGACCGCATTCCACGGCCTGTCCCCCGGTAACTTCACCGGCATCAACGACCCGGAACTCAATGCCGCACTTGACGCCGGTCGCACCAGTACGACAGTAGAAGGACGCAAGACAGCGTACGAAACCGTGCAGGATCGACTCGTCGCTCTGACTCCGGTCCTGTGGACCATCCGACCCGCACCTTCGGTCATGGCGGGCAAGAACCTGCGTGGTATCGAGATGTACGCCTTGGGTTCACCACTGCCCGAGGAGCTTTGGTTGCAGAAATAGCCAACTATCGGCCACCGCATGACTGACGTTCTTGTTCCCAACGCAGCACACATGCACTCCGATTGGCACTACATCGCGATAAACGGTCTGTACACGTCGTGTTCATTGACGACATCACGAGCCTTGACGGCCTGGAACCCTACCTCGGGTTCGGCGAGTCGCAATCGACGCGGACTTGGCCAACCGACGACCGAGATGCCGAATGCGGTCGACACGCACCGGCTGCTCGGAGCCGGTGATACTGAGAGAGAGCAGAACTCGGCCGATCGGATCGAAGATCGGTGCGGCAAGGGCTTTGAATGCAATCTCATCCGAGTCCGACAGCTCATCGAACGAGATGAGAACCTCGTCGACCTTCTGGAGCATCTCGGCGAGGTTCTGCTCCGCATCGTTGTCCGTCGGCTCACTCCGCAGCCGTTGAAATGCACCAGTCACGTCCGGAGAGGGTATCGCGGGCATGACGCTGAAGCCCCGTGTGCGCACCTCCAGGAGGAAGCTGCGGTAGCGGTCGGCACGGTCGGCAGTGACGTCGCCGCGTTCGAGCCACGCAGAGACGTCGTCGTCCCAGGCCACGAACACGGCGCCGATCGGTGCGAGCAGCGGTGAGCGGTCGCCGACGTAGGCGATGCTCGAGGTGAGTGGCTCCGGGCCGCGACGGGCGAGGAAGATGACGTCTGTGCCAGCGATACCGGAGAGCCCGACCTCGACATCGAGCTCGAGCGACAAGACCTCGGCCTGTTCAATTGCCGCTTCGATCGCCGGGTGTTGTTCGAGCGCGGCGAACCCAGTTGCCGCCAGCGCAGGTCCCAGCACGTAGGTGCGATGAACGGGGTCGCGGATGAGGAACCCGGAATCACACAGCACGGCCAGCGTGGCGTGGGCCGAGGCGATATTCATTCCGAGATGCTGCGCGAGCTCGCTGATCGTGAAGCCCCGCGACGGGTGGGCAGTGAGGAACGAAACGATATTCACAGCACGGACGGACGCGGGTGCAGCTCGGGCCATGCGGTAAACATATCGGACGTCTATCTCGAAAACTACTTTTCACTGAAAATGATTTTGTTATAACAAGGTCGGCATTGAACCCAGCGCGCTTGCCGAAGCATTCCCGCAGTTTGCGTCAATATAGCGGCCTGGCGAAACCCCACTCGGCCTTCATGTCCGCTCTTCGAGGTCCGCGTCGTGAGCCGCTGCCTCACCTCGGTCCAGACTGGTCAGTTCATCGATCTCCGCGGGCTCGAGCGCGAAACCGAACACATCCAGGTTCTGCGCTTGCCGTTTCGGATCCACTGATCTCGGCACGGCGACGATATCTTGCTGCACATGCCAACGCAGAGCGATCTGAGCTGGTGTCCTGCCATACTTTTCGGCCAGAGCGACAACGATGGGTTCGCGCAGCAGCGTACCGTCACTACCGAGCGGACTCCAGGCCCCAGTCACGATTCCGTGGCGCGCGTGACACTCCCGCGTCTGCAGACGCGCCAGCGTGGTGTTGAGTTGAATCTGATTGATCGCCGGTACCTGTCCGGTCTCCGAGATGAGACGTTCGAGGTGCGCGGGTTTGAAGTTGGATACGCCTACCGTCCGTATCAATCCCTCGCCAACGAGATCGCGCATGGCCGTGAAGGTTTCGACGTAGCGGCCCAAGCGAGGCCGCGGCCAGTGAATGAGGTACAAATCGAGATACTCGAGGTCGAGCTCCGTAAGTGACCGCTCGAGCCCGCCCCGAACGTCCCTCGAATCCTCGTCTTTACCCTGGATTTTCGACGTGACGAACATTTCCGACCGCGCAACACCGCTGCGATTGACGGCCGCGCCGACTGCCTTCTCGTTGCCGTACGCGGCAGCGGTGTCGAGGTGGCGGTAGCCAACCTCGATCCCCGACGCGACGGCACGCTCGGCGTCGGCACCGGTCAGTGGCCAGGTGCCCAGTCCGATTCGAGGGAGAACGGCCCCGGAGTTCAGGGTGATAGTGCCGGGGGTCAAAGTCATGGGGCTACTTTCCGCAATCGGCGACGTAGGTGTGTGGATAGTGGCGCATTTCAATCAGACACTCTTCAGGATGTCTCGTAGCGGCGCCCTGAGTTGGCGGACACAGACGAGCGCAATACGGTGCAGGGAACGCCAAGCCCGGGCGCACCGATGGCACGGAAGATCAACACCCCACGTCGACGGCCGAGTGTGTCTACCCGGTTGGGCAGGTCGGGCGGCACTGCGGGCCCGATGCGAATGCGGATACGCCCATCGGGGTCCGTTGCGGCACTGAGGTCGTGGACTCCGGCGCCGGGCAGCGCTTCGAGCCAGTGGCTGTACGCGTGCAACGACCAATAGCCGGGCGGCCCGGAGGGCGCGAGAGCCTCCAGCCATTCACCTTCGCCGAGTTCGTAGTATCCGAAGAAATACTCGGTATCGGCATCGCCGCGAGCAGCCTCGGCAATGCTCGGGTGGGGCGGGGCGAAGTGATTGGGCGTCGTACCGATCAGTCGCGCCCATTCGATGTACTGGCGGACGGTGCGAAGCGTTCGTTGTGCGGCCTGTTCCAGAGCGCCGGCGGAAGCTCCCGCCTGGAGTCCGTGATCGGAGTGCCCTGCGCCACCCGTGAGAGTCAGGCTGACCGGCCGACCCTCAGGACTCCGATGCAGAGTGCGCACCAGCAGGACTCGGCAATCGGGTTGGATCGGCAGGCGTCCGTTGCCCTGAGCGCCCGCCGCCAGATCGAGCGCGAAGCACCCGTCCGGACCCAGTTGCGCGCGCTCGAAGCTCGCCTGTCCCGCCGCCAGGAGCGCCCCGCCCACGCCGATCGAATAGAGGCCAACCGCCACCCGCTCCGAGTCGTGCAAGCGGCCTTCCAATCGGTAGCGCCGCGCCGGATCAATAGGGGCACTGCACAGTAGATAATCCGGATTGGGCCCGCCCATAGTGGGCACCGACCGCGTCAGACCCCCGGCGGTCAGTTGGTGGCGGAGAAAGTTGTCAGTGAGACTACTGGTCACAACGCGGGCCAGGCAGCCTTCACTCTCGACACCGGTGACCGAATCGGGTGCGGCGGCAGACAACTCGGATCGAGCCGTCGCTACGGCAGCATCGAGTACCATCCACCCTGCCTGGCCGTCAGACATTCGAGCGATCCGTTCCCAGTCCGACCTGCTCACGTGGAATACCGAATCGACACATATAGTCGCCGAACTGCTCCGCCACCATGTCACCGTCTAGACCGAAATCCTCCAGGGCATAGGGATTGGAGCCACGTGAGCCCTTCGGATTTCTCGAGTACCAGTCGGCCACTGCCTCGCGTACCGCCGGTGGAGAATCGAGATCGAGTGCGCTATGCACCTCCGCCATCACTGTGATTGGGTCGTCGACCAAACGGTAGTAGTCGACATGCGTCGCCCGCGTGCCATCAGGAGAATCGCTGAACGTCATGATCCGGTCGACGTGACGCTGGATGAAGTCGAGCATTTGTCGGCCGACAAGATGTGGGTCGACCGGAGAGTTCGAACGGGACTCACGGAGTTTGAGGGTCATCTTCGAGATGGACGCCAGAATTTGTACCGGATCCCGATGGGTGATCACGAAGCGCGCGTCCGGATAGACCTCGAGGATTGCATCCGTCGCGATGACATGGTTCGGATGTTTAAGGGCCCAGCGGGGCAGCGGGGTGCGCCATTGCAGGAGCTGCAATTGCCTCTTGTGCACGCGGTATGCCGGGGTGAGATCCGTTGACATCAGGTAATCGAAGTACTCCGGCACGTTCATGAGATTGTGAAAACCGGCCGACGAGTAGCTCTGTTCGAGGAAGGCGTGACATTCCTCGGGCCCGTCGGCATCCGAGAGGTGCATTGCATCGAACCCCGCAATTCGGTGTGTCTTGCGTCGTTCGGCTTCGGCCGCCTTGCGGCGACGTACGGACCCCGGATCAGCACCGGGGGGCGGTGAGGGCTCGCTGACCTCCCATGTACGGATGAGGCGGAACCTCTCGTCCCGGTCGAACAGATACTGGAAGAACGTTGTACCCGAACGGGGCAGGCCGCACAGGAACACCGGATCCGCGATGACTTCATCGGCGATCTCGGGATGCTTGCCCAGCCATTTGAGACCCTCCAGCCGGTCGGCCGTCCTGGCCACCAGCGAGCTACCGACAGAGGCCTCGGACCCGAACGTCAGGTCGGCGGTCGCGTTGATTGCCGCCACCAGGTGATCGAGATTGGGGCTCAGCAAATCGGCCTCGGGGTCCGAAATCCCAACGCGCGTTTCCGCTTCGGTTGTGATGGCACCGGCATTCAGCATCTACATTCCCCTCGTTGGCCAATTGAGAACTCGAATTGTGAACTACACAAACGTTATTGACAGGTAGAAGCGAAGGCGGAAAATGATTGCGCAGCGCGCGGGCGAGTGACGCTCCGCATACGTAAGCCTGTCACGAGTTATGAATGCAACCATATTGACGTAATACTAGAATTGCAATAGCAAAATTCAGATACGCAGTTCGAGGCCGGATTGACCAGACATAGCACTCAAGAAGAATCGGCTGTTTGCTGAGCATCGATGACGACCTGCAGGACTCCTAGGTCACCTCCGACATCGGCGACTGTACTTTTCACGACGGCCACGTCCTTGTCGAGAAAATGGCTGACAGCGCTGGTGAACGCCGAGACCGAGCCTCTCGCAGCGATATTCCCCATGACATGACAGGCAGCGGATCCATAGGGTAACGCTTTCAGCAGTGTCGCTTCGTTGATACCGAGCTGCCGTCCGAGGTCGGCCGCTTCGGCGAGCAACCCGATCTGCGCCGCGAACAATGCATTGTTGACCAGCTTCACACGCTGCCCTGCGCCCACCGAGCCAACATGGAGCACCGGATCGCCATAGCTCCGCAAAACTGGACTGACTCGCGCTACTGCGTCATCGGCCCCTCCCACAAACAGGGTTAATCGACCGTCCGCAATATCGTGCGGTCCGCCACAGACCGCAGCATCGAGCACATCGATGCCAAGGAACTCGACCCTGGCGGCGATGGCCTCGACCGTGTGTGGACTACCCGTGGTGTGTACGACCAAGACGGATCCCCGCGGCATCCCGGTCAGAAGTGTGCCGTCGAGACAGATCTCCCGAACTTGCTCGTCGGTGTACACGCACATGACAACCACGCCGGCGCCCTCACCGATCTCGGCGATACCGGAGACAGCAATTGCAATAGATACGAGGGCATCGGGGTGAGTTACTCACTCGAGAGGCAGCGCTCGTGCTCCTCCCCCACGGATCCGCCGCAGCAGAATCTTCGTGGACGCACTTTCGTTGGGTGCGGCCGGTGAACTCATCGCGGGTTCGACGATTCAACGCCCGTCGAGAGCGCCTGGCGGTTCGCGGGCCTGGTAACGGATAGCGCGAAGCAATCAGCGGTTGTATCGCACCCCCGCGATGGCGCCGCCGTCGACGAGCAAGTCCGTGCCGCTAATGAAACTCGCGGTGGGGCCGAGCAGAAATGCGACTGCGTCAGCGATGTCGTCGGGCGTACCGACGCGTCGTGTGGCAGACCCGGCAACCATGGCACGCATCCCTGCTCCACTGTCACCGGCGAGTTCCGCCTGCCCCATCGGGGTCGAGATGACACCGGGGCTGATCGAATTGATGCGTGCACCCCGCGCACCCCAGGACGCACTTGCTGCCTGCACGCGGAAGTGGTTGCCGCGCTTGGCCAGGCTGTAACTGCGCCCGGGATCAGCATCGGCATCGACAAACGGAAGGTCGAGCAGATCACCCGATGATGTCGTCGCCAGTGCCCGCTCCTGCTCCGCATCAAGTGGCGCGGCGAAGTATCCGGCCATACTCGATATGACTACGCCCGCTCCACCCGAGGCGATGACACGCCCGAATTCCTCCAGCACCAACGCAACACCCAGTAGGTCGACGTTCAAGACGGCTGATGTCGATGCATGAACCGGCGACACACCCGCAGTGTGGACAACATCGGTGACCGCTCCGAGATCGGCTGCGGCGCCTGCGAGTGCAGCCACCGATGGACCGGACGAGACGTCGACTTGCTGAATAACCACGTTGTGACCCTCGCCGGTCAATTGCGCTGCAACAGATTTCAATACAGCCTCGTTGAAGTCAGCGAGCAGCACGGTCTTTCCGGCTCCCTGCCGGCGAGCGATTGCTTGCCCCATCCCACCAACACCGATTACTACCAACACATTCGAACCCACGACAGCCTCCTTTTGATCAGGACTATTCAGTTACTTCGTGATCCACAACTCTTCAGGCAACTGTGATCCAATTCCATACAGTTCGATGCCGTGCACGTTCTTTCCTGTGACCACCGACGTTGCCGCTCGCACGTACCAGAGTCCGGGTGTCAGAGCGACGATCCGTTTCTGCACGATCTCGTACGCCTCCTTACGCTCGTCCACCGATTCGGCTATGCGACCGGCGTAGAGTGCGTCGTTGAGTTCCGGGTCGTTGATACCTGTGAGATTGCGCTGCGAACTGCCGTGAAAGTTGGACCACAGCTCTGCGTCCGGATCCTGAATCATCGCCCCTGTGGCAATCATGTCGTAGTCGTGCGAGCCGTAAATAGCCAGGCCTGCAGCAAAGTCGACGACATCAACCTTGACATCGACATTGTCGAAGGCGCTGAGTTGGGCCTGCAATCCTTCCGCCCCAGCCTTGTTCTCCACTGTCGAAAAAGATGTGTAGGTGAAGGACACCGGCTTACCCTCCGCGGCCAGCTCGTCGAACAGTTTCTGTGCTTGTTCCTTGTCTGTCTTCTTCAGCGGGATATCCGCGTGGAACGGTGATGTCTCCGGGAACAGCGTCTCCGGAACCTGCCCTTTGCCGTCGTTGACGGCGAGATCCAAGGCATCGAGATCCGTTGCCAGTGCGACCGCTCGGCGCGCACGCTCGTCGTTGAACGGGGCTCGCCGGAAATTCATTGCCATGTATTGACCGCCGCCCGTCGGCGCCGTCGTGACGGGGAATCCGGCAGCTCTTGCCATCGCCAGGTTTCGCCAACTGATTTCCGAGGTCAAGTCGGCACCACCGGTCATTACCGTGTTGGTTCGCTGGCTGCTGTCGTTCGCTGTGCGGAGAACAATGTTGTCCAAGTATGGTTTTGGAGAATCCCAGTAGGTGGGGTTCTTCGCAAATTCCATTCTGTCCTGACGCGACCACGCTGTCAGAATGAATGGACCGGCACCGATCGGGGCCGCATCGAACGCAGTCTGCCCCCTCTGAAGTGCTGTCGGGGACGCAATCCAGTTCATCGCGTTTGTCATCAACGTCTGCGCAAAGTGCGGGTTAGGCGCATCCATCCGCACAGTCAAGGTCGTGGAATCGGCGACCTCCGTCGCATTGACCTGGGCCGCCATGGCGAGCGAACTCGATCCCAACGCAGGATCTGCCAACCGATCCCAGTTGAACTTCACGGCCGCGGCATCGAGTGGTGTTCCGTCCGAAAACTGTAAGCCCGGACGGAGTTTCAGAGTGAACGTGCTTCCACCATCGGTGGTGGTGAAGTCCTCGGCCAGCTTGTACTCGATGTCGAAAGACTCGACATCGTTGGTCATCAGGGTCCCGTACAACGCATTCCCCATGAATGCGTGATTCGCCCAGTTGTTCGTCAGCCCTGCCGGGTCGAGAGTCCGCGGCTCATTGACCTGGATAACACGTGCGTCGCCGCCCGGCACAGGCTCTCCAACGGTGGATAACTCGCCCTGGCTGTCGGCACCGGAGCTGCTACAAGCGGTCAGCACGAGTGCCGTCGAACAGGCAGCGGCGAGTGCCGCGGTCAGGAAGCGGGTGCGTCGAATCATCATCGACCTCTCTGGTGTAGTCAGAGCAAGGGAAACTTATCGGGCCGCAGTCGAGCGCGTCCAGGGCGCCACGGGCGTGGAGAGACCACGATCCGGCGACGTCATGTCGACCCGCAATCGCGTCAACTCCATACGCTTGATCTGCCATCGGCCGTCGATATCGAGCTCATACTCTTCGTGATAATGTCCCCAGCCTTTGAGCGACAGCCCGCGGTGAACATCTTCGACCCAGTCGTACATGGCCCAGATGCCCGTCGCCGTTCCGTCGCAACTCACAACAATTTCGGGAGTGTGCCCCTGGTGCACAGTGATTGCCGACGCCAGGCTGCGTGATATGTACTCGACGAACTCGTCAGCGCCGACGATTGTCGGTGTTCGGTAGCTTCCCGCGGGGCTGATGACCGACGACGGACTGTCGGCAGGTGATGTCTGCAACAATTGCCGGACGCTCTCATGCGATTGCTCGTCGACGAAAAACTGCAGGTTGTCGGCAAATAGCGAACGAAAATCGTCCCATTGCTTTGTGTCCAGGGTGCGAAAGTAGCGCGCCTTCAGGCTCATCAACTCGAGGATGTCTTCGGATGCAGTAATGGCTGTGCCTTTCCTTGTGCACTTGCTCGCGGTCGATTTCCGCAAAGCTCTAACGCAGAAGGGAACCTGGCCGCACCAAGCCGCGCGGACGAACCACGCCGAGTTCGAGATGCGTGATCACTCCCGGTGGCGCATCGCAGACATCGGGGATGGCGTTGGCGCCGATGTATCCGGTCCACGGCAGAGCGCCGTTGTCATCTTGGTCGTTGTTGATGCCACCTCGGGAAATGTTCAGTTCCAGTCCCGGATCGCCCTCGATGACCACGCGGTACCCGGTGTCGTCCCCGCAATCCCACCGAGGCTCGATGGCATCACCCATGATCCAGAAACCGTGGAAGGTGATCAGTGGCGCACCGTCGGCCCACGCGGTCCATTCGTAATGCTGCCCGGCTACTGTTCCAGCCTCGACGAGACCCCCGGGGTAGGCGATGTCCGCTGTGGCGGTGGCCAATTCCAGTGTTGTTGTGATGTCGGTGATCGTCGCGCCGAGGGTGTGGGCGATCATTTCCATCGACTGTGCGTAGATGTGATGGGTGTCTGCCGAACGACTCGGGTTGGCAAGAACATCGTCGGGTGCGCGCCCGAACCCCATGGCTGGGATGTAGTTGGATGGGTACGCGAGAAGGTTGACGGTCTCGTACACATGAATGCGGTCGATCCGGCTCATCAGACGAATCAAGGTCAGCGGCAACAGATCACTCATGTAGCCCGGATGCAGACCGGACCCGTGAAATGAGGTGCCACCTTCTTGGCCGGCTGCCTCGATCGCGTCGAGGTACTCACGGGTGCGCTCAGTCCGGAAGAATGGGCCCAGCGGGGTGACCACGTTCTTGCCGGACCGCAGCAACCGACAGACCATCTCGAGGTCCGGGAGCGTCCCCTGTGGCGCAAAATGCACACAGTCTGCGTCCAGAGCGACGATGGCATTGACGTCGTCCGTTGCGATCACACCGGTGTCGGGCAGACCTGCGAGCTCACCGGCATCCTTGCCGACTTTGTTGGGGTTGGTGACCAATACACCGACCAGCTCGAACGCCGAGTTCTCGACGAAATGGCGAATCGACTGGCGGCCGACCTTTCCTGTGGCCCATTGGATCACGCGGTAGGTAGGCGCTGCCTGCGAGGTCGTCATCGGGCTCCTATGCGTGTCGGGTCACTCAACGTAGCACGACACAAGAGCACCCCTCTTGAAAATGAGAATGACACTCCGCCGTCGATCACGTCGGGGGTCACTATCTCGAAGGTGCGCAATCCGCTGGCGAGGCCGAGCATGAGCGTGACAACGAGTCGGGACCGCACCTGGGCCCCCCGAATCGTCGCCGATGGCGGCAGCGATTCTCGGAACGAACCCAGCCGTCATCGTCTCCCGTGCCGCCGCGCGGGTCCGGAGCTTCCTGAAGGATGAATGGTGCGATCGCCCAGTACTCGAATTCTCCCGCGTCACGCCGTTCGACCAGAGCGCGCACCATGCGACATCCCAACGATCACGGAAAGATCAGTAGCGCAACCTATCCGGATGACCCGACGGTAAAGGGCCACGCCTCTGACGGATTATTGCGGCGGACGTAGTTCACCGAGCTGCCCTGTCATGGCTGCCAGACCCACTCCGAGAAGCCCGATGGCCATGAATCCGCAGATCAATGCAAGTACGCCGACGATCAGGAACTGAGCGACCAACCCGCGCGAACGCGTCGTGCCGAGCGGCCCCAACTCACCCCGACAGAATCCTTGTGCCGGAGCCGAATACTCCACTGCCCGAGCCGTTCCGGGAGGAATGATCGCAGCGCAGCGTCCGATCGTTGATTTCAGCGATCTCAGCCTGCGTTCATTGACATACACGTCGATCGACAGTGGCTCCGCATCCGAAAATGCCACTCTGTGTGCACCCCACGGCAGTGCTTCGGCCCTGCCGTTGATCGTGACAATCGGATGATACGAGGCGCCCCACAACAGCGCGAGCTTCGCCCGCTTCAGCACGATCAGAACGGTCCCCGGATCCGATCCGACGCTGGAATACGACTCGATCTCACTCACGTCGGCATTCCATCCTGTAGTCCAGCCATCTATCGGCCCAATGTACCGGTGCCATGACCGTCATCGAAATCGCGCAGCACCCGCTTGTCTGCACCATCAAGCACCACTAGGGCGCGACCGACGATCTGAGTACGACCGGCGACAATGGGGGCTGAAGAACGTCCTCCATTGCGTCGAGCGGCACAGGTTCGTCAACGAGAGTTGCCCACGGATATTTCTCACTCGTTGCGGCGAGGAACGCAACTGCCTGACCGAGATGCCGCGGTTCGTAATTGTGCACACCAGTGATGGTCAGCCACCGACGAACAACATCCTCCGGGTCCACTGCAACGGCAGGGCCTGGGCTGACTGATCCGGCGAGTACAAGACGACCTCCGAGGTCGAGGCGTTGCAGGGCGGCGTTCACTGCAGCCGGGGCACCGGAGAAGTCAATTGCGATGTCGGCAAGTAATCGGTCATCATCGTCGGAGGCACCGAACTGATGAGATTGACTTTGCCGCAATGGATTCGGCTCGACCATCTGCACTACGGCACCGGCCTCCGTTGCAGCAGCGGCAGCCGTGACACCAAGCATCCCAGCCCCGTAGATCAGTACTCGTTTGTCAGTGAGATCCCCCGCCGCTTCGAGCGCTGCCATCACGGTCGCGGTTGCACACGCTGCCGGTGCGGCCACCGCGTCGGGCAATGAATCGGGAACCAGCGAGATCGCGGTCCCGCTCGGCAGAACGATATGTGCGGCGTACGACCCACTCAATGTCCATGGCCCTAGCGCTGATTCGTGCCCAACTTTGCGCACGTTCACGCATTTGGCGGTGAAACCCTTGGCGCAGCGTGGGCAGCGATGGCACGGGACCGTCACCGACCACACGACTCGGTCACCGACAGCGAGTGGGCGCACGCACTCCCCCACCACCTCAGGGTTTGCCCGACCTCCGATGGCGACCACTCGCCCGACGGCTTCGTGCCCGAGGATCGACGGACACGGCGCGTCGCGGCGTCCGGACACAGTGTGCAGGTCGCTGCCACAGACCGTGGCGAGGCTGACACGAACGAGGACCTCCCCCGGACCCAGTTCGGGAATCTCCATTTCCCGGATGTCGACGCCATCGCGTGTCCATACGGCTGCCCGCGTCAAACGAGGAGTGATCTGATCCATCCGGAAATCCTTTCCACGATGTAGACGATGACAAAAATGACGATGACGATCGCACCGGCGATCTGGAAGTTCAGAGTGCGAATCGACTCGAACAGCAGGAATCCCACGCCGCCGGCGCCAACGATGCCCAAGACGGTCGACGTGCGGATGTTGACGTCGAGTAGATACAGACTGGATCCGACAATCGAAGGAATAGATTGTGGCAGAACAGCACTGAAGATTCGGTTCCACCAACCGCCACCCACCGAGGTCACTGCGTCGAGCGGCCCCGGGTCGATCTCCTCGACAGCGTCGGCAACAAGTTTGCCCAGAAATCCCACCGAGCCGATCGCCAGGGCGCACGTACCCGCCACCGGGCCAAGCCCGACGGCCGCAACGAACACGACGGCGAGAATAAGTTCGGGTACGGCACGCACCACGACGATCCACGCCCTCGCGAGCCAATAAAGCACAGGATGCGGCGTCGCATTGGCAGCAGCGAGGATTCCGACCGGGATCGAAAGTCCGACGCCGATAGCCGTGGATACGACGCCGATTGCGACAGTCTGGACGGTGGCGTCGAGCAGTTCGGCACCGAGCGAGGAGAAATCGGGCGGCACCATGCGCCCGAAGACCTCCACGGAAGGCCCAACCCACGTCAACAGCGCTCGGGGGTCGATCTCGAGTACGACAAACGAGGCGATGCAGGACGCGATCAGCAACGTCGAAGCACCGATACGCATCGCTCGATCACGGCGGGGTCCACCGATCGACGGGACGAGCAGCGTGCGCCGTACAGCGATCGCCACCAATTCCATCGCGGCGATGATGGCCAGAATGACGAGCACGATCCCCAGGGCGCGCGGGTAGATCAGTCCGCGCAACGCATCTTGTAGCGCAAACCCGATTCCGCCGGCACCGACAAATCCGAGAACCACCGACATGCGCAGGTTGATGTCGATGCGGTAGACGAACGCGCCGATCCAAGCGGGAACAACCTGGGGTACAACAGCATTGATCATTTCACGCAGGTATCCGGCGCCGGTGGCTCGGATCGCTTCCCGCGGTCCGCTGTCGGTTTGCTCGATGGCATCGGCAAACAACTTGCCGAGCATGCCGATCGAATGCAGCGCCAGCGCAAGAATCCCGGGGAGGACACCGATGCCCAGTGCTCGGACGAACAGCACTGCGAACAGTAGGTCGGGCATGGCCCGACAGAACGTGATGACGGCCCGCGCGACGCTGTACACCCACGGATGCGGAGTCGTATTGCGCGCAGCGAGGAAAGCCAAGGGAATGGAAGCGATCGCGGCCAGGACAGTACCAAGCACGGCCATCAGCAGCGTGTCGAAGGCGAGCGAGACGATACGCCCGGTGTCGTCCACGCGGGGCGGGAGCATGCGCGCCAGTAGACGCTGAACATCTTCGAGGCCGTCGATCAGCGTCGCGGGTGCAAAGTTGATGTACTGCGCCGACAGAAGCGTCGCAACCACTGCGGCCACACTCAACGCGGGTAGTAGCCAACGTCTATTTCGCGTAACTGTCTGCGGGGAATCAGTTTTCGGTGGTGGTTGACCGAGCGTGGTGGTCACGTCGATCCCACAACCGACAGCGCGTCACGCTCGGGTGCGAGGCGTTGATAGATCGGCATGACATCCTCGCGTAACAGCCCGCTCGCCGGACGATCGAGAACTACTTCTCCGTCGCGAAGGCCGACGAGCCGGTGTGCCCAGCCCAGCGCGAGGTCGACCTGATGGAGCGTGCACACGACGGTCAGCCGTTCCTCGGTGCACACCCGCTGCAGCAGATCCATGACAACACCGGCGTTCTCCGGGTCGAGCGAGGCCACCGGTTCGTCGGCGAGCACGATGCTCGGCCGCTGCATCAGGGTGCGCGCGATGGCCACGCGCTGTTGCTGTCCGCCGGAGAGGGTATCGGCGCGGCGCTCGGCCAGATCTGCGAGTCCAACCCGGTCGAGGCAGTTGAGAGCCTCGATGCGCATCGACTTCGGATACGTCAGCGTCCCGTAGCGCGGGATGCGCAGTCGTCCGAGACCTCCGACGAGAACATTCTCGAGACAGCTGAGGCGTCCGACGAGATTGAAATGCTGGAAGATGAATCCGATGTTCTTGCGCAGTTCCCGCACGTCACGCGCCGGAGCTGAGTCGATGCGGGTGCCCAGCGCGGTAACGCTGCCAGAGGTGATCGGATGGAGTCCGTTGATGCAGCGCAGCAGTGTGGACTTGCCGGAGCCCGAAAGACCGAGCAGCACGAGCATTTCACTGCGGTGCACGTCGAGGTTGACGTTCTGGAGTGCGGTGGTGGAACCGAAGGTCTTCGTGACGTCGCGTGCGCTGATGACTATGTCGTTCGGGGGTGTGGGCATGATCAGCCTTGGCACTTCTGCGAACCGGTGACCTCGCATACGTGGCGGACGCCGTCGTAATCGCTGTCCTGTGCCGGTACGACGCCCCAGGCGCGCTCGTCGGTGATGCGGCATTCGTCGGAGCAGATGCCGTCAGCCTGGAAGGCCTTGGCGTTCATGCCTTCACTGAATACAGCCTTCAGCTTCGCGATCGCGTCGGCACCGAGTTCGTCGTTGGCAGCGAACAATGATCCTGCGATCATCTCCGACTTCCAGACAGTCTTGAGCTCACCTGGCTTCAGCTCACCGTTGTCGATCATGGTCTTGTCGACCATCGTGTCGAATGCAAAACCGGCGTCGCAGTCACCGCTCTTGACTGCGAGCGCCGACGCGTCATGTCCGCCTGCGTAGATGGGTGTGACCGCGGCGGAGATGTCTGCCTCCGAACCGGAGGCGATCACGCCTTCTTCGATGAGTCCGGCAGTGGGATACAGAAATCCGGATGTCGAACTGGGATCGACGAAGCAGACCTTTTTGCCTGCATAGTCGGTGAGACCGTTGACGGACTGGTTGTCCGAGCGGGTGATTGCGTAGGACTGGTATCCGGGAGGAGTTCCTTCGTTCTTCACGACAGCACCGAGGGGTGTCATCTGTGCACCGTTGATACCGGCGACAACATAGGCGAAGGGACCGAAGAACGCGAGGTCGACGTTGCCGGCGATGAGACCTTCGACCACGCCCGCGTAATCGGATGCCTGGACGAATTCGACTTTCGCCCCGGTCTCGCGTTCCAGTCGTTCGATCACCGGGTCGTAACTGGATTTGAGGTCGGTGGAGTTTTCAGCCGGAATTGCGACCAGTGTCAGGGTTTTCGGGAATCCCTGTTCAGTTGTGGTTTCAGCACCTGAGCTGGAACAACCGGCAGCGACAAGTGCGGCGGTGGAAAGAAGGGCCGCAGCAATGCTGGCGCGGCGAAGAGTGCGGGTACTCATGTCGTGGTCCGTTCGGTCGAGTGAAGGCAGGGAAGATAAGGCATCAGTCGAGTTCAGGGCTGAGCGAACTCAGGGCTAGCGAATTCAGCGAAGTACGAGGCTCGGGAGATCGGTGATGCTGTCGAGGATGTGGGTCGCGCCGGCATCGATCAGAACCTCACTCCGGTGGGCGCCGGTGCGGACGCCGGCGACGACGGACGCACCTGCGCGTCGACCCGATCGGATATCGCTCGCGGTGTCACCGACCACGGCGACAGCCGCCATGTCACTGACTCTGCACTGCAGTGCAGCAGCAAGCACGAGATCCGGATGCGGACGCCCTCGGAACGAATCCCCCGGCGCCAGATAAGCATCAGCGACAGTGCGCCACTCCAAAGCGTCCAGAATTCGATGCTGCGTGGCCGGCGAAAAGCCGGTCGTCAACACCACTGCAACGCCGGCCTCCCGGAGTTGTGTGATGGCGTCTGCGGCACCCGGTACCGAGGTCACGCCGCCGTCGATGCGCGCGTCGTACGCCGCTTCGAAAGCGTGATTGGCGGCTTGGGCGCGGTCTTCTGCGCCGAAGAGTGCTCGAAAGACTTCGATTTTGGACTGACCCATCGTTTCGAGGACGTAGCGGCGAGCGTCGTCGCGGTCTGCGCCGGACTCGGCGAGACCCACCGCAGTGGCCGCGGCATCAAAGGCGTCGATGACGAGACCGTCGTCGGCGACGGTGGTGCCGGCCATGTCCATCACAACCAGTTCAATGGCAGGTCCAACTAGGGCAGTTTCGCTAAGCGCTTGTGTCGCGGTCGAATTCGTCATGACCCATACGATGCATGTTGGTATAGACCAAGGCGAATCCGTTGCGTGAACTGATAATGAACTAACAGTGACATCTTGGTCTAGACCAAGAAATGGTAGTGTCTGACGCATGGCGGTCGACGCAGAACCTCGGATGCTAAAGCACCAGATCGTGCGCAAGAATCTCGACGCGCTTCTCGACGACCTGTCACCAGGAGACTCATTTCCCTCCGAACGAGATCTCGCCGAGAGATACGACGTGTCTCGGGAAACCCTGCGTCAAGCGATGCGTGAATTGCTCGTTGCCGGCCGCATCGAGCGGCGCGGTCGAACAACCGTTGTCGCAGACCCTAAAGTCGTTCTGCCACTTGCTATCGGCTCCTACACCGAAGCCGCGCGCAACAAGGGCATGACCGCTACCCGAATTCTGGTCGGATGGTCCGTCGACGGCGCTGACGACAATCTCGCGGATCTCCTGCACATTGAAACGGGTGACGCGGTCGTACAACTCGAGCGAGTGTTCACGACCGACAACGTCCGAGTCGGACTGGAAACAACCCGCATCGCCGCCCACAGAATCCCCGGCCTCATGGAGACCTTCGACTACAGAGATTCTCTCTACGCCGAACTACGCACACGCGGAATACAATTCGATCGCGTCGTCGACAGCATTGAGACCGTACTGCCCGACGCCCGAGAAGTATCACTGCTCAACGTCGACCCGCGGACCCCGATGTTCCTCCTCAACCGAGTGTCCTACGACATCGACGGAGTGCCCATCGAACAGAGACGATCCCTCTACCGCGGTGACCGCATGACCTTCACTGCAGTCATGCACGCGTAAACACACGCGCAATCAATCGTCGCCGACTAAAGTTCTGGTCATGGAGCGAAGCAGCGACGCTGCTCAAACCCGCAGTGGCGGTAACCGCCGCTCGCGGTTTGACGTGTTCGTCGAACATGCAGAGTTGCGAGTCAGTCAGGCACCGTTCTTCTTCCTGTGTGTCGCCATCGTGGTGGCCTGGTTTATCAGCTTGCCGTGGTGGACGGATCTCAAGACCTGGCAGGTTGCCATTCATACAGTCGCGAGTGTTTTCACACTGCTGTTGGTAGTGCTACTCGAGAATGCCGGCCGCCGCGCGAGCGAAGCGTCGCAAGAAAAGCTCAACGTCATCGCCGAGGCTCTGGCAGCAATGCTGGATTCATCCGCATTCGATGATCCCGAGCTCCGAACTGCTGCCAAACGACTCAGGGAGGCTGTTGGACTCGAAGAACGCCACTGAAATGTGACTGCCCATTTCGCCCGAACCGTCGCGACGAGTCCGAATTTGCGGTTCTATGGACGTGCATGCTCGTTCGTCAGATTCTCCATCGCTGTGGCGTTGGAGAAGACGTGAAGGAAGTGCACAGTGGTTGAACACATCGGTAGCAGCGCCGAGGACATCCTGCTCCGCGGCGGGCGCTTCTTCACTCCTGGGAAATTCTCGGACGACCTTCGCACCGTGAACCGCACAGGCGGCCGAGAAGGCGATATCTTCTACCGCGATCGTTGGAGCCACGACAAAGTGGTGCGCTCTACGCACGGGGTCAATTGCACCGGGTCGTGTTCGTGGAAGATCTATGTCAAGGACGGCATCATCACCTGGGAAACCCAGGAGACCGACTATCCAACGGTGGGACCGGACCGTCCTGAGTACGAACCGCGCGGCTGCCCACGCGGTGCCGCGTTCTCCTGGTACACGTACTCACCCACGAGAGTCCGCTACCCGTACGCACGGGGTGTTCTCGTCGAAATGTACCGCGAGGCACTGGCCAGACTCGGTGATCCGGTAGATGCGTGGGCCGACATTCAAGCCGATCCGGAACGTCGGCGAAAGTACCAGCAGGCCAGGGGAAAAGGTGGCCTGGTACGGGTCACGTGGGCCGAGGCCACCGAGATGATCGCCGCGGCACACGTGCACACCATCAAGAAGTACGGGCCAGACCGCGTTGCGGGGTTCTCCCCCATTCCGGCGATGTCGATGGTGTCGTTCGCGGCGGGGTCGAGGTTCATCGAACTCATCGGCGGTGTCATGACGTCCTTCTACGATTGGTACGCGGACCTCCCGGTGGCGTCACCTCAAGTGTTCGGTGACCAGACAGACGTGCCCGAGTCCGGGGACTGGTGGGACGCGTCGTATCTGATGATGTGGGGGTCCAACGTCCCGGTCACTCGAACCCCCGACGCTCATTGGATGGCGGAGGTTCGGTACCGCGGAACCAAAGTTGTCGCTATCAGCCCCGATTACGCGGACAACACCAAGTTCGCCGACGAGTGGATGCCGTGTGCCGCCGGCACCGACGGAGCTATGGCGATGGCGATGGGCCATGTCGTCCTGTCGGAGTTCTTCGTGAAGCAGCGTGAGCCGTTCTTCGACGACTACGTGCGTCAATTCACCGACCTTCCGTTCCTCGTCACCATCGAGGAGCGCGACGGCCGACTTGTCGCCGGCAAGAACCTGACCGCCGCCGATCTGGGTGAGGCGAGCGAAAATGCTGCATTCAAGCCGGTTGTGCTCAACCGCGCCACCGATGAGATGGTTGTACCGAACGGCTCTCTCGGTTTCCGCTTCGGCGACGAAGGTGTCGGAAAGTGGAATCTCGACCTCGGCGACATCGTTCCTGCTCTGAGCGTCGACACCGATTGGGGTGAAACTGCAGAAATACATCTTCCGCGCTTCGACACACCGGATGGTCACGGCGAAACCATGGTCCGGGGTGTACCGGTGCGCCGTGTGGGTGATCGACTGGTGTGCACTGTCTTCGATCTGATGCTCGCCCAGTACGGGGTGCAGCGCGACGGAATGCCGGGGCATTGGCCGTCCGGCTTCGACGACCCGTCTGAGCCATACACCCCCGCGTGGCAGGAATCGATTACCGGCGTCAGCGCCGCGCAAGTGATTCGCATAGCGCGTGAATTTGCCACCAACGCAGTCGAATCGGGTGGCCGATCGATGATCATCATGGGTGCGGGTATTTGTCAGTGGTTCCACGGCGATGCCACCTATCGAGCAGTTCTCAGCCTCCTGCTGCTCACTGGGTCGATGGGACGCAACGGCGGCGGGTGGGCGCACTACGTCGGCCAGGAAAAATGCAGACCCGTCACAGGTTGGGCGACAGTGGCAATGGGGACGGATTGGCTCCGGCCGCCGCGACAGATGGCCGGAACTTCCTACTGGTATGTCCACACCGACCAGTGGCGCTACGACGGTTACCAAGCTGATGCACTCTCCAGCCCCGTCGGCCGAGGTAATTTCAGTGGCCGACACACGATGGACGTGATGACATCGGCCGTGTCGATGGGATGGACACCTTTCTATCCCCAGTTCGATCGATCGAGCCTCGATCTGGCTGAAGAGGCAGATGCACACGAATGTGACGTCGCTGAGCACGTTGCCAGCCAATTATCTTCGGGTGCACTCAAACTCGCTGTCACCGATCCCGATAATCCCCAGAACTGGCCGCGAGTGCTGAGCGTATGGCGTGCAAATCTACTCGGGTCGTCGAGCAAGGGAAACGAATACTTCCTTCGCCACCTACTCGGCACGGACTCGAACCTGCAGGCCGAGCCGACGCCGGAGAACCTGCGCCCCAATGACATAACGTGGACCGACGACATCCCCGAGGGGAAACTCGATCTGTTGATGTCGATCGACTTTCGGATGACGTCCACAACTTTGCTTTCCGACGTGGTGCTGCCGGCGGCAACGTGGTACGAGAAACACGACCTGTCGAGCACGGACATGCATCCGTTCCTTCATGCATTCTCCCCCGCTATCGACCCGCCGTGGGAAACCCGCTCGGATTTCGACGCTTTCGGCGCGGTTGCCAAGGCATTCAGCGTGCTGGCGGAAAAGCATCTCGGAAAACGCCGGGACGTCGTGATGGGCACACTGCAACACGACACACCCGGCGCGATGGCCTACGCCTCGGGTAGAGAACAAGATTGGCACTCGCAAGGAAAGACACCCGTCCCGGGCAAGACGATGGGTCCCCTCGTCGTCGTCGAACGCGACTATCCCGCCGTCGCGGAGCAGTGGGCTGCACTGGGCCCGCTGGTCGAGAAGGCCGGCCTCACCACCAAGGGCGTCACGACACATCCGAAGCGTGAGGTGGAAGAACTCGCCGCCAAACACGGGGTCTTCGATTCGGGTGCTGCCGCAGGTAGACCGGCGCTCGATACTGCCGAAAAGATGGCTGAGGCAATCCTCGCGCTGTCCGGAACTTCGAACGGCAGGCTCGCAGTACAAGGGTTCGCCGAACTGGAGAAACGAACCGGAAGACCACTGACACATTTGGCGTCGGGCAGTGAGGAACGCCGAATCACCTTCGCGGACACACAGGCTCGACCTGTCCCGGTGATCACCAGCCCGGAATGGTCAGGCAGCGAAACCGGTGGCCGACGCTACGCGCCGTTCACCGTCAACATCGAGGAGCTCAAACCCTTCCACACGCTCACCGGTCGAATGCACTTCTACCTCGATCACGACTGGATCGAGGAACTGGGCGAACAACTACCGATCTACCGCCCACCACTCGACATGGCAAGCCTGTTCGGCGAACCTGCTCTCGGAGATCGCAACGGCGGAATCGGTCTCAGCGTCCGCTATCTGACGCCTCATTCGAAATGGTCGATCCACTCCGAGTACCAGGACAACCTGTTCATGCTCTCCCTCTCGAGGGGCGGGCCGACGATGTGGATGAGCCCCGGCGACGCCGCCAAAATCGAGGTATCGGACAACGATTGGGTCGAAGCCGTCAACCGTAACGGTGTCGTCGTGTGCAGGGCGATCGTGTCGCATCGAATGCCGGACGGCGTGGTCTTCGTTTATCACGCCCAGGAACGCACCATCGACGTGCCGCTCACGGAGACAACGGGAAAGCGTGGCGGCATCCATAATTCGTTGACCAGACTGTTGATCAAACCTTCCCACCTTGCCGGCGGCTATGCCCAAACGTCATTTGCCTTCAACTATCTCGGGCCCACCGGAAACCAACGCGACGAAGTAACCGTGGTGCGTCGTCGCTCGCAGGAGGTGACGTACTGATGCGAGTCATGGCGCAACTGGCGATGGTGATGAATCTCGACAAGTGCATCGGCTGTCACACCTGTTCCGTGACGTGTAAGCAGGCGTGGACCAACCGATCAGGTACCGAGTACGTGTGGTTCAACAATGTGGAAACCCGTCCGGGCCAGGGTTATCCGCGCACGTACGAGGACCAGGAGAAGTGGAATGGCGGGTGGGTTCGCAACAAGAACGGCCGACTTCGCCTGCGTGACGGTGGCCGATTGAAGAAGCTCTCGCGCATCTTCGCGAATCCGAAGATGCCGTCCATTCAGGACTACTACGAACCCTGGACCTACGACTACGAGAATCTCACCCAGGCTCCCCTCGGGGAGCATATGCCGGTAGCCGCGCCGCGAAGCCTCATCAGCGGTGAACCCATGAAGGTGGAGTGGTCCGCCAACTGGGACGACGACCTGGCCGGCTCACCCGAGATCGTTCCTGACGACCCGATTCTGAAAAAGATCAGCACGGAGGTCAAGCTCCAACTCGAAGACACGTTCATGTTCTACCTGCCGCGTATCTGCGAGCACTGCCTCAATCCGTCGTGTGTTGCGTCCTGCCCGTCGGGTGCGATGTACAAGCGGTCCGAGGACGGGATCGTGCTCGTCGACCAGGACAAGTGCCGCGGCTGGCGCATGTGCGTGTCCGGATGCCCGTACAAGAAGGTGTATTTCAACCACAAGACCGGTAAAGCCGAGAAATGCACGTTCTGTTATCCCCGCGTCGAAGTGGGCTTGCCGACGGTGTGCGCGGAGACCTGCGTCGGCCGTCTGCGATACATCGGCCTCATCTTCTACGACGTGGACAAGGTTCTCGCGGCCGCGACAGTTCCGGATGACAAAGACCTGTACGAGGCGCAACTCGACGTGCTGCTTGATCCGAATGATCCCGAGGTCATCGAAGGTGCTCGCGCAGAGGGCATCTCGGACGAATGGATCGAGGCAGCGCAGAAATCTCCCATCTACGCACTGATCAAGGACTATCGCGTCGCGCTGCCGCTTCATCCGGAGTTCCGCACCATGCCGATGGTCTGGTACGTCCCGCCCCTCTCCCCAGTCGTCGACGCCGTGAGCCGCGACGGTCACGATGGGGAAGACGTCGGAAACCTCTTCGGGGCTCTCGACTCGTTGCGAATTCCGATCGAATATCTCGCCGGCCTTTTCTCCGCAGGTGACACCGATGTGATCGACGGAGTTCTGCGACGGCTGGCTGCCATGCGGTCGTACATGCGCGACATCAACCTAGGACGCGAACCGCAGCCGCATATACCCGAGGCCGTGGGAATGACCGAGGAAAGCATGTACGAGATGTATCGCCTCCTTGCCTTGGCGAAGTACGACGAGCGGTACATCATTCCCACCGCCTACGCCGTTGACGGACACAAGCTCGAAGAGAGCGCCACCGAGTGTTCTCTCGATTTCGACGGCGGACCGGGCATGCACGAGTCCGGCCCGTTCGGCGAAGCCAGTGGCGGTCCGGTCCCGGTGGCAGTCGAGACTTTTCACGCGCTACGCGAGCGTCAAACCACTGGCGAAATGTCCGCCAACTCGACCAACCCGTCCCGGGTCAACCTTCTGAACTGGGATGGCAAAGGTTCGCCGAGCGGACTCTTTCCTGATCGAGGCGAGAACCAATGATCAGCTTCGGCCGACGTCGGCGCAGCGCCGGGCAGGACCGCTTGGTGTGGCACGCTGCCGGTTTGTTGTTGGCATACCCCGACAGTGGACAAGGCGAAAGACTCGCGGTTGTCGGGGACATTCTCGGGCATCTCCCGTCAGCTCCCCGAGAGCAACTCACCCTCACTCACCGCTTTCTTTGCGACAGCGAGGAATTCGCAGCGGCGGCGCAGTACGTCGAGACATTCGATCTGAAGCGGCGCAGCACGCTGTACCTCACGTACTGGACGGCGGGTGACACCCGCAATCGCGGGCGTGAAATCCTGGCCTTCGCCGACGCCTATCGCGCGGCCGGAGTTGATCCGCCGAAAAGCGAGTCGGCAGACCACCTGACTGTCGTCCTCGAGTTCGCTTCTCTCGTCGACCCGGATGCCGGCGCGAAGCTGCTTTCGGCGCATCGCGTTCCGCTAGACATGATCCGATCGTCACTGACCGACGTGGACTCGCCGTACGCTCCCGTTCTCAGGGCAGTGTGCAACACACTGCCCCCAGCTTCCGACAACGACATGCGTCGCGCCCAGCAGCTCGCCGCCTCGGGACCGCCCGCCGAATCTGTCGGACTCCCACTCTTCACCCTGACCGTCCCACCCCGCCGCGAAGGAGTGACGTGAGATGTCTGCCGGTGAAATCTACTGGGACATAGTGCCGTACGTCGTGTTGGCGATCTTCGTGAGCGGCACGTGGTGGCGTTACCGCTACGACAAGTTCGGCTGGACGACGAGGTCGTCGCAACTGTACGAGCATCGATTGTTGAGAATTGGCAGCCCCCTGTTCCATTTCGGCATTCTGGTGGTCATCATCGGACATGTCATCGGCCTGGTGATCCCGCAATCCTGGACCGACGCAATCGGGATAAGCGACCACATCTATCACCTGCAGGCCCTCGTTCTCGGTTCGATCGCGGGCCTGGCAACCTTGGTCGGCGCGGGGATCCTGGTGTATCGCAGGCGGACCCGGGGACCGGTGTTCATGGCCACGACCTGGAACGACAAGCTGATGTACGTCGTGCTGATCGCCGCAATCGTCGCTGGTCTCGCCACGACAGTGCTGGGGTCCGGAGCGTTCGGCGAAGAATCCAACTACCGGACGACGGTCTCCCCGTGGTTCCGATCCATCTGGATCTTCCAGCCTCGTGGTGATCTCATGGCACAGGCGTCACTCGACTTCCACATTCACGTCACGATCGCGTTGGTGTTGTTTGCACTGTGGCCGTTCACGCGCCTGGTACACGTATTCAGCGCGCCGGTCGCGTACCTGTTTCGGCCGTACATCGTCTACCGCAGTCGCGACGACGCCCGGAAGGGCGAACCCGTCGGCTCACGCCCCCACCGTCGGGGTTGGTGAACTCACAGTCCACAATCGCCACACAGATGCGATCAGCAGAACTACGCACAGGGCTACCGCCGGCCACACCAGAATCTCGCCCACCGTCTTCAACCACGGGGTCGACGCCGTCGCCGCGACAGTTAACGACGCCGCCGACGTCATCCCCATCGGGAATGCCGTCGACCAACGTCTGACGTCGTATTCCAGTCGAGGCCAAATCAATTCGCAGACAAACAACATGCCGTAGCAGCCGAGAACGAGAATGATGAGCACGATGCTCAATCGTTGAAACGACAGGTGTAGCGTTTCCGGCCAAGCCACCACGGGCGCTGCCGCTGTGAGTTTTCCGGCCGCGAGCGTCGAGATGGCCAGGGCGCCGCCGAACACCCAGTGATCACCGGCCCCGACTCGGAGCTGATTGAACGAGAACCGCACGAGCACCAACACGTAAAACCCCAGGCCGAGCACAAACGCAGCCGCCGACGGTAGCGCAATCCAGTGCGCCGTAGTCGTGGCAGCGAGCGTCGCACCGAGTACGGCCAAACCCTGCGTTGCGACGCACAGCAGAAAGTGCACGCCGACGGTTGGCGAGGTCCAGTGTCGAATTACCGCCGGTATGAGCACGATCCACGCCACCAGTGCGATAGCGAGCGCGGCATAACCGACCAGATCCCAGTCGAGCAGTACAACCCGAGTACCCAACACGGTTGTCGCGGCCACTCCCGTGAGAGCCGGCGGAGTGTCGGCCTCGTCGATCCACCGGGCGCGATTGTCGACCAACCGCGATACGAACACCACAGCCAGAACAAGCCAGATTGCTGCGCCTATCCCCAGCCATACCAGCGAAAAGACCTCGAATCCCACCAGATGCAAGGCCACCGACACGATTCCCGAAGACATCGCGGCGGCTCCCGCACCGGGAGGAATTACCTCGAGCGTGCGGTTGGCTGTCGATCTCGCGCGATGATCGCCGGTCACATCCTCAATGATGAGCGATGATGCGGTGTATGTCCTGATTTCGACTCCACGTACTTCCCCGACAGCATGCACCCAGATTTCTCACGGCGAACGTCCAGAGCAGTCACAGTGAACATGCAGGTATCGCAAATACTTTTGACTCCATGATGATCCGACGCACTCCGAGTACTTTCTCAGCTAGTCCTGGTCGCCGCCGCATTGCCTTCGTGTCCGTCCTGCTGGCTGGCGGGCTACTTCTGGGCGGGTGCACCGCCGAGACAGCCGGTACCAACTCGACAACGTCGGCGTCCACGTCGACGGTGTCGTCCACTGTCGCGTCTGCGAACTCGACTGACTCGACGACCACAGCCGAAACGATCACCGACACCGCAGCAGCGACCGAAGCATTTCTGCAGACATTGTCAGCCGAGCAGCGCGAGGCGGTTCTCTACGCCTACGACGACGAAACCAAAACGACGTCGTGGTCGAACTTTCCGGTGACGTTCGTCGATCGAGCGGGACTCAATATCTCCGAGCTGACCGAGGAGCAACAAGCGGCCGCCATGAAGGTACTCGAAGCACTGCTGAGCGAGGCGGGTTACGACACCGTCACCGGCATCATGGGCGGCGACGAATATCTGCACGAGAACAGTACGTCGACGGAAGATTCTCTCGGTCAGTACTACATCGCGTTCTTCGGCGATCCGTCGAACACGGATGCGTGGGCAGTTCAGTTCGGCGGACATCACCTCGGCATCAACGCGACGCTCGACGGCTCCGCCGACTCCATCACGTTCGCACCGACTCACCTGGGCATACAGCCCGCCGTCTACACCGATGCCGACGGCAACGAGGTTCAGCCGTTCGATGGTATCTACACGAGCGCGTTCGCCTTCTACGACAGCTTGTCCGATGAGCAGAGGGTTCAGTTGTATCAGGGCGAGACCGTAGCGAATATGGTGTGCGCGCCGGGCAGTACTTGTGACTACCCCACTGGCACAGGGCTTTCCGGTTCAGACCTGTCGGACGAGCAGAAGCAGTTGCTGCTCGGCGTGATAGCGAACTGGGTTGGCCTTGCAGACGAGGAGACCACTGCGGACGCGCTCGCGACGATCGAGGCGAGCCTCGACGAGACGTACGTGAACTGGTCCGGTGCAACCGAGTACGACATGACGCAGGGCGATGGCATCTACTTCCAGATCTCCGGACCGGATGTCTACGTCGAGTTTGCCGCGCAGCAGGGATCTGCCGGCGCGGACGTCGAAGGCGTGAATACCTCAGGTTGGGGCCACGTCCACACCATCTACCGAGACCCGAGTAACGACTACGCCGGAAGTGTTGTCCAGCAGGAAGCTACGGGTATGGGCGGTGGCGCGGGCGCACCCGGCAGTGGCGGCGCACCAGGTACAGGTGGGCCCGGTAGCACGCCCCCGAACGGCAGCTAGGTCCCGGAGCCAGAAAGGTGAGCCTCCTCAGTCGGTGCCCGATTCACGGACGAGATCAGCCGATGAACCGCCATGTAACAGGAATTCTTCCGTCCGAAAGATTACCCAACCTCTTGAACGCGGCTGGTGAAAGATCAAGATCACCGGCAGCGCAGCCTGGACAGGTATCTACGATGGTGACAGTTACGGATCTCGGCCCGCTCGAGGCCAGAATTTGTTTTCCGCACAACGCTCTGGTCCAGATCCTTGCGGATATCGCAACCACGTAGTCGGTATCTGCTGACATACCGCCGCAACTACCGAGACCGGCATGAAAGTACGTCGCATCGCCACTGTGTGTTGTCGCGTCGTCGGTTGTATCGCCTGCACTACCCGCACTACCTGTGGAGGCGCCTCCCAGTAGGTCGAACAGAGTGGGCTGCGCCTCCGCGACAGACGTTCCCGCCAATACAGCAGCGGACGCCGTCACCGCAACGGCCACGGATACCGCAATTCGTCGCACCGAACATCGGGACAAAGCGACCTCCTGTTTTCAATCGAGAAATCGGATATTTCCGACGTCGGGCGACGGTATCGGCCGGCCGGTACTCCCGTTGGGTAGGCTCGCCGGACATTCCGACCGGGTTCGGTAATAGTGACGATGGTCCCGGGCGTCAATGCGCTCCTGTCACTGCCTAAGGCAGCGACAGCTCGTGAATCGACGGTCTGCACATGAGCAGATGAGCCTCACCCGGGCCACCCGTTTAGGTGGTCCCAGGTCGAGGCCATTTCGGCGAAGGCCCGGCCCGCGGCCGTGCGATAGGCACCCTTCCGTCGGAGCAGGGCCACCGTACGCGGGGGCAATGCCGGTGACAGCGGAATCGAGGACAGGCCCCGTTGTTCGAGGGTGATCGCGTCAGGCAGCACCGTCGCGAGACTGCCGCGGCGGACGATCTCCACGATCGCGCCGATCGAGCTGACCTCGATAGCCGTCCGAGGTGTGATGTCCTGCTGCTTGAAGTACCGATCGATGTGAAGCCGCGTCGCGAAATCACTGCTGAGCAACACCAGTGCCTGATCCTCCAGTGTCTTCGCAGGCAGCGGTTTCGACCGACCGGCATGCGAATGCTCTTCACCGACAACGAGACTGAGAGTTTCGACAAACAGCGACTCGCTCTCGATCTCCTCCGAGCGCACGTCCGCAAACGCAATGCCGACGTCGAGTCCGTCGCGTGCCAACTCCGCCTCGATTCGGTCCTGAGTCATCTCCTGAACGGTGACGGCAATGCCTGGGTGGCGCGTCGTGAATCGGTCCATCAACGGACCCACCAGGTAGGCCGCGAAGGTGGGCGTCGTCGCCAGCCTCAGCGAGCCGCGACTGAGGTCCTGGACATCGTGGATCGCGCGCTCGGCGGCATCCAGATCCTGCAGAGCTCGCCGCGCGTAATGCAGGAAAGCCTCGCCGGCGTCGGTGGTTCGCACCGTCCGCCCGGACCGGTCCAGCAACTGCACCCGCAGAGCGGATTCGAGCTGCTTGATCTGCTGGGACAGAGTCGGCTGCGACACATGCAGCGACTCCGCCGCCCGGGTGAAGTTTCCATGTTCGGCGACCGCAAGCAGATAACGGATATGACGTAGCTCCATAACTAGAACTATAGGCACTGTCTATCGAGGTAATGAATAACAAGTCTTGGACACTATCGACCATCGAGGTCATCCTTGAGTCATCACCATTGCAAGGAGGCAACATGCACGACATCATCAACGGCTTTATGACATTCCAGAAGGACGCCTTTCAGAAACGCTCCGGACTTTTCAAGGAACTCGCGACGACTCAGAACCCGCAGGCCCTATTCGTCAGCTGCTCTGACAGCCGAGTGGTCCCGGAACTGGTAACCCAACGCGAACCCGGCGATCTGTTCGTCATCCGCAACGCCGGCAACATCGTCCCGTCGTACGGGCCGGAACCGGGCGGCGTATCCGCCACCGTCGAGTACGCGGTCGCAGTTCTCGGTGTCACCGACATCGTGATCCTCGGCCACTCCGATTGCGGCGCGATGACGGCGATCTCCACCGGCAAGCCCCTCGACGAGATGCCGGCCGTCGCGCACTGGCTCCAGCACGCAGATTCCGCGAGGGTCGTCAACGCCGCCCGCACGCACGGCTCGGCAGCCGAGAAACTGAACGCACTGGTCCACGAGAACGTCATCGCCCAGTTGACCAACCTCGCAACCCACCCCTCGGTCGCTCTCGCACTCGAACAAGGTCGACTGAACCTGCACGGCTGGGTCTACGACATCGAAACCGGCTCGATCGAAGCCCTCGACGGCGGCACCCGCCGGTTCGTCTCGCTCGTCGAACACCCCCAGACCTGCGCCGCGGCAACAATGCCCGGCGTCCCCGCCTGATCCCCCACCCAAAATAAAGAAGGAAATCATTATGATTCAGTCACAGTTCACCCAAGGACCCCGCGAAGAACTCACCGCAGCCGTCATCGACGCCAAGGCCCGAAAAGACCTGTCCTGGCAGGAACTGACCGACGGCACGGGGCTGAGTGTGGCCTTTGTAACCGCAGCCCTCCTCGGTCAGCATGCACTTCCCGCCGACGCCGCGAAGGTCGTCGCGGACAAGCTCAGTCTGGACGAGGACGCGGTGCGATTGCTACAGACCATCCCTCTGCGCGGTTCCATCCCCGGCGGCGTGCCCACCGACCCGACCATCTACCGCTTCTACGAGATGCTTCAGGTCTACGGCACCACCCTCAAGGCATTGGTGCACGAGCAGTTCGGCGACGGCATTATCAGTGCAATCAACTTCAAGCTCGACATCAAGAAGGTTGCCGATCCGGATGGCGGCGAGCGCGCGGTCATCACGCTCGACGGCAAGTACCTGCCGACCAAGCCCTTCTAGCTTCGGCGTGACGGCGGCCTTGCTCCCGAGGCCGCCGCCCCTGAACACCTTCCTGAAACACACTGTCAGACAAGGACTGTCATGGACCCTATTCAACGAACCATCGATATCGCGAATGCCAATGTCGCCGAGGGCGGCCGGCCCTTCGCCACCGTCATCGCCCGCGACGGTGAGATCCTTGCCGAAAGCCCCAACCTGGTGGCCCAGACGAACGACCCGACAGCGCACGCGGAGATCCTCGCGATCCGTGCCGCCTGCACCACACTGGGCACCGAGCATTTGACCGGGTGCACCATCTATGTGCTCGCGCATCCCTGCCCGATGTGCCTCGGTTCGCTCTATTACTGCAGTCCGGACCGGGTCGTATTCCTCACGCAACGCACCGACTACGAACCGTATTACGTCGACGACCGCAAGTACTTCGAACTGAGCACCTTCTACGGAGAATTCGCCAAGGACCCGGTTGAGCGCAGACTACCGATGGACTACCAACCCCACGACGGCGCAATCGAGGTCTACCGCGCCTGGCAGGAGCGGAACTACTCCACTACCTAGTTCCAGTTGTCGATCTTGACGTCGCGGGGATCCGGTGCGCCAGTGCCGGTTTCGACCTTCGACTTCAGGCTCATCAGGAAGAGCGCCCACTTGGTGCTGCAATGGTGCAGAAACTCCACCGGCTCCTTCCACCCTTCATGCGCGAAGAGGACGACGGTGAAATCGCCGTCGCGTCGGAGGTCCCACACCACGCGGGTCCCGATCCATTCTTCCGGCCCTGCGGTCACCTCCCACAGCACTCGTTTGTCGGGCTGGAGTTCTACCACTTTCATATCAATCCGGCCTTCACCGAAGCGGAATTGAAGCGTGCCTCCGATATTCGGATCTCCGTCCGTATCGCTGGTCCACCAGCCGGCCAGACCGTCAACCGTCGTCAACGCTGCGTAGACATCGCCGACAGAGGACGACTTGATCCCAACCCTGTGCAGAATGTCGACCATCGCGGGTTCCTCCTTCTTCTCATTTCCGGTTGTTATGTTCGATTGCTTCCGCAATCCGTTTGATGCGCTGCAACCGGGCATCCCACGACGAACCGACTGCATTCAGCTGCGCTACGGCGCGGGCGAGTTGCGCGGCATCGACCCGGTAGAGCCTCTCCCGGCCGGCGGGCGTGACATGTACCAAACCAACGCGGTCGAGAGTGCCGAGGTGTTTCGCGACAGCTTGACGGGTTACGGGTAGCTGTTCACTCAGAGTGGTCGCCGTCCCCTCCCCATTTGCCAACAGCAAGTCGAGCATTCGTCGGCGTGTGGGGTCCCCGATCGCTGTCCAGAGGTCGTCGTCGATAAGGCTCATCCGCTCGCACCCAGTCGGGCTGCGCACTCGACAAGCCGCGGCAGGTGCCGGTTCCACCCCTCGACGTGAGAGTTGTACTGCTCCTCGAGAACTGCGACCTCCCAGCCCATTTCACGGAACCCGGTTTCCGTCATACGCAGCGTCGTGCCCTCTCCCGATGGACTGAGTTCGAATGTCACCAACAGACTGTTCATTGGGGGCACCGCGTCATCGGACAAGTGAGCCCATCGGAATGAAAACAATCGGGGTGGCGCAGCGTCGACCACCTCGATCCGGGCAACATGACTGTCAGGCGAGGTCCGCTCTCCCCACACGAGTTCGCCGACAGAGCCCGGAACCGGTTCCAGGTCGACAACCTCGTCGGACCACCACTCCTTCAAATGCTCAGGACTGCTGATGACCTCGTAAACCACGTCGGGTGCGGCGTCGACGTAGATTGACCGCTCGATTTGTCCGTACTCCATACCGGCACCTCTTCTGCAACCTTTGGTTGCATATCAGAATACCCAGCTGAAGTCGCATACGCAACCGATCATTGCGCTTCGCGAAGTCGCTACACCGGACCATCATCCGATGTAGCGACTTCGCAACGCCTATACCGAAATTCAGGACGCCGCGACTCCACAGTTTCCGCATGTCCTGCGGCGCACCGGAGTAATGTCGACACCGTCAGATCAGATTGCAACCGTGCGACGCCGCCTCATTTCAACGGCGACGGCAAGGCCGTCTGCCCCACGTCGGGAGACCGGAAGTGACACAACTCCTGAACGCGGCAAGCGTGTCTCACCGGCAAAAGATCGCACACGGCAGGCAGCGTTCACCATCGCCTGACTGATTCTTCCAGTGAAAGGGTTTTCGATGACAACAGAACATCAACAACACTCGGAACATGAACACAGCCATGGTGAAGGGTGCGGCCACGTCGCCGTTCCGCACGGTGACCATGTCGATTATGCGCACGACGGGCACCTACATCGTCCCCACGGCGATCATGTCGACGAATGTGAGACGTCGGAGCACGTCGTACACGAAGGCCATGATCACGTCCACGGCGAAGGGTGTGGCCACGTCGCCGTTCCGCACGGCGATCACACGGACTACGTCCACGATGGCCATCGACACGCCGCACATGGTGAGCACTACGACGAACACTGACCGCCACGCTGGACACGTTCGCACGGGACTGGCGCACTCACCACATTCCATAAGGTCAATCGTTTCCGATTCGGCTGACACGAAAGGCTTTTCAATCTTCATCCCAGCCCCGACTGGCATCTCCTGCGGTAACCGGTACTTTGGTCAGCCTTCTGAAAACCGTTGACAGTTGACCAATCGCGACTTCTGAGTCCCCGCTCGTCTACGACAGCACATCGACCCCAGAGGCCCCTGTCGGTACCCGATGCAAAGATCTGCCCATGACATCCGAAGCGTCCGTTTCGTCTGAGAATTGCACCAGATCGAAGGCTAGTCCCATGCGTAGGTTCATCCTGATCGTCGGACTGCTGTGGGGCGCAGCGATGCTGACCGGTTCCGCGACTTTGTCCACATCGTTCGCAGTCCGCGATGGACAGCCTTCCGAGTATTGGATAGTCACCGCTATGACGGTCATCTCGGTACTGACACTCGGTGCTGTTGTGGTGTTCTCCGAAAACAAGTGGGTTCGACGATCATCAGTGGCAGCGCTCGGACTGCTCGGAGCACTCGGCGCGATCGCCAACTTCTTGTTACTCGAGTCGCCAGCCGCTTCTTCCACTCCACCTCTCCCCGATGTCATTCGTTGGATGATCTTCGGACCAATCGCACTCGCTGGTCCGGCGACCGCCCACGCGGTGTCGATCGTCTACCGTGCCGCCAACGAATCCTCCGACCGAAACGACACCATCCTCTCCGAAGTCGCACACGCCCGGTGATCCACTGGCTTTCGTTGCACCGGTATCCCAATAGATAAGCCGCCTGCCGTGTGCTGTTCACGATGAACCAGCATTGATTAGTGAATGCCTCGACTCTTGGCCGCCCTAACCAGCGTGTTTGCGAAAGATCCTCGTATCGCACGATCACCTGAGAACGCCGACGCCGAACCGTTTGCGAGTTTCGGGTTGCGAAGGGGTCAATTTCCAGACACCGCTGACACGCACTCTGACGACGATTGACGAGGCGGATTCAACTGGTCGAAGCAACACGTTGCTGTTGAATTGATCGTAGGTGTTCGTCCCATACTTCAGCGGGGGTTCGCCATTGGAGTCGCTTACGCGGTCGGGTGTTGAGAGCGTGTGCGACTGCCGCGAGATCGTCTGGGTTCCATCGCGAGAGATCGGTTCCCTTCGGAAAGTATTGGCGCAGTAGTCCATTCGTGTTCTCGTTAGCGCCTCGTTGCCACGGACTGTGCGGGTCGGCGAAGTAGACCTTCAGCCCGGTGTCGATGGTGAACTGGGTGTGCGCGGACATTTCCTTTCCTCGGTCCCAGGTCAGCGAGCGTTTGAGTTCGGTGGGCATCGACGCCAGCGCTTGTGCCAGTGCTTTGTTCATCGAGATTGCGCCGTAGCCTGACAGTGCCGGCCCGGTCTTGGTGATCGGTTGCGCTCGCCACCCTTGTTCCCGAGGCAAGTGCACGAGGGTGGTGTACCCGGTTGTGCGCTCGACGATGGTGCCGATCGCGGACCTGTCCGTACCGATGATGAGGTCTCCTTCGTGGTGTCCGGGAATCGCACGGTCGTCGGCTTCTTCGGGACGCTTGCTGATGAGTACGTCCGGTGTCACGTGGGCCCAGGCAACGCGTTTCGCTCTCGCGCGTGGCATCCGAAGAGCACGACCAGTTCGCAGGCACAAGATGAGTTCGCGGCGCAGCGCACCGCGGCCCTCGATGAATAGGGACTGGTAGATGGCCTCGTGGCTGATCCGCATTGACTCATCGTCCGGGAAATCGATCGGCAGCCGGTTCGAAATCTGCTCGGGGCTCCACGCTTTCACCCATCGGCGGTCCTGACGATGGGGTTTGTTCAAGCCTTTCCATTGCCGTTCGACGGGTCCGGCGACGGCCTGTTCATTAGGTAGGGTGATCTTGCCCGAAAGGCGGTCCTCAACGTAGTCGCGCAACCGCTCATTCTCAGCCAGCTTGGCGGCCTTTGGGCGCCGGGCAAACAACTCGGCTTTCCAGTGCGCAACGCTGGCGCGATAGTCGAGCTTGCCGCCCCGGGTCGCGGCGTTGCGCCGTAACTCCCTGGAGATCGTCGACGGGCTCCTCCCGATGGCACTCGCGATCGCGCGCACTCCATGGCCGGTGGCGTGCAGGATCGCGATTTCCTCACGCTCTACCAGAGAGAGGTACCTGCCTGCCGGCGCGGGCCACGAATACGGCGTCATCCCGCCAGCGTGCCGGAACCACCGCTGGCCCACAGGTTGTCCCACGCCGACATCGTCAGCTGCCTCGCGAGGAAGCTTGCCTGTGGCGATCTGGTCCCAAAACTGCCGTTCCTTCGACCGAGGATGGCCCGGCGCTCCGGGTGACCTCATCGGAGCCCTGCCCGTCACCTCCCGCACCCAATCCGATGGTCTGCCCACAACACCCTCCTGACCTTGAGTGTTGCTTCCACCGGTTGAGCCCAGGCGATAACGAGTGATCATTCGGCCATTGTCGGCATCCGCGTGCTTATTCGATGTACCCGGTTTCGGGGTCGATCATGCCGAGGAAGTTTCTGATCGACCTGCGGTGATCGTCAATCGTCGACAGGTACGGCTCGGCGTCCGGAACCTCGCCATCCGGAACAACGACATCCGGAACAACGGCCACCTGCACTGGGCCACCACCGAACCCGTAGTTCTTGTTCGGTCCGGATTCCCAGGTGTAATCCTCACTGCCATTTTCGCGCACCGTGACGGTGAAAACCTCGCCCTCGACGATGAGAGTGAAGGGACTGTCTTTAGCTTGCGGGCGGTAGTCGTCTGCCCACTCGTTGGTGTTCACGCACCGACGCTCTCACGAATGAACGAGAGGAGCAGCGCGAATGGTAACGAAGGAATCGGAAAACCCGAACCACTCAAACATGGATTTCACGGATACTCGTCGAGGCGGATCACTGACGAGCATCGTCTGATTTACAAAATCTCCGACGACCAGATCCGAATCGCTGCGTGCCGCTACCACTACGGACGCTGAACACGCTCACCCGATCGTCCAGGCAAGTAGCGCGGCGCCGCACATCGACGGCCCATGAGGGACCTGCGACCGCCGCGCCAGCAGAACGGCCACCACTAATGTGATCACCGGAGCCAGAAAAGCGGATAGCAGCCAGACCTGCGCACCACCCAACCCCGTGATCGCACCCAGCGGAAGTGCCAGCTTCACGTCACCTGCGCCCAGGGATCGCGGCGAAATCAGGCGCAGCACAAGGTGGATTCCCGAGAGCATTACCGATCCCATCAGCGCTGCCCACAGCGTTCCCGCAAACAAGGCGCCGGCGATAACGACACCATAAGCGGGCACAGTGAAAGTGTTCGGCAACCGCCGCACAGACACATCGACAAGTGACACGGCCACACACCACCACACGAACGCCAGGCCCGAAACAAGCTGTAGTGCAGATGAAGTCGCTACACCGACAAGCAACCAGCCCACCGCGACGCATAATTCAGGCACACCGCAACGGACTGAAATCCCGTCATACAGGCTTCGGCGCAACCATTCGTCAGCAAGAAAACGCGCACCAAAACCGCCAACAGCACCCGCAGTTGCCAACCCCACCAACATCCACATGGCATTGAGCATGAGCCGACCGTCGACCGGCCGCAGCCTACGAAATCGTGCTGTGCACTACGGCGGCACTGTGGATAAAGCTAAGTGGTCATCGCCAGAAGTTCGTCGGGGGTCACGCGGCATCCCGGAGTGTGGCGTCGTGCTCAAGGCGCTGCAAGTGTCTATACAGGTGGCCGCAGGTGTAGCTCCATTGGAACGGCGTGGCTGTGGCGTTGTAGCGCTCCGTTTCTTGTCACCAGACCCCAAGCGTTACCGAACGATCGGTATGCGGCAATGTAGTGCGTTCGACAGTCTGGAGATTGTCGCCCGGCTACCGAGGCGGATGGTTTGTTGGCGTCGGAAACGTACGTGTCGGGGCGTGTCGGTAGGTTTGTCGGGAGGTTTCGGAAACGGGGAGTGGTTGTGGCTGATGACGTTTGGACCAGTCTGTTTGAGGACATCCAACTGGTGCTGTACCCGGACTGGGATGACAACGAGACGCTGATTTCGCCGACGGATGGCGACAGCCTTCAACTGCGAGACACGTTGACCGGGCAACGGATCCTGTTCCGAGAAGACGACAAAGGACTTGATATCAGGGTGACGGTGCCCGATGAACCAGTGACGGCTGCCCGATTACGGGCGGTGATCCAGTCGCAGCGGACCACCTTGTTTTCCCAGGTCCGTGACCGTGAGTCCGGTCGTTGGGTGCCACGCGACCAGCCGTTGTGGAAGTCCGTCGAAATCCATATCGGCCGCGATCACGACGTCGAACACGAGGGCCAGCGTGTCGAGGAGTATGCGCGGGAGTGGAGAACGGGATGGCGCCACAATGCCGACGACCAACGATACGAGATCGCCGCTGCAATCGTCGCGGTGTTGCGCGACGGACTGGGTACGACTCCTGACCGGCTCCGCGTCAGCTCTTACAACAACTTCGGCCCCACCCCCACACAGGCCGTGGGCGAGGTCGCTTCCGACCGTCCGACGTTGTCCGGCCTTCCGGCACGGTGCTCAGGGTGGGACGAGTTCGTCACGCGGTTCGAGTGGGTTCTGGCCACTTTGCCGTGGCTGGGCAATGTCATCCTGGATGCCCCTCAAAAAGGATCGAACAACCAGGTTGACGTACAGTTCTACAACTCCGGTGGTGGTGACATCGACAGCGCGTGCGGTTTCGGGGATGCTGCAAGATCGGACCTGAAGGAAATCAACCGGCTGATGAGCGTTCTCGGGTGGCAGTGGACGCCCGATCACCACGGGGCTGTCGACGCGCCGATCTGGCTGGGCCCGCCGGCCGGAAGGGACACGACGCATCCCACCATGCACGAACTGGCCGTTCGGACAATGGTGACCTTGCGCGACGTCGCTGGAGTGGCACATCCCAACGAGCTTGCTTTCACGGCATTCTCGAATGCCCAGGGCGTCGACGACATGTCGTACGTGGGTGCGGAACTCGGTATCGCCCCGGCCTGAGGACCAGGTACCCACCTTCACCGATAACCGCGGGACTGCAATCGGCACATCTACCTGACGGCCGAAGACGTAGACCAACTATCGACCGAGGCAGACCGTCACGGGCACGGGCTCCTTGTGCTGGTGCTCGCCTACTGTGGCTGCCGCTGGAGTGAGGCCATCGCACTGCGAGTCCGCGATATAAACTTCACCCGGGCGCGACTGACGGTCTCCGACACCGAGGTTCAGTTGGGCAGCAAGCACTACAGCGGGACCACCAAGGGCAAGACGGTCCGGTGAGGTCGCGGTACCGAAATTCGTCCTCGACGGACTCAAAGAGTGCTCTACCTCGCCGACCCCACCGCCTGGAAACCACCCCCGACGAACTTCTGACCAGGACCACTAAGCGATAGCGGCAGCCATCGCCTCACGTGGTGCGGGCTTACCCGTGAACTGCTCAACCTGCCCGAAGGCCTGATTGAGCAACATCGCCAGGCCACCGATCACGGTGCCACCGGCGGCCTCGACGGCCGAGGCCAGCGGCGTCGGCCAGGGGTTGTAAATCGCGTCGAGGACAAAAGGTGCCTTACCCAGTTCCGCGGCAAAGGGTGCCGCCGCATCAGCGGGAACGGTGCTGACCAGAACTGCCGAATCGGCACAGATTCCGCCGAGACGAGGATCATCGAAGGCAACAAGATCAATGTCCAAGCCAACCGCAGCGCCGCATTCGATGGCGCCCGATGCACGACCCGGATCGCGGGCGACGACAGTCACGTTGCGAACACCCATATCCGCCAAGGCAACCAGCGACGGCCGAGCCGTTCCGCCGGCCCCGACCACCACGGCGGGGGCACCGGTGAGATCACCGACACCGCCGGCGATCAACGCACCGCTGACACCGTCCACATCGGTGCAGTCAGCCCGCCATCCACCGTCGATGCGCACCAATGTGTTTGCCGACCCGATGACAACGGCGCGCGCAGTGCGCTCCGACGCGTATTCGAGGGCTGCGATCTTGCCCGGCATCGTGACCGACAGCCCAACCCATTCGGGCCCGAGCCCGTCGACAAGCGCGGGCAACTGCTCCCCCGTGCATTCGATCCGCTCGTAGGTCCAGTCGGTCAGACCCAAGGCCTCGTACGCCGCGAGATGCAGCAACGGGGACTTCGAATGCTGAATGGGGCTGCCGAGAACTGCTGCCTTGCGTGCGGTTGAGGTGCTACCGACCACTGTCGAGAATCCCGCTTTCCTGCGCTAGAACGATGTTGGCGAGGTGCTCGTCGTAACTGTGAGTGAAGAGCGTTTCGCCTTGCATGTTGATGGTGACGAAATACAGCCAGTCACCGGGGGCCGGGGATTCGACTGCCTGAAGCGCTTCGATGCTCGGTGACGCAATCGGGGTCGCGGGCAATCCCGACATTGCGTAGGTGTTCCACGGCGTCACTCGCGCGCGATCATCATCCGTCGTCGCAACTTCGGTGGTGTCGAGCGAATAGTTGACCGTGGAGTCGAACTGCAACGGCTGATCGACGGCCAAGCGGTTGACGATCACGCGAGCGACCTTCGACATGTCGTCGGGCAGAGCTTCACGCTCGACCAGTGACGCCGCGACCAACAGTTGGTACGGCGAGAGTCCGACGCCGGATCCGGCTGTCAGAATGCCGGTGCTTTCGTACTTCTCAGCGCTGCCTTGGACCAAGGTCCGCAGGATTTCCGTCGGCGTTGCGGTGGGATCGAAATCCCAACTACTGGCCGCAATGAGACCTTCGAGTTGACGGTCTTTGTCCGGCACACCCTGCACGGACGACATCGCCCACGAGGGAACTCCCAACGCCGCGAGATCGGAAGATGCTCCCGCAGTATTCAATTCGTCGGCCGTCACACAGGTCTGCGCGCTAGCTGATCCGACGCAGCTGGCTTCCTCGATGAGGTTGTAGATGCCCTTCTTCAGAGCACCGGTCTGCGCGTCGCTGCTGTCGTGGAGTTGACGCCCTGCGGCAACGACGACCAGGCCGACACGAGATTCAGGAGTGACCAACGTATCCAGAGCGTCTGCTGCACTGCTTTGTACAGGTACCTGGTAGAAACCGGGCTGAACTTTCTGGATCTCCGCCGAGTTACTCACGGCCGCGTTGTAGAACGCCGCCGAACTGGCAACCACGTCCTTCTCGGCAAGCGTGGCACCGATCTCCGAGGCAGTTTCACCCGGAAGGATCTGGATCACGACGGGCGCCCCGCCCGGCCCGGCGTAGTCGGCCGCCGCTTGAGTGCGGTTCATGTACCACGTCGCACCGTAGGCACCCACGCCCAGAACCGCGATCACCAAGACAAGGAGCGCGAGGACACCGACCTTCTTGCCCCGTTTGGCTCGCTTGGACTGCGCTTCGCGTTGTTTGCGCGCCTCAGCCCTGGACATGTGCGGCGGCTCGATGGTCTGTGGCAGCGCGCGCATGACCATGGTCTCGTCGTTGTCGAAATCGAATGAACCGGTGGGCCGGCCGGAGCCGCCCTCATCCCACCGCCCGCTCACCGATCGGACTCCGACACAGGCGTGTCCCCCGACGACTCCCCTGGTTTCACTGCTCTACTCCGCTCGTCCAGCCAGCCTTGCAGGATCTCCACTGCCGCAGCCTGATCGATCATCGGACGCTGACCGCGAGCTTTGACTCCACTTTCGCGGAGGTTGCGCGCAGCCGTGACCGTCGTCAGTCGCTCGTCGGACAGTCTCACCGGGATCGGTTCGACGGCCCGCTGCAGTCGTTTTGCGAATGCAGTGGCGATGCCGGCGGCTTTGCCTTGCTCGCCGCGCAGCGTCTGTGGCAGTCCGACGATAACCTCCACGGCCTCGTATTCGGACACGATGTCGATAATCCGCCGGATATCCGGCGCGTCGGGTCCACGTTCCTTCGAGCGAGGCACAGTCTCGACCGGTGTCGCAAGAATCCCGTCGGGGTCGCTGGACGCAACCCCGATCCGGACACTGCCGACATCGATCGCGACGCGGCGTCCGCGGCCAGGGTCGTCGACGCCGGGGCGATCGGGACCCTGCACAGCCGCTGCCACCGTTAGCTGCCGCCCGCCAGTTCTGCGACCCGGTCCCGGATCGCATCGAGCGCCGCCGGGATTCCGGAGGCGTCGGAACCCGACCCCTGAGCCATGTCGGGCTTTCCGCCGCCTCGACCACCGATCTTCGGTCCGAACGAGCCGACGAGGTCGCCTGCCTTCACGCCGAGCGCCTGCGCAGCCTTACTGGTGGCAACCACGAAGGGCACCTTGCCGTCGGTGTCGCCGAGCAATGCGACCACTGCGGGCTCCGAGCCCAGGCGACCCTTGATGTCGGTGACGAGCGTGCGCAGGTCGTTGGCTCCGACACCGGCGGGTGCAGGTTCTGCGATCACGAGCACACTGCCGATGCGCTTGGCCTTGTCGACGAACTCACCGGCTGCAGCCAGAACAGCCTTGGCCTTGGTCTGCTCCAGTTCCTTCTCGGCCACCTTGAGACGCTCGACAAGCGCTTCGACGCGAGCCGGAACCTCTTCGGACGGAACCTTGAGCGATGCGGACAGTCCGGCCAGAAGCGCGCGCTCCTTGGCCAGATAACGGTAGGAATCCAAACCGACGTACGCCTCGACACGGCGGATGCCGGAGCCGACGGACTGCTCACCGAGCAGAGTGACCTGACCGATCTGAGCGGAACTTCCGACGTGCGTGCCGCCGCAGAGTTCCATCGAGAACGGGCCGCCGATTTCGACGACGCGAACCTCGTCGCCGTAGTTCTCACCGAAGAGTGCCATGGCACCCATCGACTTGGCCTTGTCGAGGTCCGTCACAAACGTGTTGACCGCGAAGTTGGACGCGACAGCCTCGTTGGTGACAACTTCGATGTCCTGCTTCTGGGACTCGGAAAGCGCACCCTGCCAAGAGAAGTCGAAGCGGAGGTAGCCGGGCTTGTTGAGTGAGCCGGCCTGAACGGCGTTGGGGCCGAGCACCTGACGCAGCGCTGCGTGCACCATGTGGGTACCGGAGTGTCCCTGGGTTGCACCCTTACGCCATTCGGCGTCGACATGTGCGAGAACGATGTCGCCTTCGGTGATCTCGCCCTTCTGGACGGTGACCTTGTGCGTCCAGACCTTCTTGGCGATCTTCTGAACGTCGTTGACCTTGGCTTCGAGTCCCGGCGCCGTGAGCGATCCGATGTCGGCGATCTGTCCACCGGACTCTGCGTAGAGCGGGCTGCGGTCAAGGATGACCTCAACCGACTGCCCCGCCTTGGCGACCGGCACACGAACGCCGTCGACGATGAGCGCGAGGACATGAGCTTCGGAGACCAGTTCGTTGAAGCCGGTGAACTCGGTGGGACCGCGATCGAGCAGTTCCTTGTAGACCGTGAGGTCGGCATGCGCGTGCTTACGAGCCTGAGCGTCGTCCTTGGCGCGCTTGCGCTGCTCGGCCATGAGGGTGCGGAAGCCGTCTTCGTCGACGGTGAGACCGGCCTCGGACGCCATCTCGAGTGTCAGGTCGATCGGGAAGCCGTAAGTGTCGTGCAAGGCAAATGCCTGGTCGCCGGCAATGACCGACTTTCCGGACGACTTGACCGTCTCGGCAGCGTTCTCGAACAAGGCCGATCCTGATGCCAGAGTCTTGAGGAACGCTGTTTCCTCACCGACGGCAACATTCTCGATGCGCGTGAAGTCGGTTTCGAGAACCGGGTACGACGGAGCCATGGTGTCGCGGACGACGATCATGAACTCGCGCATGGTGGGCTGCTCGCTGCCGAGCAGTTTGGCCGAGCGCACGATGCGGCGAAGCAACCGGCGTAGCACGTAGCCGCGGCCGTAGTTGCCGGGATTGACGCCGTCCGCAATCAGCATCGCGGCGGTGCGGGCGTGGTCGGCGATGACGCGGAAACGAACATCGGACGTGTGATCGGTGCCGTACACGCTGCCGGTCAGCTCAGCGGCCTTCTCGATGACGGGACGGAGAAGGTCTGTCTCGTAGACGTTTTCGACGCCCTGCAAGAGGAAGGCAACACGCTCGACGCCCATGCCGGTATCGATGTTCTTCTTCGGCAGGGGTCCGAGGATCGGGTAGTCACCCTTCGTGGTGCCTTCGCCGCGCTCGTTCTGCATGAACACGAGGTTCCAGATCTCGATGTAGCGATCCTCGTCGGCTTCCGGGCCGCCCTCTACGCCATACTCGGCGCCGCGGTCGTAGAAGATTTCCGAGCAGGGCCCACACGGTCCGGGGATGCCCATCGACCAGTAGTTGTCTTTCATGCCGCGGCGCTGAATGCGCTCTTCCGGCACGCCGACCTCGTCGCGCCAGATCGCAAATGCTTCGTCGTCATCGTGAAAGACAGTGGCCCACAGGCGCGTCGGGTCGATGCCGTAGCCGCCGTCGTCAACCGAACCGGTCAGCAGCGCCCAGGCGTGCGAGATGGCTTCCTTCTTGAAGTAGTCACCGAAGGAGAAATTGCCGGCCATCTGGAAGAACGTGTTGTGGCGGGTGGTGATGCCCACCTCTTCGATGTCCAAGGTGCGAACACACTTCTGCACAGACGTCGCACGCGAGTATGGCGGCGTCTGCTGGCCGAGGAAGAACGGCACGAAGGGAACCATGCCGGCGTTGACGAACAGAAGGTTCGGATCGTCGAGAATCAGCGACGCGCTGGGCACCTCGGTGTGGCCGGCCTTGACGAAGTGGTCGAGGAATCGCCTGCGGATCTCGTGGGTTTGCACTAACCGGTCCTTACCTTCATGAGCGTCGAACTGTCGTTGTCCAGCCTAGCGTGCAGGGACCTTACAGCTTTAACCCCGCACGATTACAGCTTCAACCCCGCACGATTCGGCGCAATTTTCCCACTCGATCGGCGATCTCCCGCTCATTTCCGTGGGCAGTCGGCTTGTAATAGTCGACACCGACCAGTTCGTCCGGTGGATATTGCTGCCGTAGAACGCCGTCGCGGGTGTCGTGTGGGTACTTGTATCCGACCGCGTTTCCCAATTTCTCAGCCCCCTTGTAATGACCGTCACGTAGATGCGGCGGCACGAGACCTGACTTTCCGGCAGCCACATCGGCCATGGCCGCGCCCAATGCTTCGATGACGGCACCCGATTTCGGCGCGGTCGCGAGATGGATCGTGGCCTGGGCAAGCGCGAGACGTGCCTCCGGCATTCCGATCAACTGCACAGCTTGAGCAGCGGCCATCGCGGTCTGTAGTGCCATCGGATCGGCCATCCCGATGTCTTCGCTGGCGTGAACCACCAGTCGCCTCGCAATGAATCGCGGGTCCTCCCCCGCAGTCAGCATGCGCGCAAGGTAATGCAGCGCCGCGTCGACGTCGGAACCTCGAATGCTCTTGATGAATGCGCTGATGACGTCGTAGTGCTGGTCGCCGTCACGGTCGTACCGAACCGCGGCTTTGTCGACACTGGCCTCCACGGTCGCGAGATCGACTTCGACGGGTCCGGGTTGGCCGCCAGCGGTGTCGAGCGCAGCGCCTGCTGCTGCCTCGAGAGCAGTGAGCGCACGGCGGGCGTCCCCGGACGCCAGCCGCACCAGATGTTCCATCGCGTCGTCGGCAATGGTGACTGAGCCACCGAACCCACGCTCGTCGATCACTGCCCGCTCGAGAAGCTCCTGAACATCGGCTGCGGTGAGCGCCTGCAATTGCAGAACCAGCGAACGGGACAGCAACGCCGACACCACGGAGAACGACGGATTCTCGGTGGTAGCGCCCACCAACAGGACGATCCGATTCTCGACAGCAGCCAACAACGCATCCTGCTGGGTTTTCGAGAATCGGTGTACCTCGTCGATGAACAGGACGGTCTGCTCGCCGTTCAGGAGTCGTCGCCTAGCCAGTTCAATCACACCGCGAACCTCTTTGACACCGGCCGACAGTGCAGACAGTGCCTCGAAACGCCGACCGGTCGCGCCGGAAATCAACGACGCCAGTGTGGTCTTGCCGGTACCAGGAGGCCCGTACAGAAGTACCGATGCAGCGCCGGATCCCTCGACCATTCGCCGCAGCGGCGCACCGGGCCCGAGTAGGTGCTGCTGGCCGACAACCTCACCAAGAGTGCGCGGGCGCATGCGGACAGCCAGCGGAGCACCGGGCGGCAACGAGGACAAGGCGCGCTCGGCTACCGAGACGACATCTGGTTCATCCACGATCTCGGATTCTTCCGGAGTTGCCTCGAACAGGCCGTCATCCGCCACCACGCTGTCTTCAGCTTGCCAATCGCTCACATAACGACGCTACTAGAAGGTACCGACGCGTCGAAGTCCCAACTGGAAAGCACGGTCGTGCCGAATTGGATAGCGTGTCGCCATGAGCACTTCTGAGATCGCCACCGTTCTCGCGTGGCATGACGCACTCAACAGCCAAGACATCGACACGCTCCTGCAGTTGTCGAGCGACGATATCGAGGTGGGTGGAGCCGACGGGGCAACGCAAGGATTAGCAGCACTGAGCGAGTGGGCGTCGAACGCCGGTTTGACGCTTGTTCCCGGCAAGATGTACGTCCACCACGGAGTTGTCGTTGTCGAGCAGACTGCGACGTGGGCCGCAGAACCCGGCAAGACCGCCACCATTGCGTCGGCGTTCCGGGTGGTCGAGGACCAGGTCACGTCTACCTTCCGGCATCCCGATCTCGCGACGGCGCTGGCGGCAACGGATCTGTCCGAGGCGGACGCTCTCGCCGACAACTGAGCTTCGACATGCAAAAGCGCCCGTGCTCCGGCACGGGCGCTTTATCGGTTCGTGAGTGCGTTACTCAGCGTGTGTGCGGAGCGCAGCGACAACTTCGTTTGCATGGTCATGCACAGCGACGTTGCCTGCGAGTTCGGCTGCTCGCGCCAACCGGGCCCAACGGCGCAGCAACGCATCCGAACGCGGAATCGACAGATGGTGCTCGCGCACTGCGGCTATCCGCGAATGATCATTCGGCAGGAACATGTAGGTGCTCAGCCATACCCAAATGAGTTGAGCCTCGACCAGTCCTCGACCCAATTCGGCTTCGTCGGCAAGCGCCGGCCACAAGCCCACCACTTCCGAACGCCACGCGTCGACCATCGCCGACGCGCGTTCCTCGGTCAGGTCGACGTTGCACAGGCATCCCGGGAACGACACGAGTGCGTACGTGATGTCGAGAAGCGCGTCTCGGTATCCACCCCACTCGTAGTCGAGGAATCGAACACCTTCGCCGTTGACGATGATGTTGTCCGGACACAGATCGGACGGACTGAAGGCGCGGAATCGCCCACCGCTGAACAGATTCTGCGCGTGGTGAACCTGTTCGAGAATATTCGGATCGACAACAACACCCAGTGTGTCCGCCAACATCGACGGCACGTCGGTGATGACGCGCGCCACCTGATCAGCCACTTCGTCGGAACTGTGGACAACCTCGGCACGTCGAAGCAGGGCTGTGAAATCTTCTTCACGTCCTACGGTGGCGGCGTGCATGCGACCCATTGCCTGGGCCATTGCCATCAGGGTATTCGTGACGGTGTCTGCGTCGCTGTCCTGGAAAAGAACGCTGATCGCGGTGGCGTCACCGAGGTCGCTGAGCACGAGGAGCCTGGCGTCCAAGTCGTATGCCAGCAGTTCCGCGCCGGGACGGGCGTCCTTGGCCAATGCGTTGGCGAATTGGTACGACACGGCTTCACGCAGGAACGCGGTATCAGGATCGAACACGTGGATTGCCTCAGCGGGCGGGGTAACGCCGTTCTTGACACCCAGATAGGGATCACGGACCTGCTTGATCACCAATGTGCGAGGTAGGGAAAACGGGTTTTCGGCAACTCGAACGCGCAGCACGATGGTGCGTCCACTGCCACCCAGATCCGTGGGATCCACAAGGGTAACGGGTGCTCCGGTGCGGCGCGTGAGCAACTGCTCGGCAGCTGCCACGACTTCGGATACGGGGTCTGCCAGTAATACGGTCATCACTGATCAACTTACCCGTAAGTTACTGGAATCATGCGTCTTCGCTCTCTACTGTCAGCGCGCTTTCTCGTCGCCGATCAAACCTGAAATGCCTTTCAGCGCTGCAGCAAACTCTTCATCGGCTCGGGTCTTGAACCACAATACGAGTGTGCAAGCGGTGACAATTCCCAGCATGTTGACGGCGAGCTGAAGCGACGACAGCCCGGCGATACGCCATTCACCGTTAGCCGCAGCAACTACTGCGAAACCGGCCGCCGGGACTGTAGTCACTGATATGAACACGCCGACCAGTGCGGCGGATTTCGCCGATATCAAGGCCAACATGCCCGCAGAACCGGCCAGGAGGGCGACAACAAACGAGATCGGTCCCACTTTGTAGATGAAGTCGACTTGATGCAGTGATTCGAGGGTGGTGACGTCCATCCAGTCGAAGAACTTCACCACGAAGGTGGCGAGCAGAGTGATACCCATCGCCACCGGGAACGCGACGACCAACGCAAGAATCGAACGTCTACGTAGCTTTCGATCACGTCGAACCAGGGCAACCGAGAGCGCGGCCAGCGGGCCGAATTCCGGCCCCACAACCATCGCTCCGACGATGGTGACCGGTGAATCCGTGACTACACCGATTGCGGCCAGGAGGCAGGCGATAGTCAGGAAAGCGACAAACAATCCATTGAGAGTCGATTCCTCCCGAGTCCGGGACAACAGTTCTTCCCAGACCACAGTCTCGGCGCCGTCACCAGGTGCATCGTGTTCTGCTTTGCGTGCCGCGGCCGACAACACTGTCTCCACGGGCACCAGCGTCACCGCGCCGTGCTCGGGGATGCCGAGATCCTGCATCGCGACTATGACGTCGTTCGCAGACTCACGGGCAACATCGGCCTGCACGACATCGCCGCGCGGATCGATGGCAATGCCACGCGACACCACAATGTGGGTAGCCCCGCATTCCGCCTCGAGCGCACCGAGAACTTCCTCGGTGCGCTCGGGCGGGCAGATCACCCTCAGGTGCAGCATGGCGATCTGGGGTCGGTTCTACTTGCCGTCTGCGGTGTCGCCACCGGCAGCGTCAGCCTTCTTCTCCGGCTTCGCATCGACGCCGGATTCCTTACGCTGCTGCGCCGTGATCGGGGTAGGTGCGTCCGTCAGCGGATCGACACCGCCACCCGACTTCGGGAACGCGATGACCTCACGAATGGAATCCATGCCGGCGAGGAGCGCGGTGATGCGGTCCCAACCGAAGGCGATTCCGCCGTGCGGAGGTGCGCCGAAGGCAAAGGCGTCGAGCAGGAAGCCGAACTTGTCCTGCGCCTCTTCCTCGGAAATACCCATCACCTTGAACACTCGTTCCTGAATGTCCTTGCGGTGGATACGGATACTGCCGCCGCCGATTTCGTTGCCGTTGCAGACGATGTCGTAGGCGTAGGCGAGAGCGGTTCCGGGATCGGTGTCGAACGTGTCGAAGAACTCGGGCTTGGGCGAGGTGAACGCGTGGTGCACCGCGGTCCACGCCGAGTGGCCGAGAGCAACGTCACCGGACGCGGTGGCGTCGGCGGCCGGCTCGAACATCGGAGCGTCGACGATCCAGACGAAGGCCCAGGCCTTGGGGTCGATGAGATCCTTCTTGCGGGCGATCTCGCCGCGGGCAGCACCGAGAAGCGCGCGCATCGGCTTGGTTGCACCCGCCGCGAAGAAGATGCAGTCACCTGGCTGTGCGCCGACGTGAGCGGCCAGACCCTCGCGCTCGGCGTCGGTGAGGTTCTTGGCAACCGGTCCGCCGAGCGTTCCGTCTTCGCCGACCAGCACGTAGGCAAGTCCCTTGGCGCCGCGCTGCTTGGCCCATTCCTGCCACGCGTCGAGCTGCTTACGCGGCTGGCTTGCGCCACCCGGCATGACAACAGCGCCGACGTACTCGGCCTGGAACACGCGGAACGTGGTGTCCTTGAAGAACTTCATGCACTCGACGAGTTCGATGTCGAAACGCAGGTCGGGCTTGTCGCTGCCGTAACGACGCATCGACTCGTTGTAGGTCATGCGCGCGATCGGCGTCTTGATCTCGTGGCCGACGAGCTTCCACAACGCGGTCAGGACTTCCTCGGCCAACAGCATGACGTCGTCCTGGTTGACGAACGCCATCTCGATGTCGAGCTGAGTGAACTCCGGCTGGCGATCGGCGCGGAAATCCTCATCGCGGTAGCAGCGCGCGATCTGGTAGTAGCGCTCGATGCCACCCACCATGAGGAGCTGCTTGAAGAGCTGGGGGCTCTGCGGCAGAGCGTAGAAGCTACCGGGCTGCAAACGCGCCGGAACCAGGAAGTCGCGGGCACCTTCAGGGGTGGAACGCGTGAGTGTCGGGGTCTCGACCTCGACGAACTGGTGGTGCGCGAGGACGCCACGCGCAGCGGCATTCACCTTGGAGCGCAAGCGAATTGCGTGTCCGGGTCCTTCACGACGCAGGTCGAGGTAGCGGTACTTCAGACGCGCTTCCTCGCCGACCTGATCGTCGAGCTGGAACGGCAGCGGAGCACTCTCGTTGAGCACCTCGAGCTCGGTGGCGTTGACCTCGATTGCGCCGGTGGGGATCTCGAAGTTCTGGTTTCCCTCGGGGCGGACCTCGACGACACCGGTCACGCGAACGCAGTATTCCGCGCGCAGACGGTGCGCCTGCTCGGCGACGTCACCTGCCCGGAAAACTACCTGCGAAACACCGGATGCATCACGGAGATCGATGAAGATCACTCCGCCGTGATCACGACGCCTGGCTACCCAACCGGTGAGCGTTACGGTCTGCCCTGCCTGCTCGGGTCGCAATGAACCGGCGAGATGTGTGCGCAGCACGGGATTCCTTTCGAACAACTTCAATAACCGACGACCGACTACTTTGCCTGCGATCCTACGGAGCGAACAGCCCAGACCGGAAACGCGGACCCGCCTCGCATGCGAAGCTATCCACCAGAAGTGACGGCAAGCACTTGTTCACGACAGCAGAAAGCGGACATAGATGACCTTCAACGAGGGGGCCCGTGGTGAAGCGGGACGCGTTCAGGTTCAAGGCGGCGGGGGCGGAAGCCGGGGCAGCAAGATGGCAATCGGCGGGGGCGCCGGCGGCATCATCGTGCTCATTCTTGCCCTTCTGTTCGGCGGAGATCCCGGTTCGCTACTGGGAACGTCCACCGAAACATCGAGTTCCTCGAGCGAACTCAGTTCGGTCGACGACTGCACCGGTACCGATGCCAACAACGACGTGAACTGCCGCGTCACACTTACCGTCGGTAGCCTCGACGACGTCTGGGAAGAACAACTGATCAAACAAACGGGGACGGCGTACGTACGCCCGGCAGTGCGATTGTTCAGCGGATCGGTCAATACGGGTTGCGGTCAGGCAACCAGCGAAGTCGGTCCGTTCTACTGCCCGGCCGATCAGACCGCGTACTTCGACACAAGCTTCTTCCAATTGCTGGTCGACCGATTCGGATCAAGCGCCGGCCCCTTGGCGCAGGAGTACGTCGTTGCCCATGAATTCGGTCACCACATCCAGAATCAACTCGGGGATATCAGCCGCGCGCAGGCCGACCCACAGGGCGCAGAGTCAGGCGCGGTGCGCACCGAACTGCAGGCAGACTGCTACGCCGGCGTGTGGGCACATTACGCCGACACCATCCCCGACGAAGCGACCGGCCAACCATTCCTGAAGACGCTGTCGCAGAACGATATCCGCGATGCACTGTCGGCCGCGTCGTCGGTCGGCGATGACCGGATCCAACAGTCGACCAGCGGGCGGGTCAACCCCGAAGGCTGGACTCACGGTTCATCCCAACAGCGGCAGTTGTGGTTTGCAGCCGGATACAAGACCGGCCAGGTGTCTGCATGCGACACCTACTCGGCGCGTGATTTGAACAATCCCGCGGCGCTGAGCAAGTAGAGCTTGCCCAACAACCATCCCACCGACAAATTATTTTGTCTTGACAAGTAATTCTGTCGGTGGGATGGTTTTCTCATGTTGGAAGTCGCAGTCATCGACAAACCTGCTGCCGCGGAAGCGTCACTCGACCCGGTTCGGCAGCAAATCCTCGCCGCACTTGTGAACCCGTCGTCGGCTGCTGCGCTGGCGCCCCTCGTCGGACTGACCCGCCAAAAGGTCAACTACCACCTGCGAACCCTGGAAGAACACGGGCTCGTTCATCTCGTCGAAGAACGCAAACGCGGAAACATGACCGAACGAGTCATGCAGGCAAGTGCCGCGTCGTACGTCATCTCCCCCGCCGCGATGTCCGCACTGGCTCCGGATCCACGGAAGTTCCCAGACCAACTCTCGGCGCGATGGCTCGTCGCGGTGGCAGCGCGGGTCGTCCGAGAGGTCGGCGAGTTGATCGCCGGAGCAACCGCCGCCGGAAAGCCCCTCGCGTCGTATGCCATCGACAGTGACATCACATTCGCGACAGCCTCCGACCGAGCGGACTTCGCCCGCGAACTCGGCGAGGCAGTCAACGGACTGGTTGCCAAATACCACGACGGCAACACCGCGACCGGCCGCCCGCACCGCCTCGTCGTAGCGCTTCACCCAAGCCTGAAACCGTCCACGCACTCACCCGAATCGGAGAACTAGCCATGTCGAAGAAGTTCGAAATCCGCCGCGAAGTTGTTGTACCCGGAACCCAGGAGCAGATCTGGGCCGCCATCTCCGCCGAGACTGCCGGATGGATGTTCCCATCGCCTCTCGAGATTCCGGCCGACGGCTCGCGCCCCGACAGTCCCGTCATCGCTACCTGGGAACCGCCCACCGAACTCGGCATCCACATGGACGGCCCCGATGGCTGGTTCAATCACCTCGAATACCTCGTGGAAGCCCGCGACAACAGCACGGCCGTCGTGCGCTACGTCCATGCCGGCGTCTTTGCCGACGACTGGGACAACCAGTACGACGGGGCAAGCAAGCACACAGACTTCTACCTCCACAGCCTTGGCCAGTACGTGCGCTACTTCGCCGGGCAGAGCGCCACCTACGTGAGCGCCGAAGGTCCGGAAGCATCCGGCACACCCGCAGCGATGGCAACTCTGCGCAGCGCACTCGGAATCGGATCCGACACCGCCGTCGACGACACCGTGACTTTCGACGTTCCCGGCTTCGGCACGATCACTGCTGTGGTCGACTACCTCAACGACTGGTTTGTCGGACTGCGTACCGACGACGCGCTACTTCGGTTCTACGGCCGAAATGCCTTCGGCGGCAATGTCGATGTGGCACACCACCTGTTTGCAGCAGGCACTGACGGCGAAGCAGCCAGCGCAGGCTGGAAAGGCTGGTTGGACGGCGTCTATGCCTAAGCGCGATATGCAGAGAAGCGCCCTGTGGTCTGCTGTCGAAACCGAGCGCACCGCTCTGCTCGGTGAGCTTGTCGGTCTGAATCAGGCACAGTGGAATCAGCAGTCACTGTGCGGACGGTGGACTGTCGAGGAAGTCGTCGCGCATCTCACAGCGGCTGCGAGCGTCGGTGCACTTCGTTGGCTTGTCAGTGTCCTGGGCACACGGTTCGACTTCGACCTACACAACGACCGGCGCCTCGCCGAGTACCGAGGCGCGACCCCGGACGAGACCCTCGAACGGTTCCGACGGGTGATCACCAGCAGAACCTCGGCGCCAGGGCCCACTGTGGCGTGGCTCGGCGAGGTGGTAGTCCACGCCCAGGACATCCGGCGTCCGCTCGGTCTCTCGTACATTCCAGCCGTCGAGACGCTCACCGAAGTTGCTCGTTTCTACGCTCGACGGGACTTCACTGTGCCCAGTCGCAGCATGATCAAAGGTCTTCGCGTCGAAGCGACCGACGGGCCATTCTCGACTGGAGACGGTCCACTCGTCAGCGGCACGACCTTGGCTCTCACCATGGCCATGGCTGGTCGGCGCGTGTACTGCGACGATCTCACCGGGCCCGGTGCTGCGACGATGCGAGAGCGTTGCACAACCTGACGGCGCTCCAGCAATTCCTGGGCGGGTCAGATTCCGGTCTGTGCGGTCACCCGTCCTGTGTCGATCGCTGTCATAAGTGCGGCATGATCACGAGCATTTCGTTTGGTGTACGCCGCTGCAAACTCACTGATCGCGAGGTCGAATTCCGTTCCCTCGCCAAGATATTCGGCAATCGCAATGCGGTCGCCCGAACGAGCGTGTGCATAGGCCAGAACCCGCGCGCATAAGCGGCCGTACGCTTCCATGCCTTCGGGTTTCATGCCTTCGATCACCGCTGAGCCCTTGCCGTCGCGAAGTTGACGGATGTAGAAGTCATGCTCGAGCTCGTCCGGACCTGGCCCTCGCTCCCAACCGAGAAAGATATCGCTGCTGGCCTGCATCAGCCGCTGACCATTCACCACCCGCTCCCCCTCATTGCGGAATATCGGGCCGTTCACATAGCCGGACAACACCGACGGCAACGCCTGCTTCACCTGCAGGATCAGTGGATCATCGGCGTCGCGTCCCTTCATCAAGATCATCCAGGCTCTCGTGCCGACACTGCCGACGCCGACCACCTTGCGCGCGATGTGCATCATCTCGAAGCTCTGTAGCAGCACGCGGCGATCCCACTGAAGGGTGCTGCGGTACGAACGAATTCGTCCGTGGAGCACCTCCTCGACATCCTCGAGATCCCGCCCGTCGTATAGCTCCTCGACCGGCACGATCAACGGTGGATCACTGATGAATCGCCTTCTGCCATCGACAATCTCGGTGAATTTCGACGCGGCTTGAACGCTGTCCCGTCGGCGTGCCTTATCGAGAGTGGAACGCGCCCGTTCAAGCATTCGTTTCTTGATCTGAATACTCAGTTCTTCGAGGCCGTCCTCTGGTTCGATGTGCGAATACCACACCGCAAGGTTTCCCAATTCCGCCTGGCGAATCATCGTTTCCCGATATTCGGCGGCACAACCAACAGTTATCTTCCTTCGTTCCTTACCCGAATAGCCGTTGTCCTTACCCGCTATCGCCAAACTCGCAGCCAAGCGTTTGACGTCCCATTCGAATGGACCTGGGTAGGTCTCGTCGAAATCGTTGATATCGAACGCGAGTTTGCGCTCCGGCGTGGCGTAGACCCCGAAATTACTCAGATGCGCATCTCCGCACAGTTGGGTATTCATGTCGGAATTGCGATTGCGTGAAAGGTCGTCGCACATAACCAGGGCAGCGCCACGAAAGAACGAGAAACGCGACGCAGACATGCGGCCGTAACGAATCGGCACCAATTCAGGCACCCGCGCTTCGGCCTGAGATTCCAGGAGTGAAATCGGGTCGCGGTCGCTGTCGGCAAGTTCGGCCAGCATCGCGAGCGGCGTATCTCGGCGAGCCTGCCGACCATCTTCCCTCCGCTCGTCAACGGTGGGGTGCTGCGCAGGAACTGCCTTGTCAGCTGGCGCAACCTTGTCAACCGGTACTGCAGTCATCTGCCCGACCTTCCACTCTTCGGTGGGCCAGCTGTGTTGACGGCCCTGCTACGGCTGCGAGGCGTCGGACGTCGCGTCCCCACCTGATCCGCGTGCTGCGCGGGCCAGCAATTGGGGACTCGACACCAACGCCTTGCGCCATGGAAGTACCCCGTCGATCTCAATCTGAATCGACAGGCTCAAAACAGTTCGAATCAAGACGATCATTCCCAGCACTGCCGCATCCGTCAGGGACGGCGACGATGTCACGGTTTTGACGAGATCCGCAGCAACCAGAATCTCCAGCCCGAGAAGAATGACGGCACCGAGGGTTTCGCGGAGAGTCTTGAACGCGGCACTACCGTTGCGAGTACGAAACCACGACCGGCCGGCAATACCAAAGGCGAATACAAACCCGAAAACCATCGCGACAACACCGAGTACTTCGAACAATTCGGTGACCCACTCGAAGAACTTCACGGTGTCCATGGTGTTGATTCTCGAGGTATATCGCTCAGAAGTCGAGCAAGCGCGCCGGTTCTCTCCAACCCACCACCAGATCGTGTGCTGTAATTGGCCGGTGACGACTTTCGTACAGCTCTGGTGGCCGCATTCACTGCGGCCTTGAACTGTGCAATTTCCGGCCGCCTCGCGCGCGGCCGACGATCGTTGCCTACATCTATCCCGGTTGACGCAGTGAGGTGCCCCCTACTGTGAGGACCACGCATGACCTTTGAAAATGACAACCGCGTCGACGGGATCGGCAAGATGCTGATCAGTTCTCGTTCGCTTGCCGAATACCAGGCGATGTTCGCCCTCACCGACGATGACCTGTCCGTGCGAATCCTCGACTGCCCCAGCGGCGCCGCGGATTTCACCAGTGCGGTGAGCAACCTCGGCGGCAACGTAACTGCATGCGATGCAGCCTATTTCGGAAACAGCCCCGACAATCTCGCTACTATTGCCACATCGGAGACGGAGCGAGGCAATCGATATGTCCGCGCCCACGCAGAAGAGTACGAGTGGACTTTCTTCGCTGATCCCGATGAACACCAACATGTCAGGCAGCACGCCGCCCAACAGTTCGCAGCTCATGTTCGCCAACACCCCGGTCACTACATCCCAGGCCGGTTGCCCGCACTGCCATTCCCTGACGACAGCTTCGATCTGGTGCTCAGCTCCCATCTGTTGTTCAGCTACGCCGACAGCCTCGACCACGCCTTCCACCTCGACGCGATTACCGAATTGATGCGAGTCACCTCAGGAGAGCTGCGCATCTTTCCGTTGGTGGCGATTGGATCGGCGGAGCCGTACTCACAACTGGTCGAGCTGCTGTCCGAACTGCGAGCTCGCGGCATCGCCGGCCGTAAGGTCGGGGTCGACTACAAATTCCAAAAAGGCGCCAGCCACATGCTGGTGTGCCATCACGAATAGTGAGCCGGCACAATTAATCCCGGTACTTACATCAAATTTCTTACCTGGTGGACTGAATCATCAGCGTGCCGTCGCTCGCCGTGCGATTTCCCGGAGACCCCGTACGATTTGACGGTGAACAATTCAACGTCCGAAAAGTCGGACTTCTGGAGCCGCCCCACCCTGTGGAAGCTGCTACTGGTAGTCGTCGTCTATCTGGCTTTCTACCTCGCAGTTGGACAGGTGATCTCGCGCGTTTTCTCGGATCAGATCGATAGCGACAACGTCGTCGCAAGCGCCTCGAGCATCATTTTCGGCCTCGCATTGCCTATCGCGATCGGTGCTGTCGCGCTGCTGATATTCATAGCGAAGCTGGGCTGGCTACGCAGTATTTTCGGCCCGCAACCTATACGTGGCCGCGGCTGGATGTGGATCGGCCCGATTCTCGTAGCCGCCGCCATTGCAGCGCACCTGACCGGAACCGACTGGAGCGCGTGGTCAGCCGGCGAGATCATCTCGCTACTTGCCCTCGGGGTGTGCGTTGGCATTGCCGAGGAACTCCTCACCCGCGGTATTGCGGTGAAAATGTTGCGTGACGCCGGCCATGGCGAACGCTTCGTCGCGGTCGTGTCGTCGCTGCTGTTCGCGCTGATGCACACGGTCAACTTCATCTCCGGGATGGAAGCGTCAACCGTTCTGGCGACCGTCGTCTACACGTTCGGTTTCGGGATGTGCATGTATCTGACTATGCGCGTGACGGGCACAATCTGGGCCGCGATCGTGTTGCATGGCCTCACCGACCCCACAACGATCCTCTCGACGGGCGGACTCGACACCTCCGTGACTGGAGCCAGCGGCGCCACCGTCGTCGCCACGTTCATCACAATCCTGCTGGTCCTCTTCGCCGTCGTCGCTATCTTCTTCGTCCGAGGGCGAGTCAGCCAAGAACAGCCCGCGAACGCGACAAGCTGACAGCTCCTCGTTTCGCCGATCCTGAATGTGGTGAAGCCGCCGGACACCGTAAGGTGCCGGCGGCTTCGTCATATTCGGGAAGGAGGGCGACCATTCGGCGCCACCCGTACTCGTAGCGGTGAAACTACCTGCCTCAGCCGAAGATTCGCTCGATGTCATCGAGGCGTAACTGAACGCGCGCGGAGAGTAACCAGAACCCCAGAGGTTGTCACCTGACGCCTGGACGAATGAGGACAGCGAACCAGGACGAATTCTGTTGCGAATACAACACACGTCATCCACAACACACGTCGTCGTCGTATTCTGATTCTGTTGCAGCACGTCTTCACTGCATGATGGTTTTTGCCTTCAGCGCCCGGAACTCGTCCTCGTTGATCGCGCCGGCATCGAGAAGGCCCTTGGCGGCTGTGATCTGATCAGCCGAAGATTGTCCAGCGACCTCGCGCACGTACGCGCCCTGTGCCTGCATCTGCTTTTGCGCTGCGGCAATCGAGCGCTGAGTCATACCGTCATTCCGGACGATCACATAGATCATCGCCGACAGGAAGGGCACGACAAAGAGGAAAACGATCCAGATCGCCTTGAACCAGCCTGACATCTCATGATCTCGGAACAGATCCGTGATGATCGAGAACAACACGCTCAAGTAGGCGACAAATGCGAGACAGACAAACATGAACCAGAAAAACTCCCAGAAGCCTTCCATTTTCGCCAACTCCGTACTGTCGGTGTTTCCGGATAGGAAGTCAGGTCACGACCTATGACGTCCTACTTGTGAATCAACTGTTGCCACTGCGCCGGTAACCGCCCGTTAGCCGACCGGCACTCGACGTCTCCCGAAATGCATTATCTCCGTTGGTAATACGTACCGAGAGTTCGTACCGATAATACGTACCACAGATGAATGACAGAGGTACTACATAGCGGGTACTACATAGCGATCTCGGACGCAGCGCGGGCAATGTCACTTCGCGCCGCCTTTTCAACGAGGAGCGGGACGAATGCTCGTATCCGTCCTCTTTTGAATCGTGCGTGAATCATCCGCACGCTTCGTTCGATATCTGCGGGTGAGACGGTCGGATAGCGGGTGATCAGCCGTGCAATCACCTGTTCGACCTGGAGCAACTCTTCGTCGCCGGTCATCGGCTAATCGTCTGTCCGGTAGCCAGCTGCCGTCAAGACTCGAAATAGATTCGAAAGCATCACGATTCGGGATTCGATCAAGCCAGGAATAACTTTGCCAATCACGGGGCATACACAAGCAAAGGGTGTGTTTGATCAAGAACGTCCTGCGTGGAAGCACTGTCCGGAATATGGGTGTCGAGGAGCGAGCGTGGGAAAGAAGTCGAAGCACAAGAAACACAAGAACTCTGAGCTCGAAGCTCCCCGAGTTACCGGCGTGGAACCCTCCTCAGCCTTGACAGAAAAGCCGATGAAGTACAAGGAATACCGCCGTGATCTCAAGCCTGTTCACGCAGAACTCGTCGCATTGCAGGAGTGGGTCAAATCCTCCGGCGCCAAGGTCTGCATCGTGTTCGAGGGCCGTGACACTGCAGGAAAAGGTGGGGTGATCAAAGCGATCACCGAGCGAGTGAGCCCTCGTGTCTTCCGCGTTGTTGCCCTCCCGGCCCCGACTGAACGGGAAAAATCCCAGATGTACATCCAACGGTATGTGCCGCATCTACCCGCAGCCGGCGAGATAGTCATCTTCGATCGCAGTTGGTACAACCGTGCCGGAGTCGAACGTGTCATGGGCTACTGCACCAACGAGCAAGCACACGAATTCCTCCAGCTCATCCCGACAGTCGAACGTGCAATCGTCGAATCCGGGGTCATTCTGTTGAAGTATTGGCTAGAGGTGAGCGAGGAACAGCAAATGCTGCGCCTGCAGAGCCGGATCGACGACCCGCGGAAAATCTGGAAGTTGTCGGGCCTCGATCTGAAGTCGTACAGCCATTGGTACGACTATTCACGGGCCCGCGACGAGATGTTCCGCTATACCGACACCGGATGGGCGCCTTGGTATGTCGCGGTCAACGACGACAAGAAGCGCGGCCGGCTCAACATCATCAGCCACATCCTGAGTCAGATTCCGTACGAACCTTTGGAACATCCCGATATCAAACTGCCACACCGACAACGCCCCGACGGATACAAGACACCCCAGCAACCGCTGCACTGGATTCCTACCCCCTACTGAAAATCCTGCCCAGGGAAAGGACGTGCGGCACATGAGCCCCACGGAAGCCGCGCCGCAGAATCGAGCGCACACAGACCCGGCCGAGAACACGCCCTGGCATGCCCAGAGTGCCGAATCCGTCCTCGCAGCACTGACTTCTGATCAGGAGTCGGGACTGAGTGCCGAGGACGTGGTGGACCGTCGACGTCAGCACGGGCCCAACGAAATTGCGTCGACGCCACCACCCTCGATGTGGTCGATAGCGCTGGCGCAGTTGAGGGACCCGATGAATCTGATGCTTGTCGCGGTAGCTGTGGTCAGCATCGTCATCGGCGAAATCCCCACGGCCATCGTCGTTGCGGTACTCGTCGTACTCAACATCGTGCTCGGCACCCGGCAGGAGGTGAAGGCCCGCGCCAGCGTGGACGCACTGGCGAAGATGCAGACGCCCCAAGCACGGGTAATCCGCGATGGGACTCTGATCCAGCTCGACGCTACTGAGTTGGTGCCTGGCGATATCGTCGAACTCGAAGCGGGCGATATCGTCGCCGCCGACGGACGCCTCCTCACCTCCACCACCTTGGAAACTCAAGAAGCAGCGTTGACCGGTGAAAGCGCACCCATCCCGAAGGATCCGAAGACGCTGGGCAGCACAGACATTCCCCTGGGTGACCGAAGCAACCTGGTGTTCCAGAACACCTCGGTCACCCGCGGTACCGCCACCATGGTGGTCACCGAAACCGGGATGCACACCCAGATCGGGCAGATCGCGTCGATGTTGTCGGCAGTTGCACCCGGCAAATCGCCGTTGCAACGCGAACTCGACTCGCTCACCAAACTGCTCGGGATCATCGCGTGGGGCGCAGTGACAATCATCGTGGTTATCGGCGTGATCCGTGGCCAAGATCTGACAACGCTTCTCCTGCTGGGTATTGCCATGGGAGTTTCCGCAATCCCGACCGGCCTTCCCACTTTCGTCCAGGCCATGTTGGCGTATGGAGCTCGTCAACTGGCCGACGCGAAGGCCGTCGTGAAAAACCTCACCGACGTCGAGACACTCGGGGCGACGAGCGCCATCAACTCGGATAAGACCGGCACACTGACGATGAATCAGATGACCGTACGGTCGTTGTACGTCCACGGCCGGTGGTACATCGTCGAGGGCGAGGGTTACGCCAAGAGCGGCAGAATCACGCAGGTCGCGGGTGAGGCGCCGCCGGACTTCACGCTGCTCGCCTACGGTCTGTGCCTGGACAGCGACGCCACAGTCTCCGATGCCGGCGAAGTTGTGGGCGACCCCACCGAGGCAGCGCTTGTTGTTCTCGCGGCAAAGATCGGCGTCGACGCCCCACTCACCAGAAAGACGTACCCGCGGGTGGCGACGGTTCCCTTCGACTCGGCGTACAAGTTCATGGCGACGTTCCATCATCTCCAGGTGGACGGCGGCAACCAATTCGTGGAACTGGTCAAGGGCGGTCCGGACGTGGTCCTGGCTCGGTGCGGGGCAGCGTTCCTGCCCGGCCGACGACCTGTACCGATCGACGAGGTCCGCGAAGAACTGACTGCCGCGAACCGGGCTATGTCCGAGAAGGGTCTCCGGGTGCTGGCGTTTGCCGTTCGACGACTCGACGGGCAGGAATCAGCCGTTGGGGCTGACCCCATGTCGTTTGTCGAGGACCTCACGTTTGTCGGCATGGCCGGCATCATCGATCCCCTTCGCCCGGAAGCGATCGAGTCGGTGCGCACTGCCCACACGGCGGGCATCCATGTCCGCATGATCACCGGCGATCACGCGATCACCGCGTCGGCGATCGGAGCCGAACTCGGACTGGGACCAGGGGCGATCGGCGGCGGCGAACTTCAGGCCATGACCGACGAGGAGCTGTCGGACGCAATGCCGAACCTGCATGTCTTCGGCCGCGTCACCCCGCAGGACAAACTGCGTCTGGTCGACATCATGCAGAAAAACGGTGCGGTTGTCGCGATGACGGGTGATGCCGTCAACGACGCAGCCGCACTGAAGAAAGCCGACATCGGCGTCGCCATGGGGTCAGGCAGCGAAGTGACAAAACAGGCGGGCAAGATGGTGCTCACCGACGACAACTTCGGGACCCTCATCACCGCAATCAGCCTGGGACGCAATATCTACGGCAAGATCGTGTCCTACATCCGCTACCAGATGTCGAAATTGTTCTCGCTGGTTCTGCTCTTCCTGGCCGCGAGCATCTTCAATATCAACGAAGGTGTTGCGCTCACCCCGCTGATGGTGCTGTTCCAGCACTTCTTCATCACCCTGTTCCCCGTTGCGGTCATCATGCTCGACCCGCCGCCGCCGGACCTGATGAAGAAACCACCCCGTGACCCCAAGACGCCGATAGCCAACCGACGGGCGGTCATACAGTGGCTGGCTTACGGCATCCTGCAGTTTGCCGTCACACTTGCCGCAATGCTGCTAGCCCCAGGCGAGATGAGTACCACCGAGGCAAATATTCCCATGACCATGGCGTTTGTGGTGCTGTCGTTGGGCTCCATCTTCGCCGGCCTGACCATGCGCCGCGATCCGGAATCCGGCCTCATTCCACCGGTGCTCGGCGCGCTCAAGATCTTGGCTATCCCGACCGTCGTCACGGTCTTCGCCGTCGAGGCCGGAGTACTCCAGGATCTCCTCATGACCACCTCATTGACGGGTAGCCAGTGGCTCGCCTGCCTCGGGTGGTCGCTGATCATTCCGATCGTCGTGGAGTTGGACAAGGCATTCCGACGCCGACGCCTCCTGAAGTCGCACACCATTGTCTCCCCCACCGCTGCGGTAGCCCCACAGCGCGCTCACGCGCAATGATGCACACTCGTCGTACCCACTCCGGGCGACCGATTCAACGGATTTCTGAGCTTTGTGGCTGCGACGGGAAGGATTCGCGATATGTCGTGGACAAAGGGGCTGGGTCGGCTGCCTGGGATCGCAACGGCCCGGGGGTATCACCGCGAATGGCTGCGTACGGACATCACCGCCGGACTTGTCCTCACAGCCCTGCTGATACCCGCGGGCATGGGGTATGCCGAAGCTGCAGGCCTCCCGGCATACGCCGGCCTGTACGCCACCATCGTGCCGCTCCTCGCGTACGCACTCGTCGGGCCGTCGAAAATCCTTGTCCTGGGGCCAGACTCGTCGCTCGCGCCACTTATCGCCGCCGCGATCCTGCCACTGGCGATCGTCGGCGATGAAGACAACGCACTTGCCCTGGCCGGCGTCCTGGCCATCCTCGTCGGGCTCATCCTCCTGATCGGGGGGTTCCTGCGCCTCGGTTTTGTCACCGAACTGCTCTCGAAACCCATCCGACTCGGCTACCTCAATGCCATTGCGCTAGTCGTTGTTATCGGTCAGATTCCCAAACTGCTGGGGTTCTCCGTTGACGCGTCCGGTCTGCTCGGCGAAATAGGTGAGATCGGAAAGTCCGTGGCAGGCGGGGATATCGACCCCGTTGCTGCCGCGGTCGGAATCGGGTCGCTTGCTGTCATCGTCGCGTTCCGACTCTGGGTCCCCGTTGTCCCCGGAGTCCTGGTGGCCGTCGTCGGCGCAATCATTTTGTCCGCCGCGGCCGGCCTCACGGATGACATCGGAATGGTCGGTGCTCTCCCTGAAGGTCTCCCTCTGCCCTCCGTAGGAGGCGTCAGCTGGCAGGACGTCGGGCACCTGATCGGACCTGCGGCCGGTATCGCTCTGATCGCATTTGCCGACACCGGCGTTCTCTCCCGGACCTTTGCCGCCCGGCACGGTGAAGACGTGAACGGCAGCACCGAAATGAAGGCAATCGGCGTCGCCAATGTGGCAGGTGGACTGTTCGGCGGGTTCCCCATCTCGGCGAGCGGCTCACGAACACCTGTAGCCGAACAAAGCGGCGCCCATACACAATTGGCAGGTGTTGTCGGCGCGCTCGCCGTGCTGGTCTTTGTCCTCGTCGCCCCAGGCCTCACCGCGTACCTACCCGATGCAACACTCGCAGCCGTGGTCATCGTCGCGGCCTGCGCGCTGATCGACGTGGGTGGAATGGTCCGGATGTGGCGCATGAGCACCGTGGAGTTCGGCCTCGCTGTCGCAGCCTTCCTCGGCGTTGCACTTGTCGGAGTACTCCAGGGCATTCTCGTGGCGATCGGCCTGTCGTTTGTCGCGGTGGTAGCGCAAGTCTGGCAGCCACATCGCACCGAACTCGTGGAGATCGCACACCTACAGGGATTTCACGACGTCGAACGACATCCAGATGGACAGCGCATTCCCGGCCTGGTGCTGGTGCGCTTCGACGCTCCCCTCTTCTTCGCAAACGGTGAGATCTTCGACGAGTACGTACGCTCCGTAGTCGCCGATGCGCCGGCGCCCGTCGAATGGGTAGTCATTGCAGCAGAGCCGATTACCGGCCTCGATACCACCGCAGTCGACGAGTTGGTCGACCTCGACACCTACCTCGAAGGCAAAGGGATCCGGCTGGCGTTTGCCGAGATGAAGGGGCCGATCAAAGACAAACTCATCAGATTCGGCGTCGGCGACCGATTCGACGCGACGCATTTCTTCCCGACCATCGAAGCTGCCGTCAACGAATTCCGCAGCCGAAGTGGGAACTCCAACCACTCGACCGACCACTGATCCCGGGAGCGCGAGACATGGATTCTTTCTGGACGGTCTTCTGGCTCAGCGTCATCTCTCTCGCGCTGCTGTCTTACCTGGTACTGCTGTTCGAGATCAGCGCCGATCTGTTCCGTGACCGTCAGACATCGGGGTGGATGCGCGCACTCTGGGTGTGTTTCCTACTCCTCGTCCCCTTTGTGTCGGGACTGGTGTACGTGATCGTGAAAAGTGACGGCATGGCCGAGCGATCCCGAATCGCGAGCGGAGCACCCCGGAGTTGACGGGGTTCGTCAGACCTTCTTGACGACGCTCGACTTCAGCTGCATCGGGCCGATACCGTCGACCTTGCAGTCGATGTCGTGATCACCGATCCCCTTGACCAGACGGATGTTTCGCACCTTCGTGCCGGATTTGATTCCGGTGGGGCTGCCCTTGACCTTGAGTGTCTTGATGACCGTCACGGTGTCACCGTCGGTGAGTACGTTTCCGACGGCGTCCTTGATGACGCCATCTTCTTCGGCGGCGGAGTCTTCCGTCGACCACTCGTGTGCACATTCGGGGCACACCATGAGCGCACCCATCTCGTAGGTGAACTCACTGGAACATTCAGGGCACGGCGGCAAGGTGTCTTCCACGCGATCAGCCTATCCGCCGCCCCGTCTGTCCGACTTTTGCACTTCATAACCAGCGATTGGGAAATATTTTGCACTCGATGAAAGTTTGCACTCTGTGCAATTATTGAAGGCATGGGTAGCGAAACACTAGGCCTTCGAGAACGTAAGCGAATTGCGACACGCGAACTGATCGAACGCACCGCCGTCGAACTCGTGCTGGAACTGGGTTACGACGAGGTGACTGTGGAACGAATCTGCGAAGCCTGCGATCTGTCCACGCGCACATTCTTCAACTACTTCCCTACCAAGGACGCAGCGATCGGCGGAATCGCGATAGTCGTCCCGCCCACAGAGGTGATCTCGGAACTACTCGACGCCCACCCGAACGACCCCCTCCACGGAGCGCTGGCCGTCTTCGCCGAAGCGATGAAGATCATGGACGAACGACCCGATCTCCTCGTCCACCGACGCCAATTGTTCGAGCGACACCCGACCTTGCTCCAACAGCATCTGGCCACGTTCCACGAACTCGAGGACACGCTCACCCGGATGCTCACGGAGGAACTACTCGAACGACCAACCCATGGTCGACTACCCGCCGATATGGCGGCGGCCGATGAGGCCACCGCCACCGTGATCATCGCCGGAGCCTCGATGCGATACGTGTTTCGTGCCTGGCAGAAAAGCGAAAGAGATCGTCCGCGAGCCGAACTCGTGGATCCCGCATTGACGTTGATGGCCCACATCCTGCGGTCCGCCCACTAGCTCGTCTACCGCTCTCGTCACCAAGGAGCCCTATGTCCACTCGAGAAGCTGCACCCAGAAGCGCAGACGAACCCGACACCACGTCGGACAAAAGATCCATCATCCTGGTGTTCGTCGGCCTGATGATCACGATGCTTCTGGCATCCCTCGACCAGATGATCTTCAGCACGGCGTTGCCCACCATCGTCGGCGAACTGAACGGCGTCAACCACATGGTGTGGGTGACAACGGCATACATCCTGGCGTCGACGATCATGATGCCGGTCTACGGAAAAATGGGCGATCTGATCGGCCGCAAAGGGCTGTTCATCGGTGCGATCAGCATTTTCATCGTCGGTTCTGTAATCGGCGGTTTGTCCCACGACATGACCACGCTCATCGCCGGCCGGGCAGTTCAGGGACTCGGCGGCGGCGGTCTTATTCTGCTGTCGCAGGCCATCATCGCCGACGTTGTTCCGGCCCGGCAGCGCGGCCGCTACATGGGCGCGATGGGCGGCGTTTTTGCCCTCGCGTCGGTCGCGGGCCCACTCCTGGGCGGTTGGTTCACCGAAGGCATCGGTTGGCGGTGGGCGTTCTGGATCAACGTCCCGTTGGGTCTGCTCGCGATAGCCAGTGCGTCGGCATTCCTGCATCTACCCAAGCCCAAGCTTGGCAAGCCGTCCATCGACTACCCCGGCATGATCCTGGTTGCAACCTCGGCAACCTGCTTGATCCTGTTCACGACGTGGGGCGGCAACACTTACGACTGGGATTCGGCCGTCATCATCGGGCTGATCATCGGCAGCATCGTCAGCGCAATTGCCTTTGTCATGGTCGAGCGACGAGCAACCGAACCTGTCATTCCCATGCACCTGTTCTCGGAGCGCAACTTCGTACTGACCACCACCGCCGGACTGATCATCGGCATCGCGATGTTCGGCGCTCTCGCCTACCTTCCTACCTACATTCAGATGGTGACCGGCAAGAACGCCACCGAAGCCGGCCTGATGATGATTCCGATGATGGCGGGACTGCTGGTGTCCTCGATCGGTTCCGGGCAGATCGTCAGCAAGACCGGGCGCTACAAAGCCTTTCCGATCGTCGGCACGTCCATCGTCGCCGTCTCTTTGGTCTTACTTTCCAGGCTGACTCCGTCGACCTCACTTGTCGTGTTCGGAATCTATATCGCGATCATGGGTGTCGGTCTCGGTCTGGTCATGCAAATCCTGATCCTGATCGTTCAAAACACCTTCCCCGCAGCCGAAGTCGGCACCGCAACAGCGTCGAACAACTTCTTTCGCCAGATCGGCGCCTCATTGGGTAGCGCGATCGTCGGCAGCCTCTTCGCATCCCGGTTGTCGAATCTGCTCGCGGAGCGGTTGCCAGCCGGCGGCGGCGGTGTCGGCGGTGAAGAGAACTCGTTGACTCCGGGAATCCTCTGGAAATTGCCGGATCAAATCCGCGAAATCATCGTAGGCGCCTACAACGACGCGCTCGCCCCGATCTTCATGTACCTCGTTCCGCTGGTAGTCGCAGCGGTGATCCTCTTGCTCTTCGTCAAGGAGAAGCCGCTGGCCACCACTATCGACCGCTCGGCAGCGCCGATCGAGTAGAAACCGATTGTTCGCTATTGTGGCGTGATGTCAGCAGACAAGAATCCGACCAGATCCACGTTTGTGGTTCTGGTCGGATTCTGCGCTGTGCTGGCAATTGTCATCGCCGGCGGATTCTGGTGGGTCACGCGTAGCAACGACGCGCTTGCCGGCGAGACACTCGACGCCTTCCCCACCCTCGACCGCAGCACACTAAGTCAGTCACAGAGTGAACTACTGGCGACACTCGAGAAGGAATGGGAATCCGGTGCACCCGGCACCACGTATGCCGAAGGTGTCGAAGAATCCTGGTGCGCTGACTTCGTCAGTTGGAATATGAACAAAATCGGCATGCCGTATTCGAACCCCAATTCCGGTTCGTGGCGAATCCCCGGCGTCTACACACTGCAGGAGTACTACGAATCCGTCGGAACATTTGTGCCGCTCGGTCAGGACTATCGACTGAAGACCGGCGACACGATTCTGTACGACGATTCCAGCCCCTTCGGGCAGCACGTCAACATCGTGCTCCGCAATGACGCCGGCATTGTCACCACCGTCGGCGGCAACGAGAACAATTCGGTGATGCTTCACCGGTTCAACCCTGATGATGTCGCCGGCATCGTGGGGTTCGGGTCGTTCTGACGACCAACCCCCTTCTCGTAGATGTTGCGAGGTGAGTGAACGGTTGGTGACGTGGTCGGTTTCTGGTGTGCGTTGGGTCGATCGAACTTCGTAAATATATTCGGTAAATTAGTGTTTCCGTCGCCCACTGACTATTTGACTTTGCGAATGAAACGTTCCGCCAAAGGGAATTCGCCAATCTGATCTAGCTGAACCTGGCCGTCATGCAGCAATGCCCCACGACCGCGGCACAGCTCAACCGCGCCCATCTTGCGCTCTCCCCACAAAACGGAAGGGTTGGCAGATACTCTGCCAACCCTTCCGAAAATGTGACTGCAAGCGAGAAGACTCCCCCGACTCGGAGCTACGACGCGCTGTCTACACCTTGAGATTCACGACCGCTTGGATCACGATGCACGTGAGACTGCGGTGCTCAGCGCGTTGGTGATTCGATCCGCACCCCACGGGAGCGAGATCGGGGACGGGAAGCCCAGTGCGTTCGGCACTCCGGAGTTGCGGGCAATCGACACAACCGAACCGCGCTGGACTGCAGACAGATTGCGCCACTGCTCGTTGTCGCGCATGTAGTCGATGTCCCCCGCTGGTGAGATGACAACCGCGATGTCGGTGTCGAGTTGGGCGACATACTCGTAGCTGATCACTCCTCGCCCGTCAGCATCGGTCGGCACTGTCTGCGCCCAGTCGGTCAGTTGGAAACCCAAGTCATTCATGAGCATTCCGATACCGCGATCCTCACCGGCGAGGATGTACAGCTGCCCGTTCAGATCTCCGATCACCGCGTTGAAATTCACGCCCTCGAATTCTGGGTGCGCTGCGCGGACGGCAGCCAGGTCGGCTTCGGCCGATCCGACGGCGGCCTGCGCTTCGTCCTCCCTGCCGAGCGCCTTGCCGATCTTGCGCGTCGAGTCCTGCCAAGGTTCCACGTTTGCCTGTTCGTCGAAATGCACGACCGGGGCAATGCTCGAAAGCTGCTCATAGGCACGCTCATTGAGACTCCATTGCCCCGTGGCAACGATGACGTCAGGATCAAGGGCCACAATTTGTTCGACGTACGACTGCGGGTCACCCTCGAACAGCAGTGTCGGAATCTCCTTGTCACCGGCGGACAACAGCGCGTCGACGCCACCGCCGGGGTTCGGCGGCAACACCTGATACCCCATGTCGGCCAATGCATCGACCTGCCAAGGCCACGCCCCGACGCCGTTTGTCGAGACGAGAATGTTCGTATCGGTGGGCAGTGCAATGGGTGAGACACCCATCGAGATCACCATGTCCGCGTCCTGCGGCGACAACGGGAGCACCCGCTCGGCGCCGAGTGGTACCTGGGCTTCACCGAATTTGCCGGTGACGGTGACTGTTTCCCCCTCGGCAGTGTCGAGGGAGTTCCCGCCGCACGAGGTCAGGAGAAGTGCGAGGGCAACAAATGCGGCGGAGAGTGCGCGCTTCACAGCGGGTGTCCATTCGGTCCGCCGGGATTACCCGGGACGGTGCACGTGGCCATAGCGCGATGCGCCAGGAAACAAAGACTGTCGTTACTCAATTTCCACTGCCCGTCGATCCAATACCATTTGAGGGTCGCTTGTCCCGGCGCAGAGCCGGGCAACGAGGTCACGAGCTGGGCGCGCGCCACCTCGTCGGTCACCGTGACCGGGTCCGTGAGATCCCAGCGATAGATTCCGGCCGCGATGTTCAGGGCGCTTCCCACAGCGCGCACGGTGGGTACGCCGGCTGCGCCGCCTTCGAGCGCGGAAGCGACCTCCGCGTCACTTGTCGCCGAGTTGAGTCCGCGCTGGAGTTGACTGTTCAGTTCGGCGATGTCCGGCGTCGACGGCCCCTCGGGTGCCGATGCAACCGCCGGCGCGGCACTCGCCGCCGGAGCGCTGGCCGAGGCAGGTGCTGCGCCCGCTGCCGGGGCGCTGACCGCCGCCGACGCTGCAGGTGCGGGGGCGGCCGCCGGCGCCGGAACCTGAGGTTCGAGCACCGTGACGCCGTCGTTGGCCGCAGCGGCGGTCGAGCCCGCGGTGCCAGCCCCCGCAGGTGAAGCCATGGTCACGACCACCTGACGTTCCTGGTCACCGAGCTGCATACCGAACAGAACGAGCCCGGGGATAGCTACGCCGACAACCATTGCCGCGCACGCGGAAACCGCAACGGTCGGCCAATGAACGCCGCGGCGCGGCGCGGCGGTTTGGGGATAGCGACCGACGTCCTCGTCTCTCGACTCATCGAGGTCGTAGTCCGTCTGAATGCTCATCGCGTCGTCTCCGTTAGGCGCTCGGGTCTTCCTGATGGCCCACTTCGTTGAGGCCGTTGCGTGGTGAGTGGGTTCTCACCATCACGTCAGGATTTAGGTTAGCGTAGGCTAACATTCGCATAACGGTCGACCGTACACAGGCCCGCAACCAAGGGGTTGAGCGATCCCCTGCGAACGCTCAATTCACAGATTCAGCCGCCGTTCGGCGGGGTGCCCATCGACCCTGCCGGCGCTCCCCCGCCGCCCATGCCTGAAGCTTCCTGCTGCGTAACACTGTTGACATAGTCATTGGTGGGGTCTCGGTAGATGGTGTGGATGTGACCCCAACCCGAGGTTGTGTATCCCGCGACGTCGGCCAGGCCCACCCAGTTCGCAATCACGTCGAGCAGAAGTTGTTTCTGTTCCTCCGTCAGGTCAGAGCCCGCAATACCCGTTCCCGTGGGTAATCACAGGTACTTCTCGGAGCACACACCTTGGTGGATACGCTCTCGCCCTGATAGAGCTGAGCTTGCTGCTCTTCGGTCAAGCTGCCGTAGAACGCGAATGCGGTCTCGTAGGTGGTTGCGAATGGTTGTACCTCGGTCTTCAGCCTGCGTCGCGGCGAACGCAATGCAGTCAGCCGAGCCATCCAGCGTTGCGTTGATACCAAGGTGGTGGCTACCGAATTGAGGCTCCCATGTGCCCGAGTCCGACGGGTCACCGAAGAACCCGATGTAGTACTGGCCCAAAGATTCCTCGGTCGAACTGCTGTTCTCGTGCAGGAACTCGGCGCCGCCCATAATGCCGGTGACGGTCTCGTACCCTTCATCACTGAGGAGAGCTTCGAGCACCTTCAATGCCGCCGCCTGCTGCTCGTCGGTCAACTCGGAGATGTTGAGCCCGGCGCGGTCGACGAACGTCACCGGGAAGTTCGACCGCTCAACGCGTATGTCTGCAGCGCGTAAGGCCGCAGACTTCGCACGGTTGGCGAAGAACGGAACTTCCGTCGGCGGCTCCCATGACTGCGCAAGTTGCGCAGCGGTACTCCATCACGAATTCGGCTGTCACAGTATGGGTTTTTCGATCTGTTCACGAAGGATATCGGCGTGACCTGCGTGCCTGGCGAACTCTTGGATCATGGCAAGCAGTGTCCATCGCATGCTGACTTTTCCCTCGCGCGGGTTGTCAATGGTGTCGTCAAGGTCGAAACGGGACACGATCTCCCGCGATCGTTGGCTTGCGCGCTCGAACTCGGCGATGACATCAGCAAGCAACTCGTCGTCGGCGACAGCGAAGGTGCCCTCGTCGCGGCGCGAGTACCCATCGCATTCGAATTCATCGAGTCCTGCCCAAATCCGTTGAAACCAGATCCGTTCCGCGGCAGCGACATGCTTGATCAACGAGATCGGAGTTGTCAGCGAGGCGACGAGCCGTCGGCGGGAGTCAGCCTCAGACAGGCCTCGTACAGTCTCGATCAGTGCCTCGCGATTCTGGTCGAGCATGTTCTCGATGATCGACCGTTCCGTGCCGATCCTAATTATGTTGATGGACATAAGCTTTCACTCGATTCTGTCGTAGGTTGGTCAGGGTTGGATGCCGCTCATCGGCTAGGCCGGGTAAGGCAGGGATCCGATTCGGGATTGGCGCGACTCTCGGGAGCGGGGAAACGAGCAGAAGAAAGAGCATGCAATCCGCTTGCCGTCAGGGAGTATGTGCTCGAGAGTCCGGGCATCTGATCGGACACGTTCTGCGTACGCGCCGATATACGCTCAGAATATGGCACGCAACGTGGTGTTCGATCCGACCGATCGCGAGATGTTCGATGCCCAGCGACAGCGCTTCGACTGGAGCCTACTGCAAAACGGCAACGTATACCGATATGACACTGTGTTTCAACTCGACAGCGCTTGCACCCGCCTCACCGATCTCGGGTACCTGGTACACCGCGTCGACGCCCATTCGTGGACGAACGTCGAGGATATGCACACCGCCTTCGCGAAGACCATGTCCTTCCCCTCCTACTACGGACGGAATCTTGACGCGTTCGCCGACGTGCTCTCCGACGTCGCCAGTTTCGCCTACGGAAGCGATCCCACCAGCTTGGGCACCGTTCTCGCGATCTCCGGCTACGACACTCTCGCGCGCATAGACCGGCGGACCGCCACCGCAGTCTTAGACATCTTCTCGGCCCAAGCACGTTTAGCGGCTCTCTACGCGCATCCGATGCTGTGCCTAGTCGAATCCACCGTCACCGACTATGCCGCGGTCGGCGGTCGACCGGTATCCGTGGGCAGCGTTTGGGATGTCCAACCGGATCCGCCGGCGCCGTTCCATCACGGCGACCTTGTCGAGCAGGTGTTGCAGATCTACGCGGACGAAGCGAGTGCTTCCAAGTATTTCGCTGCGCTGAATCAGGCTCTTGCCGACACACTCGCCGCTCACGGGCGCTGGCAAATCCTCAATCCCGTGCTGGCCTCCGAGCGCGTCGCGACCCTTCACGCCGAGAACCGGCCAGAACCACCGCCTACGGGAACTCAGTTGTGGGAGATATTAATTGGCCTCCGTGGTGCCGGGGACCACACCGTCCTCGGCGACCAACTCGTGCACGCCCTCTCGAAGTCCGGACTTCACTTCGATCAGCTGATTACAAAATTTTACTCAGCCGAAACGAAGGAACTAAAGCAAGCTCTCACTTACTACCCAAGCCTACAAAACTCAGATGACTGAGAGAGGAACACGTCCTGGTGTTCGAGGGTTCGGAAGGTATGCGCGTCTTCGGTTGTCGCTGAATGGTCGATTCGGCCGCTAATGTCACCTCGTGGATCACACTCAGTCAGTGGAGAACTCGGCATCACCGCGTTGGCTGGGCAAACACATTCGTCGCAGCAGCAGCTTCGTCACTGTACGTTGCGGTGAAATGCAATTTCTCATGGCCAAAACCTGCCGACAGCGCGATCGCGATTGCCGGCGCCGTCAGCCTCTGGGTTCTCACGGCACTGATCGCCCTCGCTCTACTCGGCGTGACGATCGTTCGGGGACGTCGGTGGTCGTGGTCGATTGTCGCAATTCCGGTACTCGTGGCGTGCGCCATCATGGTCACGGCAGTCGGTCGTCCGCACTTCGACAAGTACAGAACTCAGTTCGAAGACGTTGCGCAACAACTTCTTCAGGAGCCGCGCGACCCTGACAGCGACGGATACCGTCGTGATCAACGAATCGGCCGATTCGATATCTCCTACGCCAATGTGAGTAGCCAAGGCCACGTGTACTTCCACGATGCCCGCGACGGGCTCGACTTCATGGACAACCCCGGTTGGGTGTACGCCCCAAACGGCGTTTCCGAGAAGATTGCGAGGCAACTCCGCTTGGAAAGCATCGATGGAGGCTGGTATCGCTTCCCGAACATAGTCGTCGGCGACTACTGATTTCGATCTATGAAAGTGACGCGAGTGCTGGGATCTCGCGCTGCAGAATCCGCAGCCTTCAGTGAATTGCACTGAAAGACAGTGCAAGCGGCTCTTTGCTCGCGCAGAGCGCCATCGGGATCGCTAGGTCGGCACCGTTAGGCAAACAATTCCACATCGAAGACAGCGCCTCGGTGGCGATGGCATCGGTACTGGTTCGTGCGAAGCCCTCACGTCGGAAGACCTTCAGGGCGGCGTCGGTAACGGCCTGCCTGCACATTGCATCGCATGTCGGCAACACAGCAGACTGAAGGAGTATTCAACATTCGCAAGTATAGCGACGGCGCTATGTTTCATCCAGTGATGATAAATCGCCGTTGACTGGTGGATGTGCAGAATTCGAGACTTGCGAAATTCCGGGGACGATGAAAAGCTAACTGTTACTTCAAGACCCATATCCTGGCCATGTAACCCCGCTTGACGGGCGGGTCGCGCACCGAGGTGTGGAGCGGGCACCTCGAGGGAGACGACCGCCCGCGCTTGGGAATGGACCTTGCTCCAGCATCTGAAATCGCTCGATGTCGGCGGTATTCCACCATCCAGTCATTTGTTGAGCGCTACTTGTCCGTTAGTAGCGCGACTGGTTGATAGTTTCGGTCGGCGTTTCCGTTGCCGACACGAAAGGTTATTTTTCTTGCCATTCAAAGACATTCAGTAGTAGCGGTTTGGGTCCTTGGGCGTGTACGGGGCAACGGTTACCGCGTCGATCCGAGGGTCGGCGATGAGCACTTCAATCGCTTCTGTGGGTCCACCGATCACTGCGAAGTCAGGATCGACATCGTTTGCAACACACCATGCATGATCCGCCGGCCATATGAAGGCAGGATCCGCGTCGGACGCACCCCTCGGGTCAAACTGGACATCGTGGCCCCAGTCATCCCAATCCGTCAATGCACCGCGGAACAGCCAGTAGTCACGGTTGGGAATCTTCACTATCGGAATGTCATCGCCGATGACTTCACATCCCCAGCCGTCCCACAAGCAGAAATAGCAGTTATCCGGCGTGGAGGTGTAGCCGGATAGTAATTCCAGGACGGTTGCGAACTGCCCGGGGTTCTCCACATACCAACTTTCCGCAAAACCCAGATCCGTTGCCTGCTGGCCCTCGGAAGGAATGTCGGGAAGGAATCGGAGCCTTGCATATGCCGGAAATCCAACCGGCCCCTTGGCCGACAGTTGGTACCACGGCATATCCTGCCCGACTAACCAATCGGATGCCGACACATCTGTGCATACGCTCAGGCTCATCCGCTCATTATCCCTGACAAATAGTCGGCCATTCACCCCCGAATACAAAGGCACGCACCGACGCTGAACGGCTCCCGTTCCGCAATCTTGGACGCCCGAAACCCGCGCTCAGTTCGTGCTGTGAGATTCGGTGGTGTATTCGCGACTGCCTCCGGCGCCAATTCGACGCCGCTGTGAACGTCAGAAATGGCGAGTCTTGGCATCACCTGTTCGCGACTCGGTCGGAGTAATGAGGTGCCCGGTTGCGCGTGCTGCGAGGAGGAGTCCGACCAAGGTCAGTCCTGCCGCTCGACTACCTCGGTAGCTGAGCCGATCCGAGCACATCCTCTGTAGTGAGGACTGCGATACATCCGGCCAGGACTGCTTCGCCGTTTCACTCGAGCCGGAAGTTGTCACTCTCAGCTCCTTTTCCGGCACCGGGTTGATCACGGAACCGCAGTCCACCATGCGCGACCCGACACTGTCTACCGAGGCGGAAAGGGGTGCAAGTACCGCTGCTCCGCTCGTGACTAGCGCCAAGGCGGCAAAACACGCGCACGTGAAACCGAACAGAACCGAAGACTCACTGCGCCGAACCTTTCTCCACCAGAAGTAGGTGAGCGCGACCCCGGCAACTACGAACACCAGACCAGTCCACCAGTCGAAGAATCCGAGCAGGATATACACGAACACCAGGATGAGCGTCCAAAATACTGCACTGAGCCATTTCGTCGGCGATCGGTTGTCTCGCTGTTCTTCGGTTGCCATCGTGTCATTCTCGCCGACTGGTAGCCGTTTCATCGAGAGATGCGATCTAATCTGCCGGGATCCTCGAGTCCCTCTATCGGCTTCGCAAACGAAACTCCGCCTGCCGCCGCTGGACTCAGCACCCACCGAATCCCCGAAGACGAGTTCAGGTCGCCCACTGTCGGTTTCCCTGGATGCAGTTGCTGTTGCAAAGCCCAGACACCAGCGTCGTCAAGGGCGCCGCGATCGATCTGACACACCCAGTCGAAATCTATTGTAGACCAAGCAATCTGACATCCGTGGGTCTATATCCTCCACTGCTCGTCCGAGCGCGGTCACCGGCCGAGCCAACCTGCCGTGTCACGAGATCGGCGGAGAGTGCTGTTGGGGCAAGGATTCGACGGATCACCGCAGCGGAGCTACGCCTGAGGGCGGAGAATACCGGTTCCAGATTCGGTGCCGTTCAACTGTTGGCGCACCGTGGTTGCGATGCGGGCAAGCGCGGCGCCCAGAGCACGCTGCTGCGCCGCACTGAGAGGGTCGAAGACCAACTCTCGCACGCGTTCGACGTGGCCGGGCGCGCTGTCGACAACCTTCTGGAGCCCGGCCTCGGTCAGCGTGGCAAGTGTGTAGCGCCCGTTATCCGGGTCTGGGCGGCGAGTGACCCACTGGCGCTGCTCGAAACGGACCATCAGCTTCGACATTCGGGGCTGACTACTGTCGCACTGCGCAGCCAGGTCACTGAGTCGCATCGTCAGGTCGGCGGCCATCGACAGGCGCGCGAGGACGCTGTACTCGAAGTTCGATGTCTCGGCGTCCTGCTCCAATTGCCGATCGAGCAACGTCGGCAGTGCGATGACAACGGTAAGCAGGTCCTGCCACACCGCTTGCTGGTCTTCGTCAAGCCATCGCGGCGAAGTCGTCATGGTGCCAAAGCGTACATCCTTCCCAGCCATTTGACTTGCCTAGGCAAGTCAGTCATCGTGTTCTTACTTGCCTAGGCAAGTCAGGTGGTCGCAGCTAGGTACTCGTCGAGTGCCTTTCACCGAAAGCTGGCCGCGCGGCCCAACAGCCCAGCCGGGCAGACCCTGCTGGACCCGACAACCACACACGAGGAGAGTCCATGAAAGCGATTCGTTACCACAAGTTCGGCGACACCAAGGTTCTGCAAGAAGAGGAAGTGGCACGTCCAGCACCCAGTCTCGGCCAGGTGCTGGTTAAGGTCGCCGCCACGTCGTTCAACCCGGTAGACGACCACATCCGCTTAGGGGTGCTCGCAGAAGCCATTCCCACCACATTGCCGATCACGCCTGGTCTGGACGTTGCGGGCACCGTCGTCGAGCTGGGCGCGGAGGTCAGCCGACTGCAGGTCGACGATCGCGTCGTCGGCATGTTTCCCCTGGACCAGCATGGCGGCGCGGCAGAGTACGCGGTGATCGCGGGCGATCTCCTCGCCGCGGCGCCCAGAGCCGTGACCTTGACCGATGCCGCAGCCCTTCCACTCGCCGGCCTCGCCGCCCGGCAGGCCGCCATCGAACTGGCCGACATCCAGAAGGGGCAGAGCGTGCTCGTCAACGGAGCCGGTGGCGCGGTGGGAAGCCTCGTCGTCCAGCTTGCGGTCGACGCCGGCGCTACCGTCACCGCCGTCGACGGACCACAGCACGCCGTTCGTCTACACGGTTACGGCGCCACGAAGGTTGTCGGCCCGCTGGACCTAGATGCGGGTCCTGCCGTCATAGGCGGGCCTTTCGACGTGGTCGTCAATCACGTGCGTTTGGATGCGGACGGACTTGCGAAGCTAACCCCGTTCGTTGCCGACGGCGGTATCGCGGTCAGCTCCGCCGGGGCCGTACCCGCCGACGACGAGCGCTCGGTGCGAACTGCGAGCGTATGGGTGACGCCCAACGGCTCCCACCTGGCAGACATGGTGTCCCGCCTCGACGAGGGCCGCCTCGAACTCACCGTTGTCGATCACCGGCCACTGCAGCAGCTACGAGCCGTCCACGAAGAAGCCGCGAGCGGCAAGCTCATTGGCAAAACCGTCATCACGATCGACTAGACCACGCTGACGCCCCTCGCAGAATATCGAGAGGGGCGTCATGCATCCGGTGGATCCCAGTCACGGCGGCCCAGAATTTCCGCAAGTTGAGCAACGACAGCAACTTATCAATGGCACTGTCCCGCAACATATCCTACGTACTACTGTACTTGCATATCGAAACTCGTCTTATTTCTCGGTCCTTCTGCTCAACTGCCCGACGACGCATCCCCGGATCGACCGAGGTGCGCAGCTGCGCCAGATGTTCAAATACTGAGGGCGGACATGATCTCGCCGAATGCACCCTCACGCCCAGGCAAGATTACCTTCTGAAACAGCGTCAGCACGCACTCGTCGATGTCGTCTGTTGCGGACGAATTCTTGCGTGACACCGCAATTGCGCGAAGTCCACGCGCACGCACGTACCGGGCCAGCTCGTTTCCGTCGCGCCGCGCTGCTGCCTTACGACCTGAGGAATGTTCGAACCGATAGTGACGCCCAGCGACCGCAACTTCGCAGAGTTTGTTCCTGCGCCGCATCCCATGACGCTTCTCGTCCGTAACGCTCACAGCGGTACCGTCCGGGAATCGTAAGGTCGCGGGCGTACCCTTGGTCAGCGCGGGGCCGAATCGATCGATCCGTTCGGCCAGCGTCTCCCGCTTCAACCTGCCGAAATGCGCGATGAATTCGTCGCCGGCGGCTGGAAAGAGTTCGGCGCGCACTATTCCGGCAGGATCGAATATCGCGACGGACGAGAGGTCCGCCGCGATACGCACAGACCATCCTGTCTCGGTGGGACTCTTCCAATTCATGATCCGCAGTATCCCACCGCGGCAGTGGCCAGACTGACATCACAGGCGCCACCGGCTCGCGGGTCTGATCATGGTTCAGGAGTCGACGCATGAAGATGGAATGTCGCGCCCTTCTCTAGTTCGTCCGCGGTGAAATCCGGTGACGTGAAACTCCCCGCGTAGGGCGCTGAACTGCTGACCGTGAGTGAGTAATTGCGTTGATTCGCGGGGATGGCATCGAAGCGCGCCACATACGTGCAGGTACCGGTGCCATCGGGATTCTGTTCCACGGAATCGACTTCCAGCACAGACCTTGTCGATGCGGCGCCGCTTCCTCCATCAACGAATATCGTGTCGTTCGGCGCCACCGGGATTGTTCCGACGATGCACTGTCCGGAATCCGGATCGGCTCGTTCAGCGTCCCCGATGACGGTCACCACGGCGGTAAAGGTTTTCGGATCATCTGTATTGGACACACAACCGGTCAGCGCCAACGTCCCGATTGACAGCAATACTGCAGCGTGTCTGCCCCTTCGCCCCATGGACTCACAGTAGACCGACACGAGCGGATGGAAGGTTGATGTCCGAGAAAGTCTGAAAATCAGGGCACAGGCGGAAAATTAACGACTGCCCCGTCGAGCGGCAACTGGTCGGTGCGGTCGCCCTCGTTCGGTCCCTTGACGAGAGCGCCGGTATCTGCCGATCCGACAAACGTGAAGCTGTCGATCTCGTAGGGCACATTGTCGCCGGACAGCGGCACCGCCGCCCGTGACACATGGAAGTGCAGATGCGCTTCTGAGGTGTTGCCCGAGTTGCCGAGGTTCCCGATCACCTGACCCATGGTCACCAGATCCCCTACATTCACAGTCGCCGACATCGGTTTCAGGTGGGCATAGAACGCATAGTTTCCGTTGCCGATGTCGATGATGACGTAGTTGCCACCCAATTGATCGAACGGCATGTCCTTCGGAACTTGTTGCGGCACTTGGTCCTGCTCGCCCGACACGACAGCCACGACGGTGCCGTCGGCCACCGCCAGCAGAGGCGCGCCGTAGGCGAAGTAGTCCTCATTTTTCGATCCGTCACCACGAGACCTGCTGAGCGGGACTGCATCCGGGTCGATCCTCAGCCAGTCGACGGCAAATCGCTCGGTGCCGTTGATCCTGCCACCGACCGCCATCATCCCGGCGCGATGCTGCGAGAGCCCGCAGCAACCGTCCCCGACCACCCAACTGTCGCCGGCTAGTGGCGGACCGATAACCACCGGCAAGTCTGTGCTGGTCATCACTGTTCCGCCGAACTGCGTGACGTTATCGGGATATCGTGCAGCACTGGCAGCGTCCTCCGGCGTTGCTTGGCCAAACGTCGCAGTCAGTCGATGGGTCACCACAGACGGAACATCGTCGGGGCTCTCGTATTCGTCGTCGAGCACCATCAGCACAGTGCGCCCCACCGGGATCTCGGTGAACGGCGTCCAGGAAAAGTTCCCTACCAGAATCGAACGCGCAGATACTTGGCCCTGATCGAGGGTCGATACGACGGTCCCGTCCGGTCCCCCGGCCAGCGTTTCGATCTTTGTGATGGTCGCGGGCCGCGGTGAGAAGTTCAGCACTTCGATCTCGTAGGCCACGTGCAGCATTCCGTCAGTCCCGGTGACAGGGATCGGATTCGGCCCGAGCGCCGAGATCACCAACGGCGACGTGACGTCGGTTTCGGTCGGATAGCCGCGCGGGATCCCCCCTCGACTGTCGATGGTCGACGTCGTGAGCACGGTCGGTCCGGTGGTGTCGATCGACGATGAACACCCGGCGATGACGAGCGTCATTACTGCGGCGGCGATTGCCCACCCTGCCCAAGGGCTGTGTGAAGTCGTCATGCGAACTCCAGAGCAGGCCCCTGCCCAGTGCGTCGGCCCAGTTGTTTCGAGCCTAGGCACGAAAGACCCTCTTTGTCCTGATTTTGTGGATCAGGACAAAGAGGGTCAAATCCTCGTGATCAGGCGCCTACGTACGACGCGAGATGCTGGCCGGTCAGGGTTGAGCGATCGGCGACAAGATCGCTCGGCGTGCCCTCGAACACAATCCGTCCACCGTCGTGACCGGCACCGGGACCAAGATCGATAATCCAGTCTGCATGTGCCATGACCGCTTGGTGATGCTCGATGACGATAACCGACTTCCCGGAGTCGACGAGTCGATCCAGTAGTCCGAGCAGCTGCTCGACGTCAGCCAAGTGAAGGCCTGTGGTCGGCTCGTCGAGGACATACACGCCGCCCTTTTCGGCCAGGTGCGTGGCAAGCTTGATGCGCTGACGTTCACCACCCGACAGCGTCGTGAGGGGCTGGCCGATGGTGAGGTAGCCGAGCCCCACATCCACGAGTCGCACCAGAATCTTGTGTGCGGCCAAGGTTTTAGCCTCACCGTCACCGAAGAACTCTTCAGCCTCGGCGGCCGACATCGCTAGAACCTCGCTGATGTCCTTCCCTCCGAATTTGTACTCCAGGACATCGGCCTGGAACCGCTTCCCCTCGCACTCCTCACACACCGTCGCAACGCCGGCCATCATCGCCAGATCGCTGTAGATGACGCCGTTGCCGTTGCATGTGGGGCAGGCGCCCTCGGAGTTGGCGCTGAACAGCGCCGGCTTCACACCGTTGGCCTTCGCAAACGCCTTGCGGATGGGGTCGAGCAGACCGGTGTACGTTGCAGGGTTGCTCCGACGCGAACCGCGGATCGCGCCCTGATCGATCGACACCACTCCCTCCCGCTTCGCGAGCGAGCCATGGATCAACGAACTCTTCCCGGACCCGGCGACGCCCGTCACCACAACCAGCACACCGAGTGGCACATCGACGTCGACGTTCTGCAAGTTGTGGGAGGTTGCGCCACGGATTTCCATTGCGCCCGTTGACTTTCGCACGCTCGCTTTGAGTGCAGCTCGGTCGTCGAAATGACGTCCCGTGACCGTGTCACTGGCCCGCAAGCCGTCGACGGTGCCCTCGAAGCAGACAGTTCCGCCCGCGGCACCTGCGCCGGGGCCGAGATCGACGATGTGATCGCCGATAACGATCGTCTCCGGCTTGTGCTCGACGACAAGGACCGTATTTCCCTTGTCACGCAACTGCAGCAGTAGGTCGTTCATGCGCGCGATGTCGTGGGGATGAAGGCCAGTCGTGGGTTCGTCGAACACGTACGTGATGTCGGTGAGCGAGGACCCTAGATGGCGAATCATCTTGGTGCGCTGAGCTTCACCACCGGACAGTGTCCCCGACGGCCGGTCCAGGCTCAGATAGCCCAGGCCGATCTCCACGAACGAGTCGAGCGTTTCACCGAGCGTCGTCAGCAATGGCGCCACTGACGGTTCTTTCAAACCGCCGACCCACTCCGCGAGATCGCTGATCTGCATCGCACACGCATCAGCGATGTTGATGCCTTTGATCTTCGACGATCGCGCACCCTCGCTCAGCCGAGTGCCATCGCACTCGGGGCACGTGGTGAACGTGATTGCCCGCTCAACGAACGCCCGGATGTGCGGCTGCATCGCGTCGACATCCTTGGACAGGAACGACTTCTGGATCTGCGGAATCAGTCCTGTGTACGTCAGGTTGATTCCTTCGACCTTGATCTTCGTCGGTTCCTTGTAGAGCAGGTCGTTCAGTTCCTTCTTGGTGTACTTCTTGATCGGCTTGTCGGGATCGAAGTAGCCGCATCCCCGGTAAATCCGGCCGTACCAACCGTCCATGCTGTAGCCGGGAACAGTGATCGCACTATCGTTGAGCGACTTGGTGTCGTCGTACAGCGCCGTCACGTCGAAATCGTTGACCGAGCCGCGCCCCTCACAACGCGGACACATTCCACCGGTGATGCTGAACGTCCGCCGTTCCTTCGTCTGACGGCCACCGCGCTCCACGGTGAGCGCACCCGCACCGGAGGCTGATGCGACATTGAACGAAAATGCCTGGGGCGAACCGATATGCGGCTTACCAAGACGACTGAAGAGAATGCGAAGCATCGCGTTAGCGTCGGTGGCAGTACCTACCGTCGAGCGAGGGTCGACGCCCATCCGTTGCTGATCGACGATGATCGCCGTGGTCAAACCGTCGAGCACGTCGACGTCCGGCCGCGCCAGCGTCGGCATGAAACCCTGAACGAAGGCGCTGTACGTCTCGTTGATCATCCGCTGCGACTCCGCGGCGATGGTGCTGAACACCAATGAGCTCTTGCCCGAACCCGAGACACCGGTAAAGACCGTCAGCCTGCGCTTGGGGATTTCGACGCTGATGTCCTGGAGGTTGTTCACGCGCGCGCCCTGCACGCGGATCAGGTCGTGGGTGTCCGCAACATGTAGCTCTCGCTCCGCCATTTCAGCCGTGCTCATCATGTCTCCATCTCTCAGGTGAGGGCCACCCACACAGTGTCGCCCTGTGTGGGTGGCCGCGGTTCTCTTCAGTTGACTCAGCGGAGCTCTTGGATGCGGATCAAGTTGCCTGCTGGGTCGCGGACGGCGCAGTCCCGAACACCGTACGGCTGCTCGGTCGGCTCCTGGACGACGTCGATGTCGCCGGCCTGCAGCCGCTCGAAAGTACCGTCGAGATCCTTGGTGGCCAACAGAATACCGGCATAGGTGCCCTTGGCCATCATTTCGACGATGGTGCGACGCTCCTCGTCGGTGATACCCGGATCGACGGCCGGGGGATGCAACACGATCGACGTGTTGGGCTGGTCGGGCGGGCCGACGGTTATCCAGCGCATCCCGTCGTAGCCGACGTCGAGGCGGACCTCGAAACCGAGCAAGTCGCGGTAGAAGGAAAGGGCGGCCTCCGGGTCGTCCTGCGGAAGGAAACTCGATGCAATGGTGATGTCCATGAATGTCACGCTATCTGCGGCTGGGGGCCGGCGCTTCTCGATTCCTGATCGGTCTTGTCACCTGTTTCGACACGCAGGACGGCATGCCCTCGGTCACGCCGGCAGCCTCGTCTCGATAGACGCTCGGTGGAACGCCGACCAACTCGGTGAAACGAGTGCTGAAGGTACCGAGCGATGAACAGCCAACGGCAAAACACACCTCGGTGACACTGAGATCACCGCGACGCAGCAGCGCCATGGCGCGCTCGATGCGTCGCGTCATCAGATAGGAATACGGCGGCTCGCCGTACGCCAGCCTGAACTGGCGACTGAGGTGCCCGGCCGACATGTTCACTCCGCGGGCAAGCGCCTCCACGTCAAGGGGTTGCGCGTACTCCCGATCGATCCGGTCACGAACACGCCGAAGAAGCGCGAGGTCGCGCAGTTGTTGCGAAGTCGCGGGTCTACTTGTCACAGGTTCGATCGTGCCATGTCCGAGCACGTTCTCGCCGATTTCCGCGGGGAAGCGAACAATGATTTGGTCAAGCTGACACGGCTTCCGGCACGCTGAAACGTGTGCTCACTGTTTGCAAACTGTGTTAGCTCCGAGGCACCTACGACCGCAACATGGCCACAAACGCAGCAATGTTCGTGACCACGCGATCGGCCTTCTCCTGCTCGGTGAGATTTTCCTGATACCGGTTGCCTGCCGACGGCCGCCGCTTGTTGCGCGCATACAGCGGACAGGCCAGGTCAGTGCACATATAGGTGCCGATTGTGTCGCCGCGTCGGCCGGCCTCACCGATCTTGGCGGCGGTCAGCAGTGATACTCCCCCGCTGCCGTGCGTCGTGAGGCAAATCGTGCACATTTGCGCGCGACCTGATTTGCCGGTTTGGTATCGGAGGGCGATGCCGACTAACTCGTCGCCCTGCGGGATCACCAGATATCCCCGCCCGGGCATGGTCGGATCGTTCCAACCGAAGAAATCCAGGTCTTCCCATGGGCGCTTCTCGAGATCCCGTGGTACCGGCAATCGTTTTGCGTCGCCTTTCGAACAATTCACGAACGACGCGCGAATTTCGCGTTCGGTGAGCGGCAGCACGGTGGAACTCCATTTCGACAGTTGAATCAAGCCGAACCGACGCTACTCACGATCGTTACCTCGCGCAACGTATTTTCCGGGCTACGCGATCTAATCCGTCTCGAGGTCGACCACCAAGAAATCCTCCCGGCGTGGCCCCCACTCCCGGTCTGTTAGTTGATAGGAACGCAGTCCCTGCGGCGGGTGCGCCAACTCGTAGAACTGTTCGGTCCCGGAAACGAACTGCATCGATGCCCACCCCCAGCGCGAACCGTGCGGTTGCCGCGGATCAGGCTGCATATCCGAAACGATGGACACGAGTCGAAGTCCACGAACAACTCCTGTAGCAACGGCGTCCGCGTCGAAATCCTGCCAGGCCTGCGACGCATTCGAATTCTTCCGCATCGTGCCCGCACGTAGATGCAGCGCACCGGATACCTCGATCTGCGACGGAATCGGTAGATCAGCGTTAAACGTGAACTGTAGATTGCCCGCACCGCCGATCGAAGGTTGTTGTACCACATCAATATCCGGGTCTGCAGTCAACCGCCGCACTATCGGATTCGAACTTCGGCGAACGTCCGCGACACACGACCAGGTCGGCTCCAACGCAGCCCACCTCCGCGGACTCTCAGGGTTCCACGACAATCCCCAACGGATGGTTTCTCCCAGCCTCGGCGGCACAAACCACCGAAACCGTAACCAGTCGATCACCACCGGAGTGTTCATGCCTGACCGTACCAAGCAGCGTTCTCAGAAAAGCGTCAATGCCGCTCCGGCACCGACCAATTCGCGTTCAACCCGTGGACCCTCGAGCTCACGATGCTGCGAGGGTCCCGCCAATCCATGACGCTCCACCAGCGGTTCGACGCGCTTCTTGAGCCAACTCTTGTACTCCGGCGTGACGTAGGCACCGCGCCCGTAAAGTTCGCGATACCGGCGGATCAGCGCGGGATGCTCTTGCGCCAGCCAGTTCAGGAACCATCCGCGCGTACTGCCGCGAAGGTGCATCGGAAAGACCGTCACGCCGGTGGCACCGGCGTCGGCGAGTGCGGCAAACAGTTCGTCGAGGTGCTGGCTCGAATCTGTGAGGAACGGGATGACCGGCGCGACCATCACGTTGCACGAGAATCCGGCGTCGGTGATTGCCCGGATCATCTCCAGTCGAGCGCGCGGCGATGGTGTGCCAGGTTCGATCTGCTTCTGTAAGACGGCATCGTTGATCGCCAGCGACACTCCGATCCCGACATCGACCTGGGTGGCAGCCATTTTGAGCAACGGCAGATCTCGGCGCAGCAAAGTCCCTTTCGTAAGGATCGAAAAGGGCGTACCGGATTCCGTCAACGCTCGAATGATGCCGGGCATCAATCGGTATCGGCCTTCGGCCCGCTGATACGGATCGGTGTTGGTGCCCAGCGCTACGGGTTCACGCTTCCATGACTTTCGCGCTAATTCCTTGCGCAGAACCGCCGCAACGTTGGTCTTCACGACAACTTGCGAATCAAAGTCCCGGCCGGCGTCGAGGTCGAGGTACTCATGGCTCGGCCGCGCGAAGCAGTACCGGCACGCATGGGAACAACCGCGAAACGCATTGACCGTGTAGTTGAATGGCAACGTCGATGCTTCCGGCATCTTGTTGAGCGCACTCTTACAGAGCACTTCATGGAACGTGATGCCCTCGAACTCAGGCGTCTGCACCGAGCGGACCAACCCGGCTCGCTCGAGCCCGGGCAACGCTCCGTCGTCTGCATCCAATGCCTGACCCGACCACCTCATAACCCCAAGTCGAACACTTGTTCTATGCTATGTCAAGATGAACCGTGGAAGCGACCCGTGCTTCACCACGGTCGATCAGTTGTTGGCAGAATCAACGCCATGTCCAACAGAATCAACATCTCGTCCGGTTCCGAATGGGAACCGAAGATCGGTTACTCCCGCGCCGTCCGCATCGGCAATCAGGTTGCGGTTTCAGGCACCACCGCCCCCGGCGAAACCCTGAACGACCAGACCCGTGCCGCCCTCGACACCATCAAGGCCGCACTCGAAGAAGCCGGCGCTTCGCTCGGCGATGTCATCCGCACCCGCATGTACCTGCGCGACATGTCGCAGTGGGAGCAGGCCGCACTCGCTCACGGTGAAGTATTCGGCGACATCCGTCCGGCTACGACAATCCTCGAGGTCAGCTCGTTGATCGACCCCGCTCTACTCATCGAGATCGAAGCCGACGCAGTTCTGAGCTGACTGCAGTGCTGAGCTGACTGCAGTTCTGAGCTGATTGCCAACCCGGCAATCATGAATCGGTTCAACTACTGTGAGCCGATGAAATCGAGCCGAATCGTGACCACAGCGATCGCACTGAGTTTCACATTCGCTCTACTCTTGCCCGGATCCGTAGCTGCGGATCCGGGCAAGAATCTATCCATAGCCTGCGGAACTCCACTGACTGCCGGCGAGGTCGAAAGAATTACGTACCTCAGCGACGTATCGACGCTGCACGAAGAAGGCCTCGAACGCTTGGAATCCGCAGTCGACCGGCATCACCAAATCACCACAATCCTTGTATCACATCATGATTGGCGCGGACTCTTCTCGATCGGGCTCGATGCCGTCGAGCATGAGGCAGTCATGCCCCTGCAGCGCGATCCGGCCGCATTCACCAACAGATCCTGGTCGAATTCAGTCAGTTACGAACTATTACGCCGCTATCTGACCAATATCCACGCCGAATTCACCGGCGCTCCTACCGATCCCGCATGGAGCAACTATTACTTGTTGACGCGCCAATGCGACATCAGTCCCGCGCGCGTCGCCATGGCAGGCTACAACGCACACCTCACAGTCGATCTCGCCTACACCGTGGCCACCGCTACCACCCAGCCCGTCGATATCCCCGATTTCTACAAGATCGTCGATTCCATCGCGACAAAAGGCGGTTCGATAGTTTCCGACACCAAAGCCGAATACGGCGCCGACTTGGGCCCACTGTGGCGGTTCTACTTCGTCGGTGAGGGGCTCGATCGGCTGACCGGTAACTCCGAACCGTCCCAGCTTCTACTCAGGGCCGCCGACAGTGGGTACAACACGATCACGTTGACCAACGGTTTTGCACTACAGAACCCGTATACGAAGGCCGGCACCGAACAGGAGATCGACGCACTGTGGCGCACTACCGACGTCGCGCTCGACGCGCTCGCACGCCTTGGCGGCCTGTGACGCCGCGACCGACATGACGATCAATCGGACATGCCTGCGACAATGGAGCCATGACGGGCTACACCGCGCGAATCTCGGTACCGAACCCAGCCATGCGTGCGGTACGAGATCTGTTGCGGGGACCGGCAATTGTATGTTCCGGGGAATCCTCCATCCGCGATGCCGCTGTACTGATGACCGAAGCCGGGCGTCGAGCCGTCGTAATTCCCACAGATGCAAGCACTTACGGGATCTTCACGGAGGGCGATCTGCGCAGCCGAGTTGTTGTCGGAGGAATCGACAGCGCTCGCCCGGTCTCCACGGTGATGACGCCGTCTGCCGTGACGGTGGATCCTGATCGACTCGGAGCCGACGCTGTCACGGACATGCTCGAACACGGATTGCGCCACCTTCCCGTCGTCACGGCGTCCGGCGAACTTCTGGGGGTGCTCGAACTGAGCGACCTTCTGACGTCGGCAACAAATCAGGGCTTCGAACTTCGCGCCGCCCTTGCGACTGCCAAGACCGACGTCGAACTCATTGCCACGGCCCGAGCTGTACCTGAGCTGGTCACCGGCCTGGTCGACGCACGGGTCTCACCCATCGATATCAGTGGCACGCTATCGGTCTTGATCGACGTGACGGTGCGGCGCGCAATCGAACTGGTGGTGGGCGGCGACGAACGCCCGGACTTTGCCTGGCTGTCACTCGGCAGCGCGGCCCGGCGCGAGGCTCTGCCGTCGTCGGACATCGACAGCGCGTTGGTGTGGGGCGGAGAGTCGCACCGCGAAGGTGCGGATGCGGCGCAGCGGATCCACGAGATTCTCGACCGGTGTGGATTCCCTCGCGACGCGCAGAACGCGGTCGCAACTCAGGCACGATTCGCACGTACGCTCCCGCAGTGGCGCCGCGCCTTACGCAAGTGGGTAGCCAATCCCTACCAGGACCAGGCCCTCGTCATGCTGTCGATGCTGGCAGACGCCCGCGTTGTTGCCGGAGATCCTGCCCTCGATCCGAGGCCCGAAGCCTTGGATCAGTTACGCCTCAACCCGGCCGTCATGCGACTACTACTTCGAGAAGCCGTGGGCGAGAAGGCAAAACTACATTCGTTGCGGGACGTGGTGACACGCCGTACCGGTACCGTCAACCTGAAATCCACAGCTGTGCAACCGATCGTGAATATCGCACGCTGGGCCGGCACGTCCGTAGGCGCACGTACGAGCACCACCGTCGAACGCCTGAAGGTTGCTTCCGACACCGGTTTCCTCCCCGCCGACGACACGCGGGTGCTCATCGAGTCTTTCGAGGTTCTCCAGCAGATCCGAGTCCGTCACCAGACGGATCAGTTTGCCGCCGGCATGATGCCCACCGACGAGGTCGTGGTTGCGGACCTCACTCCCCTCTCGCGCAGCCTGCTCGGCAATGCGGTGAGAGAAGTAGCCGGGGTGCAACGCCGACTCGAGTACGAGGCATCAGCGTCCGCGCTACCGGATATCGAACCGTAGATACATCCGAACTGCACAAACGCCGAATGTGTCCGGAGCGCAATCGCTCCGGACACATTCAGAAGTGTTCAACCACAAGGGTGGTTAGACGGACAGGCTCTGTCCCGGGAAGATCAGGTTGATGTTTGCGACCTGACCTGCAAGAGCGTCGAGCGAGATGCCGTGAGCTGAAGCGATCGAAGACAAGGTGTCGCCGACCTGGATCACGTAGTTGCCGCCGGTAGTGGCAACAGGAGCGGATTCGACGCTGGCCTCAGCCGTGACGGGTGCAGAAGCCTCCTGGTAGGTGGCTGCGGTGGTTCCGCCGGTCAGGTACTGGCCGCACACGGGCCATGCGCCGACGCCCTGGCCTTCGAGAACGTTCTCGGCGACGCGGACCTGCTCGGACTGGCTTGCGTTGGCAGCGTTGCCCGATCCGCCGTATGCCTCCCACGTGCTCTGCGTGAACTGCAAGCCGCCGTAGAAGCCGTTTCCGGTGTTGGCTGCCCAGTTTCCGGAGGACTCACAGTTCGCGACTCCGGACCAGTCGTGGCCGGCTGCGGAGGCGGTGCCGGTGCTCATCGCGAGCGGGATGGCTACTACTGCGCCGGCTGTTGCAACTGCGCCGAGGGCGCGCTTGAAAGTAATGCTGGTCATCAGGTAAATCCTCTCCGCTACCGCGGACGACATCGGACCTGGCACATGTGTGCCGTATCGAACGACTCGCCTGTTTCACTCCTGCCCCGCGAAGGTTTGGGGAGTACCGGACCCGCGGGGCAGAAGCACGCAGTTGCGGGCCGGTGTTTGTCCGGCTGTTTCGGACTGCCAACGACGCTAGGCGATGGTCACGGAAAGGTCACGGGGCAATTTTTTGGCACGCCCGTATCATTAGCCCGCCCGAAATCGGCAGAAAATTGCAGGTCGGAGGTTTGATTCGAGCTTCAACCATACCGATCGTTATCCATCCGTTACGTGACGACCATCACAGACTTTTTGTGACTCGCCGCACGGAAATCACGGCCTTGTTATCAAATTTGTGCATCGAGAACCGTCGCCAGGTCCTTCATCCACACCAAGAACTCTTCCGGATCACTGAACGCAACCCCGTCGACTGCGGCAACTTCCGGCGCGATGTCGACGCCGCCGACTACCAATGCGTCGCCGCCGAGCGCCAACACGGCCGCAAATGCCGGCAAGTCACCCCGGTCGTCACCCGCGTATGCCACCGCATCGACGCCAGCCGCCCGGATCGCCCGCTGCAATCCCGTCCCCTTGTCCTCGTCTACAGGAGCGCGCAACTCCTCGACGAGCTTGCCCGGCTCGCGGCGCAGCCCGGTCTTCGCTGCGACCTCACGCACCACATGCTCCACGAACGCCGCAGCGGCAACTCTCTCGCGTGCCTGCCGCCAATGCACAGCGACGGCAAGCCCCTTCCCCTCGACATGAATCCCCGGGACGTCTGCGGCATCAAACAATCGCCGTAGTTCGGCCTCGGCCTCGGCAACCGCCGGCTTCCACTGCGCTACGGCCGGCAACACTCGAATTTCCCCGTCAACCCACGTCTCGACTCCGTACGAGCCCATGAGGACAACATTCTCGCCGGGCACCCGCTCACGAAGGAAAGAGACGGGACGACCGGAAAGCAAGCCCACCATTGCGAGATGACGAGACAGCGCGTCGAGTACCTCGGCGGTGCCCGGCAAGAGAGCGCTCGCGGCCGGATCGTCGACTATCGGAGCGAGAACCCCGTCGAAGTCCATCACCAATCCGGCACGACTGGGATCGGACGCAAGTCGGGCAATAACGTCCGAGGCAGTTTTCATGGGTTCAGTCTCTCAAAGGCGTCGGGGCACACGAACATGCACTCGATCTATTCATTCCGTTAGAGTCCTGCGAAGACGCTTACCAACTACGGGGGTAATGATGAGCGAGCTTTCTGTCGTCACCGACGACATCCGCACGTATGGCACTACAGCAGCAGAATCTGCCGGTCAGGTTGCCCACGCCGCGGTAATGGATCTGAACGCCAACCTCGCAGCCGTAGCACCGGCAGTCGGGCCCGTCGGACTCGAGTTCCTCGAAGCCTTCGCACGTGCACAGGCGACGCACACCAAAGACGTTGCGGCACTTGCCGCGTACTATGCCGGAACTTCTGCGACGGCCGGTGCGGCCGCGAGCACATACGACGGCACCGACCAGGCGGGCGCCGCCGACCTCCGACGTACCGCTGCCACCAACGGGGACCTTGCATGAGCACTCCTGACGACCCTACGACGGTTCTCGAGTTTCTCCAGGGCAGTGCGCTTGCACCCGTTCTCGGCCTGGAACTGCCCGAGCCCGTCGAGAACTCGGCGATTCCTGATTTCCTCATAGCGCCGCCCACGCCGGAACTCCCGCAGGGCGCCGCCGATCTGATCATGCAAGGAATTTCACTGCCGTCCCTGCCCGGCGTGGACCAACTGTTCACACCGCTGATCCAGCTTGCGCAGAGCCTCGGTTCGGGGGTCTTCAGTGGTGTTGATCCGGTCAACGTCCTCAGTTCGGCCAGTGCACTCATCGACAAGGCAGCCGGACTGTCCACACAGGGGCTTTCCTCAGTGAGCCAAACATGGAGCGGCGCAGGTAACCAGGCCGCTACACAGATCAACGAGGTAGCTCAACGCAGCGGATCAGAGCTCAGCGATCGTGGGAATGCAATCTCCCAAACCACTGCTGCAGCGGCGGAATCCGTGCAGCGTGGCAACGCTCAATTGGCGACCATCGCACAATCATTTGCCTCGGCAGTGGTAGCGGCAGCGCCGATAGCGTTGACCCCGCCCGGGCAGGCCATGCTGCTCGCGGCAGCGGCAGAACACATGCAGGCGGCCATCGCAGCAGTAAATGCAACCCGCTCGGAAATGCTCGCACACACTGCCACGATGAACTCCCTTGCCGGTTCGATCCCGGTTCCGGCACCACCAGTCAGCGATGCACTCGCTGCAGCTGCACCGCTCGCCCAACAAGCATCAGAGCTGATGGACGGCGCTACCGGTGGAGCCACACAATTACAGTCCGCCACCGGTGGTTCAGCAGCCGGCGCCACACCATCCGGACCGGCGCAGACCAGCGCAGCGCACGCCGCAACGGCATTGAACTCGGGCGTCGACAAACTCTGGGGCACTGGAAATCCGTTCGCCGCTTCGGGCGCAGGCGTCTCACACCAACTCGGAAGTGCGGGTGGTGCAATCGGGCCCGCAGCCACCACGCGCGCGGGCAGCGGAACGTTCGGAGCCTCCTCAGGTGGCGGTGGCATCGTCGGACCTTCAGGAATTGCAGCGCTACAACCCCTTTCGTCGACCAGCCAATCCCCTACCCCCTTTGCGCCGTCGGGAACTGCTGGTGGTGCAGTGACCGGCACGAGCCCAGGAGGCGCCATGATGGGTGGTGGAGCAGGCGCGATGGGTGGTGCCCGGGGGCAACAGGACAGTTCGAGGACCACACCGGGTTACCTGATCGAGGTATCGGACAACAACGCTGTCATCGGGGATCTCCCCATGGTCACTCCCGCGGTGATCGGATCAGAAGATCCCGACCAGGCATTGTTCACCGGGCTCTGAGACAACCCACACACTCGACGGGTACGTGCACACTACGTTCGAGAGACGTTGAGCCAGCGGGTGACTGGAGTCGATTTTGTCCGATATGAGTAACACTGGCGAATGTGGGGGCGATTGAATCCGTGAATGGTCGTCCAAACGAGAGCAGGAGTGTGCATATGGGTTCCATCGACATTCTCAATTGGCTTCACGAGGGAGCAAGTGCCGGAGACCCCATCAGGGGTCCGCTTTACGTAGTGGCGTTCATCGCGATCGGACTGGTCAGCGTACTGAGCGGCGGAGCCGTGATCTAGGCGCACCTGGCAGTTGATCGTCGGTGTGAGAAATTTGGGGTCACGAGCGTCGGGGGTCGAGGTCCACACGGTCAGCCTTGGTATCAGTCAGTCTTCGACGTACTCGACTGATAGACCTCCCCCTGACGCATTCCTTCGCAGCGAAGACGGCGATCGCCAACGCCGCAATCTGATCTGGGACCAGCCGAACAGGCTGTTGAGCACAAGGCCTACCAGCAGGACAGTCGAGAGATACGTAAAGCGAAGTGTCTGCTTCGAATCCGCAACTGCCGACGCCGAGCCGAGTTCGCGGTGCGTCGACCGACACGTACGAAGCCAACGCGAAAGCGAAGATACTGCGCCATCAGCAATATCCGTCAGTATCAGTATCAACGAGACCGATCACATCCTCGAGAGCGCGCCCGATCCGTGGATCAGTAGGTTCATATCCACCTAGGCCTGGCTTGTAATTACCATAGTCAGACCTTAGGGTTCTGACTATAGAAAGCACAAGTCAGATGTCAGCCGAACTACGGGAGCCCTCGATATGACTGTCACCACCACGACATCGCACAGCGCCACTTTCGAGGCGAGCTGGAAGAGTTTCGACGGAATCCATGGTGGCCTCCTCGTCGCGAGCATGATCCGAGCAGCAGTCGACGCCACCGGCGCCTCGCCTGCCGCGGTCAGCGCGCACCTCGATCGGCCGGTCCCACCCGGCGTAGCCGCCCTGACAGTCGATGACGTGCATGGCGGCCGTACCGTCAGTTGCCGGGTCGCACTTGCCGATTCCGCTACCGCGCTCGTTCGTCTCGCGCGCGATGTCGGCCACACAGTCCGGACGACCTCATCAGTGGAACCGGCCTCTGACGACCCGTCGACTCTGCCACGCCTCGAGATACCGATCGACTTCGTACCGTTCTCACAGCATCTCGACATTCGCCCGATCAACGCCGCCCGACCGTTTGCAGGTGGCGACTCCCCCGAGTTCGATGTCTGGATTCGTTTGCTCGACAATCTCGATTTCACGACGGCAGAGCGCTCTGCAGTCCTACTCGACGCATTGCCGCCCGGGCTTTTTGCGACCCTGACGATGCCTGTTGCAATTCCCACCGTCGAGTTCAGCGCACATTTTGCTCCCACCACACCGTCGGATTCACCGTGGCACCGCCTGCGCCATCGCACCGTGTGGGCAACAGACACGCTGTGCGTCGACGAGACCGAATTATTCACCGCAACAGGCGAACTCGCGGCCCAGGCGAGACAGCTGCGTCGGATACTGAACTGAGAGCCGGACCTGACCGACTTCGGCGCAACACTGCTCTGATTGACCTGGTTTTGCTACGAGCCGTCCTCGAACTGGTACCACGGGCCGCCGACATTGATGAGCGAGAGGAAAACTCGCGTGCCACCGGGTAGCTTCACCAGCCATCCCAGCTTGGCCGCGACGATAACCAACAAATCCGGTGCGGCGACAACAACGATTCGTGCCGTACGCCAGATACGGAAAAACCACCATGCGAAGTACGGGCCGAGCAGAACAAACATTGCAACCACGGCGCCCACTGGAACGACGTATCGGTGAGGGTCTCGTCACGAAAGGTGTAGTGCTGGGTAAACAACGGAAATCACCTAACCTACGCGACACTCGGAAGCGATGGAAACCAATTCGGGAGCATGGCAGATCAGTAACCCAGCGACCCAACTTCTCCAATCCGAGAGCTCGGACTCGCCTTGCCACGACTGCAGTCCGGGTGAAGGATGGGCGCGACACCTAATTTCCCGCCTGCTGGAGGGCACCGTAATGAATCTCGTTCGCCGACTGGCCATCTGCTCGTCCGTAGTGATCGGTTCGGCTCTGGCGCCGGTAGCCGCGGCCTCCGCTGCAGTCACCGTTCCGTTCCAGATCGATCCGGCTCCGTACGGGAACCCGAATGGCAGCTTCGACGCACCCGCGGTCCGCTGTGTGGCCGTGGTCGGCGAACAAGCGGGCACGCTGAGGATCACCGGAGGTAAAGAAGGCCGGTGGGGGTGCCTGCTCTCGTCGGAAGTGCGCTGGTTGAACTTGTCGACCGGGACGTCCGGAACCGCCCGACTGTCTGACGGACTGCACGGATACCCGGCCGAGGCGACCCTGCAGACCGGCACCGGGCAAATCGCAGTCGCGGTTCTATCTGCGGCCGGAACGATTACCCCTGGTGTCGCAACCTTTTTCGTTCCGTAAGTGATCGCCACACTCTGAGCCGCCGGACCCCCGATATCCAACGGGCGCAGATTTACAGCCATGCACCTCAACGATTCCGCAGACGGGTCTCGCGGCCTGAAATAGTGATGTCCCCCGCGGGTTGCGGTCCAGCGCTTTTCGAGCGCTGGACGCTAGTCTGCTCGGCAAACTCTTCAATTCAGATCGTTATCGCAATTCACAGGACCGATGGACGGACTCGGGCGCTTTGCCGGCCCGTTGCTTGTCGTCCGAGCCGGGCGCAGACCGCGTCTATTCCACGTCGTGCGAGACCGGCCGGATCGCCAGGCCTTTCCATGAGCGTCTTGAACAGTTCCCGCTCGAAGTTCGCGTGGTTCCACAAGCCGCTGTCAGCGGTCGGGCCGGGATGCTCGACGTAGGTGACGGTAAACGGTGTGGTCATGGTGTCCACAATGCACAGGCAACAGAGAGGAACTCGTCGCCACGGGCGTAGCCGTCATCTTCGAGTAGGTCTACGAGTGCATGGTTGAGCGCCACAGCACATCTCTGAACACCTGCATCTCTGACCACCCAAAGATTGGCAGCATGGGTGTATCCGGTCTACCTGAGATAGGATCGCTCATAGTTCCTCGTCAAGCCGCGGCAACGAACTGTCTTCATCAGCCATTGCAATATTGCAACGGCCACGCCTAGACAGGTAGGACAGCCATGCCCCTTACGAAGAAATTCTCGGAAAAGTACAACGACGCACTGATCGCATTGGCCACCGCTACCCATCGCCCCGCCAACGTGGTCAATCTTGCCGGTGACTACGCCATCCGCGTCGACCTCGAATACAACCGCTACGTCCTGGCCACCAACACCGGCCGGGGCCTCTCGGACGAGCCCGATACAAGTGGATCCTGGACGGTTCGTGTCTTTCAAACCAACATCGAATCGATACCGGACACACTGCTCGGCGAGGCTGCCGACCCATGGCTCGTAGACGCGTTCGATTCCGCACTCACCCGCCTCGAAGCCGACGGTAACAAGATTGTCGCGGACGCAGACTTCGGTGACATGGCACGGCCTGATACAACCGCATCAACCGATGTCATGGCACCAGCTCAAGCCGGGTCGTCAGTCGTGTCGCTCAGCTGAGAGATCGCGGCCAGAATCGAATTCTCGGCTTCCAGCAAGAAATCGTTCGATTCCAACGAGCGTGATTCCGTCATCGATCACCTCAGCGCTGGGCCCATGTCGGTGTGGGCATCGAGTTGCCTTCATGGTTCCAAAACTTCTGTTGCGGAGGAGCATTGGGCAGGACTGAACCGATAGGCGGCACTTTGCCATTCAACGGGCACTTGCCATTCAACGGGCACTTCTCCGTGAGACTGCCGTCCGGTCGGGCGAAATCGGGAAACACACCCGCCCGGACACGCTATGGAGACCCCGACGGTCGATCCGCTCTCGAAGCCATCAAACAACGTTCGAGCGATAACCCCTCAGAGATTTGGACCTGCGAAGATTTGGACCTGCGAACCCGGCCTCGGATCAGCGAGATATGGCGTTAGCCGCAAAAACCGGCCATCGTGTTGTTTCGGCCGCCCGCTCAGCCGATATCCACGGTCAACTCTTCTGATACGGGATGCCCGAATATCTTGGCGGCGATTCCTAGCGCGGGTTCCGGCGTGTTCACGGTGGAACTGCCCCAGGCAACGTCGCCGCTATGAGCGAACGGGATGTCGATCGCCGTCATCGCGTTCGCGAGGTGAAGGGATGTACGAGCGCCCGTCTACGCATCCACGTTCTTTAAATCTACATCGGCCAACACAGATAATTCGCATGCCCGAAAGAGCAACAACTTAGGCGAGACGTTTCCCGAAAAGACTGATGCACGCCCCGAACAGCTGAAATGCAGGAAACTCCGGAGGTCAGCCAGTACCGACTGGGCCAAATCTACACCCATAGATATAGATTTTATGGTCACAGATGTTAAGGTCTCGTGACAACCCATTACGATCAGCCGATTACGATGAGGAGGTTCACCGTGACTTTCGAACGTCAACCGCCCTCACTGCGCGGCGTGTACGGGATCTCGGTGATGTCGGAGTTGTCCGGCATCGGACCGCAGACCTTAAGGCTCTACGACCGAAGAGGGTTGTTGACCCCGACGCGCACCGATGGCGGAACCCGCCGCTACAGCGAAGCGGATCTGACCACGCTACGTCGCATTAGCGAATTGATCGCCAACGGAGTGAACTTAGTCGGAATCGGATTGATCCTCTCACTCGAGGCCGAGAACGCAGCTCTTGCGACGCGGATCAATCAGATGCACTAATCGGCCGACGCTCAGCTTTGATTGTCGAGACCGGCGACATCAGCTGGGAGTGACGTCGCGGGGCTGCTGATACTCCCGAAGTCAACATCGGCAACAACTTGTTGCCGAGAGCCTCAAGGTAACGGAGGGCAGAATCGAAAGCGTCGACGAGCCTTTGGTGTGTCGCTTCGGCGAGACGTTGATCCGATACGCCGTCGATTTCGGCCTGAAAGAATCGAACCAACGGGGCCGAACTAGGCGCCCCCCTGCCTGATGGGGCGCCGGCCACGCATCCATCAGGCAGAGAGCAGCGAAACTGCTCTGCCACAACATTTCCCAGCGAAGCACTTCCCATATTCGGCGTTACTCGTTACCAACCGGAACCTCGCGGAGGACCACCCTTCTCGCCAACTCGAGCACGGACACGTTCATCTCCTGCGAGAGCGTTCGAAGCATCTGAAACGCCGCTATGCCATCGACGTCGAAACGTTCCATGAGCATGCCCTTGGCTTGGCCGATCAGATCACGTGAGGCCAGCGCACTGCGAAACTGCTCACCGCGACGTGCACTCGAAAGCGCAATGGCCGCATGGGTAGCCAGATTGATCGCCTGCTCCTCCGTTTCGGCGTCGAACCCGCCGGCATTGTCCGAGAACAGGTTCAACGCGCCGAGTTCGTCGCCATCGGTATAAAGCTGGATCGACAACACAGACCGAACCGGAGTCTGCTCCCGCACCGCAGTCATAAACGCGGGCCACCGCGGATCCGAAATCACGTCGACTATCCGCACCGTCTGACGAGACCAGATCGCATCGAAACACGGCCCCTCACCGTGCTCGTGCTGCAATTCGTCGAACCGCGTCGGCACTCTACCGGTCGCTGCAGCCGACTCGAAATGCTCAGGACGATGGCGGCGCACCAAGGTGATCCCCGCATGATCGACACCACGGAGCAGTTTCACCGCAGCCTCGGCGACCTCCTCGAGCACCTCCGACGGTGCCATAACACCACCGGTAAGCGTTCCGTGCACCGTCCGCGCCACCTGCGAAATCCGCCCATAAACATCCAGAACCGACTTCTCCGATGTCTCCACTGCCATTCTTCCTTCCACCCGCAGTGTCACCATAAAAATCATCTACGCGCAGGTCGGAGCGCCGACTCCCGACCGGGATCGAAGAATACTCGAACTCCCAGCCCACTCCATCATCCGGGCCGACGAACTGCCGGCACATAGTGAGCCCGCCACATATGGCGATCGACGAATGCCACCGGTGCCGGGCACCCGAGAACACACCGCCGCGAGTCTTACCGCACAGTCGACCGTCTTACCCAGTAGCGGCCGCGCCGGATCCCGCAGCCTTGTCGATCGCCCATATCGACTCCGAAGGACCGCACATCCGACTGCACTAACTCGCCACAGAGGAGAATCCCGGCCTCTGGCACCGCTCACCTCTCACAGTCGATGTGTCAACTACAGCGAGTGGCGTCGACATTCGGCTACCGCCGACAATCAATGCCGAACCTATGACTGCGCAAGCGATTACGCAGCGACTACGTTCCCAATTGCGAGTGTTTTTCACCAGATAACGTTCGGCTGTATCGGTGAGCCGGAAACATCTAACCCGCCGTGGAAATTGGGGTCCACCGCCAGCTCCGCAGCAGACTCTTCCTACTCAGTGAAACTGTCGGATAATCCATTGCGCAACACGTTTCTCGCCCCAATCTCGATGTGCACTGCACGACCGGCAGGGCATCAAGCAGCACCGCTCCAATGTCACTGCAGACGTTTCAGGCACAATCTGCGATCCGGAGCTCCACAATCGACAGCAATAAATCTATCCCGTCAGACACAGATTTCACGGAAGGGGAAGGGGAAGTTTTGCCCCCCAAATGCGACATAAACAAGCATTTCATCTGGCAACGGCCCAAAAACTGGTGATGCAAACCACGTTTTCGCCTCCAGTTTCACCCGTCCAGGCTTGCCAATTATCTACTTCTCCTGGTATAGATTTAGAGCGCCTGAAACTGCACATACTGCCGCTACTGCACACTTGGCTTCAGGAGGACGATGACAGCGATCGACATCCAGTCCGCTCGGCCCGGCGGGATCAAACACCGGAAGTTCAACCGTGAACACCGAGAGCTCGAGTTCCGGATCGCCCCGATGTTCGGGGACCCCGTGACGAAGGAATTGGCCGCAAGCATCGGCTGAACAGACAGAGACGATCTTTGGCGATGATGCCGCAACTGCACGCACACATTCGCGCGAACAGTTCGACATCTCAAGAGAGGAAGACGTATGTCCGATTCACGATACTGGGACTGAGCACTGACGACGGCGCGAACGTGGCTGCAGTGCTGCAGAAACGGCTGAGCGCATACAACCATCCACACCTCACCGAAGACTTACTCATCAGCCAAGAGTCAGCCGACAAAGCGCGCCAAGACTGAACCCGCCGTTGTACGGCGTTCAGCCGGATAGCTACCGGCGATAAGTGAGGAGAACTCCGGAACCGTGACGCAACGCGAACATCGCATCTTCCAACGGCAGCAACGCTTATTGCCGGGTTCGATCATGGCAGAACATCGCTCGGCGCCGCAGCGATCGCTTCCTTCTAACAGAACGACATCAATGGAGGAATTCACACAATGAGCGCAATAACCAAAGCAATGTACAAACCGCTTTCCCTCGCAACGAGCGTGATTGGTGGAATCGCCGCTGGAGCGGTGTTTCAACAGATCTGGAAGCGCGTCGGGCGTGACGAAAAAGCCCCCGACCCGCAAGATCTCAACAGATCGAGCAAAGAAGTCCTGATCGCGGCGGCGCTCCAGGGAGCAGTTTTCGCCGTCGTGAAAGCAGCAGTGGACCGAGCTGGCGCAAAAAGCTACCGGGCTCTCACTCACGAGGACCCGATGTGAACTTCAGCCACTTCGCGCATGAGACACGTCGAGCATCGTCGCATCTCGAATAACTGAATGCCAGGCGCGAAACATGGACGGCAGCAACGATAGTCGATTCCCCTCGGCCGACGAGCCGAGATGAACCCCGGAGGTACTTTGACCGACAAGCAAGCACGTACAGGCGAGGGTCCACCCGACGACATCGAGACTGTCCACACAGATCCCAGCAGCGAAAACGCAGCGGGGGACGTGCAATCGGATCCTTCCGGCGGCGAAACCTGGTCCGACGAGGGCGGCGCCACCACACAAGGACCTGCAACCGATCCACACTCGCGATAGAGCGGACCAGAGGCGATACCCGCACCGCAGGAAGGTTTTCTTGGACAAGCTACCGCACCGTACCCGACTTGCGAGATGATCAGAAATAGGCAGCGTTCGGGGATTCCAACGATATTCGCTGATCCACAAAACATCACTGGCCCGTACCACTGGGCTGAACAGCAACACGCATCGCTGACGGAGTGAAATGCGGGCGAGCCAAAATTTCCGCGATTGATCCATTCGTCGAGGTTCACCCCGTACCGACACTTCATCGGGAACGGAACAAGCCCTACCGCAAAGTGCGCTCCCGCGCTCTCTCCACGACACATATTTCTGACAAGTTTCTGACAGAGAATCGAGGAGTCATCGTGTCCAAAAAAATCTCTAAAAAGAGCCCTCCGATCTCCGGAGCGCCCGGCCAGGCGACTCCGCCGCTGGAGGAACCGGTCAAGCCACGCATTCCGTTGCCCCCGAAAGACGATCAACGCTCCCCTCAACTGCGCACGGCGACAGCCGAAGTCGTCGACGGCCCTGACTACGCGCGTGGACAGCAGGGTGAATATCTGACCACCGCACAGGGTGCCCGCCTTTACGACACAGACCACTCTCTCAAAGCCGGGGAACGCGGCCCAACTCTGCTCCAGGACCACCACTTACGGGAAAAGATCACCCACTTCGATCACGAGCGGATCCCCGAGCGCGTCGTCCACGCCCGCGGCGCCGGCGCCCACGGAGTGTTCCGCGCCTTCGGTGCCGCTGAAAAGGTCACCAAGGCAGGCTTCCTCCGCGGAGGAGTCGAAACCCCCGTATTCGTTCGCTTCTCCACAGTGCTCGGCTCACGCGGCTCGGCAGACGCAGTCCGAGACACTCGCGGCTTCGCCACCAAGTTCTACACAGCCGAAGGAACATTCGACCTGGTCGGCAACAACATCCCGGTCTTCTTCATCCAAGACGGAATCAAATTCCCCGACATCATCCATGCCGCGAAACCACATCCCGACCGCGAGATCCCGCAAGCACAGAGCGCACACGACACATTCTGGGATTTCGTCTCCCTCCACACCGAAGCCACCGCGCACACCCTCTGGAACATGTCCGA
>NZ_JAWLRZ010000006.1:0-266374 GCF_033142425.1 Rhodococcus sp. IEGM 1366
CCCCCCCCCCCCCCCCCCCCCCCCCCCCCCCCCCCCCCCCCCCCCCCCCCCCCCCCCCCCCCCCCCCCCCCCCCCCGGGGGGGGGGGGGGGGGGCGGAGCCCCCTACAATTCCGCTCGCACCAGCTTTGCCGCCTCGACGAGGTTACGCAGCGACGCTTCTACCTCGACCGGACCTCGTGTCTTCAAGCCGCAGTCAGGATTGACCCACAACCGTTCCACCGGGACAGCCTCGAGTGCTTCACGCAGCGAGCCGGCAATCTCGTCGACGCTCGGCACCCGCGGAGAGTGAATGTCGTACACGCCGGGGCCGACGCCAAGGTCGAACCCGACGGCGCTGAGGTCGTCCAAAACCTCCATGTGTGAGCGGGCCGCCTCGATCGAGGTGACATCGGCATCCAGTCCCGCGATCGCGCCGATCACGGCACCGAACTCCGAGTAGCAGAGATGGGTGTGGATCGCCGTGGAATCCGCGACGCCCGACGTTGCCAGTCGGAACGACCCGACCGACCAGTCCAGGTATGCCGACTGATCGGCGGCTCGCAACGGGAGCAGCTCACGAAGTGCGGGCTCGTCTACCTGGATGATGCCGATGCCGGCAGCCTGCAGGTCGACGGTTTCGTCCCGAATCGCCAGTGCAACCTGATTGGCGGAGTCGGCAAGTGGCTGATCGTCACGCACGAACGACCACGCCAGAATCGTGACCGGTCCCGTGAGCATCCCCTTGACCGGCTTGTCGGTCAGTGACTGCGCGTAGGTGATCCAGTCGACTGTCATCGGCTTCGGCCGGGAGACATCGCCGTAAAGGATCGGCGGACGTACACAGCGCGTTCCGTACGACTGCACCCAACCGTTCGCGGTCGCGAAGAATCCCTCGAGCTGTTCGGCGAAGTACTGGACCATGTCGTTGCGTTCGGGTTCTCCGTGCACGAGCACGTCCAGGTCCAACTTCTCTTGGAGCGCAACCACATCCGCGATCTCGGCGCGCATGCGCGAGATGTATTCGCCTCCGTCGATCTCGCCCTTGCGCAATGCCGCACGAGCCACCCGAATCTTGGATGTCTGCGGGTACGAACCGATAGTGGTGGTCGGAAGGGGAGGAAGCGACAGCAATTCGGCCTGAGCTTTACGGCGCTCTGCTGCCGGTGCGCGGCTGGTCGCCGAATTCAGCACGGATTCAAGACGCCCACGCACGCGTGCGTCGTTGAGTCGCTTGTCGTCCCTGCGAGTCGACGCGGCGGCGCGAGCGAGGCCGAATTCGTCCTCGACGGATTCGCGACCCTGGGTCAGTGCGGTGGCAAGTGTTGCCACTTCCCGCACCTTTTCGGCGCCGAATGCAAGCCAGGAGCGAAGGGCTTTGTCGAGATCAGGTTCCTGCGAGAGCGAGTACGGAACGTGCAGGAGTGAGCACGACGTGGAGACGGCAAGCCTCTCGACGCTGCCGAGCAGCCCGCCAAGCGTGGACAGCGCCGAATCCAGGTCCGTTCGCCAGATGTTGCGACCGTCGACAACTCCGGCGACTACCAATTTTCGGGCGAGGTCTGTGACGGAACCTATCGAATCATTTCCTGCGACAAGGTCGACCGCAAAACCGTCGACTGCGGTGGACGCCAGGGCGGGCAGTGCATCGCCCAACGAGCCGAAGTATGACGCCAGCAAAATTGCCGGTCGGTTCGACAACAACGAAAGCTGTTCGTAGAGCGACCGCGCGGCCTCGATCTCCTCGTCGGTGCGGTCGCCGACGAGCGCCGGTTCGTCGATCTGTACCCACGTGGCCCCGGCTTCGGCGAGCTTGCCGAGAAGGTCCGCGTACAGCGGAACCAGTTCATCGATCCGCGTCAGAAGAGGTTCTTCTGTTCCGACAGCCTTCGAGAGGAGAAGGAACGTGACGGGTCCGATAACAACCGGGCGAGCGGGAATTCCGTCGGCGAGTGCTTCCGCCAGTTCGCCGAGCACCTTGGAGGCGTCGAGCGCGAAAGTCGTCGACGGTGAAATCTCGGGGACCAGATAGTGGTAATTGGTATCGAACCACTTCGTCATCTCGAGCGGGGCAATGGTGTCGGTGCCGCGTGCGGCCGCAAAATAGCGGTCCAACGGATCGGCGACGGAGGCGACCCGCTCGGGCAACGCCCCGAGAAGCACTGCCGTGTCGAGCATCTGGTCGTAGAAGGAAAAAGTGTTGACCGGGATGGAGTCGAGACCCTGGTCACGAAGGTCGGCCAAGCCCTGCCGACGGAGGTCACGAGCTACTCGCGCCAAGGCGTCGGCGTCGATACGCCCCGCCCAGTAGCTTTCGATGGCCCGCTTGAGTTCGCGATGAGGACCGATGCGCGGAGAGCCCAGCACGGTCGCGGTGAATGTTGTTGTCACGGAGTTTCTCCAGATTGCCATTGCACTGATGGCCACTGCCGGCAGACGGGTACACCTCATGAGGCCGCGATCAAACATGCGACCACTTCTCGAGATCTACGCGCCCATTCCACGAGGCGGTGGACCGTCGGGCACGGCGTGCCCGACACAGTCGGCAGGTCTTCGGACTCGCGGGCTCTCGATCGTGGTGATCGAACCTACTGGCCGTCGCTTCCCAGGCAAGATGCCCAGTGCATGTAGACGGCGGTCGTTCCTGCTTACCGCTGCGGGACAGTCCCGGATTTTCACCGGGTTCCCTCTCACTCCGTCAGCCTGGGCTGACGGAGCTTCGACGCCAGGAACGGTCTTCGGGGCTCCTCATGACCGCGCCGGGCGAACCAGCTGCGTTGCCCAGCATAGGGCCACGAGCGTCGGAGCAGGAAAAGGAGTGCCTGTATGCCTTCTGTCGACGGGCTAGGCGCGCCACGAGTACGAGTTGGAGTCGGGAGGGACGCGGGGAAGATTTTCCGATGATCGGAGATTTTCTGCCATTTCGACAAGCAGGGCCTGTGATGCCGGAGAAAGGTCGACGACCCGGGACGTGAGATTGCGTAGGCGATCATTGTGAAGCTGTGCGAGCAGAATATGGTCGGAATCGCCGCTTGCAAGAAATGGCACTTCTTGGTCGGGGTTGAAAAAATAGTCCGGAGTCACTTCGAAGAATCGGGCGAGGGCGGAGACAACTTCGGGTGAGGGATTGGTTCGGACACCCGTGCGGAGTTGCGACAAGTAGGGAGTCGAGATGCGACAACCGTCTTCGGTCATGCTGCGCACAACCATGGCGTTGGTGACGTGATTGGGGGCGGACTCGAACAGCGCATTCAATCGTTGGCTGAATCTCGCCATGAGCCTTCCCCCTGTGTTGTCCGCTCAACCATCTGATAACTGGTAGGTAACCAAAGGTGGGTCGGTACTCCGCTACTTGGTTCCGCAACGTGTTGCTGTGGAACCAGGTAACAGGATACGTGAAGATTTGGGTCAGAACTGCAGGCGGGAGAGGGATTGGCATTAATTGCGACGGAATTGCCGGATACGGGACTCTATGTGGGGACCCTGCTCTTCTTATAACCAACCGTTGGATTCGGCGATTCGGGCAGATTCTCCGCGCGTTGCACCACCGGTCTTCCCCATCGCGGACGACAGGTGATTGCGAACGGTGCCGGCTGACAGGAATAGCTCGGCGGCGATAGCTGCAACGGGTGCGCCGGCCTTCGCGGCGCGCAGTACTTCGGTTTCGCGGTCGGTCAGCGGAGATTCGCCGCTGACAAGGCTGTCTGCCGCCAACGTGGGATCTACGACGCGCAACCCCGCATGGACACGTCGCACCGCGTCGGCGAGTTGCCGCGCCGGGGTGTCCTTGACGACAAAACCGGTGGCCCCGGCGTGCATCGCCTTGCGAAGAAATCCTGGCCGCCCGAAGGTTGTCACGATCAGCACGCGTGTCTGTGGGAGCGCTTCCAGCAACGCCGACGTGGCAGCGATCCCGTCCATCCCCGGCATCTCCACGTCCAGTAGCGCAACGTCGGGGCGGTGTTCCATAGCTGCCGCAACAACCTCGTCGCCTCGACCAACTTCCGCGACCACGGTCAGATCGGTTTCGAGATCGAGGAGCGCCGCCAGGGCGCCGCGAACCAATGCCTGGTCGTCGGCAAGTAGTAGCCGAATGCTCACGTGTTCTCCTGTTCATGGACCTGCAGTGAAAAGCCCTGGTGCGCGGCGCTGTTGATGGTCAGACGGGCTCCCGCCGCTGCGGCGCGTTCACGCAGTCCGGTCAACCCGTTGCCGATCGTCGTATTCTCGCCGGAGATCCCGTCGTCGACAATTTCGACGCTCTTCTCGTCGATGGTTATAGTGCATTGTGTTGCGGCGCTGTGACGTACGACGTTGGTGACGCCTTCCCGAACGGTCCAGGCAAACAACTCCCGCAAGTGGCGTGGGACCATTTCGGTACTGTTCGGGGAATGGTCTTCGATGCCGGCGGCACGGAGAGCCTCCCGGGCACGGGCGATCTCGACGGGAAGTGAGATGGTTCGAAAGCCGTCCACGGCCGAGCGCACATCAGCCAAAGCGTCTCGGGAAAGCCGTTCGAGATCGTCGAGTTCACTGCGAGCTCGCTCGACGTCGACGTCCAACAATCGGTTGGCCAGTTCGGCTTTGACGGTGATGACGGTGAGCGAATGTCCGAGGATGTCATGGAGATCGCGCGCCATTCGAGCGCGTTCTTCCATGACGGCACGCAGTTCCTGTTCTTCTCGTTCGTGGACCATCGCAATATTGCGTCTGATGAGGGACATGACGCCCCACGTGGCAAACGCGGCGGCGCACACTCCGAGTGACAGGCCCGAATAGTTTCCCCATCCGGCGCTGACGCTGACGATTTCCACCGAAGCGGCAATGGCCAAGGTGAGAATGCCGCCGGCCACGGTCGGAAGCATTGTGACGGCCGTGACCGCGAGGTAGGGCGCAGTTGCGAGACCGGTCGGCCCGACACTGACGATGATCACAGCAGCGAGTGCAGTCAGACCGGCCAACGTGAGTACCGCGCGGCGAACTGTCGGTTCCCCGCTGAGGGTGAGACGGCGCTGCTGTACCCGGGCAAAGGTGTAGAGGTAGAGAGCGCTGAAGGTAAGCGTCGCAAGAATCCCTGCCCAGCCGCGTAATTCGTCGCGAAGGTTCCATCCCTCGATGAGGGGACCACCGAGAAAAATCATCCACACGGCGGCAAACAGAATGCCGAAACGATTCCGTCGCGGCATCGCGGCGGAATCGATTGGGCGAGTGGTCTCCGACAACTACACACGCTCCGTATCTTGTTGGAACCGCCAGATCGCTCCGGCAGCGAAGACGGCGAACCACACCAGAATATTGACGATCCACGTCCAGTGGACGCTATTGCCGGTCAGCGGCGCGTGCGCCAGCGCGTTGATGCCGAACATCGGAGTGAATTGAGCGATGGTCGCCCACACCGAACCATCCTGGAGCGGAACAAACAGGCCGCCGCCGAATGCCAGCAGTGCGAGGCCGGGACCGAGCAGTTGCATGACGTTCTCACTCGGCAGCAGGTATCCCATGAACAGGCCGAAGGCCGCGAAGATCGACGATCCGAGCCAAGCGATCAATGCCGTTGTGAACCACAATGATCCGTCCATCTGAGCAGAGGTGAACGAGCCGACAACATAGACAACGAGGATCGACGCGAGACCGAGCAGCATGGCCATGATCAATTTGACGGCGATGTAGGCGACCGGAGTCAACGGTGTCAGCCGAAGTTGTCTGCTCCACCCGGATGCTCGCTCGATCGACACCATCGCGCCGCCGCTGGTGGTTGCGAGCATCGCGCCGTACAACGCCATGCTGATCATGATGTACGCCGCGACGTTGCCGTGCCCGATGTCATGAGCGTCGTCGCTTTGCCCCAACCCGAAGACCAGGTAGAAGACCACCGGCATGACAAGTGTGAAGAGCATCGTGCGCCGATTACGGGTCAGGCGACGCAGTTCCAAACGCAGCAAGGTCGTGTTGAACCCGCCCAGTGGTACGACGGTTCGTTCTGTTGCAGTGGTCATCACTTCTGTCCTTCGGAGTTGTTCGACGTGAGTGCGATGAAGGCGTCTTCGAGTCCGCGCGAGACGATTTCGAGATCGCGGGCCGCTGTGTTGTTCAGGAGGAACCGCGCGACAGCATCGGTGTTGCCTGAGTGCACCGTCAGTGCCTCGCCGCGCAGTTCGACGGCATCCGAGTGCGGTATAGCGCGTAGAAGTTCGTCGGTCAGGCCAGGAACCCTTGCGTGCAGGGTTCGTCCGGACGCCATGGCCTTGACCTCGGCGGTGGTTCCGTCGGCCACGATTGTTCCTTGCCGGACCAGAATGATGCGGTCGGCGTAGACGTCGGCTTCTTCGAGGTAGTGCGTCGCAAACAGAACGGTGCGCCCTTGATCCGCGTCGGCTCGGATGGCCGACCAGAAGTCCCGGCGCCCTTCGACATCCATGCCGGTGGTCGGTTCGTCGAGGATGAGAAGTCTCGGGTCCGACAGGAGGGCCATCGCAAATCTCAGGCGCTGCTGTTGCCCGCCGGAGCACTTGCTGACGAGTCGGCCGGCGATGTCGAGGATTCCGGCGCGGCGCAGGACTTCGTAGACGGGGCGAGGGTGCGCGTACAGACTCGCCGTCAGTTGCACCGTCTCGGCAACTGTCAGTTCTTTGAGTAGTCCGCCGCTCTGCATGACCGCGGAGACCAGTCCGCGGGCTATCGCTGCGCGCGGCGCCATCCCGAAGACGCTCACGTCACCGGATGTCGGCTTCGACAGGCCGAGAATCAAGTCGATGGTGGTGGTTTTTCCGGCGCCGTTCGGGCCGAGAAACGCCACTATTTCACCGGGGCGAATACTCAGGTCGATGCCGTTGACTGCGCCCACATCGCCGAAGCGCTTGTGAAGTCCGGTCAATCGAATGGCGTCGTGTGCTCGTCCGTCAACGGGTGGATGCAGTGCCTGTGCTGAGGTCATACCTCGAATCTGCCGGTTTTCGGCAGGGGAGCCCTCGTCGATCCGTCATTCTTCGGCCATGACATTTGTCATTGGTTTGGCAGTCGCGGGTTTCGGTGGCTGCTGGCCGAGGCGGGCGAGTACCAGGCCGACGATAATCGCTGCGCCGCCGATGCCTTGGATGACGGTGATGGATTCGCCGACAAGTATCCAGGCTGCGATCACTGCGCACAGGACCTCGGTGAGGGCTACGAGCGACCCGATTGTGGGTCCCAACAACGTGATCGCGGCGATGCCGGTGAGATAGGCGATGACGGTACTGACGACGACCAGAATCACTATCGGCAGCCACACTCCCACAGAATGGCCTGCCACGACGGTGTTCGACGACGAGAATGCAAGGGGGAGTGCGCCGATCACTCCGAGTAGTCCGATGAGCACTGCGCTGACAGTCAGCCCGGACGCTGCGAGCACAACAGGGTGCAGATCGCCGTCGGCCCGTTCGGAAATTACGAAATACACTGCGAGACAGGCAGCTGCTGCCAGTCCCCAAGCGACGCCGACGGCACTGATCTCTGCCGAGCCGAAGACATCGATGACCACGGCCGCGCCTACCAGGGCGATCGCTGCTCCCAGAAGCGTCTGCACGCTCGGTCGTGCGCCCTTGGTGATCCACACCCATCCAATGACGATGATGGGGGCCAGGTATTCGAGAAGGAGCGCCACGCCGACCGAAAGATGTTGCACCGCATTGAAGAAACACAACTGCACTCCGGATATTGCGAACACTCCGTACAGTAGTACCGTTCGCGTGTGGGCCGTCACTTGCCGCATACGACGCCACTGGGTTCCCAGTGCAATCACCATCATCACGAGTGCGCCGCCGGCAACGCGCGCGAACACCGCGCCTCCCGGCGACCAACCGGATTCGATGAGAGATTTGGCGAAGGGGCCGGAGACGCCGAATGTCGCAGCGGACAGTAGAGCGAAGATCAAGCCGTTGCGAGAGTTCACGTCGTCACCCGTCAGGAGTAAAAGCGATTACGATGATGACACTAGGTTGACAATGCTCAGGAGTCAAAGTGAATTTTGCTGATGACACGGAATCGGCGCTCGTCTTCGCTGCGTCGTTGGTGAACACTGCTCGAGGAGGCGGCGAACTTCTGCCTGATCAGGAAGAACTGACTCGATTTCTCGATGCGGACAAGTGGACCGGGCGACGCGACGGCACGCAGAGCGAACTCGATGCGGTGCGGACGCTACGTCCACGTCTGCGACAGTTCTGGGAAGTGACCGAAGTGGACGACGCCGTCGCGGTGGTGAACACGCTGCTGGCCGAATCGGGAGCGCAGCCGAGACTCGCCCGGCACGACGATCTCGGGTGGCATCTGCACGTCACGGCGGACGATGCGCCCCTCGTCGATCGGATGGCCGCCGAAGCGGCGATGGGTGTGCTCGATCTGATCCGCACTGGGGAGTTCTCGCGTCTGCAGTGGTGTACCGCTCCTGATTGTGACGCAGTATTCGTGGATCTGTCGCGTAACCGATCAAAGCGGTACTGCGACACCGGAAACTGTGGGAACCGGGCTAATGTCGCGGCATATCGTGCGCGAAAATCCTTTGGCTGACAGGTGTATCCGGAGAACCGTGCTAATCGAATCTGAAGGGATCGACGATGCATACAGCGGGAATTATCGGAGGCGGTATCGGGGGCCTGGCAACGGCGCTGGCGCTTGCGAATGCAGGCTGGTCGGTCACGGTGTTCGAGCAAGCGCCGGTTCTTACCGAGGTGGGCGCCGGAATCACGTTGTGGCCGAACGCACTTGCCGCACTCGATCACCTTGGAGTGGGCGATGAGATCCGGAGCAGAGCCGCCCCAGGTTGGGTGGGCGGAATACGCAATCGCCAGGGTCGGTGGTTGATGCGGACGAGTGAGGAGAGATTCCGTGCGCTGCACGGCAATTTTGTCGCCATGCACCGCGGCGATCTGGTCGATGTTCTCCACACAGCGCTTCCCGAATCGGTGACCTTACGGCTCGGCGGTGCAGTCACAGGGATCGATGTGGGTGGCGCGATTCGTTGTGGTGATCGCTTCGAAGAGTTCGATCTGATCGTCGGCGCCGACGGAATCGACAGCCTGACGCGGCGAACGATGTTCCCTGAGTATCCGGTGCCGCAGTCGCTGGGGGTTCGCGCGTGGAGGTGGATCGTTGATGACTGCGGCAGTGTTGACGTGGGTGGGATCCTCGGCGCAGGAGGAGAATTCGGCATCGTTCCGCTGGGGAACGGGCGGTTGTACGTTTTTGCTGCAGCACGGCTGTCCAAGGGCGCCCCGGACCCGTCGTTGGATGATTTTCTTCACTGGCCGTCACCTGTCCCTGAGCTCATCTCTGCAGTTGTGCCGGAGCGGATTCTTCGCCACGACATCAGAGATCTTCCAGCGCTACCGTCCTTTGTTCGAGACAGCGTTGTGCTCGTGGGTGATGCCGCGCACGCGATGGGGCCGCATCTCGGTCAGGGTGCATGCCAGGCTCTCGAGGATGCTGTCGCGCTCAGCGCTCATGCTCATGACTTGGCGACCTACGACTATCTGCGCACCAAGAGAACGCATCGCCTTCAAAAGCGTTCGCGTCAATCCGCCCGAACAATCCTCACTCGCGGCGTCGGCGCTACGCGCGCTCGCGACCTGGTACTGCGAGCTCTTCCCACCGAGGTGTTTCTTCGAGGTCTGGGATCGAACTTCAGCACTCGACACATGATGTAAAACACCATTGTCGGACCCCAGCTGTGCCCTTTGCTCATGCCGCCACTGATGAACTGCCCGGATCCTGCGTGGTCGCAGACGGGGCTTTGTGCGGTGACGGATCGTCCCCGTAGGTGTACTCCGTGTTGGTTTGGCCGTTCGCCTTCTGGATGGTCAGTGGCTTGGCGAATTCTCGTGTCCGGACCGGCAATTAACCACCAAAGCGTTGTTGAGTGCCCGGCGCAACGGCGTGGTTGAGGATGAGAAGTGCATGTGCGGGCTTTTTGTCGACGAGTAACCAGCGATGCCGAAGGTCGGCGTCATGCCGTATGAAGTCGCCCGCCTCGAGCTGCCACGAACCTTCGCCTTCGACCTCCACTTCAAGGCTTCCGCTGATCAGGTAGACCGCCGCGAGCCCGCTCGACTGGAACCATTCAGAGATGTGAACCTCGGGTTCGAGTCTGTACTCGGTAACTTCCAAACTCGTGTTGCGGTCGAACAACAACGCGTGGCCGATGGCCGCATCGGGCCTGCTCGACACCGGCACGGGGCTACCGCTTCCGGCGCGGACGATCGCTACTCGGCTCGGTGAGCCCAAGGGGCTGGGCATGAGCTCTCCGGGGGCGACGTTAAGGACTGTGGCAAGACGGTAGATCGTGACCATCGAGGGCATGCTCAACCCGCGCTCCACATGGCTCAGGAACGGTTGGCTGATGCCGGCGCTAGAGGCCAGTGCCCTCATCGAGAGCCCTGCGGCCTCTCGCCGAGTCCGCACCGCGGCACCGATCGCCACAGCCAACTCGGTCTCATCGTCGGTGGTCTGCGTCATTAACAACTCCGTAACACCCAGTATAGCTGCAGGAAATACTCATGGCCCATTTTGATAGTTGTCAGCTATCGCTTCGTCACTTCCACTTCAGTATGGAGTCTAAAGATGTCCGTTCACTCCACCGATCAACCCGTTAGTAGTGAGTCTCCATCGGAAGCCGGATCTTCGCGATTCACGATCGAGCAACGAGGCATCGACCATGTGCCGGCGAGTGAACGCCATGGCTCGGTGCGATCGGTGGCGCTGATGTGGAGCGGCGCGATGATGAACGTCACCGGCATCGTCTTCGGCGCCCTCCTCGTATTACTCGGTCTGAACCTCTGGCAAGCAGTCGCAGCGATTCTGATCGGTAACGCGACATGGATCATCACCGGTTTGTGTTCGCTGCCCGGGCCGGCTGCCGGCACCACCACGTTCGCCGCGAGCCGCGCTCCCTTCGGGCGCAACGGAAATCGACCGATCGCATTCTGCAACTGGATAATGCAGATCGGTTACGAGTCACTCGATCTGGTGTTGATGTTTCTGGCTACGTCGGTTGTCCTCGGTCAGGCCGGGATCGATTTGGGCACTCCGCTCGAGGTCGTCGTCATCTTGGGCCTGGCGGTTACGCAGAGCATTCTGCCTATCTTCGGCCTGTCGGTGATCATGAAGGCGATTCGAATCCTGTTGATCCCGTTCACTGTGCTGTTCGCGGTGCTGGTTGTGCTCGTGTTCGACTCCGTGGATGTCCAGACGGGCACGGCCTCCGGTGGCACAGCCTTGTTCTTCGCCGGTGTCGCGGTGGCGGCGTCAGGAAGCGGTCTGGGATGGACACCGAACGCCGCCGACTATGCCCGATATCTGCCCGAGTCAACCAGTCGCGTTCGCCTGGTGGTGGGCACCGCGATCGGAGGCGCTCTGCCGCAAACCCTGCTGATGCTGCTGGGTGCGGCCGTCGCCACTGCAGTCCCAGACGCCGTCGATCCCATCAGCGGACTACCGTCGGCTCTGCCGTCGTGGTTCCTGACTCCCTATCTTCTTGTGGTCCTGCTACAGCTCACCGCGCTCAATGCGATCAACCTCTATTCCTCGGGAATGACACTGCAGGCGATGGGTATTCGAATCAGTCGTTGGCAAGCCGTCGTCGTCGATGCCGTTGTCTGCGCGATCGTCGCGATCGTCGTGACGTTCTCCGGCGACTTCAACACATTGCTTGGGAACTTCCTGCTCTTCATGATCGTCTGGTTCGCACCGTGGGCGGCGATCATGGTCGTCGACTATTTCCTGCGCTCGGGCCGGTACGACATAGCGTCACTATCCGATGACGGCGGCCGGTATCGCCGGGTTCTCGGCTTCAATCCGGCCGGCGTCACTGCCCAGGTCGCCGGCATGATCGCGGCATTGCTCTGCATCAACACCACGGTCTTCACCGGCCCCATCTCCAAGGCATTCGACGGCGCCGACCTCAGTGTGCCAGCCGGCCTGGTGGTCGGGGCGCTGACCTACTGGGCGCTGGCACGCACATCAACCCGTAACGAGAGCACAGTCACCGAAAGGCTCAGCGCATGAACACCATTCCCCTCGTCGATCTCGAACAGTGGCGCACCGGATCCTCCTTGCAGCGTGCGAAGCTGAGCGAACGTGTCGACCAGGCCCTGCAAGGGTCCGGATTCCTGTTGATCTCGGGCCATGGAATCGATCCTGAACTCCGCGCGCAGATTCGGGCCGCCGGATCGGCGTTCTTCACCAGCGGCCCGGCGACCAAACATCGATACCGGACCCACGTCGGTGGGCGGGGGTGGATCCCCTCGGGTGCCGAAGCCAACGCTTTCGTCGAAGAGACTCCGGGTCCAGCCGACCTCAAGGAGACCTACACGAACGGCTGGGACGACTACTCCACCGGTGACCCCGTGGTCGATAACGAATGGTTCGCGCCCAATGTCTGGCCGACCGAAGTGCCGGAGTTCGAGCGGCTGTGTGCGACGTACACCGAGCAGATGCGTTCCCTGGCAGCAGAATTGCTGACCGTCTTCGCTTCGGCACTGAATCTCGATCCCGACTGGTTCACCTCTTGGACCGACCGCGCACCACATTCGTTCAACCTCAATCGATACCCGGCGATGGCCGAGACCGGGATTGCAATCGACGGCCAATACCGGATCGCGCCGCATACCGATTTCGGGGTCATCACCATACTCGACCGTCAAGCAGGCTACGGCGGGCTCCAGGTCGATACCGGTGACGGCAGCTGGGTGAATGCACCGTTCGTCGATGATGCCTTCACCATCAACATCGGTGATCTGATGGCTCGTTGGACGGGCGATCGGTGGCGCTCGACCAGGCACCGGGTATTGCCTCCGTCCGCGCACGACCCCAACGAGGAGTTGATCTCGTTGATCTTCTTCTTCGAAGCCAATCACGATGCGGTGATCGAGTCTTTCGGTCCGCCGATCGGACGAGCGCACGCCTACCAGCCCGTCACGACTGCGGACTACCTTCGCGCCCGGTATTCCGCGATCACCATCTGACGAACGCCCAGACCACCCAACACGCGAGGACGACATCCATCATGGCATTTGCCCGCAACGCCGGAACCGACTTCCAGGTCCCGATCATCGATATCTCGACGTTCACAGGCGGGGCCGATATCGATCGGCAATCAATCGCCCGCCAGGTCGATCTGGCTGCATCCACCGTCGGATTCATGCAGGTGGTCGGGCATGGCATCCAACCGAAAGTGCTCGATCGGTTCACCGCGGCCACCGACGAATTCTTCGCGTTGCCGGAGTCCACCAAACGCAAATACTCCACACCGCCGCACATCAACCGCGGGTACACCCCACCGAGAGCCGAGGCGTTGGCAAACTCTCTCGGGATCATCACCGCCGCAGATCTTTTCGAGGCGTTCAACATCGGCGTCGACCCTGCCGACCACGCCTCTCCGGACCTCGATCCCGTCGACTACGCGCCCACCATCTTCCCCAGCGAGACAACCGACTTCGAATCTGCCGTTACCGCTTGGTTCGGCGAGGCCCGACGCGTGGCGCACACCATGGCCGACATCTTCGCCCTGGCTCTGCATCTACCGATCGACTACTTTCGGCAGTTCACCACGCACTCTCTGGATGTACTGCGTATCAACAACTATCAACTGCCCCACCCCGACGTCACCTTGGAATCCGAGCAGATGGGCATGGGAGCGCACACCGACTACGGTATCGTGACGGTCTTGTGGGCAGATCAGGTGCCAGGACTGGAAATACTTGACAGTCAGCGGGTTTGGCACCCCGTACAGCCCGCCGACGGGGCACTGTTGGTCAACCTGGGCGATGCGCTGGCCCGCTGGACCAACGATCGCTGGATCTCCACCATGCACCGGGTAGCGCCGCCACGCGTCGACGGCCGGCTCGTGCCGCGACGCTCGGCGGCCTTCTTCCACGACGGCAACCCCGAGACGGTCATCGCGTGCCTGCCGGGTTGCACCGGTCCCGGCAATCCACCGCGATATGAGCCGGTGACGGTCAAAGAGCACATAACCGCCAAGCTCCGCGGGTCCCGGGGGCGGGAACCGAATCCCCATGCGATCCGGGAGGCCGCTCGCCTCACTGGCAGTACATCATGAGTAGCACATTCACCGTTGCCACCCTTCCGAAGATCGAATTGCACTGTCACCTCGAAGCCGCCCTGCCGATCAGCCTCGTTTACCTTCTTGCGCAGCGGAACTCACTGAACCACTTGCTTGCGCCGGCGCTGGGTGCCTACCAGAGCGTCGCCGACATCGACGACTACCTGAAGGGCTACGACGCCACCGCCCATCTCCTGCGCACAGCAGGCGACTTTGCCGAAGCCGTCGACACGTACTTGCATTCGGTGGCTCAGCAGGCCGTCCGATACGTCGAAATCTTCTGGAGCCCCATGGTCCATCTCGACGACGCGGTGCCCTACCGCACCCAACTCGCCGGCATCATCGACGGCATCGAACACTCCACCTCCGGCGTCAACTGTCGCCTGATCCCGGCCATCGACCGCTCCCGCTCACCCGCCGAAGCCGCCCAAGTGGTCGATTACATCGTTGAGTGCAACAACGACCTCGTGGTCGGAGTCGGCCTGGACTACGATGAAACCCTGGGCCCCGCAGATACTTTCATCGAGCCATTCGCTCGCATACGACGCGCAGGACTACGCGCCACAAGTCATGCCGGCGAAACCGCCGGGTCCGACAGCATCCTGGACAGCATCGACCTGCTTGGCTGCAGCCGCATCGACCACGGATACGCAATACTGAGCAACGACGACGACCTACAGCGATGCCTCGACGCCGGTGTCACTTTCACCGTCAGCACCCGCGCGGCCGAACTCTTGAAGACCTGGGGTCTCGAGGTCGCGGGCGCTCCAGCAGACATGTGGCGCCGTGGACTCCGCATCTCACCGGCCACCGATGCGCCCGCACACTTCGGAACAACACTCACCTCCGAGCACTCCATGCTCGAGGCCGCCGGATTGACGGTCGCCGACCTTCACGACATCCAGTTGGCATCGGTCGCCGGTACCTTCCTTGACGAGACCGACCGCCGTACCCTGACTGCCGAACTCAGGACCTGATCCGAGCACGTCGACACGGGACCGTCTGTAACTGGACTGGCAATGGCGCCGGCACTACGCACGTTCGAGACCTCGTACAGCGAGCGCTTCCTGTCGGACCCCGGTTGTACCCTTCGCGCATGCCCACCGCTGATGAACTGCTCGGAGCCTCCGTAGTCGCCGATCTTGCCCTGTGCCTTGAACAAGCGTCGGGACGCACGCGATTGGCCGCTGTTCGCGAGAGCTCATCCGGCTTTGACGGACTCAGTCTCGGTGAGCGCACACGTGTGGTGCGAGACGCGATGATGTCCGACCTACCCGAGGAGTTTCCGCGCTTTGCCGAGGTAATCCGGCTGGCGTTGCGCGACGAGGCCTTTGCGGGCTGGATGATCTGGCCGGTCACGGAAGCTGTTGCAGTGATCGCCACGCGCAGGGGCCGAAATGCAGATTTCGACGACGGTATGGCGCTACTCGCCGAACTGACCTCGCGTCTGACGAGCGAATTTGCGATCCGGACCTTTCTCGACGCGAATCCCGCGCGAGCGCTGGAGATCGCTCTCGGATGGACCGATCACCAGGACGAGCATGTTCGACGCCTCGCCAGTGAGGGCACCCGGATGCGCCTGCCATGGGGTAGGCGGGTGAAGGCGTTGACGGAGCACCCGGAGTCCACGGTCTCGATTCTCGACGCGCTGTACCGCGACGACTCGGAATACGTGCGGAGATCTGTCGCCAATCATCTCAACGACCTCAGTCGCGCGGACGCTGCATTGGCGGTATCGATCGCCAAGCGTTGGCTCGGTGATCCCGACGCGGCTACGCCCAAAGTGGTTCGCCATGCACTGCGCAGCCTGGTGAAAGCCGGCGACGTCGATGCGTTGGCTCTGCTGGGCTTTGCAGCACCCACGGATATCGTGATCTCGGACTTTGTGATCGATCGCGACGCTGTCGATCTGGGCGGAGACATCGCATTCGGTTTTGCGGTGAGTAACAACGGCGGTGAGTCCGTGACTGTGGCAATCGACTACATAGTCCATCACGTCAAGGCCAACGGACTCACCAGTCCGAAGGTGTTCAAGCTGACCACGCGCGCACTCGCGCCCGGGGCCAGTGCGAAGGTAGCCAAGCGGCATTCCTTCAAGCCGATCAGCACGCGGCGGTATTACGCGGGCACGCATTCCGTCGAGTTACAGATCAACGGGGTTACACAGGGCCTGAGATCTTTTCAGCTCGAAGTCGCTGCGGACGATAACTGACCGAGGGATAGCCGTCGTCGGGGTCGATCGTGACTTTTGCCCGGACTCGGTAGACCTGTTCGACCAGTTCCTCGGTCAGCACTTCGACCGGTGTGCCAGACGCAACCACCCGTCCGCGTTCGAGCACCACAAGACGGTCGCAGAACATCGCTGCCACGTTGAGGTCGTGCAGCGCAATGTAACTGGTCACCGGAAGCGTCGACACCAGTGACAGGATGTCGAGTTGGTGTGAGATGTCGAGGTGGTTGGTCGGCTCGTCGAGCAGCAGCACGTCCGGTTGCTGAGCCAGCGCGCGGGCGATCTGCGCGCGTTGGCGTTCCCCGCCGGACAGCGTGTGCCACAAGCGTCGTCGCATCGACGTCATGCCGGTATCGGCGAGTGCCTGGTCTATTGCGTCGTCGTCGGCTTCCTCGCCGGAACCGAACAACGTGCGGTGTGGGATGCGGCCGAGCCTCACGACGTCGAGCACACTGATGTCGACCTCGGTGTGGGCGTGCTGATCGACCACCGCGATCTTCCGAGCGACGGTGCGTCGGCGAATGCTGCTGATGCTTGTGTCGCCCAGTGTGACGTCGCCCGAATCAGGAGCTGTGACTCCAGCCAGGATGCTGATGAGCGAGGACTTCCCGGACCCGTTGGGGCCGAGGATCCCGATGGAGTCACCAGGTTGCGCAGCGACGCTCACCCGATCGAGGATCAGGTTCTTTCCGCGATGCCACACGATGTCGTGTGCTGCGAGGCTCATGCGCTTCTCCTCATGCGGAACAGGATGACCGCAAATGCGGGGACGCCGATCAAGGCCGTCACAACACCGACCGGAATCTCCTGGGGCGCAAACGCAGTACGTGCGATGGCATCGACCCACACCATGAAAATCGCACCGATCAGCGCCGTGGCAGGGAGTAAACGGCTGTGTCTCGAACCGACCAGAAACCGGGCTGCATGCGGAAGCACCAGTCCCACAAAACCTATCGCCCCGGCAGCGCTGACCAGTGCGGCCGTGATCAGCGCGGTGATGGTGAGAAGGAGTAGCCGAACGCGCTGCACCGGGATTCCGAGCGTCGCGGCGGCGTTGTTGCCGAAAGTGAAGGCGTCCAACGCCGGTGCCTGGGCGAGACACACAAGGATTCCGGCGGCTACCACTGCGCCACACAGAACTACGTCCGTCCAGCCGGCACCGGCCAACGAACCGAGAAGCCAGAACAAGACGCCTCGAGTCTGCTCGGCGTCGGCGGAGGAAATGACGATGAACGACGTGAGTGCCGAGAACAGTTGTGTGCCTGCAACACCTGCCAAGACCACGCGGGACGTGCCACCGCCTGCGCCCGCCGCAAGCAGCATCACCAGGCCGAACGAGACGACGGCCCCGGCAAATGCACCGGCGGACAGCGAGATAACGCCGCCGCCGATGCCGAGTACCGCGATCATCACCGCACCGGTTGAAGCCCCGGACGAAATTCCGAGAACAAAAGGATCGGCCAGTGGATTACGGAGCAGCGACTGCATGATGACGCCGCACAATGCGAGCCCAGCACCGCACACTGCAGCCAAGAGTGTTCGGGGAAGCCGCAATTCCCAGACTATGCCGTCCTTGATGCGGCTGACGCCGGACGATCCGACACCCCAATGCTCGAGCACTACGGCGTAGACGTCGCGAACCGACAGATTAGCCGGGCCGATCGTGATCGCCAGCGCGATCGAGAATCCGAGAACCACCAAACCGATCAGGAACAGCACTCCCAGAGTTGACCGGGATTCGAGACGCGCAGTGCGCGTGCTCAATTGGCCAAGCCCCAGTCACGCAGCGCGGTAGCGGTCTTCTCGACACCGTCGATCGTGCGGATCGAGGGGTTGAGATCGGCGCCGTTCACAACGATGTACTTCTTGTCCTGCACAGCTTGCAGACGCGAGGTGACAGGGTTGGATTCGAGGAAGGCGATCTTGCTGGCCAGAGCGTCACCGTCGATACTGCGCCGGCTCAGGTCCGCGAGCACCAAGGCCGTTGGGTTGCGATCGAGGATGGTTTCCCAACTGACCTGGGGCCATTCGTCCGTCGTATCGGCGAAGATGTTCTCCGCGCCAACAGATTCCGTGATAATTCCGGACGAGCCACAGCAACCAGCCATGTACGGAGTCATGGTGTCGGCAAACCAGAATGCGAGTGAGAGCCCGGACGCGTCGACGGAATCGGACGCTTTCGCGAATCGATCCTGTAGTTCGGCGACAAACTGCTCGCCTCGATCACGCACGTCGAAAATTGCTGCCAGGTCCCGGATTTCCTGGTAGACAGTCTCGATCTTCAACGGTTCGGTGCGAGCGCCGTCCGCATTCGACGCCGAGGACACCTTGCCGTCGCAGCCGTTGTCGGTGGGCGAGAGGTACGTCGGCACGCCGAGCGCGGCGAACTGATCTCGGCTCGCGACGCCACCCTCGGCAATCGTGGAGGCAAACGAGGCCGACACGAAATCGGGCTCCGTGTCGAGGACAACCTCGAACGACGGTTTGTTGTCGGCAAGGCGCGGGACTCGATTGTTGTCGGCTACGAGGTTTTCGCGAACGGGATCGGTCCACGTCGCGGTGCCGACCATGCGGTCTGCGAGACCGAGGGACAGCAGAATCTCGGTGGAGCCTTGGTTGAGGGAGACCGCACGTGTCGGTGGTGCGTCGATCGTGACTTGTCGACCACAATTGTCGATGGTCAGGGGGTAGTTGGACGAGCTGGCGTCACTCGCGGTGACGGAGTCGTCGGAGGCGCCGCAGCCGGCCAGACCAAACGCGAGAGCCGAGGTGGCAACAACTGCTGATGTGAAGCGCATAAAACGCATGAAGAGGGAACTCCTTGCTCAGGGCTCGATCGCGGAGCCGAGAATTCGCCGTGCTCGATCAGCGAGTATCCGGACTTCGATCCCTCGAGAAGGTTCGTCACCGTTGCGCGTCAGCCCTGGACTTGCACCAGGTTCCCTCGCCGATCGTGGCCGCACGAACGGCCACGTCAACCATAACGAGGTGCTGGTTTCTCCTCGCAAACACAGGGGTGGAATTGACCTCGTCAGCACTCGAGGTATCGTGGCCGACATGCAGCGCGTCTATTTCTGGTTTAGCAGGCCGGCCCCGGGTGGGCCTGCCGGCGTAACCACGCGCTGACAACCTCCACCCAAGAGCCGGATTACAGACCGGCTCGCTGGAGTTCACTTCATCTCTGGGGTCGGCCTGAGAACAGGAGACCGAAACCCCATGACTGTCACCATCGACACCACAGCCACATCGGACAGCCTCGACGATCAGCGCACTGTCAGTATCAGTCCGCTGGTTTCGCCGGCGACCGTCCGAGCTCAGCACGCACCCGACGAGGTCGCGGCCGCAACCGTGCGGACCGGCCGTGCGGACACGATCAACATCCTCAACGGTGACGACGACCGTTTGATCGTTGTTGTCGGACCGTGCTCGGTACACGATCCGGAAGCTGCGATGGACTACGCCCGCCGGTTGGCTGCCAAGGCCGAAGAACTGCGGGACGACCTGCACATCGTCATGCGGGTCTACTTCGAAAAGCCGCGCACCACGCTGGGTTGGAAGGGCCTGCTCAACGATCCCCACCTCGACGGCACCTACGACGTGAACACCGGTCTTGGTATCGGCCGCAAGTTGCTGCTCGACGTGTCGAGCCTCGGTCTGCCCGTCGGCTGTGAATTCCTCGACCCGATCATGCCGCAGTACATCGCGGACCTGGTCAGCTACGGCGCGATCGGTGCCCGGACCGCTGCGAGCCAGGTGCATCGCCAGCTGTGCAGCGCACTGTCCATGCCCGTCGGAATCAAGAACTCCACCGAAGGCGACGTGCAGGTAGCCGTCGACGGTACCCGCGCTGCGGCAGCGAGCCACGTGTTCCCCGGAACCGACCTCGACGGTCAGGCTGCCTTGATCCGTACGGCAGGTAACCCCGACTGCCACGTCATCCTGCGTGGTGGCAGCGATGGACCGAACTACGACGCCGAGACGGTCGCGGATACCCTTGCCCGCCTGCGCAAGTCGAACCTGCCCGAGCGTGTGGTCATCGACGCGAGCCACGGCAACAGCAGCAAGGATCACGAGCGTCAGGTCATCGTCCTCGACGACATCGCAGCTCGTCTCGCCGGCGGTGAGCAGGGAATCGCGGGTGTCATGTTGGAGAGCTTCATCGAGGCCGGTCGTCAGGACCTGACCTTGGGCAAGGCGGACGAACTCACCTACGGTCAGTCCATCACCGACGCGTGCATCGACTGGTCCACCACGGCAGCGCAGTTGGACCGTCTGGCGCAGGCCGTTGCCAGCCGTAGGGGCTGACGCCCCCGTGCGCCTTTCTGGTAGCGCCAACTACCAAAAAGGCGCACAGGGCCGCTAGGTCAAAACTTCTCGCGTGGCCGTGACCAGGCGTTCCAGCCAAGCGTCCGTGCCGACGGCCTGACGTAGCGGTTCGTTGGGCAATTCGATGCTGACCGGCAGTCCGGCAGGCAATGTCGACCAGATGTCGGCCAGTGCTATGCCGCCGGCGCCGGGCACCAGACGCTCTTCGCGGGCGTGACGGATCAGTTCTGCGTCATCGGTGGGAGCGGGGGTCGAACCGTCGCACATCTGGGCGTAGTGCAGCCACTCGCGCGGGATGGACGCAAGATCTTCCAGCGTTGTCGCCGAGCGATCGGTGTGCAATGCGTCGACGAGAACGCTCCGAGCCGGACCGTCTGCTGCCGAGACGATCTCGATGGCAGCACGCGCATCGGGCACCGCAGTCCACGGCATGAATTCGAGCGAGGCGACGATGCCGTAGTTCGCGCACAGTTCCGCGAGGCGGGCATAGGAGTCCGTGAGCCGAGCGCGGTCGCGGTCGTCGCCGCCCACCAGAACGGCCTTGGCTCCGAGCTGTGCGCCCGCTTCGAGAAGCGGAACATAGTCGGCGGGGTCGAAGTCGGCTGCAAGGCGGATGATTTCGAGGTCGAATACCTCTACGGGTGAATCATCCAGTCGACGCACCAGTTCGTCCAACGACTGCTTGTCCTCGTGCAGAGGGTAGGCCGTCGTACCTGGTGCCGCGGGCATCAGACGGATACCGATGGTGTCGAAGCCGTGTTTTTCCGCCAAGTCGACGTGCTGCATCGGTGCGGTATCGAGCACTGTGAGGGCTGCAAGCCCGAGTGAGAGTGTCATGCGTGCGCTCCAACTGTCTTGGCTCCGGCCAGTTCCCGACCTGCCAGGTAACCGAACGTCATAGCCGGGCCGAGGTTGATGCCGCCGGACGGGTAGTGCCCGCCCATCACGCTGGCCTGATCGACGCCGACGGCGAGCAATCCCTCGATGGGGCGGTCGTTGTCATCGAGAACCTGCGACGACGAGTCGGTGACAAGCCCGGCGAAGGTACCGAAACTGCCCGGCACCACCTTCACCGCGTAGTACGGACCCTTCTGTAAGGGCGCGAGCGACGGGTTCGGCCAGGGGTTGGCGGTATCGCCGGATCCCCGGTTGAACGGTGTTGTGCCGCGACCGAACTCGGGGTCTTCACCGGCCACGGCCCCGACATTGAATGCCTCGATTGTCTTTTCCAACTGCGTCGGATCAACGCCGATTTTCTCCGCCAGTTCGCGAACAGTGCGACCACGTGTCAGGTATCCCGAGCGCAGGTACGGCTGGATCGGGATCGGCAGGGGCTTGGCCATGCCCAGCGGGAGGTAGCGCACATACTGCTGATCGGCAATCAACCACGAGCACACTTCTTTGCTCTCGGGAACCTGCTCGACCATCGCGAGGGTGTAGTCGTGGTAGCCGAGTGCTTCGTTGACAAAACGCTTGCCGTTCGCGAGAACTCCGATGACACCGGGCTTTCCGCGGTCGAGGATGTGCGGGAACACACCTTCCTTGCCGTTGCGGTAACGAACGATGGAGACGGGGCAGTACGCGACGGGGGAGGCAAGAGTGCGGTCGAGGCGACCACCCACGGATTCGCCGAGGGTGATGCCGTCGCCGGTGGTTGTCTTCGGAGTGAGTGACCAGTGCTCGTTTCCGGTGGGGGTACGGGGGAACAGTTCACGTCGGCGGTCGATGTCCTGGGCGAAGCCGCCGGTGGCCAGTACGACGCCGCGCGTGGCAGTTACCGAGTACGCACCATCCGGACCTTCGAGGCGGACACCGACAACGCGACCGTCATCGTCAGTCTGCAGCGATGTTGCCGACGTTTTCACCCGAATCTCGACGCCGAGATCGAGCGCTGAGCGAATCATCATGCCGACAAGCGCAGTGCCGTTGACGAGTTGCTGGCCACGACGCTTGGTGGCGAGATCGAACATGTGCTTTGTCACGCGAACACCACAGTGCACAAAGGCTTTTGGCGATCGAGTCGAATGCAGGAATGCCTGCAGGTCGGGGCCGGCCATGATGCCCATGCCGAGGAATGACGTCTCGTACAACTGTCGACGTAGCAGCGCCGCGACGTCGGGTCCGAGCTTTCGCAAGCTCACCGGTTTCGGTCCGACGGAACGATGACCCGTGCCGGCTCCCGGTGTGTCGCCGTGAATGTCGGCGATCTTGGCTCCGGGAACAAACTTCAGCGCAGTCTTGCGTTCGAAGAACTCGACCATCTCCGGTGCGCCGTCGAGGAGTGCATCCACTTTGGCGGCGTCGAAGTTGTCGCCGAGTCGGTTCTCCAAATATGTTCGCGGTGCCGAACGATCCTCGACAACCCCGTCGGCGATGGCAAACATGTTGCGCGGGGTCCACATCCACCCGCCTGACCAGGCCGTTGCGCCGCCGCAGGTGTCGGCCTTCTCGACAACGAGTACCGACGCGCCGCCATGTGCTGCGGCAATTGCTGTGGAAAGCCCGCCTGCGCCGGAGCCCACGACAACCACGTCGTAGGTGAGGGGGGTACTGCTACTCATTTCTGCTCCTTGGCAGTTGTTGCGAGGGTCGGTGTCGATGTCAGATCGACAACCTTCCCAGTTCGTGACGATTCGTAGATTGCGGTGATGATGGCAAGCGACGCACGGGCGTCTCGTCCGGTGACGGCGGGTTCGCGCCCGGTCAGGACGGCGTCGGCGAAGTCCTGAACCTGCAGGGTGTGGAAGTCGGTGAGTGCCGCATTGACCGCTCCCACATCGAGGTTGGCGTCGATATCGGCGGAGTACCGCGACTGGAACTCCGCTTCGCCCGGCACGGTCCAGATTTCGTTGACACCCTCGTGTCCTTCGGGAAATTCGAGGACGCTGGCGACGGCACCGGTGCGTCCGATCACTGTGACGCGGTTGCCCAGGTTGTGATTGGCACCCGTTGTCGCAGTGACAGTCGCGGTGCCGCCCGAGGCAAAGGAAATCACAGCCGACGCGCTGTCCTCGGTCTCGATGTGCTCACCGTGGGTGTGGGTGCGGATAAAGCCGCTGACCGAGACGGCCTCGCCCATGAACCAGGCCAGCATGTCGATCTGGTGCACCGCCTGCGTCATGAGCACGCCACCGCCGTCGGTGTCCCAGCGTCCGCGCCACGCGTCGGCCGAGTAGTAACTCGACGGGCGGTGCAGGATCACCGACGCCTCGCCGAGCGTGGGCAGTCCGATCCGGCCGTCGTCGATGGCGTCCCGGATCCGGCGCGCTGCCGGCCAGAAGCGGCGTTGGAAGAGGACGCCGAAGGTGATACCGGCGCGGTCGGCGGCCTCGATCATCCGGTCGGCGGCAGCAACATCGACTGCGATGGGCTTCTCGCACAACACATGTACACCCGCTTCGGCAGCGGCCACGACTACCTCTTCATGTACCGGGTGCGGCGTGCAGACGGTGCAGGCGTCGAGTCCGAGGGCGAGAAGTTGCTCCACTGAACTCACGGCTGCGGGAATGCCATACGTTGCCGCGAACTCCCGGGCGCGTCCGAGATCGGGATCGCAGCAGCCGATTACCTCGACGCCGGGGACTTGTTGCAGGGCTCGGGCATGGTTGCCGGCGATCTTGCCGCAGCCGACGATTCCGACTTTCAACGTCATCAGAAATGTTCCTCTGCTTCGACGTCCCGCGCCGCAGACTCGCCGCGGTCGAGACTGTTCAGTGCTTCGATGTCCTCGCCGGAGAGGGGCACGTCGAGTGCTGCCAGGTTCTCGGCCTGACGCGTCGGGTTCGCTGATCGCGCGACCGGAACCACACCCTGCGCGACGTGCCAAGCGAGGACCACTTGAGCTGGTGTGCAACCGATTCGACCGGCGATCTCCCCGACCACGGCGTTGTCGAGCACATCGCCGCGGCCGAGCGGGCTCCACGACTGCGTGAAGATTCCGAGTTCGTCGTTGGCGCGGCGCACCGGAATTCGCGCGAGCGACGGGTCCATCTGAATCTGGTTGACTGCCGGTGCCTCACCGGTTTCGGCGACGACGCGGCGCAGGTGGTGCTCCAGGAAGTTCGACACACCCACGTACCGAACCAGTCCGGCGTCGCGGCAGGCCAGCATCGCCTCGAACGACGCAACGTAACGATCGATTCGCGGGAGCGGCCAGTGGATCAGGAACAGATCGAGTTGATCCAGTCCCAGTCGTTCCAGGCTCTGCTCGAGCGCTCCGCGGATGTCACCGGAAACCTGGTCGTTTCCACGAAGTTTGGTGGTGACAAACAGTTCTTCTCGCGGTAGAGCAGACTCCGCCAACGCTACGCCGACGGCGTCCTCGTTGCCGTAGATCGCGGCGGTGTCGATGAGGCGGTACCCGGCCTCGATTCCGGAGAGTACCGACTTCGTGGCGTCGGCACCGACCAGTGGCCAGGTTCCGAGTCCGATGGGTGGCAACGCAGTTGCCACCGGTGCGGCTGTGTGTGCGCTCATGCGTGAACCTCCTGACGGGCCGCAGCGGCGGCGGTGATGGCGACGGCAACGTCGGCTGCGGTCACGAGTGCGGCATGGATGGATCCGCCGTCACCGCTCGCGTCGCCGACGGTATGGACCCCGAGTCGTGGTGCCAGTGAACGTAGTTCGGCCAGAAGCTCCGAGCGCGGCTCGACGCCCTGTGAGATCAGCAGCTCGCCGGGGGCGTCGACTTCGCTCAGTACACCGTCTGTCGAGATCGTGACCCGATCGGCGTCGACTTTGGTGACGATCGAGCTCAGGTAGGTCGAGAGGTTCTCACTTGCGGCCAGGCGCGGCAGCAGTACGATCTTGCCGCGTCGGCCGACGTCGTGCGCGATGGTTTCCTGCGGCCCGATCATGACGACCTGGGTGCCCTTCTGGAGCAGATCGTCTGCGACGGCAGCAGCCTCGCGGTCGGCGCCGAAAATGGTGATTGCCTCGGGGACCGGATCTCCGGAAACCAGGAACTCGCGAACGTCACGGACGGTTCGGGTCTGCGCGCCGGGGAGGTCAGTCACGGGACCGTGCCCACCGGCAGCAAGGACGATCGCGTCGAAGTCACTGTCGACGAGCAATGCTGCATCAGCTCTGGTCGAAGTGTGGCACTGCACTCCGAGTTCGGCCAGTTCCGCGAGGTACCAGTCTACGATCCGCCCGTATTCGGGATACTCGTGCAGCTTCGATGCCAGAGCGAAGTCGCCACCGAGACTGGGGCGTTCGTCGTACAGGTCGACGCGATGACCGGCAAGTGCGAGGTCGCGGGCAGCGGCCATTCCGGACGGACCGGCACCGATGACGGCGACCCGCACGGTGGCATCAGCCGGCTTTGTGGGCTGATCCAGTTCACGTCCGACCCACGGGTTGACGGAGCAGGGAATGGGGCCGCCGGCAAGGCTGTCGATGCAGTAGTTGCAGGCGATGCACGGCCGGTAGCGGCCACCGTCGATAGCGCGATTCGGAAAGTCCGGATCGGCGTGCAACGTACGGGCCATGCTGACGAAGTTCGCCTGCCCGGAATCGATGATCTGCGCGGCGATCTCCGGCGACGTGATGCGTCCGGCCACACCCACCGGGATGTCGAAGTCGCGTTGGTACTGCTCGGAGTACGGCGCGAGGAGTCCACGGGACCATTCACCGGGCTGGATGATCCACTGTCCCGCTTCGTAGTTGCCGGCCGAGACGTCGAGGAAATCGAGTCGGTCGGTGTCGATGGCGTCGATGCGCGCGCGGGTTGTCTCGGCGTCGAGTCCGCCGTCAATGCCTTCGAAGGCTGAGAATCGAAGTCCCAGAGTGATTCCCGGAGCATGCTCGTGGACGGAGGCGATGACCTTGTTGACGAACAAGGTGGGGTCGGCCCACTCGTCGTCGCGGTGATTGTAAGCAGGGGAGAGGAACTGGTGGATCAGATACCCGTGGCCACCGTGCAGGGAGATGACGTCGACGCCGGCCTGCTGGCAGCGCGCTGCGGCTTCACCGAAACATTCGATGATGTGCTCGATGTCGTCGCCGTCGAGTTGTTCTGGCATCTCGCCGCCGACAACCAAACACGGAATCGGTGTCGGGGCAACGGGAACAAACCCGCTGACAGAACCTTGCGCCGTACGTCCACCGTGGTTGAGTTCGACTCCGACGAGGGCGCCGTGAGCGTGGATCGCGTCGGCCATCTTCTTGATACCGGGAATCCGTTCGTCGACGTCGACGCCCATCTGCCGGATGCGGCCTTTGCCGTCGGCGCGCACGTAGCTCGCCTCGGTGAAGATCAGTGCCGCACCACCTTCGGCGCGGCGAGCGAGATATGCGATGTACTCGTCCGTCATGGTGCCGTCGACTTCGCAGTAATTGCGTTCCATCGGAGCAGATACGAATCGGTTCCGAAGGCGGACGCTGCCCATGTCGAGGGGTTCGGCGAACGGTTGGGTTGCGTTCATCAGTGCTCCTGGAGCAGTTTGCGAGAGTGAGTGTTCGACTGTGCTCATGCGCTGGCCATCTCGGAGAGCATGTCGCTCAGGTGGGTGCGCATCCGATCCGTGTCAGCTTCGACACCGGTCAGGAGGGTGAAAGTGTCGGCGGCTTGAGCCACCAGCATCTGGCCGCCGTCGAGCACCTGGCACCCGAGAGCGAGTGCAGCGTCGAGTAATTCGGTGCGCATCGGCCGATAGACGATGTCCGCGACCCACAAGCCGGAGTGGAGCGCAGCGGGGTCGAACGGAGTTCCGGGATGGCCGACCATACCGATCGGAGACGCATTGACGACGCCGTCGCTTGTCGCCAGGTTATCGGCGATCTCACCAATCGCCAAAGCCGTTGTGCGCGTGTCAGGGAAAGCCGAGGCAACGCGTGAACACACATCGGCAGCGCGTTCTGAGTCGACGTCGGCGATGCGGAGATCCGTCGTACCGGCTGCCGCCAGCGCGTAGGCAACTGCCGAACCTGCCCCGCCGGCGCCGGTGAGGACAACTCGGTCCAAGGTGGCGTCAGGTAGCCCGCGCTGAAGTGCGGTGAGGAATCCACTGTGATCGGTGTTGTGGCCGATCAGACGGCCGTTGTCGACCACAACCGTGTTGACGGCGCCGAGCAGTCGGGCGTTGTCGGACAGTTCGTCGAGGGCGTCCACGACAACTTGCTTGCACGGGTGCGTGATGTTCAGCCCGGTGAAACCACCGGTGACGGCGGCGCGAACCAACTCGCCGGTCTTCTCGACCGAGACGTTCCTTGCCTCGAGGTCGATCAGTTCGTAGCTGTAGGCGGCGAGACCGAGTGCTGCCGCTTCGTGGGAGTGCAGCGCCGGCGAGAGTGAGGTGGTGATTCCCGCGCCGACAAGGCCGATCCGGTGACGGGTGGATTCGGTAGGCATGACATTTCTCCTGCATAAGTGGGGACGGCCCCTCGCGGCGCGAAGTCAGCGCGAGGGGCCGGTCCGGTCAAGCGTTGTTGCTGGTGAGCTCTGGGTCTTGCTTCGTGAGCGTGACTGATTTCGGTTCGCCGAGTTCTGCGGTCGGCGTCCGATAGGTTTCCGGACCGCACAGCGCGGCGATGGCGGAGACGACCGCAAAGCCGAGGCACATCCACGCGACCGGTGTCCAGTTGCTTTTGTCGCCTGCGGAAATCGCCTGGGCGATTGCCGGTGTGAAGCCGGCGACGAGAAGTCCGAGCATGAGGCTCACAGCCATACCGGTGTAGCGAACCTTGGCGGGGAACTGCTCCGGGAAGTACGCCGGGTAGGTGCCATTGGGCATCGCGTAGAAGATGCCGATCATGACGATTCCCGAAGCGAAAACCATGGGAACGCTTTGGGTTCCGATCGAGTGGAAGAAAACGAAGACCATCAGGCCGGCGCCGATTGCGCCGATGACGAAGATGGGCTTGCGGCCGTAGCGATCGGACAGAATGCCGAACAGCGGCTGAGTAAGTACGGCAACGAAGTTGGCCGTGGCAATTGCCCAGAGCATCGTCGAGCGTTCGAAGCCGGATTCGACGGCGTAAGCCAGGGCAAAGACGTTGACGATGGTGTTGATCATCGCGAAGGTCGAACTCATGCTGATGCGAATCACGGTGCGCCAGTGCGAGCGGAACATCTCGACGACGGGAATTCCTGCCGTGTTGTCCTGTTCCTTGAGCTCTTCGAATACCTCAGGCTCGTCGAGTGCGCGTCGCAGCCAGAGTGCAACGACGGTCACGATGATGCTGAGCCAGAAGGGAACTCGCCAGCCCCAGGAGTAAAGGTCTTCGTCGGGCAGGCTTGCTACCGGGATGAATACCAGGCTCGAGATGACGATGCCGAACATGATGCCGCTCATGGTGAACGACGTGAAGAACGAACGGCGGTGATCCGGTGAGTGTTCGAGTGTCAGTGCCGAGGAGCCGGGTGATTCTCCACCCGCAGACAGGCCTTGGAGGAGGCGAAGTAAGACGAGGATGATCGGCGCTGCAATGCCGATCTGCTCGTACGTCGGCAGGCAGCCGACGACGACGGTCGCGACTCCCATGAGCAGAAGGCACGCGAGGAGTGCGTTCTTGCGACCGTAGCGGTCACCGAGGTGTCCCCACAGCACTGCGCCGAGCGGGCGGGCGACGTAGGCCACGCCCAGGGTGCTGATGGAGAGCAGCGTGGCGGTGGAGCCTCCGCCGGGAAAGAAGATCGTGGGAAACACCAGTGCGGCGGCGGAGCCGTAGATGAAGAAGTCGTAGTACTCGAGGGTGCTTCCGAGGAAGCCCGACACTGCGGCACGCCGAGCGTTGGAGTTCGGCTTTTCGTCGGTCCCGGTCGTGGAAACTGCGGGGGTAGGCGGAGGCGCCATGGGTAGTCCTTTCGTCCCGATTGGCCGACGGTGGTGGCACGTGTCGTGATGCGTCACGCTGCGGTGACGTCCCTCACCTTTCGGCGGCTGAGACGACCTTGCCATGAAGGACTATGGCGCGTCCAACACTAAATGAGTCTCAGATAATGTCGAATTACGTCTCAATCTCGGGAGTGGGGAGGATTTCCTCCGAGGTGGCGAGGGCAACTGCGAGCGCGTCGGTCATGTGACGCGGTGACCAGGCGATTCCGTGGTTCATGTACGTCGGTTCGCCGGTGAGGGGAACGAAGACGCTGCCGGGAGGGGTAATGCCGGCCATGCCAGACGGCATCAAGGCGACGCCGACTCCCGCCGCAACGAGCATCAGGATCATGTAGGGGTCGGTGATTTCCTGGACCACGCGCGGGCGGAAGTTCGCATTCATGCAGGCCCGCATTGCCGTCTCCTGCAGGGCGGAACCGGCCGACATGGGTGTGGTGACAAATCCGTCGTCGGCCAATTCGCGTAGGTCGATTTCGCTCTCGGCGGCCAACCGGTGATCGATCGGCAGTACGACGCCAAAGGCTTCGCGGCGAATCAGGCGGGTGGACAACGGCGCCGCCGCCACCGGCAACCCGACAAACGCCAGGTCCAATGCGCCGCTCTCGAGTTGTGTCACGGCGTCTCGGGTCATGATGCGGCCCAGGAGGGTCAATTCGACCTCGGGGTACCGCTGGCGCAATGCGCGCGTCAACGGCGGCAACGCCTGGTGGTTGAGCACGCCGGTGAATCCGATCGCGACACGGCCGTACACGCCGCCGGTGGACGCGCGGGTGGCTTGACGGGCGGTTTCCATGTTTTCGAGAACGCGATAGGCGTGTGGCAGGAAAGCGTGCCCACCGGAGGTGAGCGCGACGGTGCGAGTACTGCGCTCGAACAGTTGCACGCCGATGTTCTTCTCGAGCTTGCGAATCATCTGGCTCAGGGGCGACTGAGCCATTTGCAGCCGTGACGCCGCGCGGCCGAAATGTAGCTCTTCCGCGACCGCGACAAACGCGTGCAACCAGCGAATTTCCATCGATGTGTCCTTCGTTGATGTCGACTGTTGATTTTGACGACTCTGCCCGACGCCATATATTCGAAAATCGTACACAGTGTGACGCAGATTATATCTATTTGTAGCTTAAATTGAGCGCTGAGCGCACATGATCTCCGGGAGACGAGACTGATGCAGAGCTATCCAGAAGGTGCAGTTGCGCTGATTACCGGCGGTGCCAGCGGAATTGGTGCCTCATGTTCGAAACTATTGTCCGACAACGGTGTTCGAACAATTACCGCTGACATCGCGGAGGGAGCCGACGAACGTCTCGACGTGACCGATCCGGCTGCAGTTGGCGAGTTGCGTGCGCGCATCGGCAAGGTCGACATCTTGATCAACAGTGCCGGCATCGTGGGTCCGTCGGCGCCGCTGGTCGATGTCTCGCTCGCCGACTGGCAGCGCACATTCCGAATCAACGTGGAAGGAACCTTCCTCATGTGCCGCGCCTTTGTACCCGGCATGGCCGCATCAGGTTGGGGGCGCATTGTGAATCTGGCGAGCATTGCCGCAAAAGACGGTAATCCCAACCAGAGTGCGTACTCCGCGTCGAAAGCTGCCGTCATTGCTCTGACAAAGTCACTGGGCAAGGAGATCGCGACAACCGGAGTCCTGGTCAACGCCGTGGCTCCGGCCGCCGTCGAAAGTCCGATGAACGCGGGCACCGACCCCGCAATTCTCGCTCGGTCGCAGAGTCTGACGCCGATGTCGCGGATGGGGAAGTCGGACGAAATTGCCGAGCTGATCGGCTGGTTGTCCTCGACGGCGGTGAGTTACTCGACCGGTGCGGTGTACGACGCCAGCGGAGGTCGTGCAACGTACTAGTGTCCAGGTGGAGATGACCGGGCACCAAGGCGAGGGGGACGTCGATGGCGGGTGAACGTCTGTGGCCTGTTGCAGATCGCGCGACGCGTGTGTTCTGGCGTGTAGTCGGCCGCAAAATCGACCTGTCCGAAGATACGTGGTTGCAAGCGCCGACGGCGGTGCGTGGTCCGGTGGAAGACAGTTGGATTCACGCCGAAGCGTTGCGTATCGGTGGCACGGTTGGTGTGGGGGCAGCGGTCGAGGGTCTCCTACCGCGCATGGATGCATTGGCGGGGCCGGATTTTGATCCGTCCCGGTTGACGCCGTCCATCCGTGATTTCTACGAGCGAACCTCGACGTGGCGAATGCAGGCGTGGACACAATGGGCGCCGGGATTTGCGCCGTGGGGGTCGCTGGTCGAGCGGTTCTACGGTCGCCGCGTGCAGCAACTTGCGCTGCCCGTAAACCCGATGTCAGTTGCGTATGGTGTCGACAGTTCGATTACACGCGTAGCGGATGCCGACGGCAGGCATGCGGGTTCGGCCTGGCTGCGGACACTGCGAAAGTCAGGTGACTATCTCTTCAGTGGGTACTACCGAATCGCGTTGCTGCCGAACAGTTCTCAACCCTGTGTCCATGTCTCGTTCCCGCTGGAGTCTGGGAATGTTCAGGTGTTCCTGCACCCCGAAGTCTGCGACGACGGTTCCCTGCTACTCACCTCGGGGCAAGGGGAATTCGGGAACATAGGGGCATACGTCACTGTCATGGAGAATGGAAAGGTCTATGCGGCAAGGGTTCCGATCCATGAGCGATTCCACGTGTTCGAAGACTCGGAAGGTGTTCTGCGAACCGATCACGAATTGCGTCTGTGGCGCGCCCGGGCCATGGCGTTGCATTATCGGATGGATCCTCGATAGGCGGTGGGGGAGTAGGGTGCCATCTCTCGTTTGATCAATACTACTGGCTGCAAGCAATATTCGGCCGAATGTGTCCGAAATGCCCCTTGAATCGAATGGATGTAGCCCTCACGGTATTTCTGTGGGCGGTTTCTTTGGGCGCCACATCTGCGCCTTCGGGGGCACGATCCTCTGGCTCGCCCAACCGGCCGGGATTGCACCCCCAGTGGCGATATTGACGCGATGCGACTGGGGAGCGCCACTGCGGTCAATGTCTTTGACTAAAAACATCATTCAGTAGAGGCGCGACAACGATGACCCGCTAAACTTCGGCCGAAATGTGCCCGAAATGCCCCTTGAATCGAATGAATGTTCGAGTATAGTTGGGGTTACGGGTGGGGAGGCCTTGATGACTACGGTTTGTGATTCAACTTTGGTGGGGGATGTTGTTGCCGGTTCGGCTGCGGGTGTGCGTGGCATGTTGTGGCGGTTGCGTCCGTCCGAGGTTCGAGACGTTGCAGTCTGTGCGTCTGCGGAAATTCTTCGGTTGGAAGCGATTCGGGTTGCCGCAGTGGATGAGTTGGCGCTTAGTCCTGATGAGCAGGTGCTGTGTTATCGAGGTGTGGGGCGGTGGTTGGCGGCGAATACGATGTTGCAGAATGCGGCCGGTAACAAAATCGCTGCTCTCGGTGCCGCACTGCGGGTATTCCCGGATATAACTGCCCAATTCGAGGCCGGCGATCTCTCGCTCGATCATGCGGCAATAATCGTCGCGTTCTGTGAATCCCCACCAAAAGGAATGCCGGACAGGGCGTTACCGTCCTGTATGAAGACTCTTCTCGCTGCGGCATCCGGCGTGGAGGCGACCACCATCAAACTCCGCTATGCGATTGCAGTTCTGGAGCGGATATTCGAATCCGACGATGTCCCACCCGGTGAGGACGACGATCTCAACGTCTTGCGGATTTCGCCGACGCTCAACGGTCGGGTCGCGATCAAGGGCGATTTCGACGCGTTGACCGGTGAAATGTTGTTATCGGCTCTCTCGGGTTTGTCGATGCCGAAACCGGCTGCCGACGGAACCCCGGATCAGCGATCGGCAGCCAAACGCACCGCGGATGCCTTCACGGAACTGATCCGCCGGTACCTCGACAACGCTGTCACCGGTGTTGATGGTGGTCAGCGTCCGCATGTGAATGTGCATATCACCGCGAAAGATCTTGCCGAGCATCGCGAATGCGCGACCATGCGCAGCGAAACCGCATCGGATGATGGCGAGTTCTACGGCAGTGCATTCGATGACGACGAGCCTGATGTCGAGGATCTTGATGTCGGGTACATGCCGTGGATGGGACCGCTCAGTGTGAGCCTGACCCGGATGCTCGCCTGCGACTGCATGCTCTCCACCGTCCTGATGGACGGCAACGGTGCACCGCTCGATGCAACGCCGCACAAACGCCTCGTCACACCGGAACAACGCACGGCGCTGATCGCCCGGGACAAAGGCTGCGCCTTCCCTAACTGTGATGCCGTACCTGCTTGGTGCGACGCGCACCATATAAAACCCTGGTCAGTGGGCGGTCCGACGGTGATGGACAACCTCACCCTCCTCTGCCGTAACCACCACCGGTTGATCCACAGCACCAGCGGATTCCGCGGCATCTGGGAAATCAAGATGGGCAATGATCACAAACCGTGGTTCATCCCACCAGCTGCGATCGACCCCAAACAACGACGCCGACGCTCCACCACCCGCCAGGGACCAGTCCACCGAGACTGAATCCGTTTCCACCGGAAGTGAATACCGTGTGAGAGCTTCGCATCACCAGCTAGCCGGTGCGAAGCCCACACGCATGCGCGGGTTCGGGTATCTGTTTCTTGGTTCTCGGGTTCTTGATCGCGCGAACGGCTGACGATTCATTTTCCTGCGTGGCAGTGTGGACAGTGGCAGTGTGGACGAAGGAATACTGTCCGCCGATAGTGAGGAAAGCACAGTGACCGACTCGGATCGCCCACACGGCGATGTTTATGTAGCGCGCGAGGGTGGCGTCACTACCATCGTCCTGAATCGTCCCGACCGAAAGAATGCCGTCGACGGGCCGATGGCCGCGCAACTGCGTGATGCATTTCTGGACTTCGAGGCCGATGATACTGCGCACGTTGCAATACTCTGGGGAGCCGGTGGAACATTCTGTGCCGGAGCAGATCTGACAGCCGTGAATGATCCGTCCCGCTTGCATGAACTCGACCCGGAGGGCGGCGGTACGGGGCCGATGGGTCCGAGTCGGCTGGCGCTGTCGAAACCGCTGATCGCCGCAGTGAGTGGGTATGCGGTAGCCGGTGGCCTGGAATTGTCCTTGCTGGCCGATCTGCGAATCTGTGAGGAAAACTCGGTCTTCGGTGTTTTCTGTCGGCGCTGGGGAGTGCCCTTGATCGACGGCGGAACCGTGCGATTGCCACGCATAGTGGGACAAGGCCGCGCACTCGACATGATCCTGACGGGGCGGCCCGTCGACGCCCAGGAAGCACTCTCGTTCGGTCTCGTTAATCGTGTTGTGCCGGTGGGTGACTCCTTGGCAGCAGCGCAAGAACTGGCGCAGCAGCTCACTGCGTTTCCGCAGCTGTGCATGCTGGCGGACCGGGAGTCGGCGTACCGGTCATTCGACCTTCCGCTCGCGGAAGCGCTGCGAGCGGAAGGTGCTGCTGGTAGTCCGATTGTCGCTGCAGAAGGTGCGCGCGGAGCGGCGGCCTTTGCTGCCGGGGCGGGACGGCACGGACGGTTCGAGAACGACACTCAGCAAAACGACACTCAGCAATAAGTGCCGCGCGATTCTCAGCTGAGGCGTTCGAACACGGCAGCCAGTCCCTGGCCGCCGCCGATGCACATGGTTTCGAGGCCGTAGCGGGCTTCCCGTCGATCCATTTCGCGCAGCAGGGTGGCGAGGATTCGTCCGCCGGTCGCGCCCACGGGGTGACCGAGTGAGATGCCGGAGCCGTTGGGGTTGATACGGGGGTCGTCGGCTTCGAGTTTCCAGGTGCGCAGAACTGCAAGTGCCTGTGCGGCAAAGGCTTCGTTGAGTTCGATGACGTCCATGTCTGCCAAGGTGAGGCCGAGGCGGCCAAGTGCCTTCTCGGACGCCGGAACGGGGCCGATCCCCATGGTGCGTGGTGGAACACCGGCAACACTCCAACTGGCAAGGCGGGCAAGGGGACGCAGACCGAGTGAGCGTGCCTTCTCGGCGGTGGTGACGATGGCGAGTGCCGCGCCGTCGTTCTGGCCGCTCGCGTTGCCGGCGGTGACGGTGGAGTCGGGATCGATCTTGCCGCGCATGGGGCGAAGGCGGGCAAGGGATTCCATCGAGGTGTCGGCGCGCGGATGCTCGTCGGTGTCGACGAGGAGCGCGTCGCCCTTGCGCTGGGGTACGGAGACCGGAACGATTTCCTGGGCGAAGATGCCATTCTTCTGGGCGGCGACTGCGCGCTGATGAGACTGCACGGCTAATGCGTCCTGATCCTCGCGGCTGATGGAGAACTCTGCCCGCAAGTTCTCTGCGGTTTCGATCATGCCTCCGGGAACCGGGAAATCGCGGCCGCCGGCAGTGACGCGGGCGCGGGCCAGGCGATCACTGAGTGCGACGGCTTCACCCTTGACACCCCAACGCATTCCGGTGGCGTAGAACTCGGCCGCACTCATGGACTCGGCGCCGCCGGCGAGAACCAGATCGCTGCCGCCGGACTGAACCTGCATGACTGCCGCGATGATCGCCTGCAATCCGGATCCGCAGCGCCGATCCACCTGCATGCCGGGGACATCGATGCCGAGTCCGGCATTGAGTGCGGCAATGCGGCCGATGGCCGGGGCCTCACCGCTCGGGGATGCCTGCCCCAAGATCACGTCGTCCACATCGGAACCGGAAATTCCGGTGCGCGAGACGAGTTCGGTGATGAGGGTGGAAGCGAGGTCTTCCGGTGCGATGTCGCGGAAGACACCGCCGAAGCGGCCTACCGGTGTGCGGAGCGGTTCGCAGATGACGACGTCAGGCATAAGTTCTTCCTTGGAGTGGGCTCGATCAGCGCGTAGCAGCCGAGTGATTGTTCGAGGATTGAGTACGGCCGAGATCGGCGGAAATCGCGTCGGCGGTGGCTATCGCAGCCGGAACAAGTTCAGCGAGAACCGCTTCGGTGCTGTAGCGGGCAGCCTGGGTGGAAATATTCACCGCGGCAACCACGGCGCCGTTGGCATCGCGAATCGGTGCTGCGAGCGATCGCAACCCCTCTTCGAGCTCCTGATCGACCACTGAGTAACCGTCGGCGCGAATCTTGTCGAGTTCGGCCCGCAGTTCTTCGGGAGTCGAGATGGTCTTGCCCGTGAGACGTGTGAACGAGACTCGGGACAGGTACTGCTCGAGTGCGTCGTCTGGCAGACCGGCGAGCAGCACTCGCCCCATGGACGTTGCGTACGCCGGAAAGCGAGTGCCGATGGTGATGGAAACCGTCATGATGCGGCTGACCGGTACGCGGGCGACGTACACGACGTCGTCGCCGTCGAGGATGGAGACCGAGGTGGATTCCCGGACTTTGGCGGACAGCGCCTCCAGATGCGGTCCCGCGAGCTCGGGCAGCGACAGGCTGGACAGGTAGCTGTACCCGAGTTCGAGAACGCGTGGAGTCAGCCAGAACACCGAACCATCCGTACGTACGTATTGGAGCTCCACCAGAGTGAGCAGAAACCGACGCGCTGTGGCACGCGTGAGATCGGTGGTCCGGGCGACTTCACTGAGCGTGCGCCGGGGGTGCTCGCCATCAAACGCCTTGATGACGGACAGTCCGCGGGCCAGCGACTGCACGTAGTCGGGTGACGGCCCCGGCGACTGGTCGCTGTTGGTTTCGCTCATGGTGTCGTGTTCTCCTCGGGCTTCGGCGTGAGGTCCGCGAGTGCCTGCTTACCCAGCGCAAAAGCCTGATTGCTGTTCGGCACACCCGCATAGACCGCGGTATGGAGAAATACTTCCACGAGTTGATCCGGATCCATTCCGCTGCGCAGTGCGGCGCGGATATGCATGTCGAGTTCGTGCTCGTTGCCGACTGCGGTGAGTATCGCGAGAGTCAGCAGCCTGCGTGTGTGGTGATCGAGTCCGGGACGCGACCAAATGTCGCCCCAGGCGGTGCGAGTGATGAAATCCTGGAACGGCGCGGTGAACTCGGTGGTGCCGGCGATGGACCGATCGACGTGGGCGTCACCGAGAACCTGGCGCCGGACGGTCATCCCGGCCGCGACCGCGGCGCTGCGTTGAGCAACCGCCGGTGTATGCGAGGAAATATGCGCCGCAAGGAGTTTGGTGACGCGTCCGGCCTGCTCGACATTGGCGAGGTGCGCTCCGGGATCGACGACGTGCATCACGGAGTCGGCAATACCGTCGGCAATCGCTGCCAGGGTGGCCGGGGGAGTCGACGGGTCCTGCTCGCCCGCGATGAGGAGGGTCGGAGCCACGATTCGGGCGAGGTCGGCGCGGCCGTCCCAGACGGAGAGTGCTTCGCAGCAGGCAGCGTATCCCTCGTCAGGTGTTGCCTCGACCATCGCCACATGCCGCGCGACAAGTTCAGGATCGCTTTCGGCAAGTCCGGGTGTGAACCAGCGTCCGACAACAGCTGCGGCAATGGACGCGATACCGTCGGTGCGGACGGTCTGCGCTCGATCGATCCACGGCTGGGCCGGTGCAAACTGCGAGGACGTGCACAGCAAGGTCAGGGTGTCTACGCGAGTGGGATGGTGCGCGGCGATCCACTGACTGACTGCACCGCCGAGGGAGAGTCCGACCAGGTGAACCGACTCGAGTTCGAGCGAATCGATCAGTGCGATGACGTCTCCGGCAAGGTCCGCGACGGTGTACGGGCCGGCGGGTACCGGGGACTTACCGTGACCACGATGATCGACGGCGACGACGCGGTAGCGGTTCGACAGCGCATGGATCTGCGGCGCCCACATGGAGAGATCGGATCCGAGCGAGCCGAGGAACACGACTGCGGGAGCATCGGGATTGCCGGTCTGGTGAAAGTTGAGCGCGACGCTCATCGGGGTCCTCCTGTGGGGCGTGCGGCGAGGGCTCGGTCGACCAGGTCGGTGGCGTGGCCCAGATACTGTGCTGGATCAAGAAGTTCGGTAAGTTCGGCTGCGGTCAGGTGTTCCGTGATTGCCGGGTCGCGGTCCAAGCGCGTGCCGGAAGCGGCTGCGGCGGTGACGATGTCACGAGCACGATCGGTGTGCGCCGAGAGTGCCTTCGTGACCCGTTCGGCAAGAATCAAACCACCGGTGATGTCGAGGTTGCGTGCCATCGAATCGGTATACACCTGCAAGCCGGCAAGACTGACGCACAATTGATGTGCCGCTCCGCCGGCCAGACGCAGGAGATCTGTGACGGTTTCCCACTCCGCATGCCACGGACCGGCCGCCCGCGCGAACTCGTGATCCATGTTGGACAGCGCTGTCGCGACGAGTGCGGGAACACGCCGCGCCGCCGCACGGGCGGTAACGGCGGCAACCGGATTCTGCTTGTGCGGCATGGCGGATGAGCCGCCTGGAGTTTTCTCGGCAACTTCGGAAAGCTCCGTCGATGCCATGACGGTGATGTCTGTAGCCGGTTTGGATACGGCCCCGGCGACGATGCCGAGGGCGGTTGCCAGTTCGGCGATGGTCACGCGATCGGTATGCCACGGAACAAGCTGCCGAGCCAAGCCGAGTTCGTCGGCAAAAGCGTCGGCGAGTGCGAGACCGTTCGGGTACGACGCCGCGAGTGTGCCTGCGGCACCGCCGAATTGAACGGGCAACGTCGACAGCACGGTCTCGAGACGATTGGCAGCGGCGTCGAGTGCGGTGAACCAGCTTGTTGCCAGTAGTCCGAAGGTGGTCGGAAGTGCTTGTTGCCCCAGGGTTCTCGCCACCATCGGCGTCGAGCGATGGAGTCGGGCGAGGTGAGCTGCAGAGTCGGCAGCCCAGGTCAGATCTGCGAGTACAACAGAGCCTGCGCGGCGCGTCAGCAGCATTAGTGCGGAATCCATGATGTCCTGGCTGGTGGCGCCCGGGTGAACAACATTGCCAGGTATACCGTCCTGAGCAACACGTTCACGCAGAATCTTCACGAGCGGGATCACCGGATTACCACCCGAGGCAGAGGCGCGACCCAGTGCGACGATGTCGAGCCCACCGGGTTTGGACAGCTCTGCGGCAGCAGCCGCCACAGCGGCGCACTGGTTACCGTCGGCCAACCCGATCGTGGCCGCCGCACAGCTCAGTGCGGCTTCCACGTCGAGCAACGCGGTCACCCACGCCTGGTCTGACAGATGCTCGGATACCAGGGTGGCACCGAACACCGGATCGAACAGTGCGCCGCGAGTGGACATGTGTACTCCTCTTTACAGCTCGAAGAAGGGCGTCTCGACGCCGTCGGCGTTGTCGTCCTGAACATAGACCGTCCAGGAGTACCCACCGTCGACCTTTGTTGCAACCAACTTGGCGCGTTCGGTTTCGGTCAGCGAACTCAGCACCGGATCGGTCGCGTGCGCGTCTGCGTCTTCCGGGAAGTACAACCGAGTGACCAGGCGATCGAGCATGCCGCGGGCAAAAATCGAGACGTTGACGTGGGGAGCTTCGTCAACCTCGGTTTCGGTGGGCAGCGCGCCGGGCTTGACGGTGTGGACCAGGGCAGTTCCGGTGGGATCTGCTGCGCTGCGGGCGAACCCACGGAAGCCTGCCGGGGTGAGCTCGACTGCGCCGCGGGGATCGTCGGGATGGTTGAAGCGCCCGAGCGTATCTGCCTGCCACGTCTCGATCATCGCGTCGGCCACCGGCGTGCGGTTGCCGTCGATCACTGTGATGGCGAGCGTGATTCGGCCAGGAGCGTCGGAAGGGGCCGCGTCGGGTCCGTCCGTCCAGGGGAGGCCGATATGCCAGTACGGGCCGACGGTCTGCGACGGCGTGACTCCGAAAGGTGCCGTGGTGAAATCGCCGGGGACGACGGGGTATGTCGGGGCGAGCGAAGCGACGGGGGATGTCGGGGCGAGCGAAGCGACGGGGGATGTGGCTGGTGCAGGCTTCGCAGTTTTGTCAGTCATCGTGGTCTTCCTCGTTCTCGAATACGGAAGCGTTACGTCCGCGCAGGACGATGTCGAAGCGGAACCCGAGAGCCCAGTTGGGTGCTGTGGCGGTGTAGTCGAAGACGCTGACTATGCGATGACGCGCTTCTTCAGGTACGGCGTTGTAGATCGGGTCCTGGAAGAACATCGGGTCGTCGGGGAAGTACATCTGCGTCACCAGGCGCTGCGTGAATGCCGTACCGAACAGCGAGAAGTGGATATGGGCCGGGCGCCACGCGTTGTCGTGGTTCATCCACGGGTAGGCGCCTGGCTTGATGGTGGTGAACGAATAGTGGCCGTCGGCGTCCGTCACACAACGGCCGAGACCGTTGAAGAACGGATCGAGTGGAGCCGGCCAGTTGTCACCCGTGTGGCGGTAGCGTCCGCCGGCGTTGGCCTGCCACACCTCCAGAAGGGTGTGGGGGACTGGCTTGCCGTCACCGTCGAGGACACGGCCGTGAACCACGATGCGCTGCCCTTGTGCTTCGCCTCCGTTGGCGATGGTCAGATCGTTTTCACCAGCGCCGACGCGGTCCTCACCGAAAACCGGCCCGGTCAATTCCGTGAGGCGCTGCGGGAGCAGCTTCAGCGGTTGCTTGGGGTGGCGGAGGGAGGTGGTCTTGTAGTCCGCGAAATCAGCCGGGGCGTTGACGCCGGTCGGCCGCTGGTACCTCGGCGGTAAATGCAGCATAGGGAACCTCGTCGTTCGATTACGTGTTCGCAATGTGTACAGGTGATGCGCTCTGCGAACAGACTAGTTCGTTGTTGTGACCCAGGCAATGCCGGGGGCGAAAAATGTTCGTAATACGCACAGGGGTTCACAATACGTACGGCGCGCGCTACTGTGATCGACATGATGGACAAAGTCATTCCCACTGCAGCCGAGGCCGTCGCGGACGTGCCGGACGGCGTCACGATCGCTGTCGGAGGTTTCGGGCTCGTCGGAGTGCCCGAGATCCTCATCAACGCTCTGCTCGAGCAAGGCGCAACGTCACTCGAGACCGTGAGTAACAACTGCGGCACTGATGGATTCGGCCTCGGGGTGCTCCTCGAGAAGGGGCGGATTCGCCGGACCGTCAGCTCGTACGTGGGCTCCAACAAGGAGTTCGCTCGCCAGTATCTCGCCGGTGAACTGGAAGTGGAGCTCACTCCGCAGGGCACCCTCGCTGAGCGCATGCGCGCAGGTGGCGCAGGTATCCCCGCGTTCTTCACGCCCGCGGGTGTCGGCACCCAGGTCGCCGACGGCGGCTTGCCGCTCCGCTACGACGGAAGCGGCGGCATCGCAGTTGCCAGCCCGCCCAAGGAGACTCGCGACTTCGACGGCGTCACCTATGTGATGGAACGAGGCATCGTCGCCGACTACGCCCTGGTTCACGCCTGGAAAGGTGACCGGCACGGCAATCTCGTCTACCGAGCAAGCACTCAGAACTTCAACCCGGCCGCGGCAACATCCGGTCGGATCACCATCGCTCAGGTGGAACACCTCGTGGAACCCGGCGAACTCGACCCTGCCGAGATCCACACACCAGGCATCCATGTCCAGCGAGTTGTCCACGTCGGCCCCGTGACGGTCGGCATCGAGAATCGGACGGTACGAGCATGACACTGACAAACGAGGCGGGCCAAGCTCCCACCAAACTCACCCGTGAAGAGATGGCTGCGCGGGTCGCTCGCGAACTCGAAGACGGCCAGTACGTGAACCTCGGCATCGGCATGCCGACGCTGGTTCCGAACTACCTGCCCACGGACATCACCGTCGTATTGCATTCGGAGAACGGCGTTTTGGGTGTCGGGCCGTACCCGACCGAGGATGAACTCGATCCCGAACTGATCAATGCCGGTAAGGAAACCATCACGGTGCTACCCGGCGCGTCGTTCTTCGGCTCGTCCGCGTCGTTCGGCATGATTCGCGGTGGCCAGGTGGACGTTGCTGTCCTCGGGGCCATGCAGGTCAGCGCCACCGGTGATCTCGCGAACTGGATGATTCCCGGTCACATGGTCAAGGGAATGGGCGGCGCGATGGACCTGGTCCACGGCGCCAAGCGCGTCATCGTGATGATGGAGCACGTGTCCAAGAAGGGTGAGCACAAGATTGTCGAAGAATGCTCCCTTCCGCTCACCGGCAAGGATTGTGTGCAGCGGATCATCACCGACATGGCGGTCATCGACGTGACCGCCGACGGTCTTCGCCTGGTCGAAACGGCGCCGGGAGTGAGCGTCGACGACGTTGTTGCCGCCACCGGAGCAAAACTGCTCGTCTGACGGTTCAGCGGACTCCGCGAGTGCGGAACTGCACGCTGATCCGCGGGCCGAGGGCGCGAGCGCTCTTGGGTACAGCGTGCTCCCACGTCCGTTGGCACGAACCTCCCATGACCAGCAGGTCGCCGTGCCCGAGGTTGAAGCGGATGGACTCACCGCCGCCGCGGGGACGAAGAAGTAGCGGGCGGGCAGCACCGAGCGACAGGATGGCTACCATCGTGTCCTCGGTGCGGCTTCGCCCGGTGTCGTCGCCGTGCCACGCGACGCTGTCGCTGCCGTCGCGGTAAAAGCACAGGCCGGACGTGGTGAACGGTTCGCCCAGTTCACTGCGATAGTGGCTGCTCAGAGCGTCCTTCGCCTCGGTGAGCAGGGGATCCGGTAGTGGCTCGTTCTCGTTGTAGAAACACACCAGTCGCGGAACGTCGACCACGCGGTCGTACATCTGCCGCCGTTCGGCACGCCAGGGCACCGATCGTTCGAGGGTGTCGAACACGGCCTCGGACCCAGTGAGCCAGGCCGGCCTGTGATCGACCCATGCGCCCGCGGTGAGTTTCCGGCGTTGCAGGGTTTTGTCGAGGTCAGCCAAGGAAACACCTAGGTCGACATTGTCGAACAGTGACTGTTGCATGGCGCTGGACATGAAGATCAGACTACACCCAAAGCTAGAACATATGTTCGAATTTTCGAAGGATTCGCGGCGCATCAAGTTAGGCGGCCCACCTCCCGGCGAGTGACAGCCGGGCGGCAGGCCTGTTGCGGCTGACCCCTCGCTCCGAAATCTCCGCCGCAATCGGTCAATACCCCGGAAGGCGGCTCGCGAAACACACCTAGGTCGCTCCTTGTCTCGCCGCCGCGGCAGATTGCGCCTGCCACCGCTCTTCGACGCGTCCCAGCTTCCATACGGCAATCGCAACAAGCCAGGTGATCGCAAACAGTCCCACGATGATGAAGCCCATCGCGCCCCAGTCCAGGTTGCCGATCGTGCCCAGGATTCCGGTGTGAATATCGAGTTTCTCGGTGAAGATCGAGATGATCTCCTGCACTCCGATGATGAGGGCGACGGCAACAGACAAGCCGGTAATCACCATGTTGTAGTAGATCTTTCGGACCGGCTGCGCAAACGCCCAACCGTAGGCGAAATTCATGAACGAACCGTCGATGGAGTCGAAGAGGCACATCCCGGCGCAGAACAGAATCGGCAGAACGAGAATCGAATACCACGGTAATCCCGTCACAGCTGCGCCGCCGGCGATGACGAGCAAGCCGACCTCGGTTACGGTGTCGAACCCCAGGCCGAACAGTAATCCGACTGGATACATGTGCCATGGCTTGCGGACCGTTTTCATGACCGGCCCCAGAATCTTGTTCAACGCGCCGCGGCTGTCGAGTTCCTTCTCGAGTTGTTCTTCGTCGAACGTTCCGGCCTTGTATTTTGTATAGACCCGGTGAATTCCGATGAGGGACACAAGGTTCAGGAGGCCGATCAGGATCAGGAAAGTGCCCGAGACAGTGGTTCCGAACAATCCGGCCCATTTCCCCAGGTCGGAATTCTCGTCAGAGAGGGTGGACGCCAGCCGTCGTACGCCCAGCGCGAGCAGTGCAACCATGACAAATACGATGGTCGAATGGCCGAGTGAGAACCAAAACCCCACGGACATGGGCTTTTTGCCATCGGCAACAAGCTTGCGTGTTGTGTTGTCGATGGCGGCGATGTGGTCGGCGTCGAAGGCATGTCGCATTCCGAGCGTGTAGGCGGTGACGCCCAGTCCGACGCCGAACGCGCTGCCCTCGACGGTGTAGTGCCCGGGAACGACCAGGCCGAGCAGCACTGCCCAGCCGACGACGTTGAGCGTGACGACCGTGGCCGTCATTCCGATGATGCTGCGTCGCTGGGAGCGGTCCAGGCTTGTCCACGCTGCGACGAGTTTGTTTCCGGTCGAGTGTGTATCCGTCGTCATCGAACGTCACCGATTTCGTGTGGAGGGTCGGCGGGCCTGACACGGAAAAATGTCATAGATAAATCGTATAAGTGTTCAACTGTTCAGATAAGGGCGTTCTTGTTACAGATTGCCCATCAGGGAGTAAAGGTGCTTTGCTGCCTGATGGGAAAGTCAGGCGAAGATCGTGTTCATCAACGCGACGTACATCGCGGTCCCGACGACGATGCTCAGCACTGCGTTCTTTCGCCACAGATGGATTGCGGCGGTGGCCGAGACGGCGATCAGTTCGGGTAATCCGTGTGAGGGCCCGGTGACGGAGACGTTCTTCAGTGAGTACATCACCAGGATCAGCATCACTCCCGCCGGCATGTAGATGCCGAGGTACGCGACGAGGGCCGACGAGCGCAGTGGCTTCAGGACGGCAAAGGGTATGGCGCGCAACGCAAAAGTGACGACGGCCATGATGGCAACGGCGCTGAAGATGTACGTGGTGTCAGGCATCTACTGCTGCTTTTCGGGAGGTGGCGAAGTATCGGATGATCAGGAAGGTGACAAACCCGCCCATGGCGATCGGTAGGACATGTTCGGGTGCGATGAGGCGGGCCACCAGTGCGCAGGTGACCGCTGCCGCTGGGACGGTGTAGCCGCTTTGAGCTCGCATCGCTTCGATCGACAGGACGACGAACAGGGCTGTGAGCGCAAAGTCCATTCCGACGATCGAATCGGGAATCCATTGTCCCGCAGTAGCTCCGAGAATTGCTCCGCCAACCCAGTAGCCGTGCAGGAACAGTTGCGAGAAGACGATGACCCGGCCGGAGAGGGCTTTGGGATCGGTTGTCACCGACATGGCATACGCCTCGTCGGTGAGAGCGAACATGCTGTAGAAGCGTGCAAACGGATTCTGCACCTTGTTCAGTGGGAAGCTCAGCGCATAAAAGACGTGCCGAAAGTTGACCAGCAACGCGGTGAGTGCGACGTAAGGCAGGGGAGTCATCGCGGCGACCATGCCGACGGCAATGAACTCGAGCGATCCGGCATAGATCAACGAAGTGAAAACCAGTGCCCACCAAGGGTTCAGGCCTTGCTGCACAACAAGCACCCCGAGGGCGATGCCGAGTGGCAGGAGTCCGATGCCGACCGGCAATGACAATGCAAAGGCGCGTCGCCACGCCGGGCTCTGGCGCGCGGCATCGACGGCAGTTGCATCCGCTGATGTTGAAGATTCGATCACCCCAGAAATGTAGTACAAAGTCCGCGGTTGACGATTGCCCAGAATGCGCGGAATTCAGACTTTGCGCAATAATATCCGCATGGATGCCATGGATGACGCAATTTTATTCCACATCCGTCAGGACTCCAGTCTGACCAACACCGAATTGGCGGATCTGGTGGGGCTGACGCCGTCGCCGTGCCTGCGCCGGGTCAAGAAACTCGAGGCCGACGGAGTCATCACCGGTTACCGGGCAATCGTCAGCCCCGAGGCGCTCGACCGCGGATTTCAGGTGATCGTGACCGCCGAGATCGGCGTCAACGACCAGGCGACCATCGAGGACTTCGAATCACGCGTCGCGGCTTTCGACGAAGTGATCGAATGTCGACGGCTCTTCGGGATCCCCGACTACTTCATTCGCGTCGCGGTGAAGGATCTCGCGACATACGAACAGTTCATGGCCACCAAACTCAGTGGCCTCCCCGCTGTGTCGCGGGTGACCTCGCTCATCACGATGAAAACCATCAAGAGTGTGGACTGAGATTTTTGTCGGTAGGTGGCGTTAACGTCGGAACATGGGATACGAATTTCAAGTCACCGTGGACTCCGCGCAACCACATGAACAGGCAAAATGGTGGGCGGCCGCTCTCGGCTGGGCTGTCGAGCCGAGCGATGAGGATTTCATCAGAGGTCTCGTCGCAGCTGGGCACGCGCAAGAATCCGACACAACCACTTTTGAAGGCGTGCTCGTCTGGAGGGAAGGTGCAGCCATCAGCGACCCGGAACATCCGGAGCGTCCGCGAGTTCTGTTTCAGCTGGTGCCCGAGAAGAAAACGGTGAAAAACCGACTTCACCTGGATATCAGAGTGGGAGACAACCGTGAGGACGTAGCCGCTCATCTCGAGGCGGTCGGCGCGACGATACTTCACCGAGGTCAGCAAGGCCCGAGCGTGTGGATCACGATGTCCGACCCGGAGGGCAACGAATTCTGTGTCAGTTAGCGGTACGAGCTGGGAGTATCTCCGGTCCAGCGTTTGAACGCGCGGCGGAACGCGCTGGGCTCGGAGAACCCGAGGCGAGCCGACAGGACGTCTACCGACTCGCCCCGGCCAAGGCCGGCGATCGCGACGTCGCGGAGCACCTCTTCGCGTAGCTGATTCAGTGACGTGCCCTCGCGGCGAAGCAACCGTCGCAAGTGCGGCACGCTGATCGAGAGCATTTCGGCAATCTCTTCCGCTGTCGAGGTGCGCCCCTTCACGCCTAACTCCACAACTCGGCGTACCTGGGCTGACGCGGTGCTGTCGTAATCGCGCTCGGACATCAGCTGGATAGGCGACGCGCGCAAGTACTCCTCGAGGGATTCCTCGGTCTGGATGATCGGCGCTCGCATCGCAGAATTGTCGAAATCCAAAGCGGCGCAGGGCGCATCGAACGTAACCGGGACGCCGAAGATGTAGTCGTAGTCTTGGGCCAACCGCGCATCCGGCGCCGAGTACGGGAACTCGACGGCCCGAAGCCGGACCCGCTTGCCGATCAACCACGCGGCAAATCGGTGTAGGAGGATCAGCATGAAGTCCGTTGTCACGCGTGCCGCGATATCGGGTTCGGAGATTCCTTCCCGCGGGTGACCGGAGAAACTGATGCGTGTGCTCTCCTCGCCCGCTTCTATCGTCAATGGGGCCAAACTCGGCAGTGCACGGATCACATCTGCCATCCGAGCGAAAGCGCTACCGAGGTCGGGGCAGTGAATCAACGTCAGGCAGATCAGCCGAAAGGTGCCGCGGGGGACAGGGGCGCGCCCGAGACCGAATAATTCGTCGTTCGTGATCTGCCAGGTGGTTTGGATGAAGGTAGTCACCTGTGTGGGGGTGAGCCGGGCACGTGGGTCCGCGAGCGTGGTGAGATCGATTCCCGCTGCCCGCAAGGCACCCGACAAGTCCACATTGTTGTCCGGCGAGAACATGAGATAACGCTGAATAAATGCAGTGGGGATGGTGCGAGCATTCATGGGTGAGCGGCTCCCCGGAGCAGATGGAGGCGTCTCGCTGCTTCGGCAAGTACGTGGTCCTGTTTGCAGAATGCAAACCGCACCAAGTGCTTCCAGCTGTCACGGTTGTCGGCGAATACGTCGACGGGGACGGCTGCGACTCCGATGCGTTCCGGCAACGCGCGGCAGAAATCTCCCGCGTCGGATTCGCCCAGTGGCCGGATGTCCGCGAGCAGAAAGTAGGTGCCGCCGCCCGAATGCACGTGGAGTCCCGCGTCGGTCAACGCGTCGGCAAGCACATCTCGCTTGGACTGCAGACTCGATCGCAGATCCGCGACCCACGCTTGCTCATTGGTCAGGGCGTACGCAACAGCCGGCTGGAACGGCGCGCCGGCAACGAAGGACATGAACTGTTTGGCCGCGCGCACGCCGTCGATGAGCTCGCGCGGGCCGATCGCCCAGCCGGTCTTCCAGCCGGTGACATTGAAAGTTTTTGCGGCGCTGGACACTGTGACGGTGCGTTCACGCATTCCGGGCAGCGACGCCATCGGTGTATGCGTGAGGCCGTCGAACACCAAGTGCTCGTAGACTTCGTCGCTCAGCACGATCAGGTCGCGTTCGCACGCAATTTCTGCAAGTGCGCGCAATTCGTCATCGGTGAACACCGTCCCGGTGGGGTTGTGTGGACTGTTGACCACCAGCATCTTTGTCTTGGGGGTAATCGCTGCCTTGACTGCATCGATGTCGACAACAAATTTGTCACCCGACGCGACCAACGGGACGGTACGACGGATCGCGCCGGCCAGAGCGACGGAAGCCGCGTACGAGTCGTAGTACGGCTCGATAAGTACTACTTCCTCACCGGGTTCGACCAAACCCAGAATTGCAGCGCTGATCGCTTCGGTGGCTCCGACGGTCACCAGCACTTCGGAATCAGGATCGAATTCCAAGCCGTACCGTGCCATCCGGTCGGCGGCAACGGCCTGGCGTAGAACTGGCATACCCGGGCCCGGCGGATACTGGTTGACTCCGTCGGCGATGGCTTGGCGCGCGACGTCGAGCATCGCGGCGGGTCCGTCGGTGTCGGGAAATCCTTGGCCGAGATTGACGGCGTTGTGAAGAGTTGCCAGTGCCGTCATCTCCGCGAAGATCGTGGACGCAAAAGGCTGCAGGCGCGAAACGGTGCGATTGCGGGGCGTCGAAGGCATCCTTCCAGCTTAGTCGGCAGTAGTTGCATCTTCGCATCACTGCCTGGGCCCTGAATCGGCGCAGATCAACTGCCCCGGAAAACAAGTTCATGTATCAACTGACAAATATCGATTGACGTCAGTTGTCAGCATGAGTAATGTGAGTCACACACTGCTTCGAGAACGCGACACGACGCAGTCCGATTGGTTTGTCGATAGTTCTGATCTGGTTCTCGGACCCGATCTTCGAGATCGGCGCGCACACGCTGCGCGCGCCGAGTCCTCACTTCCTCACCACGGCACATCTTCAGTCGAAGGAGTTTGCATGAAACTCGAAAACAAGATTGTTCTGATCACCGGCGGCGGTTCAGGTCTCGGTCGTCAGTGCTCACAACTTTTTGCCTCGGAAGGCGCCAAGATTGCAGTAGTCGACATCGACAAGGATCGGGCCGAAGGGACCGTGAAACTGGTTGAGCAGCAGGGTGGAACTGCGATAGCGCTGACAGCGGACGTCAGTGTCGAAGCTCAGGTGGTGGATGCAGTTGCAGCCACGGTTGACGCTTTCGGCAAACTCGACGTCGTCTTCGCCAATGCCGGCGTAGTCTCGCGCGGCGGAGTTCCGTCCGTCGCGGGCGGCGAGGTTGTCGACTTCCAGGACCTGACGGATGCCGATTGGCAGGCGGTGTTGGGGGTGAATCTCAGTGGGGTCTTCTACACCGCAAAGGCAGCGGTACCTGCACTAAGGGCGAATGGCGGCGGCGTGATTCTTGCAACCTCTTCGGCCGCATCGTTTCTCGCGTACCACAGCATCGCCATGTACTCGGCTACCAAAGCCGGGGTCAATGGTTTGGTACGCGGATTGAGCCTTGACCTCGGCAAATATGGGATTCGGGTCAATGCGATCGCCCCGACTCACGGAATGTCACCCAACTTCCTGATGCCGGCCGGATCGCCGGTCGTCGGACAGTCGTACGAGGAGACTGCCGGTCCCTGGGACCCGGGTATCTCGCCTATTCCGCTGAAACTCAATCGTCCTCCGTCGCTGTCGGACAACGCCCGCGCTGCGCTGTTCCTGGTTTCCGACGATTCGGCGTACATCTCCGGCGTGACACTTCCGACCACCGACGGCGGAACACTCTCGCGTGTCGGGATGTGGTTCCCGGAGGACGAAGGCACCCCGACCCTCGACGCGAGCGCCTAGCTCACGCGATCCTGCACCCACAGTGAAATGTTGTACGACAAGATAGTTGGAGAGGATCAATGATCGATACAGGCCAAGAGGCAACGCATTTGGTGGTCGACCGGTCTGCGTGCGCCGGCCACGGATTGTGTTACTCGGCATCACCCGACCTCCTCGACAGCGATGAGCAGGGCAATCCGGTAATTCTGCGTGACCCGCTGACTCCTGACGACATCGGTGCGGCAGATGCCGCGGTCATCGTCTGCCCGGAACGCGCCCTGACAGTCCAGTCCTGAACGCACTCTCGCAGTCCAGTCCTGCCCGGATCAATGCCGGCACCGTGAAATTCCCCCATTTTTCGAGAAAGTGACTCGATGACAACAACAGAACAGGCGCCCACGAATCTGGTGGTCGATTTCGACATTTACGATCCGTCGCTCGCCCAGCCGGTCGACACCGTGCAGGAGCGGGTGGCGGAATTGGCCGGCAAAGGTCCGGTGGTCTACTCCACCGCACATGGCGGACATTGGATTGTCACGCACTACAAGGAAATTCACGAGGTTCTCCGAGATCCCGAGACGTTCTCGAGTTACCCCAACAACCTTGTCACCGGCCCGGGTGGAATGGGCAAGTTCATCCCCATCGAACTTGATCCGCCGGAGCACACCGGATACCGCCTCGCGCTGCAGCCGCTCTTCAGCCCGAACCGGATGAAAGCGCTCACCGAGCAGATTCGCGAACTTGTCAACGAACTGATCGACAAGTTCGCGGGAGCCGGAGAATCGGAGTTCATCGCGGACTTTGCGCACGAGCTTCCCACCAGAGTCTTTCTGGCGCTGATGGATTGGCCGGTCGAGGATGCCCCGTTGTTCACCGAAGCGACGGACACGGTTCTGACCGGAAAGCCGGGTGCCAGCGAGGAAGAATCCCAACAGGCACGGGCGATGGCCGGAATGCAGATGCTGGGATACTTCCAGAAGATGGTGGACGAGCGTCGTGCAAACCCCGGAAGCGACATCACCTCGACATTGATTCACACGGAAGTGGAACTCGAAGACGGAAAGCGGTTGCTTACCGACGAAGAGCTCAACCGGATGTTCTTCCTGCTGTTGATCGCTGGACTGCACACCGTGCAGGGATCATTGGCGTGGAGCATCATTCACTTGGTGAACAATCCGGCGCAGCGCGACGCGCTGATCGACGACGACACACTGATTTCCACAGCGGTCGAGGAGATCCTTCGTATCGAAGCTGCCGTGGTCCCCGGCCGTTGCGCCACCAAGGATGTCGAATTGGGCGGCGTGACCATCCACAAGGGTGATCAGCTCATTCTGATGCTGTGCTCGGCCAACCGCGATTCTGCGGAATTCGAGGATCCCGACGAACTGGATCTCGAACGTCATCCCAACCGGCATCTCTCGTTCGGATCAGGTGCTCACCGCTGCCTCGGTTCGCACCTCGCGCGGATCGAGCTCTCCATTGCGCTGGAGGAATTGCACCGTCGCATACCGGATTACGACCTCGTCGACTCCGACCCGCCGATTCTGCATTCAAGCCAGGTTCGCGGCTGCGCGCGTCTGCCGATTCGATTCACCCCGGAGACGTGAGATGTCCGCAACTATCGGGTCCGCGCTGGCGTGGTGGGCTCGTACATCCGGCGATCGCGCGGCAATCGTCATCGAAGACGAGTCGCTGACGTATCGAGAGCTTCAGGACTGGTCGAGTCGCGTAGCACGGGACCTGTCGAACTCCGGTGTGAATCCAGGCGATCGAGTGGGGCTTCTCGGACCCAACTCGATGGAGTGGCCGGCAATTGCGTTGGGCGTCATCAAGTCCGGAGCTGTCCTGGTCCCTCTCAACCCACGGCTCAAGCCTGCCGAACTGCGCAAGGTGGTTGATGATTCGGGGGCACTCACTGTCATTACGCCGGCGGAGTTCGCAGACGGCGTCGAGGCGGCCAAGGCGCTGGGCGCGTCGTTCGGCATCAGGGACTTCGGCGAGTTCACCACGCTCCGGAACGGCGCTGTCGACGATTACCGGATCGACACGGAGCCCGAGGACCCGACAGCGCTGATCTTCACGAGTGGCTCGACAGGTCTGTCGAAAGGCGTGATCTGCACCAACCGCACGTTGCTCAACATCGTGTTCGAAGCTTCTCTCACCGAGGAAGGTCTTCGACCGGGTTCGACGTCGCTGCTGGTTCTGCCCCTCGTGTTCACGCCTGGCCTTGTCTGGGGCCTGCTGATGACCACTGTGCTCGGTGGAACGATTGTCATCGAGAAAGAATTTGTTCCCGGCCGTGCGGCAAAGTTGTTGGGTGAGCACCAGGTTCAGGCAATCTTCGGCGTTCCACTGATCTTCGACGCGATCTCTCGGTCACAGGAATTTGCCGAGGCGGATTTATCCTCACTGCGGACCGCCATCGTCGGAGGAGCCGCCGTCGCGCCCGCTTTGTCAGCGCGTTGGGCGGACAAGGGTGTTGCACTACGGCAGATCTACGGGATGACGGAAGCCGGCGGAGTCGCAACTGCAACACCGGTGGCGGAAGCCTTCGATCATCCGGATTCGTGCGGGAACGGCTCGATCTTCACCGAGGTCAAGGTGGTGCGTGCGGACGGTACCGAGGCGGATCCCGGCGAGCAGGGGGAAATCCTCCTGCGTGGTCCCGGAGTTACGCCGGGATACTGGAACGACGAGGAATCAACCGCTGCCGCTTTGCGTGATGGGTGGTTGCACAGTGGCGATCTCGGAACACGGGACAAAGAAGGCCGAGTTGCTTTTGTCGATCGGCTGAAGGATCTCATCATCACGGGTGGTATCAACGTTTCGCCGGTCGAGATCGAACGTGTCATCGGTGAGATCGACGGGGTGGACGAGGTTGCAGTTATTGCCGCAGCGGATCAGCGCTTCGGCGAGACCCCTGCGGCCATCGTGACCGTGAGCGGCGACGTCGACGAGGCGGCGATCATCGAGCACTGTGATCGGTTGGTTGCCGACTACAAGGTGCCCCGATACGTCGTCATTCGAGACGAACCGTTGCCACGGTTGCCTAGTGGGAAGCTGTCGAAGACGGCGATTCGATCGGAGTACGCCGACGTTGCCGAGCGGTTCGTGAAACGACGGTGACGCTCTGGCGTCATGATTGGCTGTGCCGGCCCTGCTACGCCTGCTCAGGCGCCAGCAGGGCCGGTTGCGTTCAGAGCGAAGGGGACGGGTACGGCTACGGACAAATGTCGATTCTTGTATCCTGACAAGCAAACTACTCGGCGCTGTGCCGAGTATCCAGAAGGGGTTGGTATGGCGCGGCGGAGAAGTGGTGGTGTCCTCAGTGAGGATGCAGACGAGGCGCGCGCCCAGATCCTGAAGGCCGCGGAAGCGACATTTCAGCGGTACAGCATCGCTAAGACCACGATGGACGACATCGCCAAGGAAGCGGGCGTCTCGAGGCCCACGATCTACCGGTACTTCCGCGACCGGGACACCTTGATCGCAGCGATGGTGGAGACGCGGTCGCGACGCTTGTTCGACAAGGCTCGTGCGTACCTTCGCGAGCGCGCGACGTTTGCCGAGCAGATTGTCGACGGATTGATTTTCTTGGTCGACAGAGGCCGCAAGGACGACTTGATCCGGCTGATTGTCAGCCCGGAACACATGAACATGGCTACAGCCCTGCTGGGGAGTTCAGGTCTGGCGACCAGACTGACCTTGGAAATGTGGGAGCCGCTGATCGACGAGGCGCGAGAACGCGGAGAGATTCGCGACGGTCTCACCGATGAGCAGATTTGCGAGTGGATTACATTGGTCGAGCTTATTCTTGTGGGGCGCATGGACTTCGGGTCCAGCGACGACCCTGAGCACCGACGCATGCTGACCACATTTCTCCTTCCGGGCATCGTGACGGATACATCGGCCGCGGACGCCCGACTCGTTACATAATCCAGGTTGACGGCTTACCGGCCCCGTATGCGGATCTCACGCATGCGGGGCTGTTTTGTATGTCTGCGATCGAGGACTCGGTTCTGCAAGCTGGAATGTATTGATGAGCAACGGAACTGGACGATCAGCCATTTCGGCTAGTTTCCTGAAATAGTTGACCTGCCACGTGATACAGATTACATTCTCTGTATTACGTCATTTGTCGAGATGTTTGGTCGTCTCGCGCAAACAAAGCAGAAAGCTGGGTGTCCAGTGGCCCACGTCGTGACCCAATCCTGTTGCAATGATGCAAGTTGCGTGTCCGTATGCCCGGTGGACTGCATCCATCCCACTCCGGCGGAGCGGGCCTACATTCGTACCGAGATGTTGTTCATCGATCCTGTTGCGTGCATCGACTGCGGTGCGTGCGTCGACGAGTGCCCCGTTGACGCGATAGTCCCTCCCGAAGACCTCACCCCGGAAACTGAGGTATTCGCAGCAATCAATGCCGCGTACTACGAGGACATCACGCCGGACGTCGTGGAAGAAGTAGCGAAGGCGCCCGTGGCGGCAGTGTCAGTAGGCGCCGCGCGAGACCCACTGCGCGTTGCGATAGTCGGGAGCGGTCCCTCCGCCTGCTATGTTGCCGAAGAGTTGTCGTCGAGCGCCGGAATCGACGTCGAAGTGACAATTCTCGAACGCCTTCCGACGCCAGGTGGTTTGGTTCGATACGGCGTGGCCCCCGATCATGCAAAGACCAAGCTGATTTCAACAGCGTTTTCAAGGACACTCTCGCGGAAGAACTGTGCTGTTCTTCTCAATGTCGATGTTGGTCAGCATCTCTCGCATGACGAGGTACTCGCTCATCATCACGCCGTGGTCTATGCCTCCGGTGCGCCGGCTGATCGTTCACTCGGTATTCCGGGGGAGGACCTGCCGGGAAGTGTTTCCGCGCGCGAGTTCTCGGCTTGGTACAACGGTCATCCCGACCATGTAGAGCGTAAGTTCGACTTCTCGGGCGAGCGGGCCGTCGTGGTCGGTAACGGCAACGTCGCGCTCGACGTCGCACGCGTGCTCACCAGCGATGTAGCTCGACTGGTTGGCACTGACATCGCCGACCATGCGTTGGAATCGCTTGCTGCCAGTCGGATTCGTGAGGTGATCGTACTCGGGCGGCGCGGTGTGGGCGGCGCGGCGTTCAGTACTCCGGAACTGCTCGGGTTGTCGCAGATACCAGGAGTGGAGGTTACGGCTTCAGGCTTCGAGCAGGGCGAACCGGAGTCGCGTGCACTTCACCGGATCAAAGCGTCCATGGTCGACAACTACGGCCGTACAATTCCGTCCTCCGGTACCCGCCGCATTCACCTGCAGTTTCATCGGACTCCGGTGTCGTTCTTCGGCGACGGGCGGGTGAGCGGGATCCGTGTCGAGCGAAATACCGTTCACTCGCCGGGCGGAGAACCTGTTGTCGTCGGTACGGGAGAGTTCGAGAACATCGAGGCTGGATTACTCGTGCGGTCCATAGGCTTTCGGGGTGTTCGCATCGCAGGCTTGCCGTTCGACGAGCTGCGCGGAGTGTTGCCGAATCAGGGCGGCGCTGTGGTGGATCCATCAACGGGTGAACCCGTTGCCGGCGTGTATACGGCGGGTTGGCTCAAACGTGGGCCGTCGGGAGTCATCGGATCGAATCGGCCGTGTTCGATCGAGACGTCACAACACATTGTTCGCGATTATCTGGAGGGGAGGCTCGAGGCTCCACGTCATTCGACCGCAGACTTCATGGAACTGGTTGGCAGCCGCCAGCCTGAATTGGTAGATCTCAAGGGCTGGAAGAAGATCGATGCCCATGAACGAAAGCAGGGCAAGGTTCACGGGCGGCCGAGGTTGAAGATCGTAGACGTGGCAGAGATGGTCGACGTAGCACGGGGTATGGCGCGCGTCGCGCGATAATTTACCTACAATTTGTAGTTTTATTGGCCAAATTCATTGACTCGGTAGGGGCTAAGGTCCTAAGATTTGAACCAACTGGTGCCGGCAGTGAGTATCGCAGCTTCTTCTTGCTGCTACAGAACGCCGGATCTTGATGTGCCAGAGCGCATTGTGCGATCTTTCCAAGACGAGCAGGTAGCTCGTCCGATTGTCTGCCGCCCCACAAGACAGTAGTGCGCAGGCTATTCCCGATTCTCGATTGCCAAGCATCGAACAGCATCGGAGATTCGATCAACATCGAAATTCCGAGCTGAAGAGCGGTGCGACAAACAGAAAAGGATTCGGTATGGGTGTTGAAGTGGTAGTCGAAGGGCTGACCAAGTCTTTCGGGTCGCAGAGGATTTGGCAGGACGTGTCGTTGACGCTTCCCGCCGGTGAGGTGAGCGCGTTGCTGGGGCCTTCGGGTACCGGTAAGTCGGTGTTCTTGAAGTCTTTGATCGGTTTGCTCCGCCCCGAGCAGGGTTCCATCGTGATCGACGGCACGGATATTTGCAGTGTTCCTCGAAGGAGCTCTACGAGATTCGTAAGTTGTTCGGTGTGCTGTTCCAGGACGGTGCGTTGTTCGGTTCGATGAATTTGTACGACAACATCGCGTTTCCGCTCCGCGAGCATACGAAGAAGTCGGAATCCGATATCCGCAAGATCGTGATGGAGAAGCTCGATCTGACTGGTCTGGTCGGTGCGGAGGACAAGCTTCCGGGTGAGATTTCCGGTGGTATGCGTAAGCGTGCCGGTCTGGCTCGCGCGTTGGTGCTAGATCCGGAGATCATCTTGGTCGACGAGCCGGACTCGGGTCTCGATCCGGTGCGTACGACGTACATCAGTCAGACGTTGATCGATATCAATGCTCAGTCCGATGCGACGATTCTTATTGTTTCGCACAACATCAACCTTGCTCGTACGGTTCCGGACAATATCGGGATGCTGTTCCGCCGTCAGTTGGTGATGTTCGGTCCTCGTGAGGTGTTGCTCACCTCGGATGAGCCGGTGGTCAAGCAGTTCCTCAACGGCACGATGATCGGTCCGATCGGTATGTCGGAGGAGAAGGACGAGGCTCAGATGGCGCACGAGCAGGCGCTCGTGGATGCCGGTCACCATGCCGGTGGTGTCGACGACGTCGAGGGCATCGTGCCGCAGATGAAGGCGACGCCCGGTAATCCGGAGCGTCAGGCTGTTCGTCGTCGTCAGGAACGCGTCCGTCAGATCATGCACACCCTCCCACCGCTCGCGCAGGAAGCCATTCGGGAAAGTCTTGCATCGGAATCGTTCGAATCCGACGTGGCGGCACCGTATTACGACGATTCTGTGACCGGCGAGATTCCCGTGGTAGAAGACGGTTGGTTCGTATCGTCATGACAACAGGAACAGACATGCTGCCCCACGAGTCGGCGACGATGTCGCACAAACCCGTGCGGAGACAGCCATACGTCATGATCGCTAGGCTGCGTACCTATCTGACAGAAACCCCGATGCGGAGCTTGGCTACCTTGGGACGTTCCGCTCAGTTGGCGGCAGAGATCCTCACATATACCGTCACCGACATCGTGGCGTTCCGGCTTCCTGTCCGTGAAGTTGCCGAGCAGATGTGGAAGTTGCTCAAAGTGACAGCTTTGCCGGCATTGCTGATGGCAGTGCCGATCGGTGCGGAGGTGTCGGTCCAGGTTGGCGGAATCATGAATCAGGTCGGCGCCAATTCGCTTGCCGGTGCCGCAAGCGGTTTGGGTGTTGTCGGTCAGGGTGCACCCATGGCAGCCGGTTTGCTGATGAGTGGCGCCGCAGCGTCTGCTATCGCGTCGGACCTGGGCGCGCGTGCCATTCGCGAGGAGATCGAAGCTATTCGGGTGATGGGAATCGACCCTGTCCAGCGCTTGGTGGTTCCGCGATTCATCGCGATGATCGCCATCGCCCCGATGTTGTGCGTTTCGATGATTGCCGCCGGTGTTGCTGCAGGACTTATTATTTCGGCAAATGTGAACAACGTGGTCCCCGGCAGTTTCTGGCAGTCGTTCGGTTCATTCGCCACAACAACGGATTTGGCGTTCTCAGTACTCAAGTCGGTACTGTTCGCGGCCATTGTGGTCTTGATCGCGAGCCTGCGTGGCCTCGAGGCAAAGGGTGGACCCAAGGGTGTGGCGAATGCCGTCAACGCCTCGGTTGTCCTGAGCGTGTTCTGTATCTTCATGACCAATTTGGGTGTCAGTCAGCTGCAGATGATGTTCTTCCCGGCGAGGTTGGCATGACGGGCGGCGGAGTGCTGTTGCGTCCTGCTCGCGCCGTGGGGCAAGCGGTATCACGCGGTGTCGAGGAAGTCGGCCAAGCCGCGGTGTTCACTGCCAAGACGATCTCGCTGTTGCCGAAAACTGTTCGGCACTATCGGAAACAGACGATGACCACGATGAACAACATGGCGTGGGGCAACGGTTCTCTGATCGTCGACGGTGGCGTCGTGAGCTTGATGTTCTTCCTCGGTGTCGCAGTTGGGGCGGTAGTTGCCATTCAGGCCTTCATGGCTTTCGATCTGTTGGGCTTCGGAGCACTTACCGGGATTATCGGTTCTTTCGGCAACGTCCGGGTAATCGCGCCGATCATCACCGGTATCGGGTTCGCAGCGCAGGCTGGGTGCCGCATGACAGCGGAGATCGGCGCCATGCGGATCTCCGAGGAGATCGATGCCACGGAATCGATGGGCTTACAGGCAATTCCGTTTGTGGTGGGTACCAGGTTGATCGGCAGCATGCTGATTGTCATTCCCGGATATCTGATGGCACTCGTGGTCAGCTTCATCACCGGAGGTTTCATCATCAAGACTTTTCACAGCCAACCGTCGGGCACCTACGATCACTACTTCAGTCAATTTCTCAGTGTTCCCGATCTGGCGGCCTCGGTACTCAAAGCCGTGATCTTCTGTGGTGTCGTGACGATGATCCATTGCTACTACGGCTATTTTGCCAGCGGCGGTCCGGCCGGCGTCGGTGCTGCGTCTGGGCAGGCGATCAGGGCGAGTTTGGTCGCAATTGTTGTTCTCAATTTTCTCATGACTGTGGCGATTTGGGGCCTCAGCCCCGAGTTGGCGTTCAAAGGATGATGCGGTGAGCAGATCGAGCAGTCAGGACTTCCTGCGTGGGGTGCCGAGGCGGCAAGCCAAGGTTCTGCAGTCAGCGGGACTGGGTGTGATCGCAACGGCATGTGCGATAGTCGTCTCCGCAGTCTGGATCCTTCCGAAGTTCGACGAACCCAGTGGGATGCCGATCAGCATCGACGTCCCGTTTGTGGGACCGGGTGTCACAACCGGCACCAAAGTCATCTTGCGTGGTGGCGAGGTCGGGGAGGTGGTCCGTCTCGAGCGGACGGATTCGGAATCCGTTCGCTTGGATTTGGAGCTCGATCACAACCAAATCGGCGGACTCACAGATACATTCGACGTCGACTTCCGGCCCCGCAACTACTTCGGCTCGACGGCCGTGAATCTGGTCAGCCGTTCCGGTGGTGTTGCATTGGCGTCCGGGGCGACACTCGAGCGGCTTCCCCTCGGCGACTTCACGATGTCCACCATGATCGAGAAGGGCTCGTTGACGATTGACGGCACCTTGACCGATTCCATGATCACCACGCTGAACAAGACGATCCGCTATACCGACGGATTGACTCCGTTGTTCGACGCCGGACTGATTGTGGCCGACCGGGTCGCTCAGACTCAGCAAGAGCTGCCGAGCGATCTCCTCGGGTACTTCAACGACGTTCTCGACGAGATGCCGGCGTTCAACCGAGCGGCGATCGACGCACTGACCAGCATCTACTACAGCGTGTTCAACGTGAAGCCGGACGGATCGATCGGAGTCGACGACGCGCTCTTGGACGAGGCAGATCAAGGACTTGCATTGGCGGCAACCAAATTGTTCGGACAAGCCGGCGCGCTGTTGGCCTCGCACGGAGAAGAATTGACGCCGGTCACCCAGGTGGTTGCGACGATCGCGGACATGATCCCGCACCTTCGGGAGGACGGCGCGCGGCCCGAGCGACTACGAGCATCGATCGAAAGCCTCGACAGTGCGTTTTCCGACACGGATACGGGTAAGCGCCTCGATCTGCGCATCGTCCTCGACGACATTCCGTCTTTGGCGGTACCTCTCGGAATCACACGCGCGTCCGCGCCCCTCGGTGAAGGAGCAGGCGAGTGAGAATCAGTTCGGAGTATGCCGTCACGCTGATCAAGCTTGCCGTCGCGGTACTGATTTCGGCACTGCTGTTCGTCATTGTGGTGAGCGCGATGAAGAACCCGGTGTCCGGTGAAACACGAAGCTATAGTGCTGAATTCACCGACGTATCGGGTTTGGGCATCAATGGGGACGTAAGGACACAAGGTGTTCGGATCGGAAAGGTCGAGGGTGTCGATCTTGTTCGTGAAGATGGGCGCAGCGTTGCGAAAGTCCGTTTCACCATGGAGACCGACTACGACCTGACCGAGAACACAATCCTGGCAGTCAAGTATCAGAACCTTACCGGCGTGCGCTATATCGATGCGGAATTCCCGGCACTTGCGGGCAATTCGGTGGAGTCGCTCTCAGTCGACCGGACACATCCGTCCTTCGACATCACGACGCTGTTCAACGGACTGCAACCGGTGCTGGCCACGATGAGCACAGACGACATCAATACCTTCACCGAGAACGCAATTGCGCTCTTGCAAGGTGACGGCGGCGGGTTGGCTCCCATGCTCGACGACGCCCAGAAGCTGGCTGATCTCGCGCACGACCGCGAACAGGTGTTGTCCACACTCACCGGTAATCTCGCTCGTATTTCCGACAGCATGGGCGGTCGTTCGCCTGAAGTCGTGGAGTTCCTGGAGTCGGTCAGTTTTCCGATCGCAAAAGCGATGTCGGTGCTCGACGAATTTCCGAAGACAGCGAAGTTCGGACCCGAGTTTCTCACTCCGATAAAGCGTCTCATCGACGGTTCGGGGCTCCACCCCGGAATGGACGTCGACAAGATGATGTCGGACGCGTTCTCGTCGATGCCCGATGCTGCGGAGGCTCTGCGACTTCTGCCCGTGGCCTTTGCCGGCCTTCAATTGCCCAACGCCGCACCACAGGGTCCCGATGCATTGCAGTGCAGCAACGGAATTGCTCAATTGCCCAGTGAGGTCAAGGTTTTGCTGAGAGGTATCGAGGTGGTCGTATGCAACCCTTGACCAGAATTCGAAAGCGCATGCCGCCCGGACCGGAGTCGGAGGTGAGGCGACAGGTTGCCTACGGCTCGGTAGTTGTACTGGCTTTGGTGATTGTGATCGTCCTCGCGACGGTGTTCTACCTCAACCCGCTCGGACGGAAGACCTTCTCGTTCAGGACTACTGACGCGTCGGCGATTACCGTCGGTCAGGACGTACGCGTCGCCGGGATCGGCGTCGGATCGGTGACCGCTGTGTCGATGGAGGCGGATTCGGTAGTGGTGGAAGCCGAGATCGAAGATTCCGTCCTGGTCGGGTCCGACTCCCGCATCGAAGTGCGGATGCTCACGCCGGTCGGCGGGTACGCCATCACCTTGATTCCTCTCGGCGAAATACCCATCGGCGACCAACCGATTCCGATGGAACAGGTTCAGGTTCCCTACTCCATCGGCGACGTGCTTCAAGCTGCACCGAATACGACGGACAACGTCAAGGGCGAGACGGTCGACGCAAACTTGGACGAGGTCGCTCGGGCCCTCGGCGACAACCCGTCCTCGGTCGGTTCGGTCATCTCGGGAATGACGAGTATCGCCCGAATCATGGACGAACAACGTGAGCAAGTCCGTACCGTCGCCGCGCTCGCCGCGGAGTACACCCAGACATTCAATGCCAACCGCGAATTCGTCTTCGATCTCATCCGGCAGATAGACATCGTCCTCTCCACGTACAACACCACTCACGTGGGATTCAACGAGGCTTACCGTTTGCTCGGCGAGGTCTTGATGACACTTGCGCCCTTCGAGTCGTATTACCTCGACCACAAGGAAGAGGTGCTCGGCGCAGTGAACCAGGCGAAGTCCGTCATCGAGGATTTCCAGACCACGGTCGGACCGACGATCACCAATCTCGAAACGATGAGGTCGCAACTCGCCGCCTGGTTGACACCTGACGGACTGGCCACCATTGCGGGAGGTCAACTCATGGCATCCGATATCTGTGTTCCGGTTCCCGGACGGAAGTGCTGATATGACCAAGAATTCACGTGTATTCCTGACTGTGGGTGCCCTAGTCGGAGTTGCTCTTGTCACGGTGGCCGGCGTTGCTGCGGCCACAACTGTGACCAGGGAGGACCGTTCGCAATTCTGCGCGGAGATGCCCGACGCAATCGGTCTGTATGCCGGGAACCCGGTGACACAGATGGGATACGAGGTCGGTCGAGTCGAGTCCATCGAACCCCGGGGAGACCATGTCGAGGTGACCTTCTCGTTGGCTTCCGGACGAGCGTATCCGGCAGACGTGCGCGCGGTTACTCGATCGAAGTCGATCCTGGCCGATCGCACCCTCGAACTGGTGGGAAACTACAGCACCGGTCCGGAGATGGCGTCGGGGAGCTGTATTCCGCTGGAGCACAGCTACACTCCGAAGAGCATCTCCGAGATTACGGGTTCGGCTGCTGATTTCATCGACGCAATCGCGCCGAACGACGGAAATCAGAGCGTCGCTGCCACGGTGGCGGGACTGGAAGAAGCATTGCGGGGGCAAGGAGACAATGCGCGTCAGTTGATGACGCATGCCGCCTCCGCTGCCTCGAATCCAGACAAACTCATTGCGGATATCGGTTCGGCGATCGCGAACATGGCCCCGCTTTCCGAAGACGCGCTGCAGAATTGGAGTTCGATCCGGTCGATTGTCGAGCAACTTCCCGACATCGTTGCAGCGGGGCCCTCGCTGTGGCCAGGAGTTATTGCAGTGTGCGAGGGTATCGGCTGGCTGGTCGCGACGCTGGACGACATCCAGCAGAGTTACGGCGCCGATATTTGGTCCTTCATGCACGGAAACGCCACAGCGTCGATAAAACTGGCGGCAACTCAGTCGAAAGATCTTGCCGGACTCATATCTTCGATTCCATCTGTTGCCCCACTGCTCACACAGCAGTCGTCGAATCAGAACGAGATCAGCTTTGCGTATCAACCGGCGACCGTGAAGTTGGATTCCGCGACCGAACTTCCAGTAGTCAGTCTGCTCGACCTTGTTCTCTTGGAAGGGAAGTGACGTGACGATCAACAGAGTTCGAAAGCTGCTGTGCATCATCACCTGTGGTGCAGCCCTGTCGAGCCTGTCGGCTTGCTCGCTCGGGCCGGACGATTTGCCCTCGGCGCGAAGCGGTATCGGTGAGGGCTACGAGATGATGCTGGAATTCTCGAGTGTGATGAACCTGCCGACCGGCGCAGACGTGATCATGGATGGCTTGCGAGTGGGCGAAGTGCGCTCTCTCGAAGTGTCCGACAACATGGTGACGGTTCATGCCGGCATCAGAACCGATACGAAGGTCCCCGCGAATGCGGGTGCCATTATCCGCCAGGACACGCTTCTCGGAGACACCTACATCGCGATTACCCGAGACCCCGAGATTCCTGGTGGCACAATCCCACCCGGAGGCACCGTTCCGGTCAGCCGAACCATCTCTCCGCCTCAGCTCGAGGACACTATCGCGGTTCTGGCGAACTTCGTGAACGGCGGAAGTATCCAGAAGATCGAAGACGTCATGGGCCGGGTGAACAGTGTGATGCCGTCGAAGGCCGCAGTGGGCGACCTTGCGTCGATCGTGGCAGTGGACATGCACGACCTGGCAGGTCGCACCGGTGAAATCGACCGGACTTTGGACGGATTGAATGCAACGGCGCTCTCGATGACGGATCGTGGGGAACAACTGGCCACGATATTCGACCCGTCAGCAGTCCATTACTGGCGCCGTGTGGCGATTTCCGTCGTATCGCACATCGGTCAGATCCTTCCCTCCGTCGGAAGTGTCTACGAAGGCGGACTGTGGATGGTGCCGATGTTGAACTCCATGGCCGACTCGGCGGATTCCATCGGTGAAACGTTGGTAGAAGCGCCACGGACATCGGTGACCGTAGCGAATTTCCTTCGCACCACCTTGATTCCGTTTGCGCAAAACCCTTCGATCGACGTCAAGTCCGTCGAAACGTCAGGCGGCGACCAAGTGATCGCCGACGCCGAGAACGTCCTTCGTTTACTAGGAGCAGTGAAATGAGGGGCAAGACACTGATGTCCGTCGTCGGGATGATTGCCATCGCGGCAGCATCATTCGTGTACATGGGTAAGGCGGGTCTGCAGTTCGGTGCGTTCGAAAATGTGAACTCTGCTCGGATGGAGATCCGCGACACCAACGGTCTTGTGGTCGGTTCGAGGGTGCTGTTGAGAGGGGTGGCAATCGGGCACGTCAGCGAAGTGAGCGCATCAGCGGACAGCATCGAAGTTGGATGGAATTACACACGTGGGCAGAGCATTCCAGTTGACAGCGTCTTTCGCGTCGACAATCTTTCTGCGCTCGGCGAGTCGTATCTCTCGGTTCTTCCGCCATCGGAATCCGGGCCGTTCATGCAGGACGGGGACAGCGTTCCGGAGTCCCAGGTCGTGGTGCCGACAACTTTCAAGGAACTGTCCGAACGGTTGACCAGGCTGCTCGAGCAGGTGGATCCGGTTCAGGTACAGCAGATTTTCGAGACCGTGGACATCGCGCTGCCCGACGACTTTGCTGTGCTGAACAATCTCAGCCGAGCGGGAGAGCTGTTGGCTGCCACACTGGCCCAGCAATCCGACAACGTCACTACGCTGTTCGAGACCTTGCAACCCCTTCTCATGGAGAGCGGCACCCTGCCCGCGGGACTACGAGACTCAACTCCTCAGGTCGCAGAATTCGGCCAGGGATTCCACGACCTTCTGACCGGAATTCATTTTGCGGTGGTGAAGGGACCTCTCCGTGACGGTATCGCGGAAGGTGTCAGCCCATTTCTGGGTGAGTTGCAGACTTTCCTCGACGAAACCGCTCCGTCCATCGAAGCGATCGGAGTGAATCTACTTCCCGCAGTACAAGCCGGCGCCGCCTCCGTACGAACCGTCGACATCGGGCGCTTGCTCGACAACATTCTTGCGGCTACCGCATCCGGGGACGCGTTGACCGTTCATGCACGAATTCCGGGCTGACTGTTCATCACCAAGGCACGATGCAACGAAAGGCAAAAATCATGCAGGATACCGCCGTTACCGAAACTGCTGCTGAAGTCGATACCGATACCCGAACGTTCGAATCGTCAACCGATTCCGGTCGCGCGGTACCTCGAACGGTGGCGTTGAAACCCCTTGTACTCGGTCTTGTCGTCGCATTTCTGGTGATCGGTCTTGCGGCGGTGACGTGGCAGCTTCGGTCCAAGTCGGATGAACTCTCCGCGATCCACTCGGCAGAAGCCGGTCGAGCACAGGCCGAACAGATCGCCTTGGATTATGCGACCGGGGCCGCGGAGATGGACTTTCGGGACCTGCCGGCCTGGCGAGCGAGATTGACCCAGGGAACCAGTTCGGAACTGTCCAACCGGTTGACACAAGCGTCGTCGTCGATGGAGCAGATCATCTCGCCGCTCCAGTGGACATCCACTGCGCAACCGATATCCGCAAAGGCCGTAGCGGGTGACGGCGGTATTTATTCGGTGGACTGCTTTGTCAGTGTCATGACCACCAACAGTCAAGCTCCCGAGGGAATCATGTCGACAGCGACGTACAAACTCACCATCGACAGTGGAGACGACTGGAAGATTACGGAGATCAGCGGAATCGACTCGGCACTTTCCGGCGATAAGGCTCCTCGATGAGACGATCACGTTTAGAACGCGGTATTCGTTCCACTCTGTAAGTGGCACCGATTGTGGTGCCGCAGACTTACGGAGGTTGTCATGCCCCGCATACCCGCAGTGGCGCCCGGTGACGGCGGACCACTGATCAAAGTGGCGTACAAGTTCGCCGCCCGGCAGTTCGACGAGGTCCCTGAACCGTTTGCCGTGCTCGCGAACCACAAGAAGCTGTTTCTGGCGGCCGCCGGGCATGAAATGGCAGTGCAGAAAGCGTCCAAAGTTCTGCCGGTGAGTGTCCGGGAGTTGGCGGTCTACCGAGTCGCCTCTACCGTGGGTTGTTCGTGGTGCGTCGACTTCGGCACGATGCTCGCGCGTCTGGACGGCCTTGACGTCGAGCGTTTGAAAGCGATTGAGCATTATCGAGACTCGCCGCTCTACAGCGAGGACGAGCGAGCAGCCATCGCGTACGCGGACGCGATGACAGGCGACCCACACGGTGAGCACGGAGTTACCGACGAGCATGTTGCGGACCTCGAGAGTCGGTTCGGTAGGGCAGGCGTGGTGGAGCTGACCTATCAGATCGGGCTGGAGAACATGCGCTCGCGAATGTATTCCGCGTTGGGAATCACGGAACAGGGATTCGGTACCGACTCCTGCCGAGTTCCGTGGTCTCAAGAGTAGAACTCCGCAAGAGCGGATGAATTGATCTATTTTTAACGCACTTGCGGACATTTTGGCTTGTTCGGGGCTGCTGCGAGCCCTACGATCATGAGGTGCCCAACATACGAATACGCGAAGCGGCCGGGCTACTGGGTGTCAGTGACGACACCGTGCGTCGGTGGATCGACAGCGGGCAGCTGAGCGCGGCAACCGACGATTCGGGTCGCAAGGTGATCGACGGCGCCGAACTGGCTGCGTTTGCGCGATCCAACGCGGCTCCCGCTCCCGTAGACCCGCTAAGTACCGGGACGTCGGCCCGCAACCGGTTTGCCGGCCTCGTGACCAAGGTTGTCACCGACACGGTGATGGCGCAGGTCGAAATGCAGTGCGGTCCGTTCACCGTGGTCTCGCTGATGAGCACCGACGCCGTTCGTGAATTGGGATTGGAAGTCGGCAGCATCGCGGTTGCCGTAGTCAAAGCCACAACCGTGATCGTGGAAACCCCGTCAACGTTGAAAACGCAGTGAGGAAATCAGTGAAAAAAGCGCTCGGAATAGTTGCCTCAGGTGTTCTCTCGCTTGCTCTGGTGAGCGGTTGCAGTAGCTCGGACAGCTCGTCACCTTCGACGTCGACGGCGGCTGCCAGTACTTCGGCAACAGTGACCGGCGACATCACCGTTTTTGCGGCGGCATCGCTGAAGAACACATTTACCGAACTCGGCAAGGAATTCGAGGCCGAAAACCCCGGAACTACAGTTACTTTCAGTTTCGCTGGTTCGTCGGATCTGGTTGCGCAGATCATCCAGGGCGCTCCCGCGGATGTGTTTGCGTCGGCTGATGCGGCAAACATGAAGAAGGCCACCGACGCTGGAGTTGTTGCAGGTACGCCCTCCGACTTTGCGAGCAATACTCTCACGATCGTGGTGCCGCCTGGTAACCCGAAGGGAATCACCTCGTTCGCTGATTTGGCCAAGGAGGGAACACAATTGGTGATCTGTGCTCCCCAGGTTCCCTGCGGGGCTGCCACAAAGAAGGTCGAAGAAGCGAGCGGTGAAAGCCTGAAGCCGGTCAGTGAGGAGTCCTCGGTAACCGACGTGCTGAACAAAGTCACCTCAGGTCAGGCAGATGCCGGCATCGTGTACGTAACAGACGCGAAGTCGGCGGGCGAGAAGGTCGAGACCATCGCCTTCCCCGAGGCCGCTTCCGTTGTCAACCTGTACCAGGTTGCAGCACTGAAGGATTCGAAGAACCTCACCACCGCGACCAAGTTCGTTGATCTCGTGAGTGGCCCGAAGGGTCTGGTTGTGCTGACGAATGCAGGATTTGCCGCTCCGTGATGCGAATCAGAACGGCAGTCCGTGCTCCGCTCGGGCTGCCGGTATGGATTTATCTCCCTGCCGTGATCGGCGGGGCCTTCGTGATAGTTCCGTTGCTCGCGATGCTGCAGACGGTGCAATGGTCGCAGTTCTGGCAACTCGTGACCTCGGAGTCGTCGATAGCGGCTCTGAAGCTGAGCCTGAAGACCGCGGCGATGAGCACAGTGCTCTGCATTCTCTTCGGGGTACCGATGGCTGTGGTGCTGGCGCGCAGCAGTTTCCGTGGACTGTCGGTACTGCGGTCACTGATCTTGCTGCCGCTCGTCCTGCCTCCGGTAGTGGGCGGAATCGCGCTGCTCTACACGTTCGGCCGTAAAGGGCTGATCGGGGAGCAGTTGGAGGTGCTCGGAATTCAGATCGCATTCTCCACGACCGCCGTTGTTCTGGCACAAACGTTTGTCGCGCTGCCGTTTCTGGTGGTCAGTCTCGAAGGGGCACTGCGGACGGCAGGCACTCGTTACGAGGCCGTGGCATCAACGCTCGGAGCCAGGCCGACCACGGTGCTACGACGCGTCACCCTGCCGCTGGTGATTCCCGGTCTGATCTCGGGAGCCGTACTCGCCTTTGCGCGAGCGTTGGGGGAGTTCGGTGCGACGCTGACCTTTGCCGGGAGCCTGCAAGGAGTCACACGCACCTTGCCGCTGGAGATCTACCTGCAACGTGAGAGTGATCCCGATGCTGCCGTGGCACTTTCGCTGGTTCTGGTCGTTGTTGCCGTGGTCATCGTCGTCGCCGTCCGTGGCCGCGGATCGGCAGGATCACTGTGAGCGGCTTGCACGTGGATGTCGAAATCCCCGAACGCGACGTGATCGCCTCGTTCGACGTTGCCGCCGGTGAGGTGACAGCGATACTCGGCCCGAACGGCGCCGGAAAATCGACGGTGCTGGCTGCTGTTGCGGGACTGCATCATCCGAATCGTGGGCGAATCGAACTCAATGGACGGGTGCTGACCGATACCGCTGCCGGAGTCTGCGTGTCTCCGCACAAACGTGGGACTGTCCTGCTCGCTCAGGACGCACTGCTCTTTCCTCATCTCAGTGCCGTGGACAACGTCGCGTTTGCACCGCGCAGTGCCGGGCGGTCTCGTCGTGAATCCGCGCAGGCGGCCCGCCACTGGCTCGGCGCCGTCGACGCCGGCGAGTTGGCGGATCGGAAACCGTCGCAGCTGTCCGGGGGCCAGGCACAACGTGTTGCAGTGGCGCGGGCACTGGCGGCTGAGCCTGAACTACTGCTCCTCGACGAACCGATGTCAGCACTCGACGTATCGTCGGCCCCGGCGCTGCGTTCCTTGCTGCGACGAGTGCTGCGAACCGGTAACCGCACAGCCGTTCTGGTGACTCACGACGCGCTTGATGCCTTGGCGCTCGCGGATAGCGTCGTGGTTATGGATGGTGGACGCGTCGTCGAACGTGGAGATATGCGGACGGTGCTGACGCGTCCTCGTAGTACGTTTGCCGCCAGGATTGCCGGAATCAATCTGCGTAGTGGCGTCATGATCGAGGACTGCGCGATCCGAACTCCTGGTGGTACCGCCATCGCCGGCCTTGCCGAAGTGGCTGTGCCAGTGGGTAGCCCAGCAGTTGCGATGTTCGAACCCAGTGCTGTGTCGGTGTATCTCCATCCGCCGCACGGAAGCCCTCGCAACGCGTTCGACGTCACTGTTGCCGAGATCGAGAATCGAGGCTCGACGGTTCGGGTACGCGCCGAGGACGACGAGGGCCAGCCGGGACTTTCGGCCGACATCACGACAGCAGCGGCGGCCGAGCTCGATCTCGTACCGGGCGCGACGGTGACCTTCGTTGTCAAAGCGACAGAGACGCTGATCTACGCTCAGTAACGTCTCACACGTTATTCGGCTCGAAGGATGGGTAGTGAACCCCGAAGACGCACCACCAGGGGAGCCTGCCGTCGTTCCCGCACCACGGCCTGCGCGGAGTGTGTTGTTCGGATTGCCGCCGGTGGGAAACCGATTTCCAGGAGCCGTTCGGGTGGCGCTCGCTCTCGCGATTCCGGCGACAGTCGCGACGCTTCTCGGATACGGCTCTGCGTCACTTCTCGTCGGGCTGGGAGCCTTCGCCTCGATTTACGGTGAAGGCCGGCCATACCGGAGCCGGTGGAAAGCCGTCGGCATTGCCGCGTTGGCCTTGACGCTTCTCTCCTTCATCGGCGCATCGGTGGGCGAACCGATCCACCGGGCTATCTCCGAAGGCGCCCCCGAGGCTCTCCTGATACTCGTCATTCTGGTCATGGCAGTCGTGGTGTCGACCTGTGCGTTCACCGTTGACGCGTTGCGATTGGGGCCACCAGGAGCGTTCTTCCTCTTGTTGACGACAGAGATCAGTTCGGTGATCGCCACTCCGGGACAACCGCCGACAGAGGTTGCCCTGTGGACGGCCGTAGGCGGAGCGAGCGCACTACTCGTATCCATGACGGGGATACTGTGGGCGCCGAGAGCGGTGGAACACGCTGCCGTCGACGCGGCCGTGTCGGCCGTCGACGAATACGTGGCGGCGACAGATCAAGCGAACCGTCACGCTGCCGCGCTGCGACTTCAGGATGCATGGCAATGCCTGTACCGCGGAAAGATTGTCGGTACCGATCATCCGCTCACTCGTGAGCTGGAGCGCGCGCAGATGCGGATGGCGCGAGCACTGGCCGACGATCACGACCCGGAGTTGATGGCGGACGCAGCTTTCGACATCGACGAGGTAGGTGTGTATCCGCCTTTGCCCGACCCGACGATCCGGTACAGATTTCTGCGGGCCTGCAATCCGTCCAGTCGAGCGACGATCACTGCAGTCCGGCTACTTCTGGCCTGCATCGCAGCGGGAAGCCTGACGGTTCTTCTCGGAATCGACCGACCGGATTGGGCAGTGATCGCAGCCGCGATGGTTCTCCACCAGGGGCCGGATCGAATTCTGGGAACCTATCGGGGGATTCACCGGATCGGCGGGACCGTTCTCGGGTTACTCGTGCTCGGCGGGGTGTATCTGTGGAGCCCGACCGGCCTTGCCATGGTGGCGGTACTTGCTGTGCTGCAGTTGGGAATCGAGCTGTTCCTGGTGCGCAATTACGGAGTCGCCGTCATCTTCATCACGCCGATGGCGATCCTTCTGGGTGCCGCCGGTGGCGCACACGGCACCGTGCAGCATCTGGTCCTGAGTCGAATGATCGAAACAGCAGTCGGCGTTGTGGTCGCACTGATCGTGCTGTGGACTGTGGGCCGCCGTGCTCATCGCCGAACTTTGGAGTGGGTCGACGGGCGCGTGGCGCGACTGCTCGGCGTGCTGCTCACCGACATTCGGGTGGCACAGCGTGCGCCGAGTGCAGAATTGTGTCGCGATCTGGAGTTCGAACTTCGCGGCGCCGCCATGGCAGGAATCGATGCAGCGCACAACGAACCGGACTGGGTGACACTGAAGTGGGCAGCGCACACCGAGTTGCATCACCTTGGATCCGATGTGCTGCACCGGTTGTCGTTCGGCACCACGGTGTCGCGCTCGCACCTCGAGAATTGGGAACGACGCTACGCGGCGTGCCGATCGAGCTGACCGAATCCACTGTTAGCACTACTCGGCGAACACGTTCCGTAGCTGCTGTTCCTGCTCGTGGCTGAGGTTCGTCGACACCAGTTCACCGGACTGACCGTCGAATGCCTCATGTACCCGGTCGATGATGGCGTCTGAAGTCAGTACGAACAGTGCCGAAGTTCCGGGGGTGACGTTCTTGCGGACACCGGCTATGAATTCGTCGTCGATTCCCACATCTGTCAAAGAACCGGCGAGCGCGCCGATCCCGGCCCCGAGCGCAGCTCCGAGTAGCGGGATGAAGAAGAGCAACCCGAATAGCAGTCCCCAGAATGCGCCTCCGAGTGCGCCGGCACCGGTGACGTTGTTGAGCTGGCGAGTCTTGGGCTTATTTGCCCCTTCGGGCCACGACACAAGCGCTGCGTCGCGAATCTTGATGAGTTCCTGTCTCTGAAGGTCTTCGAGTGTGGTGATCGCGGTATCCGCGCCCGAGGGCGTCGGGAACTTCCACACCGTCAAGGTTGCACTCATTCATTTACTCCTTTACCTGCCGAGATTTTCCCCGAAGTTGACGGTAGAGATGCGGTTCCGGTGAGCGGTGTCCTGCGTTTCGATACCGATCCATCCTCGATTTCGACTCTCCCGAACACATCACCCGGCACGGATGATCCGGTGACCTAGTGGGGAGGTTCGGACCGGGTCAACCCGAGCAACACGATGAGGCCGCGCGGCAACAACCACTGTGATGTGACTGGCACACCTTCGGCCGACTCGAGCTCTTGCGTCATGGTCTCCTCCGAACGAATCGCGATGGTGTCCGGAAAAGAATTGCACCGGAAGTTATTTGCTGTCATCACCCGGAATAGATGAGCGCTCATCCTTTCGGGGTGATGCCAGAAGACCGGATTCTTCCGATACTGATCGCACGACGATGTTGCGCAGAAGGAGACATCATGACAAGTACAGGGACATCTCCAGCCAACCACGCTGTCCGGCAAGGCTTTGCGATCGGCTCTGCGGCGGCCACGTCACTTTCGTTCGTGGCGGACATCGGTGATGCGATCTAGAACGATCTCGATATTTTCGGGTGGAGACCGTGGGCGAAGAATCCTCGAATACCGAAGACTTTGACGATGATTCAGACTTTGACGATGATCCAGACTTTGACAATGATTCAACGGAACGTAGGTACGAACTACGCGAACCAGCACTTATCCTCGACGGCCGAGTATTTTACTCGGTAATCTTTGTTGCCGCCCTGGCAACACTTGCGGCTGTCGGAATGCTCGGTGGATTCAGTGTTTGAGAATGATGCAGCCCGATAGCTACTTGCAGTGCCGATCGAGCTGACCGAACAGCGGACTACATGTCCCGTTTCGGTGGTCTTCACACATTGAAATCCGGCGTGAATAAATCGTTGACCCACGTAGGGGGCGCCGACATATGGTGTCGGCACTGCCTACAAAGGTACTGCCTTCGACGGTATTACCAGCCAAGGTACTGCCTTCCACGTTTGGAGTCCCACGTGTTCTCGTCCTGTCGCTGTTGTCGCTGAACCGACAACCACCCGCATCTGCCTCCGCAGAGCACATCGTACGACGCTGCGTGAACTTCACCCGTCGAGCGCTCTCTGCAGGACATGACGTTTCGGTACAGCCGAGGGCCGATGTAGCCGATCACGGCACAAATCATCTTCTACAGGAAGCACCTTCATGATTCGCCCCCGTTTCGCGCGCTCTGTCGCCGCGGCCCTCGCACTTGTCTCTCTAGCCGGCCTCGCCGTCGCATGCTCCGGTTCCTCCGACGAAGTGGTCAAGACCGCTGACGGTAAGACCGTCCTTCGCTACGAGGGGAGCGCAGGTCAGGTGTTGTTCCCCGAACTTGCCGCCGACCTCGGGTATTTCGACGACGTGCAACTCGACTGGATCGGCGACACCACCAGTGGTCCGCAGAGTATCCAGAATGCAGCCACCGGTCAGACCGACTTCGGCGGAGCCTTCAACGGAGCCGTCGTGAAGTTGGCTGCTGCCGGATCTCCGATCACTTCGGTCATCGGTTACTACGGCTCGGACAAGCAGAGTTTCAATGGGTACTACGTACTGGACGGTAGTCCGATCACATCGGCAAAGGACCTGATCGGCAAGAAGGTCGGAATGAACACCCTCGGGGCGCACCACGAGTTTGTCGTCCGTGAATGGCTTGCGCGGGAAGGTCTTACGCCGGACGAGATCAACCAGGTGGAACTGATCGTTGTTCCGCCGGTCAACACGGAACAGGCACTACGCCAGGGTCAGATCGACGTCGCAACCCTCGGATCGGTCTTCCGAGATTCTGCCCTCGAACGTGGAGGTCTGCGTGAGCTTTTCACGGACGAATCGCTGTTCGGATCGTTCACTTACGGCACGTTGGTATTCCGCGACGACTACATCGCGCAGAACAAAGATGCAGTCGCTGACTTCGTGCAGGGAACAGCACGCGCCATTCGTTGGACGCAGACGCACTCGCGCGATGAAGTAGTCGCCAAATTTACCTCGATCATCAACTCTCGGGGACGCAACGAAGACACGAAGCTGATCAGCTACTGGAAGAGCCCGGGAGTCGCCGGACCCGGTGGAGTGATTGAGGACGTCGAGATCAGTACCTGGATCGACTGGTTGACCCGCAACGGTGAATTGGAGGAAGGGAAACTGACTCCGGCGGACATCTATACCAACACATTCAACCCGTACGCCAACGGGACGTACACACCCGAAAGTGGCGCTGACGGACAGGCATTGGAGGTCGGAAAATGAGCACTCAACCGAAACTTCGGCTAGAGGACGTCACCAAGGAATTCGACATTCGCGGGACGAGTGAAAAATTCACGGCGGTCGAGGGCATCAACATCGACGTGGCACCGGGCGAGTTTCTGGTCCTCGTCGGCCCCAGCGGCTGCGGCAAGTCCACTCTGCTCGATCTGCTCGGCGGGCTCAGTTCTCCTACATCAGGTCGAATCCTTTTGGACGGCAAGCAGATCACCGGTCCGGGGCTGGATCGCGGAATTGTCTTCCAGCAGTATGCTCTGCTGCCGTGGCGCACTGCTCGTCACAACATCGAGTTCGGATTGGAGGCCAAGGGCGTCAAGAAGAGCACACGACGCGAACTTGCCGATCATTACCTCGAGTTGGTCGGCTTGGAGGGCTTCGCCGATCGGTACCCCCACGAGCTGTCCGGCGGTATGAAGCAGCGGGTCGCTATCGCTCGCAGCCTTGCCTTCGACCCGGAAGTGTTGCTGATGGACGAGCCGTTTGCGGCATTGGACGCACAGACGAGGGAATCGTTGCAGGGCGAGTTGCTCCGGATCTGGAAAGCGACAGGCAAGACGATTCTGTTCATCACTCACGGTATCGACGAGGCCATCTATCTCGGACAACGCGTGGCCGTCTTGACGTCCCGGCCTGGCCGGGTGAAGACGATCGTCGATATCGACATCGATCGGACCGCCGCGGATGTGCGCTCCGGTGAGCAATTCCGCGATTACCGGCACCAGATCTGGACCCTTCTGCACGGTGAAGTGGAACGTGCGCGGACCGATGAGCTCGATCCGACGAAGGAGACCGCGAATGTCTAGCGCACTGGCAATCCCGGAATTGGTTACCGCGCCGGAACCGACATCAGAGCGGCGGGTCGGCTCTGTGACCCGAAAGTCGGCCGATCAGGTCGGCGCCGCAGCACGTTACGTGCGATCGACGGCATGGCGCATCACAAAGCCTTCGATTGCCATCGCTGTGCTTTTCGGAATCTGGGAATTAGCACCACGCTTCGGGTTGGTGGACAGGGTTTTTCTCCCACCGTTCAGTGAAGTGGTGTCGGCGTTCTTCACTCTGGTCGGTAACGGCCAACTGCAAGAACACGTCACCGCAAGCTTGTCTCGTGCCTTGACCGGATTTTTTGTGGCAGTAGTGATCGCGGTTCCGTTGGGCATCGCGATTGCGTGGTACCGCCCCGTCTCGGATTTCCTCAATCCGATCCTCGAACTGTTTCGCAACACAGCGGCTTTGGCGCTACTGCCCGTATTCGTGCTGATACTCGGAATCGGTGAAGAGTCGAAGATCGCGCTGGTGATCTATGCCTGCACCTTCCCGATCCTGCTCAATACGATCTCCGGAGTGCGCAGCGTTGATCCTTTGCTCGTCAAATCCGCTGTATCACTCGGATTTTCCCCGATCAGGCTGTTCCAGAAGGTTGTCCTCCCGGCCGCGGTACCTACGATCTTCACCGGGATTCGGATGTCGGCCGCGTCGTCGATCCTCGTGCTGATTGCAGCCGAAATGGTCGGAGCCAAAGCCGGTCTCGGATATCTGATTACTGCATCCCAGTTGAACTTCCAGATCCCGAACATGTATGCGGGCATCATCGCAATCTCTTTGCTCGGTCTTAGCCTCAACGGTGTCCTGGTGCTGATCGAACGCCGGCTCTCACGCTGGCGTCCCGCCACCTGACACTCGTCACTCTACGAAAGGAACGTTCTTTCATCATGTCCGAACGACAGTTTCACCTGAACGCATTTCTCATGGGCGTCGGCCACCACGAAGCAGCGTGGCGTCATCCGAATACTGATGCGGCTAACTTGTTGGATGTCAAGCATTTCCAGAATCTGGGCCGCATCGCGGAACGCGGGAAGCTCGACTCGGTGTTTTTTGCCGACGGTTTGGCCGTCGGTCCGCGCGTCAAGCACAATACCCAGGCGATTTTCGAGCCGGTCACCTTGCTGTCGGCGATAGCGGCAGCGACAGACAAGGTTGGCCTGATCGCCACGGCTTCGACCAGTTACGGCGATCCGTACACTCTCGCGCGGAAGTTCGCTTCGCTCGATCACATCAGCGGTGGCCGCGGCGGGTGGAACATCGTGACGTCGGCCGGCGCCGATGAAGCCGCAAACTTCGGACTGGGTGCAGTGCCGGCGCACAGTGACCGTTACGAGCGGGCCGAAGAGTTTGTCGATGTGACGCTTGATCTCTGGGACAGCTGGGAAGAGGGCGCAATCCTCCTGGACGAGGAGACTGGCGTGTTTGCCGACCCGGACCGCGTGCACCGCATCGACCACGACGGTCCACGATTCTCGGTGGCCGGGCCGCTCAATTCGCCGCGATCGCCGCAGGGCCGGCCACTACTGGTACAAGCTGGATCTTCCGAAAGCGGTAGAGACTTCGCGGCGCGATATGCCGAAGCCGTCTTCACTGCGCAGCGAACACTCGAACAGGGCCAAGACTTCTACTCCGACCTCAAATCTCGTTTGATCAGGTACGGCCGCAATCCGGGCGACCTCAAAGTGCTGCCAGGAATCGTTCCCTTCATCGCCGACACTGAAGCCGAAGCAAAAACTCTCGAGCAGTCGTTCACCGATTTGATTTCTCCGGAGTACTCGCTGCGTCAACTCTCGAACATGGTGGGCGTCGACCTCACGGAACACTCGCTCGACGCACCTCTTCCGCCGTTGCCCGATCTTGATCACATCCAGGGCAACAAGAGCCGATACCAATTGGTCAAGGACTTGGCTGAGACCGAAAAGCTCACGGTCCGTGAGCTGATCGGCAAACTTGGCGGTGGGCGGGGACACCGCACCTTTGCCGGGACGGCGGAGCAGGTTGCCGACGAGCTGACCGAATGGTTCGACAAAGGTGCAGCCGACGGTTTCAACATCATGCCGCCGTACCTGCCGGGTGGGCTCGAGATATTTGTCGATCGGGTTGTGCCGATTCTGCAGTCCCGGGGGCTTTTCCGTACGGAGTACACCGAATCCACGTTGCGTGGCCACTACGGGCTTGCGGAGTCGGTCGGTAAGCGCTCGCGGGCTACGGTGGCCGTAGAAGTGAGCGCGTGACGGAAACAGTTCCCCGAGCGCAGCCAGGAGTAGGCGCGCTGAAGCCGTTGGTGACAACGGTTTTTGTCCCGGCTGCGATTTTCGGAATCGGCCAGGGCGCGGCGGCGCCGATCATGGCCGTGACCGCCCGGGACCTCGGGGCGTCGATCACCGTTGCGGGACTGATCGTTGCGCTCGGCGGATTGGGCGCTGTTCTCGGTGATCTACCGGCCGGCCGGATAGTCTCGCGTTTCGGCGAGCGTCGGTCCATCATCGGCGGAAGTGCTCTCGGTGCAACAGGAGTGGTGATCTGCCTGTTCGCCGCGACTCCCTGGGTACTGGGAATCGGAGCCCTGCTGACCGGACTGGCAAATGCGGTGTGGGGCCTGGCTCGGCAGAGTTACCTCGCTGAGACGGTTCCGCTGAGCTTGCGAGCCCGGGCGATGTCGTCGTTCGCGGCGATGTGGCGTCTGGGATTCTTTCTCGGACCACTGATCGGCGCCGGGGTGATTCTGATGATGGGCACCCGCGGCGGATTCCTGGTTCAGTTGGTCGGTGTTGTACTCGCCGGGGCTCTGATGGCACGCGTTTCCGATCCACCGCGCACGGTCGACGCGAGCGGCGGCGCACACCGACTCGTCACGTTGACCGACATTCTCGGTCGACATCGCGCACCGCTGTCGACACTGGGCATCGGATCTGTCCTGATGGGCGCCGCTCGGGCGTCGAGGGAAGCGGTACTTCCACTGTGGGCATTGCATCTCGGGTTGGACGCTGCCCAGGTCAGTGTGATCTTCGGTGTGGGCGCGGCAGTGGATCTCCTGTGCTCGTATCCGGCCGGGCACATCATGGACCGCTACGGCAGAAGATTGGTGGCGGTCCCGTCGCTCACTGTGATCGGAGTGTCGTATCTTCTGCTGCCGCTGTCGACAGGAGCACTGGGATTGACCGCGGTTGCCGTTGTCATGGGCATCGGCAACGGGTTGGGCAACGGTGTCATCATGACGTTGGGTGCGGATATCGCTCCACCGGACGAGCGGGCCGAGTTTCTCGCAGCCTGGCGCCTGACCCATGACACGGGGATGTTCGGCGGACCTCTTGCGATTGGTGTGCTTGCCGCTGCGGTTCCACTCGGTTGGGCCTTTGCAGTTCTGGGAGCGACGTCCTTTGCCGGCGCGGCAGTGATGCACCGATATATTCCGCACTATTCGCCGTCCGTGGCGGCGCAGGCGGATCGCGGACGGTCTGGGTAGGCTCGCATGATGCGATTCGGACTCTTTGTTCCTCAAGGCTGGCGCCTGGACCTGGTTGGCATCGACCCTGCACAGCAGTGGGAGGTGATGCGTGACTTCACGTTGCGGGCGGAAGCGGGACCGTGGGAGTCGGCGTGGGTGTACGACCACTTTCATACGGTTCCTGCGCCGACGGAGGAAGCAACGCACGAGGCATGGACCCTCATGTCGGCCCTTGCCGCGTCGACGTCGAGTATCCGGTTGGGCCAGATGTGTACCGCCATCAGCTACCGCAACCCGGCCTATCTCGCAAAAATTGCGGCCACCACCGACCTGATCAGTGGCGGTCGTGTCGAAATGGGTATCGGCGCCGGCTGGTACGAGCAGGAATGGCGCGCCTACGGCTACGGTTTCCCTTCTGCCGGTGAGCGACTCGGCCGTCTCGACGAGGGAATCCAGATCATGCGACAGTCGTGGTCGACCGGCAGCGCGACGCTGGACGGCAAGTACTACCAGGTCGACGGCGCTATCTGTCGACCACTTCCACTTCAGGACAAGGGAATCCCGTTGTGGATCGCGGGCGGCGGCGAGAAGGTCACACTGAAGATTGCAGCAAAATACGCGCAGTACACCAACTTCGACGGAACACCCGAAGGATTCGGGCGCAAGTCCGAGATCTTGAAGAAGCACTGCGATACGGTGGGCACCGACTTCGACGCCATCGTCCGCTCCGCAAACTACAACGTTGCCATCGGATCGACGGAAGCCGAAGTGGCCGAGCGGCTTCGGGTAGTCAAAGACCGGCTGACGCCTCTGGTGGGCGAAGCTGCTGCCGAAGCGTCGCTGGACGCGTTCCGCGGCATGCCCGCAGTCGGAACTCCGGAACAGATCATCGAAAACCTGTCAGCTCTCAAGGCACAGGGGCTTGAATACGGGATCTTCTACTTCCCCGAAGCTGCGTACGACACCTCGGGCATCGAGTTGTTCGAACGTGAGGTATTGCCGGCACTGCGCTAGAGCAGTTGCCTCAGCGGCAGTTGCTAGCGCAGGTTGTCGGGCAGGTCAGCCGGCTCGATCATGACGCGGCGTTCCGGGTGGGTGCGAACTTCCTTCGAATCAGCGAGTCGACTCTGAAGGAAGTTCCACTCACTTGCACTGATCGCTGCGGTGGCGCGGGCCAGGACTCGGGCGTCCTTGGTGCCCCATTCGATGGGCATCGGGTTGACCATCTGCCAGACGTCGTCCTTGCTGCGTGTGGAGCGGTCCGACCGTAGGGCGACCGACGGAACACGATCGCCGACCTTCCAATGAGGGTTGAGTCGGACGTTTCGGCTGACCAACGCGTATCGCGGTCCTTGCGTCGACGGCTTCGCGACGTCGATCAGCGCGGTCAGTGTCGCGGCGCGAGGGTGAATCTCGGAGACGATCGTGGGGACCAACGGGTTTTCGCTGTACAACTTTTCGATGCTTCCCACCTTGCGTGGCGCCCATACGGCCACGCCCAGCGAGCTGATCGCACCGACAGCGAGAACAGCGCCGGCGATGGTGGACCACACCGCACCCATGCTGATGAGCCAGGCGGCAAGCGCAGCGAGGATGAGGGCGAAGATCACGGCAGAAACCTGCAGACGACGGACATCGGCCAACGTGTCGTTGACGGACTTCGCGTGAGCCTTGTCGACGGTGAACTGGAAATCAGCCACTGGTGTGTTCCTTCGCAGGTGGCGGGCGGGTGTACTCGGTCGAGGGCTCCTGAAAACTCCAGGAGCCACTCCACCAGGGTAGCTACTTCCGCGCGCGCTCCCACATCTGCAGGTAGGCCTCCGCGCCGCGGCTCATGTCGTCGATAATCTGATCTCCATCCGGCCCTGCGGCAATACGCATGTCCGCAATCCAATCGGGGATCATTCCGTACTGAGCCACACCGTCGACGTTGACGTCGAAGACGCGGTCACCGGCACGCTGCTTGTCCATGACAGTGCCGTCGAAGGCGGTGTACGGGTACTGCAAAGGATTGACGTCGGCATCACTGCGCGGCGCGGCCTGGGGGCCGAATCCGTTGGTGTCGGCGCCGTAGCCGAATCCGAAGTAGTAGTTTTCGCTTCGCATCTCCCGGGCTTCGCGCCACTGGTCGATGAATCCGGTCTCGCCGTGCTTACCGTCGGAAGCATCGAGTGTGCCCGCGTACAGCGCAACAAATCCACCGAGTGCATAGATCCGCCGGTAGAAGCTTTCGTCGCTCCAACTGTGGCTCGACACAACGCCGGAGTACTGGGCGGTTTCGAGGATACCGAGTGTCGCGTCCGCTGCCTTGACGCTCATGTGGTCGATGTCGATGATCATGCCTCGATCCATCAACCCACGGATGGTGTGCTCACCGAGAGCGCTCAATCCACGTGAATTACATTGCGCACCGGCCGGATACACCGGAAGCGTCACGCCGGGTGGGAGTACGGCGAGGAGATTCTGGGCACCGTCGACCTTGGTGGGCAGCTCGTTGTCCTCGGCGACGCCGGTGCACGGTTCGGACTGCCAGAACTCGCCGGTACCCAGGTAGTTACCGATGTTGACGGCCACCCCGGTGATGCCACCGTCGAAACGCGTGCCACCTAAGGCATTGTCGAACTTGTGCGTGACGATCATTTGCCGGACACCCAGATCGTAGAGTTCGTCCAGACCGCGATCGATGTCTTCGGTCGTGCACTGCGGCACATCGTTTCGCAGTGTGCACCCGAAGGGTTCCGACACCTCGATACCCAGCGTGACGGCCAGTTTTCCGTCGGCCGCCACCTGCCGGGCTTCGGCCGGAGAGCTTACGATCCGGAACCAGCCACGGCCGGGGCCGCCGTACTGTGCGTCGACGTAATCCTGGATCTCACGTGTCTGCTTGGCCTGGATCCGGATCGTCTCCATTTCGTCGCACGGATTGCGTTTGGTCGGATACAGCTCGCACAGAACACGATTGGCAACGAGAAGGTTGGTGAAGATGCGCAAACCGCCGCGCCACGCGCGTTCCACCCACGTGTAGTAGGTCTGCTCGTGAGTCAGGGAATCGTGAGCCGGCCAATCGGGGAAAGTGGGCCACCCGGCGGTGTTGTGGGTTGCGAAGGGATCACCGAAGGAGAGTACGTTTTCGAGTAGCGCCGGCATGCCGTTGGGTTGATGGTCCGGGCAGTCGACCAGCGCGGCGGTGACGCCTTGGGGATCAAAAGGCTTACCGCAGTGCAGATTTCCTCCCATGAACTCGGACGCGTTCATATGCACGTGCGTGTCGATGAATCCGGTGACCTCGCCGCCCGGGCCTATCTCCGACGGCGCACCAGTAGCGTTCACTTCGGCTTCCGGGAAATCGGCGCATCCGGTGCGGGGGATCAGGGCAAAGGAGGCGGCTTCCGGAGCGACACCGGGTTCGGTCAGCGACAGGGTGGAATCGTGGCTGACCAACGCTCGACCGTTTGTGGTTGCAGTGAGAACAAATGTGTCGCCGCTCGACATCACTGTCCAGTCCGTCGACGGGGTCGCGATTGGCGTTGCCACGACGCCGCCGGCGCCGTCATGGGCAAGCATCGATCCGTCGGTGCCGTAGAACATGAACCGGCCGAGTTGCGCCGCATGGAGCCTGAATGATTCGGCGTCGTCGACGGTTGTTCCGCCGCCGCGGTAGCCGCTGCCGTCCCGGTTCACGAACGCACCGTCGGCACCCTGTAGTGCGTAGCAGCCGTTCGCAAGCTGATACACCGTTGTACCTGGGGCGACCGGAGTCGCCGAACTGACGCCGGTGGTGGCAACCACTCCGATTGCAGACAGCAGCGACGCTGTCAGAAGCGCAACTGCGACGCCGAGACGACCGCGTGAACGTGTAACCGAGCGCAACATGCGCGACTCCCCGATAGGCACAAGTGTGACAGGGAGCACGCTATCGCGATATGGACGTCCGTCCAGCTAATTAGTGAAACTTGTTATAGAAATGTGTTCAACCGATGGCTGGGCCCAACAGGTCGTCCGCGTCGGTGATTCGATACGCGTACCCCTGTTCTGCGAGGAACCGCTGACGGTGTGCCGCGTACTCGGCATCGAGCGTGTCGCGGGAAACCACCGAATAGAAGTGCGCCTGACCGCCGTCGTGCTTGGGTCGCAGGAGGCGCCCGAGTCGCTGAGCTTCTTCCTGCCTCGATCCGAAGGTTCCCGAAACCTGTACGGCGACAGACGCCTCCGGAAGGTCGATCGAGAAGTTCGCGACCTTGCTCACCACCAGCGTCTGGATCTCGCCGTTACGGAACTGATCGAACAGGATCTCGCGTTCCTTGTTCTTGGTCGATCCCTTGATCACCGGTGCGTTCAGGGCTTCACCGAGTTCGTCGAGCTGATCGAGATACGCACCGATCACCAAGGTCGGCGAATCCGGATGTTTGGCCAGAATCGACTTCACGACAGCAATTTTGGTGTGCGCCGTCGAGCACAGTTTGTAGCGCTCCTCCGGTTCCGCCACCGCGTAGGACATGCGTTCGGCGTCCGTCATCGTCACTCGCACCTCGACGCAATCGGCCGGCGCAATCCAACCCTGCGCCTCGATGTCCTTCCACGGAGCGTCGTAACGCTTGGGGCCGATGAGCGAGAATACGTCGCCCTCGCGGCCGTCCTCGCGGACCAATGTTGCTGTGAGGCCGAGGCGACGACGCGACTGAAGATCGGCAGTCATGCGGAACACCGGCGCGGGCAGCAGATGAACCTCGTCGTAGATCACCAAGCCCCAGTCGCGGGAGTCGAATAGTTCGAGGTGCTTGTACTCACCCTTGGTACGACGCGTGATCACCTGATACGTCGCGATCGTGACGGGTCGAATTTCCTTGCGCTCACCGGAATATTCGCCGATTTCTTCCTCGGTCAACGACGTGCGGGCGATGAGCTCACGCTTCCACTGACGACCGGCAACGGTATTGGTGACGAGGATGAGTGTGGTGGCCTTGGCCTTTGCCATGGCCGCCGCGCCCACCATCGTCTTACCGGCACCACACGGCAGCACGACGACGCCCGAGCCGCCGGCCCAGAACGAATCCGCCGCCATCTGCTGGTAGTCACGCAGTTCCCAATGGCCCTCTTCGAAAGCGAGATCGATCGGGTGCGCTTCGCCGTCCACGTAACCGGCGAGATCCTCGGCCGGCCAGCCGATCTTGAGCAGCATCTGCTTGAGGCGACCGCGCTCACTCGGGTGCACGATCACGGTGTCGTCGTCGACCTTCTCGCCGAGCATCGGTGAGATCTTCTTGTGCCGCATCACCTCGGTGAGCACTGCGCGGTCGAGGCTGACCAGGATGAGGCCGTGAACCGGGCTCTTGACCAACTGCAAGCGTCCGTACCTGGCCATGGTGTCGACGATGTCGACCAGTAGGGGCTGCGGGACGGCGAACCGCGAGAACGAGACCAGTGCGTCGACTACCTGCTCGGCGTCGTGTCCGGCGGCACGGGCATTCCACAAGGCCAGGGGCGTGATGCGATACGTGTGGACGTGTTCGGGGGCCCGTTCGAGCTCGGCAAAGGGTGCGATTGCCTGTCTGGCATCGCCGGCGCGCTCGTGATCGACCTCCAACAGCAGCGTCTTGTCGGATTGGACGATCAACGGTCCGTCGGTCACGAAGTCCTCCTGGTGTAGCGAATGCGATGGTGCAGCCGTGTAGCGAATGCAGCAGTGTCGCGGCAACCCTGCCATTGTCCTGCCATCGCGGTGAATACGCCAAGTGACGGGCAATACACAACGCAAACAGGGGTGCCCGCACTTGGGCACCCCTACGTCAACGTGGCACAGTTGACGGCTATTCCTGACCCCGTATTTCGGAGACGCGGAAACTTCCTATTTCTGCGCCACCGCAGACTTTCGCATTTCCATGACATGAGTTATCGCTTCGGAAATTCCGGAGCGATAGCCGATATTCTTTTCGCTGTCACCGGGAGTTGAATCCAGTTCTGATTCAAGTCGGGTTTGAATGCGATCAAGCGCATGGATTGTTCTTTTCACGGTGGGTCCTTTGTTTTACGAACGACCCGATAACAAACTTCCGGGTCGACGAGCGTGTTCGTCGAGGACGCAGACCGCGGCCAGTGTCATCCCGGCAACATATCCGCGGGACCGTGGATCTGTGCCTCTTCTACTGGACCTGAACTGGTCGAACGTCTCGTGAAGGTAGTCGAGCGCATCGGTCTCGGCTTGCATGATGAAAGTTTTTCGAGAGAAGAACGAAAGTATTTTCCGTCAGCTCCGCTTTCTCTTGCGGATCAATTCCGAAGAATCCGCAGCTTTTTCGCGCTTTTCTGCGCGGCGTTCCTTGATCGACTGGGCGGGCTTTTTCATATTCTTGCCCGGTGCCTTGTCAGCCATTGTCGCTCCTCATTTTTCGAAGTGGCAATCACAAACTGACCTCGACCATACTTCATTTACAGAAAAAAGCCAGTTGCCTTTTTCCGATCACTTTTTTCCGGTGTCGACAGGGCTGACGGAGGTGATGCGGTGCAAGGTGAATCGGCGCACTGCGCCACTCGCCGGATCGAATGCGTCCAACTGCCCGCCGCCCACGCTGACCGGATCGACGATGCGATGCGTGGCCACCCCCTGAGCGTCGACGTAGCCGATGTTGACGCTCTTTCCCTCGCGGGCTGCGGACGAGAGCAGCGCGATGGCGGCGGCATTGCTTTCCCGCGATCCGTCGGCGCGAACGCCGCCCCGGCCGGGTGTGGCAGCGCGGTCGCCGGCTCGCATCGTTCGCACCAGTGCGTCGAGCTGTTCCGGCGACGGACTCGACGGCGTTCGGGTGGCGTGCCGCAAGCGACGGTTCGGGATTCGAGCCCCGCGCGGGCGCAGATCGACGAGGGCGCCCGACGAATCCTCGCCTGCGGGCGCAAAGCCGGCAGCGCGAAGTTCGGCCAGAACTTCCCGCAGCGGTGCCTGGGACACCGCCACCGTGGGGGCGAGGGCGCGCAAGGCCAAGGGCTCCGCGACGGGGGAAGCGAGAACCTCGGCCAAGAGGGATGCGTCCTCGCATCGGATGAACGACGCGGCCACGCCCGCCCGCAACCGGCCGTGCCGGCGTGCAACGTCGTCGATGAGGTACGAAAGCGATTGTGGTACCGGAGTTTTGGACTTCGTGCTGAACATCGTCTGCAGTTCCGTCGCCGTCAATCCGGCATCAAGTGCTCGGCGGATACTGCTCTCGCTTATGCGGTACATCGACGCCGCACCGGCCGATTCGATATCGGCTACCAAGGTCACCTGCTCGAGCAGGTCAGGTACCAGCGGGCCGGGTGCGACCAACGTCAGGTCGGCCTGAACCAGGATGTAGTCGATCGGCTTTGGCAGCGCCGCCGCCATTTCGGCTTCGGCGTCGCCGCCGTGCAGCATCGCCCGGCCCGGTGAACTCAGTGCGCCCCGCGCCACCAATCCGAGAGCCGACGCCTCCGCAAGTGTGTTTTCGACTGCAAATGTCCGAAGCCGGCCGCTCCGTCGGGGATGACGCCACGCAAGTGAACGGCTCACCTCGGCGGGCGAGGCGCTCTGCCCACTGTCGAGTTCGGCCAAGAGTCCGAGAATCGACGCCCGGTCTCTCGGTGCAGACGGCGCGCGGCCCTCCTCCGCCAGCGCGGCGATCGGCTTGTCGGACGGATCGCGCATTCCGATCATCCAGGGGACTCGGGGGACATCGATCCACGCCGACGCCAAGACCTCCCATTTGCGGGCCGTGGTCGCGTTGAGCCAACCGTCGACCGTTATCGTCGGGGTCCAGTAGTCGTCCGCGGTGTCGGACGCCGGGGCGGGGTCGGGGGTGCCGCTGGCAATCAATCCGGCGGCGGCGAGGAGTTCGACCACAAGATTGAGCCGACTCTCGTCGAGGTCCGCGGCCTTCGCGATACGTCGTAGTTCACGCACTCCGAGTCCACCGGCGCGCAACGCCGGGGCAGGTGCGGCCCCGAGAACGGCGATCACGTTTTCGCTCTGGCGAACCAACTCGAGGGCTTCGCCCGCGGCCGCCGCATTGACGTCGGCAGGTTTGAGTTTGTCGCCGGTGATCACCGGCGCGGTGAGCGTTGTCGGATCGAAGACCGGTTCGCCGCGGATAACCTGACGTACCGTCGCCGGCAACTCCACCGTCTGCTCGTCCAACCACCGGAGCAGGCCGGCCGCCAGGAGTTTCTGCACGGGACGATCTGCGGGCGTTTCCGGAGCCGCGTCGCGGGTTCGGCCGATGGGGCTCGAGTTGGCCAGCGTCTCGAGCAGACCGCGTTCACGTTCGCCGAGCGAATTGAGCGCAGCGGTGATCTCAGCTTCCGACATGGACTCGGCGGGCTCGAGGGCGCGGCCCAGTCGCCACGGGATGGTGTCCATGGCAGCGGGGACGATGCTGATCGGATCCGTGCCCCAGATGAGCGCATAGGCCCGCATCTTCGCAAGCGAGGCATCGACTGCCTTCTTGGTGACCTTGCCCTTGCCGGTGAGGGCGCGGGCAGCGAGCGCGTCGTTCAATTCCGCGCGCGTCATGGGGGTTTCCTCGGCGCCGGCGAGCGCCAGCAGTTCGAGAAGTCCGAAGTCCAGTGTGTCCAGCTCGTCGGCTGCTCTACCGACCGACGCGCGTTGCTGTGCGCGTCCACTGAGCACCACCATCGTGCTCGGCGGCGGCACAGCGAGATCCGGCCGCAAACGCAGCAGTTCCGTCAGCTCGGCGTCAGTGCGCGCCGACAGCCATTCGGTCAAACTGTCGGCTCCGGAAGTGCCCGCCTGGGTGCCACGTATTTCGGTCATCAGGTATCAGATTAGAGACCTGGTATGTACGGCGTAACGGAGTCCTGTCAAAATGGCTTCGTGGCCAACAATTCGAAGCAGCACTATGTAGATCCAGGATGGCCGGAAACTGCAGACGGAGATCACGCAGTGACCGAATTGTCATCGACCCGCTCCGGTGGACTTTCACCGTTCGGCGAGGACACCACCTTCCCGTTACCGGTGGAGTCACTTCCTTACATCCATCCGTACACCGTCATCAATCGCTAGATCCACTACGCGAAGAAGGCCCGCACCGAATCGGTGCGGGCCTTCTTCGTAGCTGGGTGCGTTCGAGCGGAACGCGCAGTTCGCAGTCCTACTTCAGGAAAGACTTCGCGGTGTCTGCTGCTGCAAGGATCTGGGGATCGACGACGATGCCGTTGGCCTCGGCGAATGCAATGGCCTGATCGATTGCGTCGGAGACCGGATGTGCGACGGTCTGAGCGACCTGCTGTGCCGGTGCGGCGGGTGCGGCCGGCGTCGTGGCCGGAGCGGACCGCTGCGTTGCGCCGCTGCTCAGACCGAGGCTCGAGGAGCAGGACGGCCAAGCGCCCCATCCCTGGTTGGCCAGGACGCGCTCGGCAACAACGATCTGCTGCTCGCGAGTGGCGTTGTTTGCGGTGGCTGCGTACTCGCCGCCGCCGTGTGCGTTCCACGTGCTGGGGGAGAACTGCAATCCGCCCTGGTAGCCGTTGCCGGTGTTGATGGCCCAGTTGCCGCCCGCTTCGCACTGTGCGAGGCGATCCCAGTCGGAATCGGGGGCAGCGCTGGCGGTACCTGTGGCTGCGATTCCTGCTACACCCATGATGGCGCCGGTGACGGCGACCTTGGCGACAGTGCGGCCTGCGGTGGTGGGCTTGCGATGGCGTCCGCTCATGATCGTGAATTTCCTCTCCACACGCGCCTGCGAGGTCAGCTGTCGGGTTCGGGCTGAGAGGTTGCCCGGCCTCGCCTTTCCTGGCTGGAAAGGGTCTGGCTTCACCCCAAGGTTCGAATGTGTTGCTTGTCGAACCGGTGTCAGGTGGAGAACATTTCTGCTCTCACAGAGGACTTTGGGTCCCCCGTCCTTGTCCCTGGAATGCTCGAAAGTGGGAAGTTCCGGTACCCGCGGGACAAGGTTTGGCGCGGCGGGCCGGAGGTGGCCGGAGTTTCCCGGCCGGAATTCACGGTAACGGCTCTCACCGCTCATGTCACCATTTGATAACGCGGCGCGCCGAATGGGATACAAACCCGCCGCGAAAGCGCAGGGGACTCTTCCCAGGTAGTGAAGGATTCCGCAGTGAAGGTTCTCTTGTGGCTATTCCGTTATCCACCCGTAATGTGATGAAGGTCACACCGTTATCGGTGGGGAATTGGAAGCTATGCGTAGTTCACGCGATTGACGTCGACGATCTCCTTGCCCAAAGGCATCAGTGAGATCGGAATCATCTTCAGGTTCGCGACGGCCAAGGGGATGCCGATGATCGTGATTGCCATTGCCACCGCCGTGACAATGTGGCCGATCGCCAGCCAGATACCGGCGATGATCACCCAGATGACGTTGCCGATCATTGAACCGACACCAGCAGTCGGCTTGTCGACGACGGTCTTACCGAACGGCCAGAGGGCATAGATGCCGATTCGGAACGCGGCGATACCAAAGGGGATCGTGATGATCAGGATGCAGCAGATGATGCCTGCCGCGAAGTAACCCAAGGCCAACCAGAATCCACCGAAGACCAGCCAGATTACGTTCAGGAGAAGTCTCATGGTCGGTGACCTTTCGGTTGGGGTGACGGGAGATCAGCGGGCGCGACGACCCGCCCTCAAGGTGTAGACGATGGCCAGCAGAAAACCGACCGGACACGCCAAGGAGATCAAGTACAGCGCCAACCCGGGCGGTGTGTCGCTGAAGATGTTGATCGCGAAGATGGCGACGAGTGCGAGGAGTCCGATGAAAAACAACCCCATCGCGACTCGAAACAAGCCGTTTCCGGTGCCGGAAGTGCTCGGGTTCGGTTGAGTGTCCACATCTACAAGGGTAGTGCCCAGCAAACGTGGGTGCCGAGACCGGTTCGTCACAGGTAGACTGTGAGCCGACTGCGCGTCCCGTCAAGCAAGTTCGGGGCGCGTTCTTTTGCATTCTTCGACCGGAGTCGTTTACTTCGTCGGGGTGATGCGAGCAGGACCATCGAGGCTCGTACGCGAGCCTTCCGAAAGTAGTGGGACGCCAGTCCCAGACGAGTGATGAGCGGGTGAACGCGGTGCCAACCGGCAAGGTGAAGTGGTACGACGTCGAAAAGGGTTTCGGCTTTCTGTCGCAGGAGGAGGGGGAGGATGTCTATGTACGTGCGTCTGCCCTTCCCGAAGGTGTGGAGGGTCTGAAAGCAGGCCAGAAAGTCGAATTCGGTATGGCTGCCGGTCGACGCGGTCCGCAGGCGCTGAGCCTGAAGGTGCTCGAGCCTGCCCCGTCGCTGCGCGGCGCATCGGCGCAGCGACGTGAGCCGGTTGTCCGCAAGCACACCCCGGACGAACTGCACGGCATGGTCGAAGACATGATCACGCTGCTCGAGGCCAAGGTTCAGCCTGACCTGCGCAACGGCAAGTACCCCGACCGCAAGACCGCGCAGCGGATCTCCGAGGTTGTCCGCGCCGTGGCGCGTGAGCTCGACAGCTGATCAGTACGAGACAAGAAAATGCCCTGCACTCCTCTCGGGATGTGCAGGGCATTTTGTATGTCAGCGGTCAGGCTGTCTTGATCGACCAGATCAGTAGCCCCTGCTCGCTACCTTCGCCGACAGCAAGGTGGATCTCCACTCCCACCAGTTGCTTCTCGGGTTCGGCTTCGACGGTGACTGCCAACGATTCACCGGCTCCGAAGAAGCGAGGCTCACCGGTCTGATTGCCGTCGGCGTCTTCGTAGACTGCCAGCATCGCCCACTCGGCGTCCGAGACTTCCTTCGACAACGACAACTGCAACGGGTATCCCTCGGGCACGTCGAGTTCGTACACATCGCCGATCTGCGCGCACTGTGACAGGTCGATCGTGCAGAACCCGGCAGGCTGAGTCTCGATGGTGCGACCGTGCGCGTACGCGGTGATCTGCGGGAGCCCATCGGGCTCGTCGTTGATGTTCTTGATGATCACGACCAGAACCGAGACGTAGGCAACCAGCGCCACCACCATCAGGACACTGACCGCTGCCACGATCTTCTTTGTTCTTGCGCGCATGATCACTGCGGAGTACTTCCTTGTCCTCGATCGGATTTGCCGGTGTAGATCACTTCGGTCACTTCTTGCTCGGCCAGATCAGGCCGCTTGCCACCGAGCCCGGGCAGAAGTGAGCTGCCTCGGTAACTCAGGAACGTCTGCAGCAGACCGATCGTCAAGAACACCGAGACAACAGTGAACCCGATCCAGTATTCAGTAGGCAGCAGAACGCCCAACGCCCCGCCCAGCACCCAACTGAGCTGGAGGACGGTTTCGGATCTACCGAAACCGGACGCAATAGATTCCTCGGGCAGATCGTGCTGCAGCGACGCGTCAAGAGAGACCTTGGCCAAAGCGCTCGCCGCGGACGCGATCAGTGTCGCGAGCGCGGCCGTCAGCAAGTTGTCGGTCAAAGCCGCGATGACGGCGATGATCCACACCGACGCGGTGCAGCGAAGAACGACGAGGGCGGGTCGACCCAGTTTGAGTCGCGCACCGGCAGCATTGCCACCGAAGTTGCCCAGCCCTGCGGCAGCGCCGACCAGGCCGAGCATCATTGCTTGCTGCAACGGCTCGTGGTCCGTTTTGGATTTGGCGACAAACGCTATGTACAACGTGAGGAAGCCGGTGAGTACGCGAATGGTGCCGTTGCCCCACAACCCGATGATGACCGCGCGTCCGAGTGGCTGACGCACTTTTGCGCTCTTGATGCCCGAAGCGCGTCCGCCGCCTGCTGTGTGTTGTTCGTCCGGGTGATAGGTGATGGTGGCGGGAACTTCGCCTTCGGTCACCTCGACCCACGACGGAATGCGCATGCTCAGGTAGGCGCCGAACACCGTCACGACCACGGCGAACCAGAGGGCACCAGGCGATTTGAAGGCGAGTGCGAGTGCGCCGGCCACAGCGCCCGCACCGATGGTTCCACCGATCAACCCGAACACGGTGAGCCGCGAATTGACCCTGACCAGGTCTATTTCCGGTGGCAGTACACGTGGAGTCACCGCACTCTTGAGTACCGAGAACGATTTACTGAGCACCATCATGCCGAGGGCAGCCGGATACAGAATCCAACTGTCGAAGTTGAACACGAGGATCAGCGCCAGCACGGTACGAAGTCCGAACGACGCCGCCAGTGCGATTCGGCGGCCCCGCTGCAATCGGTCGAGCATCGGTCCGATGAGGGGAGCGATAACCGCAAACGGAGCGATGGTGATCAGGAGATAGAGCGCGACCTTCGTTTTGTCCTCGCCAGTGGCAGCGGAAAAGAACAGGGTATTTGCCAAGGCCACCGCGAGAGCTGCGTCGGTCGCGTTGTTGGTCATCACCGCGTACGTCAACGCGGTAAGGCCGGACTTGTCCGCGCCGTCGGCTTTTGCGGCGCGCTGGAACGTAGCGATGCCCTTGTTCGTCAGTTCCCGGCTGCGCATCGCGGCCACTCGCGTGACCGTGAGCTTGCGGGGCATCGGCGGGGCTTTGGGCGCGTCGGAACTGCTCTTCGAGCCCGAACTTCTGGCCTCGTCGCCATCGCCGGCGTCGTCACGGGAGCCGGGGATCGGGTGAAGCGGAGGTAACGGCGCGCGACGCGCCGACGGCCGCGTCGCCGGTGGGTAATTGTCGTAACCGGGATGCAAAGTCTGCCCTGCGGATTCGTCGGGAATTCGCCGGGTATCGGGGTCGTAGGGTTCGCGCGGTCCGGTCACCACTCAATTCTGTCCTAGTCCGTGATCTGCGACCACGCACACCCCTGACGAGTCGAGGGGAAAGTTGGAAATCACTCGACAAATCGAACTTCGAAGATCTGTGGCCAATACTTTCCGGTCAGGAGAAAACGGTCGGTTCCGGGTATCTGGGCGATTCCGTTGAGGACGTCGACCGGGTTGGCGGATCCGTTGGTATCAAGGCGGCTGCGCAGCGGTGATGCATCGATCACGCCGCTCACGTGCCCGCCAGCTGGATCGATCGCAACGATTGTGTCGGTCTGCCAGACGTTTGCGTAGATGGTTCCGTCGTCGGCGCATTCCAGTTCGTTCAGATCTGCGACCGGCTGACCGCCGCGAGTGGCCTCCACCGAATCGGTGACCACAAATGTGTCCGGATCGCGGAACACCAGCGTCGACGTGCCGTCGCTGGTGACCAACTGATTCTCGAATGCACAGATCCCCCAGCCCTCGGTGGTGAGCGGAAATCGGCCGCGCTCGGTGAGAGTGTCCTTGTCGCGGACAATCGCGACGCCGTTCTTCCACGTCAATTGCCACAGGTCGTCACCGATCACGGTGATGCCCTCACCGAACAGTGGAGGCGGCAACTCGGCACGGGCAATATCGGGACCGGAGACCGGGGTGCCGTCGAACTGCGTCGAGCGCACCCACGATTCCCCGACGCGCCCGGTGCTTTCGTACAGTCTGTCTCCGTCGATCTCGAGCCCCTGGGTGAAGGCCCCGCCGTCGTGGTCGTAGACCTCGATCACCTCGGCGGAGAGCTGTCGAGGAAAGTTGTCGGCCCCGGAATCGGGCGTTTCCTCATCCGTTGTCGAGCACCCCGCAACACCCGATGTGATCACTGCGAGCGCTGAGGCGATGCTGATGAAACCGGCGCGTGACCTACTCATCCGTCCAGCATCGCAGCCCTGTGCGTTGCGTACTTGTGGTGGTGCGGCAAACTGGAGGAGTGAGTGTTGCTACTTCTCCTGAGCGTGCAGTGCCGCGCCCCGTACTGGCCGATGCCGTCGATCTTGCCCGAGCAGCTGTAGTAGAGCTGCGCGAAGGCGGAGTCGGTGCATACCTCGGCGTGACGTCGGAGGATGAATTCGCCGCTACCCATCGTTTTGCAGCAGACCTTCCCGGCTACCGCGGGTGGCAGTGGGCTGTTGTTGTTGCCGCAGGTCCAGACGATACTCGCGCCACCATCAGCGAGCTGGCGTTGCTGCCCGGACCGGACGCACTGGTTGCGCCCGAGTGGCTTCCATGGGATCAGCGGATTCGTCCCGGAGACCTGTCGCCAGGCGACCTGCTGGCTCCGCCGGCGCAGGATCCGCGACTGGTTCCCGGCTACGTCGCGAACGGCGACCCGGAGGTCGACGACGTCGCCTTGGAACTGGGTTTAGGACGCAAGAAGGTCATGAGCCTCGAGGGCCGGCTCGACGCGGCTACGCGATGGTCCGAGGGAGAGTTCGGACCAGACTCCGACATGGCGAAGGCAGCGCCGTCGACCTGTGGGCTGTGCGGCTTCTATCTTCCGCTGGCAGGTTCGTTGCACGCCGCGTTCGGCGTGTGTGGCAACGAACTGTCCGCTGACGGCCGCGTCGTCCACGCGAGTTACGGCTGCGGCGCGCATTCCGACACCAGCCTTCCGCTCGGCGCCGGCTCTCCGGCTTTCGACGCCTACGACGACGGAGCCGTCGAGATGTCGAGCACGTCTGCCTCGGGCACCGAAGATTCGGGTTCGGTATCCACCGAGTAGGGGATCCGTTCGGGACCGGCGCGCTCCGCGACGCCACGCTGCGCGCGTGGGCGGAATCGCCGACGCGTCTGCGCGAGGACGCGGCCACCGAATCGGATTTGGCTGCAGCGGGTTACCGCGACAGGTTGCTCACAGAACTGGCACAGAACGCTGCCGACGCGGCGCTGCGGGCCGGGGCGCCTGGTTCCTTGTGGGTTGATCTCGACGGTTCGGTGCTGACTGTTGCCAATACCGGTCGACCGCTCGACGAGGACGGTGTTCATGCACTGACTGCTCTTCGTGCTTCGGGCAAGATCGATTCCACCGATGGTGTTGTCGGGCGCTACGGCGTCGGATTTTCCGCCGTTCGTTCGGTCGGTGACGAGCTCGAGCTGCGGTCGACTTCGGGTTCGATTCGATTCTCCGCCAAGGAAACTCGAAGCGAGATCGAGAAGGCCGGTCTGAAGGTTCCGGAGTCGGGAGTGCCGGCCCTGCGTCTGGTGTGGCCGTCGGAGGCGTCGCCACGCGCCGGCGCAGATTCGGAGGTAGTGCTCACGCTCCGCGACGACGTCGACGGCGGCGCCCTGTTGTCTCGGATGGCACGTGAAGCCGTGGATCTGCTCCTCGAGCTACCGGGTTTGACGTCTATTCGGCTGGGCGACAAAAGCTTTGAGCGTACCGAGCGTCTACTGGACTCCGGGCTGACCGAAATCTCGATCGGCACGCAGGTGTGGTGGCAATACCAGAGCGCCAAGGCCCGCTGGATAGTTCCGGTGAAAAACGGAGTAGTCGCACCGGTCACCGAAGACGTACTGCGGGCGCCGACGCGATCCGACGAAGAATTGTCTGTCCCGGCGCTTGTAGTCGCGGACATCGCGATGCAACCGGATCGGCGACGGATATTGCCCGGCGCGTCGATTGCCGCGCTGGCTGGGGGCTACGCGGATTTTGTCGGTGCGTTGCCGGCTGATCAGCGCACATCGCTTGTGTCCGTTCCGGCTTTTGCGCGAAGTGAAGTGGATTCCCTTCTGCGGGAAGCGCTTCTGAAGGAACTTCAGGAAAATGCCTGGCTTCCGGTTGTGGGGGAACCTGACCGGGCGCCGCAGCGGGCATCGGTAGTTCCTGGTCTCACCGACGATTTGGCGGAATTGCTCACCGACGTCATCGGCGGATTGGTTGTTCCCGAACTTTCCGGACCTCGCCATGAGCGGGCTTTGGCGGCGGTGTCGACACATCGGATCGGGTTGGCGCGCATCGCGGAACTGCTCAGCGGACTCGATCAGGAGCCGTCGTGGTGGTACCGGCTGTACGTGGCGCTCGAGCCGTTGGTCGTCGATGCTCTGGCGGTGGAAGAGCTTGGTACGCTACCGGTTCCGCTGTCGGACGGACGAATTGTCACCGGTCCGCGAACGGTGGTTCTTGGTACCGAACTCGGCGATTCGGTGCCGCCGGTGCCCTGGACCCGGCTTGTGCACCCGCAGGCATCGCACCCCCTGCTCTCGCGTTTGGGCGCAACGAGCGCGACGGCGACGGATCTGTTGTCCGACCCGGCGTTGCGCGCGCTGATCGAGGATGCTGCCGACCAAGATGATTCCGTAGCAACGGAATTGGCGTCGACGGTTCTTTCGCTCGCCGCGCATGTCGCGCCTGGCGCCGCGCCGTCATGGATCGGCGAAGTGCTGCTACCGGATTCGGACGGAGAGCTGTGCTCCGCGGACCAGTTGCTCCTGCCCGGCGCACCACTGGCGACTGTCCTGGTCGACGACTCACCTTTTGGCACGGTGCAGCCGAGCTTTGTCGAACAGGTGGGGGAGCAGGCCCTGCGCGTCGTCGGCGTCGGCTGGGGTTTCACCGTCTTTCGTGAGGAGTTGCCGTCCGGACCCGATCACGATCTCGATTCCGAGGGTCAGTGGTGGGACACGTTGGGGGAGGACCCCGAGTACATCGAGGCGGTCCGTGACCTCGACCTGGTCGACGAGAACCGATGGGCAGATGCGCTGACCCTGCTGCTGGAGTCACCGGCAACGAGAACCCTGCTCGAGGACCGTCGGGGATACACGGCGTGGTGGCTGCGCTCGCACGCCGAATTGGGCGGCGAGATACTGGGTTTGCTGCGCGCACCACACGATCGCACGTTCGAGGATCTCCTCGATGTCGCCGACCACCCTGGCAGCGAGTATCTGAGCTCCGTCTTGGCGTCCGATACCGTCGACGATCCGGAACTGGCTCAGCTGTTGCTCGATCGGCTCGCGGATCCACTGCGTATGCCCGCACCGGCCGTCATCGCCCGAACCCACCACTTGCTTGCCGACGCTTCCCGGCGACGCGTCCTCGATCTGGACGAGTTGAGCTTGCCGAGCTTCGTTCGTGGGCTGTCCGGTGAACTTGTCGACCCCGGTGATGCATTGGTTCTCGATCGGCCGTGGCTCGGTCCGGCATTGCCGACACAACGAATTGTTCTGGGTAGCTTCGAGACGGCGGAAGCATTGGCGGATTTGCTCGATGTCGCGACGGCATCGTCTGTCGTAGGCGGTCAGGTCGTGAGCACGGGCGTGCGAAGCTCATGGGCGGCGCAGCCGCACGCGGTCCTGATGTTTGCGGCGCTCGGACGGGAAGTACCCGGCGGCGAGGTAGTGATTCATCACGAACTCTCCGTCCGGTTGACCGGCGCCGTGGAGGCCACGGTGAGTGTGCCGTGGTGGGTGGACGGTGACGGTATCCATCACGTGATGCGTGTGTGGGCAGCTGCGCAGGGGATATGAGGGGGGAACAGTGTCGTTCGATCAGTGGGTACTTGATTCTGCAGTCGACCAACGGACGCCGTGGCTTGTGGATGTGGTGGATGTCATCACCGACAGCGGTGGAACCTTGGCCGCCTGGATCATCTCGACGGTCCTGACGATCACCTTGTTGATGCGCGGTCGGCGCATCGACGCTCTCCTCGTGGCGGGCTCCATGCTGACCGGACTGCTGGTGATGAGTGGGTTGAAGCGTATTTTCACGCGAACCCGGCCACCGGTTCCGGAGCGCCTGATCGAGATCGACTCGTACTCTTTCCCGTCCGGGCACGCCATGATGACGGCAATTCTTGCGACGGTGGTGGCTGCTGTGATCGTTCGGCTGACGTTGCCGTCGCTCGTTCGAGTCACGATGCTTGTTTCGCTCGCGCTGTACACCGTCGCTGTCGGGTTTTCCCGCGTCTACCTCGCGGCGCACTGGATGACGGACGTCCTGGCAGGGTGGGCGTTCGGTGTCATCTGGGCGGGTGTGTGGATCCTGGGAACCTCTCGCTCGCGACAGCGCCGCCGCGAACCACAGCCGGTCTGATCGCTTCTCAGAGCAGTCCGGCGCCCTGTTGGGCACCTCGACGGCCTCGGCGGGCAGCGCGGCGTTGGAGCCAGAAGAGGCTGTAGCCGAGGAATCCGACGCCGATCCCGGCGTAACAGATGGGCAGTGCTCCCGACCAGCGATCACCGCTGAGGAGGACCACGGCTGTAGCGACCACCCACGCCAGCGTGCCGACGACGAGAGCCGGCGCCGGTGCGGACAAACGGTCGATAACGGTTGTTGTGTTGGGCGTCTCGTTCACAAAATTAACGCTACCCGTACCCCTGTGCCCTACTCTCCCTTATGCGACCGGCCTTCGTACGCCGGCACACGGCGGCGCAAGAACACCGGCGACCTATGACAGCGATGGGAAAAAGATGGCGGCACCCGGGAAAATTCTCGATACGTATTTCAAGATCAGTGAACGCGGATCAACGATCTCCACGGAGGTTCGCGGCGGTGTTGTCTCGTTTGTCGCGATGGCGTACATCGTGGTTCTCAACCCGCTGATCCTCGGTAGCTTCTCGGCGGATGACGCCGTCGCAAAGACCGACGTCCTCGGAAACATTCTGCCGGTCAACCAGGTGGCTGCGGTCACCGCCCTGGTTGCCGGTCTGATGAGCATCGCGTTCGGCATCATCGCGAACTATCCGTTTGCGATCGCGGCCGGCCTCGGTATCAACAGCCTGCTCGCCGTCACGATCGCCCCGCAGGTCACGTGGCCGGAAGCCATGGGCCTGGTGGTCATCGACGGCATCATCATCGTCGTGTTGGCGCTCACCGGTTTCCGGACCGCCGTGTTCAACGCGATTCCCAATGCACTCAAATCGGCCATTGCCGCCGGTATCGGCATGTTCATCGCGTTCATCGGTCTGGTCGACGCCGGATTCGTCCGTCGGATCCCCGACGCCGCAGGTACGACGGTCCCCGTCGGGCTCGGTATCAACGGTTCCATCGCGTCGTGGCCGACTGCGGTCTTCATCTTCGGTGTTCTCATCATGGGTGTGCTCGTGGTGCGCAAGGTTCGTGGTGGCCTGCTCATCGGCATCATCGCCACGACCATCCTGGCTGCGATCATCGAAGCGGTTGCAGAGGTCGGACCGTCGCTCGGAACCAACCCCAAGGGCTGGAACCTCAGCGTTCCCGCGATCCCCGACATGTTCGGTGGCATGCCCGACTTGAGCCTGGTCGGGGACTTCAGTCTCTTCGGCGCGTTCACCCGAATCGGTGTTCTGGCAGCCAGCCTGCTCGTGTTCACACTCGTTCTCGCGAACTTCTTCGACGCCATGGGCACGATGACGGGACTCGGCAAGGAAGCCGGATTGACGGACAAGGACGGCAACCTCCCCAATGTGGGTAAGGCGCTCGTCGTGGAAGGCGCCGGTGCCATCGTCGGTGGTGGCGCGTCTGCGTCGTCGAACACGGTGTTCGTGGAGTCGGCGTCCGGTATCGCGGAAGGCGCTCGGACCGGCCTGGCAAACGTTGTGACGGGTCTACTGTTCCTGGTCGCGATGTTCCTGACACCGCTGTATTCGGTAGTGCCGATCGAGGCCGCAGCGCCGGCCCTCGTCATCGTCGGCGCACTGATGATCGGTCAGGTCCGTGACATCGACTTCACGCAGTTCTCGGTTGCGCTTCCCGCGTTCCTGACGATGATCGTGATGCCGTTCACCTACTCGATCGCCAACGGCATCGGCGTCGGATTCATCTCCTGGGTGGTTCTGCACGCTGCTACCGGCGGTGCCAAGAAGATCCACCCGTTGCTGTGGATCGTTGCGGCACTGTTCGTCGCGTACTTCACTGTCGGGCCGATTACCGACGCACTGACGTAAACCTGCAACTGGCTGGTAACCGATAACCCGGCTACCGGCCAGTTGTTGACGTATTGTTCTCGCGTGACCACCGAAACTCGAGCGCTCGCCAGTGATCTGTCATTGGCGGTTGTGCGTCTGAGCAGGCATCTGCGAGGACGACGGGCCGACGCGCAGGTATCCCTGACACAGCTCTCGGCTGTGGCGACACTCTCGCAAGAGGGACCAATGACCCCAGGTGCACTCGCGGCGCGTGAGAAGGTGCAGCCGCCGTCGATGACCAGGGTGGTGGCGTCCCTCGCAGAACTGGGGTTGGTGCAGCGTTCACCCCATCCCACGGACGGTCGTCAGATCATCGTGAGCTTGTCCGACGCAGGTAATGCGCTACTCGCTGACGAGACCCACGCGCGTGAGGCTTGGATGAACGAGCGACTTTCCGACTTGAGCGCCGAAGATCTGGCAACACTTCGCGGTGCTGTCGAGATCATCACAAAGATCGTCAGCGCCTCCGAATAACCGCTTTCCATGGTGTCGCGGTGAGGTAGTTGCTCACGCGAATGATCGCAGGAGCAAGATGGGGTAGTGCCCCGTGACCCCGAATCCGGCATGTTTGCCGCACTCCGCAACCGAAACTACCGTCTCTGGGCGTCCGGGCAGATCGTGTCCCTGGTCGGAACGTGGATGCAACGCATCGCTCAGGACTGGCTGGTTCTGACGCTGTCCGACGGTAATGCACTGGCAGTCGGCATCGTCATGGCATTGCAGTTCGGACCGACGCTGTTCCTCTCGGTGTGGGGCGGTGTCCTCGCCGACCGGTACGACAAGCGGCGCATTCTCATCTTCACGCAGTGGGCGAGCGCGTTGTGTGCCCTGGTGATGGGTGTCCTGGACGTCGGCGGGTTCGTTGCTCTGTGGCACGTGTATCTGATTGCGTTTGCACTTGGCTGTGTATCGGCGGTGGATGCGCCGGTGCGCCAGTCGTTCACCATCGAAATGGTGGGCAAAGAGCATCTGTCCAACGCAATTGCGTTGAACTCCATGACTTTCAACACCGCACGCATTATCGGTCCGGCCATTTCCGGGGTGCTGATCAATCTGATCGGTACGGGTTGGGTTTTCCTGCTCAACGTCGCGACCTTCGGTGGTGTGCTTGTCGCATTAGCACTGATGAATGCGAAGGAATTGATCCCGTCGGAACCGACGCCGCGCGCCAAAGGACAGGTGCGTGACGGATTCCGATATGTGTGGGGCCGTAAGGACCTGCGGGTCATCATGGTGTCGGTTTTCATGGTCTCGACGTTCGGCCTGAACTTTCCGATCAGCCTCGCGGTGATGGCGCGTACCACGTTCGATCGCGGCGCCGACGCCTACGGATTGCTCTCCACCACACTCGCTGTGGGTACCTTGGCCGGCGCCGCGTATGCCGCCAGACGCAAGGACGCTCCGCGGCTGCGCACGTTCCTCAGCGCGGCAGCGGCGTTCGGTCTCTTCGAAATTGCTGTCGGATTGATGCCCACCTACCCGCTGGTGGCGTTGATGCTGATTCCCACCGGCGCACTGACACTGACCTTCACGACGTCGGCGATGAACATCCTGCAGATGTCGGTGCCGTCGGAGATGCGGGGGCGGGTGATGGGTATCTACATGCTCAGCTTCCTCGGTGGCACCCCACTTGGCAGTCCGATGCTGGGCTGGTTGGCCGACGCCGTCGATCCGCGGGCACCGTTGATCATCGGTGGCGCGATCTCGCTGGTGTCCGCCTCCCTGGCGGGGGTATATCTCCTGCGCAGCGAAGGCCTCAAACTTCGGTTGAAAATGCCCGACGACGGCGGACGCCTGCCGGTGTTCGACCTGCGTCCTGCCGTCGTCTGTGATGCGACCGAGCAAGCGGTGGAAGCTAACCGCGCACCGTGAGCTTTTCTCTCTTCGGAAAAACGGTGTAGCTGAGGGCGATTGCGCCCCACACTGCGAGAACCACGGTGAGTGTGCGGATCCAACTGCTCAGTGCCTCGGTGCGAGAGGCGTCGCCGACCATGATGATCGCGGCGGCGAGTAGCCCACACGAGATGGCCCAGGCCAATGCTGCTTTCCCGAATTCACGCCACTCTCGGACCGCCCGCGGCGTCCCGTATTTCGGAGGTGCGACGGGCTTCGGTCCACCGGCGAATCGGTAGGCGAATCGCGCGTCGGCCCACGAGATGAGGCTGTGCCCGAACGCAATGGATACACCGATGTAGGCGGCCGCCAGTCCGTGGCTGGCGTTTGCCTGCCCGCCGTCGCGCAGATCAAGGGCTGTGGCGACCAGAAGTACGACGTCGACCAGGGGAGCGCAGATCAAGAGGCCAGCGCCGACGCCGGGTTTCCGGAACAGGTACCGAGCCGTCAATCCTGCAGCGATGAAAACCCAGAACATGATCTCGCAGGCAACGATGAGTGTGACGATCATGGGAACTCGTTTCTAGTACGACTGTGTTAGTAATTGAAAACTAGCACAGCTGTGTTACTTTTGTGAAGTGGTGAAACGACCCAGTTCCGAAGAGCGCCGTGAACAGATCGCGGAAGCGGTCTGGCGTGTGATCAGACGCGACGGAATGGCCGCCGCCAGTGTCCGTACCGTCGCCGACGAGGCGGGCATGTCCACGGGCTCCCTGCGACACTTCTTCGCGACTCAATCCGAGCTCTTGCTCTTTGCCATGGAATTGGTCTCCGTCCGCGTCGAGAATCGAATCGCAGGCATTGAGTTCGATCCCGACATCAGGCGGGCGATACGGCAATTTGCCGAACAATTTGTGCCCCTCGACGCCGACCGCCGCGAAGAAATGCAGGTCTGGGAGGCATTCGCCGCGGCATCGCGAACAGAACCGGACTTGGCGGTGGTCCGGGAGCGGACGGATCGAACCCTGTTCGGGCACTTCCGTCAGTTCGTCGACGCGTTGAGTGATTCAGGTTTTCTTCGGTCCGGCAGTTCCATCGACAGCGAAGCAATGCGCCTGCACGCGCTGGTCGACGGGCTTGCCGCGCACGGTGTCAACAATCCTGACCGGGTGAACCCGGCCGCGATCACCGAAGTGCTCGACGCCCATTTCGATTCACTGATCACCGCAGCCGGGAGCAGTGACTGACGACGTCGTCCGATACGGCACCATAGAAGCCGTGGTTCACGTCATCGATATCTCAGATCCAGCCGATTCCCGGTTGGATGACTTTCGCGATCTCAACTCCTCCGATCGCCGACCCGACCTCCCCGAAGGAAAGGGTTTGGTCATCGCGGAGGGGGTATTTGTCACCCAGCGACTGCTGACCTCGCGTTTCGAGCCGATCAGTCTCCTCGGGGTCGATCGCCGACTGCAGGAACTTGCCGAGGACCTCGACGGTGTTGATGTTCCCTTCTATCGAACCAGTGCGGAGGTGATGGCAGAAGTGGTCGGATTCCATCTCAACCGTGGAGTGCTTGCCGCAGCTGCCAGGCCGACGCCGCTTGCTGTCTCGGACATCCTGCAGGACGCCCGAACAATTGCCATTCTCGAAGGCGTCAACGATCACGAAAACCTCGGCTCGATGTTTCGCAACGCCGCGGGGCTCGGAGTCGACGCCGTACTTTTTGGAAAGGGCTGTGCCGATCCGCTGTACCGCCGTTCGGTCCGCGTGTCCATGGGGCACGTACTGCGAGTTCCGTTTGCCCATGTCGAGAAGTGGCCGTACGACCTGGAAGAGCTGCGCAGCAACGGTTTTCAGCTCATCTCGCTCACGCCCAATCCGGAGGCCGTGACGCTGGCCGAAGCGATGACCGGAGACAAGGTAGCCCTGTTGCTCGGCGCCGAAGGTCCTGGCCTGACCGAACATGCCATGCGTGCGACGGATATTCGCGCAAAAATCCCTATGGCGCCGGGTACGGATTCACTCAACGTCGCCACCGCCGCCGCAATGGCCTTCTATGAACGAGTCAGGACCCGGCAGTAATGCCGACCGGAACTCCCTGGTTCACCGGTGTTGTGGTATCGATTTTTGCCGCAATGCTGTCCACTGCCGCGGTAGGCGCGTTCAGCCAGGGCCTGGCACACGTCAACGTGTTTCTTGCCGTTGCGGTCAACGTCATCGCGGTGGCCGGCTTGGCTCCCACCGTGTGGCGGTGGCGGGCCGTCCCCATCTGGCGATGGGTGGTTTACGGTGCGGTAGTAGGCATTCCGTTGGGGTGGATAGCCGCGATCGCCTGAGTACTCAGTGGAAGCCGAAGTATCGGGCCAGGCGGCTTCGCTTCTTCGGCTCGGGAGTTGGAGCCTCAGGAATTGGAGCCTCAGGAATTGGAGCCCGGGGGACTTCTGGCGCGTCGGTGAAATCAGGTCGAGGGGGCTCAGGTGCGACGGGTGTCGGGGGCTTCGGTTCCCTTGCCTTCGGTTCTGTTATCGGTGGATCTGGTTCGGGCGCAACAGCAACCGGTTTTGCCGGCGGAACGGGTGTCGGAGCTGATAGTGGGATCTCAACTGGTTCTGGTGCTGGAGGCTTGGGCTTTGCCTGCTGCGCCTGCTGCGCCTGCTCAGGCTGCTCGGTTGTCGGCACCGTCGCCTTCGGGGCTTCCGACTTCTGGTGAATCTTGAATCCCCACAACAGGATTTGAGTCTTGTCGAGATCGCCCTCGTGCGGCGCACCCGTGTATCGGAATCCCAGCCATTCCGCGTTGGCGGCCTCGGCGAACTGCTGGGGGTGGAACGGCAGTGCTTGCGGATCGGGCAAAATGCCTGGGGGGTAACGCAAGGGGTGCTTGCCCGACCAGTAGGGCAACTCCCAAGTCTGTGGGATGCCGATGTTCTCGACGATGTCGATCGGGAGTGCGCTGAACGAGCGTCGCAGCTGGCCGTTTTCCCAGATGGCAAAGGACCCTTGCGCGCGGTCGGGTGACGAGCTGACCAGGAAGGTGAGCGGCGCGTGCGGCGAAAGTAGCCAGGACTCAGGAAGTTCCGACGGAAGGCAGGCGCTCAACTCTGCGCTGGCGACGACGCTGATGTTCTCGTAGGTGCCGATGAAGAGATAGCCGGGTTGTACGGTCGCAGCGATCGACAGCGGGTGTGGGCCGAGAGACTCGAACTCTTTGCCGGGGTGTAGTCGCTGCGCGATCGCGAGTGCCGCGGCCTGGTCGGGCTGCGGGTACAAACTCAGTTCAGCGCGAACGTCATTGTTGTCGACAAACCAAATTGTTGATACACGTGCAGCCACCGATCGCCCTCTCTCCTGAACCCTCGCTGCTTAGAAGAATACGACGAATCGGCCGGTGATCTTGCCGCCGGTCCGCTCCGGGAGGGAGCGTCAGCGGCCGCTGCTACGCACACCGAGGAGAACGTCGTCCCATGAAGGAAGCGCGGGCTTTCCGCGCTTGTCCTTGGTCGACGATTGTTGCGGCGCTGCCTTGGGCGTGACGTCTTCGGCAGGTTCCGGGGTTTCTACGTCCATCTGCGGCTCGGGCTCGGCTTCGACCTCTGCCTCGACCGTCGGAGCCTCCACGCGAGCCGGAGTCTCCACGCGAACCGGAGTGTCTACCCGAGCCGGGATTTCCGCGACTGGGGGTATTTCGGTGACAACCGTGACAGCGTCGTGAGTATCGGCTTCAGGGTTGACTTCTTCGTCCGGTTCGAAGTTGTTATCGATCCGTGACAGTTCGGGTCGCTCGTAGACCACCGGTGCCAGACCGCGCAATGGGCGGCCGAAATCCGGATCGATCAAGTCGAATGCAGTGTCGTCGAGCGCGACGATGGTTCCACCGTGAGCGTCCGGCTGATAGCGCCAATGTGCGGCGTTGGTGCTGCGCCCGGCCTGCCATTGCAGCTGAGCCACCCAGTGATTGTCCTCGTCGCGCCAGGCATCCCACGTGGCGTCGTCGATGGTGTGGCCGCGGGCACGAAATGCGTGAGTCACGATTTCCGCGAGCGTCGGCACGGTGGGTCCGTTGTCACGGATCGGGTGCCCACCCTGCGCCATTTCTGCTGCTCGGGAGCGTTCGAGAAGGACGGGGTATGCGTAGCGCTCGACCTTGCTGACCGGGATGCCGGCTTCCTTGGCGACCTGCTGGACGGAAGCGCCGGATCGGATGCGGGCCTGGATTTCGCGGGGGCGGAGCTGGCTTTCGTTTTCGATCTCGATCTGGCCGAGTCGAGCTACATCACCCCGGCACGCTGCGCGCAGTTTGTCGTCGGCAGGGAGTCGAAATTTTTGGCCGGTTTCGGCGTCGGCGCACACCACATGCGATCCATCGGGTTCAAGTCCGATCACTCGAAGCTCTCGCACATTGACCTCCCTTATCGCGCCGGCTCGCGACTTTGCGCCGCAGTCAACTGTAATTCATTTGTGATGACCAGCCCGGCAGGACACTCCCGGCAGACCGGTCGCGTACGGATATCAACGCAATCACGCCGCCGGCCTCGACTCGCGGATGGAGTCTGGGCCGGCGGCGTGATACGAGAACTACAGGCGTGGCTCAGCCGAGCTGCGAGACGACCCAGTCGATGCTCTTGGTGAGAGCGGTGACATCTTCGGGGTCGATGGCCGGGAACATGCCGACGCGCAACTGGTTGCGGCCGAGCTTGCGGTACGGCTCGGTGTCGACAATTCCGTTGGCGCGCAGGATCTTTGCAACCTCGGCTGCGTCGACGTCGTCGTTGAAGTCGATGGTGCCGACAACCTGCGAGCGGTGTGCCGGATCAGCGACGAACGGCGTTGCGAACTCGCTGGCCTCGGCCCAGTTGTACAGGCGTGAGGACGAGTCGGCGGTGCGTGCGGTGGCCCAGTCGAGGCCTCCGTTGCTGTTCATCCACTCGATCTGGTTGGCGAAGAGCAACAGGGTTGCCAGTGCCGGAGTGTTGTACGTCTGATCCTTGGAGCTGTTGTCCACGGCGATGGGCAAGGACAGGAAGTCGGGGGTCCAGCGTCCCGAATCCTTGATCTCTGCGACACGCTCGAGGGCGGCCGGGCTCATCAGTGCGATCCACAGTCCACCGTCCGAAGCAAAGCACTTCTGCGGAGCGAAGTAGTAGATGTCCGAATCGGCGACGTTGACGGGCAGTCCGCCGGCGCCCGAGGTGGCGTCGATGGCGATCAGGGCGTTCTCCGAACCGGCGGGGCGCGAGACGGGGATAGCAACACCGGTCGAGGTCTCGTTGTGTGCCCAGCCGATGAGGTCGACAGACGGGTCGGAGACCGGCGCCGGTGCGCTGCCCGGATCAGCGGAGACGACGATCGGGTCACCGATGAACGGGTTGGCCTTGGCGACCGAAGCGAACTTGGAGCTGAACTCGCCGTTGGTCAGGTGCAGCGACTTCTCGCGGATCAGGCCGAATGCAGCGGCATCCCAGAATGCGGTGGTTCCGCCGTTGCCGAGGACAACCTCGTATCCCTCGGGGAGGGAGAACAGGTCGGCGAGACCCGAACGAACGCTGGCGACAACGTTCTTGACCGGCTTCTGGCGGTGGCTGGTGCCGAACACCGAAGCGCCCACGTCGACCAGGGACTGCAGCTGCTCGGGGCGAACCTTGGAAGGACCGCAGCCGAAGCGTCCGTCAGCGGGCTTGAGATCGGCGGGGATGATCGGGGCGGTAGCGTCAGCCATTGGTCAGTGCGTCCTAAACGTCGAGGAACCTTTGCCGGGTTAGTTTAGACGGCTGCGGTGTCGTAGTGGACGGTCGAGGTGCTGCGACGAGTGTCGAAACGCTTCGTGGGTCCGCAAAATGAGACCCCACCACCAGTGTTGCGGCTCGGTTACTATCGCCACCACAGTCGATTCGGCAACGCGAGGACACTCATGAAAGTTCGCTCCATAGCCCTGCTGTTCGTCACGGCGATTGTTCTGACTTCGTGTGCCTCGAACACGACCGATTCCACGGACGAATCCGGCGCAGACGGCGGTGCGTTCCCGGTGACGATCGACACCGAATTTGGTGCGGTAACCATCGAATCCCAGCCTGAACGCGTGGTGGCGCTCGGTTGGGGCGACGCCGAGACGGCACTAGCGCTCGGCGCTCAGCCAGTGGGTGCCAGCGACTGGCTCGCATTCGGCGGCGACGGCGTCGGCCCCTGGGCACAGGGGCTGTACAAGGACTCACCAGAGCTGATCGGAACCATGGAACCGTCTTTCGAGGCGCTCGCGGCTCTGGCTCCTGACCTGATCCTCGACACGAAGAGCTCCGGGGACAAGAGCCGGAACGACCCACTGGCGAAGATCGCGCCGACAGTCGGTATGCCCGTGGGAAGTGACGCCTACCTCACATCACTCGACGACCAGGTCACATCGGTCGCGACCGCGCTCGGTGTGCCCGAGAAAGGTGAAGATCTGCTCGCACAGATCGACGCGCAATACGCAGAAGCGAAGGCGGCACATCCGGAGTTCGCAGGAAAGACAGTCACGGTCATCGCCTACACATCCGAAGGCTGGGGCGCCTACGTGACCGGCGACTCGCGAGTCGATTTCATGACCGAGCTCGGGTTCGTGAACAATCCTCGAGTTCAAGCCGTGCCAACCGAGAACTTCTTCATCCCGGTGTCGGAGGAGAACTTGGACATGCTCGACGCCGACTTCGTTGTTGCGTTGCCGATCTACATGCCGACCACGGACGTGACGAACAACGCACTGTTCCAGCAGATTCCGGCCGTGAAGGACGGACGTTTCATAGTCCTGGACAGTGACTCGGATATCTCCGATGCATTTTCGACGAATTCGGTGCTGTCCATACCGTTTGCGCTCGAGCAGTTGGTTCCACTTATCGCCGAACGTGTTTCCTGACGTCGTTCCGACATGAATCAACCGGCCGGGTACCTCGTGCGAGGTACCCGGCCGGTTGATTGTGCTGCGGAGAAACTTACGAGTGGCTGATCTGATCCCAGCCCTCGACGGACTCGGGAGTACGCGGTGCCGGGCCGGTGTAGATGGCTGCCGGGCGAACCAGTTTGCCGAGGCGCTTCTGCTCGAGGATGTGTGCACACCAACCAGCGGTGCGACCACACGTGAACATGGCAGGCATCATGTGCGCGGGAACCTCGGCGAAGTCCAGGATGACGGCAGCCCAGAACTCGACGTTGGTCTCGATCGCGCGATCGGGACGACGCTCACGCAGTTCTGCCAGCGCTGCCTGCTCGAGAGCTGCGGCAGCTTCGTAGCGGGGAGCGTTGAGGCGCTTCGCGGTTGCACGGAGCACGCGGGCGCGGGGATCTTCGGCGCGGTAGACGCGGTGCCCGAAGCCCATCAGCTTTTCCTTGCGGTCGAGGATTCCCTTGACCAGTGCGCGGGCGTCGCCGGTCTTCTCGGTCTCTTCAATCATCGGGAGAACGCGGGCCGGTGCGCCGCCGTGCAGCGGGCCGGACATCGCGCCGATGGCGCCGGAGAGCGAAGCCGCGACGTCGGCGCCGGTGGAGGCGATGACGCGGGCCGTGAAGGTGGAGGCGTTCATGCCGTGCTCGGCTGCCGAAACCCAGTACGCGTCGATTGCCTCGACGTGCGCGGGATCGGGCTCACCCTTCCAGCGGACCATGAAGCGTTCGGTGACGGTCTTGGCCTCGTCGATGCGTTTCTGCGGAACTGCCGGCTGGTAGATGCCGCGAGCGGACTGTGCGACGTACGACAGGGCCATGACGGACGCGCGGGCGAGCTGATCGCGAGCGGTGTCGTCGTCGATGTCGAGGAGCGGCTCGTATCCCCAGATGGGGGCCAGCATCGCAAGTCCGGCCTGGACATCGACACGGACGTCGCCGGTGTGGATGGGGAGGGGGAACGGCTCGGCCGGCGGCAGGCCGGGGCCGAAACGGCCGTCGACGAGCAGTGCCCAGACGTTGCCGAAGGTCACCTTCTGGCCGACCAGGTCTTCGATGTCGACGCCGCGGTAACGCAGTGCGCCGCCGTCCTTGTCAGGTTCGGCGATATCGCTGGTGAAGGCTACGACGCCTTCGAGTCCGCTCACAAAATCGTCCGGTATTGCTGCGCTCGCTGCCATTCTCGTGGACTCTCCTCGTTCGAGTGCGCCAGGTCTTCAGTCGCACTGCCTCAGCTTCCGTGACTGCGCCTCGGTGCTCGCAGGGATGAGCACGCACCGTGTTTCGTACTGCGCAATCGTCTGGTCCCGATTCGGCTGCTGTCGCTGGTGCGGCTCGCGGTTCGGATCGGGTCTAGCCACGGCAAACTTTAGCGCGTCCCGAGTAGTCGGTGGCCGGTTGGTACCCGGGAGTAGCGTTCTGGGCTGTGTCGAAGGAACGTCAGGACCCGGTGGTGGTGAACAGTGAACTCGCTGCGATGCGTGTGGGGTACCCGCAACCAGGCAGTGAATCGGAGGCCGTGCACGATCGGATGCGCGTCGAGTTGGACGTAAGTCAGGTTGCCGACGGTTGGTTGCCACTGATGCGTCAGTGGCTGTTGGACGCCGTCGAGGCGGATGCGCCGGAACCGAATGCGATGACGCTCTCGACTCTCGGCGAGGACGGTCACCCCGCGTCGCGGACCGTGTTGTGCAAGGGGCTCTCCGATGATGGGGTCCTCTTCTTCACCAATTACGGTTCGGACAAGGCCAGGCAACTCGACGCCCATCCGTATGCGTCGGCCAATTTCACCTGGCTGACCCTGGCCCGCCAGGTCACTGTTCGAGGTGCAGTCGAGCATGTGAGTCCGCAAGTGACACAGGAGTATTGGCGAACCCGTCCGCGAGGATCGCAGCTCGGAGCGTGGGCGTCCCATCAGTCGCAGCCCGTCGAATCACGCGCCGTCTTGGACGAACAACTCCGTGAGGTGGCCGCACGCTTCGGCATCGACGGAGAGATTCCCGTGCCGCCGCACTGGGGCGGGATTCTGATCCGGCCGGAGTCCGTCGAGTTCTGGCAGGGCCGCGCCAACCGTATGCACAACCGGGTCCGCACCACCGTCGTCGACGGTCAGTGGTCCGCAGTTCGTCTCCAACCGTGAGGCGGGTTCTCGCGGACACGACTCCGCTCGAAAATCTCGACTACCGCCGCCTGTGGACCGCCGGCATCGTCACCGTTATCGGCGCCCAGCTCAGTGTTGTGGCTGTTCCGCAACAGGTGTACGAGATCACGCGCAGTTCGGCCTATGTCGGTCTGACCGGAATCTTCGGTCTCGTCCCGTTGATCGTTTTCGGGTTGTGGGGCGGTGCCCTCGCCGACGTGATGGATCGGCGACGGCTCCTGATGATCACGTCGATCGGACTCGGCGTCACGTCGGTGCTGCTGTGGATACAGGCGGCGCTCGGTGTGAACAACGTGTGGCTCGTGCTCGTGCTGTTCTCCGTGCAGCAAGCGTTTTTTGCGGTCAATCAGCCGACACGGGCGGCAATCATTCCGAGGTTGATACCGGGTAGGCAGCTGCCTGCTGCGAACTCACTGAACATGACGGTTGTGCAGTTCGGCGCGATCGCTGGTCCGATGCTTGCCGGAGTGCTCATTCCGACTGCTGGGTTGCAATTGCTGTACCTGCTCGACTCGATCTTCCTGCTCGCCACACTGTGGGCGGTGTGGAAGTTGCCGGCGATTCCGCCGACAGGCACGTCGCGACGGGCCGGTCTGAGCGAGGTCCTTGGCGGCTTTGCCTATCTGGCCACGCAGAAGGTGCTGCTCGCGTCGTTTGTCGTCGACATCATCGCGATGGTGTTCGGGATGTCGCGGGCACTGTTCCCGGAAATCGCGCACGAATCGTTCGGTGATCCCGTCACCGGCGGCTTTGCCCTCGGACTGTTGTTCGCCGCGATGTCGGCGGGAGCCGTTCTGGGCGGCGTGTTCTCGGGCTGGCTACCGCGGGTGGAGTACCAGGGGCGTGCTGTCTTGATCTGCATCGCGTTGTGGGGACTGTCGATGGTCGGTTTCGGTGTGGCCGTGTACTACGCCAGTCCCGGATCCAGCGTGCTTCTGCTCTGGGTGGCGGTCGCGTTCCTCGCGGTCGGTGGCGCCGTCGACATGATTTCAGCGGCGTTCCGCAGCACGATGCTCCAGCAGGTCGCGACGGACGACATGCGTGGTCGACTCCAAGGCGTCTTCATCGTGGTTGTCGCGGGCGGTCCGCGTATCGGCGACGTGGTGCACGGCGCTGCTGCCTTCCTGTTCGGAACGGGGGTGGCGGCGGCCGGCGGCGGCGTTTTGGTGGTAATCGGCGTTGTCGTGTCGGCGATCATGTTCCCGACATTCGTCGCTTACCGGGTGGGACGCGCCGTCTGACGTCCTAGTATGTGGGCGGTTTGTGGGGGAAACTGATTCCATGACGCAACCGCACAGCACGGGCAAGGGCGGCTTCGAGATCCGTGGTGGGGGTTATCGTGCCGAAATCGCGGCAGCCGGAGCAGGTTTGCGATTGCTTGATCACGAGGGGCCGTCCGGCAAACGTGCGCTCACCGAAACCTGGGAACTCGGATCGAAGCCGCCGCTGTCGGCCGGTTTGGTCCTGGCACCATGGCCCAATCGGATTCGGGACGGGCACTTCATGTTCGACGGTATCGAGCATCAACTCGAGATCACCGAACCGGTCCTGAACAACGCCAGCCACGGGTTTGTGCGTCGTCGCAATTGGAACCTCGTCGATCACACCTTCGATCGCGTCGAACTGTCGGTGGACGTCGGCCTGCACAAGGGCTGGCCGTATCCGCTTGCGCTGTCGATCGTCTACGCAGTGGACGAAACAGGATTGACGGTCACCCACACCGCGACCAACAAGGGCGCCACTCCGTCGCCCTTCGGACTTGGCACGCACCCGTTCATCCGCGTCGGTGATGTCCCACTCGACGAGTGCTCACTGCACCTGGCAGCGGGAACACGATTGCCGATCGATCCGGAGCGGATGCTGCCTAATGCGTATTCGCAGGCCGTCGAGGGCACGGATTTCGATTTCCGGACCCCGCGCCCACTCGAAGGTGTGCAGCTGGACACGCCGTTCAGTGCATTGGACGTGGTCGACGGTAGTGGCCGCACACAGCACGAATTGCTTGCGCCGGACGGGACCGGGACCGCACTGTGGACGACGCGCGAGTTTCCGTGGATTCAGGCCTTCATCGCTGATCCCGCAAACGGTAAGGGCTATCCCGACCGTGGTCGGGCCTTGGCGCTCGAACCGATGACATGCCCACCGGACGCCTTCAACTCGGGAATCGACATGTTGATTCTCGGCCCGGGCGAAACGTGGTCCGGCGTATGGGGGATCCGTGCAATTTAATCCAGTGGATCGCGCAATTTGATCCGGAGGATCGTGCAATTCGATCCGGAGGATCGTGCTCTGTGATCTTGGGATCGAGCGCTGGGCACTGTGATCCGCATCCCAGATAGTGGGAGGCTGTAACAAACGGCTGCGAAGTCTCGATAGTCGGGATTTGCCGAACACCGTTCGATTCGGCGGCACATTTTGCGCGGTGGGGCTGGATCTGTGAGGCGTTGCGCGAGAAGGAAAGTCCAGATCAAGGCCATGTGCGAATCCTGAAATGCGAGCTGGAGCACAGTACTTCGGCGCTCTGAAACCTGTTGCAGTTTCGGGGTATATGTCCGACGCTGATCGACGTGCAAAACCCCCGTGGAGCGACCCTCCCTGGGCGCGTTGTGTTCGGTGCGACTAGTTTCTAGTTGATCGTATGTAGTTACTCGTTGGTTTGAGCTTGAGAGGGATCCTTCGTGCCCGCTGACAATGACACAAAGCCCACGCTTACTTACCCCGGTGGTGAGCACACGATGTCCATTGCCAGGGCAACCGAGGGCAATGACGGCATCGAACTGGGAAAGCTGCTGGCCGATACGGGGTACACCACCCTCGACCCCGGCTTTGTGAACACCGCATCCACCAGTTCCGCAATTACCTACATCGACGGCGAGAAGGGAATCCTGCGCTACCGCGGATACCCCATCGAGCAGTTGGCAGGTAAGTCCACCTTCATCGAAGTCAGCTACCTGCTGATCTACGGTGAGCTCCCGACCGACGCACAGCTCGAGTCCTTCACGGACCGCATCCGTCGCCACACTCTTCTGCACGAAGACCTCAAGCGGTTCTTCGACGGATTCCCGCGCAACGCACACCCGATGCCGGTTCTTTCCTCCGCAGTCAACGCGCTCTCTGCGTACTACCAGGATTCCCTGGATCCCGAGGATCCGGAACAGGTGGAACTCTCCACCATTCGCCTTCTCGCGAAGCTGCCGACCATCGCGGCCTACGCGTACAAGAAGTCCGTCGGACAGCCGTTCCTGTACCCGGACAACTCGCTGAACCTGGTCGAGAACTTCATGCGCATGACGTTCGGTTTCCCGGCCGAGCCGTACCAGGGTGATCCCGAGATCGCCAAGGCACTCGACATGCTGCTCATCCTGCACGCAGACCACGAGCAGAACTGCTCCACGTCCACCGTGCGCATGGTCGGCTCTTCCGACGCGAACCTCTTCACCTCGGTGTCCGCCGGCATCAACGCACTGTGGGGCCCGCTGCACGGCGGCGCCAACCAGGCCGTGCTCGAGATGCTCGACGACATCAAGGCAAACGGCAGCACCGCAGCCGAGTTCGTCCGCAAGGTCAAGAACAAGGAAGACGGCGTGAAGCTCATGGGCTTCGGGCACCGCGTCTACCGCAACTACGACCCGCGCGCCGCGCTGGTCCGCGAGACCGCGCACAACATCCTCGGCAAGCTCGGCGGCGACGACGAACTGCTCAATATCGCCATGCAGCTCGAAGAGGCCGCCCTCACGGACGACTACTTCATCGAGCGCAAGCTGTACCCGAACGTCGACTTCTACACGGGTCTGATCTACCGCGCGATGGGCTTCCCGCCCCGCATGTTCACCGTGCTCTTCGCCATGGGCCGTCTGCCCGGATGGATTGCACACTGGCGTGAAATGCACGAGGATCCGGCTACGAAGATCGGCCGCCCGCGCCAGATCTACACCGGCTACACCGAGCGTGACTACAGAGACATCACGTCCCGCTGACGCGTGACCTAGCGACATCACGTCCCGCTGACGCGTGACCTAGCGACATCACGTCCCGCTGACGCGTGACCTAGCGACATCACCACCCGCTAGTCTTCTGTACACATTATTTCGCCTCAACGAGGAGGACCCATGAGTAGCAAGCCCGTAATCGAGTTCCAGGAAGGCCCCGCGCCGACCGATCTGGTCATCAAGGACCTGGTTGTCGGAGAAGGCGCCGAAGCCGTTCCCGGTGGCACCGTCGACGTTCACTACGTCGGTGTCGAGTTCGAGTCCGGTGAAGAGTTCGACTCTTCCTGGAGCCGTGGTGAGTCCATTCAGTTCCCGCTTCGTGGCCTGATCAAGGGTTGGCAGGACGGCATCCCGGGCATGAAGGTCGGCGGACGTCGCCAGCTCACCATTCCGCCGGAGCTGGCATACGGCCCGGCCGGTGCAGGACACCAGCTTTCCGGCAAGACCCTGGTCTTCGTGATCGATCTGCTGGACGCCAAGTAATTACTGTGCGCCTTTATTAACCCCCCGCGGTTAATAAAGGCGCACAGCACAAGAGCCCCGCACCGTCAGGTGTGGGGCTTTCTTGTGTGGTCAGTGCGCCGTCTTTCGTCGGTAAAGCCAGTTCGACCACACAAATCCCACGGCGGCGATGCCCACGCACCACGCGAGCGCGATCACGGCACTGTTCCCGATCGGCGTGCCCATCAAGAGTCCGCGCACCGTCTCGATGATCGGGGTCACCGGCTGGTGACGGGCAAACCCCTGCAGCCAGGACGGCATGGTCTCGGCCGGTACGAAGGCAGTGCTGACGTAGGGCAGGAACATGATCGCGAAGGTGAATCCGCTTGCAGCCTCCGGGTTCTGAGCCAAGAGTCCCAAGGCTGTCGAGAGGTACGACATGGCAAAGACGAAGGCGACGATCACGGCGGCGACGCCGAGCCAGCGCAACGGATCGCCGGTGGGCCGAAATCCCATGATCAGAGCGACGACGATCACGATCGCCGTAGTCAGCACGTTGCGGACGACGCTGGCCAGTACATGCCCGGTCAAGACGGACGATGGTGAGATCGCGAGCGTTCGGAAACGGTCGATGATCCCGTCCTTCATGTCGCTCGAGACGCTGACGGCGGTGGTGGAGGCACCGAAACCGGCACACAGCAGAATGATGCCTGGCACGACATAGTCGATGTACTCGGTGCCGGTATTGATAGCGCCGCCGAAGACGTAGACGAACAGCAGCATGAGCATGACCGGCAGGGCTATCGCGGTGATCATCGAATCAGGGCTGCGGAGAACGTGTTTGAGATTTCGGCGAAGCATCACCGAGGAGTCGATTGTCATGGTGGAGGTCATCGAACGTTCGCAATCTCGGGTTGGCCCGATCCGGTGAGTGCGAAGAACACGTCGTCCAGATCCGGAGTGTGAACGGAGAACTTCTCGACGGTGATCGACGGGTCGTCAATCGAGTCGAGGATGGCTTTGATCGACGGCACCGTCCCGTCGGAAGGGATGTGCAGGGTCAGAATCTCGGCATTCGAATGTGCTTGCGGAAGTGACGCCGCGGCGAGATCGAGTTGAGCGAGGTTCTCGAATTGCAGCGCGACATGGCCGCCCGGAACCAGACGTTTGAGTTCGTCCGGTGTTCCCTCGGCGACCAGACGACCACCACTGAGCACACCGACGGTGTCGGCCAATTCGTCTGCCTCGTCGAGGTATTGGGTGGTGAGGAAGATCGTGACACCTGAAGCCGTGAGACCACGAACTATCGACCACATTTCGTGGCGGCTTCGCGGGTCCAGGCCGGTGGTGGGTTCGTCGAGAAAGACGACGTCCGGTCGTGCAACGAGGCTCATCGCGATGTCGAGTCGTCTGAGCATGCCGCCCGAGTAGTCGCCCGCTCGCTTGTCACCGAAGTCCGTCAGGTTGAACTGGTGGAGCAGTTCGTCGGCACGTCTTCGAGAGTTCTTCCGGCCCAGGTGATTCAGCTCGCCCAGGAGGGTCAGGTTCTCGGATCCGGTCAACAGTGTGTCGACGGCCGCGTACTGCCCGGTGACGCTGATGCGTCGGCGAACGTTCCGTGGATCGCCGGGAAGCGAATGACCGGCCACAGTGACCTCGCCGGCGTCGAATGGAATGAGGGTGGTGAGAATTCTTACGGCCGTTGTCTTTCCGGCGCCGTTCGCGCCGAGGAGCGCGTACACCGATCCGGCCGGGACCGACAGGTCGAGTCCGCCCAGAACCTGTTGATCGCCGTAGCGCTTGCGAAGTCCGCGGACCGAGATTGTGGGGATCGTTCCTGACATCGAGACCTCCAAGTGAGAACTGTGTATGGCATAAACTCGCGTTTATAGCGTACACAGTTCTAGGATGAGGGCAAGAGCAAAGAGTGGGAGCTGTATGGATGGCGGCGCGCTACCGAGGGCGGTCGAACTGGCCTGGGGACTGGATCAGCCTGGAACGCGGGGTCCCAAGAAAGGGCTCAGTCTCGACCAGATTCTCGACACCGCGATAGAGCTTGCCGACGCTGAAGGTGTCACCGCGCTGTCGATGGGCCGGGTGGCCAAATCCCTCGGATTCACGACCATGTCGCTCTATCGCTACGTGGCGAGCAAAGACGAACTGATCGAACTGATTTCGGATCGAGTGATCGGCCCACCGCCGGTGATTCCCGACAGTGTGACCTGGCGCGTCAAGCTCGAGGCGTGGGCGAATCAGGAGTACGCCACGATGCTGAGTCGACCGTGGTGGCTCAAGCTACCCATCACGGCTCCACCGACCGGGCCCAACAACATGGCGTGGCTCGACGCGGGCCTGAGCGCCCTCGACGGGGTCGCTCTGAGTGCTGCGTCGAAGTTCCAGGTGGTGACCAACGTGTCGTTGTTCGTCATCGGCCGCGCCCGCTTCTCGGCCGACCTGGCCTCGCGGTCGGCGCAATCGGCAGACGACGACGTCGCATACGGTGCTCTCATTGCTCGTGTCATCAATCGCGAGGACTTTCCCTACCTCAGTGCCGCAATCGAGGAGGGTGGCTTCGAGGACGGCAGCCCGGAGGGTGAAGCAGCCGGCGATGACGCTTTCGATTTCGGTTTCTCGCTTGGCCTACTTCTCGACGGAATCGAGAAGCTGGTGCAGCGGTCAGGACACCAGCGCGGTGGCACTGACGTCGTCGATGATCAGGTCGGTGATCAGCCCACCTCGTAGTGCGCCTTCCAGCGCGGGCAACTTTGCCGTTCCGGCGACAATGCACACGCGTCTGGCGACTTTCTCGAAAAGGTCGAGACGCGGACCACTCGCGCGCTCGTTGAGTTCGATTCCGCGGTAGCTCCCGTCGGACCGGAAGAAGACGGTTGCGATGTCGCCGACCACGCCGTCGCGTCGAAGCGCTTCTGCTTCATCGGGTTCGAGGTATCCGGCGGTGTAGACGTGACTCGGTACGTTGCCACCCGGCACGCCGATGCTGAAGACTGCCAGGTCCATTCGCTTTTGCATGTCCAGTACGCGTTTGATACTTCGTTCGCGCCACAACTGCTCCCGGGTCTCCGGGTAGTCGAAAAATGCGGGGACCGGAAATCCTTGGGGGAGAGCGCCATAGGCGTCGGCGATAGTTCTGATGATGTCACTGGCGTACGAGATTCCCGTGGTGCGAGTGTTTGCAGCGCCGTTGAGTTGCACTACGTAAGAGTTGTAGGTGCGTTTGGGGGCGAGGTGCTTGCTGACCTCGCTGAGTGTGGTTCCCCAGGCGATCCCCATCACCATGTCGCTGTCGAAGAACGACGCCAGTAGCCTGCCGGCAAAAGTCGCGACCTTTTCGAGGCGTTCGAGATCTCCCACGAGTTCCGGAACCGTCACCACGTGTGCACGCACCCCGTATCGCTCCGAGAACTCGCGCTCGATGCGCGGTGCTTGGCCGTGTGGGGTGCTGATCTTGATCTCGACGAGTCCGGACGTGCGCGCATAGGTGATCAGTCGCGAGACTGTGGATCTGGATACACCCATGTCGCGGCCGATGGCGGCCATCGTCTGATCTTGGAAGTAGTAGAGGCGCGCGGCCTGGACGGCGTCGGAGATGCGAGGGTCCGCGGGGTCGGAGGTCGGGAGGTCGGAGGGCGGGGATTCCATGGCATTGTCCTGTCTGCACGTTCGTGCACGAGCGCTGAACCGAATCTTATCGGAGTAGCACCTGGCCGCCACACTCCAACGCGACAATTCCCTGAAACGTATCTGTTACCCGCGTTACGGTGCGGAAATGCCCGGTTTGCACGTATGTGCACTGGCTATGCATGAATGTGCAACTGGCCTTACGCTACGGATGCAGCAATCCAAACTATGACATGCATCACAATGGAGTGAGGGTGGGATGGAGAAAGCCAAGCGATTAGGGCTCCCCGGCGAGTTGGCAGCCGAGTTCGCAGGAACGATGATCTTGATCTTGTTCGGCGTCGGAGTTGTGGCGCAGGTGGTGTCCGGCGGGAGCGGCGGAGGGCTCGGTGGGCATGACAGCATCGCGTGGGCCTGGGGCCTGGGTGTCATGTTCGGAATCTATGTCGCCGGCCGGGTGACGGGTGCTCATCTGAACCCTGCCGTGACGTTCGCCTTCGCGATCTTCCGGGGATTCTCCTGGCGCAAGGTGCTGCCGTACACCCTGGCGCAGACCGCTGGAGCCTTCGTCGCCGCGTTGATCGTCCGCTGGAATTACAACGACATGCTCAATGCAATCGATCCCGGACACACGACCGCCACTCAGACGATCTTCTCGACCATGCCCGGAAACGGAACGCTCCCGGTCAGTCTCGGCTCGGCGCTGATCGATCAGATCATCGGCACGGCTATCCTGTTGTTCCTCATTGTTGCAGTCACCGATTCTCGGGGAACTCCGCCACTCGCGAATCTCGCGCCGTTCGTCGTCGGCTTGATCGTGGTGGGAATCGGATTCGCCTGGGCGACCAACGCGGGCTACGCCATCAACCCGGCGCGCGACTTCGGACCACGCTTGGCGTCGTATCTCACCGGCTACGGCAGTGCGTGGCGAGATCAGTACGGGAGCCTGTATTTCTGGGTGCCCATTCTGGGTCCCCTGATCGGTGCTCCGATCGGAGTGTTCCTCTACGACAAGCTGGTTGGACGATTCCTGCCTGACGACGAGTCGGCAGAGAAGGCGATCGAAGAGCCGGCGACGATACCGGCGTGATCGCGAATCAACATCTCTGACAGTAAATCTCTCGCACTTTTCTCGATAGCAAAGGGGTAGCACGATGGCGCAGTTCGTAGCCGCGATAGACCAGGGGACCACCTCCACACGTTGCATGATCTTCGATCACAGTGGGCATGTGGTTGCCGTCGAACAGCACGAGCACACACAGATCTTTCCGCAGGCAGGGTGGGTCGAGCACGATCCGATCGAGATCTGGGACAACGTCCGCAACGTCACCGCGGGCGCGTTGGCCAATGCGGACCTGACCGCGGCCGATATCGCATCCGTCGGAATCACCAATCAGCGAGAGACGGCGGTGGTGTGGGAACGCGCGACCGGAAAACCCGTCTACAACGCAATCGTCTGGCAGGACACACGCACCGATCGAATCTGTACTGCACTCGCCGGCGAGGACGGACCGAAGAAGTACACCGAAGTCACCGGACTGCCGTTGGCCACGTACTTCTCGGGTCCGAAGGTCAAGTGGATACTCGACAATGTCGAGGGTGCTCGCGAGAAGGCCGAAGCAGGCGAGTTGTGCTTCGGCACGATGGACACCTGGGTGCTGTGGAACATGACCGGTGGTGTCGAAGGCGGAGTGCACGCCACCGACCCCACCAACGCGTCGCGCACTCTGTTGATGGATCTCGACACTCTCGCATGGGATTCGGCGATCTGCGCCGACATGGGTATTCCCGAATCCATGCTTCCCGAGATCCGTAGCTCGTCCGAGATCTTCGGATTCGTTCGTGAGCGTGGCACGCTGTCCGGAGTGCCGATTGCAGGAATCCTCGGCGATCAGCAAGCAGCGACCTTCGGTCAGGCCTGCCTCTCACCGGGCGAAGCGAAGAACACTTACGGAACCGGCAACTTCGTGCTCCTCAACACCGGCACCGAAAAGGTGATGAGCAAGAACGGATTGCTGACGACGGTCTGCTACAAGATCGGTGATCAACCGACGATCTACGCGTTGGAAGGATCGATCGCCGTGACCGGTTCGCTGGTTCAGTGGTTGCGGGACAACCTCGGAATGATCAGCAGTGCAGCAGATATCGAGGTGGATGCGCGTTCGGTGGACGACAACGGCGGAGCGTACTTCGTGCCCGCGTTCTCGGGTCTTTTTGCTCCCCACTGGCGTGCGGATGCCCGCGGCGCCATCGTCGGCCTGACTCGGTTCGTGAACAAGGGTCACCTTGCCCGTGCGGTGCTCGAAGCGACCGCGTATCAGAGCCGTGAGGTCATCGATGCGATGAACCTCGACTCGGGCGTCGATCTGAAGGTTCTCAAGGTAGACGGCGGAATGGTCGCGAACGAACTGCTCATGCAGTTCCAGGCCGATCTGCTCGATGTCGAGGTGATCCGTCCGGTGGTTGCAGAGACCACGGCATTGGGCGCGGCGTATGCAGCCGGTCTCGCAGTCGGGTACTGGGACAGCGAGGACGATATCCGCAGCAACTGGGCGAAGGACAAGAGTTGGACGCCTTCGATGGATTCGGCCGAGCGTGACCGGTTGTACGCAGGTTGGCAGAAGGCCGTCACACGGACCCTGGACTGGGTCGACGCGGACTGATCCTGCGTCCCCAATTTCTACCTATTTTCAAGTGAAGGAACCCTTTTCATGAGCACAGCACAAGCATTGAGTCCGTCCTCGCGGGCGGAGTCGCTGAAGAAGTTGGAAGAAACCGAACTCGATGTCCTGGTCATCGGCGGTGGCGTGGTCGGCGCGGGCAGCGCACTCGACGCCGCAACTCGAGGTCTGAAGGTGGGCTTGGTGGAGGCACGTGACTTCGCGTCCGGAACCTCGAGCCGGTCCAGTAAGTTGTTCCACGGCGGACTGCGCTACCTCGAGCAGTTCAATTTTGCGCTCGTGTTCGAGGCACTGCGTGAGCGGTCCCTGGTACTGAACTCGCTGTGTCCGCACCTTGCGAAGCCGGTGCCGTTCATCTACCCGCTCGAGAAGCTGATCGACCGGCCGTACGTCGGTCTGGGCATCGGCGTTTACGACGTGATGGGCGCAGGCCGTGGGGTTCCCTCACACCACAAGCATGTGGGAAAGAAGAAGACCCTCGAATCGTTCCCTTCCGGAAAGCGTTCTGCCATCCGCGGTTCGGTCAAGTTCTACGAGGGACAGGTAGATGATGCCCGGCACACGATGATGCTGGCGCGCACGGCAGCCGAGTACGGCGCGCTGTGCGTCAACAGCACGCGCGTCGTCGGTTTCCTCCGCGAGGAGGACCGGGTTGTCGGTGTGAAGGCAGTGGACCTGGAAACCGGTCGCGCGTTCGAGATCCGGGCTCGCCAGGTCATCAACGCAGCAGGCGTGTGGACTGACGAGATTCAGGAAATGGTCGGTGGGCGAGGACAATTCCAGGTCCGCGCGTCCAAGGGCGTGCACCTGGTCGTCCCGCGCAACCGCATCAACTCGTCAACCGGAATCATTACGCGGACCGAGAAGAGCCTGCTGTTCGTGATCCCGTGGGGAAGCCACTGGATCATCGGTACGACGGACACGGACTGGAACCTCGACCTCGCGCATCCGGCAGCGAGCCGAAGCGACATCGACTACATCCTCGGTCATGTCAACAAGCTCCTCCAGGACGAGCTGACGCACGAGGATGTCGTCGGTGTGTACGCGGGACTGCGTCCGTTGCTGTTCGGCGAATCGGATTCGACCAGCACTCTCTCCCGTGAGCACGCGGTGTCGAGTCCGGTTCGGGGTTTGACGGTGGTGGCCGGTGGCAAGTACACCACCTATCGCGTGATGGCCAAGGACGCAGTCGATTCCGCGGTACACGGACTCGAACAGAAGGTGCCGAAATCCTGCACCGAGCGTATCCAGCTGGTGGGTGCCGACGGTTATTTTGCCGCACACAACAATCGGCATCTCACCGCTGAGCGCACCGGGCTCCACGTTTCGACCATCGAGCACCTACTCGGGCGGTACGGCACTTTGGCTGACGAGTTGTTCGAACTCATCGAGGCGAGGCCTGAACTGGGGCAGCCGTTGGACTCCGCCCCTGAGTACCTCAAGGCGGAGATACACTACGCCGCGAGTCACGAGGGTGCGCAGCATCTCGACGACATCCTCACCCGTCGTACCCGCATCTCCATCGAGGTGACCGACCGCGGCGACGCGGCAGCCGCGGAAGTAGCCGAACTGGTTGCGCCGGTGCTGGGTTGGACTCCCGAGCACATTGCCGAGGAGATCGAACACTACCGGTTGCGTGTTGCAGCCGAGCGGGAATCGCAGGAGCAGCCCGATGACCTGACCGCTGATGCGGCGCGCCTTGGTGCACCGGACGTTCGCACGGGCGTCACCGTAGGGTGACTTCCGCTGTGCGCCTTTATTAACCGCGGGGGTTAAGAAAGGCGCACAGCAGAGCGGCGCGAACGCCGTACCTGCGCGTACTCGTAGCCATTCTGCCAGGCGACGGTGGCCACCAGCACCCAGATGATCCACGTTGCGCTCATATGTGTGCCGACGATGCCCATGACGATGGGGATGGCGGTGCAGGGGAGCGCCCAGCCGAGCAGCCACCGTCGGTCCGATCGCGCAAACAGCCCCGCCACGGTGCTGATTCCGAAATAGACTGCGATGCTTCCGCACAACAACCACCGCAGGTTCGCGGGGGTGTGTTCCGCGCCGTGTTCGGTGGCAGCTCCGAGGCCCGCGACCAGAACCGCGATAGCGCCGGTGGTGAAACAGTGCAGAGCCATGTCGATGCGAGCGGGAAACTTCTCGGGCTGCAGGTGCGGAACACCGGCGTGGCCGTAGAGAAGCGAGAGTGCCCACATGCCCGAGAGCAGCACAAACGATCCGACTGCGAGGCTGACTACCGTCGAGTCCCAGGTGAGCTTCGAGGCCGCGGAGATCACGAGGATCACACCCTCGCCTAATACGATGATGACGTACAGGCCCAGCCGCTCGGCAAGATGAGCCCGATCGGAGTGCAGGGCTTCGAGTTCGGGCAACCGGTCGTCCTTGAACCCGCGAACCTTGATGATGCGGTCGAGCTTTTCCTGCGCGTCTTCCATGATCGCGCTGCCGGAGACGACGAACATGATCAGCAGATCGATGGTCACGCCGGCGGTCCAGAGCCAGAACCGAGTTTCGCCCTCGAACCAGAACGAGACGATCCACGGGATCACACCGAGAGACATCTGGGCGATCGGCCAGTCCACGACTATCTGGCCGTTGTGCCACACCCGACTCGCGAGCAGGCGTACGGCCACGTAGGCGACAGCGAAGGCCAGCGCATGGTTGTCGTGGATGCCGGCCACGGCCGCCATCATGACGGCCAGTCCGAACATGGCGATCAGCATGCTCGGGATTCGGACGCGGTCGCCGGCAACGTTGCCGTACATCGTGAACGTCGCCCACGCGGTCCAGAACGCGAGATAGAGCAGTGCGTACAGAGCGATATCAGACCACGACGGCGAACCGTGGAGCAGGTGAGCCAGCTGACCGATGCCGGCAACCACGACCAGGTCGAAGAACAATTCGATCCATGACGCGTGTCTCTCGAGCACTGCCTTCTGCTTCGAGTCCGGTTCATTTCCGAGTTCCGACATAAAGCTCAGTATCGGTTATCGGCATCAACAGTGCTGGTAGGCGACGAAGTTGTCCGTTTTTTCGAAGTTGTGCTTATGCTGTCCGTTGAGTGATCTGGATCATAGTTCGGGTGAGGTGGTCGACGTGCACGGTAGCGGTAACCTCGCGCTGTCCGCTGCGGACTACGACCGTGTCTTTGCGATCCTCGACTACTGTTCGGCCGCGAGAACGCTCGATCAGCTCAAGAACCTCCTCATGGTCGCGTTGCACGATCACTACCGCTGCCCCAACACCACCTTCCTCGTCGGTCCCACATTCACGTCGGCATTCGCTGACCCGAATCCGGTGACCACGGGTCGGATTACTCCGATTCTCGACGAGTATCAAGCGCGGTGGTATCCCGATGACGTGTTCGCGACAGCGCAATCTCGGGCGACATTGATGTCGTCCCCGGCCATCACCCACACTCAATTATTCGATGTGCCATCGGAATCGGCGACGTACCTCAGCGATTTTCTTTATCGCAAGCGTTTGCACAGCGCAGCGGTCATGCACCTCCAACTGGCTCATGGCGTTCACGGATTGGTCGGGATTTTCGATTCGGAGGGCAAGGATCTGTCCGCGACCGACGTGGCGGGTTTGGGGATAGTGGGTCGGCAACTATCACTGTTGTGTCAGACCTTGCCCGGTCAGTCGAGTCCGAGTTGGCAGGAAAAGTTGACGCGGCGGCAGCGTGATCTTGCCGAACTGTTGGCCGACGGCCATACCAACGACGAGATCGCGGTGATCTTGTCGTTGAGTCCCGACACGGTGAAGAAATACGTCAGCCGGATCCTCGCTGTGCTGCACGTGCGCAATCGGGCGGAGTTCGTGAAGTTGGTCTACCAGCACAAATTGGCCGACCAGCAGGCCTGAAATTATCCACTTTCGTGCACTGTGACTGGCGTCACTTGATGGATAGCCTTTGTGTGCACGGCCAAGAATTGGACCACGGCACAAGGAGAAACTCATGAGCAGGCTTCGCTTCGGGTATTTCATGGCACCGTTCCACGTCCCCGGACGTAATCCGACGGCAGCGTTGCAGCGCGATCTCGAACTGGTCGAACATCTCGACCGGTTGGGCTACGACGAGGCGTGGTTCGGTGAACATCACTCCGCCGGAAGCGAAATCATTGCATCACCGGAAATTATGATTGCCGCGGCATCGCAGCGGGCACCGCGAATCCGGTTCGGAACCGGCGTGACGTCGCTGTCGTATCACAATCCCCTGTGGGCAGCTGATCGAATCATGCAGTTGGACCATCTGACTCACGGTCGCACGATCTTCGGCGTCGGGCCCGGATCGTTGCCCACCGACTCGGCGATGATCGGACTCAATCCGACAGACACGCGAGAGTTGTTGCAGGAGAATCTCGACATCGTCGTTCGGCTGCTCCGCGGCGAGACGGTATCGGCAAAGACCCGCACTCACGAGTTGTTCGACGCGAAGCTGCAACTCGCCCCGTATTCGGAGAACGGTATCGAAATAACCGTTGCCGCAGTCGCTTCCCCGACCGGGCCACGCCTGGCCGGCACACATGGTCTGGGTTTGCTGTCCATCGGTGCGACCCTGTCCGCCGACGGTTTCGATGCGCTGGCACATCATTGGAACGTGATGGAGGAGCGCGCAGAAGCCAACGGCACCACGGTGGACCGTCGCAGGTGGTCTCTGGCGGGGCCGTTCCACATCGCGGAAACCGAGGCGGAAGCGCGCAAGCAGGTGGAGTACGGAATCGAGGAGTGGTTCGACTACTTCCAGCACGTCGCGGCCTTCCCTCAGATGGCGGTCTCGGGGTCTCGTTTGAACGAGATGATCGACTTCGTCAACGAGGCGGGAATCGGCGTTATCGGCACGCCGGAGCAGGCTCGGCGTCAAGTGCAACGACTGTGGGATCAGTCCGGTGGATTCGGATGCATGCTGCAGATGGGACATGACTGGGCGAATCCGCAGGACACGCGTCGTTCGGCAGAGTTGTTCGCGCAGGAGGTCTTTCCCCATTTCCAGGGGCAGGCGCAGGCTACGTTGGATGCAGCGCAGCATGCACGGGCCGTCCGGGAGGGACATGCCAAGGCACAACTCGACGCGGTGGATCACATGACGAAGAAGTACGCCCAAGAGGTCGCAGACAAGGCCTGACGTGTACATCAGGGTCGAGGAAGGCCGGGTCAGCGTCGAGGATGCCGGGAACCTACGGGACTTCCATGTCGAGGTGCCGTCGGACATGACCGAGCGTGAACTCGACGAGGTGCTGCGCGCCCGGGATTTCGGTTATGCGCGCGGTGCAAGCGCTTTCATTCTCACGAAGCGAATCGAGAACGCTGCGGCAGGCGTAGCGGAGATGATCGACTACGCCAAGCGTAAGGGCTGGATAGACGAGGACGGAAAAGCCTTGCAAGCCCACGTTGTTCGCACGTAGCGGCTTCTTTCAGACCATGTCTTTCTTCTGTAGCCATCGCAAGATGGGCCAACCGCAGAAGACGGGCAGCCAGCAGGTCAGCACGCGGTAGAGGAGGACCGACGGGACCGCAATGCTCGCGGGGAGTCCGAATGCCGTCAGGCCGCCGATGAGGGCGGCCTCGACGGCGCCGACGCCGCCGGGTGTCGGGGCGGCAGATGCAAGCGTTCCGCCGATCATGGTCACGATCGTGACGGTGATGAACGTTGTTCCGCCGCCGAACGCTTCGACGCTGGCCCACAGTGCCAATGCTGCGCCGAGAGTTGTTGCCGCACTTCCGCCGACGATGATGAGGAAGCGTGTGGGGTTACGTGCCAGCTGACTCAGTTCGCCGAGAACCTCGGTGATCTGTGGCTTGAGATCCTCGTTGAGCCAGCGCCGCAGTTTGGGGATGAACATGAATGCGCCCAGAATTCCCAGGGCGATGCCGCCGATGAGGGACAGCACTGTCGTTCCGGGGATGAAGTGCGACAGGTTGGCATCTCGGCCGGCCACGACGGAGAAGAAGATCAGCAGACCCACGTGGGTCACTACTTGAACCGTCTGTTGCAACGCCACTGCAGCTGTGGCTCGGACGGTTCCGAGTCCACCCTTCTGGAGGAAGCGCACACTCAGTGCCAGACCGCCGACACCGGCCGGCGTGGTGGTGGCCGCAAACGTGTTGGCCACCTGCATGATCAGCAGATGTCGATAGCTGACCATCGACGACGCGCAGGCCCACAGCGCTGCGGCGGCACCGACATACGTCAGTGCTGAGACTCCGAGTCCCAGCAGTGCCCACCACCAGTTGGCGGTCTCGAGTTCGGACAGGAATGTCGGCACCTGAACCACGAACGGGTAAGCGACGTAGACCAAGCCGATGAGGAGCACCAGCTGGATGATCTGATTGCGACTGAATCGTGTGACCTGTGCCGGGGCGACTTTCTCGATGCCGTTCTTGGCGCCGACTTCGTCGCGGATCTCGGTCATCAGCGGGGTGGAATCGGGGATTCCCTTGCGGATTCGGTTCGGCATAGCTGAGGCGGTCAATCGTCCGGAAGCGGCAAGAATTGTTTCCGCGCCCTGGGTGCGGATAGCCGCGTCCACAGCCGACTCGACGCCGAACAGTGCTGCCGTGGTGAGGAGCAGCTGTGCGTTGTCCGATTGCATCTGCACGTCGGTAGCGCCGAATTCGGAGTAGGCGTAACCGCCGAACAGGACTCCGCCGCCGTCGATGTGGATCTCGGATGCACGGAGGTCGCCGTGTGCCATCTGGTGGACGTGCGTCGTGTGCAGTGTCTGCCACAGTGTGTCGACAAGCTTGGTGGACGGACCGTCCGCGTCGAGATCCTCGATTTTCTGATCGCGGGCAGCGACGGTGAGTGGGATCCCACGGGGAGTGGGGCGAGCGTACATCTCCCAGCCACGATCGAGTGGTGCGGTTGCCACCGCCTTGGAACTTGCGAGTCCGATGTCGGCAAACGCGATTCCCATCAACGCACGATGTTCGACGGCTCGGCGGAGCGACGCATGACGCGGCGGAGTCTCGCGATTGCGCAGGGAAATCCAGCGGAAAGTCTGCCGGATCACGCCGCTGCTGCGCTGATTCTGTCCGTACAGTTCGACGGTCAGATCCTTGCAGAGTTCGTCATCGGGGACTTCGTCGACGGCTGCGGACAGGACAAGTGGGCCGAGACCTGACGGGCTGACCACTCGGAACGCCGTGACCCGGTAGCCGCGTTTCGACAGCACACGCACTGCGGAATCGAGCGGAACTTCGAGAGCGGGTGTGCCGACCAGCAGGACGATGACGGCACCGATGAGATAACCGACGGCCAATCCGAGCATCGACCGGGCGGGCACGATCGCACTGACGACGAGGTGGATCGGCGCGAACAGCAGAAGCAAGGTCCACCAGACTCGTCGCCACTTCTTTGCCAGCCACGGTCCGGACACGGTCAGAACGGCGGCCAGCATCGCGATCCAGCGGGGATCGTCGAGGAACTGGGACAGGAAGGTGGCGTCGAGGCGGTCGGGCACGTCGAGGTGCCATTTCGGGGCGGAGAGGCCGGTTCCGGTGAATGACAGCGCCACCAGCGCACACATCGCCGCCGCGGCATACCCGGCAAACAGTTTCCAGCGTCTGCCGACGATCAGTTCGATGAGAATCGCGAACGGCAGAGCCAGGATAGAGAGGCCGTACAGCAGGTACACCGTGTCGGACAGGCTGGGCGAGAGAACACCGACGATGTTGGACACGGAGGTCTCGAGGGCGTCCCACTGACTACGGGTGATCAGCGAACCGGCGATCACACCGCCAAGGACTACCGCAGCAAATACGACGCGCATGATGTCGCTGGTTCTGCGTTGCAGCGGCGGCAGCAGACTTCCCGTTACCGGGATGTCCCGTCCGTCAACACGCATATCCTCAGAACTCTTCTCATGCAGGTATCGGCAGCCGTTGTGGTTACCTCGACTCAAAGTACCGTGCCGGCGTCAGTGCGCCGCAAGGCAGCGACGTGTTGTCCATCCGCGAGCAAGCACGTGTTGCCGCGCGTTCGCGGTAAATGCAGCAGAGATCGTACGTGGCCGGACATCAGAGCGTAAAATTCACATTCCGGATGCTCGACGGTAAGGAGCGCACCACTTATGAGTCCTGAGTCGAACGGTGTCGACGGTCGGGTTCCAGACTTGTCCGTCAAAGGCGCCAGAATCTCCGTGACCGAGGACTACGCGCACGAGATCGACGAGATTGCGAACCTGACGGACAAACTCGGGGGGCTGGAGCCTGCCGAATACGCGGATGCCTGGAAACAGGGGTACCCGTACGAGAAGAAGATGTCGCGGCGGGAGTACGAGCGTAAGAAGCGCCGCCTCCAGATCGAATTGCTCAAGTTGCAGCTGTGGGCCAAGGAGACCGGTCAGAAGATTCTGATCATCTTCGAAGGGCGAGACGCGGCGGGCAAGGGTGGTTCCATCAAACGGTTCACCGAACATCTCAATCCGCGTGGCGCGCGCGTCGTTGCGCTGGAGAAGCCGACCGATATCGAGCGCACACAGTGGTATTTCCAGCGGTACGTCGCGCATCTTCCGAGTGGCGGCGAAATCGTGATGATGGACAGGTCGTGGTACAACCGCGCCGGCGTCGAACGTGTGATGGGGTACTGCACGCCGACGCAGTATCTCGAATTCATGCGGGAAGCACCGGACTTCGAGCGGATGCTCGTCAACTCCGGGATTCACCTGCACAAGCTGTGGTTCTCGGTGAGCCGTGAGGAGCAGTTGGCGCGGTTCGCCGCCCGTCGAACCGACCCGGTGCGTCAGTGGAAGCTTTCACCCACTGACCTTGCCTCCCTGGACAAGTGGGACGACTACACCCAGGCCAAGGAGGCGATGTTCTTCTACACGGACACCGGCGACGCTCCGTGGACGGTGATCAAGAGCAACGACAAGAAACGCGCTCGGCTCGAGGCGATGCGTCACGTGCTCGCCTCCTTCGAATACCCCAACAAGGATCACCGGGTTGTGGGAATCCCGGATCCCCTGATCGTCGGACCGGCGTCAGCCGTCTTCGAAGAGGGCGAGCACGTCAACGTCGAGTTGCCGACCCTGGCCTAGGTCCGCCTGTTCAGATCGAACTGGCCTCCGCCCACAGATTGATGCCGCTCTCACGCGCGTGTCGATCGATGGAGGCGAGTTCGTCGGCGCTGAACTCGAGATTGTCGAGTGCTCCGACGTTGGCTTCGAGCTGCGGCACACTGGATGCTCCGATCAGCACCGAGGTGACGCGCGAATCGCGGAGCGCCCAGCTGAGCGCGAGTTGCGCCAATGACTGGCCACGACCACGGGCGATGGCGTCGAGGGCCCGGATGTGGGTCAGAGCATCGTCGGTGAGCCACGACGGGTCGAGTGATTTGCCTTGTGCCGCACGTGAATTCTCGGGGACGCCGTCGAGGTAGCGGTCGGTGAGCATTCCCTGGGCCAAGGGGGAGAACGCAATCACGCCGACGCCGAGTTCGTCGACAGTGGCGAGTAGATCCTGTTCGATCCAGCGGTTCAGCATCGAGTAACTCGGCTGGTGGATCAACAGCGGAACACCGGCTGCTTCGAGTAGTGCGGCGATCACGCCGGTGCGCTCGGGGGAGTACGAACTGATCCCCGCATACAACGCCTTGCCCTGCTGGACGGCGCTGACGAGAGCTCCGGCAGTCTCCTCGATCGGGGTCTCCGCGTCGGGGCGGTGACTGTAGAAGATGTCGACGTAGTCGACACCGAGGCGGCTCAGCGACTGGTCGAGTGAAGCCAGCAGGTACTTGCGTGAACCGCCGAAACCGTAAGGGCCCGGCCACATGTCCCACCCGGCTTTCGACGAGATAATCAACTCGTCGCGATGGGATGCAAAGTCCTCCCGCAAGATCCGTCCGAAATTGGTTTCGGCACTGCCGTACGGCGGGCCGTAGTTGTTGGCCAGATCGAAGTGGGTGATGCCGAGGTCGAATGCGCGTCGTAGCACGGCCCGTTGGCGGTCGATGGGGACGTCGTCGCCGAAGTTGTGCCACAGGCCCAGTGAAATGGCGGGAAGCTTCAACCCGCTCTTGCCGGTACGACGGTAGGGCATGGTGTTGTAGCGATCGGGCTGCGCGACATACGGTTCGGACATTGTTCCTGCCTTCGATTCAGTGGTGCGTTGACAGATCCTTGAGTTCGATCAGCAGTCGTGCACCGCCCAACGGGCTGTCGTGGAACGATGTGCTGCCGCCGTGTATGGAGGCTTGCTGCGCTACCAGTGCAAGCCCCAACCCGGAACCGGTCTGACTCGCAGTGGACCCGCGGGTGAATCGCCCGAACACTGCCTCTCGCTCGTCTACCGGGATACCTGCCCCGTTGTCGTCGACGGTGATGGTGAACTCGGCGGGTGCGGCGGCCCGATAACTCAGCGTGATACGCACTTCGGTGGCACGGCCGTGCCGCACGGCATTGGTGATGGCATTGTCGAGAATCAGACGAATTCCACCTGGGAGTGCGTGAATGCGATACGGCACAGGCGAATCGGCGGCGTCGACGCTCACGCGCAGATCCGGATACAGGCGCATCGCCTCCTCGGCGGCGATATCGCACACTTCGATCAGATCGGTGTCCTTGAAGTCCTCGGACGTGGACAGTTCGCCCTTCGCGAGTCGCTCGAGGTCTCGCAGGGTCGATTCCACCCGTCCTTGAGCGCGGGCGAGGTCAACCAGAATCTCTTGTCTCTGAGACTGGTTCAGATCAAGGGTGGACAGCACTTCGATATCTGTGCGCATCGCTGTCAGTGGAGTGCGTAGCTCGTGTGCGGCAGCGGACGCAAAGTCGCGGGCAGTTGCCAATGCCGACGTCGTGCCAGCTTGTGCGCTGGCGACGTCCTTGAGCATCGACTCTGCTGCTGCCGCAAGCTCGTCCGCCTCTCGGATGCCGGAAACCTGCGTCGCGAGGTCCGGGTCGCGTCGGGCGATCCGGCGGGTCAATTCCACCAGCGGACGCACAGCGGGGCCGCCGAACAACCACCCAAGGGCGGCGGCAGCGGCCACGGCGCCCAGTCCGAAGAAGGCAACCTGACGTTGCTGTTCGACCGTGATGTCGCGAGCTTCTGCATACGGAACTGCCAGTGAGACAAGAGCGTTGATGCCTTCGGCTTTCGAGGTGTATGCGCGGTACTTGGTTCCGTCGACTTCGACGGTTTCCGAACCCGGCGGCAGTTCCGGCAACCGGGTGGGTGTGCTCGACATGACCGTTCCGTCGGTGGCGGTGCGGATCGTCACCGAGAACGCGCCGGCGTCCCCGAACGCTCCGAGGAACGGGCCGGCCGTCGCAGCGTTGGCCACGAGTACCGTCGACGCGGTTTCGAGGCGACGGTCCAACTGTGCCAGGTTGTTTCGTGCGATGGCCAACGCCACGACAGCCCCGAGTGCGAGGACGATGAACGTGGCCCCCAACGCGGCAGCGGCAGCTACTCGGATTCGGAGTGAGTATTGCCGAGGCTTCACGGATTTTCCCGCAGGACAAAACCGACACCGCGCACGGTGTGCAGCAGTCGCGGCGAGCCGCCCGACTCGAACTTGCGGCGAAGATATCCGATGAACACGTCAACGACGTTGGTGTCCGCGACGAAGTCGTACCCCCACACAAGTTCGAGGAGGCGTTCGCGGGTGAGAACGATGCCGGAATTGTGTGCGAGCACTTCGAGCAACTCGAATTCGCGTTTGGTCAACGGGACCTCACTGCCGTCGACGCGAACGCGTCGTCCGGACAGGTCGATGTCGAGATTGCCGACGCGCAAGGTGTTGGCGCCTTCGCCGCGGTCACTGGCCGGGGCATTGCTCCGCCTCAGCATTGCCCGGATCCGAGCGATCAGTTCGGCGAGGACAAAGGGTTTGACCATGTAGTCGTCGGCTCCGGATTCGAGTCCGGCAATCCTGTCGTCGACAGAATTTCGGGCACTCAGCACACAGATGGGGATTTCGTTGCCTGCAGCGCGTAGCGCGGTGACGACTCCGGTGCCGTCGAGTACCGGCATGTTGATGTCGAGAACCACCGCGTCAGGATGCTTGTTCGCGATCACACGGAGGGCGTCGGCGCCGTCGACCGCCGTCAGGACGGTGAATCCCGTAAGCCTCAATCCGCGTTCGAGGGAAGAGCGGACGTCGGCGTCGTCGTCGACCACGAGGATGAGCGGAGTGTCGGTCACCGCCCTATTGTGCCCGCGGGATTGTCAGATTTGGGGATCAGACCGGTAAATCGGTGCCGTCCGGTCGTAGACCGGCCATGAACACCGCGACCAACCTCGGGACCAGGTTCGGCATGGCCTCGTCGGACAGTTCGATTTGTGGGCGGGTCAGTTTGGCCAGGGCCATGACAAATTCGAGGGGTTGAAGATCGGCGCGGACCAGTCCGGCGCTCTGAGCGGCGCCGATTGTCGCGGTCATCTTCGCTTTCGTCACCTCGCGCACTGCCAGAACTTCGGGGGCCAACTCGGTGAAACTATGTTCCACCAGGGCAGGAATGAGCGCACCCAGGCGCAGTTCCACGAGCCGATCCACCAACGTGTGCCACGCGTTTGTCGGATCGGTTGGCATCGCTGTGAGGGCGATGTCCGCAGCCTCTCGGACGTCGGTCAGCGTCGCGACGGCGACCGCGGTCACCAGGTCCTCGCGCGTCGGAAAATTGCGATAGAGCGTGGCTATCCCCACTTTCGCTAGTTCTGCGACCGCGTCGAGGGGGGCGTCGTGCCCACGCTCGGTGAACACCGCTCGTGCGGCGTCGACTATTGCGTTCCTGCGTTCGCGTGCATCGGCTCGCACATTCACCTCCGGTATTGACAGTTCATCATAACCGGAGGAATATCTTCCACAAATAGTGGAGGAAAAACTTCCACTTAGGGAAGGTGATCATGAACGTCGAAGCTGAAGCACGGGATCGCAAGAAGCTGGTGGCCGTGGTGTTGGGCTTGTCCGCCGTGATCGGGCTGATGCTGCTCGCTTTCGTGCTGCCCTCGGTAAACAGTGGCCCGCACGAACTGAAGTTGGGCATCACCGGTCCAGTCCAGGCAACCACGCAGATCAGCGCCTCGCTCGAGGCGACCAAGCCGGGTGCCTTCGACACCCAGAACTTCGCCGATGTCGACTCCCTTCGCGACGCGATTCGCAATCGAGACGTGGTCGGCGGAATCGCCGTCGACGCGACCGGCCCTCACGTGCTGATCGCGACCGCCGGCGGTACGCCGATCGCTCAAACCCTGACCGGGGTGGCCAACGGCCTCTCGGAGGCTTCGGGGGCACAAGTGCCCGTCGAAGACGTTGTGCCGCTGACGGCGGACGATCCGACTGGTGCTGGGCTCACGGCATTGGCCCTGCCGCTGGTGTTCGGAGGAATCATGCCTGCTGTTGTTCTCGTGCAACTGTTTCCGCGCAGTATCGTCAAGCGAGTGCTGGGCGCCGTCGGCGTCGCGGTTGTCGCTGGTTTTGCACTGACTGCCATTCTGCAGTTCGGCACCAATAGCCTTGACGGAAACTACCTGCTCACCGCCCTAACGCTCACCGTGGGTATTTCGGCTATTTCGCTCCCCATTCTGGGGCTCGAATCGCTGCTCGGGATGAAGGGGTTCGCGTTAGGCGCCGTCACGATGATGTTCGTCGGCAATCCGCTCTCGGGGATGGCGACAACGGCGGCGTGGTTGCCTGCGGGTTGGGGTGCGTTGGGGCAACTGCTCCCGCCGGGCGCCGCAGGGGCATCAGTCCGCTCGATGGCCTTCTTCGACGGCAATGGAGCAGGCACACCACTACTGGTGCTGTTGTGCTGGATTGCTGCGGGGATTGCGCTGTGCGTTGCCGCCGGCCGGAAGAAGTCGTCGATGCCGGTAGCCGAACCAGAGGCTGTGCTGGTCTAGCGGGCGTGGGTTGCGTACGGGGTCAGGTCGGGAATCGGCCAGGCCCCGTCAACGCGTTCCACGGCGAGTTCGGCGACCACGGTGTCCTCGTCCATCGGTAGAGGTCGGAGAATTCGAGGCTTTCCGGCCTCCCGTTCGACGTCGATGCCCGCGGAGGTCAGAGCGTCCTCGTCGATGACGGCGACGATCAGCGGCAGGGTCAGGTCGCCGAACACCAGATCGAGCACCGAAGCGGGTGCGTCCGGGGTGGTTGCGCGGATGAATCCCGCCTCGTCGTAACTGATTCCGCGAGTGGAGACCTCATATTCACCGAAGCGCTTGCACGCTTCCCAATCGTCTGCGATTGCGACGTGGACGAGTCGTTGTCCGGTCATGGGGTGCTCCTGTAAGGTTCTAGTTAATGAAACGTCAACGTAGCATTAATTGCGTGGCACCGTAATGGGGGACTTGATGGAGCAACCTCGCCGACGAGGGAGAACCAGTGACGCCGAGCGCGCTGACCGGCGTAACGAAATCCTCGACGTCGCGGTCGACTCGTTTCGGGAAGTCGGCTTTGCGCGAACGACCATCGATGCGATTGCCACGGCGGCCGGCGTCGCCAAGCGCACCGTGTACAGCTACTTCGGCGACAAGTCTGCGGTGTTTGCAGCTGCCGTCGCACGTCAGCACTCGTACGTCGAGAATGCAGGCAGTGGCCAGTCCGACCTTCTCGCAGCAGCAGTGGATATCGTCGTCGCCTTGCATAGCGAAAATTCGATTGCACTGCACCGCATGATGATCGGTGAGGCATTGCAGTTCCCTGACCTGGCGGCAGCGTTCTACGAATCCGGCCCAGCCAAGTCGATTGCCTTCCTGGAAAAGATATTGCTCGATCAGCACGGTGAGGAGGCTGCGCTGTGCGCGGATCAGCTGTACACCTTGCTGCTCGGTGAGGAACACCGTCGGCGATTGCTCGGGATCGCCTCCGAACCGACACCCGAGAAAGCTGGGCAACTTGCTGCTCGGGCGATGGGGTGCGTTCTGGGATCTGATCGGTAGGCTCGACGGGGTGAGCAACTCTGTGGTCTGGTTTCGACGCGATCTGCGGGTAGGTGACCTTCCTACCCTGAGTGCGGCGTCGGATGCCGGCGGTGAGGTGTTGGGGCTGTTCGTTCTCGACGAGAAACTACTCGGACCGGCAGGCTCACCCCGCCAGGATCAACTGTTCGCCAACTTGACGGCGCTCGATCAGCAACTCGACGGACGATTGATGGTTGTTCGAGGTGATCCGGCGGACGTGGTGCCCCGTGTAGCGGAATCCGTTGGCGCCGAAGAAGTTCACATCAGTGCCGACTACGGACCGTACGGCCGGCGGCGCGACGCTGCAGTGGCGGAGCAGGTGGAGTTGATCGCGACCGGTTCTCCGTACGCCGTAGCGCCCGGACGCGTCACCAAGGCCGACGGTGATCCGTACAAGGTGTTCACGCCGTACTTCCGTCAGTGGATGGAACACGGTTGGCGGGGCCCCGCGTCGACCGATACGCAGACCGTTCGTTGGTTCGATCCGAGCGGCAAGGACGGTGGCCCGCGCCGGGTGAAGATTCCCGTGCCATCCGGCTCCGTCAGTGATTTCGTCGGTGAGGCCGGTGCGCTCGAGCAGTGGAAAGAATACTGCGAGAACGATCTTGACCGGTACGACGACGAACGCAATCGGCCCGATCTCGACACCACCAGCCGGATGTCGATTCCGCTCAAGTACGGCACGATCCATCCGCGAACCATGTTGGCAGATCTTTCCAAGCGACTCGGCGACGGCGCTCAGGCTTATCGTCGCCAGCTGGCCTGGCGAGACTTCTACGCAGACATCCTGTTTCAACGCCCCGACAGTGCACGGAAGAACTACGACAACAAGTTCGACCGCTTACGTCACGACGGTGGAGCCGACGCAGACGCCGTCTTCACTGCCTGGTGTGAGGGCAAGACAGGTTTCCCGATCGTCGATGCGGGCATGCGGCAACTCGCGGCCGAGAACTGGATGCACAATCGGGTGCGAATGATCGTCGCGTCCTTCCTGGTGAAGGACCTGCACATTCCGTGGTGGCGCGGTGCGCGGTTCTTCATGCAACACCTCGTCGACGGTGATCTGGCGTCCAATCAGCACGGCTGGCAATGGACAGCGGGGTCGGGAACCGACGCGTCACCGTTCTTCCGGGTATTCAACCCGATTACCCAGGGCGAGAAATTCGACCCAGACGGGAGCTATGTCCGCCGGTGGGTGCCTGAACTCCGGGATGTGCCTGGCAAGGCAGTTCACTCGTTGAAAGCCATGCGGCCGGCGGACTATCCGGATCCGATTGTCGACCATGCGGTCGAACGTGAAGAAGCCCTGCGGCGTTACGGCGAGATCAAGGTGGAGTGAAACCGTCGATCGATCGCTGCCGAAAGAATCAGCAGGGAGAAAATCTACTCGCGAATGGATGGCTACGAGACTTTGCGTTCTCCGGTCATCAACAGTCCGACCAGCGCGGCGGCCGCGAGAACCATGACAAGTGCCCCATAACCGCGCGTCGTATCCACCAAGCCCACCTTGCCGACCAGATAGCCGGCCAGCAATGCCGGAAGGCTGTTGGCCAGGTATGCGATGACGTACACGGTGGACAACAGACCCGCGCGTTCGTGGTTCTCGGCGAGCGGCATGACAGTGAGGATGGTTCCCTGGAACCCCGCTCCGAACCCGATGCCCGCAACGGCTGTACCGGCCAGAATCAGTACCGCAGAGGATGTTTCAGCGCCGACGAGTGTGACGGCCACCCCGAGCACCAGTGCTGTGGTTCCGATCAGCATCACAGTCCGGCCACCGAGTGTGCGGAAGGTGAGCACTGCGGCCGCTCCGAATCCCGTCAGCGTTGCGACCATGACGGCTCCGATGAGAGAGCTGTGAACCTCGAGTGCGTTGCGCGCCAACGCCGGTCCGAGTGAGAGGTAGAACCCGCCCAACGCCCAAACCGCGATCAGGCACGGTGCGGTCAACGCGATCATCGTTCGTGCTTGGCGGGGAACGGCAAGGGTGGGGCGTAGCGACTGCCAGGCTCCTGGCCGTCCGCCCGAGGTTTCCGGCGCGGCCCATACCCCGAGGATTTCGAGAGCGACCAGTACGAGGAGAACCAGGTAGACAGTGCTCGTTGGTCGGGGGAGGTGCTCACTGATGAGGCTCGAACCCACCGCGCCGACGGCAAGGCCGACTGTCGGAGCGACACTGTTGATGATGGACCCGCGGCCGGGAGTGCGTTCGAGGTCGATCAACGCAGAACCCAAAGCGCTGATTGCTGCGCCGGTGGCGACTCCCTGCACGACGCGGGCGATCAGCAGGATCGCCAAGCCGTCGGCCGAGGCGAACAACACGAGCGAGACTGCCTCGAGAGCGAGCGCTCCGAGCAGGACCGGACGTCGGCCGATGTGATCCGACAAGGACCCGGCGGTCAGGAGTGTGGCGAGTAGTGCGAGGGCGTAGATGCCGAAGACGAGCGTCGACGCGAGCGAGGAGAATCCCCACATCTGTTGGTAGTGCTCGTACAGCGGCGTCGGGGTCGCGGACGCGCCCAGGAACGTGGCGATGATGACGGCGATCAGTGTGAAAGCTGCTCCCCGACCCAGGCGCGGGCGTGCGGTGCTCTCGGTCGGTGGTGAAACGGTCGTTGTCATAGCGCTCCCGTGCGGGTGGTGAAGACCTCAAACGCAAATACTTTGCGTTTGGGACGCTACGCCTGGCAATGTCCTAATGCAACATCTTTGCGTTAGGATTGATTCATGAGTCCGTCCACAGGTCCGCGCCCCGGTGGCCGCAGCGCGCGCATCCAACAGGCTGTGCACGCGTCGGCGCGCAAGTTGTTGGAACAGCGCGATCGAGCAGAGATCACGGTCCCGATGATCGCGACCGACGCGGGTGTGACCCCGTCTACCATCTATCGGCGGTGGGGCGACATCAACGAAGTCTTTGCGGACGTCTCGATCGAGAGACTGCGCCCGGATGCCGACCCGCGTGAAACGGGTTCACTCCGAGGAGATCTGACAGTCTGGGCGCAGGAGTACCTCGAGGAGATGTCCGCGCCGGTCGGTCGTGCGTCGCTGCGAGATGTGCTCATGAGCGACGATCAAACGCACGCACCAGATGGCACCAAGAAATTCAAGTGCGCCTTCTTCTGCCGTACGCAGATCGATGTGATACTCGCGCGTTGGCCGGAAGCTGTTGCAGTGGATGGTGATTCGGTGGTGGATCATGTAGTGGCGCCGATCATCTACCGAATTCTGTTCGACCTTGAACCGGTCTCGCCGCAACGAGTCGCGGAATTGGTAGACCAGGCGCTTGCCCTCGAGGTGCGGGTCGCTACGGAGTGAGCTGGTTTGAGTGATCTTCGAAGAATCTGCTAACTCCATTCGACAAGCAAGCGGCGTGCAGATTCCAGGGTTGCGCTTGCCTGTGCGGTATCGACCCGGGCCAAAACGAGCGCGCTTACGGTGCAGGAGAGGAGAATTCGGGTTCGATCCGCGAGCGTGGCGGCCGTAGCGCTCGGGAATGAGGCTTGTAACCCACTGGCGATCGCGTCGGAGAGTTCTTGCCGGTAGCTGCGAATCACAGCCGCGACGGCGTCGTCGTGCGCGCCGATGCCCGCTGCTGCGTTGAGTAGCAGGCACCCGCGTCTGGGTGAATCAGGTGTCATGGTTGCGATGGCGCCGCGCAGGGAGGTGAGGTAGCGCTCAACCGCGTCGGGCGTCGGATTGTCGGTCAGGCCGCGCAGGCGCGGGCGGATGACGTGTTCGAGGTACATCTGCACCGCCGCGTCGAATACGCCGCGCTTGTTGCCGAACGAGTTGTAGAGGCTCGACCGACTCAAGCCGGTTGCCGTTTCGAGGTCGGTGAGCGACGTTCCTTCGTATCCGCGAGCCCAGAACACATCCAACGCTGCGGTAATCGCGCTGGTGGAATTGAACTCCTGTGACCGGGCCATCAAAAGCCACCCCTTTCTGTATCGTTCGGTCCAGTATATATTGGACCGAACGATACAGAATTCGCCGAAACTCAGGAGTCCACCGATGAACGTCGCCGGCTACATCTTCGCGGCACTGGCCGCAGTTGTGCACGTCTACATTTTTGTCCTCGAATCGATCCTCTGGACGGCGCCGAAGACCCGCGCCACATTCGGTGTGAAGTCGGAGGAAGAAGCGCTGACAACAAAGCCGCTGGCGTTCAACCAGGGCTTCTACAACCTTTTCCTGGCGATCGTCTCGGTGATCGGCATCGTCGTCGCAGCAACAGGTTCGGCGTCAGTGGGAATCGCGCTTGTTCTCGCGGGAACCGGGTCGATGGTTGCGGCGGGTCTTGTCCTGATCCTGTCTTCGCCGGACAAAGCGCGCGCCGCGGTCGTTCAGATGCTGTTCCCGGCTATCGCAGTGATCTTGTTGGTGATCCACCTGCTGTAAGGATGGGACGGTCGGGATGGGTAAAAGATCCGATCCGGTTCGATAATAGGTGGTGAGAGGCTTGCCGCGTTTGTCCGAATCTGAAAAAATACCGCCGATTGGCGCGCACTTTTCCGAGAATGCTTCTATCCTGGTCTTGGGTTTGTTGCGCATCCCACACAAGAGTTTCCTACTTCAGACGAGGAGCGCCTATGAGGTTGCCGACTACTTGTTCTGTTGCTACGAAGGCTTGATCAAGCCGAGAATTGCCCCTGCCGGATGGTGCTCGAGACCCATCCGGCAGGGGCAATTTTGTGTGCCTAGCCGCCTAGCCGCCTAGCCGCCTACCCGCCGGCGAACTTTTCCGACGTGCCCAGGTCGATGGGCAACGCGATACCGGTGATTCCGCGTCCGGCAGGTCCCACCAGATAGAACACCGCGTCGGCGATCACCTCGGGATCCACCCACGGATGCGGCAGGAGATTCAGCTTCGACATGATGGGCGCGGTGTCCTCGAGAACCGGGTTTTCCAGATCCGGCCGGAATGCTCGAACCATGGGTTCGTTGTCGATCATCGTGGTGCGCACGTTGCCCGGATGCACTGAATTGACCCGGATGTCGGCCCAGCCGAGCTCGTTGGCCAATGACTTCGCCAATCCGCGGACGGCATGTTTGGACGCCGAGTAGTGGGCGATGCCCGGCACGCCCCGCAGGCCCGCCATGGAACTGATCAGCACAATTGATCCGCCTCGGTTGCCACTCATGATGTGGGGGATTGCGACCTTTGTGGTCAACCAGACGCCGGTGACGTTGATGTCCATCAATTCACGGAATTCTTCCGGGCTCAGATCCCACGACAACTTCGCTGATGCGGCAATACCGGCATTGGCGATGACGATGTCGAGTCGGCCGAACTTCTCGACACCGGCATCGACCGCTGCTTTGAGCGCGTCATGATCACGGGTATCGGCGACGGAGGCGGAGATGCGTCGGCCCTGCGCCTCTACCAATTTGACGGTCTGAGCCAGGTCCGCCTCGGTAGCCATGTCGTATCCGGCTGTCGCGACCGGTGAGCACAGATCCACCGCGATGATGTCTGCGCCCTCGGACGCGAGGCGCACGGCGTGTGCGCGGCCCTGACCGCGGGCCGCTCCGGTGATGAATGCGACCTGTCCGTCCAATGTGCCCATGTTGATTCCCCTGCCCGTGTGACTACCTGAAACCTAGAACATGTTCATCTTGCGGGTTCTGGCGGTGCCGGGCAGGGGAACCGGAAAATTTGTTATCCGCGAAGGAGTTTCGTCAGATCTTCGAGGACGGTCGCGTCCTCGATGGTGGATGGCACTGTGTACTCCTCGTTGTCGGCGATCTGGCGCATGGTCTTGCGTAGAATCTTGCCGGAACGAGTCTTCGGTAGGGCGCCCACCACCGTTACGTCGCGGAACGTGGCGACGGCACCGATCTGATCGCGGACCCGGGCGACCAGTTCTTTGCGCAGCGTCTCTGGATCGATGTCGACGCCGGACTTGAGTACGACGTAGCCGCTGGGACGCTGTCCCTTGAGTTCGTCGTGGATGCCGATGACGGCGCATTCCGCGACTGCGGGATGGCCTGCGACAACAGCTTCCATGCTGCCGGTCGAGAGGCGATGGCCCGCAACGTTGATCACGTCGTCACTGCGGCCGAGGACAAATACGTAGTTGTCCTCGTCGATGTAGCCGGAATCGCCGGTGAGGTAGTAACCGTCGAAGGTGGAGAGATAGGACTTGACGTAGCGATCGTCGTCGCGCCACAGTCCGGCGAGTGTGCCGGGAGGCAGGGGGAGACCGATCACGATGTTGCCCTCGGTGCCCGCCTCGACGAGTTCGCCCTTGCCGTCGACGATTTCGACGCGATAGCCGGGGCACGCGACGGTGGGGGAACCGGCCTTGATCGCCATGGGTTCGAGGCCACGAAGGTTTGCGCAGATCGCCCACCCGGTTTCGGTCTGCCACCAGTGATCGATGACCGGACGGTCGAGAACGCGGGTCGCCCATTCGTACGTGTCGGGGTCGAGGCGCTCACCGGCGGCGAACAGGGTATCGAGCGACGAGATGTCGTACTTGGCAATCTCTTTCGCGTCGGGATCGGCTTTGCGGACAGCGCGGATTGCTGTCGGCGCGGTGAACAGCGCCGAGACCTTGTACTCGGAAATGATGCGCCAGAACGCGCCGGCATCCGGCGTTCCGACGGGCTTGCCCTCGTACATGACCGTCGTGGCTCCCGCGAGAAGCGGGCCGTAGACGATGTACGAGTGGCCGACCACCCAGCCGACGTCGGACGCGGTCCACCACACCTGGCCAGGGGAGATGTTGTAGAGATTCTTCATCGTCCAGGTCAAGGCAACAGCGTGTCCGCCGTTGTCGCGCACAACGCCCTTGGGCTTACCCGTGGTGCCCGAGGTGTAGAGGATGTAGAGCGGATCGGTAGCGGCGACAGAGACCGGAGCAGCCGGCGTCGTGTCGGAGATCAGCTCGTCCCAGTCGAACCACGCTGCGCCACTGGACTTGTAATCGGCCGCCGAACCCGGAATCTGCTCACGATTTTTCACGATGACGGTGTGCGCCGGTGTCGCGGAAAGCTGCAGAGCCTTCTCCACCATCGGCAGATATTCGATGGTGCGGCCCGGCTCGAGGCCACCAGACGCGGTCACCAGGACAACCGGGCCGGCGTCGTCGATACGAGTTGCGAGTTCCTTCGCGGCAAAACCGCCGAACACCACCGAGTGCACTGCGCCGATCCGCGCACAGGCCAGCATCGCAATTGCTGCTTCGGGGATCATCGGCATGTAGATGATTACGCGATCGCCCGCCACAACACCTTGGTCGCGAAGCACACCGGCAAACAGTGACACCTGCTCGAGCAGTTCCGAGTACGTGTACGTGGCCTTGGTGGGGACCATCGCGGAGTCGAAGATCAGTGCGGTCTGATCGCCGCGGCCGTCACGGACGTGGCGATCGAGAGCGTTGAAGCTCGTGTTCAGCGATGCGCCCGGAAACCAGCGGTAGACGGGCGCCGTGGAGTCGTCGAGAGCTGAAGTGGGAGCCACATCCCAGTCGACTGCCTGCGCAGCGTCGAGCCAGAACTTTTCCGGCTGGTCCATGCTCTCGCGGTACGCGTCGGCATAGGTGGTGTGGGACGCCGGCTGGCTCTCGCTCATCGATGTGGGTCCTTTCCTCAACTTCGGACATCTGTGACGGGAAACACCTTAGGCCAGGTAGGGGACAGATTGGGGCTGAGGATGGCCGGGAAGGTTCCTTTGCGCTGGACGGGCTCGATTTGTCGGTCAGTGGCGGGTTTCGAGCGCGGGGTCAGGAGCCGGCGCGAGTTCTGCCTCCTCGCGTCGAATCGTGACGCGGAGTACGGCGAGCAGGAACAGTGAGAGAACAAATCCGGTGAGGGCGCCGAACTGATCTTGGGCAAACAGGAACACCTGCGTCACGAGAAGGTTGACGACGATGGAAGCCCGCAGCAGTCGCAACGCGCGTAGGTAGCGTCCGCGGAACAGGAACCACACACCGAGAATGACCAGGATTCCGGCGGTAACACTCGACAGCAGAACCACAAGATCGGAGATGTCCTGCGCGATGATCTCTTCGTCGGTCACAAACGCGACGACGACGCTGATCACTGCGCTGAGTGCGTCCAGGACAAAGATTGCCAGCACGACGCGACGGACTATTCGATGACCGACAAAGGCGTCGAGGCGGGCCGAGACCGAGTTGCGCCACTGTGTGATCCGCGATTCGATACCGTCGCCGGTGGGGGTGTGTGAGTGCAGACCAGCCCTGATCGAACCGGCCAAGTCGGCAAGCGTGGGGTCGCGGACTCCGTCGAGAACGCGCAGTGCATGGTTGTAATGAACGGTATCCAGTTGTCCGAGAGCAAGATCCGACAGCGCTCGCGCGCCGATGGACAGTCGATGGCGGTCGTTCATGCCGCGCCGGATCACCACTTCACGCGCTACCAGGTAGAACAGAACAAAGACGACGTACATGATGGCAATGGCGGGTTGGTAGAAGTAGTTGACGTCGGACGTGACGAACTTGCCGATCTCGTCGATGAACAACCCGAATCCGATGCCGCCGATCAGCGATGCGCGGTCGCGGATTCGACTGCCTTCCGTGATGGCTGTCATGACGATCGCGACCGCCATCAGTAGTCCGCCCCACAGAACATGCGCGATATGCAGTGCACCGCCGCCAATCTGGGGATATCCCATGGCAGCGAGGTAGGCACGGGTGATGAGCACCGTGGCAATCGAGGCGAAGAGGAACACTTCGAAGCGCGCCAGCGCGGCGCGGTCGTAGCTGTGCGTCAGTACGCTCGGATCGGTCGCCTTCGGATTCACCGGGGTACCCCCAAATTACGATAGCGAGAGATCCGCGCAGAGGTTCTGTCGACGGTGGATTCAGTTGCCAGCAGGGCGAGTTCGTGCGAGATTGCCGCCCCGACGCGTTTGGAGAACTCGACGGGTTCGTCTGCCGCATCGGGCCGTTCGGGGATGATGGCGTCGACGATGCCGTCACGTAGAAGGTCCGACGATCGAATTCCCTGGGCCGCGGCCATCTGCGGAGCGTGGGTGATGTCGCGATGCACGATCGCACTGGCGCCTTCGGGTGGCAGTGGGGCGAGCCAACCGTTCTGTGCGGCCAACACCCGATCGGCCGGCAGAAGCGCCAATGCGCCGCCGCCAGTGCCCTGACCGAGAAGCACAGAAACCGTGGGCGTCTTCAGCATCACGAGATCTGCTATGCAGCGGGCGATTTCGGGAGCCAGTCCGCGTTCTTCAGCCTCCTTGGACAGCGATGCTCCGAGCGTGTCGATCACGAGAACCAAGGGAAGTTGTAGTTCTTCCGCCAGTTTCATGCCGCGTCTCGCCTCACGCAGCGCCGCAGGCCCCATGGTGTTCTGGGTTGACTGCCCACTGCGATCCTGCCCGAGCAGGATGCAGGGGTAACCTCGGAACCTGGCGAGCGAGAGCAGGATCGTCTTGTCGGTCTCACCTTGGCCCGTGCCACTGAGCGGTACCTGTTCGGTGGCAGCATGGCGCAGTAGTTGCCGGATACCCGGACGGTCTGCGCGGCGGGACAGCATCACCGACTGCCAGGCCGGAACGTCGGGGATCTCGGGAACATCTGCGGATTCGGGTGCTGACGGCGCCGGGGGATCGCTGAGAACACACAGTGCTCGATTGACCAGCAGGCGAAGACGTTCGACGGGCACCACACCGTCGATGACGCCGTTGCGGTACAAGTTTTCCGACGTTTGAATGCCCTCGGGGAACTTTTCGCCGTACAGCGACTCGTAGACACGTGGTCCGAGAAAGCCCACCAGTGCGCCGGGTTCGGCAATGGTGATGTGACCAAGCGATCCCCAAGAGGCAAATACGCCACCGGTGGTGGGGTTGCGCAGGTAAACCAGATACGGCAGATGTGCCCCCTTGTGGAGTGCAACAGCCGCAGCGATCTTGACCATCTGCACGAAGGCAACGGTGCCCTCCTGCATCCTGGTTCCGCCGGACGTGGGGGAGGCCAGGAGCGGAAGTTGTTCTGCCGTGGCACGTTCGACGGCCGCCGTGATTCGTTCCGCTGCGGCGACACCGATCGAGCCCGCGAGAAAGCTGAAATCGCAGGCGATTACCGCGACCCGACGCCCACGAACGGTGCCGACGCCGGTAGTTACCGACTCGTCGGCACCGCTCTTTTCCCGAGCTTTGGCAAGGTCTGCGGCGTACTCCGGGCCGGGATGGACGTCGAGCGGCGCCACGTCCCAGGAGGCGAAGCTCCCTGGATCGAGTACCTGCGCCAGTAATTCCTCGGCCGAGATTCGCACAACACCCTCCGTATCAGGTAAGCACCTTCGCTGCGGACGAACCTACGGGGCGAAGTGCGTGAGTGTGAAACCGGATCAGCGGCCGAAGGCTTCCTTCCACGAGACGACCTTGCCGATGCGAAGGATGGAGCGCTGGTAGATCTTTGCCGCGATCATCGAGAAGATGACGGTCACAGTCACCATCAGCACGATGGTGCCCACGATCTGGAATGGCGTTGCCACACCCGCAGCGATCCGTAGCGGCATGAGGATGGCGGAGAACGGCGGAATCCAACTGAGAACGTTGCTCAGAGTTCCGTCCGGATTTCCGACGGTGGAGAACGCGATACCGAACATCGCCACGATGAGTATCACCAGTGGTGCGGCTGTGGCGTTGACGTCTTCCTGCCGCGACACCATGGAACCCGCGGCGGCATAGAGAACGGCAAAGAATGCGAACCCGAGAATGAACCAGCCGATGGTGCCGATCAGCACGCCGATCGCGGTTCCGGTCACAGTCAGAAGCCCGGTTGCCAGGCCCGTGCCAACTCCGGCTATCGCGTACGCGGCCAGCTGGAGTAGTCCCACCGCACCGATTCCGAGTACCTTGCCCCACAACAACTGCAACGGCCGAAGCGTCGAAAGTAGCAGTTCGACAACACGACTCGACTTTTCCTCCACGACACCCATTGCCACGTAGGTGCCGAACAACATGATCTGCATGTACAGCAGCGCCACCGCTGCAACGGACAGCGCGATGCGCTGACCCTGCTCGGGGTCTGGCGGATCGAGAGTATCGACGGTGACCGTGGCGGCTGCCGTGGCGTTGGCAAGCTGCGCCGGATCGACTCCCGCCTCGGTCAGCGCGGTCGATTGCGCTTGCTGGGCAACGGAACTCTCGACAACCACTCGCAGGTTGGTGTCGATTTCCTTGTTCGTGACGACGGTGACGCTACCGCCGTCGCCCGGTACGACTGCGAGGTCGAGGTTTCCGTCCTTCACGTCGGTGCGGGCTGCTTGCTCGTCGCTGTACTCCTTCACCTCGACCGGAGTTCCGATCGCGTCGCCGGTGGTGACAAGAGTCTGCGAGAGCGACTGATCGCCCACCACACCGATCGTGGACTTGCTGTCGTCACCGCCGGAGAACAGCGAGATGCCGATGATGCCACCGACAATCGCGATCAGAATGATGATGTTGCTGATCAGGAAACTCTTTTTGGCTATCTGCGTGGTGAATTCGCGCCGCGCGACCAACCCCACAGCGCGGGCCCCACTCAACTGTGTACTCACGCTGCAACCACCTCGCGGAACAGATCGGTCAACGACGGGCGTCGACGGGTGAATTCGTGAACCGGGCCCGTTTTCAGAGCAGCGTGCAGGATCTGCTGATCGTCAGCGGTGGCGTCGACGCTCAGGAGCGTCCGTCCACCGCCGTGGCTGATTGCCGAGACGCCGATGAGGTGATCGGCCCAGCCGGCGGGAGCGTCGGGCGCATGCACTTCGAGCTGGGCATTTCCCTTACCGCGCAACTCGTTCACTGTTCCGATCTCGCGCATACTGCCCCGGCTGATGATGCCCACACGATCACACAGGCGCTCCACCAGTTCGAGTTGGTGGCTGGAGAATATGACGGGCACGCCCGTGCGCGCCTTTTCGACCAGGACTTCACTCATGACGTCGACAGCTACCGGGTCCAAACCCGAAAAGGGTTCGTCCAGCACCAGTACCGCGGGATCGTGAACCAGTGCGGCGGCGAGTTGCACACGTTGCTGATTGCCCAGCGACAACGAGTCGACGGTGTCCTTGACTCGACCGGCGATGTCCAAGCGTTCCGTCCAGCGCTCTGTCGCCGCCCGTGCGTCAGCCTTGGACAGGCCGTGTAATTCTGCGAGGTAGGACAATTGGGTGCCCACCTTCATTTTCGGATACAGCCCACGTTCTTCCGGCATGTACCCGATGGTGCGGCGCACATCGAGGTCGACAGGTTTGCCGCCGAGCCGGACCTCCCCGGAGTCGGCCGCAAGCACACCGAGGGCGATGCGCATGGTCGTCGTCTTTCCGGCGCCGTTACTGCCGACAAACCCGAAGATCTCCCCTGGATGCACCTCGAAGCTGAGGTTGTCGAGCGCAACGACGTCGCCGTAGCGTTTCGAAATGCCGTCGATCGTGAGGGTGGCTGGCATGGTTCCTTCCCATCGGTCGAAATGTTCTACTGCGGTCAGTCTGTGTCGCCAGGTTCCGGATCGGGTTGCGTCCAGGCAATGATCATCGCCGGTGTACATGCGCCGATCAGCATCGCGGTGATTGCCATCCCACCTCCCGAGTACGCCAGTCTCTCTACATTCCACCCCACTGTCGAGGTGAAAATCAGGAATATCGCGACAATGAAGACCAACGTTTGGGTTACGGTCAGCGCGATCGAGCGGGCACTGTTGCGCTGCTGGATCTCCCATTCGTCCAGCGCATCACGTGGCGCGTCGCCCTGACGCCCTGAGACCACTTGTACAGATGTCCACAGGGGCAGAAATACGAAGGTAAGCGGCACCCAGAGCAAGGGCGCCACGGTGGTGTTGAAAAGAAATGCGACTGCCAAGACGATCATCGCGGTGAATACGACGCCGAGCGCGGTCACGAGCACCCGTCGGCGCCGACGGGTTCGCCACTTCGGCAACCAATGCCGGAAAGTTTCCTCTTGCTGCAGGAACTGTCTGGTGCGGCGCGCCTGGTAGCGGTCGATCAGATTTAGTTCAATCAGATTCGTTTGGGACACTGGTCTTTTCGCTCCCTTCGGTGATCCGGCCCGGTCGGTAGACCTCGGTGGACAGGGGGCCGAACTCCGCGCGGGAGAACACCGCTTCCACCGGGAGGTCGAACACGTCGCAGATGCGGAACGCGAGATCCAGGCTGGGGTAGTGGTCGCCGCGCTCGAGCGCGCCGACGGTCTGGGGATTTACATCGACAAGGTGTGCCAACTGCGCCCGAGTCATCTTTCGCTCGGCACGAAGTACACCGATGCGATTGAAGATGGGGAGCGAGGCTCCCCGCCGGACTGGGCTCATGCATCAAAGTGTTGTAAAAACCCAACGTTTTGTCAAGGATTCTGCATTCAGAAGTCATGCCGGCATGTGTCGATCGGATTAGGGTTTGCGATATGGCTACGGATGAATTGGTGCTCGAGAAGTCCCATGTTGTGATTCAGGTGCGCGAGGACGGCAGCTACAGCGTGGGGTCGCAAGGCCGGGGCGAGGTCTGGCACGCGCCGATGGAAAAAGGTGCCGTCGTCGGCATCGGGCAGCACACGCCCGGCGACGTCGAGGGTGAATCGTGGTGGGTGGTGTACGGGCAATCCGATGCGCAGGCCGACGTGACGGTTCGCCTCGAGGACGGTTCCCACGTTCCGGTACTGCGCATCGGCGACATCTTCGTTTGTGAATGGGTGAGTGTGCCGCAGCGGGCGTTGCTCTATCGATCGGATCGTCCGGTGGAGTCTCAGCCGACCAACTTGTCGGTGCTCTTTGCCCGTCCGCGGTTCATGCCCAACGCGCCGTTCCCGGAGAACGATCGCCTGTAGAGAGTGTTACGGTACGTACTGTACCGTTTAGAATATGACGTCCTGGCCCGCAGAACTTCCCGTTGTTCAACTGCGCATTGCGCGCCCCACCGATCGGCTTGCCGAGGTAATTGCCTTCTATCGCGATTGTGTGGGCTTTGCCGAGTTGTATCGATTTGCCGGGCATGCGGGATACGACGGCATCATGCTCGGGCTGCCGGATGCGAGTTATCACCTCGAATTCACTACTCACGAGGATGGCAGTCCATGTCCGGCGCCCACCCGCGACAATCTGCTGGTTCTGTACTTCACCGGAGAGTCTGCGATGTACGAGGTGGTGCAGCGGTTGGGTGAGGCCGGGCATGAACCGGTCGAGTCCGAGAACCCGTACTGGATCGAGAACGGCGGCATGACCTTCGAGGATCCCGACGGATGGCGCCTGGTCCTCATGCCGCGGCCGGTGCTCTAAATGGTGCGCACGCGTGACGACCGTATCGACGACGCCGTCATTACCGCAGCTTTGGAGTTGTTGGCAGAGAAGGGTTATGCCGAGCTGTCGATCGGATCCGTCGCATCGAGAGCCGGTATTCACAGGCCCGCGATTTACCGGCGATGGCCGTCCAAGCGGCATCTGGTTGTCGATGTTGTTGTCGGACAGATCGGTATCCATCCGACGCCGGATACCGGCGATCTTCGCGCCGATCTGATCGCCGGCATCACGACTGTGGTTGTGGGACTGCGGGACACCGTTGTCGGCTCCGTGCTTCCAGCGCTGGTTGCGGACCTGGCGGCAGACCCGGAACTGGCCAGCACTTTCCGTGAGTCCTTCTTCGAGCCGCGACGCAATTCCACTGCGGCAGTGCTGGAATCGGCGCGCGCTCGGGGCGAGATTCGTGAGGACTTCGACCTGGGTTTTGTGCTCGACGCACTCGCAGCACCAGTCTATTACCGGGCGCTGTTCCGGCACCTACCCCTGGACGTGCACCTTGCGGAGCAGGCGGTCGATACGGTCCTGCTCACATTGGCACCGCGCGAAGAATCGTGATTTCTTTTTCGGCTCAGTTCAATTCGAGCGGATCTGGACCGACACGAGTGTTTGTGTTCAGCGCGTCGATTGCTGCCGACTGATCGGCGCTCAGAGCAAAGTCGAAGATATCGGCGTTGTCGCGCATGCGCTGCGGTGTCACTGTCTTCGACAGTACGGTGTGGCCCTGTTCGATGTGCCAGCGCAAAATGACCTGCGCCGGCGATTTGCCCAGTGCCGCAGCGATGTCGACGATCGTCGGATCATCGAGGATGGTGCCCTGGCCGAGCGGGCTCCACGCCTCGATCTCTATACCGCGGTCTTGTGCATATTTCCGCGATGTGTGCTGTGCCAGCCTGGGGTGCAGCTCGATCTGGTTGACGGCGGGTGTGATCGAACTGTGCTCTGCCAGTAGATCGAGGTGCTCGGGGAGGAAGTTGGAGACGCCGATTGCTCGGGTACGTCCGGACGCGAGGATTTCCTCGAACGCCGCCCAGGTCTGCGCGATCAGGCCCTTGCCCGGCGCCGGCCAGTGGATCAGGTACAGGTCGACGTAGTCCAGGCCGAGCTTGCTCAAACTGGTGTCGAACGCTGCCAGTGTGCGGTCGCGGCCCTGATCGTCGTTCCACAACTTGGTGGTCACGAACAGTTCGTGTCGGGGGATGTCCGAGGCCGCGATTGCGCGGCCGACGCCGGCTTCGTTTCCGTAGATCGACGCGGTGTCGATGTGGCGATATCCCAGGTCGAGGGCGGTAGCGGTGACATCCTCGGTCTGCTCGTCCGGAACTTGGAACACGCCGTATCCGAGTTGCGGAATGGTGATCGGTTCGCCGGTGGTTCCGTGGGTCAGTGTGCGGTCGGGTATCGACAACATCGTGGGTGCCTTTCGAGACTCGAGGTGCCGCGACGGCCTTCTGGGCCGCAGCGACCTATGCCGCGCATGCAACTATTGCGTGCGCCGGATAAATGGTTGCACACGCGTGTTGTCTGCGCAAGCGCGGGACTGCTACTCCTCGAAAAGTTGCCCGTCCTCCATCCGCCACTTCCGGGTGCTGCGAGTGGAACTGAGCATCCGACGATCGTGAGTGACAAGAAGCAACGTGCCCTCGAAGGATTCCATTGCCTGCTCGAGTTGCTCGATCGCCGGCAGGTCGAGGTGGTTGGTGGGCTCGTCGAGCACGAGCAGGTTGACCCCGCGGGCCTGGAGCAAAGCCAGTGCCGCCCTGGTTCTTTCGCCGGGGGAGAGGGACGCTGCCGACCGCAGCACGTGATGCCCGCGTAGACCGAATTTGGCGAGGAGAGTACGGACGTCGGCGTCGGGCCACTCCGGAACCTGGGCACCGAAAGCCTCGACCACCGGCTGATCACCCTCGAACAGCCCTCTGGCCTGATCGATTTCGCCGATAGCGACACCGGATCCGAGGGAAGCGATTCCCTCGTCGGGAGTGAGTTTGCCGAGCAGGACATTCAACAGGGTGGTCTTACCGGCGCCGTTGGCGCCGGTGATGAGAATGCGGTCACCCCAATCGATTTGCGTCGTGACGGGTCCGAAGGTGAACTGGCCGCGGGTTACCTTGGCGCCGTTGGTGGTTGCGACCACAGATCCGGATCGGGGAGCGGCCGCGATTTCCATGCGCAACTCCCATTCCTTGCGAGGCTCCTCCACCACGTCGAGGCGCTCGATGCGGCGCTGAGTCTGACGGGCTTTGGCCGCTTGCTTTTCCGTCGACTCGGTACGCAATCCGCGGCCGATCTTGTCGTTGTCCTTGGCCTTACGGCGCGCATTGCGTACGCCGTGTTCCATCCAGTTGCGCTGCATCTGGGCGCGATCTTCGAGTTCGGACCTGGTGCCCGCATATTCTTCGAACGCCTCGCGGGCGTGCTGGCGAGCAATCTCACGCTCAGCAAGGTACGACTCGTACCCGCCGTCGTAGACGGCGATATTCTGTTGTGCCAGATCAAGTTCCACGATTCCGGTGACGGTGCGCGAAAGGAACTCGCGGTCGTGGCTCACCACAACCAGGGCCGCTCGCGTTTCTGCGACAAAGCGTTCGAGTTGCTCGAGGCCACGCAGATCGAGATCGTTGGTGGGCTCGTCGAGCAGCAGGATGTCGTAGCGAGAAAGCAGCAGCGACGCGAGGCCGGCGCGAGCCGCCTGACCACCGGACAGCGCCGTCATGTGTGCATCGAGGGGAACTCCGAGGCCCAGTTCGTCGACAACTTTTTCCGCGCGTTCCACCAGGTCTGCGCCGCCGAGCGTGAGCCAGCGCTCGAGCGCCGGCGAGTACAGGTCTTCCGCGGAATCCGCGAGGGTTTCCGCAGCGGCGTTCATGACGTCTTCGGCGTGCGTGACTCCGGTGCGTCGGCCCAAGAATTCGAGAACGGTCTCACCTGCGATGCGGTCGGGTTCCTGCGCCAGGTAGCCAACAGCGGCGTCGGGTGGGCTGAGGGTGATCGACCCCTCCACATCAGCGGTTCCGGTTCCGGCCAGCGCTGTCAGGAGCGTCGACTTGCCCGCGCCGTTGGCGCCGACAAGTCCGATGACATCGCCGGGGGCGACGGTGAGATCGAGATCGGAGAACAGGGTGCGTTCTCCCCGGGAAGCTGAGAGTCCGCTGATGCGCAGTGTTGCAGTCACAGGTGAAGTATCCCCTGTGCTGCGCACAGCGTCAGCGTCGCACCAGGTGATACCAGCACGGATGGGCCGCACGGGCAGGCAACGGCGCATCGGCCATATCGGCCGGATCACTCGACACCATGGTCCAGCCGTCGAAAGCTCGGGCGACGTCGTCCTTCGACACGCCATGCGGCATCGGCCATCGATGGCCTGGACTGAAGGCGAACATGATCAACGACGCTTCCGGTGCCGTGACGGCATTGACGGACTCCGCGTATTCACCGCGCTCGTGATCGTTCAGGCCGTGGAAGCATCCGATGTCCAGGACCAGCATGTGACCCGGGTCGACTGCGATGTGCAGATCGGTTGCGTCCTCATGCAGGAACCGAATGTTCGAGTGGGCCTCGCGGGCCCGGATCCGTGCTTTGTCCAGAGCTTCCTGCTCGTTGTCGACTCCGGTGACCTGCCAGCCACGCTTTGCCATGTCGATGGAGTGCTTTCCGGTTCCGCATCCGATGTCGAGGGCGCGCCCGTTGTCGGGGACGGGGATAAAGTCGAGTAGAGCGGACAGTTGGGTGTCAAAACCTCGCCGGGTGTGCTCCCACGGAGTCACTCCCACTTTGTAGGCGAGATGGTAGGGAAGATTCATCGCCGTCCCTTTCCCTCGAGGAGATTTCAAGGCGTGTCTTCCAAGGTAGACGGGGTTTTAGGGCAGGACAAGGGGGCATGCGCGGGAACACTCCACCGGTTTGCCGCGTTGACTGGGTATGACCGAACCACAAGACGTGACCACTGTTCCGAGCATTGTGTTGGCCGACGGCAAGGCCATACCCGCTTTGGGATTCGGTGTCTTCCAAGTGCCGGACGACCAAACTCGAGACGCCGTATCAACCGCCTTGCAGGCTGGTTATCGAAGTATCGACACCGCCAAGATCTACGGAAACGAGGCCGGTGTCGGGCAGGCGATTGCCGAGTCCGGTATCAACCGCGAAGACCTATACATCACCACCAAACTGTGGAATGACGATCAGGGATACGAGTCGACGCTGGCGGCATTCGACGCGAGCCTCGAGCGACTCGGCCTCGATTACCTCGACCTCTACCTGATCCACTGGCCGGTGCCGTCGCAGGACCTTTACGTCGACACGTTCAAGGCATTCCAGAAGCTCAAGGCCGATGGTCGGGTGCGGTCGATCGGTGTTTCGAACTTCACCGTCGACAACCTCGAACGGGTGATCGGGGAGACGGGTGAGGTGCCGGTCCTCAACCAGATCGAATTACACCCCAAGTTCAACCAGTCCGAACTTCGCGCCTTCCATACCGGCAAGGGGATTGCCACCGAGGCGTGGAGTCCGCTCGGCCAAGGCACGCTGCTCACGGATCCCGTCATCACCGCGATCGCCGACGCCCATGGCGTGACCGCCGCTCAGGTTGTCATTCGTTGGCATCTGCAGATCGGCAATGTCGTGATTCCCAAGTCGGTGACACCGTCGCGTATCAAGGAGAACTTCGACGTCTTCGGATTTGCATTGACGCCGGACGAGATCAATGCCATTGGATCACTTGATGATCCGGCCGGTCGAATCGGTCCGAACCCGGCGGTGTTCGGGAGCTAGATCAACGAATACTGCAATAAGGCAACGGCACTCCCACTATCGAGTGGGAGTGCCGTTGCCGTGTCGGATCAGTTCAGATGTGTGCGGTGCTCTGCGGTGAAAGCGATGTGTTCATCGGTGCGTCCGGTGCGGAGTTTCTCCACCCACTCGGGGTCGGCGAGAAGTGCGCGCCCGATGGCGACCATGTCGAATTCGCCGTCCTCGTACTGAGCTTCGAGACGCTCCAGTCCGGTGACATCGGATGCCGCGTCGGCGGTGAAGGCCGTGGTGAACACAGAATCGAGCCCGATGGATCCGACTGTGATGGTGGGCAGGCCGGTCAGCTTCTTCGTCCAGCCGGCGAGTCCGAGTTTGCTGTCGTCACCGCCCAGTTCGGCGAACGCCGGCTCCCAGTGTCGCCTCGTCGACGGGTGCAACACATCGACTCCCGCATCGACCAGCGGAGCGAGGATGCGCCCCAGTTCCGCCGGACTCTGGGCGATCCGAGCGTCGTACTGACCGGACTTCCACTGCGAGAAACGGTAGACGATCGCGAACTCGTTTCCGACAGCCTCTCGGATGGCAGCGACAACCTCAGCCGGGAAGCGAGTTCTGGCTTCGAGCGATCCGCCATATGTATCTGTGCGGACATTTGTTCCAGCCCAAAGGAATTCGTCCAGTAGGTAGCCGTGCGCGCCGTGTAGTTCCAGGCCGTCGAATCCGGTGCTCTGTGCGTTGAGGGCGGCATCGACCCAGGCCTGCTTCAGTGTTTCGAGATCAGACGTGGTGAATTCTCGTCCCAAGCGCGTGCCGTCGAGCGCCAAACCGGACGGGCTGACGGTCTCGACCTCGGGATTGAGGCGGGAGTTCTCGCCGCGCTCGACACCCAGATGCCAGAGTTGCGGAATGATGGATCCGCCCTCGGCGTGGACGGCGTCGACAACCGAGCGCCAGCCGTCCAGGCTCGAGTCGCCGTAGATGCGCGGAACTCGGGTATGCGGGCCGGCGGCGGGGTCTGGGATGTACGTGCCTTCGGTGATGATCAGGCCGACACCACCGGCTGCTCGACGACGGTAATACTCGGCTACGTCGGCTCCGGGAATTCCGTCGGGCGAGAACGCGCGGGTCATCGGGGCCATGGCAAAGCGGTTACGCAACGAGAGTGATTTCACCTCGAAGGGCTGGAAGAGACCGCGCAACGCGGAGGCCTCGGGGGCGTTCGAAGTGGGGGAAAGAGTCACAGGTCTGTTCAACGTGGCGGCCTCGACGACTATTCCGGGTGATGGCAGTCGATATTAGTTAGTGCAGTATTAGTTATCGCACTAACTAATCTGCTACGGTGTACTCATGACCACGCAGGAGTCGCTCACCGATCCGCTGGCACTCGACCGCCAGGTGTGTTTTGCGCTCGCCGTTGCGAACCGGGCCGTGCTGTCCGTATACCGTCCATTGCTCGAGCCGATGGGCCTCACGCATCCCCAGTATCTCGTGATGCTGGCGTTGTGGGGGAAGGCCCCGATGGCGGTCAAGGAAATCGGGCAAGCATTGCAACTCGATTCGCCGACGCTGTCACCGCTGCTCAAGCGTCTCGAGGCGTCCGGGCTGATCACGCGAACGCGGAGCCGGGCTGACGAGCGCCAACTCGACGTCGATCTCACCGAAGCTGGTGCAGCTTTGCGGAGCGAGGCGGAGAAGATTCCGCCGGCAGTGGTGGAGAAGCTTGGTGTGGGACTAGCTGAACTCGAAGAACTTCACACGGTGCTCACGCGTGTCAATGAAGCCGCGTTGCGTGCTGGAGCACTAGACCAATGAAAGGTAAGGATATGTCTACCGTGCCCGCAGGAAAACAGCGGACGTCACCGAATCCTATTCAGTGGCTTGGCTATTCGTTCGGTCGCAAGTTGCCGGATTCCATGCAGGAATGGGTGCGCAACGATCTGATCGGCGATTGGGCGGTGCCACGTCACCTCGTTCGCAGCATGGTGCCGTTCCTGCCGGTTTTTGCGGTTTTCATGCTGTTCCCGGGTCCGTGGGCGCTGCGAGCGTCCATGGTGCTTCTCGGAGTATTGCTGGCGTTGTTCTATTCCGTTTCCTACATGGCGCAGAACAGGTCTCGTCGACTCGAACGCCACGGCCTGCCCGCGGATCTGGAAAACCCGAAAAAGGTCACTCGTCACGACGCCGAGAAGGCCGCATACGACAAGCTGTACGGCCACAGTTAGTCGGGCCGTACGAACTTCAGTCCCTAGTTGCGAACTCGCGTGCCTCGAATGCCAGATCGTCTGCAGCGGAATCCATGCGGGCGATCTCGCGATCAGGCACCGTCAGGACGGCGACGATCGGCACTGCCATCGCAAGAAGTCCGATGACAAAGACGGGGAAGAGGAACGCGAACACCTCGAGCCCGACGGGTGCGGGGGCGGACGTGTCGTGGACAACCTCCACCGCTGCCATACCGGTGTAGTGCATGCCGACCACGGCGACACCCATGATCACACCGGCGATCAATCGCATGACGGTGGATTCCATCACCATCGTGAACCACAACGCGGCGGTGCCGGCCACAACGGCGATCACCAGTGACAGTGCGACGAAGTACATGTTGTAGTTGATCTCACCCTGAAATCGCAAGGCCCGCATACCCGTGTAGTGCATGATGTTGACCGCGATGCCGACGAGGAAGCCGGCGGCCAGGAGCCGAGACCAGCGGAATTCTGTGCCGACGATCAACAAGCCGACAAATACTGCGGTCACGGACATCAGCGCCGAAATGATCGTCCAGGTCAGACTGTAGCGAATGGGACTGCCGGGCACGGCAAACCCGAGCATTGCGATGAAGTGCATCAACCAGATACCGACACCGCCGATGGACAGTGCGCCCATGAACAACCAGCGCAAGCGAGCTGCCGGGTGGGTGGCCGCCGCGCCGTGTCGGGTGCATGCCAATCCGATGACCGATCCCGAGACTGCAACGGCGAACGCCAGTCCGAGCAGCCAGATTCCCATCGAGAAATGGTGCATTTCATCCGACATGCCAGTTCCTTAGGTTTGTTGTTGTCAGAGGTGTCAGTACAGTGCTGCGGCCGCGATACGTTCGAGCGCGTACTCGGTGATCGTGATCAAGGCCTGCTTCGCAGATTCCCGGTTACGCGCGTCGATTTCGATCATCGGGACGCGGTTGGGCAGCGCGAGAGCCTGACGAAGATCACTCGCGGCGTGGATCGGAGCTCCGTCGAAACGGTTGACTGCCACGATGAACGGCAATCCGCGTGCTTCGAAGAAGTCGACAGCGGCAAAGCTGTCTTCGAGGCGACGTGTGTCGACGAGGATGACCGCTCCGATGGCGCCGGTGATGAGGTCGTCCCACATGAACCAGAACCGTCGTTGACCCGGTGTGCCGAACAGGTACAGGACCAAATCGTCGGCCAGCGTAATGCGGCCGAAATCCATTGCAACTGTTGTGGTGTCTTTGTTCGGTGTCGCGCCGAGGTGGTCGATGCCGTCACTGGCGTCTGTCACCAATGCTTCGGTGCGCAGCGGCACGATCTCGGAGACCGTCCCGACAAGGGTGGTCTTTCCGACACCGAAGCCGCCGGCGATCACGATTTTCGTCGAGGTGACGCGAGATGATGCGTCAGAGTGCCCGAAGTCCACTGAGGGTCCTTTCGATCAATTCGCGGCGCTCGACCGCAGTCGCATCGCTTCGCAGAGTGGCTTGTACTTCCAATGCCCCGGCGACGATCAGATCCGCCACCAGGACTCGGGCCACCCCGATCGGAACACCAAGGTGTGCACCGATTTCCGCGATGGAGATCCGCTGCTCGCAGAGGGAGACGATCGAGGTGCGAATGTCTTCAGGTGCAAGGCGCCCAGCGACGGCATCCTCCATCGTCGCGACAATCGCTTCGATGGGGAGGTCGATGGACGGCTGAGTCCGACCTTCGGTGAGCGCGTATGGACGAACCAGACTCGGTTCGGGGTCAACGCGTTCGGGGTGATTGGACATGAGTATCAAGAATCCCGACCCGAACGAGCGGCAATGTCCATCGTCGGGCCGACTCGGTCGACCAGAGTTGCCATTTCGTACCCGATCTGACCGATATCGCATCCCGCAACGGCCAGCGCGGCCAGGTAGGCGCCGCTGCCGACGCCCATCAGCAGTAGATAACCGTGCTCCATCTCGACAACTGATTGCAGGACGGCTCCGCCGTCGAACAACCGTGACGCACCGGCGGAGAGGCTGGCGAGTCCCGAAGTCACAGCGGCCAATTGGTCAGCTCGATCGAGCGGAAGGTGGGTGCTCGCAGCACTCAACAGTCCGTCGGCCGAGACGATGATCGCGTGGCTCACTCCCGGTACGTCGCGGGCGAAACCCGAAACCAACCAGTCGAGTGAGCGAGGAGTCTCTTGGGCTCCGGCTGAATTCACTGTTCTCCTTCATCGTTGCGCACATTCGCACCACTGGGCGTGGTCGACCCGACAGTATTCTCGGTGCTACGACGCCGTCCGCGACTGACGCCGGACTGGTAGTCGCTCCACCCGCGTCTGACGTTCTCCGGATCCGTGCTCTGGCGGTGAGTGCCCGAGCGCAATGGTGCATTGGTGCCGCCGACAGTGCCGGGAACCAACCTCGCACCACGATCACGGATGGGTAGACCGGAGTCGGCGATTCTGGTGACGGGCAATTCGAACGACGCCCGGGCCGCAAGCCACCCCTGGTCGGCTTCTGTTGTCCAGGCGACTTCACCTGTGGCAGAAGCTGTCCCCGCTGTCGGGTCGACCAGCCACTCGGACACCATGCGGGCGTAGATCGGTGATGCTGCCGGGGGAGCGGAGACGGGCGCATCGGAAGGTTCCGTTGCGCGTGCGCCGGTACGTGGTGGGAAACCGTCGCGCGCACGAGAGGAGAAGAACGCCGCGGTGTTGGTCGGGGCGGTGGAGTTGAGTCGGTGCCTCGGTGCCGGTTCGGTGATTGGCTCCGGGGCAACAGTTTCCGCCGGAGCGACGAAATGCTCGGCAGGTGATGCACTCGGTTCGGGCGTCGGCGCCGCTGTGACGGGATCGCCGATTCCGGCTGCCCCGCTGGCACCTGGTGTGCGACGCGGCAGCCCGATCGACTCGACAGGGGCGCTGGCGCCGAGTTGCGCGGTCACAGTTGTGGGAGCGCCTCCGACGGGCGTCGGCAGGACCGCCCTGACGGTGTTACCAGGCTGACGCTGCGGAAGTCCCGCAGCGGACATGGTGGGTGCTTGCGCGCCCATCGAATATGTCTCGGCCACTGTGGGTTCGGGAGCGCGCACAGGCTGAGCCGATAGCGGCGGTGCCTGAACGGGAGCAGCATTCCTGGCCGGAGCACCCTGGTGGGCCGGACTAGTGAACGGTGCAGTCACTGTGTCAGACGGATGCGCTTCGAGCAGTGCCGCGGGTAGGAGGATCGAGGCGGTGATGCCGGCGCGGTCGGGTGCATTGCCGGTGGGCCGCAGTCGAACGGAAATGTTGTGTCGCATACTGATCCGGCTGATGACGAACAGTCCCATGTGCCGGGCAGTGTCCGGCGTCATCTCGCCGCCCGAAGCCAGGCGCCCGTTGGCGTCGACAAGATCCGCTGTGGACATTCCCAGTCCCAGGTCGGCGACCTCCACGAGCATGGAGCCGTCGTTGGTGCGGGCCGCGTTGATGGTCACGGTCGACTCGGGCGGTGAGTATCGCAGTGCGTTGTCGAGGAGTTCGGCAACAATGTGTACGACGTCTGCGCTGGCTTGTCCGCTGATGACGGCGGACGGAATCTGACCGAGCCCGACGCGAAGGTAGTCCTCGACTCCGGAGACGGAGGCGCGCAGAGCGTCGGCAAGCTGGATCGGCGCGGTTCGACCGCGTCGACTTTCGGTGCCGGACAGGATGAGAAGGTTCTCGCCGTTGCGTCGCATTCGGGCCGCGATGTGGTCGAGGCGGAATAGGTTTTCGAGGCGCTTCGGGTCGTCTTCGTCCTGCTCGAGTTGCTCGATCAGGCCGAGTTGCTGTTCGACGAGGGACTTGTTGCGCCGTGACAGCGTTTCGAACATGTCGTTGACCTGGCGTCGCAGGGTTGCCTGTTCGCCTGCCAGGCTGATGGCCTGCCCGTGCATGTCGTCGACTGCGCGGGCAAGCTGTCCGATTTCCTCGTGAGTGTGGACGGGTACACGGGGGATTTCGAGGTCGCTGATCTTTTCGCCGGAGCGGATTCGTTCGATGGCCTCGGGCAGTCCGCGTCGTGATGCTTGCAGTGCCGCGAACCGGAGACGTCGGATGGGATCGACCAACGAGCGACTGATGATCAACGCGATCACGAGTGCGGCGAGGACAGCGGCGAGAACCAGGGCAGTGTCGCGCAGAGCTGCAGTTCGGGCAGTGTTGGATTCGGCGGTCACGCTGGTGCCGAACTGTTCGACGGCTGCGTCGGTGACCTCGTCGTACTGGTCGCTACTGGTTTGCAGTCCGATATCGACCTGACTGCTGAGCGGGGACGACGACGAGGTGGCGCCGATTTCGGCGATGCGGCTCTGTGCGGACGAACGCAGCGCGTTGACGACCACTGCGGTCGGTGAGCTGTCCGATTCGTCTGGTGGTAGCACCTTGTCGAGTGCCGCTAGCTCCACGCCGGCGGTGGTGGCAAGCGCGGTGCGTGTTTGTTGATCGAGGCGGCCGGAGCCGAACAGAACGCGCTGATCGGACAATGCCCGACGTGCTTCCCACAGGGACGAGAACTCGCCGCCGCGCTGACGCAGAATGGGGCGCTGGGATGTATTGATGACGTCGGTGAATGCGCTCGCGATGTTGCTGGACACTTCATTGACGAGTGTGACGAGCCGTGCCGGTGCAACTGCGCCCGCTGCCACTTCGTCGACGATGGATGTGCTGTCCTCCAAAGCTCGGGTGACTTTGTCGTTGAGCACGTCGTCGGCCTGGAACGAGCGGCCGGCGGTGACAAGTTCCTGCATCGAATCGTTCACTGCCGTTGTGGCAGTCGTCGTTTCAGTGCCGGAAGAGGATGCGACTGCGAGGTCGTACAGAGCTTCCTCGAGGTGGAGGGCTGCGGGTACTGCGAGCACTCGTTCGGATGAGGAACTGAGCCTGGAGGCCTCGGCCAGTTCGGCCTGGATCCGGAAGGCGCCGAGTACGACGGCGATGAGCATCGGAACGGCAAGGACCGCGACGACCTTCCAACCGAGGCGCCACTCGCCGATCGACCACCAGGAGGTTGCTGTGTGTGCATCGTGTTTCATGCGGACCGCTTCCCCTTCATATTTGCCCCCTCGCCCAGTCCCCCGGATGGGTCACTGCGCGCACTCCTTCGAGCGCACGCAATCGAAGAAAGGTTAGCTGAACGGTAACAGACCGATCCGTGACAGGCTAGGAGTATGCCGGATTCCGGACCTTGGGCCGAAAATGTCCTGTCTGATCAGCTAAGGGACGAATCGGGCAAACGTAGCCAAATGGAAGCTGGATCAGCGAAGTTCGAGAAAGGACGTCAACTCAGCTGCAGCTGCCTGGCCGGCGCGGTTCGCGCCGATCGTCGACGAGGAGGGCCCGTAGCCGACCAGATGCACACGAGGATCGGAAGCCACCTGAGTTGCGAGGCGACCGCTCATCTCGATTCCGCCGCCGGTCCCACGCAGTCGAAGCGGCGCCAGGTGGTCGAGCGAACTCCGAAACCCAGTGCACCACAAGATGACATCGGCATACACGGTTGTGCCGTCGGCCCATCGCACCCCGTCCGGAAGGATCTCCGAGAACATCGGTCGTCGCGTCATCACGCCACGTTCGCGTGCCGCACGAATGGCAGGCGTCACCGGAAGGCCGGTGACCGACACGACCGACCCTGGCGGCAAACCGCGTCGTACTCGGTCCTCGACCATGGCGACGGCATCCCGACCGATCTCCGGGGAAAACGGTTCGTCGCGGAACTCCGGTTCGCGACGCGTCACCCACGTGGTGGTCGTTACCTGTGAAATCTCGTCGAGCAATTGCACCGCGGAGATGCCACCACCGACAACGACAACATGTTTGCCCGCGAACTCGTTGGCCGAGTAGTAGTCCTTGGTGTGTAATTGGCGCCCACGGAACGACGCGGCACCACGGTAGTAAGGAATGAACGGGCGCTCCCAGGTTCCGGTCGCATTGATCAGCCCGCGGGCCGCGTAGACGCCGTGGTCGGTCTCGATCCGCAGACGTTCCTGCCTCGGACACACCACTCGCGTATGGACGGGTCGGTGGACGGGCAATTCGAATTGCTTCTCGTACAACTCGAAGTAATGGGGTACCGCAACCGACGCCGGTACCTGCTCGGCGTCGGTTCCCGTTGTTTCCGCGAACGACATACCCGGGAGATCGTGAACTCCGTTGACGGTGCTCAAGGTCAGGCTCGGCCACCGAAACTGCCAGGCACCGCCGGGACCGGCTGCGTGATCGAGCACGATAAATCCCGATTCGGGTAGAACAGAGAACTTGCGGAGGTAGTACGCCGCGGACAATCCGGCCTGGCCGGCGCCGATCACCACGATGTCGACATCGACGCTCTCGCTGCGTCCCTCGTCACTATCGTTCGTACTCATCGGTAATCTAACCTCCTGATGCGCAGAACTCTGCGGTGAGAGAACTACGTGGTCGGCAAACTGCATTCGGATCAACCCTTGCGCACGAGCCTTCCAGAAAAGAAAGTGAGCGGACATGATCGGGACTTCCCGTGACGGCAATGTCGTGACCATCGAATTGCAGCGTCACGAGCGCCGCAACGCGCTCAGTGCGGAACTCTGCATCGCGATCAAGGACGCAGTGAATGCCGCCGTCGCCGATCGCGCTCACGTCATCGTGATCACCGGCCAGGGGTCCGCATTCTGCGCCGGTGCCGACCTGTCCGGTGACGTGTACATGGAAGGCTTCACCGACCGACTTTTCGAGATGCTCCGCTCGATCGACACGGCGCCGATCCCGGTGATCGCCGCGGTCAACGGTCCGGCCATCGGTGCAGGCACGCAGCTGGCCATTGCCTCCGACCTGCGCGTTGTCGCCCCGGCTGCGCGGTTCGGCATTCCAGCGGCGACGCTGGGTGTGTCTGTCGACAAATGGACGATGCGACGGTTGGCGTCACTCGTCGGCGGTGGCCCCGCTCGCACCGTTCTCCTCGGCATCGAGCAGATCGGCGCCGAAGAAGCATTCAACCGCGGACTTGCCAACAAGATCGGCACCCTCGACGACGCCCAGGAATGGGCGCACCGCATCGCCAACCTCGCACCACTGTCCTTGCGTCATATGAAGATGGTCCTCAACGACGACGGAACGATGGAAGAACAGTCGCCCGAGCAACTCGACGCACTGCACGCCGCGTGGCTCAGTGACGACGTGCAGGAAGCCCGCGCCGCCCGCATCGAAAACCGCCCACCGGTCTTCAAGGGCAAGTAGTCGCGTCCCGCTCCGTCGGCAAATAGTCGCGTCCCGCTCCGAAGGCAAATAGTCGCTAGTCTGGGCCCAATGAAGACGACGACGCTTCTCGGTGCTGCCGCGATCACCGCGGCAGCAGGATGGATAGCCCGCGCCGCATGGGGAATCCCGACGCAGATCGGGGCGTCGCGCAATGCGGTGCAACCCTATGCGGCGATGTCACCGCGATATCGGAATCGTCAGTTCCACAATTCGGACCCCAGCAGCGTGCTCGTGCCGGGCACCGATGCCGGGATGGCAAAGTCGTTGCTCACCCGCGGTTCGACGGGTCGGCCTCGCGCGCCCATCCCGTTGGCGACGCCGCTCGCACCGGCTCAAGCCGGGGGAGCAGCTGTCACGTGGTACGGGCATTCGAGTGTCCTCGTCGAGGTCGATGGCTACCGGGTGCTTGCCGACCCCGTGTGGAGTGAGCGTGTATCACCTTCTGCCACAGTCGGTCCCGCGCGTATGCATGCCGCTCCGGTGGCGTTGGCGGACGTCCCGAGCGTGGATGCGATTGTCATCTCCCACGATCATTACGACCACCTCGACATGGAGACGGTCAAGACTCTGACCCGCACCCAGGCGGCGCCCTTTGTGGTGCCGATCGGGATCGGCGCGCATCTGCGGCATTGGAAGGTGCCGGAGAACCGCATCGTCGAATTGGACTGGGACGAGTCGACGACTATCGGTGACCTGGTGCTTACCTGCACCGAAGCTCGACACTTTTCCGGGCGAGGTCTGGTCCGCAACGCGACCCAGTGGGCATCGTGGGTGTTTGCCGGGCCGAAGCATCGGGTGTTCTTCGGAGGGGACAGCGGATACACACCGCGGTTCGTGGAACTCGGCACCACGTACGGGCCTTTCGACCTGACCCTCCTTCCTGTCGGCGCGTACGACGTGCGGTGGCCGGATATCCACATGAACCCGGAAGAAGCGGTTCAGACCCACGCGGATCTCAACTGCGGCGACCCCACGCGCGGGGTGTTTGTTCCGATTCACTGGGCTACGTTCAATCTGGCGTTCCACTCGTGGTCCGAGCCGATCATCCGGTTGACCGAAGCTGCCGCCGATGTCGGCACGACGGTGGCGGTGCCGATGCCGGGTGGACGGATCGATGCGCTGTCCGCGCAACCGCCGACAAAATGGTGGATTCCCCTGGGGTAACCGATCGACTCGAGGCGGCGATCGGAGTCGGACCCGGTTTTGTCTCGGCGAGTGCGTAATCTTTGACCATGGCTCACGAGCACATCGGTTCAGAAGGCACGGCGACCTCGATCGCGACGGACGGTGACGGGGATGCCGTCGACGTTGTCCGGGGCCTGACCGCAGATCAAGTTGCGTCGCGGATCGCGTCGGGGCAGACCAACGACGTACCCGATCGGGCGTCTCGTTCGGTCAAGGACATCGTTCGCGGCAATGTGTTCACGAGGATCAACGCGATCCTGCTGGTGCTGCTGGTGATTGTTCTGGCAACCGGCTCCGTGATCGACGGAATGTTCGGACTGTTGATCATCGCGAACAGCGGTATCGGCATCATTCAGGAGATCCGCGCCAAGAAAACGCTGGACGCCTTGGCGATCGTCAGTCAAGCGAAGCCCATGGTCCGGCGTGACGGTATTGCTGTTGCGTTGGCCCCCAAAGATGTTGTGCTCGATGACATTATCGAACTGGGTTCGGGCGATCAGATTGTCGTCGACGGCGAAGTGGTGTCGTCGTCGGCGCTCGAAGTGGACGAGTCGTTGCTCACCGGCGAAGCCGATCCGGTACACAAGAGCGTCGGTGAGTCGATACTCTCGGGCAGTTTTGTCGCCGCAGGCAGCGGCGCGTATCGCGCCACCAAGGTCGGCGGCGACGCATATGCCGCGAAGCTCGCAGAAGAGGCCAGTAAGTTCACGCTCGTTCATTCGGAACTGCGGAGCGGCATCGACCGCATTCTGAAATTCATCACGTACCTGATGATTCCGGCTGGTGCGCTGATCATCTACAACCAGCTGTTCTCGAGCGGTGAGTCCCTCGGTCCGGCTCTGAACGGCATGGTCGCGGCCCTCGTTCCGATGGTCCCCGAGGGCCTGGTGCTCATGACGTCCATCGCTTTTGCCGTCGGCGTCATTCGATTGGGCAAGCGGCAGTGCCTCGTTCAGGAATTGCCCGCGATCGAGGGGCTCGCTCGCGTCGACGTCGTGTGTGCAGACAAGACGGGAACCCTGACCGAGAACGGTATGCGGCTATCGGAGTTGAAACTCGCCGACGGGTCTGCCGACGAGTCGGTGATCAAGGCCGCGCTCGCCGCGATGGCTGCGTCCGACCCTCGGCCGAACGCCAGTGTTCTGGCGATCCGTGAGTCCTTGACCGACGACGCAGGCTGGGGTGAAGCTACATCGGTGGCACCGTTCTCGTCTGCGAAGAAGTGGAGCGGGCAGTCGTACGGCGTCCACGGCAACTGGGTGCTCGGTGCTCCGGACGTGCTGCTCGATCCGTCGTCGGAGATGGCGCGTCTGGCAGAAGAAGTCGGTTCAAGCGGACTTCGTGTTCTCATGTTGGGCAGCAGCAACCTGCCGGTCGACGACAGCGACGCTCCGGGCGTCGTGACACCGGAAGCCTTGGTTGTCCTGGAGCAGAAAGTTCGCCCGGACGCGCAGGAAACGTTGGAGTACTTCGCAAGTCAACGGGTAGCCGTCAAGGTCATCTCCGGTGACAATGCCGTGTCCGTCGGAGCTGTCGCGGGTTCGCTCGGACTCGAAGGCGGCGATCGACCGATCGATGCGCGTGAGCTTCCGAGCGATCAGGAGAAACTGGCCGACGTACTTGACGGGGCAACCACCTTCGGACGCGTTCGCCCGGATCAGAAGCGAGAGATGGTTGCGGCCTTGCAGTCTCGCGGCCACACCGTCGCGATGACCGGCGACGGGGTCAACGACGTCCTGGCCCTCAAGGACGCCGACATCGGAGTCTCGATGGGATCCGGCAGTCCCGCGACGCGCGCTGTCGCTCAGATCGTGCTGTTGGACAACAAGTTCGCGACGTTGCCGTACGTGGTGGCCGAAGGCCGTCGAGTGATCGGCAATATCGAACGTGTCTCCAACCTGTTCCTGACCAAGACCGTGTACTCGGTGGTTCTCGCGTTCCTGATCGGAATCACCGGTGTGCTGTCGAAGATGCTCGACTTCGAACCGCTGTCGTACCCGTTCCTGCCGCGCCACGTCACCATCGCGGCCTGGTTCACGATCGGTATCCCCGCGTTCATTCTTTCGCTGGCACCGAACAACGAACGGGCCCGTTCCGGCTTCGTGCCACGCGTGATGCGACTGGCTTTGCCGTCGGGAATCATCATCGGCGTCACCACCTTCATCGCGTACGTGCTCGCGCACCGTAATCACGATCTGACACCTGAGCAGGAAGGCACCACTGCTCTGATCACGTTGATCATGATCGCGCTGTGGGTACTGGCCGTCGTTGCGCGACCGTACGTGTGGTGGAAGTTGGTGCTGATCGGTGGTTCAGTCGCCGGCTACCTGATCTTGTTCGCGTTGCCGTTCACCCGTGAGTTCTTCAAGTTGGATCCGAGCAATGTGGCAGCAACTACACTCGCGATCACTCTCGGTGCGGTAGGCGTCGTATTGGTGGAGGTGTCCTGGTGGGTCAGTGCCCGGTTGCACGGTGAGAAGCGAAAGCTGTTCACCACGCCGGACGATCTGCCCGGGGAACACCATCACGCGGACGCGCAGAAGTAGTTTCCAGCCCCCCCACCTTGATGGCGCTACATTGTTCGACCTGTGAGAATCTATGTGTGTGCGGAGGTTCTACTTTCCGCAGCAGGATGTGCATGAGCACCGGGAGAGGACACAAAATGGGTTTCTTGGACAACGTCAAGGGTCTGGTCGAGAAAGGCCAGGAACTTGCCTCGGAGAACTCCGACAAGGTTCACGACGCAATCGACAAGGTCGCCGACATCGCCGATAACAAGACCGGCGGAAAGTACGGCGATCAGATCGACAAGGCAGCCGAGGCTGCCAAGAAGGCTGTTCCCGAAAAGGAGTAGCCCGCCAGCAATCAGGAGCCCACACCTCGACGAGGTTGTGGGCTCCTGTGCGTCCGCTGGGTGACTTGTCAGTCTGGGCGGGCACAATGAACGGGTGAACTTCACCTGGATTCTGCTGGTCGTCATCGCCGCCATCGCAGTGACAGGGCTGGCGAACCGCCGAAATCTTCAGGCGCCTCTGGTTCTGGTAGCTGTGGGTTCGGTCGCGTCGTTCATCCCGGGAATGCCTCGGCCCGAACTCGATCCACACGTCATTCTGGGTGTAGTACTTCCGCCGTTGCTCTATTCGGCTGCGCTGAAATTCTCGGTGGCGACGTTCAAACGCAACCTCGCGGCGATCTTGCGTCTGGGTGTCGGGATGGTCCTCGTGACGGCCTTCGTGGTCGCCTTCTTCGCCGAATGGCTGGTGCCGGAATTCACGATCGGTGCGGCACTGGTGCTCGGCGCGGTGATCGCACCCACCGACGCGGTCAGCGCCGTGGCAGTGGGACAGAAACTCGGATTGCCCAAGCGTGTCATCGCAATTCTCACGGGTGAGGGTCTGGTCAACGACGCTACTGCGTTGACGTTGTTCACCGTCGCCGTCGCCGCGGTGACAGGTACTCGGATCGCCACGGATTCGCCGTTGCTGTTCTTCGCCTACGAAGTGGTCGGCGGAGTAGCAATCGGCCTGGTTCTTGCATTCATCGTGAAATTCGTGCGCGCTCGGATGTACGATTCGCCGCTCGAAACGGGTTTGGGCCTGGTACTTCCGTTTGCCGCGTATCTAGCCGCGGAAGAACTCCATGCGTCGGGTGTTCTCGCGGTTGTGGTCGCGGGCTTGGTGATCGGGCACTATTCGACGGATGCCTCGATCATGACGAGGCTGCAGGAACGGTCCGTCTGGTCGAGCCTCGACACGCTACTCGAGATGTTCGTCTTCGCCTATATGGGCCTGCAGTTGAGCTTCGTGATCGACGATGTCGTCAACGACGGTCTTCCGGCGGTCAACGTAATCCTGTACGGGCTCGCGGTGTTGGCGGTGGTCATCGTGATCCGACCGCTGTGGTTGTTCCTGAGCTACTCCCGGGTGCGATTCGGAATAACGTTGCGCCGTGGGCAGCGTCAGAAACAGTTGACGTGGAAACAGAACGTAGTCGTGTCCTGGGCCGGGATGCGCGGCGTGGTCACTCTTGCCGCGGCCGGCGGTATTCCGTTTGCACTCTCCTCCGGTGAACCGTTTCCCGGCCGCGGTGTCATCCAGGCGATCGCCTTCATCGTTGCGGTGGGAACGCTGCTCCTGCAAGGTTCCACACTGCCGTTCCTGATCCGCAGACTGGACGTTGCCGATCCCTACGAACAGTTGCGCACGCAGGAGCAAATGGAGTTGGCGCGCACCATCTCTCGTCAAGCCGGTGAGAAAGCGCTAGCCGACGTGGTGGCCAGTCCACCGCCAGGCGTCGCCGGCGCCGAACTTCAGGCAATCATCGAACGCGTGCGACGCTCGATGCAGGCCAGACTCCAAGTGCAGGAGACGGACGAGAACAACGATCGCGATACGGCAATGTGGAATGCGGGTGCATTGTTCGACAAGTTTCGGCATCAGTCGTTGCGTACACAGCGCATGGCGTTGATTGCCGCGAGGGACGACGGCGATCTCGACGACGAGGTATTGCGTACCGTGTTGGAGAGTCTTGATCTCGAAGAGGCTGCAGCTGAGGAACGGGTACGGCGCCGCCGCGCTCGCGCGGCGGCCGGAGGGGATGGCACAGCATGAGTGCACGACTGCGGCACGTGATCTGGGGGACGCTCGCGGCGAGTGCCCTTGTGGTGAGTTCGGCCTGTGGATCTGCAGAAACCGAGGAGACAGCGGGAACGCAGACGCAGTCCACCACATCTGTCGCGCAGGCTCTGCCCGCCCCGGTGAGCGCAGCACGCGGCGTTGTCTTCGAGGACCAACCGTTTGCGACAACCGCTGCCGCCGGAGCGAGCGCCCGGAAGATTCTGTACGGCTCCACATCCGGCGTCGACGGTCGCGAAACACAGGTGTCGGGAACGGTATTCATCCCACCGGGAACTCCGCCCGAAGGCGGCTGGCCCATTGTCTCGGTCGGCCACGGCACGACGGGAATCTCGGACGATTGTGCACCGTCAACGTCGCCGACGCTCCTCGGGGCGATGGGGTTGGTGGAGCCGCTGCTGAACGCGGGTTACGTTGTTGCCGTCTCGGATTTCGAGGGGCTCGGGACTCCTGATCCGCACCCGTACCTGCAACCGGATACCGCCGCCTACAACGTGATCGACGCGGTGCGCGCGGCACGCAACATCGTGCCGGACACGTCGGACAGGTGGGCCACGTTGGGACTCTCGCAAGGTGGTCAGGCGTCGTGGGCAGCTGCGGAGAAGGCAGGCCAGTACGGGGACGGGCTCGAATTTGTCGGTGCGGCAAATCTTTCGCCCGCGGCCGACATCTCGCCGATCATCACCAGTGGGGCGGATGTGAATCTGTCACTGCCCCAACAATTGTTGCTGCCGTACGTTCTCGAGGGTCTGTCGCTGTCCCATCCGGATCTCGAGCGTGACGACTACGTACACGGAGCGTTTGCGGAGAATTACGAACTGCTGTCGTCGTGCCTCACGGCCAGGGCGCCCGAGAAGTTGTCGTTGGTGGGGAAGGTGACGCCGGCCGATACGCGCCCGGCTACTGACGCCGATGCCGATCGAATTCACGGCTGGCTGAGCGACATCGCGCTGCCGCGTGGGCAAGCGAGCGGCCCGATGTATGTGGTGGTCGGGGCAAACGACAACCTGATTCTCCCCGAGTGGACCGAGGCAGCGGTGGCCCGGGCTTGTTCGGACGGCGACGTGATCGAGTTCGTGTCGCGGCCGGGGGAGGGGCATGCTGACGGCCGGGCCGTTCCCGGGGCCGTTCAATGGATTCAGGATCGTTTCAGCGGCGTACCTGCGCCCACTACCTGCGGGGCCTAGATGAGTCCGACGGTCGCGGTCCTGTTTGCCTGCGTGGTTGCCCTTCTCAGCGCGGCTCTGGCGGCGGTCTGGATGCGGACCAGACGCGAGGTCACCTCACCCACCGAACGAGCGGTGCACACGGCGCTGCATACGGCTTCCCTTGCTGCGCGGCCACTTCGGCGCGGACTCGACAGTGAATCGGCTGCCGAAGCGGCACCTCACTTGCGTGAATTGACCGGCGCTCGAGGTTTGGGCATCACCGACGCGGCGGGAGTTGTGCTGGCGTGGAACGGGCCGCACGAATCGATGGCCGAACAATTCCACGATGCGGCACTGCGGGCGATCGAAGGTGAGCGCCGAGTACTCGTGACCCATTCGGACCTGGTGCGGGGCAGTGACGATCACGCGGTGCGTGCCTTGATCGCCCAGCCGCTTCTCATCGAGGACAGCGGCGTTGTCGGGGTATTGGGGATCGTGACGACGGAGGACCCATGGCCCGGCATGCTCGGTGCGATCACGGAGGTCGCGCGCTACGCGTGCAGCCAAATCGAACTTGCGGATCTCGATGCGTCGCGGGCGCGTCTCGACCGAGCGGAAGTGCGGGCACTGCGCGCGCAGATCAGCCCACATTTCATCTACAACGCACTCAATACCGTGGCGTCGTTCGTTCGTACCGATCCGCCGCGGGCGCGTGAGCTGATCCTCGAGTTCGCCGATTTCACGCGCTACTCGTTCCGCTCGGCAGGCGAGTTCACCCTGCTTGCCGACGAACTGCGCAATATCGATCGCTACCTGACTCTCGAGCGGGCCAGGTTCGGTGATGCGCTCGACGTGCGACTGCAGGTGGCGCCCGAAGTGCTCAACGTGGTCCTGCCGTTCCTGGCGCTGCAACCACTGGTGGAGAATGCTGTCCGGCACGGTATCTCCGGCAAACCGGAGGGCGGCACCATCAGCATCGTGGCGGCAGACGAAGGCCCGGACTGCGTCATCAGCGTCGAGGACGACGGCGTCGGTATGGACCCGGACATGCTGCGGTTCGGTTCCCTCGATGCCATCGAATCCGGGGCCGGCCGCCCCAGCGCCCGGGAGGCCGCGCACGTGGGTCTGGCCAACGTCGACGATCGCCTGCGTGCGGCGTTCGGCAACGATTACGGCCTGGTGGTGGAGACCGCGCCGGGAGCCGGAACCAAGGTCAGCATGCGCGTGCCCAAGTTCAAGCAGGGCATTCGGGTGTGATCGGCGGCTTTGTGGGTTCAGTGCGGGTAACCGTGGGAATATGGGTGTGCTGTGAATGAGACTGACATAGGTGCCCAACTGACCGTGCTTGCCGTCGACGACGAGAAACCGGCGCTCGACGAGCTGGCTTTCCTGCTGCGCGCGCAAGAATCGGTGGCGCACGTCCACACCGCGTCGGATGCAACGACGGCGCTGCGGATCCTTCGTGACGGTGGCATCGACGGCGTTTTTCTCGACATCAACATGCCAGGACTGGACGGTTTGGAACTGGCCGGGATTCTTTCCAATTTTGCGACACCGCCGCCGGTTGTCTTTGTGACCGCACACGACGATCGGGCAGTGGCCGCCTTCGATCTCGGTGCGGTCGACTACCTTCTCAAGCCGCTGCGCGAAGAGCGGCTGGCGCAGGCGGTGAGCCGAATCGTGGGTCGCGCGGGGCGTAATCAGGCGGGCGCACAAGCCGATGCCGCACCCAGCGACGAAGTGATTCCGGTGGAACTCGGCGGCGTCACGACGCTGGTGCAGCGCTCGGCGGTGGAATGGGTCGAAGCCGACGGAGACTACGCGCGGTTGCATACGGCGGGTAAGTCGCATCTGGTGCGGATCCCGATTTCCACCCTCGAATCCCGTTGGGCCGATGCGGGTTTCCTGAGGGTTCACCGTTCGTACCTGGTGTCCCTTGCCTTGGTGACCGGAATTCGCACCGTCGGGAGTGGTTTGGTGGTGACTCTTCGCCCACACAGCGGTAAGCCGCCGGTGGAGTTGCCGGTGAGCCGTCGGCATACCCGCGAGTTGAAGGATCGGTTGGTGCGCACCCCCAAGCAGAGTTGGTTGTCGCGGTGAGTGGGCACACCGATCCGCCTGCGCGTCAGCGGGTGGTGCTGGCGCAGCGTCACGGCGCCCGCATCGTGCGTACCCGGGTAGAGGTGCAGGAACAGACCGAGGTCGGCGACGCCATGATCCGGGGTCTGGTTCGTGCTCAGTTGGGCCTGGCGATCCGGCTGGCTGTGGTCGTAGCCGGATCATTGTGCGCGATACCGCTGTCGACCATGCTTTTTCCGGCGCTGTCGGATTACTCGGTGTGGGGGATCAGGCTTCCGTGGTTGGTGATGGGCGGCGCCGTGTTGCCCTTGCTGCTGATCACCGGGTGGGTGTTCGTGCGTCGGGCTGAACGCAACGAGCAGGACTTCACCAATCTCGTGGACGACTGAGCGCGGGCGCTGTGGGTGGGCAATCGATTCCGGTGTTGACGGTGTTGGGCATCGTGGCGGCGGCAGTGGCGACGGTTGCGATCGGAATCTACGGAGTGCGGCTTTCTCGCACCACGTCCGACTTTCTGGTTGCCTCCCGTACGGTGGGGCCGCAGTGGAATGCCACGGCGATCTCAGGTGAATACCTTTCTGCTGCGTCCTTTCTCGGTGTTGCCGGTCTGGTGGCGAAGTACGGGGCGGACGCGTTGTGGTACCCGATCGGGTTCACTGCAGGCTATCTGGCGCTACTGCTTTTCGTAGCAGCACCACTCCGTAGATCGGGCGCGTACACCGTTCCGGACTTCGCTGAATTCCGTTTGGGTTCACCGCGTTTACGTAAACTGGCAATGCTCGTGGTTGCGATGGTGTGCATTCTCTATCTGATTCCGCAGTTCCAAGGGGCCGGTCTGACCCTCAATATCCTTCTCGGCGTGCCGAGTTGGATCGGTGGGGTTGTGGTCGGGGTGATCGTCATCGCCAACGTCGTCGGTGGCGGCATGCGATCGATCACGTTCGTTCAGGCATTCCAATACTGGCTCAAACTGTCTGCGGTGGCGATTCCGGCTGTGGCACTGGCCTTCTACTTCTTTGCGGACGAACATGACGTAGGTGCTCCGGCGCCGCCGACGGTCAGCGAGCAGACCACCGTGGACATCACCACCGATGTTGTGGTGCAGGTGGCCGAACCGGTGACTGTGCAGGGAGGAACGGTGGATGGTCGCTCGGCCACGGGCAGTGTTGTCCTCGAGCCGGGCGAGCACACCCTCGGCGAGGGAATGTCGATGGTTCTGGAAGCCGGTGCAGCCGTTCCGGTGGTAGCCGGGGCGCCGGCGCACAATTCGGATTGGATCACGCCCGGTTGGGGATTCGGCGGTCCGCACCCGACGTATCAGGTGTATTCGCTGATGCTCGCGACCTTTCTCGGGACGCTCGGATTGCCGCACGTACTGGTGCGGTTCTACACCAATCCGGACGGGCGGACGGCGCGACTGACATCGCTGGCCGTCGTTGGTCTTGTTGGCGTCTTCTACTTTTTTCCGGTCCTGCTCGGAGTGTTCGCTCGGTTGTACGTTCCGCAGTTGCTGATCACCGGAACCTCCGACGCTGCAGTGCTGCTGTTGCCAGGTTCGGTGTTCTCGGGGTGGGGCGGGCAGTTGCTGGCAGCACTGGTGGCGTCGGGCGCGATTGCCGCGTTCCTCTCCACGTCGTCTGGTCTGCTCGTGAGCATCGCCGGTGTGATCAGCACCGACGTCCTGCGAGGGCGGATACGCGATTTCCGGATCGCCGCCCTTCTGGCCGGTGCGATTCCATTGGCCATGTCACTTGCCGTGGTGTCGGTCGATCTCTCGATCACCGTCGGGTTGGTATTTGCCGTTGCCGCGTCGACGCTCTGCCCGTTGCTCCTGCTCGGCGTCTGGTGGCGCGGATTGACCGCGGTCGGCGCCGGCGCAGGCATGGTGGTGGGCGGCTTTGTAGCCGGGACGGCAGCAACGGTCGCGATCCTCGGCGGATTGTCGGAAACGGTGTTGAGCGGGTGGCCCGCTGCGATCTTCGCGTTTCCGGCCGCCGTCAGCGTGCCGCTCGCGTTCGCCACGATGGTTGTTGTCAGTAAGGCATCGAGCAAGCAGATACCTGCGGATATAGCGCGGATCTTCACTCGTATGCATGCTCCCGAGCGTCTGGACATGGGTTCCGACCGCGAGGACGAGCTGCGCCAGCCCTGATTTCGGCGTGCCGCTGGTCGCGCTTGGGCGACCGTTCAGCGCACGACTCGACAGCTCACCGTGTGAGCGCCACCACAGCCATTTCATGTGACTCCGATCTCACTAACGTCTGGACGTAGTTCACTTCACACGCGAGGCGAGGAGCCGGCAGTGTCCACAGCAGAAGTCAGTGAGGGGTCGCCGCAAGAGCGGCGGACCCCGGATGCCCAGGCATTCATAGACATGCAAGCAAGTCCCGAGTTCCAGGAACTCCGGACGCGCCTGCGCAAGTTCGTTTTCCCCATCACTGCATTCTTTCTGCTCTGGTATGCGGTGTACGTCCTTCTGGCGACCTACGCCCACGACTTCATGGCGACCAAGGTCATCGGCAACATCAACCTCGGCATCATTCTCGGCCTCGGACAGTTCGTGACGACGTTCGCGATCACTGCCTGGTACGTGAAGTTCGCCGGCCGCGAACTCGATCCGCGTTCTGCTGCTATCCGTGACGAGCTGGAAGGCCCCGTATCGTGATCACCACACTCGCCGCGTCCGGGACGGATGTGGGAAACCCCGTCTTCAACATCGCGATCTTCCTCGCGTTTGTCGTCGGCACGATGACACTCGTCATTCGCGCCAGCCGCACCACGAAGAAGGCATCCGACTTCTACACCGGTGGCGGGCAGTTCACCGGTCCGCAGAACGGTTTTGCCATCGCCGGTGACTACCTTTCGGCTGCCTCCTTCCTCGGGATCGCCGGGGCCATCGCCGTTTACGGTTACGACGGCTTCCTCTACTCCATCGGCTTCCTCGTCGCGTGGCTCGTGGCCTTGCTTCTGGTCGCCGAATTGCTGCGCAACACCGGCAGATTCACGATGGCCGACGTATTGAGCTTCCGCCTCAAGCAGCGCCCGGTGCGTATGGCCGCGGCGATCTCCACACTTGCTGTCTCGCTCTTCTACCTGTTGGCCCAGATGGCCGGTGCCGGTGGACTTGTCGCGCTGTTGCTCAACATCGAAGGTAAGACCGGTCAGGCAGTCGTGGTCGCGATCGTCGGCGTGCTGATGATCGTCTACGTCTTGGTCGGCGGTATGAAGGGCACCACCTACGTGCAGATGGTCAAGGCCGTTCTGCTGGTGGCCGGCGCCGGAATCATGTTCGTGCTCGTGCTCTTCGCGGTCCGGGGTAACTTCTCCCAGCTCCTCGCGGATGCGCAGAACGTGGTCAGTAACTCCTCCAACGAAGCTGTTGCCGGTCGCGACATTCTTGCTCCGGGCGCAAAGTACGGGCTGACCGGGATGACGCAGCTCGACTTCATTTCTCTCGGAATCGCTTTGGTGCTCGGCACTGCAGGCCTGCCGCACGTGCTGATGCGCTTCTACACCGTCCCCACCGCCAAGGAAGCTCGCCGTTCCGTCACCTGGGCGATCGCACTGATCGGCGCCTTCTACCTGTTCACGCTGGTACTCGGCTACGGCGCAGCCAAGATGGTCGGACCCGACGTGATCCTGGCTGCTCCCGGCAAGGAGAACTCTGCGGCACCGCTGCTGGCCTTCGAGCTCGGCGGCACGATCTTCCTCGGCATTATCTCGGCGGTAGCTTTTGCCACCATCCTCGCGGTGGTCGCCGGTCTCGCGATCACGGCATCTGCGTCGTTTGCTCACGACATCTACGCCAGTGTCATCAAGCGCGGCAACGCAACCGAAGAACAGCAGGTTCGGGTTTCACGCATCACCGTTGTCGTGATCGGTGTCATCTCCATCGTTCTGGGTATCGGCGCCATGGGCCAGAACATCGCCTTCCTGGTGGCTCTCGCCTTTGCTGTTGCGGCCTCGGCGAACCTGCCGACCCTGCTGTACTCGCTCTTCTGGAAGAAGTTCAACACCACGGGTGCGCTGTTCAGCATCTACGGCGGTCTGATCAGCTGCTTGACGCTGATCGTGTTCTCCCCGGCCATCTCGGGCAAGCCGTCGTCGATGCTCCCGAACTCGGACTTCGCGTGGTTCCCGCTCTCCAACCCCGGCATCGTCTCGATCCCGCTGGCATTTGCCCTCGGCATCATCGGTACCTACATCGGGCGCAACAAGCCCGAGGATCCGGCCAAGCAGGCCGAGATGGAAGTTCGTTCCCTCACCGGCGTCGGCGTCGAGAAGGCTGTCGATCACTAGGGGCGCAGCCCCTGTGCGCCTTTCTGGTACCTCCGGTAACCAGAAAGGCGCACAGCGCTATTGTCCCACCATGGCAAAACTCACAGTGAAGATCGACGTCCCCCTTCCGCCGCAGGAAGTGTGGGACAAGGCATCAGATCTCAGTGGCTACGAGAATTGGCTTGTCGTCCACGACGGTTGGCGAGGGGAACTTCCCGAACAGTTGGGGGTGGGAACCGAGATCAGCTCAGTTGTCACGGTGAAAGGCCTGCGTAATCGTGTGCGCTGGACCATCAAGAAGTACGACGTGCCCTCGGCGTTGTCGCTCAAGGGTGACGGCAAGGGTGGGGTCAAGCTGGGGCTCGAACTCGACGTCAAGGCCAAGGGCACGGGTTCGGAGTTGGCGTTGACCGTCGAACTCGGTGGCGCTCCGCTTTTCGGACCCATCGGTTCCGGCGTTGCTCGGGCTCTCAAAGGGGATATCGAGCAGTCGTTGGCGCAGTTCGTTCGAATCTACGCTTGAATTGTCGCAAGTAGTTACTTTGCGGCAAACATGAGTTAGGATTCTTTTCGGCGGGATAAACCGGGCATAGGTTTGTTATGGACCTGGTGCTCCGCCGGAGAGGATTCCGCACATGTCTGGTCGTCACGGCTCGTCCGGGGTACCAACAGCGTCTATGCCGCGATCGGTGAAAGTACTGGTTGGAGTACTGTCGGTGGTTGCCGTCGCAGGTTCCGCGGCGTTTGCCGTCACCTTCAGCAATCTGGGGGAGGATGCTCCGACGGTCACGCCTACCGCCGCGACATCGGAGTGCACACAGACCGACAATCTGGTGGTAGCAGTTGATCCGTCCATTGCCACCGGCGTCGAGGCGGTAGTGGCGACGATTGATCCGGAAAAGCTCGGTTGCGCATCGTTCACCGTGGTGTCCCAGGACTCGGCTCGAACCTACGGGGATCTTGCGCTCGGCGGTTCCGGTCCGGCGATCTGGATACCCGATTCGTCAGAATGGCTCGACAAGGCCGGGGCGGCTGGTCGTTCCGTCTCGAAGGTCAGTGAGTCGGTAGCGTCCACACCGGTGGTCACGGTGTCGAAATCCGGTGAAACTACCAGTCCGGCAAGCTGGCTCGACGTCCTGGCAGTTCCAGGACTGCATATCGGTGATCCGCTTTCCAGCGCTGTGTCCAGCGCACCCATCGTTGCCGCGTTTGCCGAAACTCAGGCGCGCGGCGGCGATACCGCGTCCATCTCGGCCGCATTGGTTCCCGTGGCACAAGCTCAACTCGGGAATGTGAAGGAAGCCGGTTCGACCATCCGCATAGAAAAGGTTGCCGCGGACAGCGGAACCGCGGTCACCACCGAACAGACGTTCATCGCGTACATGGCCGCTCATCCCGACGCTCGGTTGACCGCCGCAGTGCCGTCGTCCGGCACGGTGTTCATGAATTACCCGATGGCGCTGACCGGAGAATCGACTGCACGGCCGGCCGCGCAGGTTCTCGCCGACGCACTCACGTCTGCTAGCGGCCGCACAGCCTTGTCCGGTCTGGGTTTTCGTGCAGCGGGCAACGAACCGTTGCCGAGCGGCGGCGTCGGGATTATCACGCCGTTGGTTCCGAGCGATCCGTCTGTGGTGGCCACAGCGCTGGCGCGCTACGAGATTCTGTCCCGGCCCTCCCGCGCATTGGCGGTTGTCGACGTCTCCGGCTCGATGGACTACATGGAGGGCGGCGTGACCCGAATGGCCGCTACGGCGCAGGCCGGCGACATCGCGATCCGAATGTTCCCCGCCAATGCGCAATTGGGTCTGTGGGCCTTCTCGATCGACCTCGGCGACGGCACCGATTACCGCGAACTCGAGCCTGTTGCGCGCATGGATGCGCCCGAGGGCGACACCGATCATCGGACCAAACTTCTGTCTCACGTCGACGAGCTACCGTCACTTGTCGGTGGCGGAACTGGGTTGTACGACAGTGTTCTGGCGGCATTTCGTCAGATCCAGAGCACGTATGACCCGTCGTCGATCAACTCGGTCATTCTCCTGACCGACGGGGCCAACGACGATCCGTCCGGTATTTCGCGGGAGGAGTTGCTCGACACTCTTGCACGCGAGCGCGATGCCGCCCGTCCGGTACCGATCATCACCATCGGCGTCACCGGCGATGCGGATACCGAAGTATTGAAACAGATTTCAGCAGTCACCGGCGGAAACAGTCACTTCGCACCCACACCCGCCGATATCCCCAAGGTGTTTGTCGGCGCGATCAGCGGCCGTGGCAACTGATCGGATCTAGTCGAGGATCTTTGCGTCCGCAGTATCGGTGATCCATTCGGTGGCAAGAGCTTCGAGGGTTCCGTCGGCATACAGTGAGTCGACTGCGGCCGACACACACGCGGTAAGTGGACTGTTCTTCTCGAGGACGGCACCGAAGAACTCGGTGACGGCGTTCGGCCGCGGAAACTGTCCGACGATCACGGACTGTGGCAGTTCGGTCTCCGTGATGTGGAATCCGGTGGGAATGTCGACAACCAGGGCGTCGATCTCGCCGGCCGCCAATGCGGCCTTGGCTTCGTCGGTGTTGGCGTAACTGCGCGGCGGGGTTGACGGACTGATGGTCTCGGTGATGGCAAGCAGGCTGGTCGACCCGGCCTGTGCGCCAAGTCGGTACTGCGTCAGTGAATTCAGATCCGTGGCCTGTGCAGCGCCGTTGTTCTGCAAGGCAATGACCGACTGCGCCACCGCGTAGTACGGCGAGCTGAAATCGACGGACTCGCGGCGATCTCCGGAAATCGTGAACTGGTCGAGCGCGAAGTCGAAGTCTTTGCTGCCAGGCTTCAGCGCGTCGTTGAATGCGACGCTCGTGAACGTGACCTGATCGGGGTTGTAACCAAGTTTCTCGGTCACAGCGCGGGCCACTGCACCCTCGAATCCTTGCCCGTTCGACGGATCGCCGTCGTGAAACCAGGGCTCGTACGACGGCGAACCGGTGGCGATGGTGAGTGTGCCGTCGTTGGTGGTCGTGCCACTGCCCGGACCGCATTCCGTCACGGCTGCAGTGGACGGAAGCTTGGTGAAGGCCTCGGGAATGCTGGTGGTGGTTTCCGGGACTGCAGCAGCGCTCTCAGGCTGAGTGGAGCATGAACCCAAGAGGATCGCGGAGGCGAAGATTGCAGTTACGGCAACGCAACGTCGTGGCATAGGCACGTTGCCATCTTGCCTGTATGTCCGGTATCGATGTGATCGGGGTCTTGTACCCGGCCAATTTTCAGGCTGCTGAGCGACGGAGAACGAGGCGTTCCGTTGGTGTCGTTCCTCCCCAGACGCCGTGTGGTTCACCGGTCTCCAGTGCAAAGTTCAGGCAGTCGTCGATCACCGGGCAGCGGAAGCACACCTGCTTGGCCGTTTGTTCGCGCGCAAGCCGATTGCGCCCGCGTTCCTCGCCGGGTGAATAGAAAACCGCTGGATCAACGGACTTGCAGGTTGCGAGCATGCGCCAGTTGTTGTCCACACACAGTTCCGACATGTGCTGCGTTGTCATCGTGGTTGTCCTTTCGGCTCGAGCCTCAGTGTGGCCGGTGAGGGTTGCGCGAGGACAGGGTTCCGATCGCAGCGATTTCTACTGCCGGATCACGGGCGCTGCAGCACAATGAAGAGATGGCGACGACTGATCGGGGCCAGATCACACTCGATGGCATAACCGTGCCCGTGACCAATCTCGGGAAGGTGCTCTATCCCGAGAGTGGAACCACCAAAGCCGAAGTCATCGACTACTACACTCGAATTTCCGCAGTCATGATTCCCCATGTCGTCGGTAGGCCGGGAACACGGAAACGTTGGCCGAACGGGGTGGACGGTCAATCCTTTTTCGAGAAGAACCTTGCATCGTCGGCGCCGGATTGGCTGACCCGCGCGTCATTACAGCATTCCGACCGAGTGGTCACGTATCCCATTTTCGATTCAGTTGCTTCGCTTGCCTGGCTCGGTCAGCAAGCAGCCCTCGAATTACATGTTCCGCAATGGCGATTCGACGGTTCCGAGCGCGGGCCCGCAACCCGATTGGTGTTCGATCTCGACCCGGGTGATGGCGTCGGGTTGGCCGAATGCGCCGAGGTGGCCCGTTCCATCCGGGATCTTGTGGGGACGCTGGGCTGGACAGCGTATCCCGTTACCAGCGGAAGCAAGGGTATTCATCTCTATGTGCCGCTCGATCGGCCGCTGGACGGCAGTGGTGCGTCGACCGTCGCCAAGCAGATCGCGGTGGGACTCGAGAAGATCCATCCGGATCTGGTGACAGCGACAATGGCTCGAAATGTTCGAGCCGGCAAGATATTTGTCGACTGGAGTCAGAACAACGCGGCCAAAACCACAATCGCTCCGTACTCGATGCGCGGGCGTGCCCAGCCTTATGTTGCCGCGCCGCGCAGTTGGGACGAACTCGACGACCCGAAGTTGCGACACTTGCTGTTCGACGAGGTTCTCGAACGCGTTGATTCCGGCGGTGACTTGTTGGCTGCTCTCGATCCTCCCGTGGTGCAGCAGGATTCGTTGACACGATATCGAAACAAGCGTGCGGCAGACCGGACACCGGAGCCGGTACCGGATTCTGTTTCCCCCGGCGCGCTTGGCAATTCCTTTGTGATTCAGGAACATCACGCGCGACGCCTGCACTACGACGTTCGGCTCGAACGTGACGGTGTGCTGGTGTCGTGGGCAGTTCCGAAAGGGGTACCCACCACCGCGGGGGAGAACCGGTTGGCTGTCCACACCGAGGACCATCCGCTCGAGTACGCCACCTTCTCCGGCACGATCCCCAAGGGAGAGTACGGCGGCGGATCGATGACGATCTGGGATTCCGGCACGTACGAGACCGAGAAGTGGCGTGACGACGAGGTGATCGTGCGGTTGGACGGGAACCGAGTGCAGGGCAGATTCGCGCTGATTCGGACCAAAGGTGACCAGTGGCTGATGCATCTGATGAAGGATCAGAAATCCAGCTTCGGAATCGAGTTTCCGAAAGGGATCGAACCGATGCTCGCGACGCCCGGATCGCTCGAGGGTCTGGATGAGGACGAGTGGGCATTCGAGGGTAAATGGGATGGGATACGGGTGATTCTCGAATTTCATTCGGGCACACTGTCGCTCCGCAGCCGAGCCGGTAACGACAAGACCGGCGACTATCCCGCGCTGGCTGGACTTGCTTCGGTTCTCGACGGCCACGAGGTGATTCTCGACGGTGAAGTGGTGTCGTACAACGAGGAGGGTGTCACCGATTTCGGGGCTCTGCAGCGCGGCGGCGAACCCGAGTTTCTGGCTTTCGATCTCCTGTATCTCGACGGTGTGTCTTTGCTGCGCAAGTCGTACACCGATCGTCGGACTGTGCTGAATGCGTTGGCCGCGAAGGTCGGCGATCTCACCGTGCCACCCCAGATCGACGGAACCCCGGCGAACGCGCTGGAGTTGAGCCGCGAATCCGGCTGGGAGGGGATTGTCGCAAAGCGTCGCGCCTCGGTGTACCTGCCGGGGCGGAGGGGTTCGAGTTGGATCAAGGTCAAGAACTGGCGCACACAAGAGGTAGTGATCGGCGGGTGGCGCACGGGTCAAGGCAATCGGGCCCGGGGGATCGGCGCACTTCTCATGGGAATTCCGGGTGAAGACGGGTTGAGTTACGTCGGCCGGGTGGGGACCGGCTTCACCGACCGCGACCTGGAAACATTGCTGGCGGTACTGGAACCCTTGCAGCAGAAGGAAAGCCCGTTCGAAGATGATGTTCCGACGGAGGATCGCAAGGGAGCGGTATGGATCCGTCCCGAACTGGTCGGTGAAGTGCGGTTCATGGATTGGACCGCGAGTGGTCGCCTGCGGCACCCCAGTTGGCGGGGGATGCGGGAGGACAAGTCGCCGACGGACGTGCGGCGGGATACGTAGGGGGAAACGCTATTCGTGTCCGGGCTCGAGGTCGCGGACGTCGGTGTAGGTGACAACCGTACCGAGATCGCCAGGTGCAGAGCCTGATTCGGGATCCAGTAGGAAACCTACGTGGTCTCCGAGAGGGATGCGGTCGATAATGCGTCCGCTGAACCAGGCGGAGGACTCATCGAGTATCGGGAGTTCATGGGGGCCAGGATGCCAGGCGCAACGCGCGAACTTGTCGATATCGTCGCCGGTGGATCCCCCGAACAACGTTGCCAATTCGATGTGATCCCTCGGGATGACGTGGACAGCAAGAAATTCCGTCGTCAATGCTGTGTGGAACGTGTGATTCTTGTTCGACAGTCCAACGAGAAAACGCGGAGGAGCGATACTGACCTGAGATGCAAAACCGACCAGACATCCGGACCGCTGGTTGCCCTCGCCGGTGGTGACGACAAACATCGGGTAGTCGAGTTCGCCGACCAGTGTGTCGAATGCGCTTGTGCCGTTGTCGTCAGAGTTGCCGGGTGCTCCTCGAGTCCCGTTGGGGCGTTTGCCGATCAATGACCTTCCTGATCCGTGAGGTTATGGCCTTCGAGGCGCTTGACGCGTCGTCGCTCGAGAAGGACGGCGGCTACGCCCAGCGCGAGGGACACAGCGCACACTGCGCCGGCGATCAATGCCCATCCCTGAAAACCGTAACCTAGTGCCACCAAGGTTAATCCGAGCGTGGCGAGCGCAAGTCCGATGAGAAGGTACCCGGGGTAGTTCCGTCCGTCGGCGATCCCTTCGCCTACGTGAGATCGATTGGTATGTGCGTCGTCGACGGGTAGGTCGCCGTTTGTTTCAGCCACTGTGTTCTCCGTTCTCGGAAGTCAACCCCGAAGGCATTTCGGTGTGTATATCTGTGTTGCGCTCTACCCGTTGTGCGGATCGGTCGCTGGTCCGTGTGTTGTTGCGCCGCCTTCGCCGGACCAGGGTTGGTCGCCTGACGGATCGGATTGGACGTCGCTGTCCGCATTTTCGGAACCTGAATCGGTTGTGACGGTTTCGACATCATCAGGTGAAACGTCGCCTGAGTTTTCTTGTTTGCCGGTCATCATGCCTCCTGGGTTCATCTCGACGGGAAATCGAGGGAGCGACCTACCGATCGCACCAGAAAAAGCTAATCTGCATCCGTGGAAACAGATAATATCATGTAAGCGTTCAAATTCTGAGGTTGCCGGGCCGCTTACCGGGGTGAACTGCGCAGTGAAGTCTCACCGCGGTCCCAGCAACCGGTGATGTGTTCGGCCAGCAGGTCGTCGAACGCCAAACATGAAGCGGCGCCGAACAGAATGTCGCTCCCCATGGTGGGGTCCTGCTCCGCTAGCTTGCCGGCGAGATCGCGGACTGCGATCTGTTCGTGAACGGAGTCGGCTTCTACATGCTCGTCGTAGAACAGTGTTGCCCGCGAGCTGAAACCTAGGCGACGCAGCCCGGCGCTGTAGTTCTTGCTGGGAAGCGACGACGTGGTTTCCACTGCGCACAGATGGCCGATCAACGCCCCGAGCAGCCGACGATGAAATCCGAAGAGCGAGAGCACATTGAGGCTCGCAAGGGTCACTGCCGGAACGACGTCGAGATAGTGTGCGTACCGATCCGACAGTCCGAGTTCGCGCATGGTGTTGGCAAAGAGGGTGGAGTGCATCCTCTCCAATCGCCCGCCGCCGTACTCGTCCGCTTGGACTTCCACCAGCGCGGCTTTCGGGGCTCCGGCCAGACGCGGAATTCCCAACGTGTGAACATCGGATTCTCGTAACTGGTTGAGCGAACGGTGGATGAGTACCTCTTCGAACTGTTCGGCACTGGCGTCTGTCGCCATGAACTTGGACATGCTCGGCCCGGTCGACGGCGCGGTCATCGCCCACAATTGTGAGACGACGTCCGCGGCGTCGAGAGGTTGGGCTTCAAGATTTCGGGATGCGACGATCGAACGGACTGCTGCCTCGAACGACGACTCCAGCGCGGCCCGTCCTGCGAGAAGATCGAGGTTCCATTCCCATTCGTCAGACACTCCGGCGAGTCCCTGAAGGTGTAGTTCGTACAGCAGCGTCAGCGACAGTTGTGCGTCGTCGTCGAACACGATCGATGTACCATCGTGCTCTCCGGCCGCACTCCGAGCGGCGGCGGTGAAGGCAGCAGGGTTAGCGTCGGATCCAGACAACAGTGCAATCAGCAGTTCGCTGACCTGTCCTCGCGCGGAGGGGATCGGCATGCGAGTGCCGGTTGCCAGTGCTTGCGATGGTGTTAGATCAATCCGTGTGGAGGACATATGAACTCCGATTCCGATCCTGGGGGCGACGATTCCGCTGTCACGATCACTGTATGCCCAGACGGGCCACTACTGGTTCGAGGTCCGGCGACGCTGGTCGACGCCGACGGCAACCCGATCAGCCGTGAACGTGCAACGGTGGCGCTGTGTCGTTGCGGTGGCACAGCGATACCTCCCTTCTGCGACGGTACCCACAAAAAGAGAAAAGTTCGACGTTCCTGAGTGGCTGAACCCGGTTTTACGGCAAACGCCCGGCGGGGCGTTTACCGATCGGGAGTGATCGGCGAACGCGCCACCGGGCAGGTTAGCGGGGTGGATCAATACCAGACTTTCCGGCCACCCACCGCGCGACCCGTAGCGCCGAGGAGCGACAAGACTGCGCCGACGACCACCAAAATGATGCCGACCGTAGTCAGAATGCTGATTGACGTGAAGTAGCCGACCAGTGCCAAGATAATGCCGAGAACAATCATGGTGAATCCTCATCTCCGATGCGTAGGAAGTTGCCGTGATTTACGGACTTCCGCTATCTGTTCACTGGCGGCGGCACCAGTGCATCCGCTCAGTTGGTGAACTTGTTCTTGATATCGCTTGCAGCATCAGAGATATCGTCACCGACCTGTTTGGTCTTGCCTGAGACCTGATCCTTGGCGCCCTCGGCGGCAAGATCGTCGTTGTCGGTCTTGTGTCCGACCTTCTCTTTTGCCTCGCCGATGAGTTCCTCGGCCTTGTGCTTTGCCTTGTCGATGAAATCAGCCATGGTTATCGTGATCCTTTCGGGTAGAGATTGATTCGAGTCGTTCTGGATCTGGGAAATTCACCGTCGGCCGGTGACGGCCTTGACCAGGAAGAGCAAGATCACCGCGCCGAGTACACACGTGAAGAAGCTGAATATCAGGCCACCACCGTTGACGTCGACACCGAACAATTTGAGAAGGAATCCGCCGATCAGACCGCCGATAATGCCGACGACGATGTTCAGCACGATTCCCATGGAGGCATCGGTTTTCATGATCTTGCTGCCGATCCAGCCGGCGAGTCCGCCGATGATGATCCAACCGATGATGCCGAGTCCGAGCACAGTGAGTCTCCTTGTGACAATTGGATTCCAAGTGACAGTGGGATTCCGAGATTGGGGATTCCACGATTGAGGTCATCTTGGACCTTTAAAAAAACTGAGGTCAGAGGGAAGTGATAGCTACAGCCCCGAGCAGTGTTCCCACTACTATCGATCCGGCCAACAGTCGTTGCTGCAGTTGGAATATCCGAAGTTCGCGTTTGGTCACGGTTCAGGCTTTACGGGCCTTGTCGGCGGCGTCGAGTTCCGTCGAACTTCCCTCGTGCACAAGGTTTCCGCCTGAGTTCTCCAGATGAGCCCGGACGAACCATTGGAACTTTTCCAGCTGCGCTGTCTGACCGATCAACATGTCTTCGGTGATGGGATCGATCTTTCCGACCGAGTCGATCGCGGCCCGGGAATCGGTGATGACGCCGGTGTACACGAGGTCCAACGCGGCGAGGTGTGCGCGAGCGTCGTCACGTCCGACTGAATAGTCGTCCCACGAGCGGTCGGCTTCGATAGCGCCGGCGGTTCCCTTCGGGGAGTTCCCGAGTGCGGCGATGCGTTCGGCAACGTCGTCCGCGTAACCACGGACCAAATCGACTTGGGGATCGATCATTTCGTGTACGCCGATGAAATTAGGGCCTACGACATTCCAGTGAATGTGCTTGAGGGTCAGGTGTAGATCGTTGTACGCGCTCAGGCGTTCCTGCAGAACTGCGGCTACGCGCGCGCCGTCGTCGGTGCTCAGTCCCGGGATCGTGAATGTAGACATGTATCTTCCTCTCGTCAGAGTGCCGAGCTGTGTGCTGCTGCGGCACAAATACTTTCGGATCGTGTCTGTCGATTCAGTTGATGCTTCCGGCCAGGTCCTCGGTTATCGGATCCCCGAACATCATGGCGATTCGAAGTTTGAGTTCCGGCGTGGCCAAGGTCGAGCTACCGGAGTTGATCTCGCCGCTCGGTGCGGACGGGATGTCGATCGTCGTCATCTTGCTCCTGCGGTCTAGGGGTGTAAGTAGTGAGAATCGGGCGATCCGCTTCTCGTCAGCGCCGTGTTCTGCGCCTCCCAACACCCAAATCTGTCTGCAATTTGATACGCATGTTCTCGTCAGGACGTACTAAAATCTATACCAGCCGACGCAGATAATTAGCAACCCCAGAACGAGCGGATCGACTCCAGTCTGAATCAGTCAGGTGATGAAATGGCCGCCCTGTACAGGCGAAATGCCGAAAGTCCTGAATTTGAAAAAATCTTCGGCCTCGATCGCCGATATGAAATCTATGCTCCCGCGAACAGATTCGTTGCCTGGAAGTGCTAAAGTCGTGGAATCGCCGATTGGGTCGAGGAGGCTTGCAGTGACATTAGAGCCACACACGCGCTCACGGCGTGGCGTTTACGGCATCTCGGTGATGTCGGAGTTATCCGGAGTCGGGCCACAGACGTTGAGACTGTACGAGCGACGAGGACTCCTGACCCCCACACGCACGGGTGGTGGAACTCGCAGGTACAGCGAATCAGATCTGGAGACATTGCGTCGCATCACCGCGTTGATCGACGACGGCGTCAATTTGGTCGGAGTGAGATTGATTCTCTCGCTCGAGGCCGAAAATTCAACTCTTGCGGCGAGGATCGCTCAGTTGAGTGAATCTGCTGACGGTCAGGCCTGATCGCCGCGTGAGTCGGCGTCGGTCGCTTCAGTGCGGTTGTTATCGACGTCAGTCGCTTCAGTGCGGCTGATATTCCCGAAGTCTGCATCGGCGACGATCTTGTTTCCGCCGGCTTCGAGGGACGCGAGGGCGGAATCGAAGGCGTCGATGAGCCACTGGTTTGTTGCTTCGGTGAGCAATTCATCCGGCGCGCCGTCGATATCGGCCTGGAAGAAGCGAACCAACCAGGTTCCACTGATACCGGGTTCGTTCGACAAACCGTGAGGAGTGTTTGTGGCAACGACGTAGCGGTTGTACTCGAGATCTACCCGAATGGCGTACGCGTCGTCCAGATGCACGATGTTCGCCGGTCGCTGCGTGGCTGCTGCCAGCGCGATCAGCGCATCGTTGTAAATTTCCGCGTACTTCACAGTGAGTGGAATGGTCGGCCTATCTGTTCGACGTAGCCCATGCAGCACAGCACGGCAAGGATAAAGACGGTTCAACGCCCATACCAGGCACGGAACTGAAATTCATCCTATCCCAGACACCTGTCGGCAGATTCCGGAGGTATCGGGCGCGCCCAACGACCGGCCGGCAGCTGTTCAGGGGCACAGTGCGTGAGAGAGCATGGCCACTATGTCCGGTTGTTCCTTCGGCGTCGAGGTCAGCGTCACGGTGTATGCGCGATCTTCCGTTGCACCGGACAGTGTGTAGTAGCCGTAGATTCCACCGCTGTGTCCGATGTAGGTAACCCCGCAGGGCAGTTCGGTGGATCCGACTCCCAAGCCGTAGCCCAGGCCTTCGGCTTCGGTGGCACCGGCGTGTGGGGTGGTCATCTCGGTGAGTTCGTTCTCCGGCACGATTCTGCCGCTCAACAAGGCCCGCCAGAAGGTGTTGAGATCCTTGCCGGTAGACACCAGGGCACCTGCTGACCAGGGGATGGACGGTTCGATCCGGGAGACATCGGTGCGCCCGCCGGGTAGATCGGCATATCCGGTCATGTGCTCACCTCGGATGTCTCGTTCACCCGGTGGTGGGAGATAGGTGTCCTCGAGTTCCAGTGGTTCCAGAATCCGAGTGCGCAGCTCGTCCGCGTAGCTTCGGCCGGTCACAGCTTCTACGAGCATCCCGAGAACTATGTAGTTGGTGTTGGTGTAGCGAAAAGCTGATCCGGGCTCGAACTGCGCGGGCTTGCTCAAAGCGATGGCCACAGCGTCGGCCGGCGTGAGCGTGCGATTTTCGTTCGCAGCCACCCATTCGTCGGCGTTGGGTTCGCCGGCGAACTCGGCTAACCCGCTGCGATGTTGCAGTAGGTGCCGGACGGTGATGGTGTCGCCCGGCACAAGTCCTGGGAGGTAGCGCTGGACCGGTGCATCGAGGCCGACCTTGTCCTGCGCAACCAGTTGCAGCACGAGTGCTGCGGTGAATGTTTTTGTCACGCCGGCGATCCGGACTCGGTAGCGAGGGCCGATCGAATCGCCATTCGTCTGGTGAGGGACACCGCTGGTCAGAACCGTAGTGGTCGAGTTGTCGTCGAGCGTGGCAATCGAGCCGACTGCGCCCGATTTCGTGAGCGAATCCAGATCCGATTGAACCTCGACGGTCCGTTGGAGCGTCGCACATCCGACAAGTGCCATCGAGGTCGCAACTACGGCAATGGTGGCCAAGACGTGTGAGCGCATGAGTCGAATCTAAGGATCTTTCGGCTCGCGGGAATCCAGGAAATCCCGGATCTTTCCCCTGATCTTTCTCGGGCGCCAAGGACTGGGCTGTCTGGGACTGGGCGGGGACAAAGGGCCTCATTCTGCATAGGGTTGCCGATTCTTGTCCGAATTGCCCGAGATGATCGTTAGCATCCGAAGGCCACATGCTCATTTCAGATCCGACCAGTTCAACGCTATTTCGGTGCGATGGCCGCACCGCAGTACCTCAACGAAGGACGGTTGCATGAGGAAGTCGACACTGCGCAGGGGAACGGTTGCAGCCCTGCTGACTGGAAGCGTTCTGGTCCTGACTGCAGCGCCCGCTTTCGCGGAACCGGGAAGCGCCGGTAGTACCGGCAGTACCGGGTCACTGGGCAGTATGGGCAGTATCAGCAGCGGATCTGCGGCCCTTCCGATCCCCAGTCCCGCAGGTTTGATCGCTTTGGCGGCGGCTACCACCCAAACCGGAAAGCCGTACCAATGGGGTGGCGTCGGACCGAACTCGTGGGATTGCTCCGGGCTGGTGCAATGGGCGTTCCGGCAGGCCGGCGTGAATCTACCGCGGACCAGCCAAGAGCAAGCCCGTGTGGGACAAGCGGTTCCGCGGTGGGCACTAGTTCCCGGCGACGTCATCACGTTCTATCCCGGCGCAACGCACGTCGGAATCTACGCGGGCTTCGGAATGGTCTTCAACGCGTACGGCGTCGGAGTTCCCACGGGTCTGACCCCCTTGGCTGATCTCCCGATCAACAACATTCGACGGTTCTAATCTGCACAGAACCTTCACAAGTCCTCCCAGGTTCATCCACGTCGGGCTAATACAGTCAGTTCCATGAGTCAGCGAAAAGTGCTCGTGGTCGACGACGAAGTCAGCATCTGCGAATCGATTGCCGCGCGTCTGCGCGCCGAGGGATTCGACGTGGAGATGGCATTCGACGGACCCAGTGCTGTCGCGCGGTGCGCCGAGATCAATCCGGACCTGGTGGTTCTCGACGTGATGATGCCTGGATTCGACGGCCTCGAAGTGTGTCGTCGAATCCAGGCCGTACGAGCTGTGCCCGTGCTGATGCTCACGGCGCGCGCCGACGAAACCGACATGGTGATCGGTTTGGGTGTCGGTGCTGACGACTACCTCAGCAAGCCGTTCAGCATGCGGGTGCTGGTTGCGCGGGTACAGGCGCTGCTCCGGCGTGCTGGTCGTCCCTCGCAGCCGCTATCCGATCTCTTGGAGTTCGGTGACGTCGTGATCGACCTGACCGAGCGTCGGGTGCGCCGCGACACGCAAGAAATACACCTGACGCGGACCGAATTCGATCTGATCGTGTATCTGGCAGAGCGACCAAGAGCCGCGATTCCCCGCGAGTCGCTGCTCGAGGAGATCTGGGGATGGGGCGAGGGGGCGGGTAGTCGCACCGTCGACTCTCACGTCAAGGCGCTACGACGCAAACTGGGGTCCTCGGTGATCCGAACCGTTCATGGCGTCGGCTACGCGTGGGACGTGCCGCGATGAGCGTCGTCGACCGGCTATTTGCGCGGTGGCCACGACCGCTCGACCCGATGCGGTCCTTCAAGGTGAAGGTCGGGTTGTTGGTTGTCGCCGCATTGTTGTTCGCTTCCGGTGGTTTCTGGCTGACATCGCAACAACCGTTTCGATTCGCGCTGTTGACGGCATTGTTTGTTGCCCTGGGTGTTACGCAGGTGCTCGCACACGGAATGACGTCACCACTTCGCGAGATGACGGCAGCGGCCAAGGCTATGGCGCGTGGCGACTATTCCCGTCGAGTGCGGGCGACATCGCGCGACGAAGTGGGCGAACTTGCAACGGCATTCAATCGAATGGCCGAGGATTTGGGTGCCGACGACAGGTATCGCCGCGAGCTGATCGGCAACGTGTCGCATGAGTTACGCACGCCGATCACCGCTTTGCAGGCGATGCTCGAGAACATTGTCGACGGTGTGCAGGATCCGAATCCGGAGACGATGCGTTCGGCTCTCGCTCAAACAGAACGTCTCGGTGCTCTGGTGGACGATCTGCTTGATCTCTCGAAACTCGAGGGTGGTGCAATGCCGTTGAATCCCAAGATGTTCGAGATGAAGCCGTTCCTGGACGAATTGATGTCGCAGCGTAGGGGAGGCGTCGTCATCGATGTGAGCCCTGCTTCGCTGAGCATCTCGGCCGATCCGGATCGCCTGCATCAGGTCGTGACCAACCTGCTGGACAACGCAGTTCGCCACGGCGGCAACGACGTACACGCAGTGATTCGCGTGCGCAGAGATACTGCGCACGCCGTCGTGATCGATGTCCATGACGACGGCCCGGGGATCGAGCCGGCTGCACGCTCCGAGGTCTTCGACCGATTCATCCGAGGGGGTTCCACGGACGGTGGCACCGGCCTTGGGCTTGCCATCGCGAAGTGGGCCGTCGAATTACATGGCGGCACCATTGCCGTTGTTGATGCGCACGCTGGGTGCTGTATTCGAGTGGTACTGCCGCAGAACTGAATTAACCGATTATCGACGGCGCGCCCCAAACGGGGTCCGCGCCTGATTTGCCGATCCTGAAAGTAGGTCTGATAATGACTGCTCCGGTTGCTGTTGCACCAAAACCCAGTGCGCCTGCCCTACTGGTGCCACGCGTATGGCGTCGAGATCGGACGTCCATTCCGACGCGTCCGATGCTGATCGGATCGGCAGTGGTGGGTGTTCTTGCCGCCCTGATCCTCGATGTCGACACCATCGGGGTTGCCTACGCGATCGTGTTTGTCGGTGTCACGGTAGTTGTCGGGCTCCTCACGCCGCCACGGTTGACTCCGATTCAATGGGGAGCCTGCGCCGGCGCACTTGCGCTGTTCGGTGTGGCTGCGGTCCGCGGTGCGGGATGGCTTGTCTTTGTATGCCTGGTGGCAGCGTGGGTTGTGTTCACCTGGGCGTTGATCGGTGGCCGGACGTGGACAGGCATCGCGCTGGGAACGATCATGCCGTGGCGCGCTCCACTACGGGTGATGCGCTTTGCCCGGCGGAGAAACGCGAGACCCGGCGCAGCGCTGCGAGTGCCGGCCGTTCGTGTGGTGGCCGTAGGTGCCGTCAGCGTCGCAATGCTCCTGATCTTCGGATCTCTTTTTGCCAGTGCGGATCCGGAATTCGCGAAGTTCTTCGACGGCGCCGCTCCCTCGATTCGGGTCGATGAAACAATCGCTCACCTGTTGATCGGGGTATTGGTGGCATTCGGGACGCTCACGGCTGTGTATCTACGGCGTCGAACGCCTGACGTCGATGCGCTTGCTCCCATGCCGGCGTCGCCGCTGCCATTGTGGGAGTGGGTGGTGCCGCTCGCGATGCTGAACGTGCTGTTCTTGGGATTTGTTGCGGTGCAACTCAAGACGCTGTTCGGCGGCGACAAACACGTCCAGGTCACCGACGGTCTGACGTATGCAGACTATGCGCGTCAAGGATTCTGGCAGCTGATGATGGTGACGGTGCTGACGTTGTTGGTGATCGCGGTTGCGGTTCGGCGTGTAGATCGCGATGATCGCCGATCGAGGGCACTGGCCCGGGGGCTGCTTGGCGCGCTGTGCACGTTCAGCCTTGTCATTGTGGCGTCGGCCGTTCATCGAATGTGGTTGTACGAGAACCAGTACGGATTCACGAGGCTGCGAGTGAGCGTCTTTGCCGTCGAACTGCTGCTCGGGCTGGTCTTTGTCTTGCTGATCATCGCGGGAGTGCGGATGTCGGGCGCGTGGCTGCCGACGGCTGTACTCGCCATGGCCACTGTGGGCTTGCTGGGCTTTGCGTTCTTCAACCCTGATGCGTACATCGCGGAGAAGAACGTCGAGCGCTTCGAGCAGGGGAAGAGCATCGACGTGAACTATCTGAGCACGCTTTCGGTCGATGCCGTTCCTGCACTTGATCGACTGCCGGAGCCGCAGCGCAGTGATTCGCTGTGGTACCTGAAACAGGAACTGCGCGGATCCGAAGATTCGTGGTGGGAGTTCAACAGTGCGCGCAAGCAGGCCAGGGAGATCCTGTTCGGATAGCCGCGCGCCGATTGTGCAGCCGCAGAGGTAGTTACCCCTGCGGCTGCACAATTGCCCTGCGGCCTAGTGCACGGCCAGCGAAATCTTCTCGCGCTCCTGCGCGGACACAACATCACGCGTCGGAAGCAAGTCGATGGTCACGCTGTTGAGTTTGCCGCCGTAGCGGAACGTGCCCTTCTCCGCGAATTCCTCGGAAACCGGGCTGCCACGGTTGATTCCGATATCAAGCTGCTCGTTCATGCTGAAGATCGCCCGGGTAGTCTTGTCGACCCTGCCCTCCGCGACAACCTCGCCGTCGACGCGCACCGTCGCGAGACCGCCTTTGCCGATACCACCGCCGTCGTAGTCGAAATTGACCGAAACTTCCTTGGCGTCGGGGGACAGGGGCTTCTCGGCGCGCACGAAGGTACGGCCACCACCGCTGAAGTTGTAGCAGTACACGGGGACGGAATCGATGATGTACAGAGCGAATCCGCCGAACCGGCCACCGAGGCTGACCAGCATGCCGTCGGCGACGCTGCCCAGGTTGGCGGTCAACGCGTACGAGCGGTTGAAGAAGTTGGGTGCTGCCTTCTCGACCAGCCCGTTCATGTGCGGGTACAGCGTCAGCGATTTGCGATCCATCATGGGATGCGGCGGACGTGATTCCGGTGTCGAATGCCGTCCGACGGTACGGTCGTCGAGCGGAAGCACCTGGTACTTGGCGGCCTCGACCAGGAACTTCTCCTTGAGTCGCGCGAGGATCTCAGGATGTTCGTCCGCGAGGTCACGGGCCTGCGACCAATCGACCGTCGTGTCGTACAACTCCCACTTGTCGTCGCTCAGCGACGTCAGTTCCAGTCCATGCGTTGCCATCAGCCATGGGGCACGGTGCGCGGTGACGGCAGTCCAACCGTGATCGTAGATGCCGCGGTTTCCGAAGATCTCGAAATACTGTGTGGTGTGCCGCTCGTCGGCCGCTGGATCATCGAAGGTGTAGTTCATCGCTACACCCTCCATCGGTTTCTGCGTTACACCGTCGACGCTTGTCGGGGCCGGGATGCCGGCAGCTTCGAGGATCGTGGGGGTGATGTCGACGCAATGGTGCCACTGTTCACGGATTCCGGGATTCTCGATTCCCTTGGGCCAGTGCGCGATCAGCCCGTTGCGGGTTCCGCCGTAGTGAGAGGCAACCTGCTTGGCCCACTGGTACGGGGTGTCGAGCGCTAGTGCCCAGGCAGCCGGGTAGTGCGGATAGCTGGTTTCGGTACCCAGTTCGTCGTACCGGGCGAGCACGTCTGCGGTCGCGGTCTTGTAGCCGTTGAGCCCGGCGAGGTAGTTGAACGAACCTTCCATGCCGCCTTCGGCCGAGGCTCCGTTGTCGCCCATCATGTAGAGGACGAGGGTGTTGTCCAGAACGCCCATGTCCTGCAGGCGATCCACCAGTCGCCCGACCTCGTCGTCGGTGTGCTCGAGGAACGCGGCGTACAACTCCATGAGCCGGGCCGAGACCTTCTTCTGGTCGTCATCGAGCTCATCCCAGTGTGGAACGCCCGGTGCCCACGGAGCCAGGACGGTATCTGGCCCGACGACGCCCAGCTCCTTCTGCTTTTCGAGAGTGATCTCTCGCTGGCGATCCCATCCGTGATCGAATTCGCCGACGTACTTGTTCAGGTAACTGTCCGGAACCTGAAGGGGCGCATGGCACGCGCCGAATGGGAGGTAGCAGAACCACGGCTTGTCCGGGTCCATGGTGTTGACGCCCTCGACCCACTCGATTGCGTGATCGACCAGATCCTCGGAGAGGTGATAGCCCTCCTGCGGTGTCTTGGGCAGGTCCACCATCGTGAAGTCCTCGTAGAGAACCGGTGTGAACTGGTCGGACTCGGCGCCCAGAAAGCCGTAGAACTTGTCGAACCCTTCGCGTACCGGCCAACGATCGAACGGCCCCGCCGCTGTGGTCTCCCAGGTCGGAGTCTGGTGCATCTTGCCGAAAGCGCCCGTAGCGTAACCATTTCCCTGCAAAATGCGGGCAACAGTGGCCGCCGAGGCCGGCCGGGTTCCGTTGTATCCGGGTGCGGCGTTTGCCATCTCGGAGATGACACCCATGCCGACGCTGTGATGATTGCGGCCCGTCAGAGTGGCGGCTCGGGTTGGTGAACACAATGCGGCAGTGTGGAATCGGCTGTACTTGACCCCGGTGTCTGCCAGGCGTTCAGCCGTTGGGGTACGGCACGGGCCACCAAAAGCGGAGGGGGCGCCGAATCCGACATCGTCGATCATGACGAGCAGAACGTTGGGTGCCCCGGCCGGCGGGCGAATCGGCTCTGGCCGGGTGAATGGCACCTTCTGGTCTCGGTAGTCGACGGATGCGGCGACGTTCGGCGTCTCGGGGATGATCGGAATGGAATGACGATTCACAAGCGGGCTCCTGGCTGTATCGAGGCCGAGAATTAAGTAGATGACTTAATCTGCAGCGTAACTCCCGATGTCGCATTCAATGGCAAGTTCTCGTTGAGTGGGATTCCGTCCCCGCTGTGCGCCTTTGTTAACCCCCGGCGGTTAATAAAGGCGGACGGCAATTGGGGTTGCAGTTTTAAGGCACTGACTTATATGCTCCATCTCATGCCCAGCTCGTCAGATGCCAAGAGTGCAATGATCGCCGTCGCAGAACGCATGTTTGCCGAACGTGGCATTCACGAGGTGTCGATGCGCGATGTCGCGGCAGCAGCGGGGCAACGCAACAACTCTGCGGTTCAGTATCACTTCGGTGGTCGGGACGGCTTGGTGCTGGCCGTGTTCCGGTATCGGATGGGTCAGATCAACATTGCGCGTCTGACGTACCTCGACGACATCGACTCGAGTGGGCGTACGGATACGGTTCGAGCTTTGGTCGAGGCGTTCATTTACCCTCTTGCAGATTTCCTTGCCACTGCCGACGGATCGAACTATGCGCGGTTCATCGCCAGGGTCTCGCCCTCGGTCGATACACAAAGTGTCGAGTTCCGTGAGGTCAGCGAGGCGAACAACGAAGTTGTCTCGCGGCTGACACGGGCACTGAACCACCTCTCGCGTCGTGTCGCTGTCGAGCGGATCGACCTGATGTCCAACATGACCGTCGCCGCGCTTGCTGTTTTCGAGCAGCGGCGTGAAGAGGGAAATCCCGTGGTGAAGGCGGATTTCGACACAACTGTCGACCATCTGGTCGACCTCATGGTGGCGGCACTGCTGGCTCCGCAGAGTGAGCACACACGAACCCGAAGCAAGATCGCGCAGTCCACTGATGCGCGAGTCAACACGTAAATCGAAACGGAGCTATTTCCATGGCTGCACTCACGTCGTCTCGTACAGTTCAAATCGGCAATCACACAATCGAATTCGGTCCTCGCGGGATGCGTCGTAATCCCGAAGGTGTCGAGTCGATGCCGTACGAGCGTTTCACTCTCACCCCGGTCACACCGTTCATCGGCGCTGAGATCAGCAACATCGATCTGCGTGATCCGTCGGCCGAGCAGATCGACGACGTTCGTCGTGCATTGCTCGAATGGAAGGTTGTGTTCTTCCGCGACCAGAACATCTCGAGTCTCAATCACCGTGACTTTGCCAGCAATTGGGGCGAACTCGAAGTTCACCCACTGCTCCCACAGGGTGAAGTTCCGGCCGTGGTTCGATTCGAACGCGGCGAGGACAGCCCAGGCACCGAAAACATCTGGCACGTCGACGTGACCTGGACGAAGACACCGCCGCTAGGCTCTGTCCTGCGTGCGATCGATGTTCCGCCGGCCGGTGGCGACACCCTGTGGGCCGACATGGGCAACGCGTTCGATTGCCTTCCTGACGAGGTCAAGGAGCTGATCGACGGACGCGAGGCGGTCCACGACTTCGTTCCGTCCTTCGGCCGCAGCATGTCGCCCGAAAAGCTCGAGAAGATGAAGGAGCAGTACCCGCCGGTCCTGCATCCGATGGTGCGCAAGCACCCCGAGACGGGCCGCAAAACGCTGTTTGTGAACAGCCTCTTCACCACGCATATTCCGGACATGGATCCGCAGGAAGGCAACGACCTGCTCAACCTGCTGTTCGCGCAGGTCAAGGTTCCGGATTTCCAGTGCCGTTTCAAGTGGGCAGCCAATTCCATTGCGTTCTGGGATAACCGGGCAACGCAGCACTACGCTGCCAGTGACTACTTCCCGCATCGACGGATCATGGAGCGCGTCGCGATTCTCGGCGACGCACCCTTCTGATCTACTCCTGCGGAATTCGCACGACGCACCGGAAGCCGACGTGGCAGGTCGAGGACTCTTCGGACTCGCTCTGCCGCGCGGCCGGCCGGTAGCGCAGGCAGTAGTTGGGTGCACACAGATGTGACCCACCTTTGATAACTCGCAGCGGATAGGATTCTCCCGCAACGGTTTCCGTTGCAAGCTCGGCGCGCGGATTGCGAGGGATGCAGCACGAGGTGGCCGGTGCCAGATTCTTGGTGCTGTGGGCGTGGTCGGACGTGTAGTGATCCGCTGTCCATTCCCAGACGTTGCCGGCCATATCGAGGAGGCCGTAGCCGTTTGGGCGGAATTTACCAACGGGAGCGGTGCGTTCGTAGCCGTCTTCGAGCAGGTTCTCCCACGGGAACTGGCCTTGCCACACGTTGCCACCGGGCTTTCCGCCAGGAGAGTCCTCGTCGCCCCACACGTAAGCCTTGCGGTCGAGGCCACCGCGCGCCGCGTACTCCCACTCCGCTTCGGTGGGAAGTTCCTTGCCGGCCCACTGGGCATATGCCTGCGCGTCGAAGTACGACACGTGTGTCACGGGATGTTTCTCGCGACCACCGACATTGCTACTCGGGCCCTCCGGGTGCCGCCAATCCGCGCCGGGTGTGAAGGTCCACCACTGGGTGTAGTCGTCCAAGGAGACCGGTCCTGGCGGTGAGTGGAAGACCAGAGAACCAGGCACCAGCAGTGCCGGGTCGGCATCGGGGTAGTCGGCAGGATCGGGCGCGCTCTCCGCAGTCGTGACGTGTCCTGTTGCTTTGACGAATCGGCGGAACTCGGCCACGGTGACGGCCGTCGTATCCATCCAGAAACTGTCGACGCTCACCTGGTGAACGGGGCGTTCTTCCGGGTAGAAGTCCTCGGAACCCATCCAGAAGGTTCCGCCCGGGATCAAAGACATGTTCTTCGGGGGAGTACTCATGGCGGCTGAGGGCGTCATGGTTTCAGCATGACATGCGGCCCGGAATGGGTGAAACGAGAATCCCATCTGGTGCCCTCGTCAGGATTTGAACCTGCGACCCTTCCTGTCGCGGGTTCAAAATTGAATGCAGGCAGTTTAGGCGGCGAGGGAGACGGACAACTCGCGCTGGAGCGAATCGGTATGGATCCGGTGCGCCGCGTCAGGGAAGGATCTGTCTAGGTGCTGGATGCGATCGTCTGATTGTCGGTGGGTTGTGAAGGTTCGATCTTGTGCCGTTTGACGAGTAGGACAATGGCGATGATGGGGTAGGCCAGGATTGGCGCGAAGGCGCCCACGTACGACGTTTGGTCCAACAGGATGATGCTGCCGCTGATGAGAGCAAAGTCGAAAAGTCCGTGGAGTACGGAGTTCAGGGCGTTACTGCCCGAAACTCGGCGTGTGAGGTAGAAGAAGTATCCAGCGAGGCTGACAATGATTGCTTGTGGGACAGCGGAAGCGCCGTGTCCGAAGACGTTGGAGAGGTGGACGGCGCCGAAGATGAGACTGGACCACAGGGCTACCTGGCCTTCGCGGAGTCCGTGGTTGCGCAGCATGGTCACTCCGATGCCGCGGAACATTCCTTCTTCGCCCCAGCCGACGAATTGCGTGGCAATTAGTAGGACAAGGACAAACAGCCAGCCTTTCTCTGCGAGTGCGCTGTAGTCGATGCCCACGAGGATCGCGACGAGCAGGATGGCAGGAACGACCCACACCCAGCGGTTCACCGGTCGGTCATCCTTGAGCACTGGACGCCACCAACCCAGAGCTGCGATGACGCCGTAGGTAAAGATGAGGGCGAGTCCCAAGGGGATCACCATCGTGAAGATGACTCCACGGGTGGTTAGTGTGTCGTCCTCGTTGCTCCAACCCGCGATGAGGCGGCCGCCGAACTGAATAATTGCCAGGTACGCGATGACGATCACTGCGAAGGCGACGTACGAGAGTTGACGCCCGGAGATGCGAGGCTGACCCTCGTGCTTGTGTATGTCCACTGCCCAATGTTAGAGCGCAGATTGATTTGACGCGGGCTGACCCGCTCGGCAGGTCACGCCAGATTCGCCCCTTGTTGATCCGCCCAGAATTGCTCGTTATGCCGCGCCGGTAAGGCTGCCACGACCGAAAAGCCCCATCTCTCTGGCGCGGGATGGGGCTTTTTGTCGTGCAGTCCGAACTACTCGTCCACTCTGGCGACCGCAGGGAGGAACGCTCGAATGATCCCGTAGTTTGCCCGGAATTTCGATCCATCGCGAATGATCAGTTCGCGTCGTTTCAACTCGTTGAGATCTCGGGTTAGGCGGAGTTGCAGGTCGCGCACATGTTATGACCTGGATGAAAGGGCATAAATGTGCCCTCGGCAGGATTCGAACCTGCGACCCTTCCTTTAGGAGAGGAATGCTCTATCCCCTGAGCTACGAGGGCGGGGAGCTCATCCGTAAAGCATGAAAACCGTGTTGTACTGCGGTTTTCGCTTGCCGGTTGGGCTGGTGCCGCTACTTGACCGGTTGGCGTTGGGCCTTGGGCGTCGTAGCTGCGGTAGTCAGTGTAGCGGCACAACCCATACGGCGCGAAGCCGACAGGCGCCCGCAGTATTGGACCTGCGCGGGCGTCGTCGAACCTCAGCGGGCGGCGCCGGCAATCCTCAAGTCGATTTCCCGCGGACTCAGGAGATTGTCGAGTACCAGGACGGCGCACCCGAGGATTCCTGATTGCGCCCCGTGGCTGACGGACACGATGTGCAGTGAGCGTGTGGCGAGTGCAGTTGCGTTGCCGTAGACCGATTCTCGAAGTCCGGCAAGGAAGAGTTCGTCGGCTTCGGCCATGTCGCCGCCGATGACAAGCACTTCCGGGTTGAGGAGATTGACAGCGCCGGAGATCACGTCGCCGATGAGCCGTCCGCTGGTTCGGATCAATCGGCGTGCTTCGCCGTCGCCGTCGAGGGCCAGCCGAACGACGTCGCGGACGTGGCCGACGTCCCGGCCCTGGGCTTCGAGTGCATGTACGAGAGCCCAACCGCTGGCGACGGTTTCGACGCAACCCACGTCACCGCAGCGGCATTGGATGTCCTTGGCGGCAGCGGTTTTGGTGTGCCCGATCTCGCCGGCGGCGCCGAGTGAACCGCGTTGTAGTACACCGCCGAGAACGATGCCCGCGCCAAGGCCGGTTGAGGCTTTGATCATGAGTAGATTCGGTGCGCTTTCACGCCTTTCGCTGAGTTCCGCGAGTGCCATGACGTTGGCGTCGTTGTCGGCGAACAGCGGCGCGTCTGTGACCGATGCAAGGTAGGGAGCAAGGGCAACACCGTCCCAGCCCGACATCATCGGTGAATCGAGACTGGCTCCGGCTGCGACGTCGACCGTCCCGGGGATGCTGAGCCCGACTCCGATGACTTCGGAAGGCGGGCGGCCGATTCGGGCCAGCAATGACGTCAAGTGATCAGCGATCTCAGGCATCAGTTCGTCGGGCCCGACGCCCACCGATTTGTCGATGTCTTCCGCGGTGAGGATGGCGCCGGACAGGTCTGTGACGGCCAATTGCGCACGCGAGCGGCCGATCGCGACAACCAGCACCAATCCAGCGGACTTGTCGAACGTCAAGGTGGCAGGCGGACGGCCACCTGTCGATGGGCCTTCGTCGTCGTCCGCGATCAGGCCGATCGACTGCAGCGCGCTTACCCGGGCAGACACCGCGGTCCGGGACAGTCCCGTGAGTTTCCCGATTTCGCTTCGTGTGGTCGCGGAACCTGCGCGGATCAGCGAGAACACCTCGCCGGCTGTGGCGGGAGTGATGGGCGGTCGGGTCATACCTTCTATTCAAGCATTCTCTCAGCGTTACTTCAGGATGCAAAAGATTTATTACTTTAGTCTTTTGGAGACGTAAGTAGGTATTGTGAAAAAGCAGAAGTGGGCATAGGCTGTGTCTTGACTCACTAGGCACCGCGTTCTCGGGTGGGTCGCAGTACGAGGTCAGAGGGCGCACGAACCTAGGGGAGAACCCGATGAGTCGCACCGACACGCAGAACGAGATTGTCGACTTCGCGCGTAAATGGCAGAAGTTCGACGGCGGACCGGACGAAGACATCTTTGTCACCTTCGGTCTGGAGCCCCACGAGTACTTCCGGAGATTGAAGAACATCCTCGACAACGGCAACGCCGCACTGGATCCCCCTGCGGCGAGCGAACTCGCCACGGTGTGTGCGCACCGGTTGCGTCAGCGAGACGTCGAGTTGATCGGCCAGTAGGCCACCCACATTCTTCTTCATCGCTGAATCAAGTCCACAGAATCAAGAATTGAGGTCGCCATCATGCACAAGCACCTTCCGATGCCGAATCCGACAACTGAAGTGTGGGACTGGCAGATGCAAGGAGCGTGCCGCGGGCACGACTCGGCCGTGTACTTCCACCCCGACGGTGAGCGTGGGCATGCCCGCGAGAACCGCGAACTCAACGCAAAGAAGATCTGCTCCAGCTGCCCGGTTCTTCAGCAGTGCCGCGAACATGCGCTGGCTGTTCACGAGCCTTACGGCATCTGGGGTGGAATGACGGAGACCGAACGCGCAGAATATGTGCGATCGCTGCGTAAGCGCAGCAACCGAATGCCCGCGGTCGCAGTCGCGAGCTGAAGGTCCTTCAGAGAGGACACGCTGTGACGCTCGTAGCCGGTATCGATTCCTCGACTCAGTCGTGCAAGGTCATTGTCCGTGATGCAGATTCGGGTGAATTGGTCCGAGAGGGACGCGCGACGCATCCTGCAGGCACCGAGATCGACCCGGCGCGGTGGTTGGAGGCCATGGACAGCGCGATTGCTGCTGCGGGCGGACTGAACGACGTCGCCGCTGTGTCTGTGGGCGCGCAACAACACGGCATGGTGTGTTTGGACGGCGACGGCGATGTGGTGCGACCGGCGTTGCTGTGGAACGACACTCGTTCCGCGCAGGCTGCGAGCGAACTTGTCGACGAGCTGGGCGGTCCACAGGCGTGGGCCGACGCCGTAGGAGTTGTGCCGGTGGCCGCGATCACCGCGAGCAAGCTGCGCTGGCTGGCGGATCACGAACCCGGCAATGCGGATCGTACTGCAGCAGTCTGTCTTCCACACGATTGGCTGTCCTGGAAATTGGGCGGCGCGGTCTCGCTCGACGCGCTTGCCACCGACGCTGGTGACGCGAGTGGAACGGGGTACTTCGCGGCCGCGACGCGTGAGTACCGGATGGACCTGCTGTCGCTGGCTTTCCGAGATCGAACACCACAGGTTCCCCGGGTTGCGGCACCCAACGAGAAGATCGGTATCACTCGATCCGGCGCGGTCATCGGACCCGGAACTGGTGACAATGCCGCAGCCGCACTGGGTTTGGGGGCGATTCCCGGTGACGTTGTCATCTCGATCGGAACGTCCGGTGTCGTGTCTGCTGTTTCGGCCGCGCCGACGCACGATTCGAGTGGCAATGTTGCCGGTTTTGCCGACGCCACCGGACTGCACCTGCCGCTTGTGTGCACACTCAACGGCGCCCGGATTCTCGACGCGACCGCGTCCATTCTCGGCGTCGATCACGACGAACTGTCTCGTTTGGCATTGTCCGCCCCGCTCGGGAGTGACGGCCTGGTGATGATTCCGTACTTCGAGGGTGAACGAACCCCCAACCGTCCCGACGCGACCGGGGCTATGCACGGGTTTCGGCTCCAAAATTCGACGCCGGCGCATTTCGCGCGCGCCGCAGTCGAAGGGCTCCTGTGCGGCTTGGCCGACGGCGTCGACGATTTGGTTCGTCAAGGCGTCGAGGTGAAGCGCGTTCTCCTCGTAGGAGGCGGAGCGAAGTCTCGCGCTCTCTGTGAGATTGCGCCGGCAATTCTCGGAGTCCCGGTTGTGATACCCGATCCTGGTGAATATGTTGCGGAAGGCGCATGCAGGCAAGCTGCCTGGACGCTGCTCGGCGGCGAGCGTCCACCGGTGTGGACAAAACCGGAGGAGAGGCGCTTCGAGGCTGCACCGGCGCCGAAGGTTCGGGAACGTTACGCATCGCTGCGCGAGCTCACCGAGGGTGTGTGGAGGCCAACTCAGCTAGGGTTCTTTCGTGGACTTGTTGGTAGGCATGGACATGGGAACGGCCAGCAGCAAAGGGGTTTTGGTCACCCCGGACGGCGTGGTCCTGGCAACCGAGCAGATCGACCATCAGATCTCGATGCCCAGGCCCGGGTGGGCCGAGGTGGACGCCGAGAAGATGTGGTGGTCCGAGGTGTGTTCGATCTCCAAACGTCTTGTGGCACAAGTTCCCAGATCTGCCAACGTTGCAGGTGTCTGTGTCAGCGGTGTCGGCCCGGCACTTGTGTTGTGCGACAGTGAACTTCGACCCCTTCGTCCGGCCATTCTATACGGAATCGACAGTCGAGCATCCGCAGAAGTGGCCTCGCTGACCGAATTGTTCGGCGAAAAGGCAATACTCGATTGTGGTGGCAAACTTCTCTCGAGTCAGGCCGTCGGGCCGAAGATCGAGTGGGTGCGCATCCATGAACCGGAGATTTTTGCCGCGGCGACTCGGTGGTACGGGTCGAATTCGTACATCGCCGCAAAGCTGACCGGTGAGTACATTCAGGATCATCACACGGCCAGTCAGTGTGATCCGCTCTATTCGGTTCGGGACTTTTCCTGGAAATCCGATTGGCTGGATCGTGTTCTCGGCCATCTCGAATGCCCTCGATTGGTATGGCCGAGTGATGTTGTCGGACTGGTACATGCTGATGCGTCCGAGCAGACCGGACTGCCCGTCGGGACGCCCGTTGTCGCGGGAACGGTCGACGCATTCTCCGAGGGATTCAGTGTGGGCGCCCGTCATCCCGGTGATCTCATGTTGATGTACGGATCAACGATGTTCCTGGTTCAGATACTCGAGAAGTTTCAGAGCAATCCGGCACTGTGGACAACCGCGGGCGTTCAGAAGGACACCTTGGCACTTGCTGCCGGAACATCCACTGCCGGAAGTCTGATCGAGTGGCTTCACAAGCTCACCGGCGATGCACCATTCGAGCAGTTGCTCGCCGAGGCCGCGGCCGTGCCCGCCGGCGCCGAAGGGCTGTTGATCCTGCCGTACTTCGCCGGCGAACGTACTCCCGTGTTCGACCCCAAAGCCAGAGGTGTCGTTGCCGGACTGTCATTGCGACACGGCCGGGGGCATCTGTTTCGGGCCACCTATGAAGGTATTGCCTTCGGAATCCGTCAGATACTCGAAATGTTCGGTGACACAGATGAACTCGTCCGGCGCACGATCGCGGTGGGAGGTGGCGTCAAGAGTCGCGTCTGGACACAGGCGATCAGCGACATCACCGGACACACGCAGTTGGTTCCGACTCAGACCATCGGCGCCAGCTACGGCGACGCTCTGTTGGCTGCGATCGGGACTGGACTTGTTGCGCCGGATACCGATTGGACGACTCTGTCGCACGAAGTAGTGCCGAACGCAGCCAACCGGGCGATGTACGAGGATTTGTATCAAACGTGGTTGACGCTGTATCCATCGACGCGGGAACAGATCCACACGCTCGCCCAGTTCGGCTGAGTTCTTTCAGATCAGCCCGAACTTCCGCACCGCGTCGAGTAGCGCGTGCGGACGTTCGGACGTCGGCAGTGGATCGACGAGAGCGAACTGGCACCCGATATCGCGTGCGGCACCGTCGGCGACATCACTGTCTCCGATCATCAAGGTCTGGGCGGCGTCCACGTCGAGTTGCGCAAGTGCGTGCTCGAATATGGCAGGTTCGGGCTTGACCGCACCCACCTCGAAGGACAACACGAACTCGTCGACCCACACGTCCCAGCCACGGTCGACAAACGCCGGGCGGATGTCGAAGGCGATGTTGCTCAAGACTGCGGTGCGAATGCCCTTCTCCGACAGTGACTTCAGTACCTCGCCGGTATCCGGGTACGGAGTCCACCGATCCGGGTCCACGAGCAACCCGTACAGCGCTTCGGCGCGACCGAGATCTGGCATGCCGGACTTGCTCAGCACGTCGAGGTAAGCCTGACGGTGCAGCTTCGGATCCCGGTCACGGTTCTCCCACGCGTACAGTCCCGCTTCGTCCATCTCGACGGTTCGCCCGACCGGAGCGGTCATCCGGCGCATCAGCTCGGTTTGAGCGTGCACGTCCATCGGCTCGCCGGCGTGATCGACAAAATGTTCGGCCCAGTCGGAATCTTCCTCGAGCCGGAAGAGCGTCCCCGAGAAGTCGAACAATGTTGCGGCGATATGCCCGTTTCGGGAGTCGGTGCTGTCAGTGTTCACCGACCAAGGTTATCGGCGCAGGGTTTCCGATGCGCATTATGCGGCGGGGCGCGCGTACTTTGGGAGGGCACATTTTCCGAAGTTCGTGTCGAAGGGCAGTGTTCGTCGCTCTCGGCCCGCGCCGAATGACCAGGGGGATTCTCCGTGTCCGACCACGTGAACCACGTTGACCGAAGCAAATCGGCGGGTGACGACCCCCACTTGTCGCGTCAGCTGTCCAATCGTCACATCCAGCTGATCGCGATCGGCGGCGCCATCGGCACCGGCCTGTTCATGGGTTCGGGCAAGACGATCTCGCTGGCCGGGCCGTCGGTGATCTTCGTGTACATGATCATCGGCTTCATGCTCTTCTTCGTCATGCGGGCGATGGGGGAGTTGCTGCTCTCCAATATGTCGTACAAGTCGTTCTCCGACTTCGCTGCTGATCTCCTGGGGCCGTGGGCGGGATTCTTCACCGGCTGGACGTATTGGTTCTGCTGGATCGTCACTGGCATCGCGGACGTGATCGCGATCTCGGGCTACTTCAAGTACTGGTGGCCTGGGTTGGCCGCGTGGATTCCGGCGCTGCTGACCATCGCTGCACTGCTCCTTCTCAATCTGCCGACGGTGAAGGCGTTCGGTGAAACCGAGTTCTGGTTCGCGCTGATCAAGATCATCGCCATCGTCAGCTTGATCATCGTCGGCATCGTGATGGTCGTCTCCGGGTTCACCGCGCCCAACGGCGCCACCTCAGGCGTCGACAATCTCTGGAACGACGGCGGCATGTTCCCGACCGGCTTCATGGGGTTTGTCGCGGGCTTCCAGATCGCAGTGTTTGCGTTTGTGGGTATCGAATTGGTGGGTACGACGGCGGCCGAGGCCAAGGATCCGGAGAAGAACCTCCCGAAGGCCATCAACTCCATCCCCATTCGTGTGCTGCTGTTCTACGTGGTCGCACTGACCGTCATCATCTGTGTGACGCCGTGGCGTGAGATCCAAGCGGACAAGAGTCCGTTCGTCGCGATGTTCACGCTCGCCGGCTTGGGTATCGCCGCATCGGTCATCAACTTCGTGGTGCTGACGTCGGCGGCATCGTCGGCGAACTCGGGCATCTACTCGACCTCACGCATGGTGTTCGGCCTGGCTCAGGAGGGCGACGCACCGAAGGCCCTCGGCAAGCTGAACTCGCGCAAGGTCCCCGCGAATGCCCTGATGTTCTCGTGCATCTTCCTGCTCGCGTCGTTGATCCTGCTGTTCTCCGGTGACTCGGTGATCGAGGCATTCACCGTTGTGACCACAATCTCCGCGCTGCTCTTCATGTTCGTGTGGACGATCATCCTGGCGAGCTACTTGGTGTACCGGAAGCGTCGCCCGCACCTGCACGAGGCGTCGAAGTTCAAGATGCCAGGCGGCATCGTGATGTGCTGGGTTGTGCTGGCTTTCTTCGTGTTCATCTTGTGGGCACTGACCACCAAGGACGACACGCTGCAGGCGCTGCTCGTCACCCCGATCTGGTTTGTCGCACTCGGAATCGCGTGGGCGATTATTCGTCGCCGGCCCGCGCACCGCGCGCGATACGAGGCATTCCGGGCAGAACTGGATGCGAGTCGACAGACGGACGAAAAATAGTTTGGTCAAGAACGTGTAACGGTGGCGGTTTCCTTGATCAAACTGTTACATTCGTCGGCAAGACAGAGGAGCGGGCTTCGTTCGAGGACTGCTGCAAGCCGACGACTGACAGGGTAAAAACTGTGGGAGACCACCACCGCACGGACAATTCCATTGCTGCATTCGAGATCGATCCAGACGCAGCGAGTGGACGTCACCGCGTTCCGTCGGCTGGCCCGGGCGCAGGCGTCAAGGCTGGTGTTGTAGCTGCAGCCACGGGCGCACTGCTCGTCGGCGCAGGTCAGATGGGTGCAGGCACCGCAGCGGCAGCCCCGGCCACCCAGAACATCGCCGGATTCGAGATTCCGCAGGGATTGCTTCCCGAGGGCATCGAGATCCCAGCCGAGCTGTCGAATCTTGGGCTCCCGCCGGCGGCGGGCATCGAGGTTCCCGAACTTCCCGACCTCGTGGCACAGGTGAACGCACAGGTGCAGCAGTTCACCGGCTCGTTCAACCCGGTTTCGTCGAACAGCGGCACCGTTCAGCCTGTTTCCGGAACGCTCACCTCCACGTTCGGTAACCGTTGGGGCGCGCACCACGGCGGTCTGGACATCGCGGCCCCGATCGGAACTCCGGTTCTCGCGGCTGCGTCCGGTCAGGTCATCGACGCCGGTCCGGCCTCGGGCTTCGGTCTCTGGGTGCGCATCCAGCACGACGACGGCGCAGTCACCACATACGGACACGTCAACGACTACCAGGTTGCAGTGGGCCAGCGCGTAGCCGCCGGCCAGCAGATCGCTACCGTCGGTAACCGCGGCCAGTCCACCGGCCCGCACCTGCACTTCGAGGTTGCGGAAAACGGCGCCAAGGTTGATCCGGCCATCTGGCTGAAGGCGCGCGGCGTGGCAGTGACCTGGGTGGACAACTCGTAGGGAAAATCTTTTGCGGACCTGCAGGGCATCGGAGTTAATTCCGGTGCCCTGCAGTCTTTTCATGCTCGGTTCGGGTTGTGGTCGGGAGTCGGCCGGTTAGCCTTGCGGAAGACGACCTTCGGTGGTTGATAGCGAAGGAGGGGGATCGGATATGGGCGCAGAAGTTCAAGCACGAATGTTCACGAGGGCCGACCGGCGGGTGTTCCGCAAGAAGGTGCGATTGTGCGTCGACGCCATGAAGCAGATGCTCGATCGCGGCGACTTCCGGGACGCAGTCGAGAAACCCGACCCGTTGCTGGGAATGGAGATCGAGTTCAACCTCGTAGCCGGCGACATGCTGCCGGCGATGTCCAACCTTGCAGTGCTCGACGCCATCGACGACGATGCGGTGTTTCAAACGGAGCTCGGGCAGTTCAACGTCGAGATGAATGTCGAACCTGGCCCACTGACCGGCGACAACACATTCGAGCTCGAAGAAAAACTGCGCAGTTCACTCGCGATCGCGGACGCTCGCATCCATGAGCACGACGCCGAGATGGTGATGATCGGGATGCTGCCGACGCTCCAGCTCGAGCACCTCGACCGCGAGTGGATTACCGCGAATCCGCGCTACGAATTACTCAACGAGCAGATCTTCGCAGCGCGTGGTGAAGACATCGAACTCGACGTAGAGGGTGTCGCACTTTCCGGTGGGCCAGTGGAAGTGCTACGCGCCGATACCAATTCGGTGGTTCCCGAGGCGGCCTGCACGTCGATGCAGTTGCACCTTCGGGTTTCTCCCGAAGAGTTTGCGCCGCACTGGAACGCGGCACAGTGTCTGGCCGGGCCGCAGGTGGCGCTGGCCGCCAACTCGCCATTCCTGGCAGGCAAGGCGCTGTGGCATGAATCTCGGATACCGATCTTCGAACAGGCCACGGACACCAGAACACTCGAACTCAAGAATCAGGGAGTGCGACCACGCGTCTGGTTCGGGGAACGCTGGATACATTCGGTTCTCGATCTCTTCGAGGAGAATTCGCGATACTTCCCGGCGCTGCTACCAGACGTCTCCGATGCGGATCCCCTGGAGGTTCTTGCGGCAGGCGGAATTCCGGAGTTGAAAGAACTCCAGATGCACAACGGAACCGTCTACCGCTGGAATCGTCCGGTGTACGACTGCTCGGATGGCAAGCCGCACTTGCGGATCGAGAATCGAGTGCTGCCGGCCGGGCCCACCGTACTCGACATCATGGCAAACGCCGCGTTCTACTACGGAACAGTGCGGGCGCTCGTCAACGCGGATCGCCCACTGTGGTCGCAGATGTCTTTCCATGCCGCAGAAGAGAACCTGCACATCGGCGCCAAGCACGGGCTGGACGCAATGCTGTACTGGCCGGGCATGGGCTGGGTCGGTGCGGACGAATTGATCCTGCGACGGCTACTTCCCCTCGCGGACGAAGGCTTGGCCGACTTCGGGTTGTCGAGTGCAGCGCGTGAGAAGTACCTCGGCGTCATCGAAGGCCGGTGTCTCAACCGGCAAACCGGTGCGGCGTGGCAGCGGGGACGCGTCGTCGCCGGTGAGGCCGCAGGACTCGATCGAACTGCCGCTCTTGCCGAGATGATGCGGGCATATATCGAAAACATGCGCAGCGGTAATCCAGTTCACTTGTGGGACTGATTCGGGCTCGCTAATTCAACTCCCCATCAACAGTTTCGGGGACCTTGGTCATCGAAACAGGGATGGATTCGACCCGGAAACCATGTCGTAATTGCGATGGTTAGAGTGGAAGTGGCTCGATTACTTCTTACGGAAGGTGGGCACATGAGTTCACGCGAACACAACAATGTCGTCGTCGGAATCGACGGATCGGACACCGCGTCGACCGCGCTCCGGGAAGCTGCGAAAATTGCCGCGCAGCGAGAATTGCGTCTCGATATCATTCACGCGCTCGACTTTGCGCCGTACGGATTCGGCGGCCCGTACATCGACGCGGGTGGCGTGTACGAGTGGGTGGAAGAGGCCGGAAAAGCCGTACTCGGCGACGCCGAGAAGTTTGCCGCCGAGGTCGCCCCGACGGTCACCGTTCACACCGAGATGGCCATCGGTAGCCCGACGCAGTGGCTTCTCGAGAGTTCCGCGAAAGCCCGTCTGGTCGTCGTGGGAGCATCGTCGTCCGGAAAAGCCGCCACCGCGGTACTCGGCAACACCGCCGTCGGTGTCGCGAGCCACGGCAAGTGTCCCGTCATCGTTGTGCGCGAACGTGACGGCGTCGTACCGTCCGATGGTCCCGTCGTCGTGGGCGTAGACGGCAGTGCGCTGAGCGCGCAGGCTGTGGGTGCGGCATTCGAGGAAGCGGCGTTCCGCGGCGCAGAACTGGTGGCCGTCCACGTCTGGAGTGACCTCGGAACAGCAGCGCTCGAAGATCCCCGCGCTGCCGCGCTGGCACCGGCATCGCTCGAGGAAGAAGAGCATGCGGTATTGAGCGAGAATCTTGCCGGATGGTCCGAGAAGTACCCTGACGTCGTGGTTCGCCGTGAGATCTACCTCGACAATCCGCGTGGCCGCCTGCTCGAGTGGTCGGCTCGGGCACAGCTCGTCGTTGTCGGTAGCCGAGGCCGCGGCGGATTCCGCGGAATGCTCCTTGGATCCACCAGCAACACACTGATCGCTTCCGCGCAGTGCCCGGTGATGGTGGTTCGTCCCGAAGATTCCTGATTTCTCGATGCGCTTGTGAGAACCTGCCCCGTTCATTTCGGTCACCGAATATGAACGGGGCAGTCACATGAATACGGCCTCATGTTCCGTAGTGTTCAAGGAGAGGTGTGCCTCGCGCACACATGGCAATCGTGAGGATTGGGGTTAGAACGTGCGCATCGGAATGGGTTTGAACTACAGCGGCGGATTCGCCGAGACTGTCGAAGAAGTCGGTGACCTCGAAAAGGCCGGTCTGGACATTGCGTTTGTCCCGGAGGCCTACTCGTTCGACGCGGTCAGCCAACTCGGATACCTGGCCGCGAAGACGACAACCATCGAACTTGCCTCCGGCATCTTCCAGATCTACACCCGCACGCCGTCGCTTACCGCGATGACTGCCGCCGGCCTCGACTTCGTCTCCAACGGACGATTTGTCATGGGCCTTGGCGCGTCCGGCCCACAGGTGATCGAAGGTTTCCACGGCGTCAAGTACGACGCCCCTCTCGGCCGTACTCGCGAGGTCGTCGAAATCTGCCGCCAGGTATGGCGTCGTGAGAAGGTCGAGTACCAGGGCAAGTACTACCAGGTGCCGCTACCCGCCGAGAAGGGCACCGGCCTGGGCAAGCCGCTCAAGCTCATCAACCATCCCGTTCGCGAGCGCATCCCGATCCTCATCGCTTCCCTCGGCCCGAAGAACGTCGAACTCACCGCCGAGATCGCGGAAGGGTGGGAGCCGATTTTCTACCACCCTGAGAAAGCGGCAAGCGTGTGGGGCGAGCCCCTCGCCAAGGGCAAGGCGAAGCGCGACCCCAGCCTCGGTGAACTGCAGGTATATGCCTCCCCGGCGCTGGCCATCGGCGACGACGTCGACCACATGCTCGACTGGGTGCGTCCCAGCATCGCCCTCTACATCGGCGGCATGGGAGCCAAGGGAAAGAACTTCTACAACGATCTTGCCGTCCGCTACGGCTACGCCGAAGCCGCCGAGAAGATCCAAGATCTCTACCTTGCAGGCAAGAAAGAAGAAGCCGCGGCAGCAGTGCCGGACGACCTCGTCCGTGCAGTCTCGCTCATCGGTCCCGAAAGCTACGTCCGTGAACGTGTCGCCGCATTTGCAGAATCTGGCGTCACCACCCTCAACGTCACTCCGTTGGCGGCTGATCGCGCCGGACGTGTCGGCCTGATCGAGAAGTTCCGGAACATTTGTGATTAACCGCTGTGCGCCTTTATTGACCCCCCGCGGTTAATAAAGGCGCACAGCAGATGTCCGATTCGGGACCTGTCGTAGCGGATAAAACGTATTTATCGCACTTGGGCAATAGTGTGGGAGCAATAGTGTGGAGGCAGATAGAGTTCTGTAGTCGATCCTGAAGGGACGAAAATGAGTGCAATCCAACCAGTTGTCGTAGCTGTGGACGGTTCCGAGGCGGCGTCGTCGGCCGTTGTGTGGGCCGCACGCACCGCCGCTGTGTTGGGGCGTCCGCTGCATATTGCAACGGTGGTGCACATTCCGGCCTTCTATTATTCCGAGCCGTATCTGGCCGAGAGTTTCAAGGACGAACTGCGACGCACTGCTCGTGCCAGACTCGACAGCGCCAAGATCCTGGCCCACCAGAGTGTCGACGGTGATCTCGAAGTAGTCACCGAACAACTCGACGGCAGTGTCTCCGATTCATTGATCGAATTGTCCAAACGCGCATACATGGTTGCCGTAGGTCCGCGTGGGCACGGCGAATTCACCGGACTTGTCGTCGGTTCGGTGACGGTATCGATTGTCTCGCACGGTGAATCGCCCGTGGCAGTCGTGCGCGGGCGGACACTGGACGGTCAGCCGCCCACTCAGGGACCGGTTGTTGTCGGTGTCGACGGCTCCGAAAACAGCATCGAGGCCATCGAGCACGCATTCGAGCAGGCGTCGGCGCGCGGCGCCACGCTGATCGCCGTCAACGTGTGGAGCGACGTGAGTGTGCAGCCTTCACTGGGCGCCACTCCGGACGACCCGTTGTGGAGCAGCATCCAGACCGGCGAAGAAGTAGTTCTGGCAGAGCAGTTGGCCGGATTCACCGAGCGATACCCAGACGTTGTGGTCGAGCGTGTAGTAGCGCGCGATCGCCCGGTGCGGGTTTTGAGCGAGTATGCCGAGACTGCGCAGTTGGTGGTGGTCGGTAGCCGCGGACGTGGTGGCTTCACCGGAATGCTTCTGGGCTCGACCAGTCGCGCACTTCTGCACACCGCAGATTGCCCCGTGTTGATCGTGCGCCACAGCAAGAACTGACACGGCTGGAACTGACACTCGTCAACTGACACCACAGTTGTTTCGATCGGCAATAGATTCTTGAAAGAGGCTTAGATGACTACGCGCGTGTTCCTGGTCGACGATCACGAGATCGTCCGACGCGGACTGTTCGATCTGCTCGGCGGCGTCGAGGATTTCGAGGTGGTCGGGGAAGCGTCGTCGGTAGGGGAGGCGATGGCCGTTATCCCCAAGAGCAATGTCGATGTCGCGGTTCTGGACGTGCGACTGGCCGACGGCAACGGCGTTGAATTGTGTCGCGACCTTCGCTCGATGCTGCCGAACCTGCGGTGCCTGATGTTGACGTCGTATGCGGACGACGAAGCGCTGCTCGACGCCATCATGGCGGGCGCGTCCGGCTTTGTGCTGAAGCAGATTCTGGGCACGGATCTTGTTGCGGCGGTACGCACCGTCGGCTTGGGTGGATCGCTGCTCGACAGCCGCGCCACCGAAGCGTTGATGGCGCGAATCCGCAGCGAACGCACCGCAGATCCGCTGGCGGAACTCTCCGATCAGGAACGCGCGGTATTCGACCTCATCGGTGAGGGCCTGACCAATCGAGAGATCGGCGCGAGGCTGTTCCTCGCCGAGAAGACGGTCAAGAACTACGTGACCCGTTTGCTCTCGAAGCTGGGTATGCAGCGCAGGACTCAGGCTGCCGTGCTGGCAACCGAGCTGCGCAACAAGTAGTTCAGGGCTTCCGCCGCCTCAGCGGTACCCGCCACACCAGGCGGGTGCCGTTCGGGCTGCGGTTGCCGATTGTGCATGTGCCACCACAATGTTCAGCGCGGCGCTCGAGATTGTGCAAGCCGCTCTTGTGGACGCCGACGGGGATACCTTTGCCGTCGTCGTCGATGGTGATGGCAAATTCGAGGTCGGCGGTCACGGAGATGGTGATCGTGTCTGCCTGGGCATGTCGCAGAACGTTGCTCAAACCTTCACGGAGCACGGCTTCGGCATGGGGGTGGATTCCGGCTTTCACGAGTGTGTCGATCGCTCCCGAGAACTGAACGCTCGGGGTGACTGCTGATTGTGCTGTGGCGTCACCGATTACGTCGAGGAGGCGTCGGCGCAGGCTGGTCGAGTCCGCGGTCGCGGGTGTCTGGAGATCGAAGATGGTGGTGCGGATTTCGCGGACGGTTTGGTCCAACTGCTCCAGCGACCGGGTGACGATGGCACGCGCTGAGTCGGGAAGATCGGAATCGGGCAAGGTGCTCTGCAGGCTCATGCCGCTGGCAAACAGACGCTGAATGACGTTGTCATGCAGGTCACGCGCAATGCGGTCGCGATCTGCCAGAACCGACAGGAGACGCTGTCCACGTTGTTTCTCGTCGAATTCGATAGCTACAGAGCCTAATTCGGCCATCGACTCGATCCGGGTGAGTTCGTCCGAATCCCAGTGAGTGCTGGCGGAATCCGACGTGAGCAGTAATGCGCCCACCACGCCGGATGCAACCGTCATCGGGGCCAGCACCGCGCTACCCGCTGTCGGGACCAAGTCGAGCAGCGAGCCCAATTCGGTGAATACGTGCAACCGTCGAGTCTGCCGAATGACGTCGAATGGATAGAGGCTCGCCGGGACTCGGACTCCCCGCGATGTCGGCCGGGCGCTGACCGCGGTGTGTACCTGCGCGTAGCCGTTCTCGCAGATCAGCACGATGACATCGTCGATGCCGGTCAACTCGCGCACACGGGTGGCGAGCAGTTGCAGACTGTCGTCGAGCGAATCGCCCGCCAGCAATCGTGACCGGATGGCAGACATTGCGGTGAGCCATCTTTCACGGGTCCGAGACTGCTCGAACAGCCTTACGTTCTCGGCTGCGATACCTGCGGCGATGGCAAGCGCTTCGAGGATGACCTCGTCCTCCTCGGTGAACTCTGCCGCACCACGTTTCTCGGTGAGATAGATGCTGCCGAAAACCTCACCGCGCATCATGATCGGCGCGCCCAGGAAGCTGTCCATCGGCGGATGATTGGCGGGAAATCCGACAGATGCGGGGTGGGCGCCCAGATGCGGAACACGCAGAGTCTTGGGATCGTTCATGAGGACGCCGAGCACGCCGTGGCCTTCCGGGAAGTGTCCCATCGTCTGCCGCAGCGGTTCGTCGATGCCCTCGTACACGAATTCGGCCAGCCCACCGCCCGGTGCCCGCACGCCCAATGCCCCGTAGTTGCAATCCAATACAGTGGTTGCCGCAATAATGATGCGCTGCAGCGTGAGATCGAGATCAAGCCCGGAACCGACAACAAGCACTGCTTCGAGAAGTCGGTGGAGCGTCGGGATGTCAGCCTTGGAGTCAGCCAGACGCTCGAGTACTTCGGCGAAATTGCGTGTCGGGTTGCCCGAAGAGTCGATCATGCTCGAAGCATATCGCTCCCAGTGTGGTCACTCTTGGCGAGATCGGCCGTCCCACCACTGCTTCCAGTGATGTTCGATCTCGTCGAACTCGTCCGCGCTGAGATCGTAAGTGGCCAGAATGATCTGGAGTTCCTGCTGGGCGCGGTACGGAACCGTCGGCTTTGCCGCGACCACCAACAGTCCGGGACCAAGGTCTTCGATTGTCACTCCTGTTTGCAGCGCGCTGACGAAGTCGACAATGCCGTCGGCGTAATCGCCGGGAGCAAGCGTGGCGGTGTAACGCCCGCCGGCTTCCACAGGAAGGTGCCCGAGTCCGAGGATCGAGGCTGCGGATTCACCCGGAATCAGTGGGCCGTCGAGGTAAATTGTTCTGCGCTCGGCCAATCCATGATGTTCGACGCCGAACTTCAAGAAGTGCAGAAATGTGGTCCAGCCCTCCGTGATGTCCTCGTACCATTCGTCGTCGGGCACCTGCGGCGGACGCGTCATCCGGACAATGGTTCTGCCGCCCTGGTCGATCAAGGCGAAGCGATCACCGTTACCCAGTTCGAGGGTGTGTGCGTCAGGGTCTGCGACCGCGGTGCCGTAGATCTGGGTGATTTCGTCGTCGAGTCCGTCGTACTCCCACCCGAACCAGCGCCGAATCAGCGAAGGATCGCGCAGCGCCGGCCACAGCACGGACGGCGCTGCTGCGATGGACACTTCGATCACCGTTTCGTTCACGGAGAACACGCTACCGGGGTCAACCGTCTGTCAGCCCTTCATAGCGACTGTCAGCAGAAAAGCAACGTCCTCGAGCGCTTCGACACTGTGCCGGTGGGCCGGAATGGTGAGGAAATCGCCAGTCGACCCTTTCCATTCGTCGCTACCGCACACGAGATTGAGTTTCCCACTCAGGACCAACAGCGTTGCTTCGCCGGGACTGTCGTGTTCAGCGAGGCTCTTGCCGGCGCTCAGCGCGATCACGGTCTGTCGCAGGCTGCGTTGGTGGCCACCATAGACGGTTTGTGAACTACGACCGCTGGTTGCCGACGCAGCCAGTTTCAATTGTTGACGGGCGAGGGCTGTCAGTGACTTCTTGTCCATCGAAGACCTCTCGGGTAGCGCGATCATCTCGGTTTCTCGAGTATGACCGACAGGCTGGTGAGGTGCCTCGTTATTGGCGGAAGTGGTCAGCGAGTGTATTCGAGCCAGCGGAAGCGCAACCCGGTCTTCTCCGACGTGTGCCAGGGCTCGTCGGACGTGAGGTTCCAATCGGGGCCGATCTCGGGAGCAAAGGCCTCGCCGGTGATATCGAGATCGATCTCGGTCACCAAGAGACGCGTCGCGAATGGCAGTGCAGCCGAATATATTTGCCCTCCGCCGACAACAAAGAGGTCGCCGTCAGGCAAGGCCAGCGCGTCGTCGAGGCTGGGTGCGGCTTCGGCTCCGTCCGCTGCCCACTCCGAATTGCGGGTGACAACGATATTGCGGCGCCCACTGAACGGCCGGAACTTGGGTGGAATGGAATCCCAGGTCAACCGGCCCATGATCACCGGATGCCCCATGGTGACTCGCTTGAAGTAGGCCATGTCCTCCGGCAGTCGCCACGGAATCGTGTTGCCTGCACCGATGACACTATTGTTCGCCTGAGCCCAGATGAGGGTGACTGCGCGATCATTCATGATCAGACCGCGACCGGAGCCTTGATAGCAGGATGGTGCTGGTAACCGACTATTTCGACATCCTCGAAGGTGTAATCGAAGATGGAATCGCGCTTGTTCAGTTTCAGAACCGGAAGGTCGAGCGGGGTCCGGCTGAGTTGTTCGGTGACCTGATCGACGTGGTTGTCGTAGATATGGCAGTCGCCGCCGGTCCAGATGAATTCGCCGACGTCGAGACCGGCCTGCTGCGCCATCATGTGTGTGAGCAGGGCGTAGCTGGCGATGTTGAAGGGGACACCCAGAAACATGTCGGCACTACGCTGATACAACTGGCACGAGAGCTTGCCGTCGGCGACGTAGAACTGGAAAAACGCGTGGCACGGTGCGAGCGCCATCTGCGGAATGTCGGCGACGTTCCACGCGGAGACGATGATCCGACGCGAATCGGGGTTGGATCGCAAGGTTTCGAGAGTTTGCGTGATCTGGTCGATGTGCTCACCCGACGGGGTGGGCCAACTGCGCCACTGGACGCCGTAGACCGGGCCCAGTTCACCGTTCTCGTCGGCCCACTCGTCCCAGATGGAGACGCCGTGTTCATGTAGCCACGCCACGTTGGAGTCGCCGCGCAAGAACCACAACAGTTCGTTGACAATCGACTTGAGGTGCACCTTCTTGGTGGTGACCAGGGGGAAACCGTCGGCAAGATCGAATCGCATCTGGTGACCGAAGATGCTGCGAGTGCCGGTGCCGGTGCGATCGGCTTTGGGGGTGCCGGTCTCCATCACGAGTTTCAACAGGTCTTCATATGCGGTGGAGACAGTCACGGGACACAGTCTAGGGCACGCACGATAGCCTCGTTCAATGCGTGAACTCCTCGTGATCGGCGTCGGCGCCGGTGACCCCGACCAAGTGACGATCCAAGCTGTCAAGGCCATGAACAGGGCCGATACGTTCTTTGTGATCGGTAAGGGGAGTGAGAAGCAGGATCTCGTCGACTTGAGAACCGGGATTCTCGAAGAACATGTGACCGGTGAATACCGCGTCGTCGAGATAACCGATCCCCCGAGAGATCGGACACCTTCGGACTACGAAGGTGTTGTCGACGACTGGCATGACCGTCGAGCGTCGATCTTCGAGGAAGAGTTTGCGGCCGAAGCCGGAGTCGGCGCGATTTTGGTGTGGGGTGACCCGTCGCTCTACGACAGCACCTTGCGCATCGTCGAACGAGTGCTCGCGCGCGGCAACGTCACATTCGACTACACGGTAATTCCCGGTGTCACGAGTGTGCAGTCTTTGGCGGCGCAGCACCGCATCGTGCTCAACCGCATCGGGGAATCGATACACATCACCACTGGGCGCAAGCTCGCCGAAGGATTGCCGGACGGCATCGACAACGCCGTCGTGATGCTTGACGCGCACTGCACGTTTACCGAGGTTGCCGGGGATGACGTGGAAATCTGGTGGGGCGCGTACCTGGGCACACCGGACGAAGTGTTGATTGCCGGGAACCTGCGTGAGGTAGAAGACGACATCGTGCGTGTGCGGGCGGAATTGCGTGAGAAGCACGGCTGGATCATGGATACGTATCTCGTTCGTCGCTAGACCGCCGCGCTGCAGGCGGTAAGTATTTACCCAGGTGAAGTGCAACTGTCGGCGGACCGGCACCCTATGATTTGCCCATGACATCGTTCGGGGCGGATCGGTCGCATGAGATCCTGCCTGCCCCGCGCGAACGCGATCAGTCAGCACTGCGGTCGGCAATCGCTCTTCTGGTGCAGTGGTTTCGACGGCCGGATCAGTTCGACAGTTTCACCCGATACCTCGCGTCCAAGGGGCTGGAGGTGGCGGTGCGCCTGATCGTGATCGCGTCGTGTGTGTCGGTGGCGGTTGCCATGTTGTTGCTGCGTTTCAGCGAAGCGGGCGTCCACAACCGCGCTACGAGTGTCATCAACGCGGGGATCATCGCCGGGACCGTCGCGATGATTGTGCTGTTCAGTCTTCTGCCGGCACTGACCCGTAAGTGGTCGTACCTGTTTGTCGCGTACGCGGAGCTCGGCGTAGTGATCGGTGTATTTCTGAACCGCGATCCGTTTATCGGTTTGATCCAATGCATCGTCTTCGTTTTGGTGGGCGGCTATATCGCGTATTTTCACAATGCGCGACTACAGGCTGCGCACATGGTTCTGTCCGGCGTGGTTCTGGTGCTTGTCGCTCGTCAGGTGGCCGTTTACGAGGATCCGGCGTTGGCGATCGCGTTGTCGTTGGTTGTCGCCACGAGCATCGTGGTCATTCCATTTGCCTGCCAGTTCGTGCTGTCGATCCTGGGTTCGGACGCCGAGAGTTCGGATGTGGATCCGCTGACCGGCCTGCTGAACCGGCGCGGACTACAGCGGTCGGTCGAAGAATGGGGGGTCACCGAAGCGAACTCCCGCGGATTGTCTTGTGTCGTGGTGATCGTCGATGTCGACAATTTCAAGACTGTCAACGATTCGTACGGACACGAACAGGGCGATATTGTCCTTCGCGAGTTCGCGGTGAGGCTACGTCGATGTGGAAGTAATCACGCTCTGTTCTCGAGATTCGGCGGTGACGAGTTCGTGTTGGTCGACATGATCGGCAAGCGCGCCGAACTCGAACTCGAGGAGAATCTGCGTCGGCACATGCGGTTGCCCGACAACGTTCCGGTGGTCACGACCAGCATCGGAATCGCAATTCCGTCGACTTCGACGTCCAGCTATGTCTCGGAAGTGGAACTCGCGGGATTGTTCCGACTCGCTGACGCTGCGATGTATCAGGCAAAGGCGTCCGGGGGTGACCGTGTCATCGTCACCCACACGCAATTGTGATGATTGTCGGATAGCGGAAGGTCGTGCAGGCTTATCCTGTTCGGGTGGGTGCAGCGGTCGATGACGGACATTCGGGTAGCAAAGCTACCGAACGGCCGTTTTCGTCTGCCGCGTTGCACCGAGTCGCCCCTCTGCTCGTCGACTGGTATCGACGCCCTGACCAATTCGAGTCCTTCACACGTTATCTCGCAGACAAAGGGCTGACCGGCGCATCGAGAACATTGGTTGTCAGCTCGTTGCTTCTGGTAATCGGCGTGATGTTCTTGACCAGATTCAGTCCTGCGGGTCCCACTACTCACGGGGAGCGCACCGCCAACCTCGTGATCATCGTCCTGACGGCGCTGATGGCCGCGATTCTCGCGACCAGAGGCAGGTTGGAGCGATCCTGGTCCTACGTGTTCGTGATTTATTCGGAAATTGGGATTGCCGCAGCGCTGGTGCTGTACTCGAATCCGCTAGCAGCATTGGCGCACAGTGTGATGTTCTCCGTGATCGGCGGATACATCGCCTTCTTCCACAACGCGCGCATGCAGACTCTGCATCTGTTGTGGGCGTCCGTCGTGGTTATCGGAGTTGTCGCGCGCATCGCCTATATCGAAAAGTACACCGATGTTCCGTCGTTGATCGCCATGGTCCTGTTGGTCGGCGCGGCCATCTACGCGATCCCGTTTGCGTGTCAGTTCGTGTTCTCGATTCTCGGAACCGATGCCTTGAAAGCGCAACATGACCCGCTGAGCGGACTCTTGAACAGACGAGGGTTGGCCGACGAGGTCGGATTGATGTTGCATCGGCCATTCGAGAGTTCCACCAATTTGGTTGTCGCAGCGGTGGATATCAATCGATTCAAGACGATCAACGACGAGTACGGGCACGACGTCGGTGATGTTGTGATCGAGAAGGTTGCCGCGAGACTGACACAGTCCGCCGGTCCGTCTGCGTTGATCGCGCGCATTGGCGGTGACGAGTTCGTCCTCGTGGATCGGTGCGACGATCAGGAAATCGACAGTCTCGCAGAGTCCCTGCGAAACATAACCGTCACCGGTCCCGAGCATCCTGTTGTCGAGTTGAGCGTCGGAATTGTCGCAGCGGCCGGTCCGTTCGGATCCCCGGATCGTGCGATTGCCGTCTACGGAACACTCCTCCGAAGCGCGGATCAAGCCATGTACACAGCAAAAGCACGACAGGAACACGCCGTCGTCGTACTGCGAAATCTGCAGTGAGTTTGTCGGTGTTCGGCGCTAGGGTGATGCCATGCCTGAACTGCCCGAGGTAGAAGCGCTGGCGGGATTTCTCCGCGAACACGCAGTGGGCGCTGTAGTCGGCCGCATCGACATTGCCGCATTGAGCGTGCTCAAGACCTTCGATCCGCCGATTGCTGCATTGCAGGGCCGAGACGTGACGGGCGCAGCCAGATTCGGTAAACATCTTGGGCTGGACTGCGATGGGCTCTGGCTCATCACCCATCTGTCGCGTGCGGGATGGATGCGTTGGCAGGACAATCCGTCGTCGACGCCACCAAAACCAGGCAAAGGTCCGTTGGCGCTTCGAGTTCATTTCTTCACGCCGGAGGGGCTCACTCCTGCTTGCGATCTCACCGAAGCCGGCACGAAAAAACGCCTGGCAGTGTGGATAGTGGCGGACCCGCTGGAGGTGCCGGGGATCGCTCGTCTTGGACCCGACGCCATGGCCGTCACCGAAGCGGAATTTGCCGAGATACTTGGTGGTACCTCCGCCCGGATCAAGAATGCGATAGTCGACCAGTCACTCCTCGCCGGCGTCGGGAATGCCTACTCCGACGAAATCCTGCACACGGCACGGCTTTCCCCGTTCGCGACGTCGTCTCGTCTTACCGAAGAACAGATAACAACGCTGTACGACGCCATGCGAACCGTGCTGGCCGATGCCGTCGAGCGATCGGTTGGACAGGACGCGGCACGGCTGAAGGGTGAGAAGCGATCGGGAATGCGGGTACACGCCCGCACCGGTTTGCCCTGCCCCGTGTGTGGTGATGTGGTGCGCGAAGTGTCTTTTGCCGAGCGATCCTTCCAGTACTGCGCAACCTGCCAGACCGGCGGAAAACCATTGGCAGACAGACGAATGTCGCGGCTGCTCAAGTAGTGAACTGATCGGAGAGGAGTGTGACGAACTCCCGGGCCAGTGACGATGAGTGGGCCGGGTCGGTAATGGCATGGACCACCCGGTGCGGCGCATCGGCGATCGGCACACAGACCAATTCGGGATGCTCGGCGCTCATCGACTCCGGCAGCAAGCCGACGCCCAGGCCGTTGACTGTCAGGGAACAGATGAGGTCGACGGAATTCGCTTCGTACGTGCGTCCCCGCGGAACCCGCGATTCCGCAAATGCCTGATCGGTTTGGACCCGGGCCTCGCTGCCCGACGCGAAGTCCACGAGCGGGACGTCTCGCAGATCGTCGAGTCGGATGGACGGCAGTGTGCTGAAAGGGTGACCGTCCGGAACAAACGCGGCAGTCGACTCGCTCCACAACGGGGTTGCCGAGAACGTCTTGGGTAGTCGCCCAGGCGCCAAGCCGACAATTCCTACGTCGATAGCCCCCGATCGAACGCCGTCGATCACTACCTCGCTGCCGTAGGGGCGCACCGTCACATCGATGCCGGGGTGGCGCTGCGTCAGAGCTGCCAGTGCCTGTCCGACATCGACGCGGCCCGCTGAGGAAATGACGCCGACAGTGAGTCGAACCTGCTCGACGTTGCTTCCCGAAACGTCGCTGACCAGTCGCGACACGGCACCGAGTACGTCTCGGGCTCGGGAGACGAACACTTCGCCCGACTCGGTCAGCCCGACATTGCGGCTGTTTCTTTGGAAGAGTTCGACACCGAGCTCGCGTTCGAGATCCCGTATCTGAGTGCTCAACGCCGACTGTGACACGTGGAGTCGAAGTGCCGCTCGACTGAAGTGCCTGTCCTCCGCAACAGCGAGTGCGTAGCGGATGTGCCGAAGTTCCATGACACCAATCTATCTGTTTTGAGGATTGATTCTGCAGATCTATCTATTGGACTGCAATCGGATGGCGGTTCATGCTTGAGCAATGATTTCTCACGACACGCGTCCACGGCTTGGACTACCGATAGTGCTGCTCATGGCGGCAGCAACGGGTCTGTGCGCGGGTGGCAACTACTTCAACCAGCCGCTTCTCGATTCCATCGCGGAACATTTGAATGTGTCGCCGTCAACGGCGGCTGCCACGGTGACTATCGCCCAGGTGTCGTACGCGCTCGGTTTGGTGCTTCTGGTGCCGGTAGGTGACATGGTCGACCGACGCAAGCTGACGGTTGGTCTGATGCTTCTGGCAGCACTCGGTCAAGCGGTCAGTGGATTTGCTCCGAACTTCGCCACCCTGGCCGTGGGAATCGCTGTTGCCGGTGTCTTTTCGGTTGCCGCGCAGGTTCTCATTCCGTTTGCCGCATCGCTCGCCGAACCGCAGCGGTCCGGCCAGGTGGTCGGCACGATCATGAGTGGCCTGCTGATCGGAATTCTGTTGGCACGCAGCGTTGCCGGACTGCTCTCCGGGCTGGGCGGATGGTCGACGGTGTACAAGGTGGCAGCGGTGTTGATGGTGATCATGGCTGTTGCGCTGTGGCGATCCCTGCCCACGGACGCCGGCCCACGGCCGAAGGTGAGCTACCTCGCGACCCTGCGTTCGCTCGGGAGCCTGGCAAAAACCCTGCCGCGGTTGCGTACTCGCGCCGCCATGGGCGGGCTCGCCTTTGCTGCGGTCAGCACGGTCTTCACCACCATGGCATTTCTCCTGGCCGGCGAATTCGGGTACAACGACACGCAGATCGGCCTGGTGGGATTACTCGGCGTGGCGGGAGCGTCGATGGCCACTGTCGCCGGGCGGTTGGCTGATCGTGGCAAGGCCCAACTTGCCACCGGTGGCGCCCTGGCCGTCCTTCTGTTGTGCTGGTTGCCTTTTGCCGTGGGTGGCACCCACCTCGTGTGGTTCCTGATCGCCTTCCTGCTCGCCGATCTTGCACTGCAAGGAGTGCATGTCAGCAACCAGAACATCATCTACGCACTCGTCCCGGAGGCGCGGTCGCGCGTCAATTCCGTCTACATGACGACTTACTTCGTCGGCGCTGCCGTTGGGTCGGCCGTGGGATCTGTTGTCTGGAAGGGGTATGGATGGTCCGGCGTGTGCATCGCCGGCCTGGCATTCTCCGTCGCCACGGTAGCGGTGTGGATGGTCGACCGGCGGTTGGATGACCCTGTGCGCCTTTCCGGTAGCGCCCACTACCAGAAAGGCGCACAGGGCCGGAGGCTCTAGCTGGCCGGGTCGTACCCGAACTCGCGGAGCTCCTGCGAGCAACGGCAGGCCACTGCGATTTTCCTCGCCCACTCGACCGCGTCCTCGCGCGTCGGAAGCTCCAGCACGGTGAACCCGCCCGTGAGTTCGCTGCCCGGATAGATCTCGGTGCTCACCGACCCGTCGGCGGCCACCAGCACGGGATCGACTTCCCCGTCGATTCCGCCGCCGAATACATAGACGCCGGCAGCCTTCGCCTCCTCGATCACAGTGTGGGATTCTGCGGAGACGATCGGGAACTCCTCGTCGGTGAGCACCAGCGCTTCGCTCGGGAAGGAGATGAGGTATTTGGTCATGTCTCGATGGTGCCCCGCGGACGGGGCGGACATCAAGGGTTGCATCAACGGCACCGAGTGCGTCTAGCGCTCGGCAGTAAGGACATCAGGCTCGAGCCATTCAACGCCGAGGAGTTCGGCGAGACTGCGAAGGCCCGACTGGTCTCCACCCTTCAAACCGGTTACCGACTGAAGATTGCGCAACATCGTTGTTGCAACATCCTCTTCCTTGGTGCCGACGCCAAAAGGGATGAGCCACGGGCACGTTTGGTAGTCGCGGTGTGATCGACCAAAAGTCTGCTCGGCGGCAATACCGGAGTACCGGGGTTGATGGAAGATCCCGGTGCGAGGCAGCGGTGACGCGTGAGTGCCGTCCGGCAATGCCTCGTTGGCATGCAGTGAGATGGACGTCGTGACGTTGAAAACGACAACGGGCGCCTCGCCGCGTTGGAAGCGAAGGCGTTGGTGCTCCTTGTCGGTGACCGCGCCAAAAATCTTGGCAACGGAAATCCCCGAGTCTTCGATCATCTCGACCAGCGGATCGCCCGCTGTGGACACGAATTCGACGGCCACCAGCACCTGCTTTCCTGCCTTGACTTGAGCCTGCGCCCACTGAGCGGTGGATTCGGCGCGGATCATGCCGGCCTTCTGCCGGTATCGCAGAACCAGCGCGCGGCCGCGAGCAATGTTGCGGCTTATACGGGCCAATCCCATTTCGTACGCGTACTCGGCCCACTCCGTCTCGTACTGCGCGCGTTGAGAGGGCGTGAGGTCGATAGGCATACCGTCGAGTGGGACCGGACCCCACGGAGTTCGGCGATGAATCATCAACGGCGGCTTACTGTTCGACAACCATCCTCGGACGGTTTCCAGAGCGCTCGCCTGCAGTGTCGGTGATTCCTTGGCTTCGGCGCTCCACGTCCACTTGCCGTACGACTTATCCAGTGGGAGGCCGGATTCGAGTAGCCTGGCGCCTAAGTCCGACCAGTACTCCGACGGCTCGTTGTGTAGCTGCGCGAAAAGTGGTGCGAGATAACGCTGATAGGCAGGAGTGTGACCAGGCGTTGCGGTCACCGACAGGACAAATGGTGACTGATCGTGACTGTTGGTGAAGCGGGCAACCTTCTCGAACGCCGCTGTGCGCTGAGTGTCGTTGCTGTACAGCTGGGCTTCGTCGGCAATGACAACCCCGAATGTGTACTTGGGGCGGCCGTTGCGGGCAATGAGCTTCTTCAGTTGATCGGGAGACATGATGAGCCAACGGAATCCGCCGTCGCCGACGGAAGCGATGGAGTACCGCCAATGCGGGATGGTGATCTGAGCGGGTCGGTCGACGAGGACCAGGATGCTGGACTCGCCGCGTTCTTCGGCGATTGTCTTGGCCGCCATGATCGCAATGAGTGTCTTGCCCAGACCTGCGTTGTCGGCCAACAAGAAACCGCGTCGGCCGGCGCGGGCGGCGTCGACTACCGCAGCGGCCCCCGAAACCTGAACAGGTCTAGGTATTTTAGGCGCCGACGTCGGACGTTCTCCGGCGCCGCCATTGATGTCGTCCTCTACCCACTGCTGGTAGGAGAAGGGGAGTGCTTTGAACGGCAGTAGTTCGGTGGGAAGCCTGCTGCCCACCCAGGCATAGCTCTTCCATTTCTTCACGAACTGTGCGCCCGGCGCCGCAGTCCGGAACGGGACGTCGAGGAGCCAGACACGTTCACCCGGGCCTGCGGTGGGAACGTCCGGAGTTGTAGCTGTCTTTCGGGTGGGCGTCTTTCGGGTGGCTGGCTTACGTGTTGTTGCAGTTCGCTTGCGGGGTGGCATCAGGCGTCGGTACCGGTTTCGTCAGTGTTGAGATCAGTGTTGAGATCACTGCCGAGGAGTTCGCGCAGCGTCAACGGCGGGCGTCCGGTGATGTCTTCCACCGCAGTGCTGATGACAGCGAGTTCTCCGTTTGCGATGGCGGTGTAGGTGGACACCCAGGCATCAACTTCCCAGTCCGGTGCGTTGTACGACGCGCGGGATGCATAGGCCTCCTCGACGGTTTCTTCGTGATAAACCGTCTCACGCCCGGTGACGTCGGTGATGATCGCTGCCACCTCGGCGAGGGTGAGCGCTTCCCGACCGGTGAGGTCGTAGGTTCGGCCGACATGCGCATCGGGATCGGTCAGTACCGACGCGGCGACGCGGGCGATGTCCGATCGAGCAACCGCGCCGACCGCGCCATTGCCGGCCGGGCCCCGGATGACACCGTCAGCGCCGGCCATAGCGGGAAGGAAGTCGAGGTAAGCGCTGTCGCGAAGAAAGGTGAAAGACATTGCGGTGGAACGGATATGCTGCTCAGTGGCCCAGTGGTCGCGGGCCAACGTGAAGGTGGCGTCCGGTGCTGCGCCGAGGTACGAGGTGTAGACGATGTGGCGCACGCCTGCGGAGACGGCAGCGTCGATGAAGGTGCGGTGCTGATCGAGACGGTCGGCACTCTCTGCTGCCGAGACCATGAACAAGATGTCGATGCCGTGCAGGGCCGCGGCGGCGCGATCGTGATCGGAGAAGGTGGCCTCAGCGCTCTCCGTACCGGGTAACTGGGGGAGTCGGCTGATCGAACGCGCGATCAGCCTCAGCGGAATACCGGACTCGGTGAGGATGCGAGCGACCTCCCCGCCGATGTGGCCAGTGGCGCCGGTGACGGCGATGGTGCGTGAACGCTCGGACATGGGAACCCCTTCGTTCTTGGTGTGTGTACATCTTGCCCTGTTGTCAGCGTCGGTGCTCGTATCCGATCCAGGCTCGTCGACGGTCGCCGAGTGGATCGCTCTCCACTCGGCTGATGCGGTCGAAAATCATGGTTCTCCGCTGGGCGCTCGTGTACACGGGCCACTCGGTACCCGGGCTACCGGTTCTCGCGAAGTTGATCCAATGTTCTTGCATCGCTTCGGTGACCGTCGCCAGGGACCGACGCCCACCGATCGCGGTCAGCGCACCGGTGAGGGCGTCCGATCGCCCGAACACGGCAAACAGTTCTGTGGCGTGGGTGGCGCCAAGTCCGACCAGGGTGAGGATGCGCGGCGCAAAATCGTAGCGGTAGCTGTACGTGGGGGCCACGTCGCAATGTCCTTGTGCGCACAGGACCATCGGTTCCCAGAATGTGATGTCGCCGCCGATGTCTGCGGCGGCGTAGCGGTGCGGATACGTCGGATAGGCGGCGAGTGCGCGGGCCTTCACGTCGGCCGAAACGTGCGAGAACATTTTCTCGATGCGGGCAGGATCGGTGGGAAGAATGTTGAGGAAACGTGGAAAGATTCTGCCCTCGTGGAGATTTGACCCGAGTATCAGTGGCACGGGATGAGATTTTCCGGCGGCAAAGACGTCCAGCGGATGTTCGGGGAGGACGTCGTCGCCCACAACAGGCGCGAAAGCACGGGTACCAGGTTCCTCGTCAGCGCCGCGACGCACAAGTTCGTCGCCGACCTCGACGAGTCGACGAACCGGTACATTTCGTAGCCAGGCCGCGGGTGTCTTGGTCGGGGCTCCGGCAATGTCGAGGAATTCGCGTGCCCACCCGTGCGCGCGTTCTTTTCCGTATGCCGAAGCTGCCGGCGGGCTTTGAGCGATGGCGCGGGCAAACAACCCTCGCGTAGACGGTGTTGTCATCACAGTGGTGACGGCATTTGCGCCGGAGGATTCACCGAAGATTGTGACGTTGTCAGGGTCACCGCCGAACGCCGCGGCGTTTCGCTGGACCCATTCGAGTGCCGCAATCTGGTCACGTAGCCCGATATTCGAGTCGAATGAGTGCTCCGCAGTGGAGAATTCACTGAAATCGAGGTAGCCGAGCGCGCCGAGGCGGTACTGGACGGAGACGTAGATGACATCGCCACGTTCCACCAACGACGTTCCCCAGTACATCGGCGTTGACGGATTTCCGCCGTTGTACGCGCCGCCGTGAATGAACACCATCACGGGACGTGGGGTAACACGGGCCGACTCGGGCGCAAGAACATTCACGAACAGACACGACTCGTTTTCGGTGCTCTTACGCTGTGGTGCCGGTGAATCGAACTCGGTGGCCGAGCGGGTTCCCGCCCACGCGGCAACTGGTTGCGGTGCGAGAAACCGCGCCGGCCCGATCGGCGAAGCAGCGTAGGGAATGCCGCGCCAGGTGCGGAGTCGACCGGTGCGGGTCGCGAGGTAGCGGCCCCGGATCTTTCCCGAATCGAGTACTACGTCAAGGTTGTCGGTCACGAAGAAACCTGATTCGGTGCGTAGTTGCGGTAGCCCGCATAGCCGGACCAGGCGCGTCGTTGCTCGGCGCGCGGATCGGTGTCCACGCGAGAGATCGCGTCGAAGATCATCGTGTGACGCTGCGCGGCGTAACTCGGCCAGTCACTTCGAGGTGCCGCATGCTGTGCGAAGTGCAGCCAATGTCCCTGCATCGCCTCGGTGACGGCGCTGAGGCCTCGCCTGCCACCAGGAACTGTGAGGCCACGGCCGACGGCGCTGTCACCGATACCGAATACCGCAAACATTTCGAAACCGTGAGTGGCGTCGAGACCGACCCATCGCATCAGTGGTGGCGCAAAGTCGAAGCGGTAGGCGTACGTGGGTGCGTACTGCGCGTGTGCCTGCGCCAACTCCACCGACGGATGCCAGAAAGTCACGTCGCCGCCGATGTCGATTGCAGTGTCAGTGCTCGGGTATCCCGGATATGTTGCAAGGATTCGATTTCCGGCTGCGGGATCGGTGAGGGCGAACATCCTCTCGATTCGCGCGGGAGTTGTCGGGAGCCCGTCGAGGAACTTCGGGAAGAGCGTGCCCTCACGCTTGTTGGTGCCGATGATCAGCGGAACCCGATGTGCCAGGCCACGACTGCACGCCTCCGCCGGCGGATGGGGAAGAAAATCTCCGTCGACACTGGGCCCGAACGGATGGAGCCCTGGTGTAGCAGCAAGAGCTTCGGCTCCCAGGCGGGCTCCGGCGCGGCCCAATTCACGAGCCGACGTAAGACGCAGAGCCTGGTCCGGGGTGGCGTCGGAGCCCAGAATGTCGATGAACCGTCGACCCCATTCGCGTGAGAGTGACTGGTTGGCAACAAGATCCGGTGCCGGGCTCTCCGCTATGGCGGCCGCGAACAATCCTTTGGCCGCCGGCGTCGCCAGCAGAGTGGTGACGGCAGTGCCGCCGGCCGATTCGCCGAAGACCGTCACTCGATCGGGGTCGCCGTCGAATGCTGCAATGTTCCGCTGCACCCATTGCAATGCGGCCACTTGATCACGAAGCCCGAGGTTGGCGTCGAAATGATGCCGAGGAGTGGAGAATTCGGTGAAATCCAAGAAACCCAGAGCGCCCAGTCGGTAATTGATCGATACGTACACGATGTTGCCGCGGGTGACGAGCGAGCGCCCGGAATAGATGCCCGTCGCCGAGGTGCCAATGGTATTGGCGCCCCCGTGGATGAACACCATTACCGGAAGGGGCTCGCGGCTGGGGTATTCGGGGGCAAGAACATTGAGTGTGAGGCAGTCTTCGCTGCTGGGCTGATACTTCCCGGGAGCCAGCGCCAAGCCCTTCTTGTTCTGGACCGACGCATCGCCGAATGCCGACGCGTTCCGCTCACCTCGCCAAGGCCGCACTGGTCGTGGCGCTTGCAGCCGCAAAGCTCCGACCGGGGGACGCGCGTAAGGAATGCCTCGCCACGCACGGAGTTTGCCCACCCGCGTGCCGCGCAATGTTCCGTCAGCTGTGCGTACGAGTAGACCTGGATTCGTCGGTGCGTCTGCCGCCATAGTCGCGACTATACGTAACTTCTGCCCCCGATTACCGCCGTGCCTCCAACAACCTGAGCCATACTTCGCTGACCGTCGGATACGACGGCACCGCATGCCATAACGTGTCGAGCGGGACCGCACCGACGACGGCAATTGTTGCTGCGTGGAGCAATTCCGATACATCCGGACCGACGAAAGTTGCCCCGACGATTACGTCGGCACCACGGTCGATCACCAGTTTCGCGCGGCCTTCGTAATTGTCACGGAGCAGCGAGGATCCTGCGACGGCAATGTCGATCTCCACGACCTCGACGTCGATACCGTCTGCCCTGGCCTGCTTTTCGGTGCGCCCCACCCACGCTGCTTCGGGCGAGGTGAATACCACCTGTGGAACACGGCCGCTGTCAGCGGAGGCGATGAACCGTGGGTCGACCAGCGCGCGTCCCGCTGCTCGTGCGGCGATCACATCGCCGCACACTCGGGCCTGGTACTTACCCATATGGGTCAGCGGTGACCGGCCGTTGATATCTCCGACGGCATAAAGCCATTCGCCCTGTGCACACAGGTGATCGTCCGTCGGAACGTACGCACCATCGGTCAAACCGACGGACGACAACCCCAACTGCGCCGACGTCGGCGCACGGCCTGCGGCAACAATCAGTTCGTCGACCTCGATCACACCGGAAGAGGTGTCGATGGTGACCGGCCCACCGTGAATGTTCCCTTCACCAGTATCCCGGGCATCGGGTCGCGATACGGAATGGACGGTAGTCCCGAACCGCACGTCGGCTCCCCGTGCGGTGAGATGACGCGCAACCATGTCTCCGGCAAACGGTTCGGCAGATTTCAGCACTGCGTTGCCGCGTACCAGCAACGTCACCTCGGCGCCGAATGACAACAACCACGTTGCGCACTCCGATGCGACGACGCCGCCGCCGATGACGGCAACACGCCGCGGAACTTCGTGGAGATTGGTGGCGTCGCGTGACGTCCAAGGGAGCGCAGCCCGCAGTCCGGGTGTGTCCGGGACCGACGCGGTTGTTCCGGTGGCAAGTACGACGGCCTGGCGGGCGAAGAGTGTGCGCGTGCCGTCGACAACAACGGTCCGCTCGCCGTCCAGAACGCCGTGGCCTTTGATCACGTCGATACCGGCGGACTCGGCCCACTCGACCTGCGAGGAATCGTCGTGGTTGTGGGTGAAGGAGTCACGTCTGGCCAAGATCGCGTCGATGTCCGGCGGCGCGGCGGATACACCTGGCAACGCGCCCGCGTCGTCGAGCACCTGCCCTGGCCTCAGGAGCGCCTTACTCGGCATACACGCCCAGTACGAGCATTCACCACCGACTAGTTGGTGCTCCACGATGGCAGCGGTACGGGTGCTTCCGGCTATTGCGTAGGCCGCGGCGTTCTCGCCCGCCGGTCCGCCGCCGATGACTATGACATCGAATTCTTCGGTCATCGCTCTACGGTATGCCGATCAGGTGGTGATGTGCAGGGTAACCGGTTTGTCGACTGACGGGCCGTGCGGTGACCCTGCGGTGGTTACAGTGGCAGCCATGACGCGGCAGAAGATTCTGATCACCGGCGCAAGTTCGGGTCTCGGCGAAGAAATGGCACGAAGGTTCGCAGCACGGGGACGCGATCTGGCTCTATGCGCCAGGAGAACCGATCGGCTCGACGCTCTCCGGAAGCAATTGCTCGCCGAGTATCCAAGGATCACAGTTGCGGTGGCAGGGCTCGATGTCACAGAACATGATTCCGTTGTCCGAGTGTTCGGCGAACTTCGCGACCAACTCGGTGGGCTCGATCGGGTGATCGTCAATGCCGGTCTGGGTAAGGGCGCCAAGATCGGTACCGGTAAGGCACACGCGAATCTTGCGACAGCGCAGACGAACTTCGTAGGCGCACTGTCACAGTGCGAGGCCGCACTCGAGATATTCCGCACGCAGAACGCCGGGCACCTTGTACTGGTGTCCTCGATCAGTGCAGATCGTGGACTTCCCGGCACCAAAGCCGCATATTCAGCGAGCAAAGCCGGGGTGGCCGCGCTCGGTGAGGCTCTCAGTATCGAACTGGCGCGCACGCCGATTCGAGTAACCACCCTGCTGCCAGGTTTCATCAAGACGGACATGTCGGCGAGTGCCGGCGACGATTCTTCCTTGATGGCTGAGCTCGACGAGGGCGTCGATGCGATGGTTACGGCCATCGAAAAAGAAGTGACACGAGCGGCGCTTCCCGGACTGAAATGGCAGGGAATCGATGCTGCACTGCGGTTTCTGCCCAATTCGGTGACGGCGAGGTTCGTCTGATGAGTATCCACAAGTCGAACGGCAAGCCGCGCGTTGTCATTGTCGGCGGCGGATTCGGCGGCCTCTACGCAGCCAAGAAGTTGAAGAAAGCCGACGTCGAAGTAGTTCTGATCGATCGCGGAACCAGTCACGTGTTTCAGCCGTTGCTTTACCAGTGTGCAACCGGGCTCCTCTCCGAAGGCCAGATCGCGAGCCCACTTCGGCACCTTCTGGAAGACCAGAAGAATACGAATGTAGTGCTGGGCGAAGCAAAATCCCTCGATGCCGAAGCTCGGCTGCTGACCGCAAGCAGATTCGACGGTTCGACATTCGACCTACCGTACGACTATCTGATCGTGGCGGCCGGCATGCGGCAGTCGTACCACGGCCAGGACGACTTCATCAAATGGGCGCCCGGAATGAAAACGCTGGACGACGCGCTGGCCATCCGCCGCAGTCTCATTGCCGCGTTCGAAATGGCCGAATCTCTCCCCACTGCCGAGGAACGGCGTCCGTGGTTGACGTTCGCCGTTGCCGGCGGCGGACCGACCGGGGTCGAGATCGCGGGGCAGATACGCGAATTGGCGATGCACGCGCTCACCAACGAATTCAGGTCCATCGACCCGGACGAGGCGCGAGTGCTCCTCTTCCACGGTGACGATCGAGTGTTGCCGTCGTTCAACAGATCGCTGTCCGCGGCTGCCGCGCGCACGCTCGCGAAGATCGGCGTCGAAACGCATCTCGGCGTGCATGTCACCGACGTCGGTGAAACCGAGATCGAGACCACCGACAAGAAGACAAAAGCGAAGCAGCGCTACGAGACCCGCACCATTTTGTGGACCGCCGGTGTCGAAGCAGTGCCGTTTGTCGAAGCGCTCGCCACGGCGCTCGGCGTCAAGCAGGTCGGCGGCGGCCGCATCGACGTCGAGGCCGACCTGACCGTGCCAGGCCACCCGAACATCTGGGTCGTCGGCGACATCATGTCCCGGGACAAGTTGCCCGGTGTCGCCGAAGTGGCTATGCAGGGTGGACGCTACGCGGGGGCGCAGATCGCTGCCCGCGTCGAAAACGGTCGACCGAACGGAAAGCCCTTCAAGTACCGCGATCTCGGTACTGCCGCCTACATTTCGCGTCGCCACGCACTCCTGCAGGCCGGACCGATCCGGATGTCGGGCTTCATCGGCTGGGTGTCCTGGGGAGTCATTCACATCGCGTTCCTCGCGGGTTTCCGCAACCGCGTCAGCACGGCACTGAACTGGGGCGTCACCCTTGCGTCGAAAACGCGCCGGGAACGCGCAATCACATTCGGCGACCCGGAAACCGCACGGCAACCGTACAACTGAGCGAACTGTCGCGGGATCCGACTACTCCGTGGTGAAGACGGGATTCCCGAATTCGTCGATCATGAACCACAGACTACCGACGGCCTGCCCCAACATGTCGCCGGGCACTTCATCGTCCAAGTATCGGTAGACCGGCTTGCCGTTGACCGTCACCTGGAACGAACCGTCAGGTCCCGGTACGGTACCGAGCGCCGCGTTGATCCCCTCGGTCACCGGAGAATCGGTGACAGACGTGACGGCAGGCCAATGCCGGAGGCAGCTCTCGTCGCACGAATCCCCGGTCGGGTGCTCCTCGTCCGGGTCGTAGATGTAGACGGTCATACCTTCGCCGTCGACGGCAATTGTTCCCAGTGGAGAGTCGGCAGTCTTCAGTAGCACCGCGTCGGCTGCGGCCGGCGGCGACAACGATGTCGGCATCACGGTGACGTTGTCCGCATCGGTGCCGGAGTCGGTGGCGTCGTACGAACAGCCGGACGCGGCAAGTGCGGCACTGGCCACAATCGCGAACAACCACTGTCTGCGCATGATCGCTCCATTCGAAGGTGGGCGCTACTGGCAGTGGGGGATACCCGCGAAGGGGCCACGGGAAACGTAGATCTTCCCGCATACTGTCACCGGATGTTCGACGTTGGTCGCGGCATTCACGGGGATGCCAGTTGCAGTTGTACTGCAACAACTTTCGGTATAGATGCAGCGCTGCCGCGTCGAATGGTGATCAGGCGCGTGGCTGTGGCGCAGTGTAGGTAATGCAGTCCGGCGGGACGGATGGCAGGCCTTCGGAGGACCTGAGCTTCTCGGCAATCGAGGAAAGCAGGCTCTGTGACTCGGGGGACAGATCTACGGCTTTACGTGTGAGGGAACGTAATTCGTTGTCATAGAATTCTTCCGCAACCGAACGGTCCTCATCGGGGATCAGTTCCGGATCATGGCGAGGGGTAGGTGCAAAGAAGTACTCGGCGTCGACTCCGAAGAAGTCGGCGAGTGCCAGCACTACCTGCTCAGACGGGTTGGTTCGAACGCCACTGCGCAGCTGCGAGAGATACGGTGTGGAAATTCGGCAGCCACGTTGGGAAAGTGCGTCTACAACTTGCGCATTGGTCAATCGGGGAGGTGTTACGGGGTACAGGGCGTTCAATCGTTCTCGGAACGAATCTGCCACGGTTCCTCCCATTTCCACGGTTCCTCCCTTCGCTTGTGACGTGTGCGCCACAATGTGCTGCATATTTCTGCGATTGCATAGTTATGCGAAGCAGATGTCACATAGTAGACGACTCAAAATTGGATGTTTAGAAATGAGAGTGCTTTTACCTGGGGATATTTGGGTTTTCCGGCTCTGAAAGCGTTTGTGGACAGTGTGATTTGCGACGCGAACTGACCGTTCGTTATCAGAATATTAAATCAGTACCTTCCGGGCGGTTTGTACTGATTTACGCTCTTATGCAGCTGATTTGGCTAAGTTACCGGCCAGTCTCTTGTGCGAGCATACCTTTCGGCTCTGCCAAGGCCTCGACTGGCGAGTTCGCTTGGAGGGAAATGAGCGCTACCAGGGGCGAGCGAAGATGCCGAATTTTTCGAGCGTGTTGCAGGCCAGCGTGCGCAGTGCCTGATTGTCGGCCGATACGAAGCTCACCAGCGACAAGGTGTACGTGGCGTGGTTGCGACTGAGGTATCCGGAGACTCGAGTTGATGTGTCGTCCAGTTGAGCGGCGCTCGCTCCAGGATGCACCGCGCGGAGGGCAAGCCCCGTAGTCCGGTGCCCCTCGAACTGGTCGATGTCGACCGTACCGATATTGGAGCACAAGGCATCTCGCTGACCAGGTCCGTCGGCAAGTCGATGAGCGACTCGGTCCGGGACGACCTGCAGGAGTTCGGCCGGGAAGCCTGCCGGACTCGACATCGGAGGAGCCTCGAACGCGTCACGGCACAATGTGCGAATCTGCGCGAGAGTGGTGGAGGGGGTCAACGGGATCGCGACCATCGCGACCGAATTGTCGACGGAATTGTCTCCCTGGTCAGTGGTACGCACGTTCATCGGAACGCTGAGCGTGACTGCGGCGGTTTTGTTCTCGGCTCGCGCTAGCTCGCCGACACATGCCAGGAACAAGCTGTTGGCGGTACCTCCGGAAGACGTTGCGACGTCATCCCATTGGTCCCGGTCGATTTCCAGAACCGCGGACGTTACCGAGTGTCGTTGGAAGCGCCGAGTGGCGGCGGCCGGTGCGGTGAAGCCGCGGAGTTCGGCTCTGCGCGCCGGACTGACGATCAATCCGCCCACCGCACGGGTGGTTCCGCGCAGAACGCGGCCAACGGTCGAGCGCGCGTCGGTGATATCCGAGTGGCCGGTGTGATCGATCGGCGGCGACGGTTTCCGCTGCATCGCGTCGCTGAGGGCGCCGATCAATCCGCGGGCGTCGGCAAGGACATGGGAACACGTCACGGAGACGACGGTTCCGCCGTCTGAATCGTAGGTCGCGGCGATGCGCCACCCCGGACCTCGTTCCGGGTCAACCGAGAGGAGGGCCGCAGCGTCGGCCCACTCGATCACCGAGTCGGCGGCGATGGGCTCCGAACGAAAACTGAGAGGGTAATGACGCGGGTCGGCGATGAATTCGGGCCGGGCGCCCGGAATTCGCGGCCTGCGCACGCGTCGGCCGAGCGGCCCGGACGCCACCCGTACACACAACTGCTCGAGCTCACTCGGATCGACGATGCTGTCGGTGCGCCATACGCCCTGCATCAGGATCGGCAAGCCGAGACCTCGGTGGGTCCACAGAAACATCTCGTCGACGACACTCAAGCGAACTCCCACCCCAGCAGTGTAGGCGTGGCACGTAGAGGACCTGCGGTTTCTGGCGGCGTACCCGCGATTCGGCGCATACTGGTTGTTACGCCGCGTGGTACGAAGGGCAGGCTGACATGGTCAGTGTCGAGAAGTGGGCTATGTGGGATTCCGCTATCGAAGTGGATGTCACGGAGGGTGCTGCACTGCCCACAGCACACGCGCTGATCGCTGCCGCCATCGAGGACACCGAAGCGCTGTGCGATCTCGGGCGCGGCGACGCCGAAATTCATGCCGTCAATCTGGCTCAGGGGACGCCGGTGAAAGTGACCCGGCGAATGTCGTCACTGTTGCGTTCGGCGCTGTGGGCGGCCCGTATGACGGCCGGTGAGGTGAACCCGCTTGCCGACAACTTCTCGGAGGACGACTCGATTCCGCCGGTCCACCCGACCCCTACATTCGAGGACGTGCAACTCGACGGCGACGTCGTGTACGCGCCGTGGGGAGCTTCGTTCGACATCACGGGAGTGGCAAAGGCGGACACCGTCGATCGAGCCGCGCAAACTGTTGCGGCAGAGCTGCAATGTGGTGTTGCGGTGCGGATCGGCGACGTACTTGCCACTGCGGGGCACGCTCCGGCCGGTGGTTGGCAGATTCCCGTTCCGGGCGGCGAGGACGTCGAACTGGCCAACGGGACGGCGATTGCCACTGCGCACGCCGCCGAACCGCCTTCATGGCAACCGCACCAGGATCGTCCGTCAACAGAATGGGCGCAGGTGTCGGTGATTGCCGACGACGCAGTGTGGGCGTACGCCGCCAGCCGTGCGGCGCTCGTGCGGGGGATAAGCGCCATCAAATGGGTTGAGCAGCAAGAACTTCGAGCTCGATTGGTGGATCAGTCCGGGCGTGTGTACACCACCGAGAATTGGTTCGGTCCGGACGCCGCCTGAGCGTTCGAGCCAGTTGCTCAGGCCCGGCCGCGCTGCTTCCGGTACCAGTTCACCAGGGCGTCGGTCGAGGAATCGCCGAGATCGCTCGGAGCCTCGGCCGACGAGAGTGCAGGCCCCAGTTCCAAAGCTTGGGTCTTGCCGAGTTCGACCCCCCACTGATCGAACGGATTGAGCCCCCACACAGCACCTTCGACAAAAACCTGATGCTCGTAGAGTGCGATCAACTGCCCGACCACCGACGGTGTGAGCTCCTTGGCCAGGATGGTGCTGGTGGGTCGGTTACCCGGCATCACCTTGTGCGGCACCAACTCCGGGGGTGTTCCCTCTGCCGCAATCTCCTCAGCGCTCTTGCCGAACGCCAACACCTTGGTCTGCGCAAAGAAGTTACTCATCAGGAGGTCGTGCATCGAACCTGTGCCGTCAGCCGTGGGCAGATCGTCGGTGGACTCGGCAAAACCGATGAAATCGGCAGGCACCAACCAGGTGCCCTGATGGAGTAGTTGGTAGAAGGCGTGCTGGCCGTTGGTTCCTGGTTCGCCCCAGAAGATCTCGCCTGTCGAGGTTGTCACCGGGGTGCCGTCGGAGCGGACGGATTTGCCGTTCGACTCCATGGTCAGCTGCTGCAGGTAGGCCGGAAAGCGCAACAGGTCATTGGAATACGGCAACACGGCGCGGGACTGTGCACCGAAGAAGTTGGAGTACCAGAGGCCGATCAAGCCGAGAATCGCCGGCGCATTCTCCTCCAGCGGTCGGGTGCGGAAATGCGTGTCGATCTGGTGGAAGCCGTCGAGGAACTCGGCAAAGCGAACGGGGCCGACCGCACACATGACGGAGAGGCCGATGGCGGAGTCGACCGAGTAGCGGCCACCCACCCAATCCCAGAATCCGAACATGTTTACGGTGTCGATCCCGAACGCGGAGACTCGCTCGGCGTCGGTGGACACCGCGACAAAATGCTTGGCGACGGCGGCGACGTCTTCGCTACCCAGACCGGCGAACAGCCAGCGCTTTGCCGCCGTTGCGTTGGTCAGGGTCTCGAGTGTGGAGAACGTCTTTGATGCCACGATGAACAAGGTGGTCTCGGCATCCAGGTCGGCCAGCTGCCCCACCAGATCCACGGGATCGATGTTGGAGACAAATCGGAGGCTGATGCCCGCGTCGGCGTAATGCCGCAGTGCTCGGTACACCATGACCGGCCCGAGATCCGATCCGCCGATACCGATGTTGACGATGGTGCGGATGCGCTTTCCCGTGAATCCGGTCCACTCGCCGCTGCGAACACGATCGGCAAAGGCGCCCATCGACGTCAGAACCTCGTGAACATCGGCGACGACGTCCTGGCCGTCGACAGTGAGGGATGCATCAGCAGGGAGGCGCAGTGCGGTGTGTAGCACCGCCCGATCCTCGGAGGTGTTGATGTGATCACCCGCGAACATTGCGTCGCGACGCTCCTCGACGCCGGCCTCTCGAGCCAGCGCGATCAGCAGGTCGAGAGTCTCACGACTGACACGGTGCTTGCTGTAGTCGATGTGGAGATCACCGGCGTCCACCGTCAACTCGGTTCCGCGAGCCGGATCCTCGTCGAAGAGTTCCCGAAGGTGAACGGCGTGGAAATCGGCGTGATGAGCGCGCAGTTTCTGCCAGGCTGATGTTCCGGTGATGTCAATGCTCACAGTCATCGACTTTAACGGCCCGGTCTGGAAACTTCTGGATGAGTCTCGGCGGCACCCTGGCCTGCTCCGATCAGCCGGTCTGCGAGCAGGGCGGTGCGAGCTGCGGGGCTTAGTGTCCCAGGCGTCCGCGGCCGAGACGCAGGAGCAGCATTGCGAGCGTGTGACCTTCCTGGCCCAGCTCGTTGAAACGCTCGAGCACCTTCATCTCACGACTGTGAACCAGGCGCGGCCCCCCTGATGCCATCCGGGTACGACCGATGATCTGTGAGACCTCGGAGCGGCGCTTGATTGCTGCCAGGATCTCGGCGTCGAGACGATCGATCTCCTTACGAAGTTCGTTGATCTCAGCTTCGCTGCGCGGAACGTCGACGTCGGTCGGAGTGGAGTTTCCCTCGGGTGCCGTTGCCTGCGTGCTCATATGTATTCGTCTCCTCTTTCTACTGCGTGGATCGTGTTCTCAGCTCGGGTCGTTACCGATCCAGCGCCCTGACGAAAAATGCCCCGGATCCGAGTCGGACCAGAGGCAGGTGAGCTGTTCGAAGACTTCACGAGCACCGCGGTCCGGCGCTCGTAAAGTAGTGCCACCGCGCACCGACACTGCGGCAATCGCAGGTGGTTGCGGTGTTGCACAGGCTCAACATAGCGTCCAGTTTGCCATGTTCGGCATCCCAGTTCCAAGTGCCGCCACCGCACTCACACTCTTGTCGGTGGACGCCGGTAGCGTGGACAGACGATGAACATGTATCCAGCAGTCGGTGAGCAGGGCAGTCTTGACGGGCGAGACGGTCTTGACGGGCAGGGCAGTCTTTACGCGCAGGGCGGTCTCTTCGAGCACGATCACGATGGGCCCCAGCACGGTCATTCTGCCCAGCACGGTCATTCTGCCCAGCCGGGTGGCCGAGGTTCCGACGAGCTTCTCGAGGGTCTCAACCCGCAGCAGCGCGAAGCCGTGGTCCATGCCGGTTCACCGCTGCTGATCGTTGCCGGCGCAGGCTCGGGCAAAACCGCAGTGCTGACGCGCCGCATCGCATATCTGTTGGCCGAGCGTGGTGCCACTCCGGGGCAGATCCTTGCCATCACGTTCACTAACAAGGCTGCAGCCGAGATGCGTGAGCGCGTCGCGGCATTGGTCGGGCCGCGGGCCAACAGTATGTGGGTGTCGACGTTCCACTCGAGTTGTGTTCGCATTCTGCGCGCTCAGGCGGCGTTGCTTCCTGGGCTCAACTCCAACTTCTCCATCTACGACTCGGATGATTCGCGCCGGCTCCTGACGATGATCTCCAAGGATCTCGAGCTCGACACCAAGCGTTTCACGGCCAGATTGCTTGCGACGCACATCTCGAACCTCAAGAACGAGTTGATCGACCCAGAGGAAGCAGTCGCGGCCGCGGACAAGGATCCCGCGGAACTGCCCCGCCTGGTTGCGAAGGTGTACGGGATTTATCAGCAGCGCCTGCGCTCGGCCAACGCGCTCGATTTCGACGATCTCATCGGCGAGACTGTGGCTCTGCTTCAGAACTTCCCGCAGATCACGGAGTACTACCGTCGGCGCTTCCGTCACGTCCTCGTCGACGAGTATCAGGACACCAACCATGCGCAGTACATGCTGGTGCGTGAATTGGTCGGCGGCGCAGGCGAATCCGACCATGCGGTGGCGCCGGCTGAACTGTGTGTTGTGGGCGACGCCGATCAGTCCATCTACGCGTTCCGCGGTGCCACCATCCGCAACATCGTGGAGTTCGAACGCGATTACCCGGACGCCCGCACCATTCTGCTCGAGCAGAACTACCGTTCGACGCAGAACATCCTTTCGGCTGCCAACGCCGTCATCTCCAAGAACACGGGGCGACGCGAGAAGCGGTTGTGGACCGATTCCGGTGAAGGCGAATTGATCGTCGGATACGTTGCGGACAACGAGCACGACGAAGCATCCTTTGTCGCCTCCGAGATCGACCGGCTGGTCGAGAACGGTGACGCAAAATTCTCGGACGTCGCAGTGTTCTACCGCACCAACAACTCGTCGCGTGCGCTCGAGGAAATCTTCATCCGCCTCGGTGTGCCGTACAAGATCGTGGGCGGCGTCAGGTTCTACGAGCGCAAAGAAGTTCGCGACATCGTCGCTTACCTGCGGGTGCTCGCCAACGAGGACGACACGGTGAGCTTGCGTCGAATCCTCAACACACCGCGCCGCGGAATCGGCGACCGCGCAGAGGCCTGCGTCGCAGTGCATTCGGAGCATCGCAACATCAGCTTTGCTGCCGCGTTGCGGGATGCGGCGGAAGGCAAGGTTGCGCTGCTCAATACGCGTTCGCAGAAGGCGATCGTTGCCTTCCTCGACATGATGGACGGGCTGCGCACCTTATTGCCGGCCGAATCTGCCGACGGCAGTGAGTCTTCCGAGCTCGGCGACATCGGTGAAGTGGCCGAGGCCGTGCTCGAACGCAGCGGCTACCGCGGCGAACTTGCCGCCAGCAGTGATCCTCAGGACGGCGCCAGGCTCGACAACCTCAACGAACTTGTCAGTGTGGCAAGAGAATTCAGTTCTGATGCGCGAAACGCTGCCGGACTGATCGACCCGGACGACGAAGAAACCGCGGCGATGCGCGAAGGTGAACCCGATCCGGGTTCGCTGGCAGCGTTCCTCGAACGAGTGTCGTTGGTGGCCGACGCAGATCAGCTGCCCGACTCCGACGAAGGTGTTGTCACCATGATGACACTGCACACCGCCAAGGGCCTCGAATTCCCCGTCGTCTTCGTAACCGGTTGGGAAGACGGTCAATTCCCGCACATGCGGGCCCTCGGCGATCCGGCAGAGCTCTCCGAGGAACGACGCCTCGCCTACGTCGGGATCACCCGCGCGCGGCAACGGTTGTATTTGACACGTGCGATCATGCGCTCCGCGTGGGGGCAGCCGATTCAGAACCCCGCATCACGGTTCATCAGCGAAATTCCCGAGGATTTGATCAACTGGCGCCGCGAAGACCCGGGCACCGGCGGCGGGTTCGGAAGCGGTCGACCCGGTTACGGGGGCGGTCAGGGCTATGCCGGCGGTCAGGGTTATGGCGGTGGCTACGGCAACCAGGGTGGCCAAGGTGGCCGCGGGTACGGCAACACCTCTCGAAACGACTCTCCCGCACCAAGTTTCGGTGCTGCGCGAGGACGGAACAACAACCTGGTTCTTGCCGTCGGCGATCGGGTCAGTCACGACAAGTACGGACTGGGCACAGTCCTCGAGACCAAGGGCACCGGCCCGACCGCAACAGTCACCATCGACTTCGGCAGCGCAGGTAAGGTGCGTCTGATGCTCATCGGCGGTGTTCCGATGGTGAAGCTGTAGGGGCAAGAAGCTCTGGAAAGACTTTCGGCCCGCACCAGAGAAAAGGTGCGGGCCGAAATTTTCGGTTGTGGTGAGCTCAGTCCTGCTCGATACCCAGGCTGATACCGCGCGAGGCGAGCCAGGGGAGGGGATCGATCTTGTTCTCGCCGGCGAGATGAACCTCGAAGTGCAGGTGCGGGCCGGTGGAGAAGCCGCGGTTGCCGACGGTGGCGATCTGATCGCCGGCCATGACCTGCTGGCCGACGGTGACTACCGAGGTGTCGATGTGTCCGTACACGGTGATGGTGCCGTCGGCGTGCTGCAGGCGAACCCACATACCGAACCCGGAAGCCGGGCCGGAGTCGATGACGGTGCCGTCGGCGACTGCGACGATGGGCGTTCCGATGGGTGCTGCGATATCGACACCGGCATGCAGGGTGCCCCAGCGGCTACCGAAGTTCGAGGTGAAAGTTCCGACAGCGGGGAGGACGAACAGGGGGCGTCGGGCAGCGGCTTCGCGGGCTGCGCGCTCTTCGCTGAAACGCTGTCCCTTGGCGAGGAGGTTACTGAACTGCGACAGGTCGGTCGGGGCGGCGACGTTGAGCACCTGGGGTGCGTCGGCTGCCGTGGTGGAGGACGCTGCGGCGGTGGGCGCGAACTGGGCTGCCTGTGGCTGTGCGGTGGTTCCGATGGTGGAGGACTGGTCGGCAAGTGCGACGTCCGAGTGCCCGACTGCATTGCCCGAGCCGTTGTCGACTACTGCCTGTCCCGCTGCGACTACCGCGCCGGCTGCGACTGCAAGAACTGCGGCGCGACCTTTGAGTGCGGAGGGCGGGGTGGGGATGCGGTGAGCGCCGGTGCGACGAGCCGGGGAGGAGACATCTGCAGATGCCGGTGGCGTGAAGGTCGAGATGCTGTTCACGTCGGACTCGACGGTCTCGAAGTCTGCCGGGTAGGCGTCTACCGAGTCGGAATCTGACGACGTGGAGGATGCGGAGCGAGTGAACATAAGGGAAGAAATCTCAGAACTTTTGGTCTCGGTGTAACGCCGGGCCGAGTGCGTTGGATAAGAGGGCGTGACCTCGTCCGGTTCTGATTCTGTGAACCTGCTGGGCGTGAACTGGCTGTGTCGCATATGCCTGTTCGCTCCTTGGGGTTCGTGATCAGCCTGTGACTTAGCTGGAGTAACGGTAACGAAATGGTTGCGACACGTGCAACCTATACAGCAAACGAGTCGTAGTTTGTGACGTGGCTCACATCCTGACCAGGCAATATGTCGCTTCGGACAAATCGGACCAAGTATCTCGATTGATATCGGGGTGTGTCACAACCAGATCACCGACCTGCGCAGGCGCTACCGTCGAGCAGGTGTCGTCAACACTCCGAAGCTCGTCGGTCCACGCGCCCGGCGATGTTCGCACCGCTCGTCCATTCCCGCCGCCGCTCGCCCTGGCCCTAGTTCTGGGGCTGCTCGGCGCGGTCGCGGTGTCGGCTGCGCCGATTGTCGACGTGGGGAGTGGACCCGGCGCGTCCGGTTCGATCGTGACCGCCTCGATATTTGCCGCGCTGTGCGCGCTCGTGATCCCGGCCGCTGCGATTGTGGTGGCGCGTCGTCACCCCGCCCTCTCAGGCGCGCTCTTGGCCGGTGCAGGCGCGCTGTCCTTCGGGGTCGCGATCCTCGATCTGCAGTTGTTCGTCGACGCGATCGACGCAAACCGCTTGGAACTTTTCCGTCCGATTTCCGCCGGAGTGATCACCGCGGGTGTCGGGTCGTACGTTGCACTCCTCGGGCACGCACTGTTGGTTGTTGCCGGAATTCTGGGGCTCGTGGTGATTCATCGTGAGTCCGAGCGTGACGGATACGGCAGCGCACACGCTGCCGAGTACGACGGCAGATCCGTAGGCGGACGCATCGGTGCCTGGCCGACGTCCGTATTGATTCTTGCTGCAGGCGCTTACGTGCTGTCGCTGTTCGCGCCCGCCTTCGATTCGCAGGATCCGATCTTTCTCGCCCGCTCCCTCGTGGACAGTCCCGCTGCCAGTGCTGTCGGAACCGCGTTGGTTGCCGTGGCCGTCTTGATCGTCACGGCATCGGCTCTGACGTCGATTTCGCCGTGGGTGGGCGCAGGCGGTGTTGTCGGCGCCGGCGTCGGCGCGCTGGGTGTCAGTGGCACTCGGGTTGTTGCCGGTCTGGCGTCCGGTGACCGGATCGGTGTCGGCGCTGGATCGATCGTGGGTGCTATCGCGGCGGTGGTCATCGTGGGAGTGGGCGCGGTGATACCGATTCTGTCGGCGCGGCGCGAGGCTGCAGCGGCAGAAGAAGCGCGGCCGGTGAAATCCGAAAATCAGGCGCCGTCCGGCGGCTCCAAGAAAGCGCGCCGAGCCGCGATGATCGAGCAGGCCCGCGAAGCGCAGGCTCACGTCACGAAGATGCACCGCATCGCCGGGGCGCTCGGAATTGGCGCCGCTGTGTCGGCCGCACTTGGCGCGTCGTTGCCCATTCTGTCCTTGCCCGGGGGACTCGCCGAACCGTCGATACTCGCGACCCGCATCGTCTTCGTCGCGGCGATCGTTCTCTTCGTTGCATCGCTCGGGCTGTGGATTCCTGGCCGCGCCGTTGCCATTCGGCCGGCCGTGGGAACGCTGTGGACCACCGTCGTCATGGGCATTGCGGCTGTCGTGCAACCAGCTGTCATCGCAACAGATGTTTCGGGTGTCGACCTTGGGGCCGGGGTGTACGTGATGGGCGTCGCCTCCGCGCTCGCGGCCGCTGCCGGCCTGGCGTTGTGGTTCGCCGGAACAGCGGAACGCGAGGAAATCGACACATCCGTGGAGATCGAGGCGAACTCCGTGGTCCGTATCCTCGCCGGACTCGGCGGCGTACTTGCACTCGTCGGCACCGCTCTGCCGCTCTATCGCGGCGCAAATCACACCGCGGCGTCGATCACGCAATGGCCATGGGGCAGTGACGCGTGGGGGATCGACACCTGGGGGCAACTCCTCGTCGGAGTGTCTGTCCTGCTCGCATCCGTCGTCGCCACCCGTTCCCGGCCACCGCGTGCTGTTGCGCTCCTCGTCGGATCGGCGATCTCGGTGTCGATATATCTCGCCGCGGGACCACTGACGTCTTCACGCATACCGGACGCAACAGTGGGGGCGGGTGCGATCGCAGCGGCGACGGGCCTACTCTTGCTAGTCGTTGCTGCTTTCTTCAGTGCGCGAACAACGCTGTCGATGCATGCCGAGCGGCGGTGAGACCCGCGCTTGACAAATGGTGCGAAGTTGCGTCGCCGATCGGTGACGCCTGCCGCACCTGGCGATGTCGCGTGACATGGGCCACATAGCATGTATGCGGGCGCAAACCGAACGCAGCAACTGGTTAAAGTCCAGAACAGACCCGCTCCTACCCCTCGAGCGGGTGTCAACGCAGACGAGACGGTGAGCAGATGGATCTCTTCGAATACCAGGCGAAGGAACTCTTCGCCAAGCACGGAGTGCCGACTTCGGCTGGGCGTGTTACGGACACGGTCGCAGGAGCACGCGAGATTGCCGAAGAAATCGGCAAGCCCGTAATGATCAAGGCGCAGGTCAAGGTCGGTGGCCGCGGCAAGGCCGGTGGCGTGAAGTACTCGCCCGACGTGGATGCCGCAGTGGCAAACGCAGAAGCAATCCTCGGCCTGGACATCAAGGGCCATGTTGTCAAGAAGCTGCTGGTCGCAGAGGCAAGTGACATTGCCGAGGAGTACTACATCTCCTTCCTGCTCGACCGCACCAACCGCACCTACCTGGCCATGTGCTCGGTAGAGGGTGGCGTCGAGATCGAGGTCACCGCCGAGGAGAACCCCGACGCTCTCGCGAAGATCCCCGTCGACGCAGTCAAGGGCGTCGACCTCGCGTTCGCGCGCAGCATCGCCGAGGCAGGAAAGCTGCCCGCTGAGGTGCTCGACGCAGCGGCCGTCACGATCCAGAAGCTGTGGGAGGTCTTCATCAACGAGGACGCACTCCTCGTCGAGGTCAACCCCCTCGTTCGCACGCCTGACGATCAGATCCTCGCCCTCGACGGCAAGGTCACCCTCGACGAGAACGCAGCGTTCCGTCAGCCCGGCCACGAGGCATTCGAGGATCGCGACGCAACCGATCCCCTCGAGCTCAAGGCCAAGGAAAACGACCTCAACTACGTCAAGCTCGACGGTGAGGTCGGAATCATCGGCAACGGCGCAGGCCTTGTCATGTCCACCCTGGACGTCGTCGCATACGCCGGCGAGAACCACGGTGGCGTCAAGCCCGCCAACTTCCTCGACATCGGCGGCGGAGCTTCCGCTGCAGTCATGGCTGCCGGCCTGGATGTCATCCTGAACGACGCACAGGTCAAGAGCGTGTTCGTCAACGTCTTCGGCGGCATCACCGCTTGTGACGCAGTTGCCAACGGCATCGTCGGCGCACTGAAGACCCTGGGCGACGAGGCCAACAAGCCGCTCGTCGTTCGCCTGGACGGAAACAACGTCGAAGAGGGTCGTCGTATCCTCGCCGAGGCCAACCACCCGCTGGTCACGGTCGTCGCAACCATGGACGAGGCCGCCGACAAGGCCGCCGAACTCGCTCACGCAGCGAAGTAAGGGACTCACAGAACAATGGCAATCTTCCTCACCAAGGATTCAAAGGTCATCGTCCAGGGCATCACCGGCGGCGAGGGCACCAAGCACACCGCTCTGATGCTCAAGGCCGGCACCCAGGTCGTCGGCGGCGTCAACGCTCGCAAGGCCGGCACCACGGTCTCGCACGTTGCTGCTGACGGTTCCGCTGTCGAGCTCCCCGTCTTCGCGACGGTCGAAGAAGCAATCAAGGAGACCGGCGCAGACGTTTCCATCGCGTTTGTTCCCCCGGCCTTCTCGAAGGACGCCATCGTCGAGGCCATCGACGCGGAGATCCCGCTCCTCGTGGTCATCACCGAGGGCATCCCGGTCCAGGACTCCGCCTACGCTTGGGCGTACAACGAGTCCAAGGGCAAGAAGACGCGCATCATCGGACCGAACTGCCCCGGCATCATCACCCCGGGTGAGGCTCTCGTCGGCATCACGCCCGCCAACATTGCGGGCACCGGCCCCATCGGCCTGGTCTCCAAGTCGGGCACCCTGACCTACCAGATGATGTACGAACTCCGTGACTTCGGCTTCTCCACCGCCATCGGCATCGGCGGCGACCCGGTCATCGGTACGACGCACATCGATGCCATCGAGGCATTCGAGAACGATCCCGACACCAAGGTCATCGTGATGATCGGTGAAATCGGTGGCGATGCAGAAGAGCGCGCAGCCGATTACATCAAGGCTCACGTCACCAAGCCGGTTGTCGGCTACGTGGCAGGCTTCACCGCTCCCGAAGGCAAGACAATGGGCCACGCAGGCGCCATCGTCTCCGGTTCCTCGGGAACGGCTCAGGCCAAGCAGGAAGCTCTCGAAGCTGCCGGCGTGAAGGTCGGCAAGACGCCGTCCGCCACCGCTGCTCTCGCACGCGAGATCCTTCAGAGCCTCTAAGTTCGTTTCGCGGAGCGTAGTGCTTCGTGTTGAACTGCAGCTTGTCTGAACACAGCTTGTCTGAACTACAGTTTGTCTGAACTACAGCGCCCGCAATCAGGTTTTCCTGGTTGCGGGCGTTGTTCGTCACTGTGACATGTTTGTCGCCGGGCGGCTCAGACGTCGACCCACGTATCGCCTGCGGTTTCGAGTTGGCCGGCGCCTGAGGTGATCGATGCCACCGTCGACGCAAGGTGTTCGGGGTCGTGAGTGGCAAGTGTCAGAACAGCTTTCGATCCGTAGTCGGTCCCAAGGACCACAACTCCACGGGCGCGCAGTTCGGCCTCGACGCGTCCGGCCTCCCCATGCCGAATTGCCAAGGTGTGCAACGTTCGTCGCTCGCGGCCGACCAGCGTGGCAGAATCCACCGCAACCGACACCGCACCGGAATATGCGCGTACCAAACCGCCTGCGCCCAGTTTGATGCCTCCGAAATATCGTGTCACGACCACGATTACGTCCACGAGGTCACGCGCCTTGAGTACCTGCAACATCGGAATCCCGGCTGTGCCGCCGGGCTCACCGTCGTCGTCGGCGCGTTCGGACCGCGACGATGCGTCGTAGCCCACCACGAATGCCGAACAATGATGGCGCGCATCCGGATACAGTGATTTCTGTTCGGCCAGGAACTGTTTTGCGCCCTCGGTGTCGTCGATTCTGCGGAGGGAGGCGATGAACCGCGAGTGCTTCACTTCCGTCTCGACAGTGTGATCCGCGCCGGGAGCAAGAGTGAAGGGCATCTGCCCATTGTCTCCTGTCGGTGTTGGCGTGAGAAGACAAGGCACATAGGCTGGAATCGACAACCGTCCGTCCACGAGGGGAAGCCATGACGTTCACACCGCAAGGGTCAAATTTCGGAGGATCCTCGTACGGATCGCCGACGCCCCCGAACGCAGGCGGTGGGGCCAAGATCGGTTTCTTCTTGACCATCGCGGTAGCCGCGTTGGGAATCGTCAACTTTCTGCTCGGGTTCGCTCCCTTCACCTCGATCACGAGTTCCGGTGTCGGTTCCGACGTGAGCACCACGTCCAGCTTCTTCGAAACCAGTGTCTACGGACTCGGATTCCTTTTTGCCGGCGGTGTTCTGGCTGCGGTGTCATTGCTGCCGCAGCAACGCTACGCAGGGATATTTGCCGCGTTGTCCCTGGTCGGATATGTCTCGTTGGTGTTCACCGCGTTCAGCCTCGGTTCGACGGATTACCTCGACATCGGCTTCGGGTGGGGATTGATCGTCGTCCTCGTCCTCGGCTTTGTGCAGACCGTCGTCGCAGTGGCCGCGTTCCTCTTCGACATCGGAATCCTCAAGGCCCCCGCGCCCAGGCCGGTAGCTCCCCAGGCCTTCGGTCAGGGCTACCAGCAGTACGGCCAGCCGCAGCAGCAGATGTACCAGCAAAGCCAGCCGGGGCAGCCGCAGCAGGGCCAGGCGCAGCAGTACGGGGCCCAGAACCAGCCCTACGGACAGCAGTACGGTCAAACGCCGCAGCCCGGTTCGCAGCAGCAGGGATACGCGAGCGGCTACGGCGCGACACCCGCAGAAACTACCGACACGTCGGGCCAACAATCCCAGCAGTACGGCGGGTACGCGCAGCCGACGCCCCAGTACCCCTCCGGGCAGCAGCCTCCGGCCGGGTACCCGTCTACCCAGCCCGCTCCTGCCCAGCACCAAGCGGGGCCGTACCAGCCCACCCCAGCCCAGCCCACCGGCTTCGAAGCTCCCGCAGCCCCCGAAACCGGCGAGAACACAGACCCCGCGGCCGAGACTCGAGCTTTCGATTCTCGGAACCCCGACGAGCGTCAGCAGTAAGGGGTTTTCGGATTCGTCCCGGGCGGCGCGCCTGAGTGCGCGCCGCGATGTCGGGTGAAATCCTCGAGGGGATGAATTCTTTGACTGATCGAACACGACCACGCCCTTCCGCCGGTCAGCAAACACGAGGCCGCACGTCGCTGCGCACACCCACGCCGGAAGCAGACCAGACCAGAACACTGCTCACCGTGGCCTTCCGGTCATCGGGAATGGCGATCCTGCTGATCTCGGCCGTCGTAGTCGTGACGCTGGTATCGGCGAGTAGTGATCTGACCGGAACATTCGGCGCCATCGCAACGACGTGGCTGGCTATTCATCAAGTTCCCGTTGTCATCGACGACGTTCAACTCGGTGTGCTGCCGTTGCTCCCGACCGCACTCATGATGTGGGTGGTGGCGCGGCGATGTGCGTCGGCGGCAACACTCGCCGAGACGCGGATAGCAGTAGCGCGACTGGTGGGCGCAGCCGTGGCGGGGCCTCTCACGGTGACCGCGATCTGCCTGGTCGTTGTTGCCGACGCGTCCGCTGCAATCCCGCTGTCGAGTCCCAATGCGTTGAGCGCGTTCGGTTGGGTCGCCGGAATTCACCTGGTAGCCGCGACGGTCGGCGTTGTTGTCGCGCACTGGCAGATCATCGAACCTGAGCTTCCGCGGTGGGCATCCGCCGCCGTTCGCCCCGGTGCCTGGACGACAACAGCGCTGCTGGCAGCGGGATCTATTGCCGTTCTGTGTGCGCTGCTCATCTCCTGGTCCACCGTCGGGGATCTTCTTGCCCGTGGCGGCGGTTTTGTCGGCGTGCTGGGTCTGACCGTGCTGTCGCTGCTTTACCTGCCCAACCTTGTTGTCGGTGCGGTCGCCGTCATGACGGGCGCAAGCGCCGATATCGGTGAGGTGTCCACCAGTGTGTTCGGCAACATAGGCGGCGACCTTCCACCGCTTCCGGTTCTCGGAGCCGTCCCGGCCGGCACGGGCGGAGGGTTCTGGCCAGTACTACTCGTTGTTCCGGTCGTGATCGGGATTTATCTGGGACGAGACTGCGCACGCCGCGTCGGCGGGCAGGACGGAATCCTCACAGCCGTTGCCGCCGCGTTCATGAGCGGAACAGTGATCGCGCTCCTCGCCCTCGCCAGCGGAGGGGAGCTGGGGTATTTCGGTGCCGTCGAGGTGACCTGGTGGGCCGTCGGGTTCCTGACCTTCGGCTGGTTGGCGCTGTTCGGCTCGATCAGTGCACTGATCACGACGTGGTTGCAGCATCGGGCGGTTCCTGCACCGCAGCCCACGGTGACGGCACCGCCGGCCCAGCAGGCTGAAACAGCTGAGTCCGAAGGCGACGACACGAACTCGGACACGGACTCGGATTCTACGGATGAATCGGTGGACGAAACTGGTTCAGTGCAAGAGTCGGAGACCGAGGAGACCGAGGAGACCGAGGAGACCGAGGAGCCTGCCGAGTCTGCGGTGTCTGCGGAGATCGAGGCGCCGGAACTCGCGGCTGAAGAAAGCCAGGCTGCAGAGGTCGAGGTCGACGCTGTAACCGTCGTCGAGGATTCTGCCGAAGAGTCTGCGACCGACCTGCCCTCACCGGTGAAAGACCCCAGCGACTAAGCTGTCGTCTGGCCGATTATCCGGCCACACCATCTTCTAGATCTCAGGAGTAGAGCGCTGACTGCCTCGGCCCACGACCTGCAGCAGACGACGCCTACTCGCGTCGTGGTTCTCGCGTCCGGAGCGGGAACCCTCCTGAAGTCGCTCATCGAAGCGTCGTACACCGAAAACTACCCCGCGCAGATCGTTGCCGTCGGTGTCGATCGTGACTGCGCTGCCACCGAACATGCCGGAGCCGCGGAGATTCCCGCGTTCAAGGTATCGATCAAGGATTTTGCCGACCGCGCCGCCTGGGACATGGCACTGACCTCCGCTGTTGCGCAGCACCAGCCGGATCTGGTGGTGAGCGCCGGCTTCATGAAGATCCTCGGACCCAGTTTCCTGGCGAAATTCGGTGGACGGATCATCAACACCCACCCCGCGTTGCTGCCCGCCTTCCCCGGCGCGCACGCGGTTCCCGACGCGATGGCGTACGGCGTCAAGGTCACCGGATCGACGGTGCATCTGGTCGACGACGGCGTTGACACCGGGCCGATTCTGGCCCAAGAACCTGTGGCAGTGCTTCCGGGCGACACCGAGTCGTCTTTGCACGAGCGCATCAAAGTTGTAGAGCGGCGGTTGTTGGCGGACGTTATCGCCGCTGTCGCTACACACGGAGTAGTTTCCGATGGACGAAAGGCCGTGATCCCCAGTGAGTGAACGCAAGGCTGTGCGCCGCGCTCTTGTCAGTGTTTACGACAAGAGCGGTCTGATCGAGCTGGCAACGGGTCTGCACGAGGCCGGTGTCGAGTTGGTGTCGACCGGCTCGACCGCGTCGAAGATCGCCGACGCCGGCATCCCCGTGACCCCGGTGGAGGCTCTGACCGGATTCCCCGAATGCCTCGAAGGTCGAGTGAAGACGCTGCATCCGCGCGTCCACGCCGGCGTTCTGGCCGACACCCGCAAGCCGGATCACCTCGCTCAGCTCGAGGAACTCGGTATCGCGACGTTCGAACTCGTTGTGGTCAACCTGTACCCGTTCACGGCGACGGTTGCTTCGGGCGCGACGCCGGACGAGTGCGTCGAGCAGATCGACATCGGCGGTCCGTCGATGGTGCGCGCGGCTGCGAAGAACCATCCGTCGGTTGCTGTTGTGGTCGATCCGGCCCGTTACGCCGACGTTCTGACGGCCGTTGCCGGCGGCGGATTCACGCTGCGTGAGCGCACTGTCCTTGCCGCGCAGGCGTTTCAGCACACCGCGTCGTACGACGTGGCTGTCGCGAGCTGGATGACCAGCACCATTGCTGCAGACGAAGACGGCTCGCAGTTCCCAGCCTGGGTCGGTGCCACCTGGAACCGCAGCGCCGTTCTGCGTTACGGCGAGAACCCGCATCAGGATGCCGCTCTGTACGAAAACCCGGCTGCTCCGGCAGGTTTGGCTCAGGCCGAGCAGGTGCACGGCAAGGAAATGTCGTACAACAACTACACGGACTCCGACGCCGCCTGGCGCGCAGCCTACGACTTCGCCGATCCGGCAGTCGCAATCATCAAGCACGCCAACCCTTGTGGCATTGCGGTCGGCGCCGATATCGCCGAGGCCCACCGCAAGGCGCATGCGTGCGACCCGGTCAGTGCTTTTGGTGGCGTCATCGCAGCCAACCGTGAGGTCACCGTCGAACTGGCCGAGCAGATCGCCGACATCTTCACCGAGGTTGTCATCGCGCCGTCCTATGCAGACGGAGCGGTCGAGGTTCTGCAGCGTAAGAAGAACATTCGTGTTCTCAAAGCTGCCGCACCGACCGCTACCGGCATCGAGCTTCGCCCCATCTCCGGTGGCACCTTGCTGCAGCAGCGTGACGTCCTCGACGCCGATGGTGACAACCCGGCCAACTGGACTCTTGCCAACGGCGAAGCGGCAGATGCGGAAACGCTCAAGGATCTGGAATTCGCTTGGCGTGCAAGCCGCTCCGTGAAGTCCAACGCAATCCTGCTGGCTAAGGGCGGCGCCTCGGTTGGCGTCGGCATGGGCCAGGTCAACCGTGTGGATGCTGCGCATCTTGCGGTCCAGCGCGCCGGCGATCGTGTCGTCGGTTCGGTGGCCGCGTCCGACGCGTTCTTCCCGTTCCCCGACGGACTCCAGGTTCTCTTGACCGCAGGCGTCAAGGCTGTTGTTCAGCCCGGCGGTTCCGTTCGTGACAACGAGGTGATCGAGGCTGCCAAGGAAGCCGGCGTCACTCTCTACCTGACAGGTGCGCGCCACTTCGCGCACTGATCAACTTCGTGTGAAGCGGGCCTCGACGTGAATGTCGGGGCCCGTTTTCTTTTGTCTCTCGTGCGTTCAAGGTTTGCGTATCGGGTCAGGCAGCGTGGGTGTGTGTTCCCTGGAGTTCACGCGGAGTTCCGGTGATCACGACGCGGGAAGCGCCGCGGGCGCGGATTTCGCTGATCAAACCGCCAAGAGTCGCTTCGTGGGCCGCGTCGGAGTGCGACAGGTCCAGTGTGACGGCGTAACCGCTCAGGTCGGAGGGCAGATCGGCATACGGGGGCGCGGTGGACAGTTGGTTGACTCGAAGTTTCATGTTGTTCTCCTGCATGTGAAAGGTAAAAGAAAAGGCACCCGAGGCGTTTGCCCTGGGTGCCCGAAAACGGATCCGATCAATCGGTGGATCATTCTCGGGGGACACCGCGCTTGTGGCTGATGTGCTTGTGATTCATCGCCTTACCGGCCATACGATCTGCCGATGTGCCGGCGGAAAAAATCTGTACGGGGGCGGTGCAACTGCGCCACGAAGGCGCGGATGCAAAGTTCGGGTGAAGCGTCATCTGATCCGTGCCTTTCTCGTTCGGCGTAGCTGGTTAATGGATGACCGTACAGGACGCTGCCAGGGATTGCACCAATAAAAACCAACATAAACGTAAACTCCGTGTGACTTTTGTCCCGGCGTTCTGCGTCGCGCAACTGCTCTTTGTGCAGGTCCAGTACCAAAAACGAAAGTCCCCCCGCGATGATTCGCAAGGGGACTTCCATATCGAAAAACAAGGCCGTTCGGTCTGTATGCAGCCCGGGGTGGCGGCTCAGCGGAGTGAGCGAACCCAGGCAGCAAACGGCTCGGCAAACTCGCGCGAGTACGGCAGGGGCGCGACGTAATCGGGGCCCGTCGAGTGCTCGTCACCGAGATCCTTGAGTACGAAACTCGCGTTCTTCATCCGTACCGAGGCGAGCGCGGTATGAACGAGAGCCTCGTCGAGTGCCGCGACCTCGGCCGGAACGATCTGGATGTCCTTGGCCGAGCAACTGGTGAGGACCGGCATGCCGGCTGGAAGCGAGGCCACCAGTGCAACCGGGTCCAGTGCATCTTCCTCGGCGAGAGCCTTGGCATTTGCGTACACCAGTCCGGCATTGCGGAGAGGTTCGGGAAGATCGTCGGGAACCGTGCCGTCACTGCGCAACGATTCGACTGCGCCGGCGAGCGCCACTCGAAGCTCGTCAGCCAATTCGACCGGCAACTGCCCGGCCCCGACAACCGCGTCGAGTTGCCCGTGAATCTGGTTGGTCAGAAGGTCGAGGAGCCTGATGCTCAGCGGTTCGACCAGAGCGAGTGCATGGACGCGGGAACCGCCGTGACCGGTGGCCACGGCAAGAGCCACCACCGCGCCGTCGCTGTGACCGATGATGATCAGTCGCTCGGCGTCGACGCCGGGTTGCGCTGTCAGGAAGTCGAGACCGGAAGAGGCCGCGTCGACGTACGTGTTGAAACCGAGATCTGCGATGTCGTCGACCTCGTACGGTCCCAAGCCGGTTTCGCCGCTGCCGATCTTGTCGTAACGCAGACTCGAAATACCCTGTTCTTCAAGGAGATCCGCGATGAACCGAAGCGTACCGATATCGCCTTCGAGGAGTGCGCTGTCGCCGTTGCGATCGGTGGGACCGCTACCCGCCAGGATGAGCGCGGCAGGTGCTTGTACGTCTGGAGTCGTGGCGAGGCGCAGGCTCCCGAAGAGGGTGACGTCGCCGGATTGAAACGTGATCTCGGTGTCGGACATGACGACCTGTCTACCAGGTTCGGATGTTCAGGCGGTACGCGCACCGCGGAGGCGGCGCAGGCCCCGCCAACTGAACCACAAGAGGGCGGCAAGCAGCGGAATGATCAGGAGCGGAAGGATCATCGCAATCAACGACGTGAAGAACGTCAGCACGTCCTCGACGACCGAGAGCACAGGGTTGGCGAGCCCACCGGTGGTTGCCGTACTGACCGCTCGCGCGCCGGTCTGCGCGGAGCTGAAGGTCAGTGCCGTTGGTGCCCCGACGATGATGGCGGCTATCCCCGCCACCGCAGGATCAAGATGACTGAACGCGGCCCAGGCCGCGATCACCCCGGCGATGGGACCGGTGACATTGCCGACCACGGACAGCGCGTTGTCGACAAAGGGAATGAGGTCGGCACCCAATTCGACGACCGCGGCGATCGCCAGCGCCACCAGAGCGCCGGTCGATCCGATCCACTGCATCGACTCGCTGACAGTGATCCCGAACAGCTCGAAATGGACGGCAGCGCTCAGCATCAGCAGCGGCAGGAACGTTCGCATCCCCGAAGCTGCGGCAAGGCCGAGGCCGAGCATGGCGGGTAAGACCCAGGTATCCATGGGTGGAGTTTAGGTCTGGATTTCATCGCGTACGGGTATAAAGGCACACACCAAACCATCGGAAAGGAACTTTCATGCCGACCATGTTCTTCCTCAACCTGCCCGTCAAGGACCTGGGCAAGGCCACAGCCTTCTACGAGGGGCTCGGGTACGCCAAGAACCCACAGTTCTCCGACGGCAACGCGTCGTCGATCGTCATCAGCGACGAAATTGTCGTGATGTTGCTGGCAGAGCCATTTTTCAAGACCTTCACGTCGAAGAAAATTGCCGACACGTCCACGTCGACGGAAGCGCTGTTGGGTCTGTCGGCGGAGACTCGCGAGGCAGTGGACACCATCGTCGACAAGGCTCTGGCAACAGGTGGCAGCGCTGGAAATGCCACTCAGGACCACGGATTCATGTACTCCCGCAGCTTCCAGGATCCCGACGGCCACATCTGGGAAATCATCTGGATGGACCAGTCTCAGGTGCAGGGCTGACCTCGAATCTTTCTCGGCGCGCGGCGCAATCGCGCAAATGCTCGTAACTTGGTGTGGTGACTGTCGCCAAGACCCTCGGTGAGCTACGCGCCGCCGGACACGTGCAACGAAGTGTCAAAGAAGAAATTCGGGAGAACCTTCTCGCCGCGTTGCGGGACGGCCGCGATCCTTGGCCCGGCATAGTCGGGTTCGAGGACACTGTCGCTCCGCAACTCGAGCGGGCCCTGATCGCCGGCCACGACGTCGTCCTACTCGGCGAACGTGGGCAGGGCAAGACAAGAGTGCTTCGAACGCTCAGCTTGCTGCTCGACGAATGGACGCCCGTCATCGAAGGGTCGGAGCTGGGGGAGCATCCCTACGAGCCGATCACGCCGGCTTCGATTCGTCGAGCCGAGGAACTGGGCGACGACCTGCCGGTGGTGTGGCGTCACCGCAGCGAGCGGTACTCCGAGAAACTTGCGACCCCTGATACCTCGGTCGCGGACCTGATCGGTGACGTCGATCCGGTCAAGGTCGCGGAGGGGCGCAGCCTCGGTGACCCCGAGACCATTCACTTCGGCCTCGTTCCCCGAGCGCACCGCGGAATTGTGGCGATCAACGAACTTCCGGACCTCGCCGAGCGTATCCAGGTGTCGCTTCTCAACGTGATGGAAGAGCGCGACATCCAGGTTCGTGGATACACGTTGCGGCTCCCGCTCGACGTACTGTTGGTGGCGAGCGCCAACCCCGAGGACTACACCAACCGCGGGCGCATCATCACCCCGCTCAAAGACCGTTTCGGTGCTGAGATTCGTACCCACTATCCGGTCGAGTTGATGGACGAAATCGCTGTGATCGAGCAGGAAGCGCATCTCGCAGCGGAGGTTCCCGACTACCTGCTCGAGATCCTTGCCCGCTTCACTCGACTGCTCCGTGAATCCACGTCCGTCGACCAGCGTTCGGGTGTGTCGGCACGGTTTGCCGTGGCCGGCGCCGAGACCGTCAGTGCCGCAGCGGTACGACGTGCCGCGGTCCTCGGTGAGGCGGATGCTGTTGCGAGACCGGTAGATCTGGAATCGGTCGTGGAAGTTCTGCGCGGCAAGGTGGAGTTCGAATCCGGCGAAGAGGGCCGCGAACTGGAAGTGCTCGAGCACCTGTTGCGTCGAGCGACGGCAGACACCGTTCGGGTGCGCCTCGGTGGAATCGACCTGGGAATGTTGGTTGCCGCCGTGGAGATGGGCAATACCGTCGTCACGGGTGAATCCGTCACGGCCAAGGCACTTCTCGAAGAACTGCCCGAGATCGAGGTCCTGGACGAGATCGCCGAACGTCTTGGTGCCCAATCCGACGGTGAGCGTGCCGCTGGTGCCGAGTTGGCGCTCGAAGGGCTCTACCTCGCGCGCCGGATCTCCAAAGATCAAGGCCCGGGCGGCCGCTCGGTGTACTCGTAAGGAGCGGGCGATGATTCACAATCCGCGCTATGGACCATACGACGGCGGCCCCGATCCGCTGGCACCGCCGGTGGACCTGCGCGATGCGTTGGCGGCGATCGGTGATGACGTGCTGTCCGGGACGTCGCCTCGCCATGCGCTGCGCGAACTCTTGCGGCGCGGCAACCGGGACATGCGCGGGCTCGACGACCTTGCCGCCCAGGCCAATCGGCGTCGACGCGAACTGCTGCGCCGCAACAACCTCGGCGGAACTCTCGACGAGGCCCGGAAATTGCTGGACAAGGCGGTGCTCGAAGAGCGCAAGGAGTTGGCGCGCGCTCTCGACGACGATGCCAGGTTCAACGAAATGCGCATCGAGGAGTTGCCGCCGTCGACGGCTCAGGCGGTTCAGGAACTGGCCGATTACAACTGGCGCAGCGAGCAGGCGAGAGCCGACTACGAGAAGATTCGTGATCTTCTCGGACGCGAGGTTCTCGATCAGCGTTTTTCGGGAATGAAGCAGGCACTCGAGGGCGCTACCGACGAGGATCGTGAGCAGATTCGCCAGATGCTGGCCGATCTGAATCAACTGCTCGACGCTCATGCCCGTGGGGTTGACACTCCGGAGCAATTCGCGGAGTTCATGGACAAATACGGAGAGTATTTTCCCGACAACCCCCGCAATGTCGAGGAACTTCTCGACTCCCTCGCGCAACGCGCCGCTGCGGCGCAGCGCCTACGAAACTCGCTGTCTCAAGAGCAACGTGACGAGTTGGATGCTTTGGCGCAGCAGGCTTTCGGTGATCCGAGCCTGATCGACGAACTCGGCAAGTTGGATCAGCATCTGCAGGCCGCCCGGCCGGGGGAGGACTGGGAAGGTTCGCAGCAGTTCCGCGGGGACAACGGAATGGGCTTGGGTGAGGGGACTGGCGCACTGTCCGATATCGCCGAGCTGGAATCGTTGGCCGATCAACTCTCGCAACAGTATGCGGGGGCAGGGCTCGACGACATCGACCCCGAACTGCTCGCGAGGCAACTCGGTGACGAAGCCGCAGCTGACGCTCGCACCCTGGCCGACCTCGAAAAAGCCTTGCAGGAACAGGGTTTCTTCGATCGGGCACCAGACGGCCAATGGCGCTTGTCGCCCAAGGCAATGCGCCAACTCGGACAGACGGCACTGCGCGACGTTGCCGGTCAGTTGTCATCCAGAAACGGACAACGAGATACGCGTCGGGCCGGCTCGATGGGCGAACCGACCGGAGCTTCCCGAGAATGGGAATTCGGGGACACAGAACCCTGGGACGTCACGAGAACGATCACCAACGCTGTGCTGCGTGACCCGGGCCGAATGCCGGTGCGGCTGAGCGTCGTCGACGTCGAAGTTGCCGAAACGGAGCAGCGTAGTCAGGCTGCCGTCGCGTTGTTGGTGGACACGTCGTTCTCCATGGTGATGGAGGATCGCTGGGTACCGATGAAACGCACCGCGCTGGCGCTCAATCATCTGGTGAGTACCCGCTTCCGCAGTGACGAACTGCAACTCATCGCCTTCGGACGCCACGCGCATGTGTTGAACCCGTCGGAGTTGGCGGGACTGGACGGCGCGTGGGATCAGGGAACCAACCTCCACCATGCACTCTTGTTGGCGGCCAGGCACCTTCGATGCCATTCCAACGCGCAGCCGGTGGTGCTGATCGTCACCGACGGTGAGCCGACGGCTCATCTCGAAGCGGACGGAGAAGCACGGTTCGACTACCCGCCGAGTGCGCGAACCCTGGGACTTACAGTTCGTGCACTCGACGCGGTGGCCAGGCTGGGCGCCAAGGTCACGTTCTTCCGGCTCGGTGAGGATCCTGGTCTGGCCAGGGTGGTCGACCGAATGGCGCACCGGGTGGGCGGACGCGTCATAGCTCCTGATGTCGACGGCCTCGGCGCAGCCGTGGTGAGCGACTACATGCGGGGCCGTCACTAGTTTTGCTCGGCCGGCTGATGCTGGGTGATGCAATGGATGCCGCCGCCGCGTTCGAACAGAGGCCTCGCGTCGACGGTGACGACGGTGCGTCCTGGATAGGCGGCTGCAAGAATCTCGACCGCTTCCGCGTCGGCTGGATCGTCGAAGCTGCAGGCGATCACTCCGCGGTTGACCACGAGGTGGTTGATGTAGCTGTAGTCGACGAATCCCTCGTCGTCGCGCAGGATCTCGGGAGCGGGAACACGGATGACCTTCCACGGCCGTCCGCCGACATCGGTCGAGCGTTCGAACAACTCGATGATCGTCTTGCTGACCGCGTAGTCCGGATGGATGGGGTTGCGCTGGTCGTGGACCAGTACCACTCCGGGGGACGAGATGGCAGCGACGATGTCGACGTGTCCGCGGGTTCCGTAGGTCTCCTGATCGCGAGTCAAGCCGCGCGGCAGCCAGATCACGTGCTTGGCGCCGATGGTGCGGGCGAGTTCGGCCTCGATGTCTGCCTTTGTCAGATCGGGATTGCGCCCCGGATCGAGTTGGACGGTTTCGGTGACCAACACGGTGCCGAGGCCGTCGACCGCAATGCCGCCGCCCTCGTTGACGAGTGGTGAGTCGATCAACTGGGCGCCGGATTGTTCGACGACAAACGCTCCGATTTTCGAGTCCTTGTCCCACTGCGCCCAATCCTGTGCGCCCCAGCCGTTGAACACCCAGTCGACGCCGCCGAGACGGCCGTCGTCCGACAACACGAATGTGGGTCCGATGTCGCGCATCCAGGCGTCGTTGAGCGGCGCTTCGACGATATCGATCTTCTCGGACAGGTACTTTCGTGCTTCTTCGACCTCCGCCGGGTCGACGACGACGGTGACCGGCTCGAATTCTGCGATGGCGTGAGCAACTGCAGCCCACGTCGACCGCGCTTCGTGCTGCTGCTCCGCAGTGTCCCCGAGGGAGTATCCGGCGCTGGGGTAGGCCATCCAGGTACGTTCGTGCGGTTCACTTTCCGCGGGCATGCGCCAGGTCATCAGTTGGCTCCCGCGGTGTTCACCGGTGCGGTCAGGGCCGAGTAGGTGTCGGGTCGGCGAGTGGCCAGGAACGGGAACAGTGCAAGCCAGTCCTCGCGCTGCTGAAGATCGAGATCGGCTACCAGCACAGCGGATTCGTCACGGGGTGCCTGAACGAGGATGCGTCCGTACGGGTCCGAGATGAAGGACGAACCGTAGAAGGTGATGAGGCCTTCGCTGCCGTGCCGGTTGGGGACGACCATGAAGGTGCCGTTCGCGATACCGTTTCCGACGATCACCTGCTGCCACAGCGGTTGGGTGTCGAAGTTCGGGTGATCGGGCTCCGAGCCGATCGCCGTGGGGTACACCAGGACCTGTGCACCGGCGAGTGAGTAAGCGCGCGCGACCTCGGGGAACCACTCGTCCCAGCACGTCGGGAGTCCGAACTTGGCGCCGAGTGCCTCGTGAACGGGGTACGCGTCCTGCGCCGGGCCTCCTCGGAAGTACGTGTCCTCGTAGTACCCGGCGGTCACCGGAATGTGGAGCTTGCGGGTTCTCCCGAGAAGTTCACCGGCGGGCGAGACGAGGATCGCGGTGTTGAAGCCCAGTCCGTCCTCGGCCTCGCTGCGCTCGTACAGCGACGCATGAACGAGGACCTGGTTCTCGGCGGCAGCCTTGGCTGCGAAGGCGAGCGTGGGTCCGGTGAGCAGGTCTTCCGCTTCGCGTCCGGGATTGTCGCCGGCGGGGGTAGAGGCCGGGTAGCGGCTGAGCGTCAGCTCCGGAAGGAAGACCACTGAAGCGCCCAGCTTGGCTGCGGCCGCGATGCCCTCGCTCAGTTCGGTGTGGATGTCGCTGCGGTCCTCGTGCCAGCGATGTTGGACGAGGCCGACGCGCAGTGGGGCAGACGTGGACTGCGCTGTCGCGGCCGGCGACTCGGGCGGAGTGAGGGCGGTGATCGTCAGCATGGGGTTTCCTCAGTACTCGGATGTTCGACGTTCAACGTAAAACGAATGTGATTCGTTAAGTATGGTGGGTGAGCGCTGATTGATCAAGGACTTTCGAGGAATTGTTTTTTTGCGGCGCACCGAACGGTGTGGATCACTACAGGAGGACATATGCCGCGGCCATCGCAACGACTGCTCTCGCCCGAAATCATCACCGAGGCGGCAATCGAATCGGTGGACGAAACCGGCGACTTCACCATGCCGGGACTCGCGGGAAGACTGAAGGTGCGACCGTCCTCGTTGTACAACCATGTGTCCGGGCGGGCCGAGATCGTCGAACTGATGAGAGCTCAATTGATGGCGGGCATCGACCTCCGATCGGTTGACGGTTCGTGGACCGACACCGTAGCGGCGTTGGCGTCCGAATATCGGCGCAGCTATGCCGAGCATCCTCGCTTGATCCCGCTCTTCACTGCCCAGACGGTGCAAGCCGGTGTTGCCTTCGGTCTGTACAACGCACTGGCGCAGGCATTTTCGGACGGTGGGTTCGATCCGTCGGCGACGCTCCACGCGATCACGACGGTAGACAGTTTTGTTCTCGGTTCCGCGCTCGATCTGGCAGCGCCCGAGGTCCAATGGGCCGCCGGGCCGGAAGTGAACGACGCGATGAAGGCGGCATTGGCAACGTCCGGGAAAAATCCCGAACGTGCCGATGCCGCCTTCGAATTCGGTTTGCGCGTGCTGATGGCTGGGTTGGTTGCCCAGTCTCCTAAGTCGAGCTGAGATCGCTTTCGTCGCGCAACGCGACCGTGTCGCGGTTGAGGGTCTTGCCCTCGAAGAACTCCGGGTTGCGCACGCGCATCACCATCATCAGTACGGCGCCGAGGATCAGGATTCCGAAGCCCAGGAAGAACACCAGGCCGATTCCGCCGATCGAAGCGCCACTCGCATTCTCGGGATCCATGCTCTCTTGGATCGAGATGACGAACACCGCGAGCAGCATCAGGCCACCCAGTAGCGGGAACGCCAGTCGGAAGACGAAGTTGCGCATGCTGTCGAACACCGTCCGGCGGAAGTACCAGACACACGCAAATGCCGTGATGCCGTAGTACCAGCAGATCATGATGCCCAGCGCAGCGATCGTGTCGAGGAGAGCGCTTTCGGAGAGGAACGTGACAACGGTGTAGAACACCGCCGTCACAACGCCGGCAACCACGGTCGCGTAAGACGGCACCAGGAACCGCGGGGATACCTCGGCAAGCTTCTTGGGGAAGGCTCCGTAGGCTCCCATCGCGAGCATGGTTCGTGCGGCCGGGAGGAACGTGGTCTGGAGGCTGGCGACCGAGGATACGAAGACGGCAAGGAAGAGGAGCATGCCGCCCCAGTCGCCCAGTACGGGGTCTGCCAATGCGCCGAAGACGTTCTCCGAATTCTCGGGATTTCCGAGGCCGAGGCCTTCCTCTCCGACGCCGGCGTACATCATCGCGGCAACGGCAACCAGCAGGTAGGTCAGGAGAATGGTTGCAACACACAGTAGTCCGGCGCGGCCCGGGGTCTTCTTGGGGTTCTTCGACTCCTCACCCAACGTCAGGCACGTGTCCCAGCCCCAGAAGGCGAAGATCGATCCGGTCAGTCCGATGACAAAAGCGCCGATGGCGAGTCCGCTGAACGGGTTGAACCAGCTGAGGTCGAACGACAATCCGGCCGGGGCGTCTCCGGCACCGACGTGAACGAGTGCGACGACGGCAAAGACGACGAGCAGCACCATCTGGAAGCCGACGAGTGCGAACTGCACGCGCTCGCTCGTGGTGATTCCTCGACTCGCTATCCAGGTGGCCAGGGCGATGAACACCAGCGTCGTGCCGACATTGACAAGTTTGTTACCCGGTAGATCCGCGATCGACGGATTGTCGACCACCCGTGCGATGAACAGATAGAAGAAGTCGACGGCAATGGCGGCGAGATTCGAGAGCACGATGATGGTGGCGATCACCATGCCCCAACCGCACATCCAGCCGACGTACGGGCCGAATGCCTTGGTGGACCACGTGAATGACGCCCCGCAGTCTGGAGTATCGGAGTTCAGTTCGCGATATGCGTACGCGGTGAGGAACATCGGAATGAAGCCGGCGATGAAGATGGCGGGCATCTTGAGGCCGACGGCGGCGACGATCAATCCGATACTGGCGGTCAGGGTGTAACCCGGTGCCACGGAAGAGATTCCGAGAACTGCGCCGGAGATCATCCCGATCTTGCCGGTGGCGAGACCTTTGGAACTCAGTTCGTTGCCTGCAGGTGGCTGCGAAGTTTCGTTGCTCGTCATGACAGTGCCTCCGGCTGGGTGAATTCGTGCTTGGGCACTACGACCATGGGAACGGGCAACACGCGCAGCATCTTGGCGGCGGTGGAGCCCAGAAAAAGTTTGCGCGGCTGCGCGAGGCGACTGGAACCGACCATCACGAGATCGCCGTCCTGCCAGTCCAGTTGACGCACTGCCGATTCCACAGTGGAACCGTCGGCGATGATGACCTCGATCGGAACATCCTCGGGGAGCGCAGCCCTTGCGACGTCGAGTGTGTCCTGAGCGTGACTTCGCGCGCGCTCTCTCGCCGACTCGGCAGTGTCGCGGTGATCGCGGAGATCGTTCTGCGGGTCCAACGCCACCAGTGAGACCAGGCGCAGCGGAACGTGCATTTGTTCGCTGGTGCGCACAGCCGTGTTCAAGACGATATCGGCGCCGACACGGGTACCGAGTGCACACGTGATCTCGCGGATCGCCGACGCCGACGAGTGTCGGGTTCCGCGCGGTGCCAGTGCAACCGGGACGTGGGCCGAGTGCAACAGTTCGGTGGACACCGAACCTATCGAGTGGCGGCCGAGCAGACCGTCGCCGGACGCACCCACCACAATCGCCAGCGCGCCCAGTCGGTCCACTTCGTCGAGTAGTCCCTGAGCAAACGACTCGTGGAAGCTCAGATGTACTTCGACCGGGATGTCCTCGGGCACCGACGCTCGAGCCTCGGCAAGCCACTCGTGCGCGCGGGCGGCGAGGATGTCGTCGTAGCCGGGTTCCGAGGGAATCTTGGCCGGGAGGGTTCGGTCCGGAGGGAGCACCATGCAGATGTCGAGTTGCGCGCCGAGACTGCGCGCGAGCTGCGTCCCGAGGACCAGCCCGTCTTTACCGCTGGGTGTGGCGAGGTATCCGACGATAAGGCGCATGGTGGCTCTTTTCCGGATTGGAGGAATCTGCTGTGCGCCCTTGTTTAACCCGGGCGGGGTTCGAATGCGCCCACGACGCAGGGGCCGGGCCCCAGGGGGGGGCACGCCTGCCCTGGGGG
>NZ_JAWLRZ010000006.1:266384-574835 GCF_033142425.1 Rhodococcus sp. IEGM 1366
CCTTTGTTAACCGCGGGCGGTTAACAAAGGCGCACAGCAGGAAGGGGCGGCGACTCAGTCGTGCGAACTCATGACGTGCTTGAGGCGGGTGTAATCCTCGACTCCGTAGGCGGAGAGATCCTTGCCGTAGCCGGAGTACTTGAAGCCGCCGTGCGGCATCTCGGCGACGAGCGGGATGTGGCAGTTGATCCACACCGCTCCGAAGTCGAGGGCCGCGGAGAGCCGTTGGGTGACACCGTGATCCTTGGTCCAGATGCTCGAGGCAAGGCCGAACCGAACGTCGTTGGCGAGGGCGATCGCCTCCTCTTCGTCGGAGAAGCTCTGGACCGTGAGGATGGGACCGAAGGTTTCTTCCTGCACGATGTCGTCGGACTGCGCGACACCGGTGATGATCGTCGGCTCGAAGAAGAATCCGGTTTCGCCTGAACGCTTTCCACCGGTCACGATCGTGGCCGACGCCGGCAGGTTCGCGATCTTGTCGCTCACGGTGTTGAAGTGGTTGATGTTGTTGAGCGGACCGTAGAACGCATCAGGGTCGGAAGGCGCGCCGGGGCGCAGCTTTTCGGCGTTACGCACCAGTGCGTCGACAAGCTGATCGTGAATGGATTCGTGGACGATCACGCGGGTGGCTGCGGTGCAGTCCTGGCCGCCGTTGAAGAACGCGGCCTCGGCGATGCCGGTTGCGGTCTTTTCGATGTCGACGTCGTCGAACACGATGGCCGGTGCCTTGCCGCCCAGTTCGAGGTGGGCGCGCTTGAGTTGCTGCGCTGCGGATACGGCGACCGCGATGCCTGCACGTACCGAACCGGTGATGGAGACAAGACCGAGGGCCGGATTCTCCACCAACGTCGCGCCGGTACTGCCGTTGCCGAGCACGACGTTGAACACGCCGTCCGGCAGGATTCCCTTGGACAGCTTGGCCAGTACCAGCGTGCTGCCCGGTGTGGTGTCGCTCGGCTTGAGGACGATCGTGTTGCCGGCAGCGAGTGCGGGCCCGATCTTCCACAGCGCCATCATGAACGGGTAGTTCCACGGCGTGACCTGACCGACGACGCCGATGGGCTCACGACGGACGTAGGAGGTGAAACCCTCCATGTATTCCCCGGCGGCCTTACCTTCGAGGAGGCGGGCAGCGCCGGCGAAGAAACGCATCTGATCGGCCCCGACCTTGACTTCCTCGTCGGCGATCATCTGGTGAGCCTGGCCGGTATTTGCGCTCTCGGCGGCGACGATTTCGTCGCTGTGCGCTTCGATCGCGTCGGCGAGTTTGAGAAGCGCGGCCTGACGGACACTCGGCGTTGTCTTGCCCCACGTCTCGAATGCGCGTTGTGCGGCTTCAACGGCGGCGTCCACATCGGCTTTGGTCGAGATCGGAGCACGCCCGACGATGCTTTCATCCACCGGGCTGATCAGGTCGAGCGTTTCCGTCGCGGACGAGGCGACAAATTCACCGTTGATGTAGTTCTCGAGTACGACGATCGACATCGGTACCGGTTCCTCTCGCGGTCGAACGAGTTCGCAGTCCAGACGAAGCGCCACGAACCCGCACTGTGTGGGGCTGTGTCAGCAAGTGTGCGCTGACTCACAGATTTCGACAGCTGCCAAAAAGTCGAAATCTTTTGGGATCGACGCGCCGAGTTGTACAGTCCAGCGCATGACGATCCCCGTGCGGTGGATGTTGGCGCAGGAAGACCTTGCTTTGGAACTCAAAGGCGGGGCAGAAGGCGTCGGTCGAGAAATCACGTTTGCGCACGCCACGGAACTGCTTGACCCGTTCCGTTGGCTGACCGGAGGTGAATTCATCCTCACGACCGGCATCAGATTGCCGTCGACTGCGCAGAAACGTGGGCGGTATCTCCGCATGCTCGACGCGGCCGGCGTGGCCGCTGTCGGATTCGGCACCGGGCTCTCGTACCCCGAGGTGCCGGTCGACCTGGTTACCGTCGCTGACGAAATCGGCCTGCCGTTGATCGAGGTGCCGTTGCCGACTCCCTTTGCCGCTGTGGTGAAACGAGTGATGAGCCGGTTGGCCGAACAGGAATACGAAGCGGTTCTGCGGGCATCGCGGGCACAGCCGAAGATGACGCGCGCCGTTATCGCCGGTGGAACCGCCTCGACGGTGCGTGAACTCGCCATCGCGACGTCGGCGACCGTCCTGTTGCTCGACGTGGCCGGTCGGGTGCTCGAGAGTTACCCCGAACTGCCGGCCGACGACGTGATCGAGGAACTGCGGGGGACTCTGGGCGGCGGCGCGTCCAGCAGCGTCACCCTCGCGAGTTCGGGGGCGTCCATCGCGGCGCAACGGATATCCGTCGGCCGAACACTTCACGGATACCTGGCGGTGATCAGCGCGTCGTCACTGAGCTACGTCGACCAGATCCTACTTGGTCACGCAAACTCGTTGCTGGCGTTGGACTTCGAGAAGCCGGCTAGGTTGCAGGCAACGCAGAATCAACTGAACTCGCACGCGCTTGGCCTGCTGTTGACCGAGGATCGCGATCCCGCGCCGGCGTGGCAGCAGATTCGGGCAGCGGCAGACGGGGACGGCATGATCCGTGGTCTCACGGTGCTGGCCGACACGCCCGACATTGCGACGCGCGTCGCGGGAGAAATTGCGTCGTTCCTGAACAAGGCCGGCCGGCAACTCTTCTCACGTATCCACGATGCCCGGGTCACGGTTGTTCTGCGTGGAACCGACGACGTCGACTTCGTTCGAGCGCTGCTGCGAGATGTGTCGACCGGTGACCGCCGTTCGTTGCGGGTGGGACTGAGTGGTAAACGTGAGGTTCTGGCACTAGCGGACACGGTCGAGCAATCACAGCTCTGCGCGTCGGCGGCGGAAACCGGTGGGGAGCCTTTGGAATTCGCAGCTCTCACAGGGAGCGTGCTACTCGCGTTCAGTTCAACCCGAGAAGTGCTGAACACGTTGGCGGAAACGATGATCGCCCCGCTCGATCGCTACGACCGCGACAACGGCACCGAACTGCTGGCGTCGTTGCGCGCTTTCCTCGAAGCCAACGGGCATTGGGAAGCAGCGGCTATCGCCATGGGCGTTCATCGGCATACGTTGCGCAGCCGAATTGCCAAGGTGGAGACGCTGATCGACTGCAGTCTGGACGTGGCACGGGTGCGAGCGGAGTTGCTACTCGCGATCATTGCCCGGCAGTCGTGACCGCTGAAACGAGCGGTCACGACTGCGATCGGGTTATCCCTTGACTCGGGAGACGATGTCGGCCGCCGTCCGTTGTCCCATCCGCACAGCGCCGTCCACGTGCTGGTAGCCTTCGGCCGCAATGTCGGAGCAGGAGAAGTGAATCGGGCCGACCGGTGTCCGTGAATCGGCGCCGTACCGGTGCAGACCACCGAGATCGAAGCTCGCGGCGTACGCGCCTCGGGTCCATTCCTCCGAACCCCAGTCGGATTCGTAGTACACGATCGGCTCTTCTGCCTTCGGGCCGAGGAAGCGGGCGATCGACCCGAGAATCGTGGCCTTACGCTCTTCGGCGGAAAGCTCGAACATCGCGTCCGCCTTCTCGTCGGAGACGAAGGCGACCAGGGTGCCTCGAGTGTCCTCGTGGTTGGTGTTGTCGTACACCTCCTGAACGACCTCGGACGCGCCGAAACCGGTGCCGGACAAGCCGTCTTCACGCCAGAACGGCGTCTCGTACACGGCGTGCACCTTGATGACCAGACCAAGGGACTGGTGCTGGTGCATCTGGTGCTGACGGCGCGGCAGCGGGGGATCGTAGGAGATCCGAGAGTAGAGATTGGGCGGGACAGCCAGGATGACCTTTTTTGCCTCGACGCGAACGTCACCGTCCGCCAACACAACTGCACCGTCTTCGGTCCACTGCACGGTACGCACGGGAGCGTTGAGGAAGACATCGTCGCCCAGGGCGGCGGCCATGCGGATGGATACCTGCTGCATTCCGCCGACCACACGCTTGTCGAGAATGAAGTCCTCGTCCACCAGGTTCGAGAACGAACCGGCGGAGGCGGCCATGAGAACGGCCTGCAGCGCGGAGAACGCGTGGGCAGGCTTGGTGAGCATGCCACCTGCAATGAAAAGTCCGATGTTGTCGCGAGCTTCGGCGTCGTCGGACTGATTGATCAGCCACTGCTTGAACGAGACGGTGTCGAGGTCACGGGCAAGTGGATGAGCCCACGGCTCCTCCGCGCCGATCTGTGCGGCGAGATCGTCCATCTCGTCGATGAGGCGGTCCATCTCTTTTTTGGTGGTGTCGTTCGTGGGGAAGGAGTCGCCGGTGTAGCGGGTGCGTTCGCCTGCGGTGGAGATGTAGACGGATTCGCCCTCGCGGTATCGGTCGAACGTAGTGAGGCCGAGTTCGTCGAGAAGCTCGATCAGCGCGGTCTGGTCGGGGGAGACCCACTGGCCGCCGATTTCCAGGACCGCGCCGTCGACGGTGTCGGTCCAGGTGCGGCCGCCGACGCGGTCGCGTGCCTCGAGAACAGCGACGGACAAGCCGGCTTTGCGCAGCGCGGTTGCGGCTGCCAGGCCGGAGGGGCCGGCGCCGACGATTGCGACATCTCTCTGAAGAGTAGGCACTTGCGAGCTCCTTCGTAGTTGAGCACCGCTCGAGTCGAATAGAAGCCGACGCGTGAACAGTGAACGGGTGACTGCTCACAGTCTGCCGCGAAGAGACCCACGCCACACCTGACAAAACGGAGTGTTAACCCGTGGAAGTTGTGACGAAAAGGCGTGCGACTATCCGTTGACCACGACGCGATCGCCGAGCGGTCTACTCAAATGCACATCGAGGGAACCGAACACGGCCACAAGAACGCACATCCTGTCCGCAGCTTCGGGCAGAGCCCCGGTGTGGAGCGTGATGACCACCGCGTCGTCCGTCTCGTCGAGAGTTGTGTACGCGCCGTAACATTCCGGCGTTCCGGTCACGAAATGAACGGCAACGGTGTTCTCGTCCACTTCCGACCACGACTCGAACATGGTCTCCCCGGCGCCGACGATGTCCGGCCGATCCTCGAACATCGTGCCGATATCGGTGTCGTCGACCTCCGTGGGGACAGGCGATTCTCGTGCCCAATCGGCGGGAACAGCACCCTGCGCTGCAAGCACTTTCGGGGTCCCGACGCCGGCATTGGTACTCGTGCCGATGGCACATCCCGCCAATGCCAGGGCGGCCAGAACGGCGAGGGTGATTACGCGCATGCATCCACCGTAACCCTGGTCATGCGAGTAGCGCCGTGACCAGCGCGATTGCCGGAATTGATGCCAAAGTGGTGACAAATGCGCTGTCTCGGGCCAACACCATTCCGCGACGGTAACGGCTCGCGTAGATGAAAACGTTCTGGGCCGTCGGCAAGGTGGACACGACGACGATCGCAAACAATTGATGACCGTCGATGCCGAGCAGGTAATGCGCCATCAGATAGGCGAGCACCGGTTGGACGACGATCTTGAGCGTCGAGGCCAGCGCCACGTCCCGGCGGGGACTCGAGCCTTTCTCGAGCACGCGCACGCCGTACAAGGACAGGCCGAAGGCAAGCAAGGCGCCGGGTACCGAGGTTGCCCCGATCAATTCGAACGGCTGCATCAGCGGTCTCGGCGGCACCCAGCCGATCAACGCGACGATCAAGCCCGCCGCACCTGCGAGCACGATCGGGTTCTTGAACGGAGCGGTGACAGTGTCGATCAGTGACAGTTTTTCGGCTTCGCCCCGCAATGCCGTGAGATCGAGGATCGTCAACGCGATGGGGGAGTACACGACAATCTGGAACAGCAGAAGTGGCGCCACGAACGTTGCGTCACCGAGGACGAACACTGCGATCGGGATACCGAGGTTCGCCGAGTTCACGTACGACGCGGACAGCGCGCCGATGGTCAGTTCGGGAAGCGGTCGACCAAGCCAGAGTTTTGCGATCACTACGTACAAGGCGCCGACGGCAAAGGCAGTGGCCGACGCGACCGCCAACGTAGGCGAGAAGATCACCGACAGATCGGACGACGCGAGGGTCGTGAACAGCAGCGCGGGGGTTGCGACGAAGAAGACGAGGCGGCCGAGAACAAATTGGCCTTGGCTGCCCAACGTGCCGAGGCGACCGAGGAGAAAGCCGACCGCAATGACAACAAAAATAACGGTGAAACCCGCAATAACTCCCGACACGCTGCGGGCACCTCTCGACTGGAATGAACGACTTCGGGAAATCTTAGTCCGGGCAACAAAAAGGCCGCGCAGTCGAGTGACTGCGCGGCCTTTCCGGTCTTCTACGTGTGACTACCGTGCGGCGGTGAAGGGAAGCAACGCCATTTCGCGTGCGTTCTTCACTGCAACGGCGACCTGACGCTGCTGCTGCGGGGTCAGGCCCGTGACGCGGCGGCTACGGATCTTGCCGCGGTCCGAGATGAACGTGCGAAGCAAGTTGATGTCCTTGTAATCGACATGCGTGATCTTCGCTGCGAACAACGGGTTCTTCTTGGGCTTACGTCCCTCTACGGGGCGTGGCTTCTTCGACGGTGAACGCTTGACTGCCATCCGACTTCCTTACCAGCTCGACTTGTGTACGCCAGGCAGTTCCCCACGGTGCGCCATTTCTCGCACGCGAATCCGGGATAGCCCGAACTTCCGCAGGTGGCCGCGCGGACGTCCATCCGCAGCGTCTCGATTGCGCAATCGTACCGGACTCGCGTCGCGTGGTAGACGTTGCAGGGTCGCTTGGGCCTGTGCGCGTTCCTCGGGGGAGCTTTTCGGGGAGCGAATCGTCTCCTTCAGGGCCGACCGCTGCTCGCGGCATCGCTCGACGATGACCCGTCGTTGGTTGTTCTTGGCGATCTTCGACTTCTTGGCCACGGCTATTTCTCTTCTCGGAAATCGACATGCTTTCGGAGCACTGGGTCGTACTTCTTCAGCACGAGTCGATCGGGGTCGTTGCGACGGTTCTTGCGGGTCACGTAGGTGTAGCCGGTGCCTGCGGTGGACTTCAGTTTCACGATCGGCCGGATCTCGTTGCGGGCCATCAGCTCAGATCTTCTCTCCGCGTGCGCGGATTCGGGCGACGACGGATTCGATGCCGTCGCGGTCGATCGTCTTGATGCCCTTCGGGGACAGAGTGAGGGTGACGCGACGCCCTTCGCTCGGCAATACATACGTCTTGCGCTGGATGTTCGGATTCCAGCGGCGATTCGAACGCTTGTGGGAGTGCGAGACGGTTTTTCCGAATCCCGGCACACGTCCGGTCACTTGGCAGCGAGCCGACATGGGTGTTCCTTTCTAATTGCAGATGACAATCGTTTTCGACAATGGAGTGACATCAATGTAGCGTTCAGTCTCGGTAATGACAATCATTCCCAGAAAGGGCGCGCTGTGAACACGATCCTGGACGGCAGGACTCCGCTGGTCCTGGTTGCCGGCATGAGCGAAACCACCACACCGACCGCGCGCGCACTACTGCGGGCCGGAACAGTGCTGGTGCATCACGACCTGAGTCACGTCCGCGAAGGAGTAGTGCGACGGACAATCACGACAGTGGCCGGGACGACAGTGGCCGGCAACACGGTCTCGGAACGGGAGACCATCCTCGAACTCGCGCACGGCTGCGTGTCCTGCACGCTCAGCCAGGATTTGCTACCGCTGCTGCGTCGGTTACACGCTCGCAGTTCGGTTGAGCGCATCGTCGTGCTGCTGGACCCGCAACTCGAACCCGAAGCGCTGTGCTGGGCGATCGAGCACGTCGTGGTGGCCGGAGTAGTCGGCCAACTGGACGGTCCGGCCGAGCGAGATGTTCGCGTCGACGCCGTTGTGACGTGCATCGACGCCGAAAGCTGGCTTTCGGACGCCCTCAGCGACGAAGCCCTCGACGACGATCGAACGCTGGCTCAGGTTGTTGTCGGCCAGGTCGAGTTCGCCGACGCACTAGTCGTGCGGGGAATGGCAGATCTCGACAGTTGGCGACACACGCGTCTGCGGGCTGTCCTGGCGCGGCTTGCGCCCCGGGCTCCCGTCGTCGATGCGGGCGGCGACATCGAGAAGGTGCTCCTCGCAGTGCCCGAGGATTCCAGGCGCGGTGAACTTTCCGACGCTCACTCACCGCTGCTGCGTTTTCAGCCACCGCTCGAGGAAGACAGCGGAGTGATGCTCGTGGAGTTCACCGCCAATCGCCCGTTCCATCCCGGACGTCTACATGACGCGATCGACGTCCTGCTCGACGGCGTCGTGTGCTCGCGCGGGCGAGTGTGGGTCGCGACGCAACCCGGGGAGGCGCTCTGGCTGGAATCCGCAGGCGGCGGCCTCCGGGTCGCAAGCGCAGACACGTGGCTGGCTGCCATGACTCCCGAGGAACTGGAGGGCGTGCCGGTCGAGCGACGCGCACTGGCCGCACTGAAATGGGACGACCGTTTCGGCGACCGCGACACCTCGATGGTGGTGCTGGTGTGCGACGCCAACCCCCTCGAGATCGACCGAACGCTGCAACATGCGTTGGTCACCGACGAGGAACTGGCCGACGAAAAATCGTGGTCTACCTGGGATGACCCGTTCGGCGAGTTCCACGAGGACCCATGCGACGAATCCCAATCACCCTACGCAGAAACCGAATCGACCCGAGAGGCAAACGAATGAAAAAGCAACTGCACCCCGACTACCACCCCGTTGTGTTCCAGGACGCCAGCACCGGCAAGAGCTTCCTCACCCGTTCCACCCTGACGAGTGACCGAACCACCCAATGGGAAGACGGCAACACCTACCCGCTGCTGGTTGTCGACGTCACGAGCGACTCGCACCCGTTCTGGACGGGAGCGCAACGCGTCATGGATACCGCTGGCCGCGTCGAGAAGTTCGAGCGTCGCTACGGAAAGCGCACGGCGCGCTGATGGCTGTTCCCAAGCGGAAGATGTCCCGCTCCAACACACGTAGTCGACGGTCCCAGTGGAAAGCGACGCCGCCCGATCTGGTCGAGGTCACCGCCTTCGGCCACACCCACAAGGTTCCCCGACGGTTGGTCAAAGCAGTTCGACTCGGGGTGATCGATCCTCATCGCCTCTGACCGTGCGATCCTTGGCCGGTGCTGCTGTCGATCCTCGAACTGGTGGGCATCGTGGCATTTGCCGCTTCCGGTGCTCTGGTGGGCGTCACCAAGCGTCTCGACATCTTCGGGGTGTGCTCGGTGGGCGTGTTCACCGGCATCGGCGGCGGCATCGTCCGCGACGTCCTACTCGGCGTTCACCCGCCGAGTTCGCTGAGTAGTTGGCCGTACTTCGGAACGGCCGCGCTCACGTCGCTTGCGGTGTTCTACCTGCACGAGCCGCTCAACCGACTGCGCCGTGAAATCCTGGCGCTCGACGCACTGGGCATGGGCCTGTTTGCCAGCACCGGAACCGTCATCGCCCTCGAGAACAACGCCAGCGGACTGGCTGCCACGCTGATCGGTGCCACCGCGGCGATCGGCGGCGGCGTGATCCGAGACGTCCTCGTCAACGAGGTGCCCTTGCTGCTCCACAAGGACCTCTATGCCGTCCCGGCGCTCCTCGGCGCTGCGTTGGTGGTCACAGTCTCGGCGTGGGGGTTGTCCACGAACGGGGCGCTTGTGGTCGGCACCGCGTTTGCCGCCGTCTTCAGATTGCTTGCGCTGTGGCGTCATTGGAGCCTGCCGGGACCACGCCGCACTGAAGACTGACCGCGACACGCCGAACCTCCCGAACGGGACCCTCTCAGCCCTATCTCAGCACTTCAGTCCAAACTGTCGGTATGCGTATTTTGGTGGTCGACGACGACCGGGCGGTTCGCGAGTCGCTCCGGCGCTCGCTCAGCTTCAACGGCTACACGGTCGAACTGGCGGTGGACGGACTCGACGCGCTCGAGAAGATCCTCGCGAACCGGCCGGACGCCGTGGTTCTCGACGTCATGATGCCGCGCCTCGACGGACTCGAGGTGTGCCGCCGGCTGCGCAGCGCCGGCGATGATCTCCCGATCCTGGTGCTCACCGCCCGCGATTCCGTCAGCGAACGCGTCGCCGGTCTCGACGCCGGTGCCGACGACTACCTTCCCAAGCCTTTTGCACTGGAAGAGCTGCTTGCCCGATTGCGCGCGCTGCTCCGGCGAACCGCACCGGATCCCGACGCAGACTCCGAGATGATGACCTTCGAGGATCTCACCCTCGACCCGGTGACCCGTGAGGTTCGGCGAGGCGAGCGATCCATCAGTCTCACCCGAACCGAGTTCTCGCTTCTCGAAATGCTGATGGCCAACCCACGTCGCGTCCTCACCCGTGGACGCATTCTCGAGGAGGTGTGGGGATACGATTTCCCGACCTCCGGCAACGCTCTCGAGGTTTACGTCGGCTACCTTCGTCGTAAAACCGAGGCCGACGGCGAACCGAGGCTGATTCACACCGTGCGCGGTGTCGGCTACGTCCTGCGGGAGACACCACCGTGATCGCTGCACCCTTCGGCAAGAACGCGGAGCCGAAGACCTCTCCCACATCGAACGGCTCGGCGGCCGGGATGCGCCCGCCCATGCCGTTGACCCGATCGGTGTCGCTGCGATGGCGAGTCACATTGCTGGCCGCGTCCGTCGTTGCGGTAGCCGTCGCCGTCATGGCCATCGCTGCCTATGCGGTGGTCTCACGTGCGCTGTACGCCGACGTTGATCACCAGTTACGCACTCGCGCATCGGTTCTCATCGACAGCAACATCGTGCGTTTCGATCCCCGGTACATCACCGGCGCCACCCTATACACCACCGATATCAGTGTGGCCCTCGTCTTTTCGAACCTCGATACGTATCAGCCGCCAGGTTCCGACGTGCCGATCGGCGAACCCGAACTCGCCGTCGCGCGGGGCACCGCAGAGTCGTCACTGCGGACCGTCGAAGGCCAGCGCGTGCTGGCACAACGAACCCACGACGGAAGCACATTGGTGATCGCGCAGCGGTTAGAGCCGACCGTCGCAGTGCTCGATCGACTTGCCTGGGTGCTGTTTGTCGTCGGTGGCTGCGGCGTCATACTTGCCGCGGTAGCCGGTACGACGGTGGGGCGCACAGGTTTACGACCTATCGCCCGGTTGACGGATGCCACCGAACGCGTTGCCCGCACCGACGATCTCACGCAGATCCCCGTATCCGGCAGCGACGAACTGGCGCGCCTCACCGAGAGCTTCAACACCATGCTCCGGGCACTTGCCGAATCCCGGGAACGACAGAGTCGCCTCGTCGCCGACGCCGGTCACGAACTGCGCACACCGCTGACGTCGCTCCGCACCAATATGGAGCTGCTGATCGCGTCGAGCCGGCCAGGGGCACCACAAATTCCGGACGAGGACATGGCGGAACTGCGAGCCGACGTCGTGGCACAGATCGAAGAGCTGTCGACTCTTGTCGGTGACCTCGTCGATCTCGCGCGAGAAGACGCACCCGAAACGGTGTACGAGCGCGTTGATGTCAGTGACGTCGTCGAACGATCACTCGAACGTGCGCGTCGACGCCGCAACGAAATTGAATTCGAGGCCGTGACAACGCCGTGGTTCGTCTACGGCGATCAAGCGGGACTCTCGCGTGCCGTACTCAACGTCCTCGACAACGCTGCGAAATGGAGTCCCAAGGGCGAGCAGGTGCGCGTCGAGATGCGCCCAGTCGGTCAAGGACTGTTGGAATTGACCGTCAGTGATGCGGGACCGGGCATTCCGGAGGAAGATCGGGAGTTGGTGTTCGATCGTTTCTACCGGTCCACCGCTGCGCGTTCCATGCCGGGATCCGGTCTGGGACTTGCGATAGTGCGCCAGGTGGTGATCAAGCACGGTGGCACCATTGCGATCGAGGAATCCGATCGTGGTGGGGCACTGGTTCGGATCGTGCTTCCCGGGGAGCCGGGTCCGATCGCCGAATAACTGGACACCGTGGGTAATGTGTTCAGCGAGAGCGCTTTTCGAAAAGTGAGCAGGGTGCACAGAATTATCGGTGCAAACTCTGGGCAAAGTGACAGGTGAGTCTCAGCGGCTTCTCAGCAGCGCAAGGCAGTCTTGTAGTCAACAGAGTTGTGACCAACCAATACGGTGGTCACCGAGACGAAAGCGAGCCGATGACCGAGGACCGTAACACTGGGCCTGACCGGCCCGAGCAGCCAAGCAACGAGCCCCAGCCGACGCAGGCTTACCCGACCCAGCAGAATCCTGCCCAGCCTAATCCTGCCCAGCAGAACCCCACGCAGGCTTACCCGACGCAGCAGCAGCCTTACCCGACCCAGCAGCATCAGGCGCCGGGCTACGGGCAGCAGCCCACGCAGTCGTTCGGGCAGCACTACGGCGCACATGAGGCTGCTCACCAGCAGCAGTCGCCCTATCAGAGTGCAGCGAGCCCGGCCGGCCCCGCCGGACCAGGTGGCGCTGCCGGACCCGGCGGACCCGGCGGACCGATCCCCGCTGCGCTGCGCGGACCCAACGCTGATCCCGAACCGGCCAAACCGAAGTCGAAGCGCATGGCACTGGTAGCCGGCGCGCTTGCGCTGGTGCTCGTCAGCGGCGGTGTCGGCGGTGCGGTCGGCGCGATTGTGGCGGACAACAACGGTGGCAGCGGAACCGTCACCAATTCGCTCAACGCTGCCAAGCCGACAGCAACCAACACGTCCAACGCACCGGCCGGTTCGGTGCAGGCCGTGGCTCAGAAGGTCGTGCCCAGTGTGGTCCAGATCGAGGTGGCCACAGCTCAGGGTTCCGGTGGGGAAGGATCCGGCGTGATTCTGTCCTCCGACGGTCTCATCCTGACCAACAATCACGTTGCCGGCGCCTCCGGTGCGCAGTTGAGTGTGTCGTTCTCCGACGGAAGCAAGGCATCGGCAACCCTGGTCGGTGCCGATCCGGTTTCAGATATCGCCGTCATCAAGGTCGAGGGTCGCAATGATCTGACGCCGATCGACCTGGGCAATTCGGCCGAGGTAGTGGTCGGTCAGCAGGTTGTTGCAGTCGGTTCACCGTTGGGGCTGGCCGGAACGGTCACCGAGGGCATCATCTCGGCGCTCAATCGACCGGTGTCCACCAGCGGCGAGTCGGGCAACCAGAACACGGTTATCGATGCCCTGCAGACCGACGCGGCCATCAACCCGGGTAACTCGGGTGGCGCACTGGTCAACATGGACGGACAGTTGATCGGTATCAACACGGCCATCGCGTCACTGGGAGCCTCGTCGGGCACGCAGGGTGGGTCGATCGGACTCGGCTTTGCCATCCCGATCGATCAGGCCAGGCGTGTTGCCAACGAGTTGATCGAAACCGGCAAGGCCACTCAGGCCATGATCGGCGTGACGGTGCCCTCGCAGGACAACGCGGATGGTGCGACGGTTATGGACGTCACCGCTGACGGTCCGGCAGCCAAGGCCGGAATCCCGAAGGGTGCCGTCATCACGAAGGTCGACGATCGTGTTGTCGCAGACGGTGATTCGCTCATCGCGGCAGTGCGGTCGCACGCTCCCGGCGACACCGTGTCGATCACGTACACCGACGGTGGCCAGCAGAAGACCGTCGACGTCACGCTGGGAACCGCCCCGGCGCAAGGTGGGCGGTGACAGTTGGCGACCGGCCGACGATCACCCCGATCTTCGGCCGGACCGCAACTGATTCGGGGCGCGGCACTACGGTAGGAGTCATGGAACTCGAAGCCACATCGGCCGGCCGCGCCCTGGTTGTCATCGTCGACGATCGCACCGCTCACGGTGATACCACCGACTCCATCGGTCCGTTGGTTACGGAACTGCTGAACGAAGCAGGTTTTCACGTCGACGCGACGGTTGCAGTTGCCGCCGACGAGGTGGAAATCCGGAACGCTCTCAATACCGCGGTGATCGGTGGTGTCGACTTGGTGATCTCGGTCGGCGGTACCGGAGTGTCACCGCGCGACGTGACACCGGACGTGACGGCCGAGGTGCTCGATCGGGAGATCCCGGGAATTGCCGAGGCGCTGCGGGCGTCCGGGTTGTCCGCAGGATCGCTCGAAGCGGGCTTGTCCCGCGGCTTGGTCGGTGTCTCGGGCAGCACCGTCGTCGCCAATTTGGCGTCGACGCGCCCCGCGATCCGTGACGGCATGGCAACGTTGACGGCTTTGGCGGGCCATGTGATCGCCGAACTGTCCAGCCTCGAGGGCTGAGTAGAAGTTGTCCGACGAACAGAGCGCAGAAAAGAAGCCTGTCGATAAAAAGGCTTTGGCGCGCATTTTCGGGGATGTGTTCCCGGAGACGACATCCGACGAGCGTGACCCGCAAGGACCTTCCGGTTCGTCGGATGACGAGTGGTTACGCAGGCAGGTTCCGCCGCATCACGGCGGTTGACGCATCAGACAGATCAGGCCCGTCCCGGAATGTCCGGGGCGGGCCTGATCTGTCAGGTGGACGCTAGTCGAAGCTCTTGGCGTGGGCGCCGGAGTCGGGGTCGGTTACACCGGAAGCGAGGATGTCGCGGATCTGGATGAGCAGATCGGTTTCGCTGGCTTCCTTGTCCTCGGGTTCGGTGACGAACTTCTTCTTGGCCGCGTTCGCGGGAACGATCAGCACGAAGTAGACAACTGCCGCGATGATGACGAAGTTGATGATCGCGGTGACCACGGCACCGATGTTGACGAAGGTTTCGGGATTGCCGGCAATGATCTCCTTTCCCCAGCCCAATTCGTCGGATCCACCAATGGCGGCGATGAGTGGGTTGATGATGTTCGACGTGAAGGCCGTGACGATCGCGGTGAACGCTGCGCCCACGACCACTGCAACGGCCAGGTCGAGCACGTTTCCGCGGAGCAGGAAGTCTTTGAATCCCTTGAGCATTTCGGTGTCCCCCGAATTGTGTGTGAGATGAACGTGTCGGTTCTCTGGAGAGAGCCGAATGCAAAAATCCTAAAGGAGCAAGCATCAATGTGTTTGCTTACTTGAACGTCACGGTGATGGCGTTGACCAGTGATGCGGCCGCGACGCGAGTAGCCGCCTCGGTGGGCAATGCCAGCATGATCACCTGTTCTTGCTGGTTACGTGTACTTTCCGCAGCGGTGACCATGACAACAACGGCGCCCGACGCAAGAATCGTGGGTTTGTTGTCGTTTGTCTGCTCGTTCGGAGTGTCGGGCTCAACTGTGAGCACATCGACAATGTCGCCGCTACGGACAATGTCCGAAACTGCGGCATCCGCTAGCCGGACCGGGACAATTCGCGCGTCGTCGGTTCCCGTGGACTCACGGGCCAGACGCGACCCGAGAACTCGGACGTCTGTGACGATTTCTCCGCGGCGAACAGGCCCGGCGACGGTGCTGCCCACAACGTCGGCGAACTCGGTAAGCGTCCCGTCGGGAAGGTGATCGGCAGAGAACTCGCTGATTCCGAGATCGTCGTCGGTGACAAGTTGTCCGGGAGCGACATCGCGGGCCGCGGTGACAACCCGGACGGTATCGGAGTCCGGATCGCCGCGAAACAGCAGCGCAATCCCGAGCACGGCAAGAGTGAGTGCGGCGATTTTTCGAACTGCCGAGCCTCGTGCGCGGTTGGGCTTTGCAATCGCAACCAGGCGGTCGACGACGCTGGGCGTGAGGTCGACTTCACCGAAATTCTGCGGTCTGGATCGGCCGTGACTCCGAGATCGTGCGCGGAACAGCCCGGACGGTGATGGTGGTGGCATAGACGAACGGTAGGGCCGAAAGCGTGCGTTTCGGCCCTACCGTTATCTGCCTGTGGACAACCTCGCGGTTGTGGAGAAAGTCGTGCTCGAACTAGCTGGCTGCAGCCTTTGCCGGAGCCGGAGTGCTGGTCGACGAAGAGGACGACTCGGACTTGGTCGACGACTCGGACTTTGCGGCCGGAGCGGAATCGCTCTTGGCGGGTTCGCTGGCCGTGCTGGAGCCACCTCGGCTGTCGGTGCGGTAGAAACCGCTGCCCTTGAACACGATGCCCACCGAGTTGAACAGCTTGCGGAGCTTGCCGGAGCAGGCTGGGCAGACCGTCAGCGAATCTTCGCTGAACGACTGGACGATGTCGAAACGGTTGTCACATTCCGTACATGCGTATGAGTAGGTAGGCACCGGGCTTCCTCCGCATTGTGATCTAAGTGCTTCATCAGGGCTGGCGAGTGCTGTCGAGCCAGTTCTGACACCGCAGCCCTTAGCACTCTACAAGTGACAGTGCCAACAGCGCTAATTACGTGTCTATTCCCACTGCGCGAGAAATGGTGGCGGCCGCCTCATCGGTCCAGTCGGGTCCAACCCGCAGTCGGGGTCAGCGCCCAGCCCATCGGAATGTCGTGCGGATCTGCGGGGAGCTGTTCGACGAGCTCCGAGTCGCGAACTACCACGACGAGCCTGGCAGTCGGCGACGCCAATCCCAGCGTGCGGTCGTAGTACCCGGCGCCGCGTCCCAGCCGAGTGCCTCGCCGATCCACGGCGAGGGCCGGGACGAAGACAGTGTGGGCGAGCGCGATCGTTTCCGGTGGTAGTACCGGTCCGACGGGTTCCCGTAGCCCGTACGCAGCGGGGCGAAGTGCGTCGACACCCGTGTACTCGACCCAGGACAGCGGGCCGGGTGCGCCGGTGATCGGCAGGAGAACGCGATCTACGACGGCTGCCAGCGCGTCCAGCAGGTCAGTGGTTCCAGGTTCGGTCCTGGTCGGAACGTAGGCGCAGACAGTCGTCCCCGGGATTGTCAGATCAAGCGAGTGCGCCGTGAGTGCCGACGATTCGGTGCTCCGAGTTTGCTCCGATATCGCACGCCGCTCGGCCAGCACTGTTTGTCGCCATTGCTCTTTTTCTCGAGGTTCCACCACTTCACGATATGCATCGTGCTGACCATCGGGTAACAAGCTGCCGTTAGGGTGTTGGCATGACAGACGTGGTCGCTAGCAACAAGAAGGCCTTTCGTACGGCCGTGGTTCCTGCTGCCGGATTGGGTACCCGCTTCCTGCCGGCCACCAAGACCGTTCCCAAGGAATTGCTGCCGGTCGTCGACACACCGGGTATCGAACTGGTTGCCGGGGAGGCCGCCGATTCCGGCGCTGAGCGCCTGGTCATCGTGACCTCGCCCGGCAAAGACGGGGTTGTCGCGCATTTTGTCGAGGATCTTGTCCTCGAAAGCAAGCTGGAAGCGAGTGGAAAGCTCGCTCTACTGGCCAAGGTGCGTAAGGCACCCGGACTCCTCGAAGTCGACTCCGTGATCCAGGATCAGCCACTCGGTTTGGGGCACGCGGTCGGTTGCGCCGAGGCTGTCCTCGACGACGACGAGGATGCGATCGCGGTTCTTCTGCCCGACGATCTCGTGTTGCCTAGAGGTGTGCTCGAAACCATGGCCAAGGTACGCGCCAAGCGCGGCGGTTCGGTTTTGTGCGCCATCGAAGTTCCCAAGGACAAAGTCAGCGCATACGGCGTCTTCGACGTCGAAATCGTGCCGGACGCCACCAACCCCGACGTGCTCAAGGTCATCGGGATGGTCGAGAAGCCGGCTATGGAGGACGCGCCGTCCACGTTTGCTGCCGCTGGTCGATACCTGCTCGATCGCGCCATTTTCGACGCACTGCGACGCATCAAGCCCGGAACCGGTGGTGAATTGCAGCTGACCGACGCCATCGCGCTTCTCATCTCCGAAGGCCACCCCGTGCATGTCGTCGTTCATCGCGGTACTCGACACGACCTCGGAAATCCCGGCGGTTACCTCCGCGCTGCGGTTGACTTCGCACTGGACATGGATGACTACGGCCCGTCGTTGCGAGAGTGGTTGGTTGCTCGTCTCGAACGATAGGGATAGTTCGGACATCTCCGCACAGCAGTTGACGCAGGATCGAGATGACCGGCCAATCGTGTGGCAAGGCATCATGGGCTGCGGGTAACACGAGTTTCGCGACAAAGTAGGAGGACGCAGTCCATATGCGGTCGGTTGAGGAGCAGCAGACCAGGGTCACAGCCGCTGCAGTTGCGCCCCGGCCGGTTCGTGTCGCCATTTCGGAGGCACAGGGGTTGCTCTGTGCCGAGGAAGTGGTCACCGAGCGGCCGCTGCCAGGGTTCGATCAGGCTGCCATCGACGGATACGCAGTCCGTAGCGTCGATGTTGCGGGTGCCGGCACGGATCTGCGTGGCGAGGACGGCGAGCCGATCGACTTGAGCCTGCCTGTCGTCGGTGAGGTCACGGCCGGTTCGCGTCAGCCGATCCGGCTACAGCCACGGCAAGCTGTGCGCGTCGACACCGGCGCGCCGCTGCCCACGTTGGCCGATGCGGTTCTCCCGCTGGAGCAGACCGACGGTGGCCGCGCCCGCGTGCGAGTCTTTGCGCCGGTGCGCTCAGGAGACTACGTACGACGCGCGGGTGACGACGTGCAACCGGGCGATGTCGCTGTTCGGGCGGGAACCATCATCGGCGCTGCCCAGGTCGGACTTCTCGCGGCAGTGGGCCGTGACAAAGTTCTGGTGCATCCGCGTCCACGGCTATCGGTCATCAGCGTCGGGGGCGAGCTGGTCGACATCGACCGAACTCCGGGACCCGGCCAGGTTTACGACGTGAATTCGTATGCTCTGGCTGCGGCTGCTCGTGACGCCGGAGCCGACGTCAACCGGGTTGGCATTTCCGGATCGGATGCTCGCCGGTTGCGTGAGGTTGTCGAGGGGCAATTGATCCGATCCGAGATCGTGGTCATCGCGGGAGCTGTCGGCGGTGGAGCGTCCGACGAGGTCCGCGATGCGCTGTCCGAACTGGGAACGCTCGAGGTCGAGCGGGTCGCGATGCATCCGGGATCAGTTCAAGGGTTCGGTCAGCTCGGGCGTGACGAGGTACCGACCTTCCTGCTCCCATCGAATCCGGTCAGTGCGCTCGTGGTGTTCGAGGTCATGGTCAGGCCGCTCATCCGGATCGCGCTCGGTCGTCGCCAGCCGATGCGTCGCATCGTGAAGGCCCGAACGGTGGGAACGATTACGTCGATCGCGGACCGTAAAGGATTCCTTCGTGGGCAGTTGATGCGCGACGAGGCAACGGGGGAGTACCTGGTCCAGGCTCTCGGTGGCGCCGCGGGCGCGTCGTCCCACCTGTTGGCGACGTTGGCCGAAGCAAATTGCCTGGTACTCGTCGACCGGGATGTCACCGAAGTGCAGATCGGTGAAGAAGTCGACGTCGCATTTCTCGCCCAACGTGGCTGAGTCACGGCTGGCTCACTTCCGGTGCGCCGCTTCGACTTTCCAACCGAATGAGGTGTGATGTCAGTCCATCCCGGATGGCCCGAGAAGCTGGGCCCGATTCGTGTGGCTGCCGGTGTGGTCACCGTCCGGCCGATTCGGTTGCGCGACGCGTCCGCGTGGAGCAGATTGCGCATTCGGGATAGAGAGCATCTCGAGCCGTGGGAACCGACCGGTGAATCGCCGTGGGATGCCCGGCATCACATCACCGTGTGGCCGTCGTTGTGCGGAAGTCTTCGATCCGAGGCGCGCAAAGGCCGGATACTTCCGTGGGTGATCGAGCTGGACGGCAATTACTGCGGGCAGATCACCATCGGCAACATCGTTCGCGGCGCGTTGCGTTCCGCTTGGGTGGGTTATTGGGTTGCGTCGGATGTCACGGGTGGTGGTGTGGCGACAGCTGCGGTGGCGCTCACGTTGGACCATGCCTTCTCGCAGGTGGGATTGCATCGTGTCGAGGCAACTGTTCGTCCGGAGAATTCGTCCTCGCGCGCCGTGCTCCACAACGTCGGCTTCCGTGAAGAGGGACTCCTACGCCGGTACCTCGACGTCGACGGGCAGTGGCGCGATCATGTGCTTGTGGGGATGACGATTGAAGAGATTCCCACCACAGTTGTGGATCGGCTTGTGCGCTCCGGTCGTGCGTCTTGGGTATGAAGTCCCTAGTTAAAAGGTAGTTACCGCCCGAATTGTCATCAAAATTGCTAGGCCGGGTCATTGCGAGTTCAACTTTTCCTCCGACAAATTCCGGCGGATCGGTCAGTTCGGTTCGGTACGCGTGTGACACATGAGTAAGGTGGGGTTCGGCGCGTCGGCAACGATGCGAGCCGGTCGGCCGTTAACCTTGATTCATCAACGGCTGGCATAGGTGCTGGTAGGTGATCGGGAGGAGGTCGCGGCATGCCTAGTTCATTCGTGTGGATCGGGCTCGTGGCCGTCTGGTTGTTCGTGCTCGTGCCCATGCTCGTGAACAAGCGCCCCCGGATCCGTCAGACCAGCGAAGCGGCTCTTGCGACTCGCGTACTTCACCGCGGCGACAGCAATCCTGTGCGACGCGGACCGGCAGCCGGACATCGAAGCGATCCGAACTGGCAACCAGAACCAGTGCGCAGCAGCTACGACGCGGAGGACCAGATGGACACTCACGCAGAAGACAGCGACTACAGCGGTGGCCGTGCCCCGGTCAGGGAGTTCGTGCCTGTCCGACGCGGCCGCGGTGGATTCGATCCCGAAGCCGATGCCGTCGCCCGAGAAGCGCGCTACACGTTTCGCCAGCGCACCCTTCTCGGACTTGCCTTCGTCTCGATCATGGCCGGTGCACTCGCGCTGATCGTCTCGCCCCTGGTGTGGTGGCTCTGTGCCTTGTCGTTTGCCGGTCTCGTCGGCTACTTGGCATATCTGCGCCGGCAAGTGCGCATCGAGCAGGAAATTCGCCGCCGTCGCACTGAACGGCTCAACCGTTCACGTCTGGGCGTCGAATCACACACAGACGAGGAATTGCGCCTGATTCCTTCTCGTCTGCGCCGACCGGGCGCAGTAGTCCTGGAAGTTGACGACGGAGACCCGGCGTTCGACCACCTCGATCACTACGAGGAAGTGCCGATGCAGTCGGAAATGCGACGCGCATCGGGTCAGTAAAACGTTCATCGTTTCGGAGGCGGGTAACTCGAGGCTCGGACTTCGGTCCTGCTAGAGTTGCCGAGCACACGCTTTCGGGCGGTGGCAAGGGGCTGTGGCGCAGTTGGTAGCGCGCTTCGTTCGCATCGAAGAGGTCAGGGGTTCGATTCCCCTCAGCTCCACCACGTAATCAGCTCCATCCAGTAATCAGTTCCACCCAGTAATCAGTTACCGATCAGGTCCTTCAGCTAGCGCTGAGGGACCTGTTTTGTTACAGACCGGTCGGTCGACAAATCGCCGCGACTCGCGAAGAATGTGCGGGTGTGTGCAGTTTCATACAGCCGCTGGGGCCCACCGAACCCGGTTTCGAACCGGTTGAGGCATGATCCTTGGTGGGCCAGTTATTTTCTGGACATGTAACGACCGTGACGTCGCGACGATAATCTCACTGTGTCGCTGCGCCTGTGCATGCAGCTAGAACGTTTTTGTCGGGAGGAATTTGATGAGCCAGCCACGACGGCTAGTCATGGCGCTTGTAGCTGTCTTGTGCCTGACGGGTGTGGGGTTCCTCGCTATTTCTGTATTTCCGACTGTCGTTTCGGCTCAACCCGGTGCAGGTGAAAACAGCGATGACAGCGCTGACACCACCGTCACCGACGCCACCGACATTCCCAGTGCTGATGCCTTGGATAAACACGGCAATAACGGCAACGGCAATAACGGCTGCGGCAATAACGGCAATGGTTGGGGCAACGGGTGCGGCAACGGGTGCGGCAACAACGGCAACGGCAATGGTTGGGGCAACGGATGCGGTGGTTGCCACCACCACTGCACGACGACGAGTCCAGTCGTGACCACGACGACCGATCCCGTTATGACGACGACCACTGATCCGGAAGTAACGACGACGGACCCGACTGAACCAGAGGTCCCGACCACGACTACTGATCCGGTCGTAACGACGACCACTGATCCGGAAGTGACGACCACGACCACTGATCCGGAAGTGACGACCACGACCACTGATCCGGAAGTGACGACGACTACCACTGATCCGGAAGTGACGACGACTACCGATCCGGTCGTAACGACGACTACCGATCCGGTCGTAACGACGACTACTGATCCAGAAGTGACGACCACGACTACCGATCCGGTCGTAACGACGACAGACTCGACGGAACCCGGGGAGCCGAGCAATTCGACTGAGGTGTCGACAAGTGCTGAGGCAACTACAAGTTCAGAACAGTCCAGCGAAACTTCGGTGGCGGCGGCTCCGGCCGGACCGGAAAATCCTCAGGGCCCGTCCGCCGAAAGTGGGTCGCCGGTGTCCGGGCCGTCCGGCGGCGTAGGCGGCGCCGCCACACCGGCAGCACCTCAAATCTTGGCTGCACCGGCACCGATCGCTGCTGCGGTGCAAACGGATGGCCCGAATTCCTCGGCTTCGGCACAAAGTGACGACCCGCAAGCTTTCCCGGTGGTCTTCACCTCAGGATTGCCACCAATTCAGAATGCTGCTGCGGTGGTAGGTGGCCTCGCGGGAATGACGTTGGTTGCGGCGGGTGCAGGCGCATTGACGTTCAGGGGCGCTTCGATGCAGAAGGCTCGATTGGCAGCGGCGCGGGCTGAGTTCCTGGCACCCCGATCAGGAAGAGGTGTGTAGGACAGTGCCGACAAACAGGCGTTCGCATCGTCGAGTTCTTGCTGCGGTGGACGCGGTGTGTGATGCTGCTGCGTCGTCGGAGGCGGTGAATTTGTTGACGGTGGTGGAGGCTGTGGCGCTCGAGCGTGAGCGGCCGATCGAGATCGATCTGCAGACTCCGTTGGCGACGGGTGTGTGCGGTCAACGGCGCGCGTTCGACGATCATGACGTTATCGTTCTGGCACCGGGCTTACCCAATGTCGAGCGAACTCTTGCACATGAGTTGGGGCACATCGTGTTTCGGCATGAAGGGGCGGAGATCGCGGAGGCGACGTTGGAAGCCAGCGATGATCTGATCGCGTACATGCTCAGCCAGCGATCGCTGCGCCGCAACGAGCCGGTGCCGATGGATGACCTTGCAGAGTGGGAAGCGGAGACCTTTGCGTCGATGCTGTTGATGAGGTTGAAGACGATGAGCGGTCGTGGGACCCCGTTGTCGGTGCTGCGGTACGACGAGGCGATCGGATGATCGCTTGGGCAATTGCCTTGGTGGTGTGGATTGCAGCAGGTGCAAGGCTTGGGCGCGTGGTGGCGCGAGTTGCCACGCCGCTGCGTACGGCCATGGTTATCGCCGGATTCGGTGTTGCGTTGATGGCTACGGTGCTTGTCCCCGGGGTGTGGGACATCGTGGACAGAATTGCGCCTGATCAGCACTTTTCAGCGATGGTTGTTGTCGTGTTGTGGGTGTTCTTGTCGGCAGCAAGCGCGGTTGGCGCGGTGTCTGCGTGGCCTGTGATGACGCGTTCTGCGATGCGCGTCGTGGCAATCGTGTTGTATACGGTCGGCTTGCTTGTGTCGATTTCCGTGGGCGTCGGTTATCCGATGCCGGCTTTGCTCTTTGTGGTTGTCGCGCTGGCGTTGGTTATCTCGACCGGACTGCGGCACGTTGCGTGGGCGCCGTTGGGCCGCGGAATCGGACTCATCGTCGTGGGTTCGATGATTCTGCTGATTGTTGTCGTGGTCATGCTGGTCGAGTCGGTGCGTGGGGCGAACGCACTCGAGTCGGGGATCTGGTCCGGCGCCGGCGTGCAATTCGTATCGGTGGCGGGGTTGCTGATCGCGCTGGGCATCACGTGGATGTTGACCGAGACATGGGTTCGAGCGCGCTTGGACCTGAAGCGTTTAGGGGGCATACACGGTCTGCTGGTGAAGCGATTCCCGGAGGTTGTGGATGTCGACAGTGCGGCAACTACAACAGTGCTCAAGGCGTCGGACATGATCGCGCAGATCATGGACGCCATGTACATCCAGGCAGGTGCCGGGTTGTTCGACGTCGGTGGAAGGGAGCCGCCGAGGTCGCTCGCCACGCATTCCGAGATATTGACGGAGTGGATTGTGAATCCACTGGAATCAGATGTTCTCGATACCCGTTGGATTGCGCCTCCTGACGGTATGTCCGCCAGGAGATGGGTCTTGGTTCTGGCTAGGGACTACGAAAAGTTCGAAGCCCAGCCGAATACGACAAAAGCAGGCCGATAGGTGTCGATCGACCTGCTCAGTGTCGTCTAGGGACAGCCCTAGCCTCGCGTCAACGTGACGCGTCTGGTGGGACTTCGGGTAGTCCTTCGCTTGCACGGAGCTTTTCGGCCATAGTCGTGAGAAGGTTCTGCGACTCTTCCGACAGATCGAACGCTCGGCTCGAGAGTCGACGCAGACCGTAACCCTGGAGCTGTGCGAGCAGTTCGAGGTCGTGATCGATCTTCGCGGCGTAGATGTCGTTGAAGAAGTAGTCGGGCTTCACCTTGAAGAAGCGCGCAAAAGCAGCGACAGTCTCGTCCGACGGGTTGGTGCGTTGTCCCGAGCGGAGCTGTGAGATGTACGGCTTGGAGATCTGGTGGCCGTCCTCGATCAACGCGGAGGCGACCTCGGCGTTGGTGTGGGGCTTGCGCCCGGGAGGATGGACACTGTCGAACAGTTTGTTCAGTCGTTCTGCAAAGTCAGCCATTGTGAACCGCCCCGTAATCCTCTCTATCAGCGATTGTTCGTTCAGCGAATCCCACGATATCACGCGGATAACCGATTGGTAGCTCGCTGTAGTCCATTCGGTGGGCTTTGGGTGCAGGGTTGAGTTCGGTATTTATGGGAACTCGGGGGATGCTTCCGTCGAGTTCGCGGGTAATTTCGGGCCGCTCGATATCGCAATAGGACCAATTATGTGGGCAGTAGAGACCTACCGCAGTGCTGCATATTGTCACCATAACGAACCGTTTACCCGTTTTGCCTGCAGTAGCTATACGTTAACCCGGTTTTGGTGGTTCTTACTGTGTGAATAATCGCAGTTCAGGCCTCGGTCGACTCCAGTTCACCTCTGGAGTGCGTATTGTCGGGACCTTTGCCCCGATTTGCTCAAATGTGGCACGAAGTTTGTCGGATACGGGGTGTCTGTGGCTCGTCGTAACGACGTTCGCCACTAGCCATGGCCTGATAGTTGGCGCAAGATTGTGACATGAAACACATCATGAGTGACGAAGAGTTACGCCGGGCGATTCGCGCGCTCCAGGATCGTGCCCTCGATGCGCGCAAGCGTGGAGACCGCGACGCGGCAGACGAAATCGAGCGCACCATGCGTGACTACCAGGATCAGATGGCGCAACGCCTGTAGCGCAGCTGGGCCGAGAACTTCGGCTTGGAATGAAGCGGACATAACCCCTGCCGGTAGATGCTGCGTGCGTACACTTCCCTGCATGTCCACAGTGCTACCGCGGGGGAGTGTAAAGCCATGTCGATAAGGTCGCTCGATGGAAAGAAGTGCCTGATCACGGGTGCGGGTAGCGGTATCGGTCGAGCTACAGCGATTGCGGCGGGCGCTGGCGGGGCAGAGTTGTTTCTCACGGATATCAACGGTTCCGGTCTTGATGAGACCGTCGAAATGGTGTCCTCGGCCGGCGGTACCGTCAGTGTGGCGGAGGCATTCGATGTTTCCGATTACGACGCCGTATCCAAATTCGGCGCAGAAGTGGCCGAGCAGTTCGGATCGATGGATGTCGTGATGAACATTGCAGGCATATCGGCCTGGGGAACAATTGAGAACCTCGAGCATCGTCACTGGCGATCAATGGTGGACGTCAATCTCATGGGGCCCATTCATGTCATGGAGACGTTCATTCCGCCGATGATCCGCGCCGGAAAAGGCGGTCATCTGGTCAATGTCTCGTCGGCCGCCGGCCTGCTGGCTCTGCCCTGGCATGCGGCGTACAGCGCCAGCAAGTTCGGGCTACGAGGCGTTTCGGAGGTACTTCGGTTCGATCTGAAGCGTCACGGCATCGGTGTGAGCCTCGTTGTTCCGGGTGGGGTGAAGACTCCATTGGTGGGCACCGTCGACATCGCGGGCATCGATCGGGACGACCCGCGAGTCAAGTCATTGGTGCATCGCTTCGAGAAGCGTGCGGTTTCGCCGGAGAAAGTGGCGGAGTGCATTGTCTCCGGTATCGAGAAGAATCGATATCTGGTCTATACATCCAATGACATCAGGTTCGGTTATTGGTGGGCTCGTAAGTTCTCTCCGCCCTATGAATTTGTTATGCAGAAAGCGAATGACCAGTTCGCCAAGCTGTTACCGCGCTCGTAATTAGCTGCCTTTCAGAACCAGTGCCAACTCGCATAGGGACCAAGGTCACCAAATGTCAAAGAGTTTTCGATTTGGTATCGAATTCAACTTTCCGCCCGAGAAGGTTCATGCGGCATTGACAGATACTCGGTATTGGATGATCAGACTTGGCGACCTGTATTCCAAGGCAGTTATCGAAGACGGAGGCGGAGCGATAGCGGTGTCGCTAACCGACGAGCTCGAATCGTCGGCACTGCCGGGGTTGGTTGCAAAGCTGGTTCCGGACCGCCTCGGTGTCGAGCGAGCCGATCGGTGGGGTCCGCTATCCGACGGCCGGGCGGTCGGATCAGTGACCGGGAGAGCGCACGGATTGCCTATTCGTATCGAGGTCGACCTGGAATTGGCCGAAGCAGGCGACGCTCGCTCCGTGCTGAACGTCGACGGCTGGGCAGAGGTGAAGATTCCGGTTCTAGGCGGCCAGATCGAAAGGCTGTTGAAGAATATGGCTCAGGATCTGTTGCGCCGCGATCACGACGCCGTCGAAGCGTTCCTACTCAATCCGTGAAAGAGCGTTAATCGTCGACGCGCTGGAGCTCGGCATGCAGATGATGAGTGAGCGGTGTCTGATCGTGTGCCATCCAGATGTCGTACGTCAGTGTGTCTTCGTGAACCCGCACTACGCGTCGCACATCGGTGACGGGCTTGGAATCCGGTGACGCCGCAAGTGTCAACAGTGTGAAGGCAAGAGTGCCCTCGGCGTCGATGCTGCCGCGGTGGATCTCCACAAAACCGGTCGGCTGGGTGATCAGCAACTCGAGCTTGTTGCCGGGGACCGGGCGCAGGTATCCAGATTCCATGTGAAGTGGGCGGCCGTCGGGCAAGCCACGTGTGCGTGAGCTGTACGTCAGGAACGGTTTGGGGGTCGGAGCGAAGACGATTTCCTCGGAGTACTCGAAATCGTCGATCGTCGGAAAGTGTCCGCTACCGGTGCCGGCCCAGCGTCCACACAACAACTCGACCCCTCGGTGTTCGTTCTCGGGTCGCTGTGGTGCCGTCATGGTGGTTCCTCTCACTGGTGTCGGCCATCAGATTACGCACCGACGGGAATACTGTTTATCCATGAACGGTTCTGGATCCGTCTCGCTCGGTGTCGACTCCGAGGTAGGTAGGTTGCGTTCGGTCATCTTGCATCGTCCCGGCGACGAATTGAAGCGGCTCACCCCGCGAAACAACGATCAACTGCTTTTCGACGGTTTGCCGTGGGTTGATCGGGCGCAGGACGAGCACGATCAGTTCGCGTCGGTGCTGCGTGAGCACGGTGTCGAGGTTCTGCTGCTTGCGGATCTGCTCGCCGAAGCCTTGACGGTCAGCGGTGCGGCCCGGATTCAGGGAATTTCGGCTGCGGTGGACACACGGAAGATCGGGCACTCGCTGGGGCAGCATCTGTCGTCGTACCTACGCAGTGTGCCGCCGGCGGAGTTGTCGTCCATCCTCACCGCCGGTATGACTTTCGACGAACTCCCGATCGACGCGTCGTCGACGTCGCTGGTGCGGCGGATGCACCACGGCGGGGACTTTGTGATCGATCCGTTGCCCAATCTGCTGTTCACGCGTGATTCGTCGTTCTGGATCGGGCCGCGGGTGGTGATTACGTCCTTGGCGTTGTCTGCGCGGGCGCGGGAGTCGTCGATCACCGATCTGGTGTATGCGCATCATCCTCGGTTTCGGGGGGTGCGGCGGGCGTACGAATCGCATACCGCTCCGGTCGAAGGTGGTGATGTGCTGCTACTCGCTCCCGGCGTGATTGCCGTCGGTGTGGGTGAGCGGACGTCGCCGGCGGGGGCGGAAGCATTGGCGCGCAGTGTGTTCGACGACGATTTGGCGCATACGGTGTTGGTGGTGCCGATCGAGCAGCGCCGCGCGTCGATGCATCTCGATACGGTGTGCACGATGGTGGAGGCCGACGCCGTAGTCATGTATCCGGCGATTCAGAACACATTGTCGGCCTTCACTATTCGGCGTGAGGATGACGGCGTGAGCATACGAGGTGCTGACCCGTTCCTCGAGGCTGCCGCCGACGCGATGGGGATCGGGAAGCTGCGGGTCATCGACACCGGATTGGACACGGTGACTGCCGAACGTGAGCAGTGGGACGACGGAAACAACACTCTGGCAATTGAACCCGGTGTGGTGGTCGCATACGAGCGCAATGTCGAGACCAATGCGCGGCTGGAGGCGTCGGGGATCGAGGTGCTCCGGATCGCGGGGTCGGAACTGGGATCCGGCCGGGGTGGTCCCCGGTGCATGTCCTGTCCGATCGCCCGCGATCCGTTGTGATGCCTAGAGGATTTCTTCGACCTTGTCTGCCGGGCGGGCGAGGACAGTGCCCTTGTCAGTGACGACAAAGGGGCGTTCGATGAGAATCGGGTGTTCGATCATGGCGTCGAGGATCTTGGACTCGGATGCGTCGGCGAGCCCGAGTTCCTTGTACTGCGATTCACGCTTACGAACTGCCTGGCTGGGAGTGAGGCCGGCGTCGGAGAGGAGTTTATCCAGTTCCGAACGGGTAGGCGGTGTATCGAGGTACATGACGACGGTCGGTTCGATGTCGTGTTCACGGAGCCGGGCGAGAACAGTTCGTGAGGTGTTGCACCGTTGATTGTGGAAGATCGTTGCAGAGGCCATGGTCGTCATTGTGCCTGGCGTGATCAGCTGCCCGGTCGGGAAGTGGGAACAAACGGCCCCTTCCGGTGCGCTGGACTGAAGTACCGACGTACGAGGAGTGGATGATGACGGAACATCGAAGTGTCGACGAACGGCGAGTGGCGATTGCCGGAGGTCACGGCAAGATCGCGCAGCACCTCATATTTTTGCTGGCCGGACATGGTGATCGGCCGGTTGCGCTGATCCGCAATCCGGATCACGAGGGTGCGGTCCGGACGTTGGGCGCATTTCCCGTAGTGATCGACCTGGAAACGGCCACCGTCGACGAACTCGCGAAGGTGCTGGCCGGGTGCGATGTTGCAGTTTTTGCGGCGGGAGCCGGTCCGGGGAGTGGAATTGCGCGTAAGGACACAGTCGATCGGGCGGCAGCGGTACGGCTTGCAGACGCGGCGGAAAAAGCGGGTGTTCGTCGTTTCATCCAGATCAGTGCGATGGGCGCCGGCGAACCGGTTGCGGAGGGGACCGACGAGGTTTTTGCCGCGTACCTCGAAGCCAAGACGGCCGCCGAGGACGATCTGCGTTCTCGCACGGGCTTGGAGTGGACGATCATTCGTCCGGGGCTACTCACCGATGACGATCCGATCGGTGAGGTAACTCTGGCCGAGCCTCCGGTTGCGCGTGGATCGGTCAGTAGGGCTGATGTAGCGGCGGTGATCGAGGCGTTGATCGATGCGCCCGCGAGTGTCGGCAAGACGTTGGTTCTGACGTCCGGCTCCGATCTTGTTCGCGACGCGGTTGATGCCTTGTGATGACCGGTATCGTGATCGACCACGGTTCGTCCGTGGCGCCGTACGACCAACTACGCCAACAGATTATCGAACAGGTGCAGACCGGGGGGCTGATAGCGGGGGCCAAGATTCCCACGGTTCGGGCGCTGGCAACGGACCTGGGTTTGGCGGCGAATACCGTCGCAAAAGCGTATCGGGTGCTCGGCGAGCAGGGGGTGATCGAGACCCGCGGGAAGCAGGGCACCTTCATTGCGTCGGGAAGTGATCCGGTACGAGCGCAGGCGGAGCAGGCGGCGACGGCTTTCGTGAAAGATGTGCGTGCGCTCGGATATTCGGATGACGAGATACTGACTATGGTCGAGGCCGCATTGAGAGGCGCGTGACGCAGCCTTAAGTTGACGCTTCAACTTAAAGCTGTCAGGCTTGCACCATGAATTCGTCGATCGTCCGTGACCTCGGACTCCTCATCGCTCGCATCGGCCTTGGCATCATCTTCATCGCCCACGGTTGGCAGAAGTTCTTCACGTACAAGATCGCCGGAACGCAGGCGTCATTCGAAATGATGGGCGCGCCCCTGCCCAAGGTGTCGGCGATTCTTGCAGCCACGATCGAACTCGGCGGCGGAATCCTGCTCATTGCCGGCGTCCTGACTCCGCTTGTCGGTGTGCTGCTGTTCCTCGACATGGTGGGCGCCTTCTTCATCGTCCACTCGGGCAACGGCATTTTTGTCGACGCTGGTGGCTACGAACTGGTACTTGCGCTCGGTGTCGGCTCGCTGCTGATCGCCACGATCGGAGCCGGTCGTATTAGCGTGGACGGATTGATTGGCAAAGGCAACGGTTGGTTGAAAACCGCAGCGTAAGGCGTATTTCGGGGCGGGTCCGGCAGGTGTCGGGCCCGCCTTCGCTATTGCTTTTGTTCGCGCGAGTGACCAACGTATTGTCCTATGGTGACGAAATCTGATCCTTCAGAGCAGAATTCCGGTGCCAACGAGGACCGACCGACGAATGGGTTCACACGAGTAGGTGTGCGAACCGATTACGTGGTTTTTTCCGTAACGGCAGTGGCGGTCTTGGCAATTCTCGTGTGGGGCCTCGTTGCCCCCGACAATCTGAACTCGGTGACGGGGAGCATTCTCGACTGGCTCGTCGTCAACATCGGCTGGCTCTTCGTTCTCGCGGCGTCGGCTTTTGTGCTGTTCTCCATCTACCTCGCCGTCAGTCGGTTCGGAGACATTCCACTCGGCAAGGACGGTGAGAAACCGGAGTTCCGGACCGTCAGTTGGATTGCGATGATGTTCAGCGCCGGAATGGGAATCGGCCTGATGTTCTTCGGTGTCGCCGAACCATTGGCGCACTACGTCAATCCACCACCTGGCACCGACGGCGGTATCGGAACCGCTATGGCAACCACCATGTTCCACTGGGGGCTTCATCCCTGGGCGATGTATGCCGTTGTGGGCCTTGCCATTGCGTACGGATCGTATCGGCGTGGACGCAAGCAGCTTTTCAGCTCGGCTTTCATCCCACTGCTCGGGCGTCGGGCTGAAGGTCCGATCGGCAAGATCATCGATATTCTTGCCATCTTCGCGACTCTCTTCGGCACGGCCGCATCACTGGGACTCGGCGCCCTGCAAATCGGCTCGGGATTCCAGGTGGTCGGGTGGATGCAAGAAGTGAGTGTCTTCCTCCTCGTTTCCATTGTCGCGGTGTTGACCCTGGCCTTTGTCGCATCGGCAGTCTCGGGCGTTTCCAAGGGAATTCAGTGGTTGTCGAACATCAACATGGTGCTCGCGTTGATCTTGGCGCTCTTCGTGTTCGTACTCGGACCGACAGTTCTGATCCTCAACCTTCTGCCCACCACCATCGGCGCCTACGCGTCGGATCTCGCCCAGATGTCGGCAAGGACCGGAGCGTCGTCGAATCCCGAGACAGGAGAGTGGCTGTCGTCCTGGACCATCTTCTACTGGGCCTGGTGGGTGTCCTGGACACCGTTCGTGGGAATGTTCTTGGCGCGCATCAGTCGTGGGCGCACTATTCGTCAGTTCATCGTTGGTGTCATTGTCGTCCCGACGACGGTGAGCCTGTTGTGGTTCTCGATCTTCGGCGGTGCCGGGATCGGTGAGGAGCGAGACGGAATCGATCTCGCGAGCCGGGGTTCCGAGGAAGCGCAGTTGTTCGGGATGCTCGACAATCTCCCGCTCGCGGGCGTCACGACCGTCCTGGTCATGCTGCTCGTAGCTGTGTTCTTCGTCTCGGGTGCAGACGCCGCGTCGATGGTGATGGGCACTCTCTCGCAGCGGGGAACTCTCGAGCCGAGTCGGTGGGTCGTGGTGTTCTGGGGTGTGTTGACCGGTGGCGCCGCGGCGCTATTGCTGTGGACCGGCGGTTCCGAAGCGCTCGAGGGTTTACAGACGATGACGATCATCGCGGCCGCGCCATTTGTCGTCGTGATGATCGGCCTGTGCTTCTCGCTCTACCGAGATCTGTCACACGACCCGATCATCGTCGCTGCCCGAGAACAGAAACGAGCGCTTCTCCAAACCCGACGGGTCCGACGAGGCACTCGCGCTCGGCGCGATACCTGAGCTATTTCCAGCTCGGCAACCACAGATGGTTCTGCCACGATTCCGGAGTGATCGGCATCGCGGTCAAGATGGGCCACAGGTAGACGAAGTTCGCGACAACCAGCCCGATGTACAGGCTGACCGCGAGCAATCCCGTGGTGCGTCGCTCGACGGAATCCGTTGCCTTGCCAAGTACATCGCCGAGTGTCAGCGCAAATCCCATGACCATGAACGGTGCGAGCGCAACGCCGTAGAAGAAGTACATCTGACGGTCCATCGTGGCGAACCAGGGGAGGTAGGCGGCGGCGTATCCGGTGAGAACAACGGCATAGCGCCAGTCACGCCGAACGAACGTCTTCCAGATCGCCCACGCCAACATGGGCAGCGCCAGCCACCACATCGCCGGCGTGCCGATCAGCATGATCGCCTTGACGCAGGTGGCCGCCCCACAGCCCGTCACCTGCTCGCCGTCGGCGTAGTAGTAGAGCATCGGACGAAGACCCATGGGCCACGTCCAGGGTTTCGATTCCCACGGGTGGTGGTTGCCCGCGGAGTTCGTCAGGCTCGAGTGGAAGGTGAGCACGTTGCCGCTGTAATACCAGAGGGAACGCAGCGCCGACGGTATGAAACTCCACGTTCCGCCCTCGCCGATCTCGTTGCCGACGGCGTGGCGATCGACGCCCGTCTCGCTCGCAAACCAGGCCCAGTAGCTGGCCAGGTAGACGCCGATCGGGATGACGACCAACGCGTACAGAGCGGGGCCGATGTCGCGGACCGCGGTGCCGAACCATGGCCGCTGCACACGGTAGGCGCGGCGTGCGGACAGGTCGAACGCGACGCTGAGGAGTCCGAAGAACAAGATGAAGTACATCCCGGACCATTTGGTGCCGCAGGCCAATCCGAGCAGGATGCCGGCGCCGAATCGCCACCACCGGAATCCGAGCCGTGGACCCCATTCGGAATCGCCGATCCGACCCTCGGCGTAAGCGGTGGCCATCCGTTGCCGAACCTGGTCACGGTCGACGATCAGGCAGCCAAGCGCGGCGAGAACAAAGAATGCGAGAAAAATGTCGAGCATGCCCAGGCGGGACGAGACGAACGTGACTCCGTCGACGATCAGCAGAATGCCGGCAATCGCGCCGATGAGCGTCGAACGTGTCATCCGTCGAACGATCCGAATGATCAGCAGCACCATCAAGGTTCCGACCAATGCCGACGAGAACCGCCAACCCCAGCCGTTGTAACCGAAGATCGCTTCACCGATTGCGATCATCTGCTTGCCGATCGGCGGGTGCACCACCAATCCGTAACCGGGGTTGTCTTCGATCCCGCCGCCTGTCAACACCTGCCAGCCTTGCGGCGCATAGTGCTTCTCGTCGAATACGGGAGTGCCGGCGTCCGTGGGATAGGCGAGCATCGTGAACCGGGTGATTGCGGCGATCGTGGTGATGACGGCGGTGACGATCCAGCCACGCAACCGGTCCGTGGGGCCGAAGTCCGGGGCGGGTACGAGCGGCGCTGGACTACGCACTACCCGATCGCCACTGGCGGGCGTTGGCCGCTCGTCCGTCTGCACAGTCACTCGGCAATCGTAGGCTGTCAGGTATGACTGGTCGCTTGGTACTCGCCGCAACACCCATGGGAGACGTCGGTGACGCGTCTCCGCGTCTGCGCGACGCTCTCGCAACCGCCGACGTCGTAGCGGCCGAGGACACCCGACGCACCAAGTCGCTGGCCTCGGCACTTGATGTCACGATCACCGGAAAGGTGGTCAGTTTCTACGATCAGGTGGAGATTGCGCGACTTCCCGCGCTGGTCGCCGACGTTGCCGGCGGCAAAACCGTCCTCCTGGTGACCGACGCCGGTATGCCGTCGGTCAGTGATCCCGGATACCGCCTTGTTGCTGCATGTGTGGCTGAGAACTTGAAGGTCACCTGCCTGCCTGGCCCGTCCGCAGTGACTACTGCCCTCGCGCTGTCAGGGCTGCCCGTCGAGCGCTTCTGCTTCGACGGTTTCCCGCCGCGCAAGGGTGGACAACGCAAGACCTGGTTCGCGGGACTGCTCACCGAGCAGCGCGCGTGTGTGTTCTTCGAGGCGCCGCATCGCCTGGCTGATTGCCTGGCCGACGCCGTCGAGGTGCTCGGCCCGGACCGGCGTGCTGCCGTTTGCCGCGAGTTGACCAAGACCTACGAAGAGGTGAAGCGCGGAACTCTCGGCGAACTCGCTGCGTGGGCTGCCGAAGGTGTGCGCGGCGAAATCACAGTAGTGCTCGAAGGTGCTGTTCTGGTGGCCTCCGATCCGGCCGATCTGGTCGAGGAAGTGGAACGCCTGGTCGAGGGCGGAGCACGTCTGAAAGACGCGTGCGCCCTCGTCGCCACCCCCGGTGTGTCGAAGCGCGAACTGTACGAAACGGTGCTGGCTGCTCGTAAGGACTAGCGCTGGGCTAACGGCGCACTGCCGGTGCTCCCGGCCGGAGGTTGGCGTCGTCGGCAGCCGCTTGGCCGGCGTGCCACCCTTCGGCGTCGACGGACCGTCCGCGAGCTTTGCGGGTTCGCGGGAACAACCGATCGAATTCGGTGTCGACGGCAGCCGACGTGGTAGCGAGAATCGGCAGGAGATCGGCCACATCCATCGACGCGGCGTCGGCGGCTTCTGCGGTGGCTTTGGTGCCGGCGTCGCGGAGACGTTGACCGATTCGATTGGCGAACCCGGTGAGGAAGCCTTTGCGGAACGACGTGGTTCTGGAGCCGCCGCGATTGCTGGTGTCGGCGAATTGCATTGCGCGGGTTGCCTGCACGAGCAATGACGTGAAGAGCATGTCGACCTGCTGGAGATCGACGGGCGTGCCGATGACCGTGGCGATGGACACCTCGCTGAACCACACGGCGCGCACGCGGTTGGAATCACCGATTGCAGTGAGGAGATGGACTTTCTCCTTCACGTACGGGTTGTCGAGGTGGATGCGACGCCCGTTGACGGCGGTATCGGTGATGCCGGTGCGATTGTGCAGAAGTGCCGCATCGATGGCGTACCGCGTCATCAACTCCTGCGCCTTCTCGGTGAAGGATTCGGCCTCTTCGGCGAAGTTGGTGGCCTCGGCTTTGGCGAGTAATCCACGAATTCGCTTGAGTACCTTGGCGTCAACTTCAGCGCCAGTGCCCGCGTAACTGGTGTCCGTTCGCTGCGGCGGCCAGGTGGACGGCGGCGCGAGCAACAGATTCCACGGCGCGAGTCGCGTCCAGTGCAACGACACCTCGGCAATTTGGGAGACGAGGAAATAGGGATCTTCGAACAGGAGTCCGGCCGCGAGGGATCGAAAAACGTCCTCGTCCAGAGTGATTCGTGACGCGATGCGATCGGCATTGGGGAACTGCTCCCGAATGGACGCAAGTTGCCCAACCCATTCGAGGGGTGCGCGGTCGGAGGCCCTGGTTCGGGCGGCGTCGAGTAGGACGGCGGTGGCAACAAGATCGGCGTTCGAGGGATCTTTGCTGCGACGGGCAAGGTGAACAAGATCGGCAGGTTGCCACCCTCGTTCGTAGACGCCGGCAAGTTCGGTGATCAAGGCCTCGGCAGCTGCGACAGATTGAGGACTGACTTCGTGAGAGGACACGCGGGTTCCGTTCCATGGCAGCGTCTGCGAGGAGGCAGCAGATCGAAAGTATGTTCTATCGGGTGTCATGGACGCAGTGTGCACGTGGGGTCCGACACAACTGGCTCAGGCCAGATGCGGCGGACCCCACGAAAGGCGTCACACGGCTACGTCACTCGTCGACGAAACGAGGGAAAACAGGTGCCGGAGCAGGCAGTTTACGGTTCGCGTCGATGCGTACCGCGATGTCGGTGAATTGACGGCTCTCTTCGCTCTGGCCAAGCAGATCGAGGATCCGCGACGCCGCGTCGGGCATGACCGGCTGAACGAGAATGCCGACGATACGGACCACTTCGATCGTCACGTAGAGGACGGTTGCCATACGCGCCGGATCGGTCTTGCGCAGGACCCACGGTTCCTGCTTGGAGAAGTACCGGTTGGTCTCGCCGAGCACGCCCCAGATGGCTTCCAGTGCGAGGTGTAGAGCCTGCACGTCGAACTCGCTGCGGCACTTGGCAAGCAAGGCGTCCGCAGACGCCAGCATCGCCAGGTCGTCCTCGGTGAACTCACCGGGGGTGGGTACCTGGGCGTCGCAGTTCTTCGCGACCATTGTCAGCGAACGTTGTGCGAGATTGCCGAGTTCGTTCGACAGGTCGGCGTTCATGCGTGTCACGATCGCCTCGTGGCTGTAGCTGCCGTCCTGGCCGTACGAGATCTCACGGAGCAGGAAGAAGCGGACTGCGTCGAGACCGTACTGATCGACCATGGCGATGGGGTCGACGACATTGCCGACCGACTTCGACATCTTCTCGCCCTTGTTGTACAAGAAGCCGTGAACGAAGACCCGCTCCGGCAGCTCGATGCCCGCGGACATGAGGAACGCCGGCCAGTAGACGGTGTGGAACCGCGTGATGTCCTTGCCGATGATGTGCAGGCTCGCGGGCCAGAACTTCTTGAACTCCTCCGAGTCGGCGTTCGGGTATCCGACGCCCGTCAGGTAGTTGGTGAGGGCGTCTACCCAGACGTACATGACGTGGTCCGGGTCGCCCGGAACCTTGACGCCCCAGTCGAACGTGGTGCGCGAGATCGAGATGTCCTTGAGGCCGCTCTTGACGAAGCTGACGATCTCGTTTCGGCGTGTCGTGGGGGCGATGAACTCGGGGTGCTCTTCGTACAGCGCGAGTAACCGCTCCTCGTACGCCGAGAGGCGGAACGTGTAGTTGGACTCCTCGGTCCACTCCACAGGGGTGCCGGTCTCGGTGGACTGGCGGGTGCCGTCCTCCAGAAGCGTGGTCTCGGCTTCGGTGTAGAAGGCCTCGTCCCGAACCGAGTACCAACCCGAGTACGTGTCGAGGTAGATGTCGCCGGATGCGGCCATCTTCTCCCAGATCGCCTTGCTGGCGACCTGGTGATCAGCGTCCGTAGTGCGGATGAACCGGTCGTACGAGATGTTCAGGACCTTGTCGAGGTTCTGGAACACGTCGGAGTTCCGAGCCGCGAGTTCCCGAACGTCGATGCCCTCTTTGATCGCAGTCTGCTGCATCTTCAGACCGTGCTCGTCGGTACCGGTCATGAAGAACACTTCATGTCCGTCCAACCGCTTGAAGCGGGCGAGCGCGTCCGAGGAGATGTACTCGTACGCGTGGCCGATGTGCGGAGCGCCGTTGGGATACGCGATCGCTGTCGTGATGTAGAACGGCGATCGTTCCGCGCCTTCCGGGGCGGCGGAGTCCGGGCGCGGGGTCTGGGAGGGCGAGGCAGGCACAGTCATGGTGCGCTTACTCTATCGGGCGTGAGCAAAGACCGTCCCGCCCCCGATGCCCCTGAGCCCTTGTCGCCTCTGATCGACGCCCATACGCACCTCGACGCGTGTGGCGCGCATGACGCTGCGAGCGTGGCCGAAATAGTCGACCGAGCCGAGGCCGTCGGCGTCGGGAGGGTTGTCACGGTGGCCGACGACCTCGACGCCGCCCGCTTTGCCGTCGACGCTGCGAACTGGGATTCCCGCGTGTACGCCGCCGTCGCAATCCACCCGACCAGGGCGAACGTTCTCGACGCCGATACTCGCGCCGAGATCGAGCGGTTGGCGTCGGATCCGCGGGTCGTCGCCGTGGGGGAGACGGGCCTCGACCTTTACTGGCCCGGCAAGCTCGATGGGTGCGCCACCATCGAGGAGCAGGTCGACGGTTTCCGGTGGCACATCGATCTGGCGAAGCGGTTGGGCAAGACGCTGATGATTCACAACCGCGAAGCCGACCAGGACTTGCTGCGCGTGCTGAACGAGGAAGGCGCGCCGGAGACAGTGGTGTTCCACTGCTTCTCCTCGGATTCGGAGATGGCGCGGGCATGCATCGACGCCGGGTACGTGCTCAGTTTTTCGGGAACCGTGAGTTTCAAGAATGCGAAGGCTCTCCGCGAGGCTGCGCTATTGGTGCCGTCGGATCAGCTGATCGTCGAAACGGATGCGCCGTTCCTGACGCCCCATCCGTTCCGTGGCGCCCCCAACGAGTCGTACTGCCTCCCGTACACCGTGCGCGCATTGGCCGATATCCGCGGCGAGGATCCGGAGGCCCTGGCAGCGGCGTCGACTGCGACAGCGGAGCGGGTCTACAAGCTCTGAGCGCTATTCTGAGCTGACAGGTAACTCCGCGCCCGGGACCGTCGTGTCCCGGCCCGTCTACTGCGCGGAGTATTCAGATGAATGACTGCATCTATCCCGGCGACATCTATCCCGGCGACATCTATCCCTACGACGTCGTCACAGTCCGCATCGAAACGTGGGAATTCGAGTGCTGTGCGCCGCTGCCGGTCGTCGGCGAAGAATCTTCGTGGGCTTTGCGCCCGATGCGTGACTCGTTGTGGTTCGACGGGCAGTGGTTCGACGGGTCGGTCCACGGCGGTATCTATCCAGATTTAGAACGCACGGCAGGGACCGTTCTCTCGATCAGACTCGAGCGTGGCGAATTTCTCGAACAAGGGTCCGGGCATTGGGCGCTGGTGCCGGGGACCCTCGATCACGTTCGCGTCGAGAAAGTCCCGAGCCACTTTCGGGGAATGCCGTCGCTGGTTAGTGGTAGTCGCGGATGGATGGAGACGGCCGTCGTCGTCGAGTTGGCTGTTCCTGCGAGGGCGTGAGGACGCACAGCTACACCGAGCCGACTCCGGTGGAATCCTCGGTCGAGATCCTCACCGTTCACATCGACATGGGTGAAATCGAATGTTGCGGGCCATATCCGGTTGTCGGAGACGAGTGTTCGTGGACGCTGACTCCGCGCGCCGACACCGGCAGGTTCGACGGTTGGGTTCACGGCGGGATGCCGGCGTCAGGAGTTAGGACCGCAGGCGTAGTCCTCGGGATTCTCGTGGTCACGACGACGTACGAGGAAGTCGGAAGCCCACGCGTGTGGTTGCCCGTCGCAGACAGTGAGACCTATCGACGGGTCGCTGCGAGTCCTCGGTGGTTCCGGAGGTTCGGTGATTTCGACGTCGGCCCACAGAACCGGATCGAGACTGGCGTGGTCGTCGAGTTGGCCACCCCCTGTGCGCCTTTCCGGTAGTCGGCGCTACCAGAAAGGCGCACAGGGGCGGAGCCCCTAAAGCACCTTCCCCAGGAAATCCTGGGTGCGCTTCTGCTGCGGATTGCCGAACAGGTTTTCCGGCTTCCCTTCCTCGACGATGTAACCGTCGGCCATGAAGATGACACGATCGGATACCTCGCGGGCGAATCCCATTTCGTGGGTCACGACGACCATGGTCATGCCCTGCTTCGCGAGGTCGCGCAACACCTGCAGAACCTCGCCCACCATTTCGGGGTCGAGGGCGCTGGTGGCCTCGTCGAAGAGCATGATGTCCGGGCTCATGGCGAGTGCGCGGGCGATGGCAACACGCTGCTTCTGACCGCCGGACAGACTCGCGGGCTTGGCGTCGGCCTTCTCGGCGAGACCAACCTGACCTAGCAGTTTCGCCGCGATCTCACGTGCCTGTTCCTTGGTGGAACGGCCCGTCTGGATCGGAGCGAGCATCACGTTTTCGATGACGGTCATGTGGGGGAAGAGATTGAAGTGCTGGAACACCATGCCGATGTGTTGGCGCACTTTGTCGATATCGACGTTCTTGTCCGTCAGGTCGAACTGGTCGACGCGCACGGTGCCTGCGGTGATGTCCTCGAGGCGGTTGAGGCAGCGTAGGAAGGTGGACTTGCCCGATCCGGACGGCCCGATGACGCACACCACTTCGCCGTTCTTGATGTCGACGTCGAGGCCTTTGAGGACCTCGTTGTCGCCGAACGACTTTTTCAGTCCCTTGACTTCGATCTTGATTTCGGTGTCTGGCTTGCTCATGTTGACGGCTGTTTCGGTCACTTGTTGATCCTCTTTTCGAGGCGGTTCGAGAACTTGGTGAGCGCCATGATGATGATGAAGTACATGGCGCCGATGATCAGCCACATGTTGAAGGACTGGAAGTTGCGCGCGATGATGATGCGCCCGGTCTGAGTGAGCTCAGCCAGTCCGATGACCGACAGGATCGACGTGTCCTTGAGGGTGATGACGAACTGGTTGATGTACGACGGGATCATCGTGCGAATTGCCTGCGGCATGATGACTTTCCGCATTGTCTTCATGTAGCTGATGCCGAGGCTGCGTGATGCCTCCATCTGGCCCTTGTCGACGGCCAGGATTCCGCCGCGCACGATCTCGGCCATGTAGGCGCCGGCGTTGAGCGAGAGCGTGATGACACCGGCGGTGAATGCCGACATCTGGAAGTGCAGAGCGGCCGGGATGCCGAAGTAGATGAAGAACGCTTGCACCAGAAGCGGCGTGCCACGGAAGATATCGACGTAGGCGGTACCGATTCCGCGGACGACGATGTTTGTCGATACGCGGCAGAGTCCGAAGATCGCACCCAGGACAAGAGCGATCGCGATCGAGACGACCGACAGAACGATGGTCAGCCACAGACCTTTGAGCAGTTGTGGGTATGTGCTCTTGATCAGCCCGATGATGGAGTTGTCGGACGAGGTGGCGTCCTGGCCGAGGAACTGCGAGAGGATCTCGTCGTACTCGCCGCTGTCCTGCAGGTTCGCAAGTCCGGCGTTGAACATCTCGAGCAGTTCGGCGTTCTGGCCCTTGTTGACGGCAAAGCCGTAGCTTGCGCCGGCTTCCTTCTCGGTCACGGTTTTGAGTCCGTTGCCCTGGGTGATGCCGTAGGCCAGCACGGGGTAGTCGTCGAACACCGCGACGGAGTTACCCGTGCGGACCTCGTCGTACATGCTGGCGGAGTCGGCGAAGTAGACAGTCGTGAATCCGTATTGATCCTTGATGGATTCGGCGAACGTGGCGCCTTCGGTGCCGTTCTTGACGGCGACGCGTTTGCCCTTCAGGTCCTCGTAGGACTTGACGTCGTTGTTCGATTCGAGCACTGCCATCTGCACGCCCGACTCGAAGTACGGGTCGGAGAAGTCGAAGACCTGCTTGCGGGCGTCGGTGATCGACATGCCTGCGATGACGCCGTCTGCCTGGCCGGCCTGGACTGCTTGCAGAGCGGCGTCGAATCCCAATTGCTTGATCTCGACGTTGAATCCCTGATCCTCGGCGATGGCCCGGATCAGTTCCATGTCGATGCCGGTGAGATTGCCGTTTTCGTCCTCGAATTCGAACGGGGCGAACGTGACGTCGGTGGCGATGATGTACGTCCGGCCCGGCTGCGCCGACGCGATGCCTGGAGCGAACAGCGCTGCGATGAGCGCCAGAAGGATGGCCAGGATCGGCCACCTCGGGTTACGGGGTTTGTCGACTTTTCTTCGCACTCTCGCCCAGCTTTCGTATGTCACGCCCGGGATCGCCGGACTGCTTATGACCAGACGAGAACATACTGCGCGCCGCGCTGAATCGGTACACCGTTAACTGAGGTAAAAAGTTACCGACCTGCGACACGCCGTGTTTATTCCGTGACAAAAGTCGCAATTCGTGACCGTTTGGTTGCCGAAGCGGTGTGTGGCCGTTACCGTATTGTGATCGAACGTCGTCTGCCTTGGGATTTCCTGTGTCGCCTTTTGCCAAGATCAACTCCACGAAGTCACCACTTCTCTATTCGATGGTGGCGGCGCTGCTCCTGACGCTTGTTGTCGGTGGGCTGCTCGTGGTGGTTCAGCACAAGACGATCACGCTCGACGTCGACGGCGAGATGATCTCGCTGTCCACCATGTCGAGCAGCGTCGGTGGCGCTTTGGACAAGGCCGGATACGAGGTGGATCCGAAGGACGCACTTGCGCCCAGCTCCGACGCCTCTCTGGCCGACGGCGACACTGTCGTTCTGCGACGCGCACGTGAGCTGGACTTGACCGTCGACGGCAAGCAGCAGACGGTGTGGACCACTGCGCTGACCGTGGACGAAGCGTTGAAGCAGTTCGACGTGGCCGACGACTTTGCCGTATCGGCGTCACGCTCGCATCGTTTGCCGCTCGAACGCACGGAACTCGACGTGATCAGCCCCAAGGTAGTCAACGTTGCGGACGGCGGTGCGCCCGCTACGGAAATCAAGCTTGCCGCCGCTACTGTCGGTGATCTTCTGGCCGCACGAAATGCTCCGCTCGAGCAGGCCGACACCGTTGTTCCGCCCGCCGAGACGCCTGTCACTGACGGGCTCACCGTCGAAATTACCCGGTCGCGCACCGACACCCGCGTCGAGAACCAGCCGATTCCCGCGCCGGAGAACAAGATCGACGATCCGTCGCTCGAGAAGGACTCGACCGTCGTCGAAAACCCGGGAGTTCCCGGTGAGCGCACGGCGACCATCGAGGTCAAGACCGTCAATGGTGTCGAGGCAGCGCGTACGGAGCTTTCTGCGACCGTGGTCAAGGAACCTGTTGCCGCGGTAGTGAAGGTCGGCACCAAAGAACCTGCGGTACCGGCAATTTCCAATGCGGCGACCTGGGATGCGATTGCGCAGTGTGAGGCCACCGGCAACTGGGCGATCAACACCGGCAATGGCTTTTACGGCGGATTGCAATTCACCCAGAGCACCTGGCAGGCATTCGGCGGTGGCGAGTACGCATCGCGTGCCGACCTCGCAACCCGTGAGCAGCAGATCGCGATCGGCGAGAAGGTTCGCGCCGGTCAGGGCTGGGGCGCATGGCCTTCGTGCACAAGCAAATTGGGTCTGCGCTAACCGCGCACTGACCCCGGACCAGAAGTCAGGAACCTATGTCACCGCTTGCGAAGCTCAACTCGACGCGATCACCGCTGTTGTATTCGATGATCGCCGCGTTGCTTCTCACGCTGGTGGCCGGTGGAATTCTGGCTGTGGTCAACCACAAGACCATCACTCTCGATGTCGACGGTGAGCAGATTCGCCTGAGCACCATGGCGAGCAACGTCGACGGCATTCTCGAAGATGCGGGCTATTCGATTGGTGACAAGGACGCTGTTGCACCGGCATCCGACGCGTCCGTGTCCGACGGCGACACCGTGGTGCTGCGTCGTGCCCGCGAGATCACCTTGACGGTCGACGGTCAGCAGAAGTCCGTGTGGACAACAGCTCTCACAGTCGAAGATGCCTTGAAGCAACTCGATGTTGCTGCAGATGTTCATGTTTCGGCTTCACGTTCGCAGCGTCTTCCGTTGGACGGCACAGCGCTCGATGTCCTCACACCTGTTGTCGCAAAGCTGACTGACGGAGCACATGCGACGACGGATGTCCGGCTCGCAGCTCCCACTGTCGGTGAGTTCTTGACCGCAAACGGAACTCCGCTCGCAGCTGCGGACACCGTTGTTCCCGCCGCAGATGCGCCGCTCACCGAAGGCCTCGAGATCACGGTGACGCGCAATATCACCGAAAGCCGAGTGGAGACCTTGCCGCTCGATCCGCCGGATCAGCGCATCGAGGATCCGACCATGAATCAGAGCCGAACGATCGTCGAGAACCCGGGAGTGCCCGGCGTTCGTGACGTCACATTTGCGGTCAATCTGGTCAACGGTGTCGAAACCGGTCGCACGCCTGTTGCCGAGACGATCACCACACCCGCGCAACCCAAGGTTGTCCGCGTCGGTACCAAGCCGGGCACCGAGGTGCCGCCGGTCGAGAACGGCAGCACGTGGGATGCGCTCGCTCAGTGTGAGGCCACCGGCAACTGGGCTATCAACACCGGCAACGGTTTCTACGGCGGCGTGCAGTTCGACCAGAACACCTGGGAACGACAGGGCGGGCTCAAGTACGCTGCCCGCGCCGACCTCGCGACCCGCGAGGAGCAGATCGCCATTGCCACGCAAACCCAGCGTACCCAGGGCTGGGGCGCATGGCCGTCGTGCTCGGGTCGTCTCGGACTGGGTTAAGTTCTTACCTGTGTCAGACGCCGAATCGAACCAACCCATCGCCACCCCTCGCGGGCAGGCAGCGCTGCTCGGCCCGGCCGAGGTGCGCGCTCTTGCCGAGGAGTTCGGTGTGCGCCCCACAAAGCAGTTGGGGCAGAACTTCGTTCACGACGCCAACACCGTGCGACGCATCGTCACTACCGCCGGCGTCACCCGTGACGACGTGGTTCTCGAGGTCGGACCAGGTCTCGGCTCACTGACCATGGCCTTGATGGACGTCGTGGATCGTGTCATCGCGGTGGAGATCGATCCGAATCTGGCGGCTCGTCTGCCCAAGACGGTGTCCGAGCGCGCTCCTGAACTGGCAGATCGTCTGACGGTGGTGGAGGCCGACGCCATGCGTGTGTTGCCGTCGCAGATCCCGGGGGAGCCGACGGCTCTGGTCGCGAACCTTCCGTACAACGTGGCGGTGCCGGTGCTGCTGCACCTGTTCGCGTCGCTGCCGAGCCTGCGTACCGCGCTGGTGATGGTGCAAGCCGAGGTCGCTGATCGCCTGGCTGCTGATCCGGGAAGCAAGATCTACGGCGTCCCGAGCGTCAAGGCCAATTTCTTCGGTGAGGTCCGCCGTGCCGGCGCCGTGGGACGCAATGTGTTCTGGCCGGCGCCCAAGGTGGAGTCCGGTCTGGTACGGATCGACCGTTACGCCGAGCCGCCGTGGCCGATGGACGAGCAGCACCGCAAGCGTGTTTTTGCCGCGATCGACGCAGCTTTTGCTCAGCGTCGCAAGACCTTGCGAGCAGCGCTCAGTGGTTGGGCGGGTTCGCCGGCTGAAGCGGAGCGCAGGCTCCTTGCTGCCGGAATCGAGCCGCAGACGCGTGGCGAGATGCTCGACGCAGCGGCGTTTGTGCGTTTGGCAGGAGTCGAATAACCCTGTGCGCCTTTCTGGTAGCCATCGCTACCAAAAAGGCGCACAGGCGCCGAAGGCCCCTTACTTGAACCGGCGTAGCCTCAGGCTGTTGCTCACCACGAACACGCTGCTGAATGCCATCGCGGCACCGGCCAGCATCGGGTTCAGCAGTCCCGCCGCCGCGAGGGGGATAGCTGCCGTGTTGTAGGCAAAGGCCCAGAACAGGTTGCCCTTGATTGTTTTCAGTGTCTTGCGAGACAACCTGATTGCATCCGCTGCCGAGCGAAGGTCACCGCGAACCAGTGTGATGTCGCTGGCTTCGATTGCGACATCGGTACCGGTACCCATCGCCAGACCGAGATCGGCCTGAGCCAAAGCCGCCGCGTCGTTGACGCCGTCGCCGACCATGGCCACGACGCGTCCCTCCGCCTGCAGTTTCTTGACGGCGTCGACCTTGTCGGCTGGCATGACCTCGGCAAATACCGTGCTGATGCCCACCTGGTCTGCGACGGTCCGGGCGACGGTCTTGTTGTCGCCTGTCAGTAGGATCGGTTCGAGGCCGAGTGCCTTCAACTGCGCTATCGCCTCGGCGCTGGTGTCCTTGACGGCGTCGGCTATCACGAGGACGCCGCGCGCCGCTCCGTCCCAGCCGACTGCGATGGCGGTGCGGCCCGCCTTTTCTGCTTCGGTCTTTGCAGCCCGCAGGTTCTCGGGCAACGTCATAGCCCAGTCTTCGAGCAATGCCTCACGGCCGGCTACTACAGCGTGGCCGTCGACCATTCCCTGAACGCCTCGTCCGGCGACGTTCACGAAGTCGGAGACCGCGGGAAGTTCGCCCACTGTTTCCTTGGCACCCTTGGCAATTGCCGCAGCAATCGGGTGCTCGGAGCGATGTTCGAGAGCGCCCGCCAAACGCAAGACGTCATCGATACTCGTTCCGTCGGCTGCGATGGTGTCGAGCAGAGTCATCTGGCCGGTGGTGACGGTGCCGGTCTTGTCGAGGACGATGGTGTCCACTGCGCGAGTCGATTCCAGCACCTCGGGGCCCTTGATCAGGATTCCCATCTGGGCGCCTCGACCGGTGCCGACCAACAGCGCGGTGGGTGTTGCCAATCCGAGCGCACAGGGGCAGGCGATGATCAGGACGGCGACGGCCGCGGTGAACGCCATCTCGATTCCGTTGCCGCTACCGAGCCAGTAACCCAGTGTGGCAACGGCAATCGCGATGACAATCGGAACAAAGATGCCTGCAATGCGATCGGCGAGACGCTGAACGTCAGCCTTACCGTTCTGTGCGTCTTCGACAAGTGCTGCCATTTGGGCGAGTTGCGTGTCGCTGCCGACTCGGGTGGCCCGGACGGACAGGGTGCCGCCTACGTTAACGGTGGCTCCGACAACGCTGTCGCCGACGCCTACCTCCTCGGGCACCGATTCGCCGGTCAGCATGCTCAGGTCTACGGCGGAGCGGCCTTCGGTGATGACTCCGTCGGTGGCGATCTTCTCACCTGGGCGGACGATGAAGACGTCGCCGGTGACAAGATCTTCGGCCGGGATTCTGACCTCGGCACCGTCTCGCAGGACTGCAACGTCCTTTGCGCCGAGTTCCATGAGTGCACGCAGCGCCGCACCCGAGGTGCGCTTGGACTTGTGCTCGAAGTAGCGTCCGGCCAACACGAAGGTGATCACACCTGCGGCGACCTCGAGATAAATGTTGGCGGTGCCGTCCATTCGGTCGACGGTGAGCGAAAACGCGTGTTTCATCCCGGCTTCGCCGGCTGTGCCGAAGAACAGCGCGTACAGCGACCACAGGAACGCGGCAATGGTGCCGATGGAGATGAGGGTGTCCATCGTGGCTGCGCCGTGTCGGAGGTTGATCCAGGCGGCGCGATGGAAAGGCAGAGCCGCCCAGACGATGACAGGGGCCGCCAGTGTGAGGGAGAGCCATTGCCAGTTCGTGAACTGAAGTGCGGGGATCATCGCCATCGCGATGACGGGAACCGAGAGTAGGGTCGAGACGATCAGCCGGGCGCGCAGTTCGCGGAGGTCACGATCCTGTGGGGTCTCCACGTCTGCGTCGGCGGTGCTGGCAGGCGGCGTGGGGAGCGCTGCCGAGTAGCCCGCATTTTCTACGGTGGCGAGCAGTTCATCTACCCCGACGGTGTCGGGGTACGAGACCTTGGCCTTCTCCGTGGCGTAGTTGACCGTGGCACTGACGCCGTCGATCTTGTTGAGTTTCTTCTCGATTCGAGCGGCGCACGACGCGCAGGTCATTCCCGTGATGGCGAGTTCGACGCTACCGACGGTGGTGGGTGTACTCATCGGTGACCTTCCTCATGGGGTGCGGGCGTGTTCGATGTGCTGGACGCCGGCGCGTGGCTCGGGCTCTCGACAGGGTTTCCGACGGCCGCCCCCACGCCGAAGGCGGCGCCGAATACGACGACAAGGCCTCCGGCGTAGGCGGCAAGTGTTGCCGATGTGCGCATGGCCGTCAGCTGTCTACGACGGCGTAGCCGGCTTCGTCGACTGCCGCGGCGATGTCGGTTGCGGATACGGGTGTGTCACTCGTGACGCTGACGCGGCCGCTGGCCAGATCGACGTCGACGGCGGTAACTCCGGCGATGTTGCCGATCTCTTCCTTGACGGATCCGACGCAGTGTCCGCAGGTCATTCCGGAAACGGTGTATTCGGCGGTGGTCATGGGAGATCCCTTCGGTTGACTGGCTCTATTGTACGGATACCCCGTGTAGGTATCGCTTCGAGATTCAAGGTACCCCCAGGGGGTATGCCTGTCAATGGGCTGGACTGTGATCTGACACTCGAGCGAGACAAAGTCGAGGATCTATGATCTACTTGTGTTGGTCGTAAGTGTTTGTGTTTGTGTTTCCACGCTCGCAAATGGTTAAGTTGCGAGCGTTTGGACATCCTCCACGGATTTGTCTCAGAACGGTCGTAGTAAGTGACCCGGGCGGTCGCAGTGACAGCCTGTAGACACTGTGTTAGAGGAGATTTACATGGCAGAGGGCATCGTGAAGTGGTTCAACTCCGAGAAGGGGTTCGGCTTCATTGCTCCCGAAGACGGCAGCGCTGACGTCTTCGTTCACTACTCCGAGATCCAGAGCGGCGGCTTCCGCACGCTCGAGGAGAACCAGCGTGTTGCGTTCGAGATCGGTCAGGGCAACAAGGGCCCGCAGGCCACCGGCGTTACCGTCGTCTAAGACGTCCATGTGAGCCGGGCAACCGGCGCATGACGTACTCGACAAAACCTCAACTCTTTTTGGGTTGGGGTTTTGTTGTATCCGAATGAAAAGTGTTGTCAGGCATTACGATAGCGGGCGGTGATCACAGCCTGCTCCTCGGCGATTATTCGACATTCCGCGCGTAGCTCGGGTGGATTCAGCACTGTGAAGTCCACCTCGAAGGCCCGCAGCCATTGTGCGACGGAGCGCAGTGTGAATTTCCGGAAAGTGCTATGACGCAGCGATTTTCGCCGTCGGATTCCACTGATCCCCACTGATTGCTGACCATCGGCGCGATCTGTTCGATGGGCGCATGGAGCAGAACTGTTGCGCGCGTGGACGAAAAGGCGCGGGCGACTCCTCGGGACACGAATTCCGCTGCCCCGCCCTGAGGTAGCTCTCGAGGCGAAAAACGTGGTCCGGTAGGAATTTTGGGTTCCATTCGGTCGACGCGAAATGACCGCCAGTCTTCCCGTGAGAGATCCCACGCCACCAGGTACCACCGCACGCCCGACCGCACGAGGCGGTACGGCTCCACTTCGCGGCGGCTCTGCGTGCCGTCATGTGTGGCGTAGTCGAACCGAAGTCGCTCGTGGTTGTGGCACACCGATGCGATGGCGGACAGGATGGACGCGTCCACTGCGCTTGTGGCCGGTTCACGCGGCACCACATCGATCTGCAGCGATTCCAAGCGATAGCGCAGCCGGGGCGGCATGATCTGGCGGAGCTTGGCAAGAGCACGCATCGAGGCCTCGCCGATGCCGACCACCGAGCCGGTGGCGCCGGACTGTAATGACAACGCCACCGCAAGTACTTCTTCGTCGTCGAGTTGAAGGGGAGGCATCTCGGCCCCGGCGCCGAGACGGTATCCACCACCGACACCCACCGTCGCGTCCACCGGATATCCGAGGTCGCGTAGGCGGTCGACGTCGCGGCGAACGGTGCGCGGTGTGATTGCAAGCTTGTCTGCGAGTTCGGCGCCGGACCAGTCTCGACGGGTCTGGAGTAGCGACAGCAACCGCAGTAGACGAGCTGATGTCTCCTTCATGAAATTCAGTGTCGCAGAGATTGAGGACTGTAACGGTCCTCAATTGATTCTAGGTTTATCCGCATCCGGGAAATCGAGAAGAAATGTGGGGCTCAATCATGAATCACAGCAGTCCGATGATCGAGACGAAGTCGCTCACCAAGCACTTCTCGCAGGGTAAGAACCTTGTCGAAGCGGTCAAAGGCGTGACGCTCGATGTTGCGGAGGGGGAGTTGGTAGCCCTGTTGGGGCCGAACGGCGCCGGCAAGTCGACGACGCTGCGCATGTTGACTACTTTGCTCGAACCGACCTCAGGCAGTGCGCGCATCGCTGGCTTTGATGTGTCCGATGCGCGAAGCGAGGTGCGTTCGCGTCTCGGATACGTCGGACAGGGCAATGGCGCCGGCCACAACCAGCGGGTTCGCGACGAATTGGTGACGCAGGGACTGTGTTACGGAATGTCCAAGCCGGATTCACAGGGTCGGGCTGACGAACTTCTCACCGATCTGGAACTCGCGGATCTCGGAACTCGCAAGGTCAGCACGCTGTCAGGAGGTCAGCGCCGACGGCTCGATATTGCACTCGGCCTGGTACATCGGCCGCCGCTACTGTTTCTCGACGAGCCCACGACGGGCATGGACCCGCAGAGTCGGGCCAATTTGTGGGATCACATACTCCGGTTGCGGCGCGAGATGGGCACGACAATCGTGTTGACGACGCACTATCTCGAAGAAGCGGATTCGATGGCGGAGCGAGTCATCGTCATCGACGAGGGGACCGTGATCGCCGACAACACGGCCGCCGCGCTGAAGGCGGACCTTGCGGGCGATCATCTGTCGCTGACGTTCGAGACCGAAGAGGCTGCCGCAGTTGCGGCGTCGGTGGCGCAGCAACTTGTCACGGTGCGGGAGACTGCCGTCGACGGACTCATGGTGAGTATCCGTGCGAGCGAGGGCGATTCGACGCTCCCGGTGCTTCTGCGCGAAGCGGATGCGCGGGGTGCCCGCGCTCTGGCCGCCGATATCACCCGCCCGACGCTCGACGACGTCTTCCTCACCCTGACCGGACGCAGCCTGCGCGAGAGCGCTGCCGCAGTCGCTTCCTAGAGCACTCGAGAAAGTAGGACTTTGCCATGACACTCACACTCGATACCCCACGCGCTGTGCGCGGCAATATCGTTCGCGACAGCGCGATAGTGATGGGGCGTGAACTGCGCCCGATGTTGCGTGACCCGGTCAGTGTTGTCTTCAGTCTCATTCAGCCACTGATTCTGCTCGCATTGTTCGGTCCGCTGCTCAAAGGCGTCCCGGGCACCGGTGACGGCGTGTGGAATTGGTTCATCCCCGGCGTGCTGGTGATGATCGCGATCTTCGGCACGACGATGACAGGCTCGAACCTCCTGATCGAAATGCAGCAGGGATCGCACGAGAGAATGCTGGTGACGCCGCTACGACGCTCGTCGTTGTTGATCGGTCGGGCATGCAAGGAGATGGTTCCACTTGCGGCGCAGGCGATTCTGATCATTCTCGTGGCGTTACCACTCGGATTGGACGTGAATGCTGCCGGCGCGGCAGTCGGGATTGTTCTGCTCGGAGTATTCGGCGTCGGGCTCGGGGCCCTGTCCTATGCTTTGGCTCTGGCTGTGCGGGAGCAGGATTGGATGTTCTGGGTGGTGCAGCAAACGCTGATGTTCCCGCTCCTGATTCTCTCGGGGACCATGCTTCCGCTCGACGATGCACCGGGTTGGATGAAGGTACTCGTGAATATCAACCCGCTGGGATATGTCGTGGATGCGGAGCGTGCACTATTTGCCGGGGACTTCGCGTCGGGCAGCGTTCTGGCCGGGGTTGTCGCCGCCGTGAGTGTGGCAGTTGTCGGGCTTGGAGTAGGTGTCCGAGCCGTCAAATGAGGCGTCAGCCGGTTGTAGGTTTTCGCCCAGGTGTTCGCAGCGCCTATTGTTGTACCTTGTGCTCTCCGTCGTTCCACGCCCTGTAGTAGTCCGGGCCCCGTCCAAGGTGAATCTGCATCTGGCTGTCGGGGACCTGCGCGACGACGGCTATCACGATCTGACCACCGTATTCCAGGCATTGTCGCTGGCAGACACGGTAACGGTGTCGGCCGCCGACAGTTTGTCCGTCAGTGTTGTGGGCGATGACGCCGCCGCCGTGCCCACGGACCGGACCAACCTTGTCTGGAAGGCTGCAGAGCTGCTGTCGGCCGAAGCCGGAGTGGAGACGGACGTCGAGATTCTCATCGACAAGGGAATCCCCGTCGCCGGCGGTATGGCCGGTGGCAGCGCGGACGCAGCGGCGACGTTGGTTGCGCTCAATGCGTACTGGAAATTGGATCTCTCGCGGCGTGAACTGGACGGCTTTGCCGCGAAGCTGGGTAGCGATGTCCCGTTCTCACTGCATGGCGGCACCGCGCTGGGAACCGGGCGCGGCGAGCAGCTTGTTCCCGTGCTGACTCGAAACACTTTTCACTGGGTGCTGGCGTTGGCCAAGGGCGGGCTGAGCACACCGGTCGTGTTCCGCGAACTCGACAAGCTGCGGGCCGAGGGCACCCCGAACCGACTCGGTGACGCGGACGATCTGATCCACGCCCTCACCACCGGCGATCCGCGACAACTGGCACCACTACTCGGAAACGATCTGCAGGCGGCGGCGTTGTCGCTCAATCCGGCGCTGCGCCGGACACTGCGCGCAGGCGTCGACGCCGGCGCTTTGGCCGGCATCGTCTCCGGGTCAGGACCGACCTGCGCTTTCCTCTGCAGCGACGCACAGTCTGCCGTGGATGTCAGCGCTGAACTTGCGGGAGCGGGGGTGTGCCGCACCGTTCGCGTGGCGAGCGGACCCGTTCCCGGAGCACGAATACTCGACAAAGCGGCAAAGGGACAGCACTGATGGCTAACTTGATCAATCTGGAAAACGTGTCGAAGTCGTTCGGCGTCAAGCCGTTGCTCGACGGGGTGTCGATGGGCGTCGAGGAGGGCGAGCGTATCGGCGTCGTCGGCCTCAACGGTGGCGGCAAGACAACCATGCTCGAAGTCCTCGCGGGCGTCGAGGAACCTGATTCGGGTCGGGTCAGCCGCGTCGGTGGACTGCGGATGGCGGTCGTGACGCAGCGCGGTGTGCTGCCTCCCGGATCCACTGTCGGCGATATCGTTCTGGGTCCGCTGGGTGTCGCTCAGCATGAATGGGCAGGCAATGCCCGGATCCGCTCCGTTCTCTCCGGAATCGGAATCGACAACCTCGGCGCCGGCGGCGAGCGTTCCGCATTGGACGCGCAGGTCGACGGACTCTCCGGTGGTGAGCGTCGACGCGTCGCACTGGCCGCGGCCCTCGTTCAGGATCTGGACCTGCTGGTACTCGACGAGCCCACCAACCACCTCGACGTCGAGGGCGTGCAGTGGCTGGCCGAGCACCTCGTATCGCGTCGTAGCGCACTGGTGGTCGTGACCCACGATCGTTGGTTCCTCGACACAGTTGCCACGCGAACCTGGGAAGTTGTCGGCGGCGGCGTCGAAAGCTACGAGGGTGGCTACAACGACTGGGTATTCGCCCGCGCCGAGCGCTCCCGTCAGGCCGACGCTTCCGAGGAGCGTCGACGCAACCTCGCGCGCAAGGAATTGGCGTGGCTGCGCCGCGGTGCGCCGGCCCGAACGTCCAAGCCGAAGTACCGCATCGAGGCCGCCGAAGCGTTGATCGCCGATGTCCCGGCACCTCGTGACGCCGTCGCATTGGCGTCGTTCGCGCAGCGGCGACTCGGCAAGGTTGTCATCGAACTCGAAGACGCTCGGCTCGAGACTCCGGACGGCCGCGTTCTGGTCGAAGATCTGACGTGGCGTCTTGCTCCCGGAGAGCGCGTCGGCCTCGTCGGAGTCAACGGATCCGGCAAGACGACGTTGCTGCGCACGCTCGCCGGTGAGCTGGAACCTGCTGCGGGACGGCGTATTCAGGGTCAGACCGTGCATATTGGTTGGCTCAAGCAGGAACTCGACGATCTGCCCACCGATATGCGGGTGCTCGACGCGGTCAAGGATGTGGCTGAACGAATCACCTTGGGAGACAAGGAAGTTTCTGCCGGTCAGTTGGCGGAACGTCTGGGCTTCACGCCGGCACGTCAGCGGACACCGGTGGGGGATCTCTCCGGTGGTGAGCGTCGACGCTTGCAGTTGACGCGAGTTCTCATGGCAGAGCCCAACGTGCTGCTCCTCGACGAGCCCACTAACGACCTCGACATCGATACGCTCCAGCAACTCGAGGATCTGCTCGACGGCTGGGCCGGGACGATGGTCGTCATCTCGCACGACCGTTACCTGATCGAACGTATCTGTGACACCACCTGGGCGCTCTTCGGTGACGGCAAGCTCACCAACCTACCCCTCGGTATCGAGGACTACCTGCGTCGACGGGCAGCGATGGGCGACGGCGACAACCCGTCTGTGGCATCAACGGCCAGCGGCGCGACCAAGAGTAAGCAGGTTCGTGACGGGGCAGCGGATCGCGCTGCACGTAAGGAACTTTCGAAGCTCGAGCGTTCCATCGCCAAGCTGGACGATCGGGAGAAGAAGCTGCATGCGTCGCTGGCCGATGCGGCCACTGACCCCGACAAGTTGCAGAGCCTCGGCGCTGAACTCAAGACTGTTCTCGCGGACAAGGAAGCTGCTGAAGAGCAGTGGATGGAGTTGTTCGAGGAGCTTGACGGTTAGAGGGCATCTGCCACATCGGCGGTGATTCACCCGTGAACCCGGTGTCGTGAGTTTTCTTGCGATGCCGGGTTTTTGCGTGAATAGGCACTGATCCGGGACGCTGATCTTTGAACCCGCACATGCGTGTGGGCTTCGCATCGTCTTGACTGGTGATGCGAAGCTCTCACACGGTATTCAGTTCCGGCAGAGCCGGATTCAGTCTCGGTGGACTGGACCTTGGCGGGTGGTGGAGCGTCGGCGTCGTTGTTTCGGGTCAATCGCAGCTGGTGGGATGAACCACGGTTTGTGATCATCGCCCATTTTGATTTCCCAGATGCCGCGGAACCCGCTGGTGCTGTGGATCAATCGGTGGTGATTTCGGCAGAGGAGGGTGAGGTTGTCCATTACCGTCAGTCCGCCTGCCGACCAGGTTTTTATGTGGTGGGCGTCGCACCAGGCGGGTACGGCGTCGCAGTTGGGGAAGGCGCAGCCTTTGTCCCGGGCAATCAGCGCCGTTCGTTGTTCTGCTGTGACGAGGCGTTTGTGCGGTGTCGCATCGAGCGGTGCGCCGTTGCCGTCCATCAGGACGGTGGAGAGCATGCAGTCGCAGGCGAGCATCCGGGTCAGGCTCACACTGAGTGGTCCCATCCAGGGCATGTATCCGACGTCCAGATCTTCGAAATCAGGCTCTGCGTCCCGGCTGGGTCTCGTAGTGGCGCATTCGCGATGCTCGGCAAGGTCTTTCGCGGTGATGTGCACATTCACGTGCGGACGCTGGCCACCGTCAACACCGGTCATGGCATTGTCGAGGTAGCGGCGGATCAGTTCCGTGAAGGCGTCGGCGGTGCGTTTGGCTGCCGATCGCTGATCCGGGGTTCCGTCCGCTGCTGGTTTCGGCATCGACAGACCTGAAAGAGCCGATAACAGCATTTCACCGGTGAGTGCGTCGAAATCGCCCTTGATCGCGACCCGACCGTTAAGCGTCGGCGAAATCCGCAAGACGTTGAGGTCGTCGTCCTCACCGGGCGGAGTGTCGTCGGATTCGAAGATCCGCTGCAAAACCGCAATCGCGTACCGCAGTTTGATGGTGGTCGCCTCCACGCCGGATGCGGCAGCGAGAAGGGTTTTCATGCAGGACGGTAACGCCCTGTCGGGCATGCCTTTTGGCGGGGATTCGCAGAATGCGGCAATTATTGCCGCATGATCGAGCGAGAGATCACCGGCCTCGAATTGGGCAGTAATATCCGGCAACCCCCGCAACGCGGCACCGAGGGCGGCGATCTTGTTACCGGCCGCGTTCTGCAGCATCGTGTTCGCCGCCAACCACCGACCGACGCCCCGGTAGCAGAGCACCTGCTCGTCCGGACTAAGCGCCAACGCGTCGACCGCGGCAACTCGAATCGCTTCCAGCCGAAGGATTTCCGCAGATACACAGACTGCAACGTCCCGAACCTCGGCCGGTCGTAGCCGCCACAACCTGCCACGCACACCCGCAGCCGAACCGGCTACAACATCCTCCACCGAAACAAAATCGCTCACCGTAGTCATCAAGGCCTCCCCACCCTTGACTCAGTATACTCGAACACATTTTCGATTCAAGGGATATTTCGGACACATTTCGACCAAAGTTGGGAGAATGATCGCGATCAACGCGTTGAAAAGTGGCTCTAGTCAAGCGGATCCGTCGGTTCTATGCGATGTTGGCTGGAGATGTAGTTGTCGACTAGGGTGGCGCGAACGCGAAGGCAACCCGACTGCGGCTAGAACTTCAGGGTGAGTCGACCGTTCTCGTCGCTGATGTGAACGTGACGATCCACCGCTGGGGGATTGGTGCCGCTGAGTTGAGTCAACTCGGCGGCGTTCTCGGGGCCGGTGTGGCCGGCGAGACGTCGGCCGTCCGGCGTCGTAGCGATGACAAACCCGGTTTCCGGTTCGCCCATTCTGTTGTATTCGACTGTGGCGGTGACGATCTTGGCACTTCCGACATAGCCGGTGACCAGGTCGGGTGCATGGGGTGTGAGGGTGCGGGCCTGGGGATCTCCGACATATCCGCGTTCATGTGCGGACGCGGAGAGCAGTACGGCATGTTGGTAAGTGAGAAATCCGCCGTTGCCGTGAACCAAGGCGAGTTGGTCGCCTGATCGGAGTCGGCGTGTCACCTCGGTCAAGGAATGGAGGGTGTAACTGTTGAGCGGTCCGCCGAAGAACGAGTGACCACCGGTGACGCTGGGGACGGTGTCACCCGGCAGTCCGAGTTCGTGAATCAACAGCTTCGGCACGATCGGAAAACAACTGTAGGCGTCCACGATATCGAGGGCTTCGGCGCTTACTCCGGCGTTGCCGAGTGTGCGGTCCACGGTATCCTGCAAGGCTTCGGATCTGTGAAAGTTATTTCTGTGCAAGATGTCCAGCGGATCAACGGCCCCGGCTCCACCCCACAGATAGACGAGCCTGTCTTGGTCGATGCCGAATTCGAGGGCCCTCGCCAGGGAGCAGATCACCACGGCAGCAGCCTGATTCACGAAGGGCATGGCGTTGAGCATCAAAGGATAGGGTTCGGACACCATCCGGTTGCCCGGCCCGACGGTGCTGATCTTTTCTGCGGTACGTACTTCCGATGTCCACGACGCCGAGTTCTTCGCGGCGATAGTTGAGAACTCGGCATACATCTGCGCTGACCAGTCCAGGGATGCTTGGGCGTCGTGGCCGATCGATGCGCTGAAACTGTTCTCGAACAGTGGGTAGACGCGGGTGGGCACGATGAATCCCGCGCGCTGCATCTCGGCGCCGCCCAGATCGGCGGGATCGAAGCCGGGAGGTCCGCCGGGTTCGGTGGCCCACCCGAGAGAATCGGGAGCGACGCCCGATTTTCGCAGTGCGGTTGTGGTGGCGTGTGATTCACCGCCCACGAGCAGCGCGACGGAGGATGTGCCGTCTGCAATGGCAGCGCCGATTCGATCGAGAAGTGCTGCAGGCCAGTGCCCACCGATCGGTGAGGTGGTGGTGATCGCGGGGGTGGCGCCAAGTCTGGTGGCCAGAAGTTCGGGGAGGTTGTCGTATGCCCAACTGACGGTCTTGATCGCGTAGATCGTGTCGATGTGGCTACTGAACGAGGGCTCTCCACTGTCTGTGAGGGCGGCAATTGTCGCTTTGTAGATCAAGTCGAGCGGTTCGAGGTGCCCGTCATCCGGATTCCATCGCAGATCCCCTACGCCGACGATGACGGGAATCCGTGATGCGTCAACCATCGTGTCCTCTTTCAGCCAGTTCTCGTGTGTGCCCGACGTCGGGAGTTCCGCCACGATAGCGCTGCGATAAGTACGTGTAACCAGGGGGTCACATTCAGAAACTTTCGGATTACTATTTAGGTATGCCTAACGAAAGTCCTATACTCGTTTGCATGACAGCTGTTGCGGAGAGAATGTTGGTGCCCGTGGGGCCTCGGGTCATCGACGATCCGTATTCGATGACCACCGTGACATTGAAGTTGTCGCATCAGCGTCAGTGGGCGGCGCACCGACACCCGGAACATGAGCTGATCTGGGGTAACTCTGGCGGAATGCTCACCGTTGTTGCCGATGGCATCACGTGGGAGGTGCCGCCGTCGGCGGGCCTGTGGTTGCCGGCCGGAGTGCTGCACTCGGTCAAGGCAGGTCCGGGTACCGAGTTTTTCTGCACCTACTTCCGCCCTGAGGCGCACGCTGCGCCCGCCACAGTGCCCGGGCTCTTCGGGGTGAGTGCCTTGTTGCGGGAGGTTCTGCTGCACATGCATCGTCGCAACATGCCGGACGAGGCTCGCAGTCGTGCCGAGCGAGTGGCGTTCGACATGCTGCAACCGCTCGAGGTTGCCGCTGTCGAGGTTCCGATGCCGACGGATCCGCGAGCGTTGTTTGTCGCCCAAGCACTGGTCGCCAATCCAGCGGATCAGCGGTCACTGTCCGAATGGGCACTGACTGCCGGCGGGAGCGTCAGAACGTTGACCCGCGTCTTCACGCAGGGAACGGGAATGACCTTTGCCCAGTGGAGAATTCAGGTGCGCGTACGAGCGGCTCTGACCTATCTCGCAGCCGGGGTTCCGGTTTCCGTGGTCAGTCGACGCGTGGGATACGAAACCCCGAGCGCGTTTGTCGCGGTCTTCCGCAGGGTCACCGGCCGGACCCCGGGCGCCATGATGAAGCACCCGAATCGTGGCTCTCATGCACCGCAGGAGCTTCTGCGCGCCTGATCTGCGGTCGCCGCTGATCTGAATCAGCCGCGCCCTTCGACGTACGATGCCAGGTTAGCCAACGAGGAGGCGATCCCCGTCTCGTGCACCGCTTGATCGATGCCGGGTGGCACATCCGTGGCTGTGACGGTCACCTCGGTCCCGTTAACAGCGGCAGCGAGGTCCCAGGTCATCGTCATGGTTCCCGCGTACGACGGGTCGTCGGACTCGAACACCGCCCGCTGCACCACACGCTCCGGCGGCACAAGTTCGGCGAATCCGACATCGACGACATCCGTCGCGGCTGACGTCTTGCCAGGGCTGTCGGCGGAGTCCAGATAGGTGAGAACCATTCGAAACCCGCCACCTGGCCGCGGATCCCACAGCTCGATCCGCCCGCGCATACCGTCCGGTGGCAACCAAGCCTCGAGAGACTCTCGGTCGAGGAGGGCGTCGTAGACGACCGTCGGTGGTGCCTCGATCACCAGGCTGGCGCGGTCGATCCTGTCCATAGTCCGATTCTAGAGCCACAGGCTCTCAACGCCGCGGTGTCGACCACGCCTCCCACAGTTGCGCGTACCGGCCGCCGAGGTTGACCAACTCGTCGTGGGAACCCTGTTCCACGACGCGTCCGCCATCCATGACAAGAATGTTGTCGGCGTCGACAGCCTGTGAGAGCCGGTGGGCCACAGTGATCGAGGTGCGCCCACGGGTCAGCGCGAGAGCGGCGTCGTCGAGTATGCGGGCGCCGGCGCTGCCGGCTTCTGCCGTTGCCTCGTCCAGAATCAGCAGGGGTGGATTCAGGAGTTCGATCCGTGCGAGTGCAAGCTGTTGCGCCTGGGTCGCGGTGAGGCGATGCCCGCCGTCACCGACTACTGTCTCGATGCCTTCGGGCAGTGCTCCGACCCAGTCCGAGGCGCCGACGGTATCGAGGGCGGAGGCGATGTCGGCGTCGGTTGCTGCCAGGGCGGCCAGACGCAGATCCTCGGCCAACGTGCCTGCAAAGACGTGCACTTCCTGGGTAACCAACGCAACGGCACTCCGAGCGGTGCTCCGCGAGAGTTGATCTCGGGGAACGGTGCCGATTCGCACGGAGCCCTCGGTGGGCCCGTAGGTGCCGGCGAGAAGTTTTGCCACCGTGGACTTTCCGGCGCCGGTGGCTCCCACGAGCGCGGTGACGGTACCGGCCGGAATGGTGATGTCGATATCGCGCAACACGGGGGCGTCGCCCGGGCGGTAGGAGAAAGTCACGTCCTCGAGCGACGCGGAGCTGTCGACGGGTTCACGGGGATCGGCCGGAAGCGGAGGTACCGGTGCCAGGGTGACGCCGACAAGGCGAGCCAGAGCGATTGTGCCCTCTTGTAGTTCGTCGAAGACACTGAGAACGGCTCCGACGGGGTCGAACAACCGATGGAAGAACAGGGCCGCTGCGGTGGCGGCTCCGATGGTGGCATGCCCGTTCTTCACGAGCCAGAATCCCGTGATCAGAACTGCTGAGAGCCCGATGAACTCGGCGATGTTGAGACGACCGAAAAACCTGGTCCGTAGTCGTGTTGTCTTCAGGCTGAGCTGTACCGCGGTCAGTGAACGGGATTCGATCTGCTCGAGATGTGGCTTCGCCAACCGTAGGGATCCGACGGTGTCGGAATTACTCAGTGAGTCGAGGAGCTGTTGTGCGCGGGCGCCTTCCGCCTCACGTTCTTGTCGGTAGACGGGGGCTGACTGTGTGAGGTACCAGCGCAGGGCGCGTACCTGGATCGGTGCGGCAATCACTGCAGCAACCGCAAATCGCCAATCGAGTGCGCCCAACCCGACAAGAGTCAACGCAATGGTGAGCGCAGCGGTGGCAAACACCGGCAACGCCTGTGACACGGCTTGCGTTACCAGGCGGACGTCACCGGTGATGCGGGAGACGAGGTCGCCCCGCCCGGCGCGCTCGACATCGCTCTGGGGGAGGTCGAGCACTCGGACGACTACTTCTTCGCGAAGGTCCGCTACGACGCGTTCCCCGACCCCGGCCAGAAGATATTCGCTGGCACCGACCAGCAGCGAGGACAGAACGGCAACGGCAACCAAGGCCCCGGTCAATGTTCCGATGCTGGAGACGATGTCGGCTCCACCAGACGTGACGGTGTCTACCATCTCGCCCAGAATCAGCGGGGTGAGAAGGCCGATTGCCGTGGCTGCGGTCAAGGTGACCACCGCACCGCTCGCGGCGAGGCGGTGCGGACGCAGCAACCGAAGTGCCTCGGTACGAGCCTGTTTGGGAGTTGCGGTGGGGAGTAGGTCGTTCACAGTTCGATCACCCGATCGCAGATATCGAGCAGCGCGGGGCTGCTGGTGAGAAGAATTGTCGCGTGAGCACTGCGAACCTCGGATATCCCGCGGGCAATGCGCGCTTCAGTGACGGAGTCGACGGCAGTGGTCGGATCGTGCAGTACCAGTACCGGCACGTCGCTCGCCAACGCGCGCGCGAGCGCAACTCGTTGACGTTGGCCGCCGGACAGTGAGTTGCCCTGCTCGGTGACGGCGGTGGCAAGGCCCTTCGGGAGAGCATCGATCACTTGATCTGCGGCGGCGGCGGAGATGGCGAAGTCGGTTCGGTGGCCGACCGGAGCCAGGGCATGGATGTTCTCACCGACAGTGCCGATGAAAAGCGCGGAGTCATGCGGCGCAGCAAGGATGTGTGTGCGAAGTTCGTCGATATCCAGTTCGTGGATAGCGTTGTCACCCAGATGAATTGATCCTTCGATGGGATCTGTCCGGCGCGCCAGCACGTCCATGAAAGCATCGACCCAGGCCGTGTTGTCGCAGGTGATACCGACGATCTCGCCGCGCTTGACATCCAGATCGACCGGCGCCGAACCGGCCAGGACAACGTCACGAAGTGTCAGAGACTCCGAATGATTCAGTGCTACCGGGTCGCTTGCGGGGGCGACGGCGCGGCTCGTCCCGATAAGCGCCGCAACACGATTCGCGGACGCTCGGGCACGGGCCAGTCCGGCGCCGAAATAGATGATGTCGATCAGCGGTCCGCGAAGGAACTGCGCCAACCCCACCACCGCAATGAACTCGCCGATCGAAATACTGCCGGACGCTGCCATTCTGCCGCCGACGTATGCGATGACGGCAAGGTAAGCGCCCGCGATGGCGACGTTGGCTGCCGAGTACATCGCTTGGTAACGCTGGGCGCGCAAGGTGGCATCAAGCGATGTCCGGCTGGCACCTCGATAGCGCTGCGCCGCAGCGTCTCCGGCACCGATGCCGGAAAGAATGCGTAGACCCGCCAGCAAGTCGGCAGCGAGTGCCCCGGCGCGCGCGCCTTGCCACTGATCCGTTTCGGCTCGACGTTCGAGTGGGCGGCTCACGACCTGCATCAGTGCTAGCACCGGGGGAGTGCTGAGGATGACAAGAAGTCCGAGCGGCACTGAGATGACCAGTAACGAGATTGCTGCGGTCAGCACTCCGCAGGCAGCGCCGAGTTTGGTGCTGAGAGTGTGAGTGAATCCGGCCACGGAACCGGCGTCGGAGGTGGCGATCGAATAGACCTCACCGGGCATCCTGCGTGGATTCATGCCGTGCGGATCGAGGCCGCGTCTGGCGATGTCCATCCGAAGTCGATGAGCGCCGTACTCGGCGACCGAGTCTGCGATACGAGCGGCAATTCTCCAGCTGAGCAGCAGGCCTGTGAACAGGATGCCGAGAACCAGAATCCACTTGCCGAGCGCCGCAGCGTCGCTGGTTGCCACAGCGCGGTCGATGACCGCACCGATCACGACCGGGACCAGAGCTTCGGCCACCTGGTGCCCGGTGAAGCCCACTGACGCGGCGGCCAGCTTCGGCCCGCGCCCTTCGGCTGCGATGGCACGCGTGATCACCTGACGTGGCGTGATCGCCTGAGGCAGCGGCGGACCGTCGGTATCGTTACTCGGATGAAGCGGCGTTGATGACACTCGGTCCACGCTAGGGATCGACAGCGCTTGTTATGAAGTCACGCCGATGCCAAAACTTGTCGTGAACAGGCCATATAGGGCGCACTGGCCAAATTGCGATACTAGTTGACCCCGTTGTGACGGAGAATTTGTCGACGTGGCCTCGGCTCTGCAATAAATTAAGGTCTGCCTTACCTTTGTGCGGTTGTTGTGCGTTTCGTGTTTCACCGATGTTGGAGATTGTCGTGAGTCTTGTGTTCGGCGAGGTGCTCTTCAAGGAGTACGTGACCCCGGGAATGGTCCGGATCGTGTTCGGTGGGGAGGGCTTGACCACGTTCCGATCAACAGGTGTCGGTGACGAGTATCTGCGCCTCCATTTCCCGGTTCCCGCAACGGGTAAGTTCGTTCTGCCGGAAGAAGATCCGCACGCGCCACGCGGATGGCGATACCCGGAAGGGGAGGAAGCTTCGCCGTGCCAGCCTTACACGGTGCGACGGTTCGATTCCGAAACCAGCCGTATGACTGTCGATTTCGTGGTTCACGACGGTGGGATAGCCAGCGATTGGGCGCAGAACGCCGCGATTGGTGACGCGCTGGCGATCGGCGAGTCCCGCGGTCTGTACGAGCCACCGGTCGGTGCGTCCTGGCAGGTGTTTGTTGCCGACGCAACCGGACTCCCGGCATTGGGCCGCCTGATCGAAGAGTTGCCTGCGGGCATGTCGGCCAAGGCGATAGTCGAGGTGGTGGACGAGTCGCACAAGCAGCAGATCGAGTCGGCCGCGGATGTCGAATTCATCTGGTTAGTGGGCAGTGGCAATGGCATTGCGCCGTCGAAACTACCGGACGCGGTGCGTGCACTGAATCTGCCCACCGACCCCGGATACGTCTGGGTGGCAGGGGAAAGCACGATGCTGCGTGACATCCGCAAGTATCTCCGACATGAACTGAAGTTGCCGGCAGAGCAGTACAAGGTGATCGGCTACTGGACGTACAAGGCCGAAGTATGGAATGCGAAATACGAAGCGCTCGACGAGAGGATTCGGGCGCAGTTGGATGCGGCGTGGCAATCCGATCGTGACGAAGAGGAAATTCGTGACGAAGTCGAGAAGACGCTCGAGAGCGCGGGCTTGTGACTATCGCAGTCAACGAGAGCGAGAAGACTGCGGAACTGATCGACGAATCGCTGGCGGAGAAACAGAAGCAACCGGCCGGACTTGTCGAAACGAATTCGCGTCGAACCTTGGGGCTTGTTGTCTGCCTGGCAGTTCTCGGATGTGTTGTGCTCGTGAGTATCGCTGTCGGATCGAAGACCATTCCGTTCGGGACCGTCGTCGACGCATTGATCAACTATGACGATTCCAACGATCACGTGATCATTCGTGATCTGCGATTGCCTCGCACACTGCTGGGCCTGCTGGTGGGCATGGCGTTAGGCGTAGCCGGTGCACTGATTCAGGCGATGACTCGAAACCCATTGGCGGACCCTGGAATTCTGGGTGTCAATGCCGGTGCGGGATTTGCGATGGTGGTTGCGGTCGCGGTGTTCGGGTTGACCAGCATCTGGTCGTACATCTGGTTCGCGTTCATCGGCGCGGTGATCGCGACCGTTATCGTGTACACATTGGGCTCGATCGGACGAGGCGGCGCCACACCGATCCGGCTCACCCTTGCCGGCGTGGCAATCGGATCGGTGCTCGGCGGCATCTCGTCCGGAATCACCTTGCTCAACCCGACGGCATTCGACCAGATGCGTCAGTGGAACGCAGGTTCTCTCAGCGGTCGATCCTTGGACATCGTGCTGGCTGTGACACCGTTCATCCTGATCGGGCTCGTACTGGCGCTGGCTCTCGCGCGGCAACTCAACGCCGTCGCTCTCGGTGACGATCTGGCGCGTTCCCTCGGTGCCAACATCACCCGTACCCGTGTGATCGGGGTTGTTGCCGTGACCCTGTTGTGCGGCGCGGCCACTGCAGCTGCCGGTCCCATCGGGTTTGTCGGACTGATGGTTCCACACGTTGCCCGCTGGTTCGTCGGACCGGATCAACGCTGGATTCTTCCGTACACGATGGTATGCGCGCCGATCCTGCTCCTTGCCTCCGATGTGGTCGGACGAATCGTGCTGCGCCCCGGTGAACTTCAAGTCGGCATCGTCACGGCCTTCATCGGTGCTCCGGTACTGATCCTGCTGGTGCGCCGAAGCAAGGTGAGCGGCCTGTGAGTATCGATTTCGGGCGCTCCACCACGGTGGTGCGCTCACCCAAGGATGGCTGGTCGGCTCGGGTCGACGTCCGCACCGTCACCGTGTGCGTCGTACTTGTTGTCATCGGGTTGGGGATCGGCGTTATCGCCCTGGGCAGTGGCGACTATCAGGTGCCGATCACCGATGTCCTTGGCGCGTTGTTCGGTGAGGCACCGGCGCGCATCCACATGGTTGTCGTGGAATGGCGTCTGCCACGGGTGTTGTTGGCGTTGATGCTCGGTGCGGCATTGGGTATGAGCGGTGCGATCTTCCAGTCGCTCACCCGAAATCCGTTGGGTAGCCCCGACATCATCGGCTTCAATTCCGGTGCATACACCGGCGCGCTTGTTGTCATTCTGCTGGTAGGCGGAACGTACTACGAGATCGCGGTGGGCGCGCTGGTCGGCGGAATCGCCACCGCGGCAGTTGTATACCTGCTCGCGTACAAACGCGGTGTGCAAGGTTTCCGTTTGATCATCGTGGGAATCGCGATCAGCGCGATGCTGGGATCGGTCAACACCTGGTTGATTCTCAAGGCCGAACTCGACGACGCGATGGCTGCCGCCGTGTGGGGAGCCGGTTCGTTGAACGGACTGGGATGGACCCAGGTGTGGCCGGTTGTCGTAGTCCTGATTGTGCTGGTTCCGCTGATCTTGGTACTGGGCAGGCGGATGCAGATGCTCGAGATGGGTGACGACGCGGCCAAGGCACTCGGGGTTCGAGCTGAACCCACAAGGCTGTCGTTGGTGGTTCTCGGTGTTGCGCTCACTGCGATGGTGACGGCGGCGGCCGGTCCCATCGGGTTTGTCTCCCTTGCCGCACCACAATTGGTGCGCCGACTGACCGGCAGTGCGGGTGTGACGCTCCTGCCTTCTGCCGCAATGGGTGGGGCGCTGCTGATGATCAGTGACTGGGTCGCACAGCGAGCTTTTGCCCCGACACAGTTGCCTGTCGGAGTTGTGACAGTGTCCATCGGCGGTATCTATTTCGTCTGGCTCCTCGCACGTGAGGCCCGCAAGCAGTGAGCCCCGCCCATGCGATCCCCGCAAGCAGTGACCGGCGTAGGAATGAGGAAGAGCGTGAACGAAACCAGCGGGCAGAAGACAAATCGGCTGCGCGCCGAGGGCGTCACGATCGGGTACGACAAGCGCGTCATCTCGCAGAACCTCAACGTCGACATCCCCGACGGCGGCTTCACCGTCATCGTCGGGCCGAATGCCTGCGGCAAATCGACGCTTCTGCGGGCGCTCTCGCGCTTGCTCAAGCCCAGCACCGGCACTGTCCTGCTCGACGGCAAGGCGATCACGTCGTATCCAGCCAAGGAAGTTGCTCGTCGGCTCGGGCTGCTACCGCAGACGTCGATCGCACCCGACGGCATCAAGGTCGCCGATCTTGTTGCGCGCGGCCGGTATCCGCATCAGAAGCTGATTCGGCAGTGGTCGCGCGAGGATGAGGCAGCAGTCATCACTGCTATGGAGGCCACGAAGGTAACGGACTTGTCCGCCCGACTCGTCGACGAACTGTCAGGCGGGCAGCGTCAACGAGTGTGGGTTGCCATGGTTCTCGCGCAGCAGACGCCACTGGTGTTGCTGGACGAGCCGACTACTTTCCTCGATATCGCGCATCAGATCGAATTGTTGGAGCTGTGCCGAGACCTGAACGAGAACGACGGTCACACGTTGGTAGCAGTGCTTCACGATCTGAATCACGCGTGTCGCTACGGAACTCACATCATCGCCATGAAAGACGGCGCGGTTGTAGCCGAAGGCCCACCGGCCGAGATCATCACGGAAGAACTGGTGCAGGAGGTGTTCGGCATGGCGTGCCGCATCATCGACGATCCGGTTTCCCGTACGCCACTGGTCATCCCGCTGGGACGGGAGCGGCAACGACGCATCGAAGGAGTGAAGGTATGACACTCGTTTTGGACACGCAGGTCACCGATTTCGAGTGGGCGCAGATAGTCGACCGCATCTCGCGACGTCAATTCTTCGGTGGCGCAGCAGGTGTGGCAGCGGCACTCGCACTGAGCGCCTGCGGAACCTCGGATGCGGAATCCGAGGCGGTCGGGGACACTGTTCCGTACACTTGGGCGGAGTTCAGCGGCGACGTTCCGCGCAGCCCCAAGCGTGTAGTGGTTCTCGACGGCCGGGTCGATCTCGAGTTCGCGATGATGATGGACTACCCAATCGTGGGGTCAGGCAATTTCTGGTTCCCCGATGAAAGCGCCGGGTTTCAATTCCCCGGACGCGCTATCGAGGATGCAAGCTTCGTCAACGTTGCCGGCGATTTCTCGACGAACTTCGAGGCGGTACTCGGCCTCGATCCCGATCTGATCGTGATGACTCATATCGGATACTCGAGCGACTGGTACGGCAACGAACGCTTGGCGTCCATTGCACCGCTCTTGGTGGTCGGAGACGATATCGAACCGATTGCGGGACACCCGGTTGATTGGCGGGGTGCGTTGCTGGCGCAGGCGCGTCAACTCGATCGTGTTGCCATCGCCGAGGCATCTATCGCCGACTACGAGCGCAAGCTCGCCGAGTTGCGTCCGTTGTTGCAGGACAAGCTCGGTGGGAAGAACCTGGTCTTCGGCGTCCAGACGCCGACGGGTTTTGTTGTACACCAGCGAAATCTGCGGATCAGCGTGGCACTGGACGCCGGACTCGATGTTCTCTTCCGTGACGACAACAATTCCGAGAACTCGTTCGAGGTGTCGTTCGAGCAACTCGATGTTCTGGCACCGGCCGACGTGATCATCGCGCAGGCCAGAAACCAGGAAGCGCTTGACGTCATCAAGACGCAGCCGACGTGGCAGCGGTTACCCGTCGTGCAAGCGGGCAATGTGATCACGACGGACGCGCGGTACAACCAGGGATTTGCGCTCACATCGGCGATCTTCCTCGACGTTCTGGCGGATGCTGCCGGACGCTTCTGACCCCGGCGCCCGAGATACGCACAACCACGATCGATCCGTCAGTCGACAACCAGACTCGCTGCCACTAGTTCCGGCCTTATTGCCTAGAGACCGTGAATGACGCCCTGCTCGTGATCGCGCCATGCCGCAGGTGGCGAACGCTGATCAGATCGTTGTACCGAGGACCGTTGGATCGGTCGTAGAAGTGGGTATCCAACGTCTCACCCACGGCCCGGTGGTAAGTGCGCGGATGAATCAACGCCATCGAAACAGGATGGCGGCAGTCGGAAAGGTTGTGCGGATCGTATTGTGCGCCTGATGGTGTGGGCGTTTGGCGCTGCAGGCGCGCCAGGACGGTAGGAATGCATCCGATACATCGGCTTGGAGAGAGTTGGTGGCGAATCGACGTGTCGCGGGAAGGCTTGGCTTTACGACAAGATCACGATCATGCTCGACGGCCTCGAAAGGCGTGTGGTCCGGTGACTTATCTACTAACTTAGAAGGTAATGCCCGATTCATTCCGTTGCGGGTTATGGTTCAGATTGATTCGGGTGGTTGCTCCACGAGAGGCGAGGATCATGGATCTCGAAGCGATTGTGCACATCCAACGGCTCAAGTACCGATATGCGCGTTCGTTGGATACTAAATCCTGGGTCGAATTCGCAGACACCCTGACGGTTGACGCCACCGCAATCTACGGTGAGCAACTCAGTTTCGACTCCCGTGATTCTTTTGTGTCTTTCCTCGAGAACACTCTCGGCTCCCATGTCATCACCGAGCATCAGTGTGGCCAACCGGAGATCGACGTCGACGGTGACACAGCGACCGGGGTGTGGTGCCTCGCCGATACCGTCGTGGTGCCGGAGGACGGCATGCTGATGCGCGGTTCGGCTTTTTATCACGACAGGTACGCCTTGTGCAGCGACGGTAAGTGGAGGATCTCGCATACCAGTTACGAGCGGACCTGGGAGTCGGTGATGTCGTTGTCGGACATGCCGAGCTTTCGGCTGACGTCGAACAAGTGGGCCATGTTGCAGCCGAACTCGTACGGTAACTCGATTCCGGCTGTGTCCGCAGGGTGACGGGCGAAGATATCCGGTCCTGGATTCGAGGACTGCCCGCGCTGACCGGGACACCCCCGCAGGCACCGTCGACCTTTCCAGACCGTCCGAACGACCTGTTCGTGGACTGGCTGCGTGAAGCCGTAGCCGCCGGTGTTCGCGAACCACACGTGTGCGCGCTGTCCACCGTCGACGAAAGCGGTGTCCCCGATACCCGCTACTTGATCCTCAAAGATGTGACGGACGCTGGATTTTGGTTTTCCGGCAGCTCGGTTTCCATGAAGGGGATTGAGCTGCAAGCGAATCCGCATGCGTCATTGGCGTTCTACTGGCGCGAGCAAGGGCGTCAGATCCGAATCAGGGGATCAGTGGAAACCGAAACCGGGCCGGTCAGGGACGCTGACTTTGTCGAGCGCTCCGTCACAGCGAGAGCCGTGGCGGCAGCGAGCCGGACAAGTCAGGTACTGACCGACCCGGACGAGTACAACCGAGTTGTCGAAGAAGCCGTGGCGCGCATCGACAAAGATCCAGGCTATGTCTGCGAGAACTGGCGTGCATGGTGCCTGGTTCCCGAAACGGTCGAGTTCTGGCAAGCGGACCAAGGCCGTCGGCACCAGCGGTGGCAGTATCGCCGCACCGAAGACGGCGATTATCTCCGTGAGGTCCTGTGGCCCTGACGGGTCGTGCTACGTCGCGCTGATCTCCGGCGACACGAGGTTGACGACGATGGACTGCCCGCCGAGCTTTGCGTGAATCTCGGGATGCTCGAACCCCGACGAGAGCAGGTAGCTGCCGAGCATGGTCAGTAGCTCGTCCAGATCAATCGTCGGATCCGATGAATGCGAACTGGACGGCGATGCCTGATTGGCAAGAAGTTCGGTGTGGGTGAGGCGTCCGGCAACACGAACTGCGGCTACACCCATGGCGTCGCGTCGGACAACGGTGCGGCTACGAGTCTCGAGGTTGCGCGACGATTCACGGGAAGGTGTGGGTGTTGCGGCAGGCATGGACGGGTCCTCTCCGCTGCTGTGTGCTGCGGTGCTGTAGGTGGGGAGTGCAGTGTCGTGAGTCGGAAGTGCAGTGCTGTCGGTCGGAAGTGCAAAGCTGAAGGCGTCGGTCGGCTTACTTGGCGCAGGGTTGGCTGTTGCTGTGGAACTGGCGGAGCCGTTTGTGAGCCCACCATGTGATCCATTTGCGGGTCGATGTGCGGAACCGTTGGTGGCCCCGTTTGTCGACCCGTTTGTCGACCCGGTGGGGTTGCTTGCTCCATGCGAAGTCGTGTCTTCCATCGTGCGCTCCTGATGCTGTGTGCTCCTGGTGCCCGTAGTCGGACAGGCCCGTAAACAGACCATAGGTTTGCACAGTTTCAATAAACATACCAGTAGTCGGTTTTGTCCTGCGCGCCTTCGGCAGTGATCGTTACGCGGGTACCGCAGTGATCGCTACGCGGGTACCGCAGTGATCGCTACGCGGGTACCGCAGTGCGCCGTTGAATCTTCAGCCACGCCAGGAATCCCCACACGACAAAGAAGGCGTAAACGAGATAGAGGATCGCCGACGGGTAGTAGCCGGCGCGGAAGAGTAAGGGAACGCCCACCGCGTCGACGCCGATCCAGATGAGCCAGAACTCGGTCCAGCCGCGGGCCATGCCGTAGGTGGCGAGGATCGACCCGGTGAAGATCCAGGCTTCTGCCCATGCGCCGTACGAGCCGAGGACCGTGAAGACCCAGGCGAAAATCGCTGTGCCACTTGCCATGACAGCGACCATGGCCAGACGTTGGCGCGCGCTCGCCCAGTGTGGCAACACCGCGTCGCCGGAACTGCGTGCACCGCGCCGCCACTGCATCCACCCATAGATGCTGACGGTGATGAACAGCAACTGGCGGCCGGCTTGGCCGTAGAGATTGAGTTCCTGCGGCGTATGGAACAGCGCACCCATGAACACGGTGAACAGCAAGGCATTTCCGGCGATACCGACAGGCCATGCCCACACTGAACGCCGGGCCCCGGCAATTGCCGAGCCGATGCCGAAGGTGTTCCCGATGATCTCCCGCCACAAGATCGTGGCGCTGCCGATGTGAAGTTCGGCGTCGAACAGCGCCTCGATCAGGCTCATCAGTCTGCAGCGGCGACGAGTGGTTCGAGCGTCAGATCGGGGAGTTCCTTCTGGATGTACTGCAGGCGCCACTTGTCGCTGACCAAGGCGAGCAGGACACCGTCCGAGCGCGTGAAGACCTCTACGCCGCGCTGACGGTTCAGCTCGACCTCGGATGCGGCGTCGGTGCGTCGTGCCAGTGCGTAGCCGAGCGGTTCCATCTTGGCTTCGACGTTGAATTCCGCCTTCATCCGAGCAGCGACGACCTCGAACTGCATGGGGCCGACAGCCGCCATGACGGGCGACGCGTCGCCACGGATGTCGTTGCGGAGAATCTGCACGACGCCCTCGGAATCGAGTTGGTCGACGGCACGGCGGAACTGCTTGTACTTTCCGGCGCTCTCGGCACGCAGGATCGAGAAGTGTTCCGGCGCGAAGGACGGGATCGGCGGGAACTCGGTCTTCTTTTCGGTGTACAGCGTGTGGCCGGGTGCGAGTGCGGTGGCGTTGACCAGGCCGACGACGTCGCCGGGGAACGCGGATTCGACGGTGGAACGTTCACGGCCGAATACCGTCTGCGCGTACTTGGTCGTGAAGGGCTTGCCGGTTTGGGCGTGCGTGACAACCATTCCGCGCTCGAAGACGCCCGAGACGATGCGCATGAACGCCAAGCGGTCACGGTGCGCGGTGTCCATGCCGGCCTGAACCTTGAAGATCACTGCACTGAACGGATCGGTGACCTCGCGCGGCTTGCCGTTGATGTCGTCGCGGGCACGCGGCGGCGGCGCCAACTCGACCAGGGTGTCGAGGATCTGGCGGACACCGAAGTTGAGCATGGCGGACGCGAAGATCACCGGGGACGTCTGCCCGGCAAGGAACATTTCCTGATCGTGGTCCTGGCCGGTAGCCGAGAGCAGTTCACTCTCCTCAGCCGCGGTTTCCCACTCGGAGCCTTCCTTGGCGAGGGCGGCGTCGGCGTCCATGATTTCTTCGGGAGCGATTTTTGCGCCACCGGCGGTGCGGGTGAACCGGACGTATTCGCGAGCTTCGCCGTCCTCGCCGCGTCGCAGCAGGCCGCGGAAGTCTCCGGCGATGCCGACGGGCCAGTACAGGGGAGTAGGTGTGAGGCCGATGCGCTCACTGATCTCGTCCAGCAATTCGAGCGGGGTCTGGCCGGGACGGTCCCACTTGTTGATGACCGTGATGACGGGGATGCCGCGGTGACGACACACCTGGAACAGCTTGAGCGTCTGCGGTTCGAGGCCCTTGGCGGCGTCGATGAGCATGACAGCCGCGTCGACGGCAGTCAGGACGCGGTACGTGTCCTCGGAGAAGTCGGAGTGGCCGGGGGTGTCGACGAGATTGATGACGTTGATCTGATCGTCGGGGGTCTCGGACGAGTGGTAGTTGAACTGCAGCGCGGTGGAACTGACGGAGATGCCGCGGGCTTTCTCCATTTCCATCCAGTCCGAGACCGTCGACTTGCGTCCGGCCTTGCCGTGGACCGCGCCGGCTTCGGAGATCTTTTTTGCGTGCAGGGCCAACGCTTCGGTGAGCGTCGACTTACCGGCGTCGGGGTGTGAGATGACGGCAAAGGTGCGACGACGTGCAGCTTCGGCCGCGAGGCCCTTCGTGCTGACCGGAGCGGATGTGGCACCGGTGTCGGACTGGACAGTCGAGTCGGTGGGGACAGTCGAGTCGGACGGGGTAGTCAACGAAGAACCTCTCGCAGTGGGAGTAGTGGGCGTAGCGCGATGAAGCACGGGTGCGGACGCACAACAGAGAAAGGATACTCGCCCACGAATTTGCGGTAACACTCGGCGAACTTTGTCTGATTATCCAGATAGGTGTGCGCTGGATCACATGACGGGTTCGGCACTGTATTCAGGCGTTCTGAGGAGCAGCATTGAGCAAATTCACCGACGAGATGTACAAGAGTGCCGCTGTCAGCGATCACGGCATGGTGACGGGCGAACCGGATAGCCCGTTGCGACAGACCTGGAGCGACATTCATCGGCAAGCGCGCCGGATGGCGGGTGGATTGGCCGACGCCGGGATCGATCACGGGGTCGCGGTCGGAATCCTGGCCGGTCAACCGGTGGACATCGCGCCGGCCTGTCAGGCGAGTTGGATGCGCGGCGCTTCCGTGACCATGCTGCACCAGCCGACACCGCGAACCGATCTGGCGGTGTGGGCGCAGGACACCCAGAAGGTGATCGACATGATCGCCGCGCGGGCGGTCATTGTCGGGAGCCCGTTCGACGCGGCAAAACCACTCCTCGAAGCCAGCGGCATCACGGTGGTTACGATCGACGAACTGCGAACGGGTCGGGCGATCGATCCGGTCGACACCGCGGAATCGGATATCGCTCTGCAGCAGTTGACGTCAGGCTCGACCGGTTCGCCGAAAGCTGTGCAGATCACGCACGAGAACTTTCACGTCAACGCGTACGCGATGGTCAATCGCATCAAGTTCTCGATCGACGAGGACGTCATGGTGAGTTGGCTCCCGCTCTTCCACGACATGGGGATGGTCGGATTCCTCAGTGTTCCCATGCAATTAGGGGCCGAGGTCGTCAGCATCACGCCGTTGGACTTTCTCCGCAGCCCGATCCTGTGGGCGGAACTGATGGGAAAGTACGGTGGAACGGTCACGGCCGCACCGAATTTCGCGTACTCGCTTCTTGCTCGACGGCTGGCGCAAGCGGAGGACGGCGCTGTGGATCTCTCCACGGTCCGCTACATGTGGAACGGGGCAGAACCCGTCGACCCCGACACCTTGGACGCCCTCACCAAGGCCGGGGCACGGTTCGGATTGAACCCGACGGCGCTCGCACCGGCCTACGGCATGGCCGAGACAACTCTGGCGGTGTCCATCCCAGACCCGGGTCAAGGGGCGATCGTCGACTATGTGGATCCCGATTTTCTCGATGCGATGTCGCGGGCGGTTCCTTCGAACCGGCCCAACGCGCGGGCTCTCGCGACTCTGGGGAGACTTGTTCCGGACTTGGAGGGCCGCGTCGTCGACGGAGATGGGGAGGTGCTGCCGGCTCGAGGCGTCGGAATCATCGAGGTTCGAGGCAAGGCCGTCACACACGGGTACATCACCACCGAAGGTCGCCGATCCGCGCATGGCGCCGACGGCTGGTTCAACACCGGCGACGTCGGCTACCTCACCGAAGAGGGCCTCGTCGTGGTGTGTGGGAGGGTCAAGGACGTCATCATCATGGGCGGCCGCAATGTCTATCCCACCGATATCGAGCGGGCAGCCGCGACGGTGGTCGGGGTGCGACCCGGAAATGCGGTGGCTGTTCGGCTCGACGCCGGACGGAAGCGAGAGAGCTTTGCAGTTGCCGTCGAGACCAACGCGTTCGAGGACCCCGAGGAAGTTTCCCGTATCGAGCACGATGTGATCCGGGCGGTGTTCTCCGAAGTGGGTCTGCGGCCACGCGCCGTCGCGGTTCTGGGGCCCGGCAGTATCCCGAAAACGTCGTCGGGAAAACTGCGACGGTCCAACTCCGCCGCCCTGATCGGAAAGTGAAGGTCAGTGCAGGCGATTCTGCGCTGCTTCGAGTCCAAGTTCGAGGAGTAACTCCACTGCGTCTGCGGCTTCTTCGCAGACCAGATCGAGTTCTTTGCGCTCGGCTGCGGAGAACGGCTTGAGTACGTAGTCGGCCGGGTCCATCCGGCCGGGCGGGCGGCCGATGCCGACGCGCGTACGCAGGTAGTCCTTGGTGGAGAGTGAACTCGAGATGGAGCGCAAACCGTTGTGGCCGCCCTCGCCGCCGCCCAGCTTGAGGCGGATGGTTCCGAAGTCGAGATCCAGCTCGTCGTGAACGACGATGATGTTCGACGGGTCAACCGAGAAGAACCGGGCCAGGCCGGCCACGGCACCACCGGAGAGGTTCATGTACGAGCGCGGCTTGCCGAGGATCACGCGTCGGCCGGCCAAGCGCCCTTCGACGATCTCGGCCCCACTCTTCTTGTGCGCGTTGAACTTTCCGCCCATCCGGCCCGCCAGGGTGCCGGCAACCATGAACCCGATGTTGTGCCGGGTCTTTTCGTACTGCGGGCCGGGGTTACCGAGTCCGATCACCAAGGCTGTATCTGTGCTCATCGGAGATTTCCTTTACCGACAGGGGAGTGGACGCGCAAACGGCGCGTCACTCCGAAACTCGGAATGACGCGCCGCGCACAAGCTGTGTTCTCGAGGAGAACGCGAGGATCAGGCCTCTTCGGTTGCTGCCGCTGCCGCTGCTGCTTCTTCCGAAGCTTCGGTAGCTGCTGCGGTGACGTTGACGATCAGCACGTCTGCATCTGCCTGCAGGGTCGAGCCCTTGGGGAGTTCGAGCTGGCTTGCCAGGATCTGGGTGCCGGCTTCGAGGCCCTCGACCGAAACCTCGATCTGCTCGGGGATGTGCAGCGCGTCAGCTTCGAGGGAGATGGTGGCGGCATCCTGCGCGACCATGGTGCCTGCAGCTGCGTCACCGGTGACGACGACGGGAACGTCGATCGTGACCTTCTCGCCCTTCTTGATGACGAGGAGGTCAGCGTGCTCGATGTAGTTGCGGATGGGGTGCACGACGACCGACTTGGTCAGTGCAACCTGCTCCGTGCCGTCGATGTCGAGCGTCAGCACAGCGTTGGTGCCGTGTGCGCGGAGGATGGAAGCGAAGTCGCGAGCGACGACGTTGAGGTGCTTGGGGTCTTCACCGTGGCCGTACAGAACCGTGGGGACCAGGCCGTCGCGGCGTGCGCGGCGAGCTGCGCCCTTGCCGAATTCGGTGCGGACGACAGCGACGAGGTTGTTCTCTTCAGACATGATGAAACGGCTCCTACAACTCACGGGGTTCGTGCTCGGTTTACTGACGTGTGGTTCTGTCGGCGACGAGGACAGGCGCGCACACGGCCAGGAGCGAAACGCTCGAGCTGAGCCGTAGCCGCGTCGATCACGGAAAACCTGCAGTTAGTGGAGCAGCTGCGATTCACCCTCGCCGAGACAACGTTCCATACAGTACCGGAACTCGCGCGTCGCCGCGAATCGCCGCACGAGTTCCGGTAGTTCCCGCTGTGTTCAGTTCACTGCTGCATCAGGAGCGGGCCGCGCTGATTCCGGCGCGACGCCCGAAGAAGCTGCCGTCGCCGAGGCTGGTTCCGCTGGCGTAGCCGCCCGCGCAGACACCGGACGTGCAGCGGCCCGCAGCGAACAGTCCGGGGATCGGCTCGCCGGAGACGTGCAGAACTTCGGAATCGACGGTTGTCTTCAACCCGCCGAGTGTGAAGCCGCCGGTGCGACCGCGCAGGTCGATCGCGGCGAACGGGCCGACGATCGGCTTGACCCACTCGGGCTTCTTGCCAAGCACCGGGTCGGAGTTCGACTCGGCGTGACGGTTGTAGAGATCGACAGTGGATTGCAGCGAGCCGGCGGGAAGCCCCATTTCGGCTTCGAGTTCCTCGACCGTTTCCGCTACCCAGGTCGGCTGCGCTCGCAACTGCGCACTGGACGATTCGGCGGCGATGCCTTCCTCGTATGCGGCTTCGTCGATGATGAGGAAAGCCTGATTGTCCTGCTGGAACAGCGTTGCCTGGCCGATGTGGCCCGGGTAGGTGTCCTCGGGGATGTATCGCTGACCACGGCCGTTGACGAGAATGCCGCGCACCATCAACTGCGGGTCGCAGAAGAACGCAACCTCGGTGGCGTCCATATGTGCGGTGTCGGCGCCGAGTGCCTGGCCGATCTGGATCGCGCGACCGTCGTGCGCCTCGATGGAAGCGGCCGGATGGCCGAAGATACGCGGCGCGTTGGAGCGCACCATCTCGTTGTTGTAGGCAAAGCTGCCCATCGCCAGCACAACACCCTTGTTGGCGCGGATCGCGACATCCTTGCCGTAACGCTTGGCGACAACGCCGACCACGCGGGGGCCGTCGACCACCAGAGTCTGGACGCGCAAATCGTATTCTGCTCGGACGCCGAGCTTTTCGGCCGTCTCGACGAGCGGCTTCATCAGCATGTAACCGCCGCCCTGCTCGCCGGTCTTCTTCTCGGACATCTGCGGAACGTGTCCACGGGGCGCGGGGTCGACCAGCGTGTTGAACGGCGCGGCGTTCTCACCGCCGGAGTACATGAGGCCGTCGTCGAAGGGCGGTTCCCAGCCGGGCTGACCCCAGAACGACTCCTTGAACGGAACGCCGGCGTCGACGAGCCAGTTGTAGTGATCGACGCTGCCTTCGCAGTAGGCATCGATCTTGGCGTCGTCGGTTCCCGGGCCGAGTGCGGCTTTCATGAATGTCTTCATGTTGTCGACGGTGTCGTCGAATCCGCATGCCTTCTGCAGCGCAGTGCCGCCGCCCAGGTAGATGAAGCCGCCGGCCAGTGACGCGGCACCGCCCCAACCGCCGGTTCGCTCGAGCACGAGCACGTCGGCGCCCGCGCGGGCAGCCTCGATTGCCGCGGTGACTCCGGCGATTCCGTAGCCCGCGACAACCACGTCGGCTTCGAAGTCCCAGCTAGAGATGTCGGAAACGGAAATCGGGGAAATTGTGGCGTCGGCCATGGGCGGCGTCCTCTCGCAAAAAATGAACTGATCAGGTGAGAGTCAAGATTTGCAGCTCCGCTCGTCTCCTGCCCGCTGTGATCCCGGTCATCGGGAGACGCTCAAATCCCGTACCGCGCCGAGAAAACTGTCCAGATCATTCTCGTCGACAAAACAGTGCGGGGACGCTCTGACGACGGCGTCGAGCCCGCGCGCTGTCATGTCGAGGAGTGTCGATCCGCGGCTGCTCACCGTCACAGTGATGCTCTGCATCGCAAGTCGACTGCGGACTTCGGCGGCCGGAACCGCGTCCAAGGTGAACGAGACGATGCCGCTGAGGATGGGTCCACGATCCTGGACTGTGACACCGGACAGCGCGCCCAGGCCCGCCCGAAGATAGTTCGCCCTCGATTCGATCTGCTGCGCAACGGTTTCCGTCCCCAGCGCCAAGAGGTAGTCCGCCGCGGCGCCGAGTCCGAGGCGAGCCGCGACACTGGTTTCCCACAGTTCGAATCGTGTGGCATCCGGCGCGGGCACATAGGAATCGGGGTGGGTCCAGTCCGCTCCGTGCAGGTCCATCGCGGCAGGTTCGAGCGCGGTCGCCAGTCCGGGACGCACGTAGAGAAACCCCGTTCCCCGTGGGCCCCGAAGCCACTTGCGGCCCGTGGCGCTCAACGCGTCGACGCCGAGGGCAGCCACGTCGATGGGAAGTTGACCGACCGATTGGCACGCGTCGAGAAGAACCAGTGCGCCGTGGCGCGCGGCCAGTTCGACAACCTCACGGACCGGGTTGACCAGGCCGCTGTTCGTGGGGGCGTGGACAACCGAGATGACGCGGACACGGTCGTCGAGCATCGCTTCGAGTGCGTCGAGGTCGATCCGGCCGTCGGAATCGCTCGGAATCACCTCGACCTTCGCGCCGGTCGACCGCGCCCGCCCCAGCGCGGCGATGGCGTTGCTGGCGTACTCGACACCGCAGATCAGGACGCGGTCGCCCGGGCTCAAGGGCACGGCTGCAAAAAAGTCGTTCCAGGCGCGGGTTGCGCTGTCGGTCAAGGCGATATCCGAAGGCTGGGCGCCGATCACCCGGGCCAGTGAGTGTGGAACCGCAGCCAGGGCATCGCTGCGGCGATCTGCGGCGACGTAGCCGCCGACGTCGGCTTCCAGACGCAGATGCTCGATCATCGCCGTCAATACCGGTTCGGGCGGTAGCGAGGATCCGGCGCTGTCGAGGAACGCCTTGTCGAGGCACCCAGGGGTGTCGCGGCGGATCGAGGTGAGATCGAACATGGCACCATCCGTTCACTTCGGTGTGGTTCAAAGGCTCTGTGAACGAAGCTATACCGATGGACCGCACCCTGGGGACGTTCGACGCCGTGGTGATCGGCCTTGCCGCGATGATCGGTGCCGGAGTGTTCGTGGTGTTCGCGCCGGCAGCGGCAGCGGCCGGCACGGGATTGTTGTTCGGTCTGGCGATCGCGGCATTCGTGGCGTACTGCAATGCCACGTCGTCGGCGCAACTGGCCGCGCGTTATCCGACCTCAGGCGGGACGTACGTCTACGGACGTGAGCAACTCGGGCCGTGGTGGGGGTTCATTGCGGGGTGGTCGTTTGTGATCGGAAAGATCGCGAGCTGCGGGGCGATGGCGTTGACCTTCGCGACTTACGTTGTACCCGAACCGTATCGGAAGCCCGTCGCCGTGGCGCTGGTGGTGCTGCTGGTCGCGGTGAACTATCGCGGTGTCACCAGGACCGCGCAGATGGCGCGAGTGATCGTCGCGATGTCCGTGACGGCAATCGGCGTGGGTTTGTGTGTATCGCTGTGGGGGCCGGGTGCTCATCGTGCGATGCCTGACGTTGTCTTCGGCTCCTGGTACGGGGTTCTGCAATCGGCGGGGTTACTGTTCTTCGCCTTTGCCGGGTACGCCCGCATCGCGACTCTGGGGGAGGAAGTCCGGGATCCTCGGCGCACAATTCCACGCGCAATCCTGATAGCACTGGGAGCTGCGGTAGTCATCTATGCACTGGTAGCGGTGGTTCTTCTGGTTACTCTGGGGCAGGAGAGACTTGCGGAGTCGACCCGTCCGCTCGCGGATGCCGTCGCGCTTTCCGGGTGGGGGTGGGCTGAACCGATTGTGGTCGTCGGCGCCGCCGCCGCATCCGCTGGTGCGCTGTTGGCGCTGATCGCGGGAGTGAGCAGAACCGCGATGGCGATGGGCCGGGAACGGGATCTGCCCCCGACTTTCGCAGCGATTCACCCCAAATTTTCTGTGCCACATCACGCTGAACTGGCTGTCGGAGCGATCGTGATCGCACTGGTCTCGATGGTCGATCTGCGTGGTGTGATCGGGTTTTCGTCGTTCGGGGTGCTGGTGTACTACCTAGTGGCAAATGTCAGTGCGTATACCCAAGGCGGCGCGGATCGGATGTTCCCGCGCTGGCTTCAGGTTGTCGGAGCGCTGGGATGTGCGGTCCTGGCGTTCACGCTGCCTACTTCGGCAGTTGCGGCGGGGACAGGTGTTGTTCTTCTGGGTTGTGGGTACCGGTGGATACGACTGAAAAAATTTGGCGACACGTAACACGGCAAAGGGTGCAATCGGTGTGTGCGGGCTCTATCGTCGGTACAACCGCTAGAGCCCGCGAACCGCTAGACATACCCAAAGGGGAAGTCGAATGGCAACCGCAGTACTGGAAACGACGCTGGACTCACGTCCCGCCGCCGAGGCATACATCGGTGGGGTGTGCTTCAAACAGGGCCCGCCGCGACTCATCGGGACCGAGGTCGAATGGCTGACCAGGGATGCCGGTGGTGGCCGTCCGTCGCTCGAAGCGCTGGCCCACGCGCTGGGGAAACATACGCCCACCAGCATCGACCCGGAATCTCCTGGCGCCCCACTTCCGGGCGGAAGTTATGTGACCGTCGAACCGGGCGGTCAGATCGAACTCTCCTCGGCGCCGCGCACGTCAGCCCGCGAAGTATGCGACTACCTGGGTGAAGACCACCGCGTGTTGAGTGCGCTTCTGCACGATCAGTCCATCGAGATGTACGACGGTTCGGCGGATGAGCTGCGTGAACCACACCGCTTGCTGCGACTGCCCCGATACTGCGCCATGGAACATCAGTTTGCCTCTATCGGGCCGTACGGAACCCTCATGATGTGCAACACCGCCGCCGTGCAGGTGAGCGTCGATGCGGGTGGCAGCCAAGAAGCTATAGCGCGGCGGTGGCGACTCCTCGGCGACATCGGACCGGCTCTGATCGCCGCATTTGCGTGTTCGCCACAGCTGGAAGGGATTCCGCGAGGTGAGTGGGCGTCGCAACGGATGCGGACGTGGCTCGAACTTGATGCCAGGCGCACTATGCCCGTCGTCGATGCCGCCGATTATGCGCAGTGGGCCTTGAACGTCCCGCTGATGTGTGTCCGGAACAGTTCCGAAGACTGGACTGCGCCGCGGGGCGCCACGTTTGGCGACTGGATCGACGGGGCACTCGGATCCGACATAGGTCGTGCGCCCACGTCCGAGGATCTGGACTACCACCTGTCCACGATGTTTCCGCCGGTCCGTGCGGCAGGACATCTGGAGGTGAGGTACATCGACGCTCAACCCGGCGATCTGTGGCGCGTGCCGATAGCCGCGATCGATGCGCTGCTGTCCGGGCCTGCAGTGATGCAGGAAGCAAGCGATGCCGCGGCATCGACGGCGGGCCGCTGGCGTGATGCCGCGGAATACGGGCTGGTGGACGTCGAATTACGTTCGGCAGCAACATCTCTGATGTCGCTCGCAGCGTCGTATGCGCCTGATCCCGAGTTTGTTCGTCTCCTCGATCGTGCGGCCGAGCGGTGTTGTCGGGGCCTGGCACCGGTCGAGGGAACCTGATGTCGGCAGAGGTCACCAAGGAGGCGGTCGAGACCGTCCTGGATCGGGCACGAGCGCGTTCGCTGCTGCTCACCGATTGTGTCGACGACACCGAGTTGATCGCCCAGCACTCGCCGCTCATGAGTCCGCTGGTGTGGGATCTTGCCCATATCGGCAACCAGGAGGAACTGTGGCTGGTACGCGATGTGGGCGGGCGAGAACCGGTCAGGCGCGATATCGACGACATGTACGACGCGTTCAAACACTCGCGGCCCACGCGGCCTGAGCTTCCACTGTTGGACCCGGCCGAATCGCGTCAATACATACGTACGGTTCGAGGCAAGGTGTTGGACGTCCTGGCTGACAGCAACTTCGACGGAAAACCACTCGAACGCAGCGGGTTTGCGTTCGGCATGATCGCCCAGCACGAACAGCAACACGCCGAAAGTATGCTCGCGACACACCAATTGCGTTCCGGCCCTGCGGCACTCGTGGCCACACCAGCTCCCGCTGTGCGGCGCAAGCCCCTTCATGACGAGGTGGTCGTTCCCGCCGGGCCGTTTGTGATGGGTACCGATGACGAACCGTGGGCACTCGACAACGAGAGAACCGCTCACCAGGTGTATCTGGGCCCCTATGCCATCGACCGATTCCCGGTTACCAACGGTGAGTTCATCGAATTCATCGACGACGGCGGGTATTCCCGGCCCGAACTGTGGTCGCGGGTCGGGTGGCGTCATCGCATCGATGCCAAGCTCACTGCGCCCTTGTTCTGGGAACGCGACGGATCAACGTGGTGGCAGCGGTCTTTCGGCACCGACAAACCGGTAGCGATTCGCCGCCCGGTGGTGCATGTCAGCTACTTCGAAGCCGAAGCCTATGCAACCTGGGCCGGCAAGCGACTTCCCACTGAAGCCGAATGGGAGAAAGCGGCACGGTGGGATCCCGAATCCGGGCGGTCCCGCCGATTCCCGTGGGGCGATGACGCACCGAACGAGACTCGCGCCAATCTCGGCCAACGGCATCTGTCTCCGGCTGATGCGGGGGCATATCCCGACGGCGCGTCGGCGTACGGCGTGCAGCAGTTGATCGGGGACGTGTGGGAATGGACGTCTTCCGGTTTCCATCCGTACCCGGGGTTTCACGCGTTTCCCTACCGTGAGTACTCCGAGGTGTTCTTCGGCGGTGATTACAAGATGCTGCGCGGTGGTTCGTTCGGAACCGACAGCGTTGCGTGCCGTGGCACCTTCCGCAATTGGGATCATCCGATCCGGCGTCAGATATTCTCCGGATTTCGCTGCGCCAGAACACTGTCCGGGCACGTCTGACATGTGCCGACATCTCGGCTACCTCGGACCGCCGCGCTCTGTCCGAGATCTCCTGCAGGGCGGAACCCATTCGCTGGTGAAGCAGTCGTGGGCGCCCCGTGAGATGCGCAAGGGTGGAGTCATCAACGCCGATGGCTTCGGCGTAAGTTGGTGGACGGCCGGGCAGTTGGGGCGGTATCGAAGTAGTGCCCCGATCTGGTCGGATCCCACTGTCGAGGAAACGCTTTCACATATCCGCAGCGGATCGGTTCTGGCCGCGGTGCGGTCCGCGACCGAGGGAATGGCCGTCGAAGTCGGCGCGTGCGCACCCTTTGTCGACACTACCTACGCATTCAGTCACAACGGAGTCCTCACCGGGTGGCCGGGTTCGGTTGCCACTCTTGCACAGGAGGTTCCGACTGCCGCGCTGCTGACCATGTCGGCGCCAACAGATTCGGCACTGCTGTGGGCCCTGTTGCGTCATCGCTTGCAGGACGCATCTTCGTTGACGGGCACGCCGGTGGAAGCCGCCTTGACCACCGTCATTCACGACGTCGAAGCAGTGGCGCCAGGTTCGCGTCTGAATTTCCTGCTCGGCGACGGGAACGAACTGTGGGCCAGCACCTGGGGCCATACGTTGTACGTTCTCGTCGACGAGTTGCAAGCACTGGTCGCGTCCGAACCCCTCGATGATTCACCCCAGTGGGAACAAGTTCCTGACAGGCACCTCGTCTGCGCCCGCCCCGGGCATTTGATCATCACCCCGATCCCGATGGGAGAACGATGAGCACCCCGATTCTCGAGATCTTTCTGACTCCGGACGACCTTGTCGAGCAACTACGGTCCGACGCTCGCTCCGGCCTGACCGCGCAGGCGAAGTGGCTTGCGCCGGTGTGGTTCTATGACGCCCGAGGCAGTGAACTCTTCGAGCAGATCACCGAGCTGCCCGAGTATTACCCCACCCGCACGGAACGCGCTTTGCTGGCCGAGTGCGCCGGCGAGATCGCATCGTTGACTACACCGAAGATGCTGATCGAGTTGGGTTCCGGTTCCTCGGAGAAGACGCGCCTCCTGCTGGAAGCGATGTCTGATTCACTGCATACCTATGTCCCGCAAGATGTTTCGGTGACTGCGTTGGAAGGTGCGGCCAAGGCGATCAGCGCGGAGTTTCCGGGTATCGACGTCATCGGAGTGGTCAGCGACTTCACCGGTTCGCTGCATCATCTTCCCAGCGGCGGCAGGCGAGCGGTCGCGTTTTTGGGCGGCACGCTGGGGAATCTGATTCCGGGCGAGCGCGCAGAGTTCCTCGCCGGTGTCGCCGAGGTCCTCGGCCAGAGTGAGAGCTTGATCCTCGGCGTGGGGTTGGTGACCGATCCGGCCGTGCTGGTTCCCGCATACGACGACAGCGCGGGAGTAACGGCGCAGTTCAACCTCAACGTGCTCAGCGTGTTGAACAAGCAACTCGGCGCGAACTTCCCGCTGGAAGCGTTCAGGCACGTCGCACTCTGGGATGCCGAGAACCAGTGGATCGAGATGCGGTTGGAAGCACTCCGCGATCTTTCGGTGCGAATCGAAGACTTGGATCTGGACATCACCTTCGCTGCGGGCGAGCAATTGCGCACGGAAATCTCCGCGAAATTCACCGTCGACGGGATCACTGCCGAGTTGGAGGCTGCGGGCTTTCGGTTACAGAAAGTGTGGACCGACGCCGATCAGCGGTTCGCGTTGTTGTGTGCGGAGCGAGCCTGACTTGGGTGCACTCGTATCCGGGCGCGCTGTCCTGATTGCAGCGACAATCGTGATGCTCACGATCCCGTTGGCACAATGCTCCGCTCAGACGGCTCCGCCGCCCGGGAACCTCGAATCTGTTGGCAGCAGTTCGGAAGTCCCCACCGAGGACACGTTGCCGGAACTCGTGGTGACCACCCTCCTCGACGGACTGGACCATCCCTGGGATGTTGTGCAGGCGCCCGACGGAACGGTTCTCACCGGGCAACGGTCCGGAGGTTTTGTCGTTCGCCGCAGCGACAACACGACCGGCCCCGTCACTGCAGACCTTTCGGATCTCTACGCTCGGTCCGAGACCGGACTCATGGGAATCGCGCTTGCCCGCGACTTCGCTCAGTCCCGTACCCTGTACACCTGCCAGGGATTCAGCGCTGGGGGAGTAACGGATATTCGAGTGATCTCGTGGACGGTCGACGCCGGATGGACTGCACTCACGCGAACCGGAACCGTGGTGTCCGGCCTCCCGGTCTCGACGGGGCGACACGGAGGTTGCCGAATACTTGCATCCGGAGACGGAACGCTGTTTATCGGCACGGGTGACAGCGCGACGCCCAGTGTTCCGCAGGATCCGAACTCGCTGGGCGGCAAGGTCTTGCACGTCAACGCGGACGGCACGCCGGCGGCGGGCAACCCCAACCCGTCGAGTCCCGTGTACACACTCGGCCACCGGAACGTTCAGGGATTGGCCGTTCAACCCGGAACCGGCAGGCTCTATTCGGTGGAGCAGGGCACCAGCGTCGACGACGAGCTGAATCTACTCACCTCCGGCGGAAACTACGGCTACCGACCGGACCGGTTGCCCGGAACATACGACGAGTCGGTGCCGATGACCGATCCGTCCCGCGTGCCGGGCGCGATCGAAGCGGTATGGAGTTCGGGTAACTCGACCCTGGCAACTGCGAGCGCGGCATTTACCTCGGGCCCGCAATGGGGTTCGTGGGACGGCAGCGTCGTCATCGGCGGACTCAAGAGCAAGAAACTGATCTTCGTGCGACTGAGCGACGACGGCCGCAGCGTCGACGCCCAGACGTACGGGTTGGAAGACCAGTACGGACGCCTGCGTTCGGTCACGCCAACGGCCAACGGATCTCTTCTTGTCACCACGGACAACGGCGAGAACGACCGGGTGCTGCTCGTGACGCCGTCTCCGTAGCCGAATTACCAGCCGTAATAGGTGTCAGAAGCTCCAGATCAGCGGAATCAGAACCGTCGCAACCACGAGGAACCACACGAGCATCGGGAGTCCGAGCTTCCAGTAGTCGCCGAACTTGTAGCCGCCAGGGCCCATAACCATCATGTTGGCGGGGGTTGCGACGGGAGTCAGGAACGACGCGGCGGCCGCGACGGTCACGGTCATCAGGAGCGGCACCACCGAGATGTTCAGCTCGGAGGCGACGGAAATTGCGATCGGCGTGATGATCAATGCCGTCGCGGTGTTGCTGATGAGCTGGCCGAGCGTTGCGGTGACGAGGAACAGCCCGGCAACAACGACGTACGGGCTGGCGCCGCCGATGACGTCGACAAAACCGTGGGCGAGTTTCTCGGCAGCGCCGGTCTGTTGAATTGCCGTGGAAAGCGGGATCATTCCACCGACCAGGATGAGGGTGGTCCACGAGATCGAGCGGTGGGCCTGTTCGACGCTGATCACGCGCAGCAGGACCATCGCGCAGGCGGCAAGAAGACCCGCGACGGCGGACGGGAACAATCCGAACGTCAGCATGATCACCATGGCGGCGACAACGACCAGGGACATGATCGCGCGGGTTCCGAGCGGCGCGGCCTGCTTTCGGATCAAGGCAGGCGGGTCGACAACAAGGACGTTCGGGTCCACGGACGTGTGAGTGTCCAGGTCGTCCCAACTGCCCTGCAGCAAGAGTGTGTCGCCGGCAGCGAGCCTGATACCGCCAGGCCCACAGGGCTCGCCGGCTCGCGCTGCGGCCAGAACCACCAGATCGCCACTGTCGGTAACCATGCCGGGGAAAACCTTGTCGCCGATGATCTCCGAACGAGGCGGAACGATCACCTCGACAACACCGTCGTCCTTGGTGATCAGCGGCGCGTCGGATTGATCGCAGCCGCCCGCGACGGCGTATTGCTGTGCGAGTGTTTTGGCGTGCCGGCTCAGGTCCGGTGACATCGACGTCCCGGCGCGGTGGGGCAACACGCGAGGACCGAGAAAGACTGCGATCGCAATGGTTCCGAGAACCAGTGGCGCGCCGATCAAGGTGAAGTCGAAGAAGCCGAATGCGCCGACACCGGCGTCGGCGGCGGCGTCGGAGACGATGATGTTGACCGGTGTGCCGGTGAGCGTGAGCATCGAACCGGCATGCGCGGCAAAGGCGAGCGGGAGCAGCAGTTGCGATGTGGACCGGCCGAGTCGGACCGCGAGGACGACCACCATCGGGATCAATGCGGCTACCGCACCGTTCACACTGATCAATGCTGTCAGTGCGGCGACCAGCAACATGATTGCGCTCACCAACCGAACGCGTGAATCGCCTACCTTCGTCAGAAGTTTCTCGCCCGCCCACGTCGTGACTCCTGTGGCGTCGAGCGCTTCGCTGACGACAAAGAGTGCGGCGATGAATATGACTGTGGGATCACCGAATCCGGCCAGTGCCTGTTCCACCGAGATCACCCCGGTTGCGGCCAGCGCCAGTGCGGTTCCGATCGCGATGATGCCGACCGGAATTCTGCCTATGACAAACAGAGCCACAACCACGGCAAGCACGACAAAGGTGATGGTGATGTCATTCACGATTCGTAAAGCTACCTCCCACCACGGCTACCGCCCTGCATCGCATACAGAACGACCCCGTCTCGGAAGGAGGCGGGGTCGAAAGGACGGACGCGGTGGAATTAGTTGGAGGCGGCGATGCGCGCCTTCTCGAGAGCAGCGAGTGTGCGGAGCACGGTTGCCTTCTGCTTGTTGAGATCGCTCAGGCGAGCACGAGCAGGCAGACCCTGGGCAAGTTCGGCGACCTTGATCTGCTCGTCGATGGAACCGAGCTGATCGAGAAGCCCCAGAACGCGCGTCTGCAGCGTGTTGATGTCGACGGTGTCCGTCTTCACCGGAGCGGCAACGCGAGTCGCAGTGCCCGTGCTGGAGGGGCGAGAAGCGCGTGCCGGTGAGGTGTCGGCAACAACGGTGGCCGCGCGCGGGCGGATGGCCTTGCGGACAGCGGCAGCGTCGGGGAGAACGTCCATGCGGATTTCGTTGAGGACGCGGCGAGCTTCGCGTGCCGTGACGCGGTATTCACGCTCTTCGTCGTCGTCGGACTGCAGCGTTCCGCCGAGCGGACGCAGGCCGTACATGCCGAGGAATCGCTTGGCGTCGTCGATGATGCCTTCGTTTTCGCGGCACCGTTCGCAGCGCGGTTCGTTGCGGAACATTTCTACGGAGTTGTCGTCACCACACCAGACACAGGATCCTGGGCGCCACCGCCGGACCGTCGGAGCTGAAGAATTCGGTGAATGAGATTCGGGCCGGGATGCCGAACGAGATTCCAGGGTTTGCGCGTCGATCACGACGAGCCACATTAGGCGAAGATTGCGGGCAGGTGAACACCAGCTCGGCGTCGACCTGGGATTCTCTCCGGAGGCGTGACCAAGATCATGCCGATTGTCCGATTCTCGGGTATTTGTGTGTCGCACAAATGGTTTCGTGAAGACCTCTCGGTCTGGTTCAACAGATGAGCGTCCCCGTGAAACACGAAGGGCGCGTACCCGTGACCGTCTGGTCACAGATACGCGCCCGCCCCGCGGTAACGCGAAAGACTATGCGCTGCCGTTGAACAGTGAAGTCACAGAACCGTTCTCGAAAACTTCCTTGATGGTCCGTGCGAGCAGAGGTGCAATCGACAGAATCGTCAGCGTCGGGAACTGCTTCGACTCGGGGATCGGCAGCGTGTTGGTCGTGATGACCTCCTTGGCGCCGCAGGCAGCCAGGCGCTCGGCTGCCGGATCCGAGAAGATGCCGTGGGTGGTGGCAATGATGACGTCGACAGCACCGGCGTCCTTGAGTACCTTGACGGCGCCGGCGATGGTGCCGCCGGTGTCGATCATGTCGTCGATCAGCACGCAGGTGAGGCCGTTGACGTCACCGACGACGCGGTTGGACTTGACCTGGTTCGGGACCAGCGGATCACGCGTCTTGTGCACGAACGCCAGCGGCGCGCCGTCGAGGGCATCTGCCCACTTCTCGGCAACCTTGACGCGGCCGGCATCAGGGGAGACGACGCAGATGTTGTCGGTGCCGTAGTTGTCGCGCACGTACTCGGCGAGCTGGCCCTGAGCGTGCATGTGGTCGACCGGACCGTCGAAGAAACCCTGAATCTGATCGGTGTGGAGGTCGACCGTGATGATCCGGTCGGCGCCTGCGGTCTTGAGCAGGTCCGCGATCAAGCGAGCGGAGATCGGCTCGCGTCCGCGGTGCTTCTTGTCCTGGCGGGCGTACGGGTAGAACGGCAGCACCGCGGTGATGCGCTTTGCAGATCCACGCTTGAGGGCGTCGATCATGATGAGCTGTTCCATCACCCACGTGTTCAGCGGCGCCGGATGGCTCTGCAGCACAAACGCATCCGATCCACGCACGGACTCTTCGAAGCGAACGAAGATCTCACCGTTCGCGAAATCGCGGGCAGTCTGCGGGGTGACTCGGATGTCGAGTTCCTTCGCAACCTGCTCAGCCAACTCGGGATGCGCACGACCCGAGAACAACATCAAGTTCTTCTGGTTGTCGATCCAATTCGCAGTCACTGGTTCATGCCATCCTTTTGTACTTGCTGATCTGTGCGCTCTGATTCCGAAGCCGTTGCTGCATCGGCCGCAGGAGTACCGGGACGATTTTTCTCGACCCAACCCTCGATGTTGCGTTGCTTACCGCCCGAGACCGCAAGAGCCCCAGCCGGAACGTCGAATCGCAAGACGGTGCCGGCGCCGGTGTACGCGCCGTCCCCGACGTGAACCGGAGCGACGAACATGGTGTCCGAGCCGGTTCGCACGTGCGACCCCACCACAGTACGGCGCTTGGTCACCCCGTCGTAATTGACGAAGACGCTCGACGCTCCGATGTTGCTGTGATGGCCGATGGTGGCGTCGCCGACGTAGGTAAGATGCGGAACCTTCGAGTGTTCGCCGATCTCGGCGTTCTTGGTCTCCACGTACGCACCGAGTTTGCCGTGAGCGCCCAGGGAAGTGGCCGGACGTAGGTACGCGAAGGGGCCGACGGTGGCGTCGTCGCCGATTGTCGACTCGCTTGCGTGCGAGCGGACGACAACGGCCCTTGCACCGACAGTGACATCGGTTAGAGTCGTATCCGGGCCGATCACAGCGTCTTCGCCCACTGACGTGGTGCCGGCCAACTGCACGCCGGGAAGCAGCGTCACATCTTGCTCGAGAGTGACGTCGCAATCGATCCACGTACTTGACGGATCGACAACGGTGACGCCCGCCCGCATCCACTTCTCGAGGATTCGACGATTCTTCTCACGTGCCAACGTCGACAGCTGCACGCGATCGTTTGCACCGGCGACCAGAACCGAATCAGCGATGTGCTGAGCGCGGACTCGCTTTCCGGCGCGACGGGCGATCATGATCACATCGGTGAGATAGAACTCGTGCTGAGCATTGTTGGAGTCGAGGGACGACAACGCATCGCGAAGCGTCTCGACATCGAATGCGTAGACGCCGGAATTGACCTCGGTGATCGAACGCTGCGAGTCCGTCGCTTCTTTTTCTTCGACGATCGCGTTGACTTCACCGTCGGTGGTGCGCAGGATCCGGCCGTACCCGGTGGGGTCGGACGCCGTGGATGTCAGGACTGTCACCGCGGCTGCCGGCGCGCTGATGTGGCGCTCGAGTAGATCCGCGATGGTGGTGCCGTCCAGGAGCGGGACGTCGGCGGCAGTCACGAGTACCGTGCCGCGGAAATCTGCAGGCAGCCCTTCGAGTCCACAACTGACCGCGTGGCCCGTGCCCTTTTGCTCGTCCTGCACGGCGATGGTGATCGCGCGATCCAAGTCGGTGGCGACGGATGCCACAGCTTCGGATACCCGTTCGCGATCGTGGCCGACGACGGTCACCAAATGCGTCGGATTCAACGACGCGGCAGCGTGGAGGGAGTGCGCGAGCATGGTGCGGCCGGCAAGAGTGTGGAGCACCTTGGGGGTCTTGGACTTCATCCGAGTGCCTGCACCCGCTGCGAGAACGATCACGGCGGTTTGCACTTGTTTGAGCTCCCTCTTGTCGATCATCAACTACCGGCTCCGCCGCCAGGACTCGAACCTGAACTATCTGAACCAAAATCAGAGGTGCTGCCATTACACCACGGCGGATTGCCACGCTCTCCGAACCTTGCGGCGGATTACGCGCAAGAATAATCGCATGCCGACCCGGTCTAGGTCGAACCGCTCCTCCGTTTTCGGGTCGAGCAGTGCCGATAGGCTTGCCGAGAGCGGTGCGGTGACAACCGTCCGCCGTGTGGGGAGAGAGGCAATGATGGCGACGGTTCCCAATCCGATGGGCAGTGATCGCGCACCTGAACGGGCAGCTCGGGTGCGGATGACGGGAACACAGCGTCGTCAGCAGTTGATCGAGATCGCCAGGGCACTTTTTGCCGAACGAGGATACGAAGCAACCTCGATCGAGGAAATCGCGCAGCGGGCGAATGTCTCGAAGCCTGTCGTCTACGAGCACTTCGGCGGTAAAGAGGGCTTGTACGCCGTGGTCGTGGATCGCGAGATGTCGCGACTGTTGGAGATGATCACGTCGTCGTTGTCGCAGAACCGCTCGAGAGTTCGAGTCGAGCGAGTAGCGCTGGCGTTGCTCACATACGTCGAGGAACACACAGACGGCTTCAGGATCTTGGTTCGTGATTCGTCCGTCGTGGCGCCGAGCGGCACCTATTCCAGTCTCCTCAACGACGCCATCAGTCAGGTGGGATACCTGTTGGCCGGAGACTTCTCGCGGCGCGGATTCGACCCGGGACTTGCAACGATGTACGCGCAGGCACTGGTTGGGATGGTGTCGACCACAGCCACGTGGTGGCTCGACGAGCGCACTCCGTCCAAGGAAGTTGTGGCCGCGCACCTCGTGAATCTGTGTTGGAACGGCCTCACCAATCTCGAGGCCGATCCGCAATTAGAGGGTTAACGCAGGCGTGCCTGTCGCCGAAGTATGGAGCGCAGTCTAAGCTGTGTTGGCTGTATCACGATCGTTCGATGGGCAAATGTGGTTTGTTTGCGTGGGGTGTTCTTTGTTGCAAAGCGCCTTCCATTTTGACGCTGTGAACGGGTAATGGTGAGGATTCGTTCGATGTGTGGTGACTGGAGGCCGGATCGATGGTGAGGCAGGAGCGGGCGGAAGCCACTCGTGATTCGGTACTGCGCGGTGCAGCGGGGGTTTTCCTGCGTCTGGGATATGCAAACGCCAGTCTGAGCGAGATCATCGCCGAATCGCAGGTGACCAAAGGGGCGCTGTACTTCCACTTCGGTTCCAAGGAAGAGCTCGCCCGCGCGGTAATCGACGAAGGGTCTGCTCGTTTCGACGCCAAGTCGGAATTGTGGCTGGACCGCCGAACACCAGCACTGGAATCGCTGATCGGTGTCTCGTCGGTGGCAGTCGATACTGCCGCACATGACGTACTTGTTCGTGCCACGTTCCGTTTGCTGGTCGAAATCGGTGACTACCGTGGATCGGGTCCGGCAACGTTCGACGTTTGGCTCGATATTTTCCGGGAACTCGCCACCAGAGCTGCCGATGAAGGTGACCTCAAATCCGACGTCGACTCTTCGGACATTGCGCGCTTCTTGTTGCAAATGGTGACGGGTGTCCGATTGATAGCTTCGGCTACGGGAACAATGCGCGATTTGTCTGAGTCGATGAAGACGTCCTGGAACATCATTCTTCCGGTCGTCGTTCCGGAATCGAAGGTCGAATACTTCCGCCAGTTTGCTGCTCGGCGTCTAAGTAGTGACCACTGAGTTAATCCGGTTTCGACGGTCCGAATGGCGTTCGGGTCGGTGACCTGGACAGTTGGTGGGATGTATCTCCCATTTGTGTGGATCTAATCGTGTCGCGGAAGTGGTATTGGCCTATATTGGGCTTTTGAAACAAACTCAGAGTATGTTTATCCCGTAACTAAATGTCCGATGGTCCGATCTTGCCGACCTGCTCGACGTTGCGGTATGTTCTTCCAGTAGCTGAACAATTGCTGCAACCTGTCGATCGGTCAGGGAAGCTCGATTGTTCGAGACGAAGTCGGTGTACCGGGCGGGGTAGGGGGTCGCCCGGTCCATCGATGAAAGGGGTATCGAAGATGGGTGAATCTGTACCGTCGAGGACTTCGGCAGTTTCGGCTGTTTCGTCAGCAACATTCGATGCGGCCCCCCGGATCGGCTGCGACGTCGTCAATGTCGTGGATGTCAGTCGAAGTATCGATCTGTTCGGGAGCCGATACCTCGAGCGGACGTTCACTGCACGCGAGTTGGAGATCTGCAGCGGGGCTGCCAGGGATCAGCGACTCGCGGCGCGCTTTGCCGCGAAGGAAGCAGTGGTCAAGGTTCTCCGGCCCGCGGACACAGCAATTCCATGGAATTCCATCGAGATTACGCGTGAGCTGTGGGGGGGATGTGGGGTAGAGCTTTTCGGCGAAGCAGCAAAACTTGCTGTGGCGCAGGATCTTCAGGATTTTCAAGTGTCTATTTCGCATGAGGCCGACGTCGCTATCGCCATGGTGATTGCCATGCATCGCGGCGGTTCGCAACAAACAGAAGGACTAAGTCACCGATGAGTGATCAGGCAATTCGCAAAGTGCTCATGGAGCATGGTCGGCTTGCAGTCGACGTCGGCACAATCGACATCGACGCCGATCTGTACGCGTTGGGTTTGACCTCCCATGCGAGTGTCAATGTGATGCTGGCGCTGGAAGATTCGTTCGATATCGAATTCCCGGACGAGTTGCTCCGGAAGAGCACTTTTGCCAGCGTCAGGGCGATCGAGAGTGCGTTGATCGGCCTGGGTGAAGCGTGAGCATTCCGCATCCCGACGTTATTGTCGAGCCTGCCCTCGATCGGGCACGCCGTGTCGCAGACGAAGTTGCCGCCGTGTGGGCGGCCGAGGTGGACGAAGACTCTCGATTCCCCGTCGAGGCGGTTGCTGCGATGCGCGAGCAGCGCCTGCTCTCTGTCGCCGTTCCCGCCGAGCTCGGTGGCGACGGCTTGTCCTTGCGTGAGGTTGCCACCATCGCGCGGATCATCGGATCACGCTGTGCGTCCAGCGGAATGATCTTTGCGATGCATCAGACGCAGATCTACTCCCTGGTCAAGCACGGCAACACCGAGGCGCTGCGGGCGTTCGTGGTCGAATCCGTCGAAAAGCAGTTGCTGCTCGCATCGGCAACAACGGAGTTGGGAATCGGCGGCGACGTCAGCCGAAGTTACTGCGCTGTAGAGGATCTCGGTGGCCATCTGCTGCTGATCAAGAACGCGCCGGTGATCTCGTACGGCGAGCATGCAGACGCGATTCTGGTCACCGCCCGACGTTCGCCGGAAAGTCAGCCGAACGATCAGGTTCTTGTTGTCTGTCGCAGCGGGGATCTCACACTGGAAAAGACTGCCGAATGGAACGCATTCGGGTTGCGGGGAACATGCAGCCTCGGGTACATCCTGCGGGCGACGTCCACGCCGGACATGATGATCGATACTCCGTACGCCGACATTTCCACCAACACCATGTTGCCCGTGTCGCACGTCGTGTGGAGTTCGGTGTGGCTCGGCATCGCTGACGCGGCACTCGACAAGGCGCGTAAGTACGTGCGCGCCGCGGCGCGCAAGCAGCCGGGAGTCTCGTCGCCGGCAGCGCTGCGACTGGCTGAAACAGCTTCCACTGCGCAACAATTCGCGGACCTGGTTGACGCATCCGCCAGTCGCTACGACCGCGCCGTCTGCGCTCGCGGCGAACTGGATGGGGCGACGACAACCGACAGTGTCGGGTTCTCGCTGTCGATGAACAACCTGAAGGTCGCCACATCGAGATCTGTGGTGGAGATTGTCGGTCAGACGATGTTGATCTGCGGTATCTCCGGATACCGAGAAGACAGTGAGTTCTCGCTCGGGAGGCATCTCCGTGATGCCCACGGGGCTGCCGTGATGGTGAACAACGATCGCATCATGGCTGGGTCCGCTCAAATGGCCATCGGATACCAAGGAACAATGTGACTACCGACTTCGTGAACGCCGAGACCGATTCCACCCCTTCCGAACTCGATCTCGCCAGGGCCGAGTTTCAGCGTGAATTGCTGAGTGCGGGAATTCTCATCGAGACAGATGTCCTAGGTCTTTACGGACGTTCCGGGTTGTTCGAGGACATCATCGACGGAATCGACCGCGTGGTCGTTGCTGCGGGTCCCGGATCGGCAGCAACGCGTCTGCGCTTTCCACCGGTGTTTCCTCGCACGAGTTTCGAGCGCACCGATTACATCGCGTCGTTCCCCAACTTGACCGGTGCCATCAATACTTTCAACGGAAGCAATCGTGATCACTCACAGTTGCTCGCAGATCGCGCCAACGGTGAATCGTGGGATCGCTATCTCGAACCGACCGAGACGATGTTGGTGTCGGCCGCGTGCCACCCCGCCTACGCTCAGTACACGGGTGAGTTGCCCGAAGGCGGAGTGCTTCTTGATATCTACGGATTCTGCTTTCGGCACGAACCGGCCATCGATCCAGCCCGTATGCAGGCGTTCCGCATGCACGAGTTCGTGACGATCGGCGACGCCGACGCCGCTGCAGCTCACCGCAAAAAGTGGATCGAACGCGGAATGGGAATCTTGGGCGACCTCGGCCTCGATGCCACGCCGGTCATTGCCAACGATCCGTTCTTCGGAAGGGCCGGCCGGATGTTGGCGGCCAACCAACGCGATGAAAACCTGAAGACGGAGTTGACAGTTCGGTTGTACGGCGATCTCGACGAGGGTACGGCAATCGTGTCATCCAACAACCACCTCGATCACTTCGGCAAGACATTCGACATCACTACCGCCCACGGGGAGGTTGCACACAGTTCCTGCGTCGGTTTCGGAATGGAGCGAATCGCTCTGTCTCTCTTGCGAACACACGGTCTTGACATTGCTGCCTGGCCAGGCGGCGTCCGTGGACATATGGGTTTGTGATGGCCAGACTCCTCGATATCACCCCCGATCGCTACAACCCACATGCCGTGCATCACGAGGACCGGGTGTGGGCGCAGACCAACTGTTACCTGGATCTCTGGATCGAGGTTCTGCATTCGCTCGGCCTCGACCCGGTTCCCGCCATGGCATGTGCGTTTGCGTCAAGGTTCGACGGTGCTCAGTGGACGTTCCTCAAGTTCAAGGCCGAGGATATCTTTGCGCTCTACGGGATCGACGTTGCCGAGATGAACGTCTGGCGCGCGCCACTGATACACGTCGAGGACAACCTCGAGGCAGGAATGCTGTCTACGGTGGAGGTCGACGGTTACTGGCTGCCAGACACATTGGGTACGAGTTACCATGAGACGCATACCAAGACAACAATTGTCCCCAACCGGATCGATCGAGTAGCGGGAGAACTCGAGTACTTCCACAACAGTGGATATTATGTGCTTCGGGGCGACGATTTTTCCGGGGTGTTCGATCTCGATCGTTCGAGCATCCCGCCTTTCGTTCCTTACGTCGAGCAGGTCCGTCTTTCGCCCGTTCACGAGATGAACGCGGGAAACATCGCAGAAGTAGCTCGTCGGAACGCGGCAGTTCGGCCTCCGGGAAATCCGGTACGCGAGCTGGGGCGCAGGGTCGTCGAGGATTCGGAGTGGATCCGCACAGCCGGCATGGAGGCATTCCATCTGTGGTCGTTCGGGTTGCTGAGGCAGTGCGGCGCCAGCGCTGAACTTGCCGGCGATGTCAGCGAATTTCTCGATGCGTCAGGGTTTTCCGGTACAGCGCAGGCGGCGGCGGGGTTCCGCAGTGTCGCTGCGGGCGCCAAGAGTGTGCAATTTCAGATGGCGCGTGCGGCGAGGGGGCGCGTCGTGGATCCCCGTGATCAACTCGACGAGATGGCGGTGTCCTGGACACAGTCCATGGACATCATCACCTCCATTGTCGGAGTTGATTCCCAGCGACATCTCAGGTTGGTGTGATGCCGCGGAAATACGCTACAGATCTTCTCGAGGAAGCGCAGTGGCGCTGTATCGCAACGCAACCCGGCGAAATCGTGAATCCCGCGCAGCTGTCGGGAAAGACGGGATGGCTACCGGCTACGGTGCCGGGCACGGTGGCCGGGGCGGTCCGCGAAGCCGACGGCTCCGCTGCGGCTCGTCGGGTGGCTGCCGACGCCAGTGATTGGTGGTTCGTCACGAGGGTTGCCACGGCCGGTGAGGGTTCGTGGCTGCTCCACCTCCAGGGGCTGACGGCGGGCGCGGACGTCTGGGTCGATGACACTGTCGTCTTGTCTTCTGAGTCCATGTTCGTTCCCGGTGAGGTAGTCGTAACCCGTGAGGCGGCCAAGAGTCGTGAATTCACACTCTCGATCCACTTTCATTCTCTGGCAACAGTTCTGAGTACGCGTCGGCCTCGTGGCCGATGGCGTTCGTCGTTGGTGCGTGAGCAGGGCCTGCGATGGATACGCACAACACTGCTGGGGAGTGCACCCGTATTCGCCGGTGTGCCGGTGCCGGTGGGGCCGTGGCGGGGTATTCGATTGTTGGACGTCGGCAAGGCAAGCGTCGTTTCCCGGACTCTTCACGCTACCGTCGATGGAACGTCCGGGGCCGTCGAGATCTCGGCGCGTCTCACAGGTCTGCCCCGCACTGTCACGGCAGTGCCGGTGACCGTCGGAAACGTTCGTGGTTCCCTCACCGTGACATCGCGAGACGGTGGACTTGCCGTCGTATCCGGCGTCGTCGAAATTCCTGATGTGGATCTCTGGTGGCCGCATACGCACGGTCGGCCGCATCGATACTCTGTGTCGATCGACGTGGGCAGAGATGTGCTCCACCTGGGGCACATCGGTTTTCGTAGTCTCGAGGTAGATCGAACCGGCGGTGGATTTCGAGTATCGGTCAATGGGGTCGACGTGTATTGCCGGGGATCGGTGTGGGTGCCCACCGATCCCGTCTCCTTCCGCGGCGAGGCGCAAACAACGTCGGTGCTCGAGCGTTGTGCAGCGTCCGGCGTGAACATGCTGCGTATTCCGGGAACCATGGTCTACGAGAGTGATCACTTCTGGAACGAATGCTCGAGGTTGGGCATTCTCGTCTGGCAGGACGCGATGCTCGCGACGCTCGATCCGCCAGACACCGACGAGTTCTTTGCACTCTTTGCCGCCGAGGTACGTGCGTTCCTGCAACAGGTCGGTGGCAACCCGGCGCTCGCGGTTTTCTGCGGAGGAAGTGAAACCGAACAGCAACCGACCATGCTCGGTCTGGTCGATCAGCACATCTCGATCATTCATTCCCGCTTGCCTGCGATGCTCGAGGAACTCGCACCGGGACTCGAGTACGTCACTTCGTCTCCGTCCGCACCGCCCGACCGTGAAACATTGGCGACTCACGTAGGCACCGGTATCGCCCACTACTTCGGAATAGGCGGGTACCGGCGTCCACTCGACGATGTGTTGAGCGCGCGGGTGCGATTCGCAACCGAGTGCCTGGCGTTCTCCATTCCGCCGTCGAACACTGCCGTCGAGAACGAGTTCGGCTCTGTGTCCGTAGCCGGCCACCACCCGTCGTGGAAGGCTGCTGTGCCACGGGACAACGGGTCGTCCTGGGACTTCGAGGACGTTCGTGATCACTACGTCAGAACGTTGTTCGGCGAGGATCCGAGTGAGGTTCGCTGGTCCGATCCGGAACGCTATCTCGACTTGGGGCGTGCGGCGATCTGCGAGGCCTTCGGCGCAGCACTCGGTTACTGGCGTCGAGCAGATTCCGGTTGTGACGGTGCGTTGACCTTGGCTTTGATGGATCTCGAACCTGGGCCAGGGTGGGGAATCCTCGACTGGCATGGCACACCGAAGGCTCCGTGGTACGTGCTACGGCGGTACTCGAAACCCGTGGCCCTTATTGTCACCGACGACGGTCTGGACGGACTCCGGCTCGACGTGATCAACGAGACCGGTGACCCGTTGGTTGCCGAAATCCGTATCCGAGCGCACAACAGGTCTGGTGTGGTCCCGGTGGATGTGGTCGCGCCCGTCAAGGTCGACGCCCACGGGAAACGGAGTCTGACGGTCGACGAGGTAGTGGGGCGATTCACCGATCTCACGCACGTCTTCAAGTTCGGGCCGCGCAACTACGACGCAGTCACCATCACTCTCGAGAACGAGGAAGGCGTGGTTATCGACGAAGTTGTGCATCTGTTGGGAAGCCCGGCCAGACCCCTGGAACGCACCGTCGGCCTCGCCGCCATTGCCCGCAGTGTCGGCGACGACTGGTTTGTCGACGTCACCTCGGAAGGTACGGCGCAATACGTGTCGCTGGACCTGCAGGGGTTCGAGCCCGAAGATTCCTGGTTTCATCTCGCACCAGGCGGTGCGCGGACGGTGAGGTTGCGTCGCACCGGTCAGGCGAAGATGGTGATCGGTCGCGTTCGAGCACTCAATTCCCATTCCAGCGCCCCGGTCAGCCCGCCGTTGGTTGCCGATCCACCTCGGCAACCGTCGACCAAGCGGGTTCCGCGGAGGTAGGGCACGCTCGCGGATAGAATCGACTCGGCGTCACGCCACTGCTGGTGGGTGACGCTCGGGTTGTTCGTCCGCAGCTCGCCGTCACCGCCGAGGAGCGCATTCGTTGACTGCCTTGCCCGCCGCCCAGACTTCGCTTGCCGGCCTTGCCGAGGCCGCGCTCGCAGACGCGGCCTTCGCCTCGGTGACCGAGGCGATCGGTAGAGCCACCCTCGACATCGTTGCGCCGAAACCGGCGAGGCCGTTCATCGCGGCCGCGCTTGCATCGCGAACGCCAGTGCTGTTGGTGACCGCAACAGGTCGTGAAGCCGACGATCTGACGGCCGAACTCACCGAGATGATCGGCGGATCGGTTGCACAGTTCCCGTCGTGGGAAACGTTGCCTCACGAGCGGCTCTCGCCCAGCGCGGATACCGTCGGGCGGCGTATCGAGGTTCTCCGACGCCTTGCTCGTCCTGACGATTCCTCGTACGGTGCGCCGCTGCGGGTTGTGGTCACGACCGTGCGCTCTCTGGTTCAGCCGATGGCCCCCGGGCTGGGTGAGATCGAGCCGATCACACTGCGCGTCGGCACCGAGATCGACTTCGAGTCGGTTCTGGTCCGGCTGGTGGAAATGGCGTACACCCGCGTCGACATGGTCGGCAAGCGCGGCGAGTTCGCAGTGCGGGGCGGCATTCTCGACCTTTTCTCACCCACCGCGGATCACCCTGTTCGCATCGAGTTCTGGGGCGACGAGGTTTCGGAGCTGCGCTACTTCTCCGTTGCCGACCAGCGTTCGCTACCGGATATCGACGTCGACCTCGTCATCGCGCCGCCGTGCCGTGAATTGTTGTTGACCCCCGACGTTCGGGATCGGGCTGCCGCGATTGCCGCAGAGAACCAGGCCGACGCCTCGCTGGTGGAGATGCTGGACAAAATCTCGGCGGGTATTCCGGTGGAGGGCATGGAGGCGTTGCTTCCGGTGCTGAAACCTGGTGAATTGCAATTACTTTCCGATGTTCTTCCCGCCGGAACCCACATTCTGCTCTGTGACCCGGAGAAAGTGCGCACCCGCGCAACGGATTTGGTTCGCACCGGGCAGGAGTTCCTGGAAGCGTCGTGGACTGCGGCGTCTATCGGCGGCGCGGCACCCCTCGATACCTCCATCCTCGCCGGCGGCGACTCGGGGCTCGGCGCGTCTGCCTACCGGTCGCTGCGTCAGGTGCGCGAATCCGCAGAAGCGGGTGGGCGTCCGTGGTGGACCGTCAGCCCGCTGGCATCGGGGAGTGGTGAAGAACTCGAACTCCCGATTCAGCCTGCCCCGCAGGTGCGTGGGTCGGACGATCTTCTTGCCGAACTGTTCGTCAGCCTCCGTGCGCACGTGACCACGGGTGGACGCGCGGCCGTGGTTGTTGCCGGTGCCGGCACGGCAAAACGAGTCCTCGAACGACTCGGTGAGGCCGAGGTTCCGGCCACAATGGCTGAGCCAGGTGCGGTCCCGGCACGCGGTCAGGTCTCGGTATTGCGTGGATCGTTGCACGACGGTCTGGTTCTGCACGGCGACGGCGACGTTCCCGGAATGGTTGTCGTCACCGAGGCTGACCTCACCGGCAATCGAGTTGCGGCAGTGGGCGACGGTAGACGGTTGCCGGCCAAGCGTCGCAACCAAGTGGATCCGCTTGCACTTGCCGCAGGCGACATGGTCGTTCACGACCAACACGGTATCGGCCGCTTTGTCGAGATGGTGGAACGCACCATCGGCGGGGCCAGGCGTGAGTACCTGGTCATCGAATACGCTGCCAGCAAGCGAGGCCATCCGGGGGACCGGTTGTTCGTGCCGATGGAATCGCTCGATCAGCTCTCCCGCTATGTCGGCGGTGAGCTGCCCGCGCTGAGCAAGCTCGGTGGATCCGATTGGGCGAACACCAAACGTAAGGCGCGCAAAGCGGTTCGTGAAATCGCGGGCGAACTCGTGCAGCTCTATGCCGCGCGTCAGGCAGCACCCGGCCATGCATTCGGCCCCGACACTCCGTGGCAGAAGGAACTCGAGGACGCCTTTGCGTTCACCGAGACGGTCGATCAGCTGACCGTGATCAGTGAAGTCAAGGGCGACATGGAGAAAGCCGTCCCGATGGACCGCGTCGTGATCGGTGACGTCGGATACGGCAAGACCGAGATCGCTGTGCGAGCCGCCTTCAAAGCGGTACAGGACGGTAAGCAGGTGGCTGTCCTGGTTCCGACAACTCTGCTGGCGCAGCAGCACCTTCAGACGTTTACCGAACGGATGGCGTCGTTCCCGGTGAAGGTACGCGGATTGTCGCGCTTCACCGACGCCAAGGACTCCAAGGAAATCATCACTTCCATGGCCGAGGGCGAGATCGACATCGTCATCGGCACACATCGCCTTCTGCAGACCGGGGTTCGGTGGAAGGACCTCGGTTTGGTGATCGTCGACGAGGAACAGAGATTCGGCGTCGAGCACAAGGAACACATCAAATCCTTGCGGACCCACGTCGATGTTCTGACTATGTCTGCAACGCCGATCCCTCGTACGCTGGAAATGAGCATGGCCGGCATCCGCGAGATGTCTACCATTCTGACCCCGCCGGAAGAGCGTCATCCGATTCTGACGTACGTCGGGGCGTATGCAGACAAGCAGGTCGCGGCCGCCATCAGGCGCGAGCTCCTGCGCGACGGTCAGGTGTTCTACGTTCACAACCGCGTCAGCTCGATCGACAAGGCTGCCAAGCGAATCCGTGAACTGGTACCGGAAGCGCGGGTTGTGGTCGCCCACGGTCAGATGAACGAGGACACTCTCGAGAAAACGGTTCAAGGATTCTGGGAGAGAGATTTCGACGTCCTGGTGTGTACCACGATCATCGAGACGGGTCTCGATATCTCCAACGCGAATACGTTGATCGTCGAGCGCGCTGATTCACTCGGCCTCTCACAGCTCCACCAGTTGCGAGGTCGCGTCGGACGCAGCCGGGAACGCGGATACGCATACTTCCTGTATCCGCCGGAGAAGCCGTTGACCGAAACGGCATACGATCGCCTTGCCACCATTTCGCAGAACTCCGATCTCGGCGCCGGTATGGCCGTTGCCATGAAGGACCTCGAAATCCGCGGCGCCGGTAACGTCCTCGGCGCCGAGCAGTCCGGACACGTTGCCGGCGTCGGGTTCGACCTGTACGTCCGCCTGGTCGGCGAGGCGGTCGAGGCCTACCGCGCCGCCGCTGACGGGCTCCCGATCACGACCGACGAGGGCCCGAAAGAGGTTCGCATCGATCTACCCGTCGACGCACATATTCCGCCGGACTATGTCACCAGTGATCGGCTTCGTCTCGAAGGTTATCGAAAGATTGCTGCCGCAACGGATTCCGAGGGCATCGCTGCCGTCGTAGAAGAACTTGTTGACCGGTACGGCCCGATACCGGAAGAAGTGCGTCGACTCGTATCGGTGGCGAAGCTGCGGCTGCTGTGCCGCGAGTACCAACTCGAGGAAGTGGCGGTAACCGGTACTCAACTCAAGATCTCGCCAATGTCGCTGCCCGATTCCAAGCAGATCAGGCTCAAGCGGATCTATCCGAGCGCGCAGTACCGGGCGACGACAGGCTTGGTGCAGCTGCCACTGCCGCGAACCGGGGGAGTGGGTTCCGATCGCCTGCGCGACGTGGAATTGCTGCAATACATTGCCGATTTCATCCTGGCGATCGACGGTCGCGCCGCAAGTGCCGTGGTGATGGAGGCATGAGTTACGAGTCGGTTGTCGTCGTACTGGACGCGACACGTCCGGATTCAATACCAGTGAACGCGTTGACCGTGCTACGCGATCCGATCGAAATAGCTGACGATGTGCCACATTCGACTCGTCGTGCACTTCCGACGTCCGTTCCGGGAGCCGCTGTCTATGTGACGTCGAATCCAAACGGTGAGGGCGCCGTCGAAAGAGTTGGGCGAGGTGCACGGCTGATCGCAGGTGAAGCACTCAAAGGTGATGAACTTGTCGCGGCAAGTCGCCTGATGGATCGTTTGTGGAGCTATGAGGGCTGGGAAGTTGCTCAGACGCATGAATCGTTGGTTCGCTACCTTCTCGAAGAGACATACGAGGTGCTCGACGCGATCGTGGACGGTGACCGCCAGACATTGCGGGAAGAATTAGGCGACCTACTGTTGCAGGTTCTGTTTCATTCACGAATTGCCGAGGCTGTACCAGGTGAGGAAGCTTTCGATATCGACGACGTCGCTCGAGGACTGATTGTAAAACTGACTCATCGAACTCCCCATCTGGCGACTGATCCGTCGGGTGATATCGACGTCGCTGCGCAGGAGCGTGCGTGGGAAGAGATGAAAGCCATAGAGAAGAGGCGCGCCTCCGAATTGGACGGTGTCGCAGTGAGTCAACCTGCATTCAGGCTGGTCGAGCAGTATGTGTCCAGAGTGTCTCGTGCCGGGTTCCCGGAGGAACTGATACCAGTCGAGTTGATTGCGATGGCAACACAGATGCGCGACCTCGACGGGTTGCTTCGGATGAAAGCGCTCAGCTTCGCGGACCGCTTTCGAGTGGCGGAGCAGTACGTCAAGAACCACGTCGACGAGGTCGATCGTGCCCCGGTGGATTGCTTGACACCACCTCTCGATCGTTGGAGCGCGGCATGGCGACTGTCAGCCACTGAATGATTTGGATTGCCATTTCGTAACTGGGTGCGGGATCACGTTGATTCTAGGCTGCAAATAAAACAAGCCTGAGGTATGTTTACGTTCGAAACGCAAACCGGTGCACGCTTATTTGGGGATTTTGGGTACCGGACGTTGAGTTCGTTAGAGGTGGGGCGAGCTGTCGAGTGTCACCATCGGGCAGTCAAAACCAGGCTGGCCATCAAGGTGATTGCTTGAGAATTACTACGTTATCCGCGGTCTAAGCCGTCGGGGGTCGAAACGGGGAGATGAGTACCAATGAGCGTGGACACCAGTGAGAGCATCCGAGCAAGCCGGCAGGCACATGGCACGAGCCCTCGACGTCCGAGTGTGACGGTTGTAGTTCCAGCTATGAACGAGGCCAAGAACCTTCCACACGTTGCAGCGCGGATGCCCGACAGCATCGACGAGATCGTATTCGTGGACGGACATTCGGTGGACGATTCGATAGAGGTTGCCAGGAAGCTGTGGCCGACGGCCACGATCGTCACGCAGACTCGGCGAGGAAAAGGCAACGCACTCGCGTGCGGATTCTTGGCCGCAACATCGGACATCGTCGTGATGATAGATGCGGACGGGTCTACGGATCCGGCTGAAATCCCTCTGTTCGTATCGGCGCTCATTGCCGGTGCTGACTTCGCGAAGGGGACGAGGTTCGCACTGGGTGGAGGTAGTGACGACATCACGTTCTCGCGAAAGCTTGGCAACAAGGCGTTGAACGGAATCGTCAACATCAAGTTCGGCGCAGCGTTCAGCGATCTCTGCTACGGCTACAATGCTTTCTGGCGTCATCACATCCCCGTCATGGACCTCCCTGAAACCGCTGCTCCCGATGCTCAATGGGGGGATGGCTTCGAGATCGAAACGTTGATCAACGTTCGTGTTTCCAACGCAGGTCTGAAAATCACAGAAGTCCCGAGCTATGAGCGGGACCGCATTCACGGTGAGAGCAATCTGAATGCTGTTCGCGACGGGTTCAGAGTGCTTCGGACTATTCGTAGCGAGCGACGTGTCACAGGCAGAAAGTCCACCAAACGTTAACAAGTACTTGCGTCGTCTCGCCCCGCCCATCGTTCGATCGAGGGCGGGGCATCCGTCTCATTTATGCTTTGAAACACCCTCTTGGATCGTTTCACGGGAACGCAGCTATTAATGTGTGAATATTGTCCCATGCCACTGTTTCGTGCATTTGATCCCGACCGCCGATGCCGCTGCGGCCATCCGCAATCTGCTCACCAACATCTTCGCTCAGGCAGAGACTGTGGTCTGTGCCCATGCCTACAGTTCCGTGGTGTTGGACTTCTGTCCGGAATCAGCGGGCGATTCCGACGGCGTTAGCGAAGTCTTGAGGTTCATTGGGCAGGGTGGTTTCGCGGATGCCAAATGCGTCAAGAATTGCAGATGTCATTTCGGCTCGCGCAGATTCCCGGATCGGGTAACCGATGAGTGGGTGATCGCCTGCGGGGAGTAATCGTGTGTCTACCGATCCCGGAAGTTGTTGCAGTCGGGAGAGTCCGGTGGGTCCGCGGTTCTCCAAGAACCATCGGTGATCACCAGGTGACAACAGCACAGTGGCATTCACGCCGGCGATGCTCAGTGGACGCAGGAGCACCTCTGGCACTTGGACCAGACCGATTTGTCCCAACTGAAGCCATAGGCGATAGGGGAGTCGATCTCGTATGACGTCCTTGAAGCGGACAGCAGCATCATGCGCGCGGAGTGCCAGAGATCGCTTTCCTGGGACATCGCCTGCGAGCTCGTGACTTCGAGTGAACTCAATCTGGCGTGTAGTCCATCGTAGGGGGTTAACGAGTATTGCGTGACGAGCGCCGACTTCGGCCGCAGCGATCGCTGCGCTCCAGGATCCCGAGCAGAGTCCGGCGACAATAAGATTCTCGGCTGGTGCGCCAGCAAGCTCGACCACATCAACCGCGTCTGTTCGTTGTTCGGGTGTGTAGATTGTACTGATCTCGTGATCGTCAGCAGGCCAGGTTTCGCCGGTTGACGCGCGATCGAAGCGAATGGTACTGACGCCGTGAGCAGCCAACGCGCGGGCGAGTTCTACCCACAGGCGACTGGGGCCAACTCGATGTTCCGATGCTGTTCCATAAACGACCAGCGTCGGTCCACCAGGCGCGCTTCCTGCCGGTGTCGTTTGGATTGTGAACATGTTGTGGGTTCCGCGGTGTGAAAGCTGTTCTGTCACAGTTCTTCCGGACCGGGGGTCGACAAGGTTGGCCGAGTCTCGAAGCTGCACTGCCACGGATGAACGTTGGCGGGTGGTTGCCGCGTCGATCCAGTCGGCGATCGACGTGATTGTCTTCGCCGGTACTCGTACGGCGAAATCGGCTGGCTCGATGAACTCGATCTGCTCATCCACGACGAAGTGCTCGGCGTCGGTCTGCTCGACCAAATGTGTAATTCCGCGGTTGTCCGCGTGTTCTGGACGGGTGGCGATCAGGACGCGCACCGACGAATCGATCGGCGTTGATGTGAGGTCCATATTTGAAAGTTGTTGTGCGGCGGATCGGTGGAGAGCCATCCCGATGAGTGAAACATACTTCTGCTCGGGGTCTGTCCTGCCCGTGAGGCTGACAAGAGCTTTCTGTCGGTGCAGGAACTTGCGGCCGGAGACCACCGGATCCCACAGGACAAGTGCATTGACCCCGTCGATGTCAGCTGCCGCTCGCGCACCTACCAGCGCACCGACGCGAAGTCCGAGAACGGTCACCGTGTCGGTTCCGCACCGGCGAAGATATCCGGCCGCCTCGCGAACGCTGGACTCCCAGAGTTCGACCGCGTTTGCCTGGGTTTGCTCCCCCGAAGAATCGCCGGTGCAGTAGTAATCGAAGCGGAGCACGAGATGGCCCTGCGCGCATAGTTTTTGTGCCAGTAAGGCGAGGCCACGGTAGGAATCGACGTGTTCTTTCCCGACAGGGGGGCACAGCACGACCCCTCCGCGCGCTGTACCCCCCGCAGGAACATGAAGAGTGCCGAGTAGTGGAGCGGTCGTGGGACCGAACCATGTGGTGAACTTTCCACCGCCGACAACCGGGTGAATCTTGTATGTCACCCGACCGGTGAGACCAGGCTGATTCTGCGCCATCGATCGGGATTCCATCGCGCGGGATGGTGAACCGGATCGATCGTCTGCTCGAGCTGACAGCATGTGAGTCCTCTGTGCCTCGTCATGTCGCCATCGACAGCGAACCCGCACTCGACACTGGAGATGTCGATGCCGTAATCGCCCGTAAACTCGATGACTTTTTACCTACGGAAGAACAATATACAGGTTTGTTTTAACATTGCTGAATGATTGCCCCGGTTGCGAAGCACTGTGTCAGCGGGACCCCCGCGATGACAAGGTGGAGACGATTCCGAGATGGTCGGATCCCGTCACGCGCACCGTTCGGAAATCGGTAGCGCGAAGGGGCTTCGGCACCAGGATGTGGTCGAGTGCGGTGAACGGAGGAAGTGACCAGTCGGCCGGAAATGTTCTTGCATACGAGCGTCCGGCTTGTCGAGCAGCATCCGCGGTTTCCAGGTGAAGTACATCGCGGAACTGTTTGTGGTCCAACGTCGAGTTGAAGTCGCCGGCGATGATTGTGGGGTACGGATTCGATTGGATCACATTGCCGATTTCCGCGAGGTCCGAGACCCATGTGGAGGAATCTTGATCCTGGACGGGCGCGGTGATGTGGGTCGCGACGATGTCGAACATGGCACCGTCGAATTCGAAGGTAGCGGCGACACACGCGAATCCGAAGTTATCCAACTCTCGGGTGTGAGCGAGGGGAATCCTGCTCCAAAGTCCGGTGCCGGTGGCTCCCTGGCCAGCTCGAACAATGGAATAAGGGAAAGCGTCGTTGATCCCACCCTCGGTCAGCCTTTGTTGGAAGGCTGGTGTCAACTCTTGAATGGCGACGATGTCCGCATTCTGTTCGCGTGCCGTGGTCAGTGTCGATTGTGACTCGGCAGTTCCCTTGGCGACATTAATCGACAGGACTCGTAGCTGGTCCCCTGTGGGAGGGGGTGATCCGGGGATTGTGAGTTGAGTGCCGAGGGTGAGTGTGATCAGGGTGATGCCGATGGCCGAACCGATCCACTCGCGGCTTGCCAGCAGCCCGACCGTCGCCGGCAGCATCACGAACGGCAAGTAGGGCACGGCGACGACGAGCGAGATCAGGCCGGGGTGGCGGAGTGGAAGGTATCGAAGTAGGAGCAGCCCGCCGGTTACAGCCAACATGGCCCAGCCTATCCATCTGAGAAAGGTCACCAGTCGGTTGTACCCGACTTTGCAAAGATGATCGCTGGAACATTACTCGGGTATGTTGTGGTGACACCTTAAACGGGGAGATTGAATGTGTTAAACGAGACAAACAAACCAATAGTTTGCTTATTGAGGTGCTGAGGGCGTTGTGCCCGACTCGATTCCGAGCAGAAATGGGTGATTTGCCTGTGAACAGCCTCGAAGTTCAGTCGGCAAAGAGTTCAGAGGGGTGATCATGCTCACACAAAATGACAGTGCTCGACAAGGCTGCGCGTCGACGGCTGGCGTGGATCGGGTGTCCACAGCTGTCAGTGTGGTGATCGCCTGCTACTCGATGACGCGTTGGCATGGGATCACGAACGCAGTTCGATCGGTTGTCGCCCAGTCCGTACCAGTGGACCAGATCATCGTTGCCGTCGATCACAATCCCGAACTCGTGGAGCGGCTTCGATGTGAGTTGCCCGAAATCTCCGTTGTGTCATATGAGAATGGTCCAGGAGGAGCGTCGGGTGCGCGCAATGCCGGTGTCGAACTTGTGGCTACGCCGTATACGGCTTTCCTCGACGATGACGAGATCGCGGAGCGCGATTGGTTGGCGGCGTTAATGGCGCCGTTCGTCGACGGGGCGGTTGTGGGCACCGGCGGTCGGTACCGCGCGGTCTGGGCATCGGCCAAGCCGAACTGGTTCCCTGACGAGTTCGGTTGGGTTGTCGGAGAGTCGTTCCTCGGAATGCCGGTCGTTACCTCGAGGGTGCGAAACGTGTGGAGCGGCAACATGGCGGTCCGAACCGAGGTCTTCCGCGCGGTCGGTGGCTTTCGAGTGGGGTTTGGCAAGCAAGGAAATCGGTCTCAACCAGAAGACACCGATCTATGCATCAGAATGTCGGAGCACGGTCAGGATTTTCACTGGATCTACGTGCCCACTGCCGTGATCGATCACGAAATTCCGCAACACAGGAGCACCTTCCGGTTTTTTCTGAGGCGCTGTTACTCGGAAGGAAAGGGAAAGGTCGAACTTCGTCACGACGAGAACAATTCCGACGAACTCTCCGACGAGCGTAGTTACGTTCGAACCGTCTTGACCCAGGGCGTCAGAAGGTATGCCGGTGGCCGAAATGCGTCGGCGTCCAAGGCTGCCGCGCTGATGGCGGGAATTGGTTCCGCGGGACTGGGTGCTGCATCAGCAACTGCAATCGGCCTTCGGCGCTCACGGTTTCCAGGGCCGTCGTGATGGCGGACGGACCACGAATCTATTCCGATGCAGCGTCGATGGCATCAGCGCAAGTCATCAATGCTGCTCTGGGAATGGGATTTTGGGCTATTGCCGCGCTGATCCTGCCGCCCGCGCAACTTGGCGTTATGACCGCATTGTTGGCATTGGTAACCGCACCTGCCATGGTGATCGGGACGGGTGTTGGCGACGTGTTCAACTCGATGATGCCGGCAGCTGGCCCTGAATTACCGTCAGTGTATCGACGCGGTCTGCGGGTTTTCTACCTATTGTCCGTTCCTGCAGGCATTATCGCAGCGGGCGCAGCCGTGGTGTTCATTTCCGAGGTCAGATTTTCGATCCCCGTTGCTGCGATGGTATTCGCGGGAGTAGTCGTCTGGGGACTGTTCGTTCTGCAGAACAGCACATTGACCAGCCTGGACGAAGCACGGAGACAACCACTGGTCAACGGCGCCGTCAGTTTGGGCCGAATCGCAGTCCTTCTGCTGCTCGTGTGGTTGGCGAACTGGCAACCGATTGTCATGGCGACAGTGTTGGTAGGCGGGGTCGCAGTGGTGGCGATGCGCGTGTTCATCGGGCGCATCGTGTCGGAGCGCACCGCGAGTGCACGCCAAGGAACGTGGACGGCAGAGGCAGCGGCAACCGAGGTTGTCCGAATGTGCAAGCAGGCGGTGCCCACGCAGGCGATGGGAATCGGTGTCATTCTGCTGATGCCCTTCCTGGTGACGGCATACGCGGGGCCTGTGCAGGGTGCGGTCTTCTCTCTGTCGATGAGCATCGCTCAAACACTGGAGTTCGTAGGTTCTGCGATGGGAACGTCGCTCGTGGTTCACGCGTCGAAGAACCCCCGTGAAGGTTCGAAGATGGCGCTGGTGTTGTTCGTTCGTGTTTCGGTCCTGGTAGCGGTGGGAGGCATTCTCCTGTCGCTGGCGGCGCCCGTGATCTTTGGAATTCTCAATCCCGAGTATCTCGATCTGAACGCGGAACTCGTAGTTGTGCTGCTCGCACTCGGATCGTTGTTGCGGACGATGTTCGTCGTGTGGTCGGCGTTGCAGCGTGCACGACGCGAGATCGGCCCGCTTGTGGTGATCAACGGTCTGTTCGCCGCTGTTGTGATGGCAATTTTGCCCTTCGCCTGCCATTTGTGGGGAGCTGTGGGTGCTGCGCTCACGGTTGGTATCGCGCAGGCAGCGGCAAGTATCGCGGCGGTATTCGGCGTAGCGCGGCGTCGGGATTCGATAAGAAAACGGGTATTTCAGTATGAGGTTTGATGGCATGAATCGCGATGACAACTCCGGCAATGCAAGTGCCGCTGATATGACGAAAGAGATTGTGGTGCAGAATCATCGATCCGACGGGATCACGATCCTACAACCTGTCATGGCGCCCACACCGAACATCGAACTATGGGCTGGTGCGATCTGGATTGGACAGGTCGACGAATGGGAGCTACTCGCTGCGCCCTTCGTAGCACTCGCAGGCGGGCACCGCTACATCCGGGCTCGACTCCTGGTGTCTCGTCTGAATGGATCGTCGACTTTTGTCGAAGTGCACGTGGCGGACGGAGTGATCAGGTCCCGAGAGGCGTTGGATCTGTTGCCACAAACCGGCGCCGTAGCTTCCCCGCCCCTTCCTGAAGTGCTGGTGACGCTGATTATCTGCACCATGAATCGACCGGAACTGCTTCGGGAAGTACTCAATTCGCTTGCGGACCTCGACTACAGCAGCTACGAAGTCCTGGTGGTGGATAACGATCCGTCGTCGGGTCTGACACCGCCTGTGGTTGCAGAATTCGAAGGAATCCGGTTGGTGGGCGCGCCCGAACGAGGGTTGTCGAAGGCACGCAATATCGGATTGACAGCCGCCACCCATGACATCGTCGCGTTCACCGACGACGATGTCGTGATCGACCGTAATTGGCTCCGCGGGATAGTCGGTGGATTTGCTGTGGCCGGCGACGTCCAGTTGGTTACCGGGCTCGTGCCAACAGGTGAAGTTTCGACGGCTGCGCAAGCGTACTTCGACCGACGCGTCAGTTGGTCGAAGAACTTGGTGCAGAAGACGTATCGGATGGCGGCGCCACCACCAGCTGATCCGTTGTTCCCCTTCGAAGTGGGAAACTTCGGAACAGGCGCGAACTTCGCAGTACGTCGCTCCGCGGTACTTGCACTCGGCGGATTCGACGAGGGACTCGGAGTGGGTTCGCCCTGTGGCGGCGGCGAGGACATCGACATATTCGTGCGCATACTTCTCAGTGGCGGAGCGTTGGTTTACGAACCTGCTGCGCGTGTGTGGCACAGGCACCGGATCGACAACGCAGGCCTCGACAAGCAGATGGCGGACTACGGACTCGGATTGGGGGCATGGATCACGAAACTGATGCTGAACCCGCGCACGGCCTTGATGTTGGCGAGTCGCTCTGTCAAAGGGCTTAGACATTTTGGCGCAGTGTCCAAACCGGTTGCAGGCCGAGTACCTCTGACTCCGGATCTCGACAGACTGCCCAAGCTCGAGCGGTGGGCAGTTCTGCGAGGACCCGCCGCATTGATTCGTTCTCGCCGCGCAGGCCTGAAGAGTAAACCCCTCGCATCCGCCGGCGAAGATGTCCGCTCGAGCCCGATAATCCGAGGTCCGCACCTATCTGGTCCATTTACGCACCTGGTCAAGAAGATTGAAAATCGTTTCCCTACAGGTGAACACAAGCTTGCCGCCCTCGGAGTGGTTGGCGGTGTCAGTGGCCTGCTGGCCGCGATAATGGGCGCGACTGGAACTCTCAGCGGAATGCTGGTTCTCTTCTTTGTCATAGTGGGACCAGGCGCTGCCATCATGTCCTTCTATCCGAATCAACCCGGGTACGTGCGGACTGCAGCTGTTCCTGCGCTGGGTATTTCGATCATCGTTCTGATGACGCTGTTCATGACAACGATCGAGGAGTATTACCCCTTCTCGCAGTTAGTGATTCCCAGCCTTGTGACAGTAGTTCTGGCGTCACTACGCATGTACCTTCTCGTCGCACGTCCGCGGATGACGGTGTCTATTCCTACGCTGCGCAGACGGTCATGACTATCTTGGAGAAACCTGTAGGTGCCGCACCAGTCGATTCATCCGGTGACCCGACTGATGTGCTTTCTGTCATCGAAAAACCGGCAGTCCAAAGCCGTGACCGGATCTCGTGGTCGATTCTTGCTGCGGCCGTGACGAGTTGGTGGATTTCGACCCCATCGCTATCCACTGCGGAACCCTCCGATTTCGGGTTGCTATTCGCGGCCTCTCCCTTCTTCGTGGTATCGATCGTCCTGTCCGTGATCGGGTTTGTCGTCGCAATGTACCGACGGAACAACCGGTCGTCCTTCGCAGCCGTGATTGTGATTGCGCTGATACAACGGACAGCCACACTCATTGCATCGGACGTTCCGCTCTACACATGGACCTACAAACACCTCGGTGTGACCGACCTGATCCAACGCAGTCACTTTCTCGCTCGTGGGGTTGACGTGTACAACGGTTGGCCCGGGCTTTTTACTGCGACAGCGTGGTTTTCGCGGGTGACAGGAGTCCCCGACATCACGATCGCGAACTGGTTCGCAATCTGTGCGCATTTGCTCATGGTCGTGTTCTTCTACTGTATGGGGCGGGCGTGGCGACTCGATGTACCGACGGCGATCTCCGCGACGTTCCTGTTCGAGGTCCTCAATTGGGTTGCACAGGACTACTTTGCGCCGCAATCGCTCGCGATGATACTCGTTCTTGCCTTCCTGACGCTCGTCGGAGCATCCAGAGATCGCCCAAACCTGGTCCTCGTGATGGTCGTCATCTTCTGCGCAATCGTCGTCACGCATCAACTGACTCCGTACTGGATGGGGTTGATCATCGGAGCGCTGACGATCTCTCGGATGTTCCGGCCTTGGTGGCTTATGTTCGTGTTTGGCAGCGTCGCAGTCGGTTTCCTCGTATACAACTGGGACAGCGCAGGAGATTTCGCCAAGTTCTCGTTTGATCTGGCGTCGAATGCGAAGTCCAATCTGGCCGGGGCGAGTCTCACTCCTACCCCCGGACAGTCCTTTGCGAGTTTGACGATGCGCCTACTGACCGTCGGTTTGCTGGCGGCATCGGCTGTCACCGCGATCATCATGTGGCGCAGAAAGCTACCCGTATTCGCCTTGGTGATCATCGCTTTTGCGCCGTTGGCGATTCTGGCTGGGCAAGGCTACGGCGGGGAAGCGATATTCCGGGTATACCTCTACTGCCTGGTGGGGTGCTGCCTGCTATTGGCATTTCCGCTCACTTGGATGCTCCGCGCAAGGCGAGTGCCGCGCACAAAGATGATAGTTGTCGCCATCATGCTTCTGGGCGCGACCTTGTCGTCGTCAGAGGCATACTTCGGCGCGTGGTTTGCCTATCTGACCAAGCCTGTAGTTGTGAAAGCAGCGTCGGAAGTCCTGGAAACCGCCGATCCGAACGGTGTGCTGAGGGCTCTGTCGCCTGCGTGGCCCGACCGGCCGACACAAGCCTATTTGAGGCTTGCTGGCGTCGACCCGAAATTCGATATTCAGCCTGAGGCTTCGACGCTGTTCTACGGGGTGGACTTCAATACCGATGAAGAGTATTCGACATTCAACGAGCACTTCGTGGCCGAAAGCCGGGCGACGTACTTTGCGATCTCCGATCAAATGGTTTTCTACAACTGGTATTTCGGCTTGTCCCCGGAGGATGCACTGCCGAATCTCGAGACCCGGATGAGGGCGGATCCCGCATGGCATGTCTTTCTCGAGGGCAACGGATTTGTAGTATTCGAGCGCGCGCCAAGCCTGCAGAAAGGTGGGGACGGTGGCTGACGGAACCCTCCGGGTCGTGACATCTACCCTGACTCGTGACGTCACTGGTATCGAGCACAGCGTCATTCGACTCCTTCCGCACCTCCGCGAACGCGGTGTGAACGTCGTGATGGCAGCTCCTGCCGGGGGCGGACTCGAACGGGCGTGGACGGCCATGGGCCTCGAGTTTGTGGGCATGCCAGATGAACAACGCGTGGGTTTGCGTGATTCGTCGGGTGGATCCGCGCCGGCCTCTGCGTTGTTGTCTCAGATTCCGCGATCCGCATCGTGGATTTCGGCGTTTCGAAGACAGGCGCTGCGCGCGGATATAATTCACTCGAATTCTCTTCTGTCCCATCTGGATTGTGTTGCGGCGGGTCGATTGACACGAACGCCGGTGGTGCTCGAAATTCATGACATCCTCAACGAGGGGAGAGGGCGCTCGTTGCTCAGTGCAGCGGTGCGGGGTGCCTCCGCGTCGATTGCCGTGAGCAATGCCGCACTGGAACAACTGTCGGTTCGGGCACAGCGGAAGGCGAGTGTCGTCCCACAGGCGGTCGACACGGCGATCTTTACTCCCGGTCGCGGATCGGTGCGAGCAGAATTGACCAACTCGCCGGACTCTGTGCTGGTTGCGGTGGTCGGTCGAATGGATCCGGTGAAGGGCATCGAAACGCTGATCGAGGCAGTGTCCGAGATCCGTTCTGTCGGAGGAGACTTGCATTTAGTTGTCGTTGGTGGACCAACAGACGGGAATGCCGACTACGCCACAGGACTTCGGCGGCTGGCTGAGGCGTTGCTACCAGGTGCTGTCCGGTTTGTCGGTCAGCGTGACGACGTTGCCGAGATCCTACGGTCAGTCGACATCTTGTGTGTACCTTCGATGCGAGAACCGTTCGGGATGATCGCGATTGAAGCCATGTCGGTCGGAACTCCTGTGGTGGCCAGTCGGACCGGCGGTTTTCTCGACTACGTGGTCGACGGTCAAAACGGTCTGTTGACTACGCCGGGTGACGCGTCCGATATTGCTAGAAAGGTTCTCTCGCTGGTATCGGACGGTAATCTCCGAACACAATTGGTAGAACGCGCACACGACACGGTGTCACAGAATCACGAGGCTTCGGCACGAGCTGAGCGGGTGATCGAGATATATCGAAAGGCTATGAAATGAGTAGGAATTCGGCGGTCGCCGTGCGTTCGGGTGTCGTACTCTCGCTCACGTCACTGCTCCTTGTCACCTCCTGCGTAAACGACGTCACGCGAAGTCCGGAGATGCGAATGATGTTGGGGGCACTCGGTTCCGACGAATTCGATGGAGCGGCAGGACAACCGCCGAATCCTGCGTTGTGGGGCTTCGATGTCGGGGGTGGTGGTTGGGGAAACCAGGAGAAGCAGGTCTATACCGATTCCGTCGATAACGCCTCGCTGGATGGCAACGGCAATCTTGTACTGCAAGCGCGTCGTACGGACAAAGGATTCACGTCGGCGCGAATCGTGACCAGGGACAAGTTCACGTTTACCGAGGGGACACTCGCGGCACGCATCAAGTTTCCTATGTCCCCGGGGATTCATCCCGCCTTCTGGTTGCTTGGTGAGGATCTTGAAACGGTTGGATATCCAGAAAGTGGCGAGATTGACATCATGGAGTTGGTCCATGACGGCGCAGAGTTTCACAATGCCGTGCACGGGCCGTGGGTTGATCCGGCCGCACATTCCGAGGGCAAATGGAAGATGTCGTCCGACGGACCACTGGGCAGTGATGCCTCCGAAGACTTTCACATCTACGAGGTGATGAGAACTGTTGACTCGATTTCCATCGTCATCGACGGGGTCGTTGTTGGTGACTACTTGCGTAGTGAGGCACCTGAGGGCGCCAAATGGGTATTCGACAAGCCTTTTTACGTGTTGATGAATATCGCTGTCGGCGGTGAATGGCCAGGTCCGACAGACATCACCACATCGGATGTGTCGACGATGACTGTCGATTGGATCCGCTACTTTCGCTGAGTTCGGTAGTTGGAACTCGTGCTTATCCTTTGCAGCATAGTGGTATTCGCATGGAGAGGATGTGCGCGTGAGAGCAGTCGATCCCTACTGATTCCGGGAATGTTGTGTTTCTCCGCGAAGGGATCGACTGCAATTTGTCCGCTTACCACGTAGGTGTGGGCGCCAGTCAGTTTTCGTGGAACCATCGGACATAGTCCACGGTCATGGTAGCTGGCCATGGGGTCGTGGAATTCACTGCGCCAGGCCAGTCTCCGCCAATCGCGATGTTGAGCAAGGTATATGCGGGGGCGTCGAATACCCATGCCTCGGCTCCGGAGACTTGGGACTTGTCGAGATACAGCATTCGGACACCGTCGATGTACGTTTCGATCCGACCAGGTCGTTTCAGAATGCCATAGGTGTGAAATGCCGTGAAGTCGGTGCCAGGGCGGGTTCCACCGACGCTCCGATCCCACACGCCGGTTACTCTCGTGCCTGATTTTTTCGGACCATGGACCGCGCTCGTGTATGTCGTTGCGTCGTTGATGGTTTCGATGGCATCGATTTCACCACAGCCGGGCCAGCCTGCTGAGTACAGGTTCGTTCCGAGCGTCCAAAACGCCGGATGTAAGCCCTTCCCCGCGGGCAGTTTGATTCTTGCTTCGAGTAGCCCGTAGGTGAAGTCGACCTTGCCGTAAGTCCCCAGCCTTGCGGAAGTCATCGTATTGCCAACTTTTTGGGTCTGAATCAGGAGATTGCCTTGTCCGTCCAAACGGGAGTTCGCGCGAGAATCGGTATATACCTGTTTCTCGTTGTTTCCCCAGCCTCCGCCGGTTTCGTAACGCCAGATGTTTGGATTCGGAGCTGAATTTGCAGGACCGTTGAACTCGTCGTAGGCGTAGACCGTGAAGCGGTCCGCCGCAGCTGTCGGTGATACCAAGGGCGACAGCGTAATCGCCGCCACTGCCAGAGTTGTTGAAACTATGGAAGTGCGAAGGATCGATGAAATTGTCATGCGCAGATCGTAAGTTCGAGTTGTCGGTTTAATCCCGATCGTTCGGAATTGTTATAATTTCGATATAGTAATAACGTGCAGTTTGGTTCCAAGTATGGTATCGGGATTTTTCCCGGTCTATTCGCTCGAAAACAGTGTTTCGCCCCAATAACTTCCTGTTGAAAGTCCACCAGGGCAGGCAAAGACGGCAGAACCGACGTGCTGGATGTATTCGTTCAGTGCGTCGTGCCGGGAGAGGTTTTGCTGCATCGGAACAAACTGCTCGACAGGGTTCCGGCAGTACGCAACAAAGAACAAGCCGGCGTCGAGGTGACCGAGCCCGTCGGAACCATCGGTGAAGTTGTATCCGCGCCGCAGGATTTGGATTCCGCCCAGTTCTTCGGAAGACGCCAGACGGACGTGCGCGTCCTCGGGAATGACAAAGTCGTGGCCTTCCTTCGAGTCCAGATCGAGTTCGTCGAACTCGTCCTTTCCGCCGAGCGGAGCGCCACTGCGCTTCGACCTGCCGATGACGGCTTCCTGTTCCTTGAGGACTGTGCGATCCCATTGCTCGATCAGCATCCGGATGCGGCGGGCGACCAGAAATGATCCCCCCGCCATCCATTCCTGATCGTCGGCGCCGTCGACCCAGACGTGTTCGCTCAGTAGCGCTGGATCCTCCGCCTTGATGTTGGCGGTTCCGTCCTTGAACCCGAACAGGTTTCGCGGAGTTTGTTGTGTCGTGGACGTCGAGGATGTTCGCCCGAATCCTAGTTGCGACCATTTGACCGACGCCGTTCCGAAGGCCACGCGCGCGAGGTTGCGGATGGCATGAACCGCGACCTGGGGATCGTTGGCGCACGCCTGGATTGCGATGTCGCCGCCACTGCGCGCCGGATCGAGGTTGTCGGCCCGGAAATGCGGAAGGTCCAGTAGCGCAGCAGGCTTCTTGTCAGCCAGTCCGAAACGGTCGTCGAACAGTGACGGTCCGAAACCGATAGTGAGAGTCAGTTGTGAGGCAACAAGGTCGAGTGCCTCGCCGGTATCGCTCGGCGGTGCATACGGGCCGTCACCGGTTGCACCGTCCTCGGTTGCTTCCTCACCCTTTGTCATTCGCTCGGCCATAGTGGTCCAGGTCTGCAACAAAGCGATCAGTTCGTCGCGGGACGTCGTCGTCACGTCGAACGCGACGAAGTGCATACGATCCTGGGCGGGCGTTGTGATGCCGGCCTGATGGTCACCACGAAAAGCCACCACGTCGGAGTTGTCGGTGCTGGAACTGTTGTCAGCGGTGACCCGTCCGACAACAGCACCGGCACCAGCGAGGGCAACACCGGCTCCCACGGCGCCGAACAGTTTGCGCCGTGAGAGTCCTTGCGGTGTCGGATTTTCCGGGCTAGGTGTGCCCTCTGGTGCATCAGTCATTACTGCCCCGCAACTACTTCCTGAACCTGGCTGACCTCTGCGGACAGAGCGTCGATCTTACGTGAAAGATCCTGGCGCTGAGCTTCGGTGACGGTGTCGTAGAAGACAAATCCGTCGCCGACGCGGAACTGCGCGAGCGCTGCGTCGAGGTCGGCAAATCGATCCGAGATACGCTGGGCAAGTTCGGGATTGCGTTCCTGCAGAATCGGGTTCAGAGCGGCGATCGCAGCCTGGGAGCCGTCGACGTTGGCTTGGAAGTCCCACAGGTCGGTGTGCGAGAAGATGTCTTCTTCGCCGGTGATCTTGGATGTCGAGATCTCGTCGAGCAGTCCCTGTGCATCGCCGGCGATCTTGGTGGGATCGACCGAGTAGTCTTCGGCGTTTACCTGATCAGCCAGATACTGGATATCGACGAGCAGCTGATCTGCGACGGCATTGGTGTCGGGCTGCAGGCCGGTGACCCACAGATCCTTCTCGAGGCGGTGGAAGCCGGTCCAGACCTGGCCGGGCTCTAGGTCTGCCTCACGCAAGTCGAGCTTGGGATCGAGCTCACCGAAGCTCTCGGCCTCGGGCTCGATGCGTTCGTAGTACGTGCGATTGACCGGGAACAGCGCCTTGGCCTGCTCGATGTCGCCCGCCTGAACGGCTGCGACGAACTGAGCGGCGGTGTCCTGTAGTGCCACGATCTGGCTGCGGATGTATCGGCGGTACCCGTCTGCTGCTTCTGCGAGCTGGCCACTCTCGTCGGTGGCTGCCTGCGAATCGCCGGTGACGACAAAGTCCTGTCGGATACCGGTTCCGACCATTCCGGGCTTGCACGCAAGCTGATACGTCGCTGCCTCGGGGAGTGAGACGATGAGCTGACGCGTCAGACCGGGCCCGATGTTCTCGACCTCGCCCATCGCGCGGTCACCCTCGGCGAAGACGTAGAACTCGGTGACCTTCGTGCCGTTGTTGGTGACCTGGAACGTCGACTTGCCCGTCGTACCCGTGGTGGCACTGACGTCGCACGAATCATCGGTGGCAGTGACGATGACGTCGCCGTCGCTTGCCGTCGACTTCTCGGTGCACGCGGCAAGTGAGAAGGGGAGTACCGCGGCTGTCGCGAGCACGAGAGTGGATTTGCGCATCGTTGGAAGTGCCTTTCAGGATTCTGTCGGTTCGGACGAAGTGGTCGGCGATGCAGCGATGGCAGGTGCCGGTGACGATTGCGGACGCAGGAAGAGCGCCAGCACGACGACGAGATACACGACCCACGCGGTCGCTTGCAGAACCGTCGGGTCAGGGCGGAAGTTGAAGATGCCGGCCAGGACAGTGCCGTACCACGTGGACGGGTCGTAGCCCGGGGTGAGGTTGAAGGCGATGTTTTCGGCTCCTGGCAGGACGTTCCCGATCTGCAGGGCGCGGATGCCGTACGAGAGGATTCCGGCGGCCACGACGATGAGGAAAATCGCGGTGTAGCGGAAGAACGTCGTGAGATTCAGACGTAGCGCCCCGAAGTACATGGCGACGGTCAGGATGGCGGCCAGGAGAATGCCGAGCAGCAACCCGATGAGTGGCCATGAACTGCCTGCCGTGTTCTCGGCGTACCCGACCATCAGCAGTGCCGTCTCGACGCCTTCGCGGCCGACAGCAAAGAATGCGAGCGTCAGGATTGCGATCGGTCCGGCGACGAGGGCCTTTTCCATTCCGGCCTTGAGGTCGCCGGAGATGGTCTTGGCCGCGGTTCGCATCCACAACACCATCGCAGTCACGATCACCACGGCGATCAGTGACGCAATTCCGGCGATGACTTCCGCGGTAAGGCCGTCGACGGTGGATGTTCCGTAGTGGATGACAAGGAAAATGATCGCGACCATCGCCACGGCGGCAAAAACGCCGAGCCACACCCACTTCAGTGCGTCCCGCCGCTGTGCCTTGACGAGGTACGCGGCCAGGATCATGACAACGATGCCGGCTTCGAGGCCTTCGCGGAGACCGATCAGGCCACTGCCGAATAGCTGCGTGGCAACTGACGGACTGCTCGACGCTGCGAGTACCGACACGGGCACGGATGCTCCTTAATTGGAGGAAGCTCGGCAGCTTCACGGAATCGGCCAAAAGTAGGACAGCCTTAACTCCGATGAAGATACTCCACCTTGCGGCTGCTATCCACACCCTGACCAGGCCTTTTAATTCTCTTTACTATCAAATTCGGGTGTTCAGTCGACTCGTGTGGATGATGGAGGGGTGTACCGAACCACTGCCAAGACCCCGAGACCCCGGCGCGTCGTGCGCGTCGTCGCCGCGATAGCTGCCGGAACGGTGCTTGCCGGAGTGGGTATTGCAGCGTGTGGATCCGACGAACCGAAGATCGCGATTCCCGAAGGAATCCCGCCGGGCGTTGGCTTGCCGACACCGCCGATCGACATCAATGCACCCGGCCGCAGCGCAGATCAACTCGGTGATTGGGCCGCCGGACTGAGCAGTGACGTCGGAATCGGTACGACAGCGCTCACGGCCTACGGGTACGCCGCCGCCGTGATGGCTGAGACGTTGCCCGGTTGCGGGATCGGGTGGACGACCCTCGCGGGGATCGGGAGCGTCGAAAGCCGTCACGGAACGTACGACGGCTCAGCGGTAGACGCCGTGGGTCAAGTCAGTCCGATCATTCGCGGCATACCACTCGACGGTGGGCCGGGCGTAGCCGAGATTCCCGACACCGACGGCGGCACCATGGACGGAGATTCCGTCCACGATCGCGCGATGGGACCGATGCAGTTCATCCCGGAAACCTGGTTGAAGTGGGGCGTCGACGCCAACGGTGACGGTCGTATCGATCCCGACAATATCGATGACGCCGCCCTCACCGCGGCGCGGTATCTGTGTGCCCGCGGGGGAGACCTGACCACAGCCGCAGGGTGGCAGCAGGCTCTGATGGCGTACAACCTCTCCGGGGACTATCTCGCGCTCGTGCGCGATCGGGCTTCGGCATACTCGGTGGGAACGCGGCCGGCATGAGTGCTCATGACCGCAGTTCAGGCCGGTGTGTGCGCGTCGATAAAGAAGCCTTCGCGCGCTGCGGTTAGGCTGTGTGCTGGCACTACGGGGGCCCCGGCACGATCGTGGTCCAATGCCCATGCACGCAGTGTGTGTCCCAATGTCCACGCACGCGGAGTGCGCCCCAATGCGAAGCCCATCGAAGGAGAACCACACAGTGGCCAGTATTGAGCAGGTCGGAGCTCGCGAGATCCTTGATTCCCGTGGCAACCCCACGGTTGAAGTTGAGGTTTTGCTCGACGACGGAAGTTTCGCCCGGGCCGCAGTGCCCTCCGGCGCATCCACCGGTGAGCACGAAGCCGTCGAGTTGCGCGATGGTGGCGCTCGCTACGGCGGAAAGGGTGTCGAGAAGGCAGTCGAGGCAGTTCTCGGCGAGATCGCGCCCGCAATCATCGGCATCGACGCCACCGAACAGCGCACCGTCGACCAGGCGCTGCTCGACGCCGACGGCACCCCGGACAAGTCTCGCCTCGGCGCCAACGCACTCCTCGGCGCTTCGCTGGCAGTTGCCCGCGCCGCAGCGGAGTCCTCGGGCCTCGAGCTGTTCCGCTACGTCGGTGGCCCCAACGCCCACGTCCTGCCCGTCCCGATGATGAACATCCTCAACGGTGGCGCTCACGCCGACACCGGCGTCGACGTCCAGGAGTTCATGGTTGCTCCGATCGGTGCACCGAGCTTCAAGGAATCCCTGCGCTGGGGTGCCGAGGTTTACCACTCCCTCAAGTCCGTCCTGAAGGAAAAGGGTCTGTCCACGGGCCTCGGAGACGAAGGCGGCTTCGCGCCTGACGTTGCCGGCACCAAGGAAGCTCTCGACCTCATCACGATCGCCGTGAACAAGACCGGCCTCAAGCTGGGTACCGATGTCGCGCTCGCGCTCGACGTTGCAGCCACCGAGTTCTACACCGACGGCACCGGCTACAAGTTCGAGGGCAAGAATCGCACGGCAGCCGAGATGGCAGCGTTCTACGCCGAGCTCATCGACGCGTACCCGCTCGTCTCCATCGAGGATCCGCTCGACGAAGACGACTGGGACGGCTGGGTTGCACTCACCGATCAGATCGGCAACAAGGTTCAGCTCGTCGGCGACGATCTGTTCGTCACCAACCCCGAGCGCCTCGAAGAGGGCATCGTCAAGGGCGCGGCAAACGCACTGCTGGTCAAGGTCAACCAGATCGGCACGCTGACCGAGACCCTCGACGCAGTCGACCTCGCTCACCGCAACGGCTACAAGACGATGATGAGCCACCGGTCCGGCGAGACCGAGGACACCACCATCGCGGACCTCGCAGTTGCCGTCGGCAGCGGCCAGATCAAGACGGGTGCGCCGGCTCGTAGCGAGCGCGTCGCCAAGTACAACCAGTTGCTGCGCATCGAGGAGAACCTCGGTGATGCCGCTCGTTACGCCGGCGAGGTTGCATTCCCGCGCTTCGCATTCGAGGCCTGAGCAACACATTTAGGTATCAGCAGTGTCTGCACAACGCGGTAAACCACGATCCCCCGGCGGAAGTCCGGGGGGTCGTGGTTCCGGGCGCGCGGACACTGCTCGTCGCACCAAACCCGGCAGCACCCGCCGTGCACGCGGCACGGAAGCCGAGTCGGCGGAAGCAGCGTCGACCGGGGCAAAGGCAACGTCGGCCTCGACGCGTAAGTTCTGGTCGAGACTGCCCAGTTCCGACAACACAGTCTTCGGGCTCTCGACCAGCCGGGCTGTCATTCTCGCGATGGTTGTTCTGATGCTCGCGTTGACGTTGGCGGTGCCGTTGCGCACGTACATTTCTCAGCGTTCCGATGCCGCTCAGATCGCTGCCGAACGACGGGTACTCCAGGAGGAAGTTGACGCGCTCCGGCAGCAGAATGCGCGTTTCGATGATCCCGCCTATGTCGAAGCGCTTGCGCGGGAACGCCTTCGGTACGTCAAGCCTGGCGAGACGCCGTTCCAGGTACAACTTCCCGGTGACTATCAAGAACCCGAGAAGAAGCAAGTTGAAGAAGCCCCGCTGACAGGTCCGTGGTATCGCGATCTGTGGCAAACGATTTCGGAGCCACCAGTGGTTCCCGAGACGAAGGCAACGCCGGCGCCGATGCCGGTGATGCCGACAGAGCAGTCAGAAGAACAAGGAGTACCCACCGGGTGAGCAATCCGTCCGAAAATTCCCCTCACGTCGCGCAGGCAGATCTTGACGCCGTCGCAGCTCAGTTGGGCCGTGAGCCGCGCGGAGTGCTCGAGATTGCATACCGCAGTCCCGACGGCACACCAGGCGTGGTCAAGACAGCTCCCAAACTTCCTGACGGAACACCTTTTCCGACGCTCTACTACTTGACAGACCCCAGGCTGACCGCAGAGGCCAGCCGTCAGGAATCTGCCGGTGTGATGCGTGAGATGACCGAGCGCCTGACGCAGGATCCCGAACTGGCTGCTGCGTACCGCCGCGCGTACGAGTCGTATCTTGCCGAGCGCGACGCCATCGAATCCCTCGGTACCGACTTCGCCGGTGGCGGGATGCCGGATCGCGTCAAGTGCCTGCACGTTCTGATGGCGCATTCACTGGCCAAGGGGCCTGGCGTCAACCCGCTCGGTGACGAGTCGGTGGCTCTTGCAGGGAAGGGCAAGCTGCGCGGCACCGCCATCCCCGCTGATTGGCCGGGCATCGACGACGCGGTAGATCCCGAGAAGTGAAGGGTCGCGTTGCCGCCGTCGATTGCGGCACCAATTCGATCCGCCTACTGATCGCGGATGTCGGTGCAGACGGGCGATTGGTTGACGTCCGCCGCGAAATGCGGGTTGTCCGTCTCGGTGAAGGTGTTGACGCAACAGGAACTTTGGCTCCCGAAGCCATCGAACGCACCCGCGTCGCATTGGTCGAGTACGCGGGCATGATCGCCGAAGCCGGAGCAAGCGCCGTTCGGATGGTTGCTACATCCGCGACGCGCGATGCTGCCAACCGCGACGACTTCTTCGCGATGACGCAGGAAGTGCTGGGCGGCGTGATTCCCGGTGCGGGCGCCGAGGTGATCTCCGGCGACGAGGAAGCGCGATTGTCCTTCAGTGGTGCTGTGGGAGAGCTTGATCCGTCCGAAGGCCCCTTTGTTGTGGTCGATCTCGGCGGCGGTTCCACCGAGTTGGTTCTCGGCGACTCTGCTGGTGTTCAGGCTGCGTATTCCACCGATATCGGCTGTGTGCGGGTGACCGAGCGGTGCCTGCATTCCGATCCTCCGACCACTGAACAGGTCTCCGATGCAACAGAATTCGCGTCCGCGAAGCTTGCGGAAGCATTTGCGGTTGTTCCCATCGAGAAGGCTCGGACTTTTGTGGGTGTCGCGGGAACCATGACGACGCTCTCGGCAATCGCGCAGGATCTGCCGGACTACGACGCAGACAAGGTGCACCTGTCCCGAATCTCGTTCGGCCAGTTGATCGACGTGTGCGAGCGCCTCACCGCGATGCCGCGCGCCGAACGAGCGAAATTCGGGCCCATGCATCCCGGACGCGTCGACGTGATCGGCGGCGGAGCGATCGTCACCACCATCCTCGCGCGGGCATTCGAGGACAAAGCGGGAATCACCGAACTGGTGGTCAGCGAGCACGACATCCTCGACGGTATTGCCATGTCGATTCCGCTGCCCGCATCCCAATAGTGCTGATGGGCATCACGATCGGTGGGTCTGATTACGATGCCTGAGAGCGCACGATAGTGTGATCCCTGTTGTTGTCGGGAAACCGGCAACAGCAGGGAAGGCCCCCATAGCCCAATTGGCAGAGGCAACGGACTTAAAATCCGTCAAGTGTCGGTTCAAGTCCGACTGGGGGCACCAAAAAGACCAGCTCACCGCACAATTCGAAGCCTCGGATGTTCATCCAACTTCGCTTCGGTACGCAGAGGGCACGCAGGTCTCTCCGACCAGCCGATCGCACGCATTGTGCGCGGTGCTCGGGCAGCGTTGAATACTATGATGCAGGATTTCCACGCGACCATCGGCCTGGAACGGCGGCGGGCAGAGCACCGCTTGGCATCACTCCGCGAAGGGCTCGAATCCATAATCGAAGGTTCCCGCTGGACTACCGATGACGATGAACACGATCCCGAAGGGTCGACCATCGCGTTCGAGCGGGCCAAAATCGCGTCTCTCATTGCCGATACCGAAGCCGAATTGCGGGATTTGGATGCGGCGACAACCCGCCTCCGGTCAGGTGAATACGGAATTTGTGAGGTCTGCCAGGAGCCGATTGCAGACGCCAGACTGGAGGCGCTACCCACTGCGCGGCAGTGCATCGAGTGTGTGCGACGGAGTCGATGACAGTTCTGTGCGTGTATCCGGCATCGAGAAGACTGTCCTGCGCCCCTGTAGCACGGATCGATGTCGAGCAGTCGCGATGGTCCGCACAGTTTCCGCCCGCATCGTGGGTTGGCCATTCCAGTTCGAGTCGCCACCGAATCCGGTGGTGGGTCGGCTAAGCCGAATTGGTGAGAAGGTTCGCCAGCTGATCCGGTATCGGCATCGGTGTCGTGAGCCCAGCAGCAGTGCGCCCAGTGTTGCCGGAGGGGTAGCGGCCCAGGACCGAACCGGGTGCCGCAACCACGATCCGCACGAGCTGTCCGCGCGCTTCGCGCCAATCGCGTTGCCGCAGTGCCAGTGTGAGCATTGCAACGTGATTACGCGTATGCGGCCAGGGGTACGGCTGAGCCAGGATGTGCGCCTGTTCGAGGTGAATCCATTTCTGCGCGTCGTCGCTGGTAGTTCCGACGTCGTACATTTCGGCGTTATACGCGGCGCGAATACGCTCGGGCATCCTTGTCATGCGGGTTCCTTCGTTCGGATTCGACTGTGTGGTGTTCGCGCCGCGTATGCAATCAGATGCTCTAGCTGCCGAACTGGCTCAAGACGCCGTTGAGCAGGCCCTGCAGCAGGGCCGCCGGGTCAAGTGAACCGGTAGCCGGCGGAGTGGTGCTGGTGACCGTGACGCGGACCGATGCGATCGGATCCTGGTACTCGGTGTCGCCGTCTTCCTTGCACTTGGTGCGGACCTGGTACTCGCCGTCGGGGAAGACTGCAGAGGTGCCGATGCCGGAGGCATTGGTCAGTACCTGACCGGCGACCATGGTGTCGCCCACGACGAGGTAGCTCGAGCCGACCTTGGTGGTCGAGTCGAGGATGGTGGCGTCGGCGCGGTAAACGGTGCCCTCACATTTGACGAAAGCCTTGGTGGTGTTGAGGCCGGTGATCGAGGTCGTGATGGTGCCTGCGCCGGCGTTGGCATGCACGGATGCGCCGCCGGTAATCGCTGCGGAGCCGATTGCCGGGTTGACGACGAGGGCGAGTGCCGACAGGCCGGCAATGGTGCCGGCGACGGCCAGGCGGTGCCCGGTACGAGTAGCCATGAATGGTGTCCCTTCGGTTCGTGTGGTGACGACAGCATCTACGGCAAGTCGCACAGAATGCATCCTGGACCAGCAATACTTAGGGGACGCTGAGTTGCGCTACGGATCGAGCGCATGGCGCGTCTACTGTCTTACTCGTGCACTCATCACTCACTGCGTGGACCGGCCGAATTCGTCGGCGGCTCAGGCCTGTGCGTACCCGTCTGACGGTGCTGGCGACGTTGTTGGTTGCGCTTACGTTGACTGTTGCGGCAGGGGCAGTGCTCTACGCTCTGCACCAGTCGTCGCGCCAATCAGCCGACGTGGCAACTACAGCCCGTGCGAGGCAGATCGCGGCGGTCATTGAGTCGAAGGGGCTTGCGGGCCTCGACGAGTCGTTGCTGACTGACAGTCGGTACGTCGACATCATTCAGGTGGTGGACGACGCGGGGCACGTGGTGTTCAGTGGGGAGCGCTATCCCGTTGGTCCGCTGGGCTCGGGGCTGCGGCCTGGCGAGGAACGACGGGAAAGCGGTTTGCAGACAACCCCGGACGGTCCCGCGTATCGCGGGGCACTTGTCGGTGCACTCGCCCCGGGTGGCGAAGCGGTCACGGTGGAGGTCGGGGCGGCCGAGAGTCGCCTCGATTCGCTTTTTCGCTTTGTTGCTGTGCTGGCCGCCGTGGTGATCCCGATCATCGTGATCGGGACAGCTGTCTTGACCCATTACTTTGTCGCCCGGACCCTGAAACCGGTTGACGACATTCGTAGACAGGTTGACGACATTACCGGTGGAGACCTCGATCAGCGGGTGCCTGTACCGGATACCGGCGACGAGATCGCCACTCTGGCAACCACAATGAATGCAATGCTCGAACGCATCGGCACTGCCCGGGCCGAGCAGATGCGCTTCGTGAACGACGCGTCGCACGAGCTCAACAGTCCGTTGACCACATTGGTGGGTCTGCTTGATCTGTCCCGGACAACGAAGCAGCCCATCGACCCGGAGACCGTCGCGACAGTCATGATGCCTGAGGCACTTCGGCTGCAAGGGATGGTTTCCGACCTGTTGTTCCTCGCACGCGCCGACGAACGCGGTGTGCCGCTGCGGCTGGCCGACGTTGACATCGACGAGGTGGTCAGCGCCGAGGTTGCACGGCTCGAAGCGCTTGGTCGGCATACGATTACCGCGAAGATCAGCGCGGTGCGGGTGCAAGGTGACGGCGAGAAACTGGCTCGTGCCTTGCGTAACATCGCGGACAACGCATCCCATCACACTCATGACCGTCTGGACTTCGCGATAACCGTCGACGCCGATCGGCGCCATGTGAGTGTGACCGTGTCCGACAATGGGCCCGGGATTGCCGATGCCGATAAATCGCGAGTACTGCAACGCTTTGTCCGTCTCGACACTGTCCGTGAACGTAGCAGTGGGGGTTCAGGTCTCGGTTTGGCGATTGTCCACGAAATCGTGCGGGCCCACCACGGAAACGTCACTGTTGCAGATGCTCCCGACGGCGGCGCCACAGTCGGATTCACGCTCCCGGTGCCACCGTGGAGCGAATAGCCTCCACGATCGGTGCCGTGGAGCGAATAGCCTCCACGATCGGTACCGTGGAGCGACTAGCCTCCGCCGTCGGCTGCCAACCGGTAGCCGACTCCACGAATCGTTTCGATCGACTTGCACCCGAACGGGGTATCGATCCGTCGCCGCAGGTAGCTGACGTACACCTCCACGACGTTCTCGTCGCCTCGGTAGTTGATATCCCACACGGACTGGAGGATTTCGGTTTTGGTCACGACTTCGCCCTTGTGGCGCATCAAGAACTCGAGCATTCCGAATTCCCTTGGTGCCAAGGTCAACTCGGTATCTCCTCGTTTGGCAACGTGAGACGTGGGATCGACGCTCAGCGAACCCGCAGTCAGCACCACCGGCCGCTCCGGTGCGCCGCGGCGCACCAGAGCTCGCAAGCGCGCGATCAACACGACAAACGAGAAAGGCTTTGTCAGATAGTCGTCGGCGCCGAAATCGAAGGCATCGGCCTGGTCGTACTCTCCGTCCTTGGCGGTCAGCATCAATACTGGTGTCCACACACCGTCGCGGCGCAGCTGGCGCACCACCTCGTACCCGTTGAGTGCAGGCATCATGATGTCGAGTATCACGACGTCGAAATGCTCTGTAGTCGCCTTCTCCAGCCCAGCGCGGCCGTCATGTTCCACGTCCACGACCCAGCCTTCGGTCACCAGCATCCTGCGCACAGTTTCCGCGACATTACGGTCGTCGTCCACCACAAGAATTCGCACGGCTCTACTATCCCTGCTCCGGTCCGGCACCACCAAAGTCCGGTATCGGAACCACCACTGCGTTCGAGCAAGCACGACTTCTGTTTGGAAAGGCACCTGGCCGCGTGAAGGAAATCGTCAACACCACTGAGATGTATCTGCGCACCATCTACGACCTCAACGAGGATCGTGTCCCGGTGCGGCAATCTCGCTTGATCGAACGAATGCACCAAGCCGCTGCGACGGTATTTCACACTGTGACACGGATGAAACGAGCCGGTCTGGTCTCGATTGCCGACGATAACCTCATTGAACTTACCGATCCGGGAAGCATCCGTGCGATCGAGGTGACTCGCAAACATCGACTTGCCGAGCGACTGCTCACCGACGTCATCAACATGCCAACGACACTTGTGCATGGGGAAGCCAGCCGCCTGCAACACGTCATGAGCGAGGAGGCTGAGCGGCGCATTGTCGACCTCCTCGGTGGTCCGACCACTTCGCCGTGGGGAAACCCCATCCCGGGGCTGGAGCACTTCGGAATTACAGTTGAATCAACGGGTGCAGCAACAAAACTGGCCGACATTCCGGAATCGACACTGCCTGTGGCCGGCGTCGTCAGGTCCATTTCCGAACATGCGCAGTCCGATCCCGAACTCATCAGGTTCCTGGTCAACGCCGGCGTCATTCCCGGTGCCCGCGTGACGATCAAGCCGAGTGGAAAGTCCTACGCCGTCAGAGGTCTTGATGAGATCGAAATCCCGAAGAAGCTGGCCCACATCATTGATGTCGACTGCACATCCACTTCTTCGAATATATCGGCATTCAACTGACAGGTCAGAATTATTGCGGTACTTGACTATTCGTTTACGGCAGGGATGAAGGTCATTTCGGGGAATGGAATCCGTGGATGAATCCGCAGGCGATCCAGAAGGTTGCGGCAGCGGCGACGGTGACCCCGATCGACGCGGCGAGGTGAGAACTCGAGATCCACACCATGATCCCGAGGATGACGGCAACGATGACGATCAGCACTGTGTCGGTTCGCTTCACCCACATTCGGATCACCAGTTCAGTCTTGAGAAGCTCGAGGAGAACTTCTTCTCTGGTACCCGTGCCGGTGAGCCGCGAAACCGCGTGTGAAATGGCGAAATTGCGGCGCATTACGTGGCGACGGAGCTAGGTGATGCCCCGATCTCGAGGGAATCGGGGCACCACCGCCGACCAGGCTAAGCACATAGCACGGCCGACCCACTATCGGTGTCGAGTTGACCCCTCATGTCTGACCCCACAGAAATCGAGCCTAGCCAATTCCACAGTCAAATATGGACAAATTGCGCAATAGTGGCAGACCCTGATTGGTCTCGTCGCTGCCTATTTACGGCCCGCAGACCACTGCATGCCCCAACTGTAGGCGCGGTCGAGGTCGGACTGACTGCCGTTGATGTACTGCACTTCCCGGGTAACACTCACGCCTTGTCCAGAACTCTGGATGAAGGCGATTGCGCAGATGCGAGCCTGATTGCTCGCAGAGTCCAGTCGAACTTCCACTTGGGGTCCTGTGGTCGGCTCCAGGGTGACAACGCCGTCGACGGCAGCCCAGTTGGGTGCGCCGTCGTAGATCATCGCGAAGATCAGAATCCGTCGGAAGACGCTCGGGTCGGCGAGATTGACGTGCATGTTCTCGCCGCCGGTGTTCGAACCGCTGCGATCGTCGCCGTCCAACATGATGAACGGCGCGGTATTCAATGCTCCGAAGCTGTTGCCCAGTGCCTGGACAACCCCTTTGGAACCGTCTGCGAGTTCGTAGAGACAGCCGAGGTCGAGATCGACGGCACCAGATCCTGCGCCGGCGAGTTTGGCCAGGAAACCCGTTTTCTTCGGCGCGGCACCTTGTGACCAGTTGAGATTCACACGCATGTTTCCCTGGCGTTCGCCGGCCTTGGCGAGATTGACCGTCGGTGCGGCTTTGGTCAGTGTGATCTTGCTCAGATTGACCGAGCCTGTGGAGGGTGTGGATTCCGAGGGGCGCCGGGTGTAGTCGATTGCCATCGTAGTTGTCCTTCTCTGAACCCGAAGAGTTCGATCGTGGAACCTGGTGCGCGATCAGTTGCGAATTTTGTCCGTTGTGATGGTCGATCAGATCCCATTGTTCCTGATGTCCGATTTTGGTGACGGTGTGGACATCAACCGAGCCTCCTCGACCAGTGCGGAACCTAGCCGGTGTCCGGCCGATGTCACGGCCGGTGTCACGGCCGGTGTCCGGCCGATGTCACGGTCGATTCACATGATGTTGCCATGACGGCGCTCGTGGTTTGCTGACTTTGGGGCAATCGTGTGGTTTCCTACCGTAGTGCCACTTGGACGTCCGTATCGATGGGTGAATTCTTGTTACGGCATAATTGCCGGATTGGTGCAAGGCTGCATGTAGGTCGGTCCGCACAGAGTCCGACGGGCGAGGGGGCTCGATGGGTTTCGAACCACGTTCGGCACTGCTCGCCGAGCAGCGCGCACTGACAGCGGCGCAGCGGCGTGACCTCAGGAACCGGCAGATCACCGTCAGCTTCACGATGTTGCCCTGGGCAGCAGCGGTACACCTTCTGGTTGTACTCGGATTGTCGATGTACGTCATTCCCGAGGACGGCGGCCTTTTGCTCAGGGCCTGGCCGATTGCTGCAGGAGTAGTCGGCCTTGTCGGCGCGTATGTAGGGGTTGCCGTCAGACGAGGGGCGATCGTGCAGTCCGAGCACCTTGCCTATATTTTCCTGGCATTCGAGTTTGCCGCCGCGGGTGTCCTCTACTCAGCGCTCGCGATTGTGTTGTACCCGATCCTCGACGACGCCGGCGACCTGGTGATGACGGGCACGATGGCGGCGATTATCGGTGCGGGTGCGCTGACTACGGCGGTGCTGCGTTCTCTAGGTGTCATCTGGATTCTGTCGAGTACGGTGATTCTCGGCATCGCGTTCTGGCAGCAACCAGGCCCGGAGTTCGGACGGCTTCTGATCAGTCTCCTGGTATACGGAACCGCGCTGATCGCCGGCACGATCGTGGTATCGGGGCATATCGAAGGGCGCTACAAAGCGGAACTCAGCGCCGCGGCAGAGCGGACTGTTGCGCAAATGCTGCTCGACGATTTCGAAGGCAATGCCGCGGATTTTGTGTGGGAGACCGATAGCAAAGGTCGGTTCTTGCGGATTCCCAGCAGGCTCGCGTTCGACGCCGGGATCGATCCGGCTGCGGTGCGAGGTGTGTCATGGCAGCAACTCTTTGCCGAGCTGGGGTCATACGAGCTACCTGGCGGACGTGACGCGTTGTTGGAACTGGAGAAGGCTCGCAGCGCAAAGGACGCGTTTGTCGACGTCATGCTTCCGGTGCGGGTACGTGACGCCATACGGTGGTGGAAACTGTCCGGTCGGCCTACCCCCGGACTGGCACCTGACGATTTTGTCTGGCGAGGCGTCGGCTCGGACGTCACCGATGTGAAGATTCAGAGCGACGAAATCGTTCGCATGGGTCTGATCGACGCGCTGACCGGGATGCCCAATCGACACAATTTCTGGTTGGAACTCGAACGCAGCGTGCGTAACTCGGAGCAAGGGAAACCTCGGATCGCGCTTGCGATGCTGGACCTCGACAACTTCAAATCGGTGAACGACACGCTGGGACATTCGATAGGCGACGAAGTGTTGAAAGAGGTGGGAGCACGCCTGGTGGAGGTAGGCGGAGCAGCACACCTGTGTGCGCGTCTCGGCGGTGACGAGTTCGCAATCTTGTTCCGAACGGTTGACGATCACGACAGCGTGCACACGGATCTGCTGAGTTACGTCGATATTCTCCGAGAACCGGTTTTGGTGTCCGGTAACCGGTTGGATATCGGATGCAGCATAGGGTTCCACGTTCCGGCTGATCGGGGACAAACCGCTGATGCGCTACTGGTGGCGGCGGACCTTGCGCTCTACGCAGCCAAAGAATCGGGGCGAGGAACAATCCTCCAGTATCAGCATTCGATGCAACTGACCGCGACCAGACGCGCACATCTGTTGGAAGACATCGGAAATGGCGTATCTCCCGACGATATCGAGCTCCGCTTTCTGCCGCAGCTCGACGTGGCTTCGCGCTCGATAGTCGCGGTCGAGGTCAAAGCGACGTGGAACAACGCGAGGCTGGGAATGGTGCCGGCAACCGAATTCATGGTTGTTGTCGACGACGCCGGACTGTCGTCGACCGTCGGCTCGATGCTGTTCGAGAAGGCATGCAGCGCTGCGTCGAAAATGCCGGGTGATATCCGGTTGGCAATCAGCGTCTCTGGGCGCGAACTCGAATCGGATGGGCTTGTCGACCATGTTGCGGACGCGCTCGACAGATGGGGTGTTCTTGCTCGTCGAATCGAGTTGCAGCTCACCGAATCATCGGCGATCTCGGATCGAGCGAAGGCTGGGATGCGTGGGGTGGCTGGGCTTGGTGTTTCGTTGACCGTCGACGAGTTCGGAACCGGATTCTCGTCCCTTGCATCGCTGTCGGATCTCCCTTTTACTCGCGTCCGCGTCGATCGGTCGTTCTCGGGAACCGTTCCGGGGCAGTGGCCGATTCTTGCCGCCGTTGTGACCTTGGTCGAGTCGTTGGGTTTGGAGGCGGTGATGCTGGGGGTCGACAGCGAGGAGCAATTCGCGGGTGCGGCCGACATGAAAGTGCGGACGGTGCAGGGTCGTGTCGCGGGTGAGGCGATGACGCTCGAGAATCTGATGCGGATCTTGTCGGTGCACCATGAGTGAGAGCAGAGGGATGAGGCAGCAGGCATTCCACACGGTGCTTCATCTCATCGATCCGTCGTGGACGGGCGACCCCGCGTCGTACTACGAAGATCGAAGACTCCTCGTCCGCCGATTGCACTACTCCGCGCGTGTCATGCCCTTGTCATTCCTCATCGCAGCTTGTTCGTTGAGCATTATCGTTGCTTTCATGCCAGTCGAAACCGGTTGGTTCAGATGGACGTGGATGGCATTAATACTTGCAACCAATGTCGTGCTTACCGTTTTCTGGTTGACGCGGCTCAAGACGCGCGAGCCCGCGTGGGAGATCACGGGCCTTTTCGTCATGGCGGTTCAGGTACTCGTGTGGGGGGCGCTGCTGGCGTGGGCGGCGGTAGTTCTCTTCCCGCTTCTCGAAGCCGCCGAAGAATTGACGCTGACGGCAATCTTGTTGGGAGGCATAGTAGTAGGGATCATTCCGGTAGTCATGTTCCGGGGTTTGACGACAGTGTGGATCTTATTTGTCGGCGGTGGTCTGGCGTGGGGATTCTGGACTGAACCAGGTTCGGAGCGTTGGGTACTACTAGGATTGCTCGGTCTCTATCTCGTGTCGCTCCAATGCGGAACATTGGTGTTGGCAAACGTTTTCGAGCGTCGCCTCCGCGCAGAACTCAACGCGGAGGATCAGCGCGATCTTGTCGAACTGCTACTCAACGATCTCGAAGACGGTGCGCAGGACTGGCTGTGGGAAACCGACGACAAGGGTATCGCGGTGGCTGTGTCCCATCGTTTTGCGGAGAGTCTGGGATTGCCGGCCGCCGAGATCAGTGGACGGGCTATGAGCGAGATTCTGAAGGGCGTCGGGGCCGACAGAACAGCGACCGGACGCATTGCGCTCGACACACTTGTCGAGCGCCTCGACAACGGTGACGCATTCCGTGACATCGAATTGGACGTGTGGATCGGCGGTCGACCTCGACGGTGGTCGATGTCCGGGCATCGTAGGAGTGACAGCCTTTCCGACGGCGGTTGGCGCGGCGTCGGCTCCGACATCACGCGCGTTCATCAGCAGCGGGAGTACATTCGCGAACTTGCCGAGGTGGATTCGCTCACCGGACTTCAGAATCGGTACACGTTCACGGCGCGGTTGTCGAAGATGATCGCCGACGGAGACGATGTCTGGCTGGCCATGCTCGACCTCGACAATTTCAAGTCGATCAACGACCGCTGGGGGCACCGCGTCGGCGATAACGTGCTGGTCGATGTGGCGGCGCGGCTGAACGCCGTGCTGCGCCTGACGGAAATCTGTGCTCGACTCGGTGGGGACGAATTTGCCGTGGCTTTCAGCGGGATCGACGACGAGCAGGAAGTCAAGGAGCGGTTCCAGTCGATCGTCGATGCGATCGATGTTCCATTCGACCTCGCCGGCAACTCGATTCGGGTTCGGGGAAGTCTTGGATACGGTTCACTTCCGAATGATGCGGCAAACCTCGACGATTTGGTCGTTGTCGCGGACCTCGCGCTTTATCACGCGAAGGTGAGTGGTCGGAATCAGATTCGACGGTTCGACTCGACTCTGCGTGAGCGCGCTACCGGTAGGGCCAGGGCACTCCTGGATCTTCGAATGGCGGTGCAGAACGGCGAGTTCGAACTTGCCTACCAACCGCAGGTGTCGGCAGCTACTGGAGCGGTCGTGGGATTCGAGGCGTTATTGAGGTGGAACCACCCCGTCTCGGGTGTGGTTTCACCGGCTGACTTCATCTCGGTCGCGGAGGAAACAGGGCTTATGGTTCCTATCGGGGCAGAGGTCTTGCGCACCGCATCCGCGCTGGCGACGACGTGGCCCGACCACGTGCGTATTGCAGTGAATGTTTCTCAGGTGCAGTTGCGTTCCGTGGGGTACGTCGAATCCGTTCGCGAAGTTCTTCGCGAAACAGGCTTGGCTGCGGAGCGACTGGAGATCGAGGTGACCGAGTCGCTGGTCATCGACGACTCGGATCGAGAAGTCCTGCTACGGATCGCGGAGTTGGGTGTTGCCATTGCCATGGACGATTTCGGCACCGGGTACTCCTCGGTCGCGAGCCTGTCCTTGCTGCCGGTGGACAGATTGAAGATCGACCGAGCTTTTGTGAGCCAATTGGACGCGGATCCGGCGGAGTCGAGAACCGCGGTATTTCGCGCCATTGTCGACATTGCCGAGTCGATGGGCTTGGAAACGGTTGCCGAGGGCGTCGAAACCGATCGTCAGAGAGCCGTGGTGACCGAGTGTGGCTGCCGCGTCGTTCAGGGCTATCTGGAAGGTCGCCCGATGCCGGCGGCGGACGTCGACGCGTTCATCGAGTCTCGCCGGAATTACAGATTGCCTTCTGCCGCTGAGTGAGAACGCGCGCCGCGTTTGGTTTCTCTTTGTGTGATGGTGCATTCCGGAGCGGCCTCATCTCGAGTTGCCGAGCGAGAACAGTGACGGAGTGATGTGTGGTGAGCGATTCGGCGTTTGTCCCGGGGCCGATGTTGGTGGGCAAGAAGGCGGTGGTGACGGGTGGCGCGCACGCCATCGGCGCCGCAATCGCACGGGCCTATGCGAGTCATGGCGCCCAGGTGCTTGTTGTCGACGTCGACACCGAGCCTGTCGCGGACATCGAATTCGATTCCACAGCAGGTGGTTCGGTTGCGAGTTTGTCCTACGACGTCCGCAGGGCCGAAATTCCGCAGGAGCTGATCGACTTCGCACCGGACATTCTGGTGAACAACGTCGGCCACTTTCTGGCACCGCCGCAAACCTTTTCAGCCACGACGCCGGCGTTCTGGTCGGACATGGGCAATATCAACTTCGACCAGGTTCTGCGCCTGACACATGCCCTGCTTCCCGGCATGATCGAACGCGGCGCAGGCGGATCGATCCTGAATCTGACCACCGTGGAAGCGCATCGGGCAATCCCGGGACACACCGTGTACTCGGCGTACAAGGCCGCGCTGACGCAGTTCACCAGAAGCCTCGGCGTCGAGATTGGTAGAACAGGCGTGCGCGTCAACGCAATTGCGCCCGATCTCATCGAATCCGTGCAGGTGCCGTACCGGTCGATCGTGGCCGCCGACGACTGGGCCAAGTGGCCGCAGTGGGCACCGTTGGGTGGTCCGGGGCAACCAGTGGATATCGCCGGGCCGGCACTGTTTCTTGCATCAGATCTGGCAAGGTACATCACCGGCACCGTCATCCACGTCGACGGTGGCTCCCACGCCGCGGGCGGTTGGTTCCCCACCGAAGAGGGTGGTTGGACCAACCGCCCCCGAAAGGCTTGACCCATGACAACTTTGAGTCTCAACGTTCCGAACTTCGGCACTACGTTGGCAGCGGATTCCTACGGGAAACTGGTTCAGGTCTGCCAAAGCGCGGAGTCAGCCGGGTTCGATCGAGTCCTGGTCACCGATCACGTCGTGATGGGTTCGGACAACTCCGCATACACATGGTCGGCGTTTCCCACCGAGCCGGACGCGAATTGGCTCGAACCCTTGAGCGTGCTGGCTTTTGTTGCCGGACAGACTACAACGATTCGACTGGGCACTGGCATCGTGATCGCGGCGTTGCGCGGGGGAGCCGTGCTGGCCAAGACCGCGGCGACCATCGACCTTCTCTCGCGGGGCCGCTTGGATCTCGGAGTCGGAACCGGCTGGCAGCAACGTGAATACGACGCTGCGGGCATGGACTTCGGCAAGCGCGGACCGCTTCTCGACGACGCATTGGCGATCTGCCGGGCACTGTGGACTTCGGCACCGGCGAGCATCGACACACCCCGCCTGAAGTTCGACGACGTGTACTGCGCGCCTCGGCCGGCCACTGGAATCCCGATCTGGGTGTCCGGTTCGTTGTCGAAGGCCGTCGTGCGGCGTGTCGCAACCTGGGGTGACGGGTGGATTCCGATCATGGGCGCCACCAACGACGACCTGCGAGAGGGTGGAGCGCTCATCCGTAAGGCGATGGCGGATCTCGGACGGGATGCGTCGACCCTGGACATTCGTGGACGTCTGACGATTGTCAGGGCGTCGGACGGATCGATCGACCTACATGCGACGATGCTCGGGGCCGAAGAACTTGTCGAGGCCGGCGCGACCGATGTGCTGGTGGCACTGGGAGCGCTCGACCCGAACCCGGACGAGGCGTTGGCCGTATTCGGGGAACTGGCATCTGCCTTCACATCCGTAACCACGTAGTGTCTAACGAACGCTAGTAAATACTCGCTGGTCAAGCCCGAGGAGACGCATACATGACCGAGACCACCGCCACCTTGTCGAGCCTGGAATCTCTCCTCGACTCCCGAATCAGTTGCCGGGCATACGAGGATCGTCAGGTTCCTCGCGAGGTCGTCAACGAGATCCTGCGGCTCGCGCAGAAGACCCCGTCCTGGTGCAACACACAGCCGTGGCAGGTGGCAATCACGGAAGGTGAGGGGACCGAAAGGTTCCGGGCCGGTCTGGGCGCCTATGTCATGGCCAATCCACAGGAGTCCGATTTCGAGTTCCCGCGTGAGTACCAGGGTGTCTACAAGTCGCGCCGGTTCGATTGCGCGATGGCGCTGTATTCGAGCGTAGGTATCGAACACGGTGATCGTGCCGGGTCCGGTGCGCAGACCATGAAGAACTTCGAACTCTTCGGCGCTCCCCACGTCGCCATCATCACCACGGACGAGGCATTGGGGACCTACGGGGCCGTCGATTGTGGGCTTTACGTCAACAGCTTTCTCCTCGCTGCTCAAAGCCTTGGCGTCGCGACGATCCCGCAGGCGGCACTTGCCGGTTGCTCCAAGTTCATCCACGAGCACTTCGGCATCGACGACACCCGCAAGGTCGTGTGCGCGATCTCCTTCGGATACGCGGACACGGAACACCCCGTGAACGGGTTCCGCACAGCCCGCGAGGACGTCGACAACGTCGTGCAGTGGATGTCGAACTGATCACCTGCTCGGAGCGGGATTGAGTGTTGGGCAGGCGGACCTGAGAGACTGGTCCGCATGTCCGACACCCCCGAAATGTTCGATCGACTCCGCCGCTTTCCCGACATCGAGGCACCCAATCTATTTGCTGTCGATGCGGCTGATCGGCTGATCCTCGACGAGGCGGCCGACGCCCTTGCGGCGGCGCCGTCGGGATCGGTAGTTGTTGTCGGCGATCACTACGGAGCGTTGACGGCCGGAGCGGTTCTCGAGCACGGCCGGTCCGAGGTGCGTGTCTACCAGGACCCGCTCACCGGCGAACTGGCGTTGACGAACAATGCCCGCGAACTCGGATTCACCGAGCGCTACACATCGCACGGACTGGGCGAAGCCCTGCTGCGCGGCGCTCGCGTTGTCCTCATGCAGTTGCCGCGCAGCCTCGCCGAGCTGGGGGAGATCAGCCAGCTGATCGCGCTGCACGCCGATCCAGAGGTACGCGTCTTCGCAGGCGGGCGCGACAAGCACATCACCCCGGCCATGAACAAGGTTCTCGCAGAGTCCTTTTCGGCGGTAAGCGCGTCGCGAGGCCGGCAGAAGTCCCGGGTTCTGCGGGCCGCTGAGCCGAAGGCCGACGTCGCCGTCACGTTCCCGATGACCGAGTGGCTCGACGAATTCGGTCTCGACGTGGTTGCACACGGAGCGGTGTTTGCCGGTGCGAGTCTCGACATCGGAACCCGGTTGTTGCTCGAGAATCTGGGCAAGATCGACATCACGCCCCGCGACGTCGTAGACCTGGGCTGTGGCAGTGGCATTCTGGCGACAGCGATCGCGCTGAAGTTCGCAGACGCGCAGGTCGTTGCCACGGACCAGTCGTCGGCGGCCGTGGCGTCGTCGATCGCCACGGCGTCGGCCAACGGTGTCGGAGATCGAGTGCGCGGCCTGCGTGACGACGCGATGAGCACTCTGCCCGACGCCAGCGTCGACCTTGTCCTCCTGAACCCGCCGTTCCACGTCGGTGCCGCCGTTCATACCGGTGGTGCACTCAAGCTGTTCGAGGCAGCAGGTCGGGTACTGCGCCCGGGCGGGCAGCTATGGACCGTGCACAACGCCCACCTGGGATACCGGGAACCGTTGAAAGCAGCAGTCGGTGAGAGTCAAGCGATGGCGAAGAATGCAAAGTTCATCGTCATGCGATCGATCAAAGCGTCCTAGTATCGGGAACTGTTGACCCGCCGGAAACCTGCCGGGAACTACGGCGAATGCTCCGACGTTGTAAATTACGAGTGCTTTACTTTTGTAAGTACACGGACCGGTCGGAAACTCGGATCCGTTCGGCGAACCCGCGACGCACCCGTCGCAGGTCACCACGATGAAGGGATGATCACGGTGCGCACCACCAGCAACCCGGTGTTCCGCAATCTGCCCAAGCAAGAGGGCAACGGATACGCCTCGTTCGGATCTGCGACGGCGGGCGCCTCGCAGGTCACCCAGCAGTTCGGTCAGCCGCAGTACGCTCCGGCCGAGCCTTACCAGACCGGGCCCACCTCACGGGCGATGACAATTGACGACGTCGTCACCAAGACGGGTATCACCCTCGGTGTGCTGTCGTTGTCGGCACTGCTGTCGTACTTCCTCGTCAACAACAACACGGACCTCGCAGGCCCGTTGGTTATCGGCGGCGGCATCGTCGGTCTTGTGCTGGTCCTGGTTGCCACCTTCGGCCGCAAGATGGACAACCCGGCCATCGTGCTGGCCTACGCCGTCGCTGAAGGTCTGTTCCTCGGCGCATTGTCGTTCATGTTCACCGACGTGCAGTTCAACGGCGTCGGAGGACCGACTCTGATCGCTCAGGCCGTCCTCGGCACGTTCGGCGTGTTCTTCGGAATGCTCGTGGTCTACAAGACCGGCGCGATCCGCGTGACACCGCGTCTGACTCGCATGATCATCGGCGCACTGATCGGCGTCGTGGTTCTGGCTCTGGGTAACCTCGTCGCCAGCTTCTTTGTCGACGGCGGTCTCGGCCTGCGCGACGGTGGCACCTTCGCCATCATCTTCAGCCTCGTCTGCATCGGTATCGCAGCCTTCAGCTTCCTGCTCGACTTCGATTCCGCTGATCAGCTGATCCGCGCTCAGGCTCCCGAGAAGGCAGCCTGGGGCGTCGCTCTCGGCCTCACCGTCACCTTGGTCTGGCTGTACGTCGAGATCCTGCGCCTGCTGAGCTACTTCAGTCGCGACTGACAACTCCTACAAATCGAATGGCCTCCGCAATGTTGATGCGGAGGCCATTCGTTTGTCATAGCGCGTTCTGTCGACGCCTGCTCGCGAAGAACCACGCCGCAGGGCCGACGATGGGCAGGATGACGGCGAGGGCAGACCATCCGATTTTTGCGACCGGATCGGCATCGGACCTCACGATGGACACCACCGCAGTCACCGTGAGAATGATCCACAAGAGCATGAACACGGACCAGGCGATGTCGAAACCGATCGGCACCGTCGGATTGTGAGTCTCTTCATTCACGTCGTACTCCTCCATTCCCGCTCCCGTCCCCGTAGACGAGTCCAGGGAGGCACTGGCATTAACCGTATAGACAGGGTCTCCCTCCTTCGGACAAACCGAGTTTGACTGTGTGTCATGTCTGAAAAGAAGGTTTGGTTCATTACCGGCGCTGGTCGAGGAATGGGTGTCGACATCGCCCAAGCCGCGCTCGCCGCCGGACATTCGGTCGTCGCGACGGGACGAAACGCGGACCGGGTCGAGAAGGCTATCGGTGCACATGAGGAGCTACTCGCCGTTGCTCTCGATATCACCTCAACCGAAGCGGCGCAGGCGGCAACTGCGACTGCGGTCGAACGATTCGGTCGAATCGACGTGTTGGTCAACAACGCCGGAAATTTCTACGCCGGTTACTTCGAGAACATCAGTCCTGAACAGTTCCGGGCGCAGATGGAAACCAATTTTTTCGGCCCGCTCAACGTGACTCGTGCTGTCCTCCCCGTCATGCGGCGCCATCGCAGAGGTCAGGTCATCACCATCACGTCCACTGCCGGTCTGATCGGTCAGGAGTTCTGCGCCGCCTACGCCGCATCGAAGTTCGCTCTCGAAGGGTGGATGGAGTCTCTGCGCTTCGATCTCGAGCCGTACGGCATCAGCACGATGGCTGTAGAGCCCGGATTCTTCCGGACGGAACTGTTGGTCGAAGGCTCGTCCACGATCTGGCCGGAGCTCGAGATCGAGGACTACGCGGAACGTACTGCACAGACGATCGAGGCGTGGAAGAGCATGAACGGACAGCAGGGCGGCGACCCCAAGAAGCTCGCCCGAGCTCTCGTTACTCTTTCCGACTCGGAGACATTGCCGCTGCGATTCGTCGCCGGCGCGGACGCGATTAGCGGAGTCGAGCAGAACCTTGCCGTCATTTCGGCCCAGCTCGATGCGAACCGCGACCTTTCGGAATCTCTGTCCTACGACTCCTGACAACTTCTTTTGTCGGTGCGGCCGGGTTACGGTGCTTGGACCTAGCAGTTGCTTGGTTTCCCGTAGATGAAAGGCGTGCGTATATCCATGTCGACACCGGTACTCGTTTCGGACAACGGATCCGTACGGACAGTGACGTTCAACAAACCGGAGCGACTCAACGCTTTTGATGCCGCAGGCTTCCGGGCTCTGACCAAAGCGCTCGACGACGCGGCCGCAGATTCAAGCGTCGCGGTGGTGGTGATCGAGGGTGCGGGCAAGGCGTTTTCGAGCGGAGTGGACCTGCGCGCGCTCTCCGCACCTGGGGCGGACACCGCTGATTTCGGACACGCATTTGCTCCTTTGATCGTGGCGCTGGTGGAGTTCCCGAAGCCGCTCGTCGCTGCCGTGCACGGCGCCGCTGTCGGCATCGGTCTGACGATGCTGCTCTTCTGCGACGTCGTCTACGTTGCCGACGATGCTCGGTTGCGTGCCCCGTTCACATCACTCGGAACGGCGCCAGAGGCGGCAAGTAGCTGGATGCTGCCCAAGGTGATCGGCGCGCAACGTGCGTCCGAACTTCTGTTGACGGCCAGGTGGCTGAGCGGAAAAGAAGCAGCCGAGATCGGCATTGCGGTCGCGGCAGTTCCGGCTGATCAGCTACATCCCCGAGCGATGGAGGCTGCGTCGCAGATCGCGGGCAATATCGGACCCGCAGTCCTGGCCGCGAAAAAGCTACTGCGCCAAGGATGGTCGGAGGAAGCCCGAGCGGCGGTCCAACGCGAAGACGATGCCGCGCGCGAGCTGATCCGCGAGTTGGGAAGTTTTGCTCAGAAATTCACGACTACCTGAAAACGGCCGCCCGGCAGAAGCCGGGCGGCCGTTTTCGACGTGCTCAGGAGATCAGCTGAGGCGCTCGATCACCATTGCCATGCCCTGTCCGCCGCCGACACACATGGTCTCGACGCCGAAGGTCTTGTCCTGCTCGCGCAGGTTGTTGATCAGGGTGTTGGTGATACGTGCACCGGTCATACCGAAGGGGTGGCCGAGTGCCAGTGCACCGCCGGAGATGTTGAGCTTGTCCTCGTCGATGCCGAGCTCACGAGCAGATCCGATGACCTGGACCGCAAAAGCCTCGTTGATCTCGAACAAGTCGATGTCGGAAATCGACTTGCCCGCGAACTTCAGGGCGTTCTTGACGGCCTGGATCGGGCCGAGGCCCATGATCTCGGGGGACAGACCCGAGACGCCGGTGGAGACGATGCGGGCGAGGGGCGTCAGGCCCAGAGCCTTGGCCTTGGTGTCGGACATGATCACCAGAGCGGCAGCGCCGTCATTGAGCGGGCAGGCGTTGCCTGCGGTGACGGTGCCGTCGGGACGGAAGACGGGCTTGAGGCCGCTGATGCCTTCGTAGGTGGTGCCGGCGCGCGGGCCGTCATCCTTGGAGACGACGGTGCCGTCCGCGAGGGTGACCGGGGTGATCTCACGCTCGAAGAAGCCACGGTTGATGGCTTCCTCTGCGCGGTTCTGGCTGCGAACAGCGAAGCGGTCCTGATCTTCGCGGCTGATGCCGGTAGCGGAGGCAACGTTCTCTGCCGTCTGGCCCATGCCCAGGTAGACGTCGGGGAGCAGTCCCTCTTCGCGAGGATCGGTCCAGGCGACTCCACCTTCGGCGAGCTTGGCGCTACGCGCCTGCGCTGCGTCGAAGAGCGGGTTCTTGGTGTTCGGCAGGCCGTCTGCGTTGCCCGTGACGAAGCTGGAGACGGACTCGACGCCGGCGGAGATGAAGACGTCGCCCTCGCCTGCGCGGATGGCGTGCAGTGCCATCCGGGTGGTCTGCAGCGACGAGGAGCAGTAACGGTTGACCGTCACGCCGGGGAGGAAGTCGTAGCCCAGCTGAACTGCGACGACGCGGGCGATGTTGAAGCCCGACTGTCCGGCAGGCTGACCGCAACCCATGATGAGGTCGTCGATCTCGGTGGGATCGAGCTCGGGGATCTTCGCCAGCGCGGCTGCAACCATCTGGGTGGCGAGGTCATCGGGGCGGATGTCCTTGAGCGAACCCTTCATTGCGCGGCCGATGGGCGACCGTACTGCTGAGACGATTACTGCCTCGGGCATGAAAACTCCTTTTGTGTACTGCGTGGTCGGCGCAGACGACTGCGCGACGAGCAGGGCAAGATGAATGCAGCTTCGACTGCCAATTTACGTTGCCGACCCGAAAACAGGGGCACGGAGTCTCACTCAGTCGTCGCCAAGCTCCTGTACTGCGGGTTTCGGGTGGCCGATCCACCCAACGCGGTGCAGAGCAGTGGATACGCGGGCAGCCATCGTCTGTGCCTGTGCGGCGTCCGAGATCTGGGGGAGATCGGGGAGTGGTCCGCCAGTCCATTCGCCTAACGCCGCAGCGAGCACCGGCACGATCTGGCGGGCCGCGAGCTCGTAGCCGGCCGCCGACGGGTGGAACCGATCAGCCGAGAACATCGTGTCAGGCGAAGCGAGGAATTCTTTTGCGAGCAGATCGGCCAGCGGAACAGGATGCCCACCCGCAGCTCTTGTCGCCGACGCCTGCGCTGCCGCCAGACGATGTCCCCACTCGCGTACGACGGTTCGCAGCGGTTGTGGGATCGCGGTGACCACCCCCAGATCGGGACACGTGCCGACCACGACGACGGCGCCGCTCTCACGCAAGCGCCGTACTGCGTCACCGAGACGCCTGGCCGATGCTCGAATAGCGTTCTTGGCAGTCACGTCGTTTGCGCCGATCAGGATCACCGCCGCGTCCGGCGCCGCCCCGGCAATGAACATGGCGTCGACCTGGCCACTCAAACCGCGCGACGTGGCGCCGCCGATAGCCTTGGTGCTCAGGCGGATTCGCTTCCCGGTCTCCTCCGAGAGGAGTTTTGCGATCCGTACCCCCGGTACCTCGTCCGCCGTCACGGCGCCAACACCAGCGGCTGACGAATCGCCGAAAATCATCAGATGGAGGTCGAACGGAACGCCGCGCCACCACCGCTCCGGTGCGTCGATGCCCGGCGAATACACACCGTCCGCTTCGGGTGGTTTGGAGACATTGCGTCCGATCAAGCCGCGTGCGGCACCGGCCTGCGACATCAGGTACTGGTACGCCAACCACGTCGCCGTGCCGGCGCTCGACCCGGCCACCACTGTGGCCACCGACGCTTTCACTCCGGTCCGACTCACAGTGGTCAATCTAGCCGGATCGCCGCACCTTCGCCCGACGTCTACGCGCAGCGATTCGCCGGATCTGGGAACATGGAGCGATGCGCATCGCGGAACACGTCGTAGACCTCATCGGCAACACCCCACTCGTCAAACTCACGTCCGTCACGGGCGAGAACTACGGCACTGTGGCAGCCAAGGTCGAATACCTCAACCCGGGCGGAAGCTCCAAGGACCGTATCGCCGTCAAGATGATCGACGCGGCGGAAGCCTCCGGAGAATTGAAGCCGGGCGGCACCATCGTCGAACCGACGTCAGGCAACACCGGAATCGGTTTGGCGCTCGTCGCTCAGAAACGCGGATACAAGTGCGTGTTCGTCTGCCCCGACAAGGTCAGCGAAGACAAGCGAAACGTTCTGCGTGCTTACGGAGCCGAGGTAGTCGTCTGCCCCACAGCCGTCGCACCCGAGCACCCCAACAGTTACTACAGCGTCTCCGATCGGCTCACCCGTGAGATCCCGGGTGCCTGGAAGCCCAACCAGTACTCCAACCCGGGCGGACCGGCAAGCCACTACGAGACCACCGGCCCCGAGATCTGGGCAGACACCGACGGCAAGATCACGCACTTCGTCGCCGGCGTCGGCACCGGTGGAACCATCACCGGCACCGGCCGCTACCTCAAGGAGGTGTCGGGCGGCAAGGTCAAGGTTGTCGGCGTCGACCCCGAAGGTTCCGTCTACTCCGGCGGCACGGGTCGTCCGTACCTGGTCGAAGGTGTCGGCGAAGATTTCTGGCCCACGGCTTACGATCCGTCCATTCCGGACGAGATCATCGCCGTGTCGGATGCGGACTCCTTCGAGATGACGCGTCGTCTGGCCCGTGAAGAAGGCCTGCTGGTCGGTGGATCGTGCGGCATGGCTGTCGTCGCGGCACTCGAGGTCGCCAAGCGCGAAGGCCCCGACGCACTTGTTGTCGTACTCCTTCCCGACGGTGGCCGCGGCTACCTGTCCAAGATCTTCAACGATCAGTGGATGGCGTCGTACGGCTTCCTGCGGACTCCGCTCGACGGCAAGGCAAACGTCCCCACCGTGGGCGACGTGCTGCGCGGAAAGTCGGGTGAACTGCCCGATCTCGTGCACACGCACCCGTCGGAAACCTTGCGTGACGCCATCGAGATCCTGCGTGAATACGGTGTGTCACAGATGCCGGTGGTTGGTGCCGAACCGCCCGTCATGGCAGGTGAGGTGGCCGGCAGTGTCACCGAACGTGATCTGCTCAGCGCAGTCTTCGAAGGCCGTGCGCAACTTGCCGATTCGGTCGAAAAGCACATGAGTGCGCCGTTCCCGCTCATCGGATCGGGCGAGCCGGTCTCGGCCGCGACCAAGGCACTCGGCGATACTGACGCCCTCATGGTCGTCGACGACGGTAAGCCCGTCGGTGTCATCACCCGCCACGACCTTTTGGGATTCCTCAGCGCCGGATCGTGAGACATCCGAGTTTGTCCCCCGGAAGGTAGGGTCAGCGCCCATGGGGGACAAACTCGTCGGATATATCGGTGTTCTTGCGGCAGTGCTGGTGACAACGGCGTGTAGTTCGACGGTTGCCGGCACTCCGCAAGCAGCATCGGGGGCAAAGGTAGCGGTGTCGACTAGCGCCCCGTCTGGGAAGTCGACTACCACCAAAACGGCGCCGACGACGGTTAGGCCGACGGCATCGCTCGCTCCGGCCTTCTCAGGCTCGGTGAAATGCTCGACCCTCATGCCGGCAGTCCGTGACATCGTCGAACCGTACGGCGCCCCCAACGACATGCCGAACGGGTGCATCTGGATGGACGGCGGCAGGTCCATCGCCATCACGTCCTTTACGATGACCAACTCGCAGAGTACGCGCGACACGATGGCACAAAGTGGATACGACCTGCAGGACCCGCGACTGAGAAGTTTGGGTGCGGTTGCCAAAGGTGGTCTGACGATCACTGTTCTCTCACCCGAACACATGACCATGGTGATGTACAGCCCCGACCTCACCGAGACCGCCGCGTTGGATGCGGCAATCAGAGTCGTGGAGTTGGTCGAGAACTGACACAGCCGCCCTGCATCGGCGAGGTGGCTACTAGTCTGGTGGGCATGAGCGAGCAACGCAGCAAGGCCGACAACATCAGCTGGCAGGGTTTCTCCACGAAAGCGGTACACGCGGGCTACGAGCCCGATCCGCTGACCGGTGCCGTCAACGTTCCGATCTACGCGAGTTCGACCTTCGCGCAAGACGGTGTGGGTGGGATGCGCAGTGGATTCGAGTACGCGCGCACGGGCAATCCCACTCGTCGACCGCTCGAAGCGAACCTGGCGGCACTCGAATCAGGTAGCTACGGTCGGGCTTTCAGCTCGGGCATGGCTGCCACTGACTGCCTCCTCCGATCCGTTCTGCGCCCGGGTGACCACCTCGTCATCCCCGACGACGCTTACGGCGGAACCTTCCGACTCATCGACAAGGTGTTCACACAGTGGGGCATCGAGTACACCCCGGCTCCGGTCTCGGACGTCGACGCGGTACGCGCAGCGATGCGACCCAACACCAAGCTGGTGTGGGTGGAAACACCCACGAACCCATTGCTCAACATCGGTGACATCGAACTCCTGGCCGAGGTTGCGCACGAGGGCAATGCAAAGATCGTGGTGGACAACACCTTTGCATCGCCGTACTTGCAGCAGCCCTTGCAGTTGGGCGCCGACATCGCTCTGCACTCCACTACCAAGTACATCGGTGGACACTCCGATGTTGTCGGTGGCGCACTGGTCTGCGACGACGAAGAGCTCGACCACGCTTTCGCGTTCCTGCAGAACGGTTCCGGCGGCGTTCCCGGTCCGTTCGACGCCTTCCTCACGCTGCGCGGCATCAAGACACTGGCATTGCGGATGGAGCGTCACAGCGACAACGCCGAAAAGGTTGTCGAACTGCTCGACGGGCACCCCGCCGTCGCGAGCGTCATCTACCCGGGTCTCGCCTCGCATCCGTCGCACAAGGTTGCGGCCAAGCAGATGCGGCGATTCGGCGGCATGATCTCCGTGCGGCTCAAGGGTGGCAAGGCTGCTGCTCTCGACTTGTGCTCACGCACCGAAATCTTCACGCTCGCAGAATCTCTCGGCGGCGTCGAATCGCTCATCGAGTTCCCGGGCGCTATGACCCACGCGTCGACGGCCGGTTCGGCGCTCGAAGTTCCCGACGACCTGGTCCGTCTGTCGGTTGGTATCGAAGATGCCTCCGACCTGGTCGGTGATATCGAGCAGGCGCTGGCGTAACTCTGTGCTGTGCGCCTTTGTCAACCGCGGGCGGTTGACAAAGGCGCACAGTGTCAGTCGTCCGGCCACCCCGCCAGGGTGGTGACCCGGAACTCCTGATCGACCAGGCGGGCCGGGCGATCCAGCTTGTGCAGCCAATCGATGGCGGAGCCGCTCATTCCTACGGCTACCCGGCTCAGTGCTGCTGCCTCCGCACAGGATTCGGCTATCACCGATACCGTGCGCCACATCGATGTTGCCGTCGATTCCCGGGCAAGCGGCTTGACGGTGCTGGCCGTCGCGATGCCGCACCCGGAAGGAACGGCAACCTGACACGTGGGGTCACCCGGGAGATCTTGAACCTGAATCTGCCAGCCGCCTTCCGGCGACGGTCCGGCCACGGCTATGTCTCCGCCCAAGGCAACGAGAACCCCGCAGCCGAGAAGTTGGGCTGTGGTTGCGGCGCAATGGTCAGCCGAACTGGCGCGCGCAGTGGCGGATAGATCGAGGACAACGTCGGCCGGGCTGAACACCCGGTTGCTCTCGACGCGGATCTTCCACCAGGAGTGTGGATCTCGCGAGCCTGCCGTTGGGGTGAGTTTGCCGTCGGTGAGGCGCGCGATCGCGAGTGCGTCCGTGAGGAAATGCGCAAACATCGGCGTTATGGGGGCGCCGTCGACCTCGAGAGCCGGGCCGGATCCGAATGTGCGGATCTCGGAGTCTGCGCGATCGCGATTGGTGGCCGCGTCGGCAGCGCTCAGATAACCCCGCACGAGACTGGCGGCGGAGGCGAGGGCACCGGGATCGGTGACGACTACGCGGGCCTGGACGCCCCAGGTGAGCCATTCGGTTGCGGCGCGTGGTGCGTTCACGAACCGTTCGAGACGGCGTCCGGAACTCCGAACCCGCTGGCTACGACCAGTCGTGATGCGGCCGCATGCTTCGAGGTGGTGTCGGTGGAGATGGCCGTCGTGGTGGAACTGTCGGTGGGGTTGGAAACGAGGGATAAGCCACCACTTGCGATGGCGCCCGCAACAGCCGTCGCAGCAAGCGCGAGGTGAACGGGTCGGTATGCCGAGGTGCGAGCCCGAGTGGGCCGTGTCCGATCGTCGCTCATGTCCACAGCCTGCCCGCCGAACCTGAGAAAAGCCTTGGGGTATGTGGTCATTTGGGTAACGTCTGACGTGATAAATGAGACATTGGTTACAGGTTGGTGTGCCACCGGGGATATCGAATGCATGTTCGAAACCCTAGGCGGTGCCACCGACAGGTTCGGCCGGCTCGTGGATCGATCAGTTACCGGAGGTTTTTGATGGCAGTGAGTGTCCTGGCGATCACTGTGTCGATCGGTACTGCACTGGGGGTGATAGGAGCAACACTGGGGACGCCCGCAGTGGCGAATGCAGCTCCCGCCGCGGAAATCTCACTCGCGGCCTGGGGCGGGCCGGTGCGAGCACAAGAGAATCCGGAAGGGCTTGTGCCCTCGGTGCCGTCCAATTTTCCCGGTGCTGCTCTGGCGCCGGTTGGCGCGGTCGCGGTATTTGCTCCGTGGGTCAAGAAAGCGGGCGCAATCTGCCCGGAGATCACGCCGGCGGTGGTGGCATCTCTGTATTCGACGCGCAGTGGCTTTCAATACGGCCCCGGCGCAGAAGTGTCGGACGAGGGTGGGCGCGGACCTGGCCGATTCACCACAGCAGCGTGGACGGCGTACGGCAAGGACGGCGACGGCGACGGCAAGATGGACATCTTCGGTGTCGCAGACCCCGTGATGACGTCCGGCTACCGACTGTGTGAACTGGTGAAGCAGGCCCAGTCGTGGCAGCAATCAGGGGAGGTCCAGGGCGATACCGTCGAACTGGCGCTGGCAGCCTACGACGTCGGGCCCGAGGCAGTGCGGGCAGCGCACGGCGTTCCGCAGGATCAGACTGCGGCACCCTTCGTCGCGCAGGTCACGTCCTTGCAGGATTCCTTTGCCCTGATGCTTGCGCCGTTCAATTACAACAATCTTGCGGCCGCGGTAGGCGGTGTAGTCCAAGCCGGACTGAAATTCCTCGGACTGCCGTACGTGTGGGGCGGAGGAAACATCAACGGTCCGTCGATGGGCGGGTTCGACTGCTCGGGACTGACGTCGTACGCCATCCACGCCGCAACCGGGATCACTTTGCCACGCACGTCGGAAACCCAATGGGGTGTCGGCGTCGAGATTCCCCTCGATCAAGCGCAACCAGGTGATCTGCTGTTCGGAAACTGGCAGGCAGGCGGCCCCGGACACGTCGCGATCTACGTCGGAAACGGGCAGATGCTGCATGCGCCGACCTTCGGCGACGTAGTGAAAGTCGGTCCGATCTTCGCCGGTATGAAGGCGCGACGAGTGATCTAGGCAAGAAAAAACGTCGCCCGGACGAGCAGGTCCGGGCGACGTTTGTTTCGTGTGTAACCGATCAGCTGTGGTACGGCTCCGCGCTAACGAGGGTGACCTTCATGGTGCCGCCGTTAGGCAGGTTGTACTCGCGAGTCTCGCCTTCCTTGGCCTCGAGAAGTGCGCTACCCAGCGGAGAGTTGGGGGAGTACACCTCGAGCTTGGCGTCACGCGCGCCCTCTTCGCGGGTTGCGATCAGGAAGGTCTCGGTGTCGCTCTCGTCGCCGTCGTAGTACACCTTCACTACCGAACCCGGGAGTGCAACACCGGACTGAGTGGGTGCTTCGCCGACCTTTGCGCTGTTGAGCAGATCCTGAAGCTGGCGGATACGAGCTTCCTGCTGCCCCTGATCCTCACGTGCAGCGTGGTAGCCGCCGTTCTCCTTCAGATCGCCCTCTTCGCGACGCTCGTTGATCTCGGCGGCGATGATGGGGCGGTACGCGATGAGCTGGTCGAGTTCCTTCTTGAGCCTGTCATGTGATTCCTGCGTAAGCCAGGTCACCTGGGTCTCGGTCATCTCGATCACTCCCTAGTAGTCGGAGCCGGGGGCTCCCTCGACAGATCACTGCGACAGCACTGAACTCACTGCAACAGCAATAAACAACGGCTCGAACGCGCCTGGGCTAGGCGTGATCTTGCCGTCAGCGCTGCGCTCGACGCCAACCTGGCCGTCAATGCAGCAATACACGGTTCCACCCGGAACCGTGTACCAAGCAATTCTATCACGCAGGACTACCCGCCCTGTCGGAACTCAAACGTCGGGCAGGGCGGGTAGTAGGCGCAGTCAGTTTTTGGTCAGATACTCCGGGACGTCGAGGCTGCATCCGAAGACGTCGGCCATGCCTGGTGGGAGGGACGTTTTGATCTCGGTGTTGAACTCCAAGGTCTGGTACGTCGTAGCCGGAACGTAAACCTCGCGTCGACCGGTTTCGGATCCGCCCTTGGAGCGGGCGCGAACGATGCACACAGCTTCCTGGCTCGGATCGTCACGCGTGACGGTGAACCGGATCTTCATGGTCGAGTCGTCGGCGATGTCGTACGAGATCGTCTCGGTCGTGATCTCTTTCACCGAGAATTTGGTGTATCCGACGTAGGCGATACCGGTGCCCACAACGATGACGAGGGCGGTCAGAGCCCACACGATCCACTTCTTGGAACCGCCCGTGCGAGTCGCGCTCGGGTACCGATCTTGGGGAAGCGTATTACTCATCACTCTGCTCTCGAAGACTCGAGTTCGTGTTCTACGCAACCGCGGACTGGGGTCATGGCTGCATCAGGAACTCTCGGGTGGAACTATAGAGGACGCGCCCACTGGCGCTGCCGGTAGGTTTGACGGCAAGAGTTCGGAGCAGACGCCGGTAACGGCTACAGGTGAAGTTGAGGTGAACGAACACGTGAGCGGATTCCGGCTCATGGCCGTCCATGCCCATCCCGACGACGAGTCGAGCAAGGGTGCGGCCACCACCGCCCGTTATGCAGCCGAAGGCCATGAAGTGATGGTCCTGACGCTCACCGGGGGTGAACGTGGCGACATTCTCAACCCGGCCATGGATGTCCCCGGCGTCCGCGACCGCATCAGCGAGGTGCGCCAGGAAGAAATGGCGGAAGCTGCGCGGATTCTGGGCGTCAAGCACCGCTGGCTGGGCTTCGTCGACTCGGGCCTGCCCGAGGGTGATCCGTTGCCGCCGCTTCCGGAGGGCTGCTTTGCGCTGGTGCCGCTCGAGGAATCGACGCGCGCACTCGTCAAGGTGTTCCGCGAATTCCGTCCGCACGTCATCACGACGTACGACGAGAACGGTGGATACCCGCACCCCGACCACATTCGGTGTCACGAGGTGTCGATGGCTGCGTACGAAGCGGCTGCCGACCCGGAATATCATCCCGAGGACGGCGAACCGTGGGAGATCAAGAAGGTCTATTACTCGCACGGCTTCATCCGTAAGCGTCTCGAACTCTTCCAGGAGGAGTACGAGCGCCGCGGCGAGCCGTTCCCCATGGCGGATTGGCTCAAGAAGGGGAAGACCGAGCGCGGTGACATGATGGTCCGGGTCACCACCCAGATCGCCTGCGGCGATTACTTCCCCCAGCGCGACGACGCTTTGCGTGCGCATGCGACGCAGATCGACCCCAATGGTTCGTTCTTTGCGGTGCCGCTCGATATTCAGCAGAAGATCTGGCCCACAGAAGAATTCGAACTCGCGAAGACGCGGGTTTCTACGTCCATCCCGGAAACCGACCTGTTCGCAGGTCTTGAAGAGGACGTCTGAAAGTGAATGCACTGTCCGCCGAGTTGGTAATCGGCACAACACAATTGCTTGCACAGAGCCCGAGTAACCCCTCCGGGCCCGAGTTCGGCAAGTCGTCGCCGGTCGGACTGGTTGTCGTCTTGGCATTGTTCATCGGTGTGATCCTGTTGGTCGTGTCGATGAACCGTCAGCTCAAGAAGTTGCCGGAAACTTTCGAACCCGAACACCCGGAAGCCGATCAGCAGTTGGATGAAGGAACGGATCGTGGTGCGATCGCCACGCCGGAAACGGATGCCGGCGACGCATCAGCCGAGAAGACTCCCAAGCACGATTCCTGACGCGAGCGAGGTAGGGCACATGGACCCACGGATGAAGAACAATCTGGGTGGGTCCACCAGTCCCTACCTTCGTCAGCACGCCGACAATCCGGTCCACTGGCAGCAGTGGGGGCCGGAGGCCATGGAGTGGGCACGCGAACGTAACGTGCCGATTCTGTTGTCGATCGGATACTCGGCGTGCCACTGGTGCCACGTGATGGCCCACGAATCGTTCGAGAACGGCGACATCGCGGCGGTCATGAACGACAACTTCGTCTGTGTGAAGGTGGACCGCGAAGAGCGGCCTGACATCGACGCCGTCTACATGAATGCGACGGTCGCGATGACCGGTCAGGGTGGCTGGCCGATGACGTGTTTCCTGACTCCTGACGGTTCGCCGTTCTACTGCGGCACGTACTACCCGCCGGCGCCGCGCGGTGGAATGCCTTCGTTCATACAGCTTCTCGAAGCGATTGCCGAGACATTTGCCAACCGTCGCGGCGAGGTCGACGATGCTGCGTCGTCGATCGTGACGGAGTTGGCGCGCGCGTCGGGTGGAATCCCGTACAGCGGTGCGCCGATCGATGCCGCGCTCCTCGACGCAGCGGGCCAGGCAGTATTGGCGGATGAGGACCTGCCCCGCGGCGGTTTCGGCGGTGCCCCGAAGTTTCCGCCGTCCGCGTTGCTCGAAGGACTGCTGCGGCAGTTCGAGCGGACCGGTTCGAACAATATTCTCGGTGGACTGCAGCGCACTGGTGAAGCCATGGCGCGCGGCGGCATCTACGACCAGTTGGGCGGCGGTTTCTCCCGTTACTCCGTCGACGCGGAGTGGGTGGTTCCGCATTTCGAGAAGATGCTCTACGACAATGCGCTGCTGCTCCGGTTCTATGCGCACTGGGCACGTCGGACGGGTTCCGAGTTGGCAGCCCGCATCACGGAGGAAACCGCAGGATTTATTCTCGGCGATCTGCGAACCGAAAACGGCTGCTTCGCTTCGGCTCTGGACGCGGACACCAACGGCGTCGAAGGATTGACCTATGTGTGGACGCCCAGCCAGCTGATCGATGCGCTCGGCGAGGACGACGGACGGTGGGCGGCAGAGTTGTTCCGCGTCACCGACGACGGAACCTTCGAAGAAGGTGCATCGGTGTTGCAGTTGCTCAGCGATCCCGACGATTGGTCGCGCTGGCAGAAGGTTTCCGACGCACTGCGCGCAGTGCGAAAAGACCGTCCGCAGCCTGGCCGAGACGAAAAAGTCGTGACCGCATGGAACGGGCTCAGCATCACCGCCTTGACGGAAGCCGGGCTTGCACTGAATCGACCCGAATGGATTGACGCTGCACGGGTGTGCGCGCACACCCTTCTCGGCCTGCATCTCGTTGACGGCAGATTGCGCCGCGCATCTCTCGGTGGCGTTGTCGGTGAGCCCGCCGGGGTCCTCGAGGACTACGCAGCCCTGGCCACCGGACTCCTCGCGCTGTACCAGGCAACCGGGGAATCGGAGTGGCTCGACACCGCCCGGCAGTTGCTCGACCTCACTCTCGATCATTTTGCCGACCCAGCCGAGCCCGGAAGTTGGTTCGACACAGCAGATTTTGCCGAAAGCTTGGTGACCCGACCCCGCGATCCGATGGACGGCGCAACACCGTCGGGAGCGTCAACTGTCACGGAGGCGCTGTTGACGGCGGCTGCGCTCACCGAGCCCGAGCGCGCCTCTCGCTATGCCCAAGCCGTATCCGACTCCCTTGCACGCGCATCGTTGCCGCTCGAGCGTGCTCCGCGCTCGGCCGGGCATTGGCTTGCGGTGGCGGAAGCGTCGCTGCGCGGGCCGATCCAGGTAGCTGTTGTGGGTGACGGTGATCTGCTGGACGCGGCCCGTCGCCTCGCCCCCGGCGGCGCCGTGATCGTCGCAGGTGAGCCGGATTCCTCACCGCTGCTGGCAGATCGGCCTCTGGTCGACGGCGCTCAAGCGGCCTACGTCTGCCGAGGCTTCGTCTGTGACCGCCCGGTCACAGACGAAGCAGGCTTGGCGCTTGCGCTGGCGCAGTAACCTGGTCAGGACTTGGCGTGCCGCTTTGCCAACATCCAGCGCGAGATCTTCATGTCGCGCGCCTTCCGCTCGATGGTCAGTAGATCCAGTGGTGCGCTGAACTTCTGAACTGCCATCGATTTGACGCTGCTGAACTCGCGCAGTCCGTCTGCCCCGTGGATGCGGCCGAATCCGGAATCGCCGACACCGCCGAACGGGAGGGCGGCGATTCCGGCAAATCCGAGAACCGAATTGACGGTGACCACACCACATTCGAGTTTCTCGGCAATTGCCCGTCCCTTTGATGTGCTCTTCGTGAACACCGACGCGCCCAATCCGTACTTCGACGCGTTGGCGCGCTCGATGCCTTCGTTCATGTCGGCAACCTTGTTCACCACGACGCTCGGTCCGAACGTTTCCTCGGTGACCGCGGTGGAATCTTCCGGTACGTCGGTCAGGACGATCGGGTCGATGAACGGGCCGCGGAAGGACTCGAGGCCGCCGAGAACAGCTTTGGCTCCTCGGCCGAGCGCGTCTTCGATCTGACCTCGCACGATCGCCGTCTGCTTGCCCAGCGTCATGGGGCCGTAGGTCGAACCGGCGCGGGCATCGCGCAGCGCCGCAGTGAGTTTCGACAGGAAGGCGTCGTAGGCCGGGGCGGCGACGTAGATGCGCTCGACACCGGCGCAGGTTTGTCCGGCGTTGCCGACCGCACCGAATGCCGCGAAGGCTACGGCGGCATCAAGATTGGCGTCGGAATCCACCAGCATGGCGTCCTTGCCGCCGCACTCGGCAACCAGGGGAGTCAGGGTATCGGCGCAGGCAGCCATGACGCGTTTTGCGGTGGCCGTCGAGCCGGTGAACGCAATTTTGTTCACCCCGGACGAGCACAGCAGTGCGCCGGTCTTGCCGTCGCCGGTAATCGTCTGGAGGACAGGGTATCCGGGTGCGGCGAGGTTCCACAGCCGAGCCAGTTCGACGCCGACGCCTGGTGAGAGTTCGCTTGGCTTGAAGACGACGGCGTTGCCGGCGGCCAGTGCGTACCCGATCGACCCCATCGGTGTGTACAGCGGATAGTTCCACGGACCGATTACACCGACGACGCCCATCGGCCGATAGCCGACGGAAGCGGATTGGTTGGCGCTGATCAAGCCTGCACCGACGCGTCTGCGGCGCAACACCTTCTGTGCGTTGCGGGCGGCCCAGTCGAGATGTTCGACTGCCAACATCACTTCGAGTAGCGCGTCGTCGCTCGGCTTTCCGGTTTCGGTGGAGATGATCGACGCCATCGAATCCGCATGGGAGGCAATGGCAGCCCGGAAGTCACCGAGGACTTTCTTTCGCCCTGCAAAACCGAGTTGATCCCACCACGCCGCTGCGGTGTGTGCTGCGGCCACGGCCTTGTCGACCGCCTGCTGATCGGCGACGGGGTACTGCGCGATCACGGTGTCATCGCGAGGGTCGAGGCTTGCGAAGGTGGGATCGCCTGACGTCGGATCTGTGGACGTGCTGTGTCGGCCGAGCTGTTCGGTCATATTTCTCAGATCCTCCAGGAGTCGACGCATCACATATATGTGATGTGATTTACTGTGCTGGTAGTCACAGTATGCGTCGGACGGAGCTCCGACAAGCCTCCAGCCATTTCTCACCCGGGAGTTTTCGATGCACATGGATTTCACGCAGGAGCAGTCTGATTTTGCCAAGTCGGTGGCCGCGTTCTGCAAGAAGGAAAGCGGTACGCGCGAGCAGCGAGACCTGCTGACCGATCACGGAGCGCACAACCACAATCAGGCGTACTACGAGAAAATGGCGGAACTGGGATGGCTTGGACTGACCGTGCCGGAGGAGTACGGCGGATCGGCCGGCAGCACGGTTGACCTGTGCATCTTCCTCGAGGAAGCGGCCAAGGGGATGGCGCCGATCGGCGGACTCGGCCCGACGGTCATCACGGGGGCGGCGTACGAGAAGTTCGGCAGTCCGGCGCAGAAGGAAGCGGTACTCGGCGGCATCGTCCGAGGGGCTTCGCAGTCGATCTCGATGTCGGAACCCGAGGCGGGCTCGGACGTCGGTAACTTGAGTTGCCGTGCCGAGAAGGTCGACGGTGGATGGCTGATCAACGGACAGAAGACGTGGTGCTCCAATGCGCACTTCGCCGAGAACATCCTGCTCGTCGCGCGTACGTCGAGAGGTGAGGGCAAGCACGAGGGCCTGACGATGTTCCACGTTCCGGCAGATATTTCCGGCCTGAAGATCAGCGGAATCGACACGATGGGCGGCAAGGAGGTCAACGACCTCTACTTCACCGACGTCCTGCTGCCTGACGACGCTGTGGTCGGCGAGGTCGGCAACGGCTGGCGTCAACTCATGGCGGGGCTCAATATCGAACGGCTCATCCTGGCGGCGATGATGCTCGGAACGGCGCAGCGGGCTTTCGATGACACCCTCGAATTCATCACCACCCGTAAGCAATTCGGGCGTCCTGTCGGTTCGTTCCAGGCGCTTCGGCACCGCGTCGCGGATCTGGCTACGGAGATCGAATGCGGCCGACTGCTGGTCTACAGCGTCGCCAGGATGGTCGACGCCAATCCGACGAAGATGTTCCCGCGCGAGGCGTCGATGGCAAAACTGAAGCTCACCGAAACCGCCAAGAAGGTTGCGCTCGAGGGCATGCAGATGATGGGCGGGTACGGTTACGCCACGGAATTCGACATGGAGCATCATGTGCGAAAGACTCTGGTGTCTTCCATTTATGGTGGTACCAACGAGATTCAGCGAGACATCATCGGCAAAACGTACGGACTGTGAGGATCGGTTGTGGCAACGTCTGCACGCACTCGGAGGGTGACGTCTGAGCTGAGGAGACGGCCACAGCTGTCCGAGGATGTGGCGAACCATGTTCGCAACCTCATCATGTCCGGGGAGGTTCGTCCGGGCGAGTTCGTTCGCCTCGACGAAACCGCAGCCGACCTCGGGGTCAGCGTCACGCCAGTTCGGGAGGCTCTGGTCGCGTTGCGCGGCGAGGGGATGGTCGAGTTGGTTCCCCACCGTGGCTATCTGGTATCGCCGCTCAGTCGCCAGGACATCGAAGACATCTTCTGGTTGCAGGGGCAGATTGCGGTCAAATTGGCGTTGCGGGCCGCTGACAAGATCACCGCTGACCAGCTTGCAGAGTTGGTCGAGCTCAATGCCGATTTACGGGCAGCGGTCGACGCGTCGGATGCGGCTGCGATCGAGCAGTGCGAATTCCAATTTCACCGCCTGATCAATCTTGCTGCGGGCGGGGCAAAATTGGCGTGGTTCCTGTTCGGTGCAATCCGCTACACCCCGGCGCGGCTGTACGCGACCGACGCGGGCTGGGGTGAGCTTGCGGTGTCGAGCCACGACAAGTTGATCGAGGCGTTCGAGAAACGAGACCTCGAGCAAGTGGACGCGCAGATGCGAGTTCAGTTCTCCGACGGTGCCGCTCGTCTGCTCGCCCACCTCGACAACATCGGCCTCTGGGACTGAGCTTCGAGTAGGGCCCTCAGGACGGCGGCATTGCCGGAGCGAGCAGGATCGCCGCACATTCGGCAACCAGTTCGTCTTCCGTGACGTCGATGTATCCGTCGAGCCATGCGCTCAGCGTTTGAGCGAGGCCGCCGACCAGGAAGGTTGCCGTCAGCGTCAGCTGGCCGCTGTCGCCGAGTCGGTAGAAGCTCTTGGCGTTGGCGGCGAGGAGACCGATGAATACCGTGGTCGACGCCCGGCGTTTCTCGACGAGGAGCGGGCTTGTGAGCGCGCTCGAGAAGAGTAGTCGCCCGCGCCTTGGGTCGCGGGCAACGGTGCGGACGATGTTGGCTATGGCCGCCACTGCCTTGTCTCGTTCGGCGTCGGCCGCGTCCACTGCTGCCTGGGTGGAGACGGCGATATCCGTGATGACCGTGTCGTACACCGCGGAGATCAGAGCGTCGCGGTCGGTGAAGCTCTCGTAGAAGTACCGGGCAGCTACACCAGCCTGTTTGCACACCCCACGCACTGTCAGTTCGGGTTCGGCTGATCCCATCAGTTCGAGCCCGGCTTCGATCAGCGTCTCGCGGCGCGCAGCGACGCGGAGGGCGCCGTCGACGCCACCGTACAAACGCGGTTGGTCATTCATGTAGACCATCTTGGCATCTCGAAGCTATTGACATCGTGAGGTTTCAGCGCTTCACTCATCTGAGAACACGCGTTCGCAGATATCCGACTCGAAGGGGTTAATGCCGTGACGGTGAGTAGAGATTCGATCGACATCGATGCTGAGGTCGAGAAGGCGATGTCCGGGTTGGGACTGTTGGCCGCCGGCGCAAACGTAATCATGCAACTTGCGCGCCCCGCGGTGGGTTACGGCGTGTACGAGAGCAAGGTCGAGACCGGCAGGTTGGACCGTCATCCGGTCAAGCGCACTCGCACAACGCTGACCTACCTGGCGGTGGCAAGCCTCGCCACCGAGGACGAGAAGAAGCAGTACCGGCGCGCAGTCAACGGAGCACACAAGTATGTCCGTTCGGACGAGAACAGTGCCGTCGAGTACAACGCGTTCGACCCCGAACTCCAGTTGTGGGTTGCTGCCTGCCTGTACCGCGGCTTCGAGGACGTCTACAAGGCACTGTACGGAGATCTCGACCCCGCAACCCAGGACGCCTTCTATCAGCGTAGTTCAAGTTTTGGCACCACCCTCCAGATGCGCCGTGACATGTGGCCGGTGGACCGAGATGCGTTCGAGGTCTACTGGAACGAGAACCTGAACAAGGTCAGCATCGACGACACGATCCGTGAGCACCTGTACGGGATCGCATCGGCTACTTTCACCCCGAAGCTGTTGCATCCCTTGGTCGGCCCGCTCAATCGCTTTCTCACGACGGGATTCCTGCCGCAATCCTTCCGGGACGAAATGCGCCTCCCGTGGTCCGAACGGAGGCAGCGCGGATTCGACCGATCGATGCGCGTCGCGGCGGCAGTCAATCGCGTTACCCCGAAGGTCATTCGCATGTTCCCGTACAACTTTTACCTGTGGGATCTGCGTCGTCGAATTGCCAAGGGGATTCCGTTGGTCTGACGGGACAGTCCACAGTTCAGACGAGGTTCTTGCTTCGCTTGATCCGGCGACGGAGGTCGCGCATCTGAATGGTGTTGCCTGCCTGTCGGATCGATCGAGGTATGAATCTGTTGACGAAGGACACGAAGATGAAGAGATGTTCGAAGCGTCGACGGTCGTCCTCGGTCCACTCGAGTCCGAGTTGGTCACGGTAGATCGGGGGAAGAAACCCGATTGTCAGAAATCGCAGCAGGTTTCGAAACACCAGGCGCAGTGGCCACGCAATCATGCGTAAGTCGATCAGATCGTTCAGATACCGGCTGGTGCGTTCGTCGATGATCACACGTTCACAGCCGAGGTTCCAGTACCGTTCGAAATCCGCGCGCGTGGCCGGCCACATCTCTTCGGTAACCTGCAGAGTGGTTCCCAGAGTAGAGGCGGATTGGTAGAACGACTCCGCTTGTTCTTCGGACATCACACCGTGCAGCAACTGGTGACTGTCTTCGAATCCGATGAACAGGCAAGCCGCGACCCATAATTGGAGTTCACGATTGAAGGCGTTGTACTTGACCGGGCTGTTTGCATCTGACCGTACGTGCCGGTGCACCGAGTTGACTGCTTCGCGGTACGCCAGACGCTCTTCCTCGTTACCCAGAATCGCGACAGTCAGATATTGCGTGGTGGTCCGCGCGCGTTTCCACGGATGTGCTGTCAGAGCACCTGATTCGACCTTGCTTTCCATGACGCCGTACGCCACTTCCGGCCAGCCGAGTTGCAGGACGACGTTGGCGGCGGCGCCGGCAAACGACCAGAAGTCGAGCGCATCGGTGATGTGAGCAGGTTTCCTGGCCCACCGCCGGCGCAGGCCGGTGATGGTGATTCGCGTCTGATCGGTTCGAAGTGACGACTCGGTCTGTTCGGAATCCAGGTAATGAGTGGGCATCGACCCTCCTATTTCGTCTCTACGTTGCTGACGAGCCACTGGTCGTTCGATCGGACCATCGAGATGACCATCCGATACTTCTGCGCATTCCCTTGCGGCGCAGCAACATTTTTGGCTTCCTGATCGACGAACACCAGAACTGTTGCCGATGAACTGTCCATGGACTCGATACCTACGTGTGCCGCCGTAGCGGTTGCCTGCCCCTGCCCGCCGGCGACGACATCGCGCAGCGAATCGACCATGGTTCGGTAAGTACCGGCAAACTCGTCGGTCGACATGGAGGCAATCGAGTCCTTGTTCGCGTCCAGATCCTGGTAATCGAAGGAAGACATGATGACCGAGTATTCGCGGGCAGTGCCGAGAGCTTCCTGGCGCAGGGTGTTGTTCCGGCTTTCCGAATACATCTGAAATCCCCACGCCGCCACTGCTGCGACCAGTGCCAGAGCCAATACGGCAGTCAGGGCGGTGCGCGGCGTCTTCAGGCGTCGCAGCAACGACGGACGGTCCGGCTGGTCACCCGATTCCTGCTCGGTCTTGTCCATCAGTGTGCTTTCAGCGGGTGCCATTTCCCAGTCCTTCCAACATCGATCTCCAATAGTTCAGTGCGTCTACGCCGGTCGGAATGAGAATGGGATCATCGACAACCGGCGGGCCGATTGGCGTGCCGGGGATGGTGGCATTCTGCAATCCGAGATCGTTCGGTCGCGGAGCATTCCGCGCTCCGCGTTGGACCAGATCATCGGCCGGTGGGCAGTACATCGCGAGGTTCGGGCTGGTGGGGGAGAGATCACCCACTTCGCGCCTGGCAGTGTCGTAGTTGCATACCGGTCCTTGTGTGGCGACCAGCGCAAAATCGGCGCGATCACCCTTTACGATCGAAGCCAGATCCGCGAGGCCTCGAGGGATCGTGACCAATCCCGTTTCCAGGGCATCCGTGCGGTCGGAGATGATCGGAGCAACTGTCACGAGATTGGCCAACACGGCTCCAAAAGTGTTGTGGTACTGGTCGAACAACTGTTGTGCACTGCTCAACGCTGCCGGTGAATGATCGGTGAGGTAGATCAGCACCGGCGCGTTGGAATCGAGTTGCTCGGTGAAGTTCTTGGCAGCCGACATCCCGCGGACAAACGAATCCGATTGTGTTGCCATGGAATCAACCAACGTCGAGGTGCGTGAGAGCAGCGCCGCGAGTTCCGCGGACTGATCGTTCAACTGTGCGGACAGCGTCCCACCGTTCTCGATCATCGTGGACAGACTTGGGCCGAGTCCGTTGAACGAGTTTCCCAATTCGGTTCCGATGTCGCTGATCGCCTGCGGATCGAGACCCTCGAGCACATCCGACGCCTGAAGCATCAACTGGCTCATCTGAACCGGCTGTTGATCCGCCGGCATCGCGATCTCGTCGCCGTCCTGAAGGTAAGGTCCCTGATCGGTGTTGGGATAGATGTCCACGTTCTGAATTCCGGCGGCAGTTCCCATCGTCACTTTGGCAACACTGTCGGCGGGTATCTCGGCGTTTTCGTTGAGCGAGAGCTCTACGCGAGCGGAACGGGTACTCGAGTCGAGAGCAACCTCGCTGACCTTTCCCACCTGCACCCCGCGATAGGTGACCACCGTTCCCGCGGTCAGGCCGAAAGCGTCGGACATGGTGGCGTGAAGCCGGATGTGATCTCCGAAACCTTGTGGACCGACGACGTAGACGATGCCGAACGGAATGACGACGGCAGCGGTGAGCGCAAACAAGACAAGTTGCACGAGCGCAAGACGTTTCATCGTCGGCCTCCCTGCAGAAGATCGGTCAGAGTTCCGGGCGCCGCGATAGCTGCTGCGCCGCCGGCCATCCCACCGGTCCAGAGTTTGTCGATCGTGCCGGGAATGTCGAGGGCGCCGTCGAACATCAGGTAGTCGCCGCGCACCGCATAGGTGAAACTTTCGAGCATTCCGTTCATATTTGCCAGTGTCTGGCCCATCTCGGAGTTGAACGAATCGAGAGTCCCGACAACGGTCGACGCATCCTGGAGCATGCTGTCGAGCCCGCCCGGAGAGGAGTCGAGAATCGTGTTCGCGTTGACGGCGAGTTGAACCGTCGAGTTCAACAGGCTGGAAATCTGATCCTTCTGACCGACAAGAATCGACACCACCTGAGGGACGGAATCCAAATAGTTGTCGATGATCTCGCGTTGTCCGGCGAGCTGCGAGGAGACCCGAGCGGCGAGATCGACGGCCTCGTTGAACTCGTCCTGATGACTACTGGCTTCCGCCATGAGGGAGGTGAGAGTATCGGTCAGGGAGCGCACCTCACCGGACCGGCCGGAGAACGCAGTGTTGAGTTCTCTCACGACGGTATCGAGTTGGTCGATGCCGCTCCCGGTGAGAACTGTCCCGAGTGTCGCGAGTGCACTTTCCACCTGCGGGCCGATCTCGGTGCGGGACTCCGGAATGGTGTCACCGTCGCTCAACACCGAACTCGATGGTACTTCCGGCAGAAGTAGTCGAATGAACGGATTACCCAGCGCTGAGGGAAGTTCGACGGATGCTTCGACATTGTCCGGCAACTGAGTCGCAGTGTCCAGACTCAGACTCACCCGGGCTCCGACCACGTCTGCGGACAGTGCGGATACCCGTCCGATCACCTTCTGACCACTGCGGACGTCGGCTCCCAGAACAAGACCGTCAGCGCCCGCCAACTGCACTGCCACGGTGTACGCATCACCGTCTGCCGAGCGGCCCAACGGAAGATCCTGGATACCGGCGCTGCAACCGCCGAACGCAAAGACCACCGCGCAACCAACACCTACTGCCGCGACTGCGGTGAGTATCCGAACAGACTGTCGCATCAGTTGCCACCTCCCGAGGCCACGCCGCCGGATACCGCAGACGCGATTCCGAGCGGATCGGACGCACTGAGCGGGAAGGAAATGGGGTTGGTGAAGCCGGCACCGGTGCAGATCGGCAGCTTGTACGTCTCGCACAACGGTTGCGCCACAGCAAATTGCGTCAGTGCTGTCGAGACATTGAGTCGAATACGTCCACGCTGATCGGGGCCGATGGTGCCGGACAGGTTTGCCATCATCAACGGCACAAGGTCCATGAATTCGGCGAGACCCGGTTGTTTTGCCGCCAGTACGTCGCCGAGGACCGCAACGTTGCCGGCGATGGCACCGACGTCGTCGCCGTGAGTGGTCATGAAGCGCTCCAGCTGATCGAACACCACCTGCAAATCCTGAAGTGGTTGGGAGATGTCCATGTTCTGGCTCGACCACTGATCACCCAATTGGCCCAAGTCGCCGACAAGTTCGTCGAGACCGACCTGCCGGGCGTCGAGAGCGGCCATCAAGGTGCTGAGGTTGTCGACGAGTGCGCCGATGTCTTCGGACCGAGCACCGACTACTCCCGTTGCCGTACTGAGGTTTCGGATTGCCATGTTGAACTGATCGCCCTGGCCCGCCCACCCGGCCGCACCGCGACTGACAAGATCCCCGAGATTGCCGCCGTCGCCGGCAAACGCTTCGGCCAAGGTGCTGACACTTCCCATCAAACCGTCGAAATCGATTGGGGAATGTGCGCGTTCGACGGGAATCTGATCGCCGTCTTCCAAAGTGTCTCCGCCGGTGTACGCCGGTCCGAGTTCGATGTGGCGATCACTGATCACCGAAGGATTGAGAACATACGCCGACGCATCTGCCGGAAGTTCCACGGAGGTCGGCATGGACATCGCCACCCGAACCGATGTTCCGCGGGGCTCGACCGACGTGACTGTCCCGACGCCGACACCGAGAACTGTGACCTTGCTTCCCTCGTAGATCCCCCCGACGTAACTGAAATCGGCGTAGACGGTCTTCGACTGATCGGTTCGTCCGAAGATGTACCAGCCTGGCAGCGCGATCGCGAGGGTCACGACGAGCAGGGCAGTGACGGCTTTTCGTGGATTCACTTGCAGCCCTCCATGATGCCGAGCGCGCAGAGTAGATTGTCCGGAATCACGGCTGCCGGTGCGTTGACGTCGGTCCAGTCGCCCGTGCCGGTGGCGTCGGTGACCGAGCGCAATGCAGACGGAAGACGTGTCATCAGCAGGTCGATCTGATCGGCATTGTTCTTCAGCGTTGTGGTGACGGCGACCAGGTTGTCTGTCAGTGCTCCGAATTCGCCCTCGCGTGCGGTGAACGTAGTGGAAAGCTTCGAGATGATGATCGTCAGGTTGTCGACGAGTTGAGTGAGGGCGTCCTTGCGCATGGCAAGTGTGCGCACGATGGTCTGAGCGTTTGCAGCCGTGTTCACTATCGAATCAGTCTGCGCCACAGCCATGTCCGACAGCTCTCGCGACATCGTCAGAATTTGGTCGATCTGCTCGCCGTTCTGTGCGAAGGCTGCGGAGGCACCACTGATTCCGGCCAGCGCTCGGCCCACCTGATCGGAGTCGGTCGGAATCACCTGCGAGAGAGTGTCCATCATCGACTCCATCGCTTGCAGATCTACGCCGGTTGCCGCGTGGGTTGCGTCGGCGCTGACGTCGTCGAGGCTGTACGGCACCGTTGTTCGCGAGAGTGGGATGACGCGTCCGTCGTTGTCGTCCACAACACCGGCAGGCACCACTTCGAGGTAACGCTTACCCAGGACGGTCTTGAGTCGGACGGTGGCGGTGCTCTGGTTGCCCAACGGTTGATCCTTGTCCAGGCGGAAGCTGACGATCACGTGGTCTCCGGCAAGTTCGATGGAATCCACCCGTCCGGCGGGAACTCCGGCTACGTACACCGGGTCGGTGTCGGAAAGGCCACTGGCATTGGCAAATTCAGCTGTGTATGCCGACGTTCGAACGTTGTACCAGAGTTTCGGAATACCCAGCGCGGCAGCCAGTCCGACCACCAGAACAAAGATCCCGAGGCTGCCCAACGCCAAAGCAGTTCCGCTGCCGCTCTGGCGACGGTCCCCTTTGAACAGAAAGAGCATGATGCCGACAAAAACGTCGATCAGCTTGACCAGAAACATCATGAGCACACCGGCGAATGTGTTGTGCCGAAGATATTGGCTTCCACGTCCCCTGCCTTCAGTGTGAAATTGCACAGATAAAGATTGATGAAACTTCCGTAGCTGCCGATCCGGTTTGCGGCATCGGCAAACTGGGGGAGGTTCGCGACAAGTCGATTGAATTCGTCGGTGCTCGCAATCCAACCGGCGGTAACATTTTCGAGTTGCGCAACCGTCGTGCCGAAAGATCCGTTCGATCCGGTCATCAGCTGAGCCAACGACGAGACGGTGCGGTTTCCCTGATCCAGAAGTGTGGCAAGTTGGTCGTTCTGTTCGACAACCGAGGTACTGAGACCGTTCAAACCGTCAAGGAGGCTGACCATTTCGGGTTGGCGATCGTCGACGGAGGTGAGGAGTGTGTTCATGTTCGTCAACAGTTGCGCAAAAACATCTTGGCGGTCGACGAGACTTGATGTCATGGCGGCGATCTGGTCGAGAAGCGCGGAGATCGCGCCACCTTGCCCGTTGAACGTTTCGACAAAACTCCGAGTGAGTGTGTTGACCTGCTCGGGTTGTAATGCGGCAAACAGTGGTTTGAAGCCGTTCATCAACGCGGTCAGGTTGATCGGGGGCGTTGTCTGCGTCAGCGGAACAGTCCCACCAGGTTCCAGCGTTCTCGCTGACACCGATGCTGGTCCCGATTGCGCACCGTCATTGTGAGTCAGTGCGAGGTAGCGGGCGCCCAACATGTCGCCGTAGCGGACGGTAGCCCGAACATCGGACGCGAGAGAATACTGCGATTCGATCTCGACGTCGACGATCGCTTTGCTTGTGCCACCACCGTTGTCGGCAAACGCGACCGAGTCCACCCTGCCGATCCGGACACCCGACATGGTCACCGGATTACCGGGATTCAAGCCCTCCACGTCCGTGAACTCGAACGAATAGGAAGCGGTGTCCCCACGAACCGGTACCGACAACGTGTTCGCCACGAACGACGCGCACGCGAGGCCGGTGATACAGAACAGTGACAAGCGAACTACCTGAGCGGTCCGAATTTTCACGGAATACTCACCTCGTTTCCCCGGACCAACGGCCCCAACATGAGAGTTGTTGCGGGGTTGGGAGCGGTGGCATCGCCGGCCGTGTTGTCGAGTGGCGTGTTGTCGAGTGGCGTGTTGTCGAGTGGCGGGTTGCCGAGCAGCTGATCCTCGAGAATGAGAAGCGCTGAGGCTTCCTCAGCGCCACCGGTAACCGGCACCAGATTGGTGCCCGAACTCAGATTGGTACCCGAACACTGCGCGCCGCGCTCATCCACGTACTGAGGGCAATCCTCGCCTGTGTACGGAAGCGGATCGGCAAACGTGGGAACTGCTGTGATGTTGAATTTTCCGGTGGAGAATACCCGCGCACCGGCGGCGCCGAAAGCGCCGGCATTGGCCAGAGTGGAGCGTAGGCCTTCGGGGTTGGCTGCTGTTGTTGCGAGTATCTTTCCGGTGGAGTCGATGACGGTGATGATGTTGCCGGTGTTCTCGTCGACAAAGTTGTCGAGCGTCGCGGCGAAGACCGCGGCCGCGCTCATCGATCTCTCGAGGTTTTCCTGGTTGGCGACCATGCTGTTGGAGACTGACGTGGCCGCTGCAAGGGTGTCGAGTATGTCGGGAGTTGCGCGGTCCAATGCGTCGACAACCGACGTGAATTCCGGTGTCGAATCGAGGAATTGGTGTGCCGCCGGTGTCAGCACTGTCGAGGCGGCGCTGAGATTGTCGATAGTGGCACCGATTTCGGCGCCGTTCCCGTCCAAGGCCTGACCCAGCGCGGTCAGAGCGGTGTGCATTTTCTCGGGGCGCATCGCGGTGAGTACCGACACCAGTTCGGTGTACACGTCGTAGAGTGCGACGGCTTCGGGACCGGTGTCCATGGGGATGGTGTCGCCCTGCGACAGCGTTGTCTGACTCTGGGCATTCGGATTGTCGACAAGCTGCATGTAGATGTCGCCGAAAAATGTCCGGGGTACTACTCGTGCCACGACGTCTGCCGGGATCTTCGACGCTTCACCGGTATCGATCTGCAGCTGCACCACCGATTCTGTAGTACCCGAATCGATGTCGCCGATGCGGCCGATATTGACCCCGTGGTATCGAACCGGAGCCTCGCCACTGATCAACCCGGCGTCGGCAGGAACCGCGACGTACACATCTGTGCTGCGTTCGAGATTGCCCGAGCCGCGCAACACCATGGCGACTGCGGCGACGACGGCTACCGCTATAGCCACCGCGCCGCGCAGTGCGTAGGCCATCTTGGTGCGCGTAGTAAGTCTGTCCACGGCTCAGACCCCCATTCCGGGGATTTGGGGAACCAGACCCCACAGGCCGAAAGTCATGATGACGTCGAGGATTCCGATCGCGAGGATTGCAGTACGGAGCGCGCGGCCGGCTGCCTGACCCACACCCGCCGGTCCACCGGAGGCGTAATATCCGTAGGCGCAATGCACCAGCGCGACAACGGCTGCGAAGACCACAGCTTTGAGACCGGAGTAGAGGAGGTCCTGCGGGGAAATTGCGAGGTGGAAGAAGTAGTCGTACGTTCCGGCCGATGCGCCGTTGAAGAACACGACGACAAGTCGGGTCGACAGGTAGCTGGCCAGCAGACCGATCATGTAGATCGGAATGACGCAGATCATTGCCGCGATCACCCGAGTGCCGGCAAGGAACGGGATGGATCTGATCGCCATCGAGTCCAAGGCGTCGATCTCATCGGAGATGCGCATAGCGCCGATCTGCGCAGTAAAGCCCGTTCCGACCTTGGCGGCCAACGCAATTGCAACTACAACCGGCGCAAGTTCACGTGTGTTGGCAACGGCCGACAGCATTCCCGACAGTGAGGTCATGCCCACGAGTTCGAGTCCTCGATGCATTTCGACACCCAGCATCATTGCGGCTGCCAGGGACATCGCGAACACGATGCCGATAGTTCCGCCGCCCGACAGCAGCGAGTTCGTGCCGAAGCTGACTTCGCTGATCTGGCCGAGTACATGCTTGCGATACTTGGTGAGGGCAAACGGAATTGACGCGACTGTACGGACGTAGAACGTCACATGCTGACCGAGCGACACCAAACCGTCGGCAGCGGTCCGCAGCGGTCTGCTCGCCTGGTGGGCTCTGATCCGTAGATCGACGAGCGACATCAGAATTCACCGACTGCCGGAACTATCACGGTATACAGCGCGGACAGAACCGTGTTGGCGATGAAGACCAGAGCAAAGGCGATGACCACGGCTTCGTTGACGGCATCGGCGACGCCGCGGGGGCCGCCCTTGGCGTGGAGTCCTTTGAAGGTGGCGACCAAAGTCGAAGCGATACCGAAGATCGCGGCCTTGACCAAGGCCATGACAAAGTCGGATGACCGGCCGTACTGGCTGAACGTCGCCATGAATGTTCCGGCAGGCAGATGCTGAACGTAGATGTGGTAGAGGTAGCACGCAATCACTCCGCCGAACGTGACCATGGAACATAGAGCTAGGGAAACAACTACCGCTGCAACCAATCTCGGAGCAACAAGACGCTCGATGACGTCGATACCCATGACTTCCATGGCGTCGATCTCTTCGCGGATCTTCCGTGAACCCAGATCGGTACAGATTGCCGATCCGGCAACCCCTGCCATCATCAGCGCGCACACCAGCGCTGCGGCCTGACCCACGATGATGAACGCGACAACCGCACCGGAGTAACCGCCTGCGCCGATTCGCCCCGCGAGCTCACCGACCGACACCGCGATGAAGACGCCGATCGGGATCATGAGCAGCAGGGACGGACCGGTGCTCACCCGGCCGATGAACAGCGTTTGAGTTATCGTCTCGTGCAACGAGAGCCGCCTGCGGATGATGGCCGTGAACAGGCCGAACAGTGCCTGCACCGAGAATCCGATCAGGTAGCCGCCCTCGAGCGCTACGTCTCGTACCGGGCCTTTCGAGGCTGGCAGTTCGTACGTCACCTGGTTCTATTCCTTTGCAGCTCAAGTTCTTTCATTGAAGATGTCGAGTGTGTTCAGGCGTCGAGACGGGCCGACGTGCAGGGGTGCGATCGTGGCGGATTATGTGTGAATCATTTCACAGCAACTCGCGTGCGGCAATAGTTATGTGAATGGGAATTCTTCTCAGAACTTATCTGGTTGGCGACGGAAACTTGATATAACTACAGTTGAAAGCTGCATCTTCGAGTGCGTGCACGGTAGGTGCGCGCAAGATGTGTACGACTATTCTCGATACGGAAGCAGGCCGGAGACAGTGACAACAAGAGACCTGAGGGTTGCTCCGGCCGTCGGTCGGAGTCGTGCGGTCGAAGCAAAGAAGAGACCGAAAGACCGCAAGGCACAAATTGCGGCCGCAGCGGCAATCGCCTTCAGTGAGCGCGGCTACCACGGTGTCAGTGTCGAAGACATCGCGTCGTCGGTGGGCATCTCGCCCTCGGCTCTCTACCGCCATTTTCCGAAGAAGTACGCACTGTTTCAGTATTCGGCGCTGTCGTTGATGGAAGCGCTCACCGAGGCTCTCGATGCGGTGGAGAGCAGCGGGCAAGATGCCGATCGGCTTCCGCGCGATCTGCTGGCTGTAATCCGAACCACGATCAGCAATCGCCGGACCGCGGGTATCTACCGTTGGGAGAGCAGGTTTCTCGAACCATCAGACAAAGCGGTGATTCGCGAGCATTCGATTCTGATCAATCGCCGGGTGGGTGCCCATTTGTCACCGTCGGACACTCCGGTCAGTGAGCGCGACGCAAGGCTTGTGGTGGCCGCGATGTTCAGCGCGATCGGAAGCATCACGGCCCACAATCTCGTATTGCCGCAGAAGACAATTGAACGCATCCTGCTGAGTGCATGTGTGGCGATAGATCAGGCGAGATTTGCGCGAGGTCGCCAGGACAATCCACAAAGCCGCCGCTCGGTGCTTGCGCCGCTGGGGGACAACAAGCGGGAGCGTCTACTGCATGAAGCGGTGCGGCTCTTCGACTCCCATGGCTACCACGACGTCAAGATCGAAGAGATAGCTGCCGCAGCTGGTTTGAACGCGTCCGGCATGTACCGATACTTCCCGAGCAAAGCCGACCTTCTCTCCGCCATCTTCTACCGGGCTGCAGATCGCCTGGACGTCGCTACGGTGTCGGTGCTGGACGCGTCGGATTCGCCGGCCGAGGCACTGGCATCACTGTCGTTGATGTATGTCGACTTGTCTTTTGCGCAACACGAGTTGATGTCCATCTACTTCTCCGAGATGCACAATCTGTTGCCCAGTCATCGAAATGACTTGAAGAGTCGGCAAAAACTCTACGTGGTCGAATGGGCGCGATTGCTCCGTGAGATCCGACCGGAGCTCACGGAGCCCGAGAGCATGTTCGTCGTGCATGCTGCGCTGAACGTGGTTCCCGATGTCGGCCGTCTGCTCGGATTCGATCCTGGGCCGGAGAATGTGTGGAAAGTTCACTGCTTGGTTTCGGCAGTTCTGTTCGGTGGACCAGCGCAGCGGTGATGCGTCAGTTGAAGACGACGAGCCAGACGGCGATGTAGTGGCAGATTGCCGCGACGACCGTTGCGGCGTGGAAGAACTCGTGATGTCCGAACGTCGTGGGCCACGGGTTCGGCCATTTGGTGGCGTAGAGAATTGCTCCGACGCTGTAGAGGATTCCGCCGACCAGTAACAGCACCATCGGCGCGACGCCAACCTGGTGGGTCATCTCACCGGCGACGGGCACGATGGCCCATCCCAGAATCAGGTACAGCGGCACACCCACCCACTTAGGGGCTGTCGGCCACAGCATCTTGAGCGCAACGCCTGCGAGTGCACCAGCCCAGACGACCGCAAGGACGACAGTGCCGGTCTCGCTGGGCAAGCCAAGCATCGCAAACGGTGTGTAGCTGCCCGCGATGAACAGGAAGATCATCGAATGGTCGGCGCGCTTCATCCAGATGCGGGCGTCGACGGTTTTCCAGTGGATGCGGTGATAGGTCGCGCTGATGCCGAAAAGGCCACAGATAGTGATGCTGTAGATCGCCGTGGCCAAGGCCGCCTTGGCTCCGACTTGAGCGCCCGCCACCGCGACGAGAACGATGCCCGCTACGACGGAAACGCAGAGTGCCCACAGATGGATCCATCCGCGCATGCGTGGTTTGACCGGAAGTGCATCCAACCCGAGTGCTGTCATCGTTTAACTCCTTTCGGCAACGCTGCCAGAACCTACGGTACCGTAGGTTACGTGTCAGTAGCATAACCTACCTGCAGCTTTTCGGCGTGCCCATAAAGCGTGACGGCGCTCGCAAGTGGGGACAAGGTCCCGGCGTAGTCTTTGTCACCATGGTGATGTCACGGTGAAGGTGCGCGGACTGCTGTACAGCATCTACGAGCGACGGCTCTTGAAGCATTTGGATGGACTCACCCATCCGAGGCACGTCGCGGTGATGTGTGACGGTAACCGACGCTGGGCGCGCGAGAACGGTTTCACGGACGTCAGTCACGGGCACCGGATGGGCGCACTCAAGATCTCCGAACTGCTCGACTGGTGCGATGCCGCCGGAATCGAGATGGCAACGATCTACCTACTCTCCACCGAGAATCTGCGCCGGGACCCCGAAGAGTTGGACACACTCCTCGAAATCATCACCGATGTGGTCGAGGAGATTTCCGGGCCGAGCAAGAACTGGAGCGTGCAGATCGTCGGCGCTCTGGATCTGTTGCCGGCCGAGCAGTCGCGGCGCCTTCGTGATGCCGCGGACGGAACCGAAGGCCGCACCGGAACTCACGTCAACATCGCGATCGGATACGGCGGCCGCCAGGAGATCGCCGACGCCGTTCAGTCGCTGCTGAGTGAGAAGCTCAGCCAAGGACTCAGTGGCGACGAACTGGTCCAGGCGATCACCGTCGACGGTATCGACAGTCACCTCTATACGTCAGGTCAGCCCGATCCCGACCTGGTGATCCGCACGTCGGGGGAGCAGCGGCTTTCGGGATTCCTGTTGTGGCAGAGTGCCTATTCGGAGATTTGGTTCACCGAGGCGTACTGGCCCGAGTTCCGCCGGGTCGACTTCCTCCGGGCCCTTCGTGACTATGCGGCAAGGCACCGCCGGTTCGGCGCCTGAGCAGTATCAGAGCTTGCGCAGGCGCAGCCGGTTGATCGTGTGATCGGAGTCCTTGCGCAACACCAGCGTTGCTCGCGGACGGGTGGGGAGGATGTTCTCCACCAGGTTCGGTTGATTGATCGAGTTCCAGATGTCCTTGGCGGCGCTGGTCGCGTCGCGGTCCGATAGTCCCGAGTAGTGGTGGAAGTGCGCGTTCGGGTCGGCAAACGACGTTTTCCGTAGTGCCAGGAACCGTTCGATGTACCAAGCTTCGATGTCCTCGATCCGGGCATCGACGTAGATGGAGAAGTCGAACAGATCCGAGACCATCAGACGCGGACCGGTCTGCAGCACGTTGAGGCCCTCGATGATGAGGATGTCGGGCTGACGGATCAGGTGGAATTGGCCGGGGATGATGTCGTACAGAGTATGCGAATAGACCGGGGCCGCTACCTCTTCGGCGCCCGATTTCACCTCGGTCACGAATCGCAGGAGTTTGCGGCGATCGTAGCTCTCGGGAAAACCCTTGCGGTGCATCATGCCCCGACGGTGCAGTTCTTTGGTGGGGTACAAGAACCCGTCGGTGGTGACAAGATCGACGCGCGGGTGATGGTCCCATCGGGCCAGGAGTGCTTGCAGCACACGGGCCGTCGTGGATTTGCCGACGGCCACCGAACCGGCCACGCCGATGACGAAGGGAACTTGTCGATCGGGGTGTTTCTCGCCGAGGAACGTTGCGGTAGCGGCAAACAGTCGCTGCCTTGCGGCAACCTGTAGGTGGATCAGTCGAGCCAGCGGGAGGTACACCTCGGCAACTTCCTCGAGGTCGATCTGCTCACCGAGGCCGCGGAGGCCGTACAGTTCGTCCTCCGTCAGGACGAGCGGAGTCGACTTACGCAGTGTGCGCCACTGCTTACGGTCGAACTCGACATACGGGCTGGATTCGCCGGCGCGTGCCATCAGCGCAGCTCGCCGGTGCCGAGGAACTGTGATGCCGTTGGTACGGGCGAAGCGTGCGAGCAAGCCAGGCGCGAGTGCGCACGATCCAAGTGCATAACCGAATTGTGCTTGGTGCCACGTAAGGAGTTGTCGTCGGGTCGCATTCCGGGCGCGGGCGCTAGGCTTGTGCCTTATGGATCCAGACTCGCTCGTTCGCCGATATCTGCTGCTGGGACTAGGTTTCGATCGACTCGAGGAAGGGTTTGTCGACGCGTTCACCGGCGATCCGGCACTCCGTCAGCAAGTTGAAAATGCAACGAAGCCCGATCCGGGCGTACTCGCCCGCACCGCTCGAGAGCTTCGCGCCGAGTTGCCGGCAAGTGGTCTGAACGCCGACCGGGCTCACTTCATCGACGTTCACCTACGGGCTCTCGAATGCTCCGGCCGCAAGTTCGCGGGCGAGGAGATCGGGTTTGTCGACGAGGTCGAGGCCTACTTCGACGTGCGAATTTCGAAGGGAAACGAAGACGCATACGGCGATGCTCACCGCCTGATGGGTGAGGTGCTACCAGGCCCGGGAACGCTGGTGGAGCGCGTGCAGGCACATCGCAAGGCCGACGAGATTCCGGCTGCGAAACTGGCCGAGTGCGTCGACGCGATGTCCAGTGCCCTGCGTGATCTGGTGCGTGGCACGTTCCCGCTGCCGGCGTCGGAAACCGTCGAATACGAAGTGGTGGGGGACAAGCCGTGGTCCGGGTTCAACTACTACCTCGGTGACTATCGCTCCAAAGTTGCGATCAATTCCGATCTCCCACAGTTCATGGCGAACCTGCCGAGACTGATTGCCCACGAGTCGTATCCGGGCCATCACACCGAACATTGCCGCAAGGAAGCCGGATTGGTGGGTGCCGGGCAACTCGAGCAGACGCTCTTCCTGGTGAACACGCCGCAGTGCCTCATGGCGGAGGGCCTGGCGGATTTGGCACTCGAAGCGATAGTCGGCCACGACTGGGGACTGTGGGCGCAGGAGATCTACGCGGATCTGGGGCTGGCATTCGACGGAGAGAAGGCCCAGCAACTGTCGGCGGCATCGGGCCAGCTGATCAGCGTGCGGCAGGACGCTGCGCTGATGCTGCACGACGAGGGACGCAGCCACGACGACGTTGCCGGATTCCTCGAGCGGTGGTCACTGTCGACGCCGGAGCGGGCACGGCAGTCGCTGCGATTCCTGTCCTCCCCGTTGTGGCGGGCGTACACCAGCACGTACGTCGAGGGATACCGGTTGCTCGGCGGGTGGCTCGATCAGGCTGCAACGCCAGCCGACCGCACAGACCGATTCCGGCGTCTGTTGGACGAGCCGCTGGTGCCGAGCTCACTGCGTTCGGCACCGGGTGGAGACACGTCGGGTGACCTTCGTAGACTGGACACATTCGATCCCGCATCCACCTTGGAGATTCCTCGATGACCGCTGTGCCTGGCTCCGACGTCAACTCTGCACCACTCGCCGAACTCGACCCCGAGGTCGCCGAAGCGATGGCGGGTGAATTGGCTCGTCAGCGCGACACTCTCGAGATGATCGCGTCGGAGAACTTCGTCCCCCGCTCGGTTCTGCAGGCTCAGGGCAGTGTCCTGACCAACAAGTACGCCGAAGGCTACCCGGGACGCCGTTACTACGGTGGCTGCGAGAACGTCGACATCATCGAGGACCTCGCCCGTAACCGCGCCAAGGAACTCTTCGGCGCCGAGTTCGCCAACGTGCAGCCCCACTCGGGCGCACAGGCCAACGCTGCCGTTCTGATGGCCCTGATGAACCCGGGTGAGAAGCTGCTCGGCCTCGACCTCGCTCACGGTGGTCACCTCACACACGGCATGAAGCTCAACTTCTCCGGCAAGTTGTACGACGTCGCGTCCTACGGCGTGAGCAAGGAAGATCACCGCATCGACATGGACGAGGTGCGTTCCATCGCCCTCGCCGAGAAGCCCAAGGTCATCGTCGCCGGCTGGTCCGCGTACCCGCGTCAGCAGGACTTCGCAGCCTTCCGTGCCATCGCCGACGAGGTCGGCGCGTACCTGTGGGTCGACATGGCGCACTTCGCCGGTCTGGTTGCCGCAGGTCTGCACCCGTCGCCCGTCCCGTACGCCGACGTCGTGTCCTCCACCGTCCACAAGACCCTCGGTGGCCCGCGCTCCGGCCTGATCCTGGCGAAGAAGGAATGGGCCAAGAAGCTCAACTCCGCAGTCTTCCCCGGCCAGCAGGGTGGACCGCTCATGCACGCCATCGCAGCCAAGGCCGTCACCTTCAAGATCGCTGCCGGTGAAGAGTTCAAGGACCGTCAGGTACGCACCCTCTCCGGTGCACGCATCCTCGCCGAGCGTCTCGGCAACAAGGACGTCGCAGATCAGGGCATCAGTGTTCTGACCGGCGGCACCGATGTCCACCTCGTTCTCGTGGACCTGCGCAACTCCAAGCTCGACGGCCAGCAGGGTGAGGATCTTCTGCACGAGGTCGGCATCACCGTCAACCGCAACGCAGTTCCGTTCGATCCCCGCCCGCCGATGACCACCTCCGGTCTGCGTATCGGTACCGCAGCCTTGGCTACTCGCGGATTCGGCGACGCCGAGTTCACCGAGGTCGCCGACATCATCGGCACCGCCCTCGCCGGCGATGCCGATCTGGTTGCCCTGCGCGCCCGCGTTGCCAAGCTCGCTCTCGACGTTCCGTTGTACGACGGACTCGAGGACTGGGGCTTGCTCAGCAAGAACGTCTAAGCAGTCTTTCCGACAGCCCGGTACCCGTTGTGGTGCCGGGCTGTCGGCGTTCTTACGGCGCCTACGATGGGCCAATGGCTCAGTCTCGGACAGTTGCATTGGCACTCGGTTCCGGTGGCGCGCGAGGCTACGCCCACATCGGTGTCATCCAGGTGCTCGAGGAACGTGGCTACTCGATAGTCGGGGTGGCAGGTTCGTCGATGGGCGCGTTGATCGGGGGGTTGTACGCAGCCGGAAAGCTGGACGAATTCACCGAGTGGGCGACGACGTTGAAGGCCCGCGACGTTGTTCGGTTGCTCGACGTATCGATGTCAGCGCCCGGGGCCATCCACGCGGAGAAGGTACTCGGGCGGGTTCGAGAGATCCTGGGCGAAACGTGCATCGAAGACATGCGCATCCCGTTCACCGCCGTGGCCACCGACCTGGCTGCGGGTAGGTCTGTGTGGTTTCAGCACGGGCCGGTCGACGCCGCGATTCGTGCGTCCATCGCTATCCCCGGAGTCATCACTCCATTGGTTCTCAACGGCCGGGTGCTGGTGGACGGCGGCATCCTCGATCCGCTTCCCGTCGCGCCGACGCTCTCGATTCGTGCAGACCTGACGATCGGTGTCAGTTTGGGCGCGGACGCCCGTGAGAATCGAACGCCCGCGCGGGTGGGTACGGAGCCACGGCCCGTCGACGAGTGGGTCGGCCGATTCAAACGGGGCACCGCCCAGTTTCTCGATCGGGAGACGGTGAAGTCTGTGGTGTCTCGATTCGGTGGTCACTCGACGGGCCTGGGTCTTGAAGAGGTGGGCCTGGACGAGGTGAGTGTGGACGAGGTGAGCCTGGACGAGGGAGTCGTCGATACGGGTCGTGATATCGCTCCGAAGATCGGGCGTTTGGAGATCATGGGTCGTTCACTCGAGGTCGTGCAGTCCGCGCTGGCCAGGTACCAGCTCGCCGTGTATCCACCGGACATTCTTATCCAGGTACCCCGCAAATCGGCCAGGAGTCTCGACTTTGCGCGGGCTACCGAGATGATCGCGATCGGTCGGGTTTTGACCGAGTCGGCGCTCGATGCCGAGGATTTCTGAGCTCACGCGCCGATAGTGCGGACGGCGTCGACAAGCACCGCTGTGGCGGTAAATGACACGAGTGGCATTTTGTAACCTGGCGTTCACGCATTGTGTGTCGGAATTCGTGGCGGGATGGCCCGAAGCACAGTACCGTCGGCAGTATCGAGTAGCGCAGAAGTTACTTGTGCGGGAGGTTCTGATCGTGACTGAAACATTCAGTGCGAGAGGGCCGGCGCCCGGCCCTCGTGTCACCTGACACAAGAGCCGACCGGTCCAGCGAGAACTAGTTTGTGCGGCGTAGCGCAGACCTAGGAGCCCACCGTGACTGCATCACGCTCCGTTTCTGCCCACTCGGTTCCGGGCAGTATTTCAGCCGGTAATTCAGCCGGGAGTCATTCGGTAGATGCACTTCGCACGTATGTCTTGGATACGTCGGTCTTACTGTCCGATCCGTGGGCCGTCACCAGATTTGCCGAGCACAATGTGGTTCTGCCCCTTGTTGTGGTCAGTGAACTCGAAGGCAAGCGACATCATCACGAACTGGGATGGTTTGCGCGAGAAGCACTCCGCATGCTCGACGACCTCCGGATCGAATACGGCCGGCTCGACCGTCCGGTGCCGATCGGTAGCGAGAACGGTACCTTGCAAGTCGAACTCAATCACACTGATCCCGCAGTACTCCCCGTCGGATTCCGCACGGACAGTAATGATTCGAGGATACTTGCCTGCGCGCTCAATCTTGCGGCCGAAGGCAAAGATGTAGTCCTGGTCAGCAAAGACATTCCGCTCCGAGTCAAAGCGGGCGCCGTGGGGCTTCCCGCCGACGAGTACCACGCGCACGACGTCGTTCCCTCCGGGTGGACCGGTATGACTGAGTGTGATGTCGCGTCGACGGACATCGACGAACTGTTCTCCGAGGGCTTTCTCGATCTCGAGGAGGGGCGAGATCTGCCGTGTCACACCGGGGTTCGGCTGCTCGGCGGTTCGTCCAGTGCGTTGGGGAGGGTGACACCGGACAAACGGATTCAGCTTGTCCGCGGTGAGCGTGAGGCATTCGGTCTGCACGGCCGCAGCGCCGAGCAGCGGATTGCACTGGAACTGCTGATGGACGAAAGCATCGGAATCGTCTCTCTCGGCGGCAAAGCGGGTACCGGAAAGTCGGCGCTGGCCTTGACCGCGGGACTCGAAGCGGTGCTCGAGCGTCGAAGCCAACGCAAGGTGGTGGTCTTCCGGCCACTGTATGCCGTTGGCGGACAGGAACTCGGGTATCTCCCGGGCAGCGAGAGTGAGAAGATGGGCCCGTGGGCTCAGGCCGTCTTCGACACACTCGACGGGTTGGCGTCACCCGAAGTTCTCGAAGAGGTCCAAGCCCGGGGGATGTTGGAAGTCTTGCCGCTCACGCACATTCGTGGACGTTCTCTGCACGATTCGTTCGTGATCGTCGACGAGGCGCAGTCCCTCGAACGAAATGTGCTACTGACGGTGCTTTCTCGACTCGGAACCGGATCGCGAGTGGTGTTGACGCATGACGTCGCGCAGCGTGACAACCTGCGAGTCGGCCGCCACGACGGTGTTGCCGCCGTGATCGAAAAGCTGAAGGGGCATCCACTGTTTGCGCATATCACGCTCACTCGAAGCGAGCGTTCGCCGATCGCCGAGTTGGTTACCGAAATGTTGGAGGAGTTCGGACCGACTCCCTGAGAATAGTTCTCCCCGTGCGGCATTCTTGCCGCACGGGGAGTGGCTCAGTTCTCCAGCGGTCCCAATTCCGCGTTGAGGACTTCCTGGACAACGCGCATAGCAGCGAGTCCGGCCGGGGCGCCGCAGTACGCGCTGGCATGTATCACTGTTTCGACGATCTCGGTGCGCGTCAGGCCATTTCGCAAAGCGGCACGGACGTGGCCTTTCAGTTCGTTCTCCGCCCGTAGGGCGATCAGCATTCCCAGATTGATCAGGCTGCGACTGCGTCGATCGAGGCCGGGACGCGTCCACACCGATCCCCACACATTGGCCGTCACGAAGTTCTGCAATTCTTCGCTGTCGGTTCCGCGGGTGCGCTCGAACGCTGCGTCGACAAAATCGGCACCCATGACTTCTGTGCGCACGGCCAGTCCGGCGTCGAAGGAATCAGATGTGTTGTATTCGGTCATCGGGCGAGTGCTCTCTTCCGGCAGGTGTTGTCAGGCCGGAGCCAGCCTACTGCGAGAGCCGATACCCAACACCGCCTGCCCGATCGCGGTCACCACACCCCACGCGACGTCGCGCAGCGAGAAGTAGTCCCGCCACACGGCGATCTTGCCGTCGCGTAATTCGAAAGTTCCACACACCCAGAACTCGATGCGCAGTGGTCCGACGGTCAGGATGTCGGTGCGTTCGGTGAGGACGGTGAACTCGTCGCCGATGATGTGATGCATGTCGGCCTCGAACTTGAGTGACGGCTTCGTGACCATTCGAAGCGCCCGGACCACGGCATTTCTCCCGCGCAACGTCGGCAGCGAGACGTTCTGCCAGATGATGTCCTCGGTCATCAACTCGGCGGCGCCGTCCACATCGAAATCGGTGAGGGCGCGGAACATCTTTCGAACTGTGGTGACCGAATCAGTGTTCATCGAAACCCCTGTTCATCACGAGCCTGTGTTCATTCGGTGCTCTGACAAATGTGCCCAAACCGTCGCTGTCGAAGTATTCCAAGGTTAGCGAGTTTCCGTCGAATATGGCTCGGGATGGTTCTGTTCGATCGACTATCTGGGAGATCCCGTGAGGTCAGCTACCGAATCCGGTGAACTCGAGTGATCCCAGGGATCCTGTGGTGGGTTGTTCGGGTGTGATCGGGGCCTCGGCGACATTGACGGTAACGACAAGGGTCAGGTCGGGATTGACGCCGTTGGTGGCGTTGAGGGTGAACGTGTAAGAGCCTGCAGCGGCGGGTGTTCCGGACAGTGTTCCGTTAGTGAAAACCATGCCGGTGGGCAGTTTTGCCGGGTCGATCACTGTGATGGTGGGGGCAGGGTTACCGGTGACGGTGAATTCACGGGTAAGTGCTGTTCCGGCAACAGCATCGAGCGTCACGGGTCCGGCATCGGTGAACATCGGGGCGGCGGGTGCTGCTGCGACGATGAGGGTGGCGTTGAGCGTTGCCGGGTTTCCGACGCCGTTGGTGGCGCTGACCGTGAAGGGGAACGATCCTTCGGTGGTGGGTGTTCCGGTCAGAGCCCCAGTTTCACTGAGCGTGAGTCCGGCCGGGAGTCCGGTGGCGGTGACAACGGGGGTGGGGTTTCCGGTGGTGGTGAACGCGTGGGAGATTGCTGTTCCGGCAATACCGTTTACGGTGACGGGGCCCGCATCGGTGAACGCAGAAGCAGTTGCAGTTTTCAATGCCAATGAACGGTTGCCGCCGCCGGCGATGGCGGTGTAGCCGGTACCGGTCGGGGCGGGAAGCTGCCCACCACCGCTGCTTCCCCATTCTGCGATGGTGCCGTCGGCAGTCAAAGCCAGTGAATGGAAGTCGCCGCCACCGATGGCGGTGTAGCCGTTGCCCCTTGGGACGGTGCCTAACCCGTTGCCACTTTGTCCCCAGGTTGTGATCGTGCCGTCGGCGGTCAACGCCAACCCATGGAAACCTCCTGAAGCAATAGTGGTGTAGCCGTTACCGGTCGGAGTGTTGGTCTGACCTTCGTAGTTGTATCCCCAGCCGACGATGGCGCCGTCGGCGGTCAACGCCAACGAATGAAGGCTGCCGGCTGCGATGGCTTTATAGCCGTTGCCAGGAAGCGTGTCGGCCTGTTTCCAGTAGTTGTAACCCCAGCCCACGACGGTGCCGTCGGCGGTCAACGCCAACGAATGGTAACCGCCGGCCGCGATGGCTTTGTAGCCGTTACCAACTGGGATGTTAGCGAGTTGCCCGAGGCTGCTGGCTCCCCAAGCCACGATGGTGCCGTCGGCGGTTAAGGCCACTGAATGAAAGGCGCCGACGGCGATGGCTTTGTAGCCGCTGCCGGCCGGGATGTTGTCGAGTTGACCGTCATTGTTGTTCCCCCACCCCACGATGGAGCCGTCGGCGGTCAACGCCAACGAATGGGAGTAGCCGGCCGCGATGGCGGTGTAACCGCCTCCCGCCGGGAAGTTGTCGAGCTGCCCGTTGTCGTTGTTTCCCCCTACCCCGTAGCCCCAACCTGTGATTGTGCCGGGATCGGTGACCGGCACACCTTCCGCCGCGGCAGTGGTCGCAGCGGCGAGGGCGAGTGCTCCAGCGGCAATGAGAGCGGTGAGCCCTCGCAGTCGTCTGCCTCGGTGAGGTCTGTGACGGTGATCGAGTGGTGCCATCGTGGTGTGCCTTTCCTGGCGGATTCCGCCGGGAGGGCGGTGCGGCCACGGTTAGTGACCACGCAGTGACGATAACGGGCGGGGAGGCACAAAACGCCCATTTTTGCTGGCCATTTTAGGCCAGAGGGCATTGATGGCCGAAAATGGCCTTCTTGTGCCGAGCTGTGAACAGCGCGCCCCACGCGGCCCAAGGCAAGCATTTGAATCAGTGCGAATTGAATGTGCCGGTGCGGAATTAGCCCGCGGTGATCCGTTGTTGAGGCATGCAGCAGTCGCGGAGTGTCGCGACACTCGACGAAGGAGCACAAGAATATGCGCATCGGAATAATCGGAGCTGGTCAGATCGGTGGAACGCTTACCCGCAGGCTGACCGCGCTTGGTCACGACGTGCGCGTCTCGAACTCTCGGACGCCCGACACTCTGGCAGACCTCGAGGCGGAAACCGGTGCAAAAGCGGTACTGAACACCGAAGCCGCCGAAGGTGCAGACCTGGTGATCGTGAGCATCCCGCAGAAGAACGTCGTGGACCTTCCCGCCGGCATTCTCGCGGGCGCTGCCGACGGCGCTCCGGTGATCGAGACCAACAACTACTACCCGCAGCAGCGAGACGGATTGATCGCCGCAATCGAAGACGGTCAGGCAGAAAGCGATTGGGTGCAAGAGCGCCTCGGAGTTCCGGTCTTCAAGGCATTCAACGGAATCTGGTGGAAGCACCTGCTCGAGAAGGGTCTACCGGAAGGGTCGAGCGGCCGCATCGCGCTCCCCATCGCCGGTGACGACGAGCTGAAGAAGCAGGTTGTCTTCGACCTGATCAATCAGCTCGGCTTCGACCCCGTCGACGCGGGCACCATCGAAGACTCCTGGCGCCAGCAGCCGGGAACTCCGGTCTACGGCAAGGATTTTGGTCGCGACGCTACGTTGAAGGCGCTGGCGGAGGCAACTCCCGAGCGCACGGACGAGTGGCGAGCTGTCGCGGAGTGACTGACTGACCTGTGCCTCGCGGCGGTTCCCGAATGCGGAGCCGCCGCGAGGCCGGTGGGTTAGTCCTTGACCTTCGCCATCGCGAGAACGTCGAGGCGTTTGTCGAGTTCGGCTTCGCTGAGCTTGTCCGGAACCAGTCCGCGCTCGAGCACAACCTGCCGAATCGTCTTTTTCTCCTTCAATGCTTGCTTGGCAACGGACGCGGCTTCCTCGTATCCGATAGCCGAGTTGAGTGGCGTCACGATGGACGGCGAGGATTCGGCAAGGGTCTTGAGGTGTTCCTCGTGCGCAACCAAACCGCTGACACACTTGTCCGCGAACAACCGAGAAACGTTGGCCAGCAACGTGAATGACTCGAGTAGATTACGTGCCATCATCGGGATGTAGACGTTGAGTTCGAAAGCGCCGGCAGCGCCGCCCCACGCGATGGCTGCGTCGTTTCCGATCACCTGTGCGGCTACCTGCGTAACAGCCTCCGGCAGAACCGGATTGACCTTGCCCGGCATGATCGAGCTACCCGGCTGCAAGTCGGGGAGCGCTATCTCGCCGAGGCCCGTCAACGGTCCCGAACCCATCCAGCGAATATCGTTGGCGATCTTCGTCAGAGAGACCGCGATGGTGCGCAGGGCGCCTGACGCTTCCACCAGTCCGTCGCGGGCAGCCTGCGCCTCGAAGCTGTTCTTTGCCGGGGTCAATGCGTCGATGCCTGTCGACTTGACCAGTTCTGCAACAACTTTGGGCCCGAATCCGTCCGGCGCGTTGAGTCCGGTACCTACTGCGGTGCCGCCGATCGGTAGTTCGCCGAGTCGGGGGAGCGTTGCCTTGATTCGTTCGATGCCTGCCTCGATCTGGCGGGCGTAACCGCCGAACTCCTGGCCGAGGGTCACCGGAACTGCGTCCATCAGGTGGGTGCGTCCGGACTTGACGACGGACTTCCACTCCGCGGACTTCGCGGCGAGTGCAGCGTGCAAATGCTCCAGAGCCGGAACAAGATCCGTGACGGCGGCTTCCGTCGCTGCGACGTGCGTGGCCGTCGGGAAGGTGTCGTTGGAGGACTGTGACATGTTGACGTGATCGTTCGGATGCACATCCACGTCGTTGGCCTGTGAGATCGACGCGATGACCTCGTTGGCGTTCATGTTGGAACTGGTGCCGGAACCGGTCTGAAAGACATCGATGGGGAACTGATCGTCGTGCTTGCCGTCGGCGATTTCATTGGCTGCCGAGATGATGGCATCGGCCTTGTCCGCGTCGAGCAGGCCAAGATCTTTGTTGACCTGCGCACACGCGGCTTTGAGAAGGCCCATCGCACGAATCTGAGTGCGTTCGAGAGGTCGGCCGCTGATCGGGAAATTCTCGACTGCGCGTTGGGTTTGCGCTCGCCACAGTGCGTCGATGGGCACCCGAACTTCACCCATGGTGTCGTGTTCGATCCGGAACTGCTGTTCGTTGCTTTCCGTCATGGTTCCAGAGTAGGGGCCTTCGGCCCCTGTGCGCCTTTTTGGTAGCGGTGACTACCAGAAAGGCGCACAGGGCGGAGCCTGTCAGAACGTCGGCGGAACCGCGCCCTCTTCGCCGTCGAAGTCCACCGAGCTGTACTCGCGGAGCTTCTCGAGGCGGTGGTACGCGTCGATCATGCGGACGGTGCCGGACTTGCTGCGCATCACGATGGACTGCGTACTGGCGCCGCCGCCGTAGTAGCGGACACCGCGCAGCAGGTCACCGTCGGTGACGCCGGTGGCGCAGAAGAAGACGTTCTCGCCCGAGACCAGATCTTCGGTGGTCAGGATGCGATCGAGATCGTGACCGGCGTCGATGGCCTTCTGACGCTCTTCGTCGTCGGTGGGAGCCAGCTTGCCCTGCAACGATCCGCCCATGCAGCGCATGGCCGCAGCGGCGATGATGCCCTCAGGGGTGCCGCCGATGCCGACGAGCATGTCGGTGCCGGACTCCGGACGCGCTGCGGCGATAGCGCCGGCAACGTCACCGTCGGAGATCAGGCGGATACGAGCGCCCGTGTCGCGAACGTCCTGGATCAGCTGGTTGTGGCGAGGACGGTCCAGGATGCAGATCGTGATGTCGGAGACCGACGCCTTCTTGACCTTGGCGACGCGCTTGATGTTCTCGGCGATCGGCGCGCTGATGTCGATGACATCTGCAGCGTCCGGTCCGACAGCGATCTTCTCCATGTAGAACACAGCAGACGGATCGAACATCGCGCCGCGCTCGGCAACAGCCAACACCGAGATGGCGTTGGGCATGCCCTTGGACATCAGCGTGGTTCCGTCAACCGGATCGACAGCGAAGTCGCAGTCCGGGCCGTCGCCGTTGCCGACCTCTTCGCCGTTGAACAGCATCGGCGCTTCGTCCTTCTCGCCTTCGCCGATCACAACGATGCCGCGCATGGACACCGAAGAAACGAGCTGACGCATCGCGTCGACGGCAGCTCCGTCGCCGCCTTCCTTGTCGCCGCGTCCTACCCAGCGACCTGCAGCCATCGCGCCGGCTTCGGTGACTCGGACCAATTCGAGAGCAAGGTTACGGTCCGGGGTCTCACGATGAATGCTGCTGGCCGTCATGTGCGGTGCCTCCTGGCGCGGTCGCGGTCGACGGGGTGTGTCGACGCAAGTGGTTTCTACAGGCGTGATTGTCCCAGATGGGAGCCACTGTGTGCGCTGCTGGGTCAGGGGCGTGGTGATTTGTCACGCTTAGGGGTACCGGGAATCGTTACAAGCGGCCGGTACCTGGATACTGGGAGTGTGGCATCGAAGAAACCCCGCATTCTCGAAGACAACAAAGACATGGTCTGGTCTCTCGTACCGCTGGTGCTGTTTTGCATCATCATCGCGGGCATCGCCAGCCAGTGCACGTTCAGCCCCGGAGGCCCCACCCAGGGGCCGATCCCGAGCGTCGACATCGACGCAGCGCTGAACTACGACGCCAAGGAACTGGGTTTCCCGATCCGCAAACCTGTAGTTCCCGAGGGCTGGACCCCGAACTCGGGTAGTCGGAAAGTGATCACCGGCGACGGCGGCGGCGATTCCAGCACTGTGGGATTCATCACGACCAACGGTAGCTACATTCAGCTGACGCAGAGCAATGCCGAAGAATTCCCCCTGGTGTCCTACGTAGCAGGCGGACAGCGTTTCGCGACGGGTGTCGAGGACATCGACGGCCATACCTGGAACGTCTTCGGCGGCGAGGGCGTCGAGTCGATCTGGGTTACCGACGTCGACGGAGTTCGTCTCCTGATCACCGGCGCCGCTCCGGCCGAGGACTTCACGACCTTGGCGCGCAACGCCGGCCAGGCCGAGCCGATCGTTCCCTAGCTACTCGTCCGACCCGGACAGCCTCTACTCGTCCGACCCGGACAGTGCCGTCTCCACACGAGCCCTAGCGCCCGCCAGGTGCTCCTCACAGCGCTTGGCGAGCGCTTCGCCACGCTCCCACAGGGCCAACGAGGCGTCGAGGTCCAGACCGCCCTGCTCGAGGATCTTCACGACGCCCACCAGTTCGTCGCGGGCAGCTTCGTACCCGAGTTCGCTGATGTCGACGTCTGCGGGGTTGTTCTCGGCGTTGCTCATTTTTCTCTTCCCATTACTGCGGCGCGAACAGCGCCGTCTGCAAGTCGAACTCGTATCTGAGTGCCGGGCGGCGCATCCTCGACCGAGCGCAGCACTTCCGGATCTCCGTCGGCGATGATGCGCTGCACCACGGCATAGCCCCGGGCCAGTGTGGCTGCCGGACCAAGAGTTGTCAGGCGTGCCCGCAAGTGCTCGACGGTTCGTGATTCGGAGTCGATCAGCCTGGTGACATCGCGTCGGCCTGCGGCTTGCAGTCGTTCGATTTCCTCGGCCCGACGGTCGATGGCCAGTAGCGGCGACGCCATCACGGGGCGGGTGCGCAGTTGCTCGATGAGATGAGACTCGCGCTTGACCCAGCTGCGTAGCGCTGCGGCACTGCGATCGCGGAGTTCGGAGACCAGCGCTGCTTCCGCAACGGCGTCGGGAACTACCCGCTTGGCAGCATCGGTAGGGGTGGCGGCGCGAAGGTCGGCGACGTGGTCGCTCAACGGACTGTCGGGTTCGTGGCCGATTGCGCTGACGACAGGAGTCGTACAGGCGACGATGGCCCGGCACAATGCTTCGTCGGAGAACGGAAGCAGATCTTCGACGCTTCCGCCGCCGCGCGCGAGGATGATGACATCGACTTCGGGGTTCGCGTCGAGATCCTTCAACGCCTCGATGATCTGAGGCACGGCTGTCGGACCTTGAACTGCGGTGTTGCGCACTGCAATTGCGACAGCGGGCCAGCGACGATGGGCGACGGACACGACGTCCTTCTCGGCAGCACTGGCTCGTCCGGTGATCAGCCCGATTGTCCCGGGCAGGAACGGCAGCGGACGCTTGAGCCGGGGATCGAACAGCCCCTCGGCGGCAAGCAGTGCGCGTAGTCGTTCGATGCGCGCGAGCAGTTCACCGATGCCGACGGCCCGGATCTCGGTTACGCGCAGCGAGACGGTGCCGCGTCCGGTGTAGAACGAGAGCTTCCCGAACATCACTACCCGAGAACCTTCCGTCAACGGGACGGGAGAGTTGTGCAGTAGTTGCGGTGAGCACGTCACGGACAACGACATGTCGGCCGACGGATCACGAAGAACCAGAAACGCCGTCCGGGTGCCGGGGCGCGCATTGATCTGGGTGATCTGGCCCTCGACCCAAATGCTGCCGAGACGGTCGATCCATCCTGCGACCTTGGCCGAGACGGTACGAACCGGCCACGGTTGTTCGGGGGAGCTGGCACCCGAACCTGTCGGGCGTTGCTGTGCGGGCGGACGCTGGGCGGAAGTCACTTTGCCTTGGCTGTGGTGATGCGGTTGGTCAACATGGTGACGTACGGCGCGCGCGAACGAGTTGCGTTCTCGTAGTCGAGCAGCGTCGTCAGGTTCTCTACGCTCAACGACTTGATGCGGGCACGCAGCTCCGCGAGCGTGAGGTTGGCGTAGTCCAGTTCGGCAACAATGGGCGGTTCCGACGCAGCAGTGTTATCGGTATCACTGTCGAGATCAGCCTCCGCGTCCGGTTGGGGCGCGGTATCAGCTGTGGGATCGACCGAGTAGAGAGCGAACCGTCCGGCGTTGGTCGGGCTCTCCCGAGTCTTCGGCGACGACGGCTTCACGTCCTCGTCGAAAACGGCCCACTCCGGCTGCTCGTCGTCGCCGGACCAGCTGAGCAGCGCAAACGCCTGATCGCCCTTGATTGCGAGCGACGTGATGGACTGCTGTAGCCGCATGCTCGTCTGGAGCATCTGACTGACGGCGGTCATGGGCAGGGCGACTGCGGTTTCCGGAAGCTTCTTGGCTTCTTCCAACGCGGTGACGGCGAGTCCTGCAGCCACACGTGCCACGAACGGGGGTCGAATCATTCCAACAGCTTGCCGTAAAGCACCGACAATCGGTAGCCGACTCGGCGCTAGCGCGGAGGTAGACCTTCGCCGAAGTGTTGCACAAGGAAGCTGCCAGTAGGCTGGTGCCATGTCTTCGGCTGTTCCTCTCAATCTCGGTATCGCGCACTCCGCGGATTCGGCGTCCATTCGCAAGGGCACAGGCAAGCGGGTACTTCTCGCTGAGCCACGCGGTTACTGCGCCGGCGTCGACCGGGCGGTGGAGACCGTCGAAAAGGCGCTGGAAAAGCATGGCGCGCCCATCTACGTGCGCAAGGAAATTGTTCACAACCGTCACGTCGTCGAGACGTTGGAAGATCAGGGAGTGATCTTCGTCGACGAAACCGACGAGGTTCCCGAGGGTTCCCTTCTGGTCTTCTCCGCGCACGGCGTCTCACCGGCCGTCCACGAATCGGCTGCCGAACGCAATCTGCGCACCATCGACGCGACGTGCCCACTGGTCACCAAGGTGCACCAGGAAGCAAAGCGGTTTGCACGAGACGACTACGACATCCTGCTCATCGGCCACGAAGGCCATGAGGAAGTCGAAGGCACCGCAGGTGAGGCACCCAACCACGTCACGATCGTCGACGGCCCCGACTCTGTGGATGCGGTCACTGTCCGCGACGAGAACAAAGTGATCTGGCTGTCGCAGACCACGTTGAGCGTCGACGAGACGATGCAGACTGTCGCTCGTCTGCGAGATCGCTTCCCGAATCTGCAGGATCCGCCGTCCGACGACATCTGCTACGCGACGCAGAACCGTCAGGTCGCGGTCAAGGCCATGGCGCCCGAATGCGATCTGGTGATCGTGGTCGGCTCGCGCAACTCCTCGAACTCGGTTCGGTTGGTCGAGGTCGCACTCGGTGCGGGCGCCCGGGCGTCGTACCTGGTCGACTATGCCCGCGAAGTTGATCTGAGCTGGCTCGAGGGCGTCGAGACGGTCGGAATCACGTCCGGCGCTTCCGTCCCGGAGGTGCTGGTTCGCGGAGTGATCGACCTGCTGGCAGATCATGGTTTCAAGGATGTGCAGTCGGTGACCACAGCCAACGAGACGCTGGTGTTTGCGCTCCCGCGCGAGCTGCGAGCAGCTCGCACCTAGTAGTCGCTACGAAAAACCCCGAACTAGCACACACAGGTTCGGGGTTTTTCGTTTGGTACAAGTGCGTCAGGTCGGCGTTTCGTCGCGGTCGCGGTAACGCACGCGCGGAGCCGGGTAGGCCGGCAGGTCCGCGCCCGCTGGGCGCCGACGCGGGGGGAGCGGCACGTCGTCGGCCCCGCCCGAGGCAAAGAACGGTTCCATGCGTTCTTCGGAGGGGCGACCGGCTTCAGTGGTACGACGCTCTCCATACGACGGGTACTCGCGGCGCTCGCCGTACGAAGGGGAGTCGCTCCGCTCGCTGACCGGTTGGTTGCGTCGCGGCGGTTGGTAGCGATCGTGGTCTGGTTGGTAGCGATCGTGGTCGACGGGAGTGGAGCTACGACGCGGTGGTGTGCGATCAGGCGCGGCAGCCGGGCGGTACGACGGCCGCTCGTTGTAGACGGGACGTTCGCTGTACGCCGGGCGATCGGCCTCGCGTCGCCGGGGTTGCGGCGGGATCAGGTCCGTTGCCTCTGCGGCATCCGGTCGGCTCGGTTCCGGCCGACGGCGACGACGTTGCGCAGAATCGTCGCCCGTACTACGTGAGCTCTTGGCCGGCGGCGTGTCGCGCCGGGTTCGGGTGGATCGAACCGGACCCGTCGGACGCTGCTGCAGCAGGAAGTAACGCAGGCAGCCGATAATCAGGACCACGATGCTGGTAGCCAGCATGACGGGGAAGCGGTCTACCAGCGGGTATGCGATGTTGATGGCAATGTCGCGGAGTGAAGTGCTGTTTTCCTTGCCGATCAGGGTCTGAGCAACCGGTACCGCGACCAGAAGCAGGAGCGGGGGCTGCGCCATCGCCGTGAACAGTGACTTGTTTGCGGCGGCAACCACGGCGAACAGGCAACCGAGGAAGTAGAACGTCGAGAAGACGGAGGTCAGCTCGCCGCCACCGCCGGATGCATCGATCAGGACACCGATCGAAGTGACTCCGGCAGCGAGCAGAATGACTCCCCACCAGGGCAGGCCGGGGACTGTGACGACCAGAGATCGTTTGTCCAGCGGTACCCCGGAGCGAGCACGTTGGGTTGCAGACACACATTGACATTAGCCGCTTTCTCGGTGTGAGCAGTGTTTGTGCCGGTCGTGGCTTCGGGTTTATCTGTCGGTGGGGTCCTCTACCGTCACTGGAATGAAGATCCTGCACACGTCTGATTGGCACATAGGTCGCACTTTCCATGGTGTGGACTTGTTGGCCGATCAGGCGAGTGTGTTGAACACCATTGCGGCTCTGGTCCGTGAGCACGGCGTGGACGTCGTGGTTGTTCCGGGGGATATCTACGATCGCTCCATTCCCAGTTCCGACGCGGTCACGGTGTGCAATCGAGGGTTCGAGGCCATTCGTGATGCCGGGGCGATCATCGTCGCCACGTCCGGCAATCATGATTCGGCCGTGCGCTTGGGTGCCGGTGCGTCGTTTGCCGCGGCCGGCGGGCTGCATCTGATCACTCGAGTTGGTCAGGTCGATTCACCGGTTGTGGTCGAGGACGAGTTCGGCCCCGTGGTGTTCTACGGAATTCCGTATCTCGAACCGGAGATTACGAGAGTCGAGTTGGATGTGCCCCGTGCGCGTAGCCACTCGGACGTTCTCGGGGCCGCTATGGCCCGGGTGCGGGCAGACCTGACGGGTCGGCAAGAGAGCGACCCGAAAACCCGGTCGGTGCTTTTGGCACATGCCTTTGTAGTCGGCGGCGAGGCGACGGGTGAGGAGCGTTCCATTTCTGTGGGTGGCGTCGAGACGGTGTCGGCAGCGGAGTTCGACGGTGTCGATTACGTCGCGTTGGGGCATCTCCATTCGCCGCAGATGTTGTCGGAGCGGGTCTGGTATTCAGGTTCGCCGTTGCCGTACTCGTTCGGTGAGCGCAGCCATAGGAAAGCGGCGTTGTTGGTTGAACTCGACGGCAGCGGCCTCGTCTCGACGTCGCGTCTCGATCTTCCGATTGTTCGGGGATTGCGACAGTTGACGGGCACCCTCGAGGTGTTGCTGAGCTCGTCGGATTACGACGATGCCGAGGATTGTTACGTCTCGGCGCTGCTTACCGATCAGGTTCGCCCGATCGATGCGATGCGCGCGTTGCACACGAGGTTCCCGTTTGCCGTCCATCTCGAATGGCAGCGGCCAGAAGGTAATTCGGAACTCAAATACCGCGACGCAGTGCGTGGTCGAGACGATATCGAAATCGCCCGGGGGTTTGTTTCCGCGGTCCGCAGCGAGCCTACCGAGGGCGAAATCTCTCTGATGGAAGCTGCACTCGGTTCGGCTGATCGAGCCGACGAAGCCACAGCTGAACTGGGCGTGAGCGCGTGAGACTTCATACGCTCGAGGTCAGGGCCTTCGGCCCGTTCGCTGACACCGTCACGGTCGATTTCGACAGGCTGGGGGCCGACGGACTTTTCCTGTTGCACGGTGATACCGGCGCGGGCAAAACCACTGTCCTCGACGCCGTGGCCTTTGCGTTGTACGGCCGCGTGCCCGGTGCTCGAAACGAGGGCAAGCGGCTGCTGTCCGATCATGCTCCGGTCGGGTCCGTACCGCAGGTGACGCTCGAAGCGACCATCAGCGGTCGACGCCTCAAACTTGTTCGTAGTCCCGAGTTTTCGCGTCCGAAAAAACGTGGATCCGGTTCGATCGTCGAGAACGCCAAGGCAACTCTGACGTGGCTCGACGGCCGCGGCGAGAACCTCTCGCGAATTCCGGATATCGGCGACGAGATCAACCGACTGATGGGAATGAGCGCCGATCAGTTCTTCCAGGTTGTTCTGCTCCCACAAGGGGAGTTCGCCAAATTCCTTCGCGCCGAGAACGAGGAGCGCGGCAAGCTGCTCGAGCGACTGTTCGACACCAAGAAATTTGTGTCGGTCGAGGCGTGGTTCGACGAGAAGAAGAAAGCCAGTGCCAGCGCTCTCGCCGACAAAGAGCAGGCCGTGCAGGTCTTACTTGCGCGCGTCGAGACTGCGGCGGGTTTGGAAGTGGGAGCGGAAGCGCATCCGCTCGAATGGTCGCGCAAGTTGCTCGCGGAGGCGCAAGACGGCCGCGATCTGGCAAACGGAGTACTCGAGAAGTCCAAAGCTGCTGCAGCGGAGGCAAACCGAATTCTCGGGATTGCCGAGCGTACTGCGGATTTGGTGCGCCGTCGAGACCGTGCGCGCGCAGAGATCATTGCACTGGACGAGGGGTCGGCAGACCTGGCGGTCATTGCAGACGAGTTGGCTACAGCCACACGGGCGCAACCGGTTTCGGTAATCTCTCAGGATTCGGATTCGGCGCAACGGGCAATGGCGTCGGCACTCGCACAGGCTGAGAAGGCGGTGACGCTCTACTCCGAGCACGGCGGTCCCGACATCTTCGGTGGGGGAGGGTGGCCGGCGCGAGACGGTGAACGCGGCGAGGTCTTGGCCCAGGTCCGAGACTGGCGAGACGAGATCGTGCGACTGGATTCGGTGGCCGAGCAGGCGCGGATCGCGGATGCGGCGGAGTCGGAGATCGGCACACTGTCGGCGCGGCACGCCAAGATGATCGCCCGTACCGAGGATATCGCCCGCCAGCGCGCGCAGCTGCCGGAACAATTGAGCTCTGCCGCATCGGAACTCGCCGATGCGCAGCGCTGCGAAGCGTCGTTGCCGGGCCTTCGAGCTGCCTACGCAGCGGCGGCGGACAGTGCTTCGGCTGCGCGCGACATCGTTGGTGTGCGGGCAAGGGCCGAGGCAATGCGCGCCACAGTGCTTGATGCGCGGGACGCACATCAAGCGGCGCGCGGTCGCTGGCTTGATCGCGTGCAAACGCGTATCGAGGGAATGGCGGCGGAACTGGCCGGTTCACTGAAACCGGGTGATGCGTGCCAGGTGTGTGGTTCTCCGGAACATCCCGCTCTGGCGCAGCCCGGAACCGACACCGTGACCGAGGTGGACGTAGAGAAAGCCGCAGTTCTCGAACGCGCCGCAGAAGGTGCTTTGACGGTCGTTCTCGAGCAGGAGAGCGCTCTGGCGTTGGAGATCGAGCGTTTGATCGCCCGCGGCGGCGACGGTGATGTCACGGAACTCGAGGCAGTGCGAGAGTGGGCACAAGCGGCGCTCGAGAGTGCAACATCCATGGCGCGTCGGGCAGCCGATCTGGCTGCAAAGGCAGCGGAACTCAGCGGCCGCGACAACACACTCGAGCAGGAGTCCGCAGCGTTGGCCACGGAGGCGGCCACAGTCATCGAGCGTATCTCTGCTCTGACGCTGCGAGCGCAGGAGATTCGTGCCGCGATTGTCTCTGCAGCGGGCGAGGATTCGAGCATCTCCGCCAGGCGGGCCCGGTTCGAGACCTGGGCAAACGCAGCTGTGACGGCTTCGGAAGCCCGCGACGACGCGGCCCGAGCACAGGCTCGAGCTGCCGAGTTGTCGGCCAAACTGGTTGATGCAGCACTCTCCGCTGGTTTCGAGTCGGCTCCGGCCGCGCTGGCAGCTGTTCGGACGCCGGCACGCATCGCGGCTCTAGAGGCTGAGGTTGCCCGGGCACGTGATCGCAGAGTAGCCGCGAGGTCAGTTCTCGACGACCCAGATGTTGCTGCAACGGCTGATGTTGCGACTGTGGACGTGGATGGACCGGCGCTGGTTTCGCGTGAATGTGCGGCGGCGGTCAACGAGGCTGTGGCAGCGGCGTCCTTGGCCGAGAATCGGGTTTCGGACCTCGAGCGGCTCAACGGCCAGCTCGAGAAAGCCTACGAGGCAATCGCGCCGCAGCGTGCGCGCCACGACGAGTTGGCGGCGCTGGCAGACGTGATCGCGGGCAAGGGGCAGAACAACCGCAAGATGTCATTGCGGTCGTATGTGTTGGCGTCGCGACTCGAGGAAGTTGCACTGTCCGCGTCGGTTCGCCTGCGTCGAATGTCCGGTGGACGATACGAATTCGTTCACAGTGACGAAGCCGGATCCCGTGGTCGCCGCGGTGGGCTCGGGCTTGATATCCGTGACGATTTCACGGGCGTCGTGCGGTCGGCAAAAACGCTGTCGGGCGGTGAGTCCTTCTTGGCGTCACTGTCTTTGGCATTGGGGCTTGCCGATGTTGTCGCGGCTGAATCCGGTGGCGTTGTGCTGGACACCATGTTCATCGACGAGGGATTCGGGACGCTCGATGCAGACACACTCGACTCGGTGATGGGTGTGCTGGACGAACTTCGCGACGGTGGACGTGTTGTCGGGATAGTCAGTCACGTCGACGAAATGCGACAGCGAATCCCGAGTCGCCTGCACGTCATTCGGGGACGTGCAGGCTCCTCGGTAGAACTGATTGCCGGCTGATCAGGCCTTCTGGTCTCCGGCGGTGTTTGCACCGTTCTCGGACTGCTCGACCAGGTCGGCCGCGTCGCCCTTCGGCATAGGTTCGTTGTCGGTGGCGCGTTCGTCGATCTGCTCGCCGATGTAGCGGATGACGACGGCGGCGACAGCGGCCACGGGGACTGCGAGGAATGCGCCGATGATGCCGTAGAGGGAGCTACCCGCCGCGACGGCGAGAAGCACGATAACGGCATGGAGCTTCATCGACTTGCTTTGCAGGACAGGCTGAAGGACGTTTCCTTCGATTTGCTGCACCAGCAGGATGATGATCAACACGATGATCGCCGTGGTCAGGCCGTTGGCTACCAACGCAACCAACACCGCAAGGGCGCCGGCAACAAATGCGCCCACAATCGGAATGAAGCCACCGATGAAGGTGAGAATCGCGAGCACAGGTGCCAGAGGGACGCCGAGGATCAACAGTCCGGCGCCGATGAACACTGCGTCGATCAGACTCACCAGAGCCTGGGTGCGGATGAACCCACCAAGGGTGTCCCACATGCGCGTCAGAACTTCTTCGAGGTGCCGTCCGGCCTTTCCGCCGCCCACCGCGTGGAGCCACGGGATGAACCGCGGGCCGTCCTTGATGAAGAAGAACGACAGGACCAGAACGAGGCCAAGGGTGACGAGAAGGGAACCAGCGGTACTCACGCCACTGAAAACGCCTGAGGCGATAGCGGTTCCACTTTCCTGAACCTTGGCGACAACTGAATGGATGGCGTTGTCGATCTGATCGTCTTGCAAGTTCAGCGGCGGTCCTTGGAGCCAGTCCTGAACTTGGTTGATGCCCTCGGTTGTCTTGTTCGCGAGTTCAGGGGCCTGCCCGACTACCGACGGGATGATCCCGGCGATCACACCGGCGAGCACTCCGATCGACAGGAGCAGGGTGATGCCGGCAGCGGCTGCCGGCGGTAATCCGCGTTTGACCATTTCGCGAGTTGGCGGCCACATGACAGTCGCAAGGACAATCGCCAGAGCCACGGGCAGCACGATTACCCACAGCTTTTCGACGAGCCAGCCGAAAATCAATGCGCCGATCGAAATGGATGCCAGCACCAACGACCATTTGGCGAGCCAAAGGCCGCCCTGTCCGATGATCTCGCCGCGGTCGCGTGTACGCGCGGGAGCCGGCCCAGCTACCTCGTTGCCTTGCTCGCTCACTGATCGTCCTTTCGGTCGGCGTGGGGTTCTCCCCGCCGATGTAATTGACGTGGTTTCGCTTGCCTGATCGTAACGCTGTCCGATTTGGTGCAGTACGCGCGACGCTAACGGTTGATCGGTATCTGGCGGCGTCGGTGCGCGGCTACCATTTCCGTTATGAGAATTGCAGCAGCAGTTGTGGCAGCAACAATCGTCGTTCTGGGTCTCACCGCGTGCAGCGAGGAACAGACGAACGATGCACAGGACAAGGTCAACAGCGCGATCACCAGTGGGCAGCAGGCTTTCGAGACTGCAAAAGAGTCAGCGGGCAATGCCATCGATCAGGGAAAATCTGCCCTGTTCGTGGCAACGTTCCGCGGTGCGTACGCGCCGTTGGCGGCTGATCGTGATGACGCGGACATCGAGAAGATCCTGACGACAACGTGTGACGAAGTCGCGAAGGGCACCGACGAGGCAGAAGTGAAGGCAGAGATCATCACTCTGGCGGAAAACAACGGAACTGTTCCGACTCAGGAGCAGGCCGACCACATTTACTCTCTGGCCAAGGCAGCCTGCCCCTGATCGTCAGTCAGCAGCAGCGGGCACCAGGATTGCTGTCCGCTGCTGCGTGACGTCGACGCCAGAACTCACGCTCGCTCAGAAGCGGCGCATCGGTGTGGTTCCGCCGTGTGTGTTCGACGTACCGGGCGTAGTCCAGATCGCCCATCACCGAACGGATCCACCACAGGATGCCGCGCAGGGTTGTTGCGACGTGTGCAGTCATGATCAGTGCCCACCCGCATGTGCGGCGCCGGGTGCGCGAACCTTACCCGCCTTGATGAGCTCGTCCCATTCCTTCTGAACTTCCTTTTCTGCCGGTGTCGGGATGAAACTCGCGGGACCGAAGATCTTCGACGGTTCCTCGGGGGATTCGGTAGTGGGTAGACCACCGGCCCTGATTGCCTTGATGCACACGATGATTCCGGCAATCACCACGACGATGACGAGTGACGCGAAGATGATCGACAACGTGCCCTGAATGAACGTGTTGCGAATGACGGCGTCGATTGCTTCGGGAGTCTTCGCGGAGCCGTGCGACGTCTCGCCGGCGGCTTTTGCGTCCTTGAATACGTTGTGCTGAGCCCAGTATCCGATTGCCGGATTGTCGGAGAAGATCTTCTGCCACGACGCCGTCATGGTGACGATCAAGTCCCACACCAACGGAACTCCGGGGATCCAGGCCCACTTGAACAGTCCCTTTTTTATCACGATCGTCATGACCACTGTCAGTGCGATGGCTGCGAGTAGTTGATTGGCGATTCCGAACAGGGGGAAGAGCGTGTTGATGCCGCCGAGTGGATCGGTGACGCCCATCAGCAGGATTGCGCCCCAAGCCGCAACAACGATCAGCGAGCAGAGCCATGCACCGATGCGCCACGACGGATCCTTGAACTTCTTTGCGGGACCGCCGAAGTTACCCAGTGAGTCCGAGAGCATGAACCGCGCAACTCGGGTGCCGGCGTCAATGGTCGTGAGAATGAAGAGCGCCTCGAACATGATCGCGAAGTGATACCAGAACGATTTCAGTGAGTCACCACCGAACACGTCGCTGAGGACTTCGGACATGCCGAACGCCAGCGTCGGAGCGCCGCCCGTTCTCGAGATGATCGATTCCTCTCCGACGGCCTCAGCTGCCTGAGACAGGACGTCGGGGGAGATGGGAGCGATTCCGAGGGGCAGGTTGTTGACGTATTCTGCTGCGGTTTCCGGTGTTCCGCCGGTCAGTGCGGCGGGAGCGTTGAGCGCGAAGTACAGGTGCTGATCGAGGATGCAGGCGGTAACCAGGGCCATGATGGCGACAAACGATTCGGTCAGCATGCCGCCGTAGCCGATCATCCTGGTCTGGCTTTCCTTCTCCAGCAGCTTCGGTGTGGTTCCCGACGCGATCAGTGCGTGGAACCCCGAGAGTGCGCCGCAGGCGATGGTGATGAACAGGAACGGGAACAGCGCGCCGGCAAAGGCAGGGCCCTCTCCGTTGGAAGCGAATGGCGTAACGGCAGGCATGTTCAGTGCTGGTCGCGCAACCAGAATTCCGATGGCCAGCAGGGCAATTGTGCCGACCTTCATGAACGTCGACAGGTAGTCGCGGGGTGCGAGGAGAAGCCACACGGGCAGGACAGAGGCGGCAAATCCGTACGCGATCATCAGCCACGCGATGGTGACCTTGGACAGCGTGAACCAGTCTGCGCCCCAACCGGTATCGGCGACCCAGCCGCCGGAGACGATGGCCAGCAGCAGCAGGACCACGCCGATCAGCGACACCTCGGAGACCTTGCCGGGGCGAAGGTAACGCAGGTAGACGCCCATGAACAGTGCGATGGGGATGGTCATCGCGATAGAGAACACGCCCCAGGGACTTTCGGCGAGCGCGTTGACAACCACAAGTCCGAGAACGGCGATGAGGATGATCATGATGACAAAAACGCCGATCAGTGCCGCGACGCCGCCGACGAGGCCGAGTTCTTCACGAGCCATCTGACCGAGGCTGCGGCCGCGTCGTTTGGACGAGATCCACAGAACCAGGAAATCCTGTACGGCACCGGCAAAGACGACTCCGATGATGATCCACAGAGTGCCTGGCAGATAACCCATTTGCGCGGCCAGGACCGGACCGACCAGTGGGCCGGCGCCCGCGATGGCTGCGAAGTGGTGACCGAAGAGAACCCGTCGATCCGTCGGCATGTAGTCCGCGCCGTTTTCCATGATTTCGGCAGGGGTGGCGACGTCGTCGCGTGGTTTGACGATTTTGCGTTCGATCAACCGCGCGTAGAACCGATAGGCGATCAGGTAGGTGCAGATTGCGGCCAACACGAACCAGACGGCGCTGATGTGTTCGTTTCGCACTATCGCGATCATGTACCAGGCGAGGCCGCCTACCAGTCCGATGACCAGGAACACGAAGCGCGCAGTCGGTGAGATGGGGGTGCGGTCCACCACGCCGACGGGTGGCAGGTCAGGGTCTGTTTTCAGGTACTCGACATTCGGTTCCGGCGCCGTCGTCAGGCTCATCGTCGAACTCCGTCCACTAGTTCAGATGTGGCCGCCGTCACAGCGGGCCATCTGTCACTGTAGGACTAGAAGAGTGAATCCGCGCGGCACCTGGCCGGTATTTCAGAATCGATGGGCGTCGGCGTCGATCCAGTCGGTGAGCCAGCTTTGTGGCGGGGAGTCGAGGAGTTCGCCAGGCATGAGCCAGTCGAAGAGATCGGCATACGTCCGGGTTGTGAGGCCGTCGATCCGGCGGTTGAGCATCGCCGGTTCCAGCTGATCGAAGGAGTCGATACCCATCGACGCGATCATCTGTTGCGCGCTTGCGACGGTTGCCTTCTGGAATCGATACACGCGTTCGCTCTTGTCGGGGATGTCGAGGGCGCGGGTGCGGGCCGGGTCTTGAGTCGCAACGCCGACGGGACAGCGGTTGGTGTGGCACATCTGGGCCTGAATACAGCCAACGGCAAACATCATGGCGCGGGCGGCCATCGTGAAATCGGCTCCCTGAATGATGCGTTTGACGATGTCGGAGCCGCTGGCAACCTTGCCGGACGCGCCGACCTTCACGAGACCCCGTAATCCCGTCCCCACCAACGCATTGTGGACCAACATCAATCCCTCGGTCAGCGGCATACCCATGTGGTCCTCGAACTCGACCGGACCTGCTCCGGTTCCGCCCTCGGAACCGTCGACGATGATGAAGTCGGGCGTGACGCCGCGCTCGATCATCGCCTTGCAGATGCCGAGGAACTCACGACGCGAGCCCACACAGAGTTTCAGTCCGACCGGCTTGCCGCCGGACAATGTCCGCAGAGTGTGAACGAAGTCGACCAGTTCGACAGGGGTACTGAATGTGGTGTGCGCAGGCGGCGATATGACGGTCTGGCCGACGGGAACGCCTCGGGTGTCGGCGATTTCGGGGGTGACCTTGACTCCGGGAAGTACCCCACCCAATCCGGGCTTGGCGCCCTGCGAGAGCTTGATCGAGATGGCCTTCACCTGGTCGAGAGCCGCACGCTCGGCAAAGCGGTCCGGATCAAATTGCCCGTCAGCGGTTCGGCATCCGAAGTATCCCGACGCGATTTCCCAGATCAGATCGCCGCCGTGTTTGCGGTGATACGGACTGATGGCTCCTTCGCCGGTGTCGTGGGCAAATCCGCCCTTCGCGGCGCCGGCGTTGAGTGCCTCGATTGCGTTGGCGGACAACGACCCGAAGCTCATCGCGGAGACGTTCAGAAGAGCGATGTCGTACGGTTTGGTGCAATCGCGTCCGCCGAGACGCACTCGCGGAATAGTGTCGGGGGCCTTGCGGGCCCGGATCGAATGTGTCATGAACTCGTAGCCGATTGCATTGACGTCGCGCTCGGTCCCGAACGGTTCCTCGGCCAGAGTGCCTTTGGCGCGTTCGTAGACCAGATCGCGTGTCTCGCGATCGAATGGCGTTCCATCGGTGGATGATTCGACGAAGTACTGCTGAATCTCCGGTCGAATCTTTTCGAGCAGAAAGCGGGCGTGTCCGATGACGGGATAGTTGCGCAGAATGCTGTGCCGCCGTTGACTCAGGTCGTACGTGCCCACCACTGCCAGAGCGAGCGCGACGACAGCGATCACCCACCACCCCGGGACGACGACGCTCGCAAGCGTCGCGGCTCCGAGGCCAACTATCCATATGGCGAGCACGATCAGCATCCGGGTCACACCGCGAGCGTAGGCGCTCACTACGACACGGCAACGCCTGCTTCCGTTAGGTTCTGCAGTAGAGGAACTTAAACCGAATTTTTGGGGGAACGATGACCGAACCGCAGGAACCTAAACCGACTTACGGCGAGACACCGAGTTACGACCAATCGGGCAACGCCGGTCAGCAGTATCAGCAGTACCCGACCGAGCAGTATCCGTCAGGTCAGCAGTACGGCACGCCGCAGCAGTATGCCGCCCCACAGTCCTACGCGCAGCCTCAATACGGTCCGCCGAAATCGAATGCAGGTTGGGCCGTCGCCGCGATCATCTTCTTCTGGCCCGTCGCGTTTGCCGCGTTCAATCATCTGCACGATATCTACCCGAAGTGGGCGATGGGCGATCACCAGGGCGCGCAGTACGCGTCGGAGCGGGTGAAGAAGCTCGGACAGATCGCGCTCTTGATCGCTGTCATCGGATGGATTCTGCTGATCGCGTTCTACGTCATCTTCCTGGTCGCGGTCGTGGCGTCCGTCGACAACTACAACTACAACTGATCACCTGCGGCGACGTGACGGTGGGGCGAGTACCCGTCGCGTCGCCGCGAGGCCGTAGAATCCACAGATCGTGAGCCTTACCCTCGGAATCGTCGGACTGCCCAACGTCGGCAAGTCCACCCTTTTCAATGCACTGACCAACAACGACGTGTTGGCTGCGAACTACCCGTTCGCGACCATCGAACCCAACGTCGGCCTGGTCGAGCTGCCCGATCCGCGGCTGCAGAAGCTCGCCGAGATCTTCGGCTCCGAGCGCATCCTTCCCGCGACCGTGTCGTTCGTCGACATCGCCGGAATCGTGAAGGGCGCCTCCGAGGGCGCAGGCCTTGGAAACAAGTTCCTCGCCAACATTCGTGAAGCTGACGCAATCTGCCAGGTAGTGCGCGTTTTCGCCGACGACGACGTCATTCACGTCGACGGCAAGGTCGACCCCGCCTCCGATATCGAGGTCATCGAGACCGAGCTCGTGATCGCAGACATGCAGACGCTCGAGAAGGCTCTCCCGCGTCTGGACAAGGAAGCTCGCAAGAACAAAGAGCTCAAGCCGGCCCACGACGAGGCACTCAAGGCTCAGGCCTTCCTCAACGAGGGCACGACGCTCTTCAGCGTCAAGGACAAGCTCGACTTCTCGCTGCTGCGTGAACTGAGCCTGCTCACCACCAAGCCCTTCCTCTACGTTTTCAACGCCGACGAGTCTGTGCTCACCGACGCAGCGAAGGTCGAAGAACTGCGCGCATCCGTCGCTCCGGCCGACGCCGTGTTCCTCGATGCAAAGGTCGAGCAGGAACTCCTCGAGCTGGACGAGGAAGACCGCCAGGAAATGCTCGACTCGATCGGTCAGACCGAGCCCGGCCTGCACGCTCTCGCACGCACCGGCTTCCACACCCTCGGGCTGCAGACCTACCTGACGGCCGGTCCGAAGGAAGCGCGCGCCTGGACCATCCACAAGGGCGATACCGCGCCCCAGGCTGCCGGCGTCATTCACACCGACTTCGAGCGAGGCTTCATCAAGGCTGAAATCGTGTCCTTCGACGACCTCGTCGAGGCGGGTTCCATGGCCGCAGCCAAGGCTGCCGGCAAGGTCCGCATGGAGGGTAAGGACTACATCATGGCCGACGGTGATGTGGTGGAGTTCCGCTTCAACGTCTAAATCCGCCGTACTGTCGCAGGGCGATTATGCGCTCGCGTGGGTTATCAGCCGCGCGTATGCATAATCGCCCTGCGGCGTCTGGTCCTCACCCTGCTGGAATTTCGCTGAGCGTCCGACGTGTGACAAACCGCCGCGCTTTCCCCGACAACGGATCGTTGAATTCGAGTTCCCGCGCGAGCAATTGGAGTGGGAGGGAATGATCGTCCGGGGCGTCGGGCAACAGGTCGGGGTATCGCCGGTCGCCCAGGATCCCGGCGCCGAGAGCCGCCAAATGCACCCGCAACTGGTGCATCCGTCCGGATTGCGGACGTAGAACCGTGTGCAGCACAGTACGTCCGGAGGCGCTCACGCCCGTCCCTCGCGCCTCGATCATGGTCTCGGAGTTAGGTTCACGGCTGTCGTCGACGAGGACCCGCAACTCGCCGCGCCGAGCTTCGATGTGGTTGCGGTAGACGAGGGGACCGTTGGATTCGCTGAGCCCCGGTGCGCCCTGGACCCACCAGGGCGGTCGCGCCGACACCGCCTCGTAGACCTTCGTGACCTGCCGCTTCTCGAACAGTGACTGGTACGCGCCGCGCGTCGCGGGGCGGGCCGAGAACATCACCACGCCTGCGGTGCCGCGGTCGAGTCGATGGATCGGGGTCAGATCTGGGTTGTCGAGGCGGACCCGCAGTCGGACAAGCGCAGACTCGCGCAGGTAGCGCCCACTGGGGGTGGTCGGGAGAAAATGTGGCTTGTCGATCACGACGAGGTCGTCGTCGACGTGCAGGATCTCCTCGTGGAACGGCACCGGGTCCTCCGCCGGTAACTCGCGGTAGTACCAGACGAACCGGTGCGCGCTGAGCTCGGTGCTCCGGCAGATCGGGTGGCCGTCGATACCCACGAACTCGCCGTCGTCGAACCGCCGATACAGGTTTTCGGCGTCCAGATGGTCGAACTTCGCCACGACGTACTCGGCGATCGTCGCCCACGGCCCGGACGGTGGGATGCGTAGGCGCGTCGGGCCAACTCCGTTCTTGACGGGCAGCGGTGGGGACATGGACACGCAGGTCATCATCCCATCGACTGCTGATCAGCGGTGATTCGGTGTGGGCCTTGACGGAGACGTCCCCGCGGGGACGCCGAGATCCATCTCGGAGCGGTGGCCACCCAGAGATCTTCGAGTCGAAAATCAGTAGCGCGAACCACAGAAGGGTCCGTATGGGTTCGACACACACGATCGCGGTCGAAAAGCGCTGCGGTCCATACCTTCTGTAGCTCAATTGGTGAGAGCACCCGACTGTGACTCGGGCGACGGCGGATCGTAACCGCCCAGAGGGACTCAGCTCAGATACGCAACGGGGGCTTCGGCCAGAGTCTGAAGAACCCCACTGAATTGTCGTGTGTCCTCGTGTTGCCAGTTTGAGGAAGTTGAATCCGCAGGGCGATTATGCGCTCGCGTGGATGATCAGCCGCGCGTACGCATAATCGCCCTGCGGCGTCGGACATGCGCGTCCGATTCCTACACGCGACGACCCGAGGCCCTCAGCCGGGACAGCTGTTCGACCAACCTGAGGCGATGTTCCCTGAACCTCCGGACTGCATCCCCGTTGCCGGTGAGTTCCGCGTCAGCCAGTAGGTATTCACAGTTGTCCAGCTGATCCGCCAAGGTCATCACCTGAAGTCGCCTTTCATCGCCTGAATAAGTACCGATTCAGAATGCGGGCGGGGGACGGCTGGAGACATCCGCTGAACTACCTATCCAGGTACCTATAACGGCGTCCTCGCCATCGTCGGTAACGATCCAGCGACACCTGCGGTCAAAGTTGCGCATGGTTCGCCTGTTGTCGTAGATACTTCACCGGTGAATCCGACAAAACGGACCGTCCTTTCTGCTGTATCGATGGTGATGCTTGTTGTCGCGGGATTGCTCGTCGCAGCCCCGGCCAGCGGCGCCGAACCGCCCGCCTGGCGATACACAATGGTGGCGTTCAGCAATGCCAGCGATCGCGACATGGATGTATTCGAGTCCGCGGACGGCACTGGATTCCAACTCGTCAAACCGTCGGCGTATCGGCCCCCGTCCGGGCTGGTACGTGATCCGAGCATCTTCCGGAATACAGACGGAATGTATTACCTCACCTACACAACGGGCGGAACGAGTATCGGCTTCGCACGCAGTAGCGACCGCATCACCTGGACACCTCTGGCGAACTATTCACTCCCGTTCTGCTGTGCCTTCATGCCAGGCACCGGGGACGGCACGGGTTCAGCGAGCCCGCCGGGTTTCTCGGGGTCGGCCGGCTTCAGCGACGGCCCGTCGTTGTCACCGTTCGTCACCAAAGCCTGGGCGCCCGAGTGGTTCGTCGACGGCGGCCGCGTCAACGTCATCGTGTCTATGTCGACCGGTGGAGGATTTGTGCCGTATCTGATGACGGCACTGGAACCGTCGCTGCGGTTGTGGAGCCTGCCTGTTCCGCTCGCCGGGATCGGTGCGGACCACATCGACACCACCGTGGTCAAGGTGGGATCGACCTATCATGCGTTCACCAAGAACGAGACGAAGAAGGTCATCGAGCATGCGGTCGCGCCGTCGGCGACGGGACCCTATTCCTTTGTCCCGCCGGGAAATTGGGGCACCTTGGTGGAGGGCCCAGCCTTGGCTCAGTTGCCGGACGGCACCTGGCGGCTCTATCTCGACGCCTATACCGAGGGGAAGTATCTCTATTCCGACAGCACGGATGGGTTGAGCACGTGGTCTGACGCGCAAGAGCTTCCGGGTCTGTCCGGGACGGTGCGCCATATCGGAGTGATGAGAGAGTCGGCGTAGCGGCGCCTACCCGCAGGGCTGCAGATTCAGGCTGCGGGGACGTGCTCCCTGACGTCCTGAGCCTGTGCCGTCATCCAATCAGCCAGCACTTGGCAACCCGTGCGTCCGCTGGCGTCGAAGGCCTCGCTCGCATAGCTGACATGCCGGCCGCCACGGGGGTTCCGGATCTGAAAGCGTCGCCAGCTCACAAGGCTCGGTAGGTATCCGAGGACTTCGAGGAAGGCGGTGCGTAGGCGTCGTAGATCTTTGCGCCATTGGCTCGGGCTGAAGCGAGTCTTCTGCGCGTTCTGAAATGTGTTGCTGCGGAGTAGTTCCCACACCTTGTTCGCCCACACTCGCGCTTGGGTGAAGGACATCCAGCCGGTGAGGTCGGCGATGTCGCGAATGTAGCTGTCGTCGCTGGCATTGCAGATCAAGTCCTGCGGATGCCCGATCCACTTGGCCGGAATCCAGGACGGAATTTCAGGTCCGTCGCCGGCGACGCCGTACCCGTCGCAACCTGGGAGAACCCCCACTGGTTGCTGCGGATCGGAGATCAGCCCGATCCCGATGATGTTGCTGCCGTTCGCTTCTGGCAGGGCGGCGCGAATAACCGAGCATCCCTGGGAGTATCCGATGAGCATGACGGGTCCGCGGACCTCGGCGAGAGCTGCCAAGAGTGCCCGGGCGCCCATTTCGGTGCTCCGGCGAAAACTGGAGCCGCCGTCGGCAACAGGTCCGTACGATGCGGGGTAACTCACCCACTTCGCGTCGAACCGATCGTCGAGTTCACGTGTGACAGCGCTCAGTAGTCCGACAACGTGGGTGCGGGTGTCACCGTCGTACGACTCGCCGGTGCCGCCGACTGCAAAAACCGTTACCTCTGTCATGTTCACCATGGTCTACGGCGATTCTGAGAGGTCTGCGATCAAAGCCTGAGAGAACGCTGGCAATCCCGATATCCTGCAGAATCGTTATAAAGGGCGCACCATCAAAGCTATGACGACGGCATATCGCTCTCGGAAGAAGAAGGTTTCCATCGTCGGCGCCGGCAGTGTCGGCACGGCTATCGCCTATGCGTGCCTCATTCGCGGATCAGCGGACGTACTGGCCCTCTACGACACAAACGCCGCGAAGGTGCGAGCGGAAGTGCTCGATCTCAACCACGGCACTCAGTTCACCCCACCGTGTTCGGTGGACGGTGGTGACGACATCGCGGTCACCGCAGGGTCCGATCTGGTTGTAGTGACAGCCGGAGCCAAACAGAAACCCGGCCAGTCCCGTCTCGAGTTGGCGGCGGTCAACGTCAAGATCGTGCAGACCTTGACGGAGCAACTTCTCTCGCAGTCGCCCGAAGCAATCATTCTTTTTGTCAGCAATCCCGTCGACATCGCGACGTACGCGGCGGTTCAGGCCGCGGGTCGGCCATATCGGCATCGGATCTTCGGATCCGGGACGGTGCTGGACACGGCACGCCTGCGCTTTCTCATGGCGTCGAAGTTGGGCGTGGCGGTCGAGAATGTGCACGCGTTCATCGTTGGCGAGCATGGGGACTCCGAAATTCCTTTGTGGTCCAGCGCCACCATCGGCGGGGTTCCGGCGACGGCATTTGTGGGTCCTTCGGGGAACACACTCGACAGCGCGATCCGTGACGAGGTCGCGACCGCGGTGGTGCAAAGCGCGTATCAGATCATCGAGGGCAAGGGCGCGACCAATCTGGCCATCGGATTGTCGAGCGCCTTCATGGTGGAGGTGGTGTTGCGCGACGAGCAGCGGGTGCTGCCGATTTCGACCCTGCAGAACGGGGTGCACGACCTCGAAGGGGTATGTCTGTCGTTGCCAACGCTGGTTGGTGGCGGCGGAGCCGGCCGAGTGCTGGAGGTGCCGTTGTCGGAAGGTGAACGCGAGGGTCTGCATGCGTCGGCGCGGGCATTGCGCGACGTTCAGGATTCTGTCGGATTGTGAAGTGCTGCCGTGACGTATATCGGGCATATAGGATCGGTTAATGATTAGTTTTCTGATTCGCGCCGCGATATTCCTCGGGTCTGCCGCGGTCGGACTTCTTGTTGCGACGTGGTTGCTTTCGGGGTTTTCTGTGAGCGCGTCGGGTTTCATCACGGCGGTTGTCATCTTTGCGATCGCGCAGTCGGTCCTGTCGCCGTTCATCGCCAAAATGGCTAAGCGCCACGCGCCGGCATTCCTCGGCGGAATCGGGTTGGTCTCGACTTTCGTCGCTCTGCTGATCGCATCGATTTTCGGCGGGCTGACAATCACCGGTGTGTCGACGTGGATTATGAGCACGGTCCTCGTGTGGCTTGTCACGGCCCTCGCGACTCTGCTGCTGCCACTCATCTTCGTGCGTAAGAAAGTTGCGGAGAAGAAGGCTTAGCGATGCACCCGGATATCGGAATGGACTACACAGTCCTGGACTGTCCGGATCCGGCTGCGCTGGCACGCTTCTACGAACAGGTTCTCGGATGGAGAATTGTTCGCGCGGAGGATGATTGGCACGTCATCGAAGGCCTGCCAGGTCAACGACTCGCGTTTCAACTTGCCCCGGGTTTTGTTCCGGTGGACTGGCCGAAGGTGGGTGTGGGAATCCACCTCGATCTCCTGGTAGAGGCTTTCGACCCGGCCGAGGAGTGGGTACTGAGCCTCGGAGCGCAACGCGTCGACGGGATTGCGGAGCATCCGACTTTCCGGGTCTACCGCGACCCGGTCGGCCATCACTTCTGCCTGTGCCTGCGCGATTGAGTTCTGTCTCGACGGCGGCAGCGTCACGGTGGATAATTCCGTCAGACTGATCGCCCCGAGAACTTCTGGAGAGACGACTATGGCTTCACCGAATTCCGACGAGTTTCTTGTCGAACGCTCCGCTGTGATCAATGCGGAGGCTGCCACAGTCTTCGATCTGATCAACGACTTCCACCGCTGGACCACCTGGTCCCCGTGGGAAGGACTGGACCCGGCGATGCAGCGGACATACTCGGGACCGGATTCCGGTGTTGGTGCGTCGTACGCCTGGTCTGGCAACAAAAAGGCCGGTTCAGGCTCGATGAAGATCACCGAATCGGTGCCGGGTAGCCGTGTTGTCTTGGATCTTTCCTTCCTCAAACCGTTCAAAGCGCAGAACGTCACGACGTTTCTTCTCGAACCGCAGGACAGTTCGACTCGGGTGACATGGCAAATGACAGGGAAGAAGAACTTCTTCTTCAAGATTTTCGGATTCGTTTTCAGCATGGACAAGATGGTGGGCAAGGACTTCGAGAAGGGCCTTGCACAGTTGAAAGCCGAAGCCGAAAAGGGCTGATGCCGCGGTGGTACCGTCACCCGGTGTTACGGATGACGCCCACCGACGCCCAAACTTTCTGGATTTCGGAAAAGATCCCCAACGATCAACTCCTGCTGTACTGCTTCGAGGGGCAATCAAAATCGCTCGAGGATGTACGACGCGCGGTCCTCGATCGTGCGTCGTCGATTCCGGATCTGTGCGTGCGGATTCGTGAAGTGCCGTGGCATCTGGATTATCCGCTGTGGGAACCGATGCCGGTCGACCAGTCGTTGGTCGTGACGCATCGACTTCCCGACTCTTCGTGGGAGCAGTGCATCAACGCGATCGAGGTGTTGCTCGAGAACCACGTCAATCCGCGCGCGACACCCTGGCTGCTGCATCTTTTCGAAGGCGTGCGCGGCGCACCGCGCTGCGACGGCCCTGCGTTGATTGCCGTTCTGCAAGTGGCTCATTCGCTGGCGGACGGCAAGCGGGCGAGTGCTGTTGCCCGCACGCTGTTCTCGGCAGACGAGCCGAAAAGCACAGAGATCGACAGACGCTCGATCAGTTCGGTAGAAATACTCGCCCGGGCGGCACTGCGCCTGCCCAGCCAGATCTACCGACTGTTTCGCGACGGCCGCGCGGGTCATCAGGCTCAGCTGCAACTCCAGGCCGATACCGAGTCGGGAGTTGTTGCGCCGCAGGCCCCGAACCGTCCGAAGGTTACCTCGAACATCGCCCCGGATGCGCACAGGCTTGTTCGGATGGTCGTGCGCGACGCGGTGGATCTCCGAGCCGACGGGGTCTCCGTGACAGTGGGGGCGATGACGGCTATCTCGGTGGCCATGACCAACTACCTACTGGCCGCCGATGGCGTCGTTCCTCCTGAGTTGGGCGCGGAGGTCACTATCGCGAAGGATGGAAAACCGAAATCGCGCAACCACTTCCGTAACGCAGGTGTCGGTCTGTTTCCGGAGGTGGCCGATCTTCGCGAGCGAGCCGAACGCATCACGGAATCGCTGGCCGAGCGCCGAGCGCGAGCAGCGCATCCATCCAGTGCGGCGTCGGACCGGGCGCTCGAGACTGTGCCGGGGCCGCTGATTCGTTGGGGCGTGCAGCAATACGACTTCACCGCGATTCCCGAGACGGTGACGGGTAATACGGTGGTGTCGAGTGTTGCTCGCGGAGCCGCGGACTTGGTGTTCGGCGGCGCAGCGGTGCGATTCACGGCAGGGTTTCCGAGCCTGTCGCCGGTCATGTCACTCACTCACGGTGTCCATGGAATCGGTGACACCGTGACCATCAGCATCACAACCAGTCCGTCGGCGATTGCGGATATCGATCACTACGAACAGTTGATGCACGACGCGATCGACGAGGTCCGCGATACCTTTGCGCGACGGGTCTGATGTACTGGCACTATGGGATTCACGCGCGCGGAGTTGGAGTCGTATCGCGACGCCGAGATCGACGATCTGATCGGACCGGGTTGCCGATTGCTGTTCGTGGGTATCAACCCGGGATTGTGGACGGCGGCAACTGGTGCGCATTTTGCGAGGCCGGGTAACCGTTTCTATCCGGCGTTGTTGCGGGCAGGCATCATCGAACGCCCGATAGATCCGTCAGACGGTATGTCGGCAGCAGACACGCAACACCTGATCGATCGGGGAGTGGGCATCACGAATCTCGCTGTGCGGGCAACGGCGCGCGCCGATGAATTGACGCCGGAGGAGCTGGCGGCGGGTGGAGTTCGGGTGCGAAACGTCGTGCAGGACACCAAGCCTGTTGTTGTTGCCTTCGCCGGGATCACCGCCTATCGAACAGCTTTCGGCAACAAGAAAGCCAAGGCCGGCTATCAGGACCATGATTTCGAGGGGGCGAAACTCTGGATCGTGCCCAATCCGAGTGGGCTCAATGCGCACGAAACGGTGGATACGCTCGCCGCTAAATACCGCGATGCGGCCAGGGATGCCGGAATCCTGTAACTGATAGCGGAGTTCGGTAAAAGCGGCGTGAACTAGGCGCTACAGTGCAGATATGTCTTTTCTTTACAATATCTTTGTAGTCATTCATCTGCTCGGTATGGCGGCCCTTGTCGGTAGCTATTTCACAGTCCTGAAGGCTCCGAAGATCACCGAGGTCATGGTTTGGGGCGCGCGCGTCCAGTTCCTGTCCGGTCTCATCATCGTCGGACTCGGCGAAGGCGCCCTGGACAAGAACTACATTCACGCGAAGATCGCTGTGAAGCTTGTACTTTCACTGGCCATCGTCGCGTTGGCGGAGATCACGCGGGCCAGGCAGAAGAAGGGGCAGCCAAACCCCAACCTGGTACACGTGGTCGGCGGACTGTCCGTCGTGACTGTTTTTGTAGCTGCTCTCTGGACCTGACAAACCCACAAACAAGCCCCGGCGAATCGGAATTCGCCGGGGCTCTTTGCTATTGGACTGTCTACAGACCCGGACGCTTGCCGATCGTCAGGGTTACCTCTCCGGTATGGGCAAAGAAGTCGTTGCCCTTGTCGTCTACGACGATGAACGCGGGGAAGTCCTCGACGTCGATCTTCCAGACGGCTTCCATGCCCAGTTCGGCGTACTCGAGGATGTCGACCTTCTTGATGCAGTCGAGGGCCAGACGAGCCGCCGGTCCGCCGATGGATCCGAGGTAGAAACCGCCGTGCGTGTTGCACGCGTCGGTGACCTGCTTGGACCGGTTTCCCTTGGCCAGCATGATCATCGAGCCACCAGCGGCCTGGAACTGCTCGACGTACGAGTCCATGCGACCGGCGGTGGTCGGGCCGAAGGAACCGGAGGCCATTCCGTCCGGAGTCTTGGCAGGTCCGGCGTAGTACACCGGGTGATCCTTGAGGTACTGCGGCATTTCCTCGCCGGCGTCGAGGCGCTCTTTGATCTTGGCGTGCGCGATGTCGCGGGCCACGACCAACGGACCGGTGAGCGACAGACGCGTCTTCACCGGGTGCTTGGACAGCTCGGCGAGGATCTCGGCCATGGGCTTGGTGAGGTCGATCTTGACCGCTGCGCCCTTGCCGGTTCCGGAGATTCCGTCGGTTTCGGAGTCGAGCTGCGCGTCGGTGACCTCGGGCAGGAAACGGCCCGGGTTGAATTCGAGCTGCTCGAGGAAGACACCTTCGGGCGTGATCTTGGCCTTGGCCTGACGGTCTGCGGAGCACGACACGGCAATGGCAACGGGCAGCGAAGCGCCGTGGCGGGGGAGACGGACGACGCGGACGTCGTGGCAGAAGTACTTACCGCCGAACTGTGCGCCGATGCCGATCTTCTGCGTGAGCTCGAAGACCTTCTTCTCGAGTTCGTGATCGCGGAAGCCGCGGCCCGTGATGGCGCCTTCGGTGGGGAGCTCGTCGAGGTAGTGCGCGGACGCGTACTTGGCCGTCTTCATCGCGAACTCGGCAGACGTGCCACCGACGACGATCGCGAGGTGGTACGGCGGGCACGCTGCGGTACCGAGCGAGCGGATCTTTGCCTCGAGGAACTGCATCATCGAGTCGGGGTTCAGGATCGCTTTGGTTTCCTGGTACAGGTAGGACTTGTTTGCGCTGCCGCCGCCCTTGGCCATGAACAGGAATTTGTACGAGTTCTCGTGTCCGGCAGCAGTATCGGCGTACAGCTCGATCTGCGCGGGGAGGTTGTTTCCGGTGTTCTTCTCGTCCCACATCGTGATGGGGGCGTTCTGCGAGTAACGCAGGTTGAGGCGTGTGTAGGCGTCGTACACACCGCGGGCGATGGCCTGCTCGTCGTCACCGGGGGTCAATACGTGCTGTCCGCGCTTGCCCATGACGATGGCGGTACCGGTGTCCTGGCACATCGGGAGAACACCAGCGGCTGCGATGTTTGCGTTCTTCAGGAGATCGAGAGCAACGAACTTGTCGTTGTTGGACGCTTCGGGATCGTCGAGGATGCTCGCCAGCTGCGTCAGGTGGTCGGTGCGCAGGTAGTGGGAGATGTCGTGCAGAGCCGTTTCGGTCAGCAGACGCATCGCTTCGGGCTCGACCTTCAGGAAGGTCCGACCGTCCGGGCCTTCGACTGTCGACACCCCTTCAGTGGTGAGCAGTCGGTACTCGGTGGTGTCCTCACCGATCGGCAACAGGTCCTCATAGAGGAAGTCGGCCATCTTTTCTCCTGAACAAGGGTGCGTGCGAAGGTCTCGTTCAGGTTATCGTTGGGGGTTTTCCTCGATTACGCCGGGCGGTCGGACGGTAGTCGTGACTGGGTCGTTTGCCCTCGAAACGGAACATTTCGGGCAATAATGTCCATCTGTGCTCGGCAACTCGAGGGACGTATTCATGAGAGGTATCCGCATAGCGCGTGCATTGATCGGTGCTGCGACGGCCGCAACCGTTCTCTTTGTCGTGTCGTCGCCGGCAGTGGCCGAGACGGGCGGTCCACGCGTGATCAGCGCCGTACCCGCGGAAGGCCGTCTCGTCGACGTCGTCGTGTATTCACCGTCGATGGATCGCGGAATTCCGGTCCAGGTGCTTCGTCCGGCCGACACGTCGACACCCGCGCCGACGCTGTATCTGCTCAACGGAGTGGATGGTGGGAAGAACGACGCGACATGGTCGGTGCGTACCGACGTGCCGGAGTTCTTCGCCGACAAGCACGTCAACGTGGTCACTCCGTTGGACGGGGCGTTCAGCTATTACACCGATTGGTTGCGGCCGGATCCGGGGCTCGCACAGATCAACGACAACAACGGCGTGAACAGGTGGACCACGTTTCTCACGTCGGAATTGCCGCACGTGATCGACGAGTACTTCGATACGACGGGCGAGAACGCACTCGGGGGGATCTCGATGGCGGGTACGTCGGTGTTGAATCTGGCGATGAGTGCGCCGACGGTCTACAACAGCGTCGCTTCGTTCAGTGGCTGCGCGATGACCAGTCCCGGTCCGGGACAGGATTTCGTCAAAGTGGTCGTCGGGATCGGTGGGGGTAACCCCGAGAACATGTGGGGGCCGTACAACGACCCAGCGTGGGTTGCGCACGATCCGGTGGTGAATGCGGAGAAGCTACCGCGAATTCCGATGTACATCACGACCGCAACGGGCATCCCCGGCCCGTACGACACGTTGGCAGATCCGCGAATCGACAACGACGTCGCGGTGCTGGCAGCGACGCTGGCTCTGGGTGGGGGCATCGAAGCTGCGACACATTTCTGCACAATGCAGTTGGCGGATCGCACCACCGCACTGGGCATGGATAACATCCGATACAACATCAAACCGGCCGGTACCCACTCGTGGGGCTACTGGCAGGACGACCTGCACGATTCGTGGCCGATGTTTGCCGCGTCCCTCGGCTTGTAAGGACTTTTGCATGCGTATGTCTCAGATCGCACTGGCGTGTGCCGTGTCGCTGGCGTCGGTCGTGGCTCTCCCGATCGTTGCGAGCGCGGACGAAGCAGCGCCGCCGGCACAAACCGTGTCCGCCGATGCGTCGCCGCGAATCGCCGCGACCACTTCGGTGTCGGAGCGGGAAGTGCTGCTCGACGTCGACAGTCCGGCGATGGGCCGCACGATGGCCGTGCGGGTGTTTCTCCCGGCCGATAGTTCGGAGCCTCGGCCCGTTCTGTACCTGCTCGACGGAAACTCGGGCCAGATCGAGGACAACAACTGGTTCGAACCGACGAAGGGCAATGCTCGGGAGTTCTTCGCGGACAAGAACGTTTTTGTGGTTGCGCCGATCGGCGGAACCGGAACCATGTACTCCGATTGGCAGGAAGACCACCCGAAATTCGGCAAGCTCAAGTGGGAGACATTCCTGACCAAGGAATTGCCGCCCTTGATCGACGGGGCGTTCGACACCAGTGGGCGCAACGCGATCGGTGGCATCTCGATGGGGGCCGAGGCCGCGCTCATGCTGGCCCAGCGGGCACCGGATCTGTACGACGGGGTAGCTGCCTACAGTGGGTGCTACACGACGGTGGGTGGATTCGGTAAGGCTCTGACGGACCTTGTTGTCATCAACGGAATGGCCACATCGGAGCAGATGTGGGGTCCGGTGGACAGCCCCGCGTGGCGCGAGCACGACATCTTTGCCAACGCGGACAAGCTTCGCGGCACAAAGGTGTACCTGTCATCGGGCACAGGATTGCCGGGTCCCCACGAAACACTCGAGACGCCCGACCTTGCTCGGGTCGTTGTCGTCGGTGGTGTCATGGAACTTGGCGCCAATCTGTGTACCGACCAGATTTCCGGTGTGCTCCGCAGTCACGGCGTCGACGTCACGCGCAGCGCGCAACCGGTGGGCACACACGGTTGGCCGTATTGGTCCGACGAACTGGCGCGTTCCTGGCCGGTGATCGAGTCGGCTCTGTTCGACTGAACTACCCGATGATTTCCGGCGGCCGCGACGGTCTATCCCTGTGAAGACCGTCCCGACCTAAGGAGTAGTCATGCCCTCGATCACCCCGTGCCTGTGGTTCGACACGCAAGCGGAGGAAGCAGCACAGTTCTACATCTCGGTTTTCGGCAAAGGGAAAATCATCGGAATCGAGCGATACGGCGAGGGATCGCCGTCCGGTCAACCGGCAGGGTCGGTCATGACGGTGGTGTTCGAACTCGACGGACAGCGGTTCACCGGGTTGAACGGCGGACCGATGTTCAAATTCTCGGAGGCGGTGTCGTTCGAGATTCCGTGCGCCGACCAGGCTGAAGTCGACCACTACTGGTCGGCTCTGACCGAGGGCGGTGAGGAAAGCCAGTGCGGTTGGCTCAAGGACAAGTTCGGTCTGTCGTGGCAGGTGGTGCCGAACCGATTGATCGAATTGATGCAGGATCCCGATCGCGCAAAAGCCCAGCGTGTGATGGACGCGATGATGCAGATGAAGAAGATCGACGTGGCAGAACTCGAACGTGCCGCACTCTGAGAGTCGACTGTGAGTGTCGACGCAAACCTGGCGGGCACATCAGCGCCGTCGGTACACTTGAATGAGTGAATTTTCAGCTAACTGCGGCGATGGGTGACGGCCTTATATGAGTTTTTCAACCGTGTCCGATGCTGCTGTCCTGAACACGGCCCCGTCTACCTCGCGTCCTCGCGTCCACGCGTACATCGACATCGCGGTGGTCATCGCGGTTCTGGTGGGAACCAATCTGATTGCGCACTTCACCACGGTGTGGGCGAGCATCGCGACGGTTCCGATCTCGGCGCTTGTGCTGCTCGCGATGAGCAAGCGCAGAGGGCTGGGCTGGGCGGAGTTGGGCCTGTCCCCGAAGCATCTCAAAAGCGGTTCGAAGTACGCACTCATCGCAGTCGGACTTGTTCTGACTGTCGTGGCCGTCGGCGCGTTGCTACCGCTGACCAGGCCGTTCTTCATGGCTGATCGTTACGCAACCATTTCGGGCGCCATCATCGCGTCGATGATCATCATTCCCCTGCAGACCGTCATTCCGGAGGAATTGGCCTTCCGCGGTGTCCTGCACGGGACGCTTAACCGGGTCAGTGGCTTCCGGGGCGTCGCCGCAGCGGGTTCGTTGACGTTCGGGCTGTGGCACATCGCGTCGTCGATGGGTCTGACCAGTGGAAACGCGGGGCTGTCCGGCTTCCTCGGTAATGGGGTCGTCGGACAGATCGCCGGTATTCTCGGCGCGGTTCTGGCCACCGCAGCGGCCGGTCTCGTCTTCACCTGGCTTCGCCATCGAAGTGGCAGTCTTCTTGCGCCCATCGCATTGCACTGGTCCCTGAACGGCGCGGGCGCTTTGGCCGCAGCGTTCGTGTGGCACGCCACCATGAACTGATCCGGACAATTCGAACGCGCGGTATCGCCGCGACTGTGATTTGCTCAATGAGTGATACAGCTGCATCGGGGCCATATCTTCCACATTTCCGGTAGCCCGACGGTCGAGGGCGCGGCCGACGCGCTCGTCTCCCTCCCCGACGGTGTGCTCGCGATCGACGACGCCGGTGTTGTGGCTTTCTGTGGTGAATTCGACGCGTTGCCGCAGCATCTGCACGGCGGCGACGTCCACGATCATCGCCCAGGGTTTCTGCTCCCCGGATTCATCGACACTCACGTTCACTTTCCGCAGATCTACGCCGGTGACGCCTACGGCGGTGGACAACTACTCGAGTGGCTCGATCTCTGCGTGTTCCCCTCGGAATCACGATTGGCCGATCCGGAATTTGCCGCGCACGCCGCTGCCGCGTTCTGCGCTCGCCGGATAGCCACCGGAACTACCGCGGCAATGGTCTTCGGTTCCGCTTTTCCGCATGCGCAGGACGCGCTGTTCGCGGAAACTCAGCGAACCGGGCTTCGCCTCGTCAGCGGCCGTGGCATCCAAACCACGGGGCCCGAATCTGCAGCCGCGCTCATCACGTCCGAGGACGACGCGATCACGCTGACCCGCGACGAGATCGATCGGTGGCACGGTGCGGACACCGGTGACGTTGACACTGCTCTCCTGCACGTTGCCGTCGTACCGCGGTTTTCCCTGGCCGTGACGGCGGAGACCTTGAAGAATCTGGGGGAGTTGTACGACTCGGTGCGAGGCCGTGGCGTGTACTTCCACAGTCACCTCAACGAGAACAACAGGCCGGGCACAGGCGAAGTGGCGACGACGCTCGAGCGTTACCAGGTTCAGTCGTACCTCGATACGTACGACGGCAAGTTCCTGCCAGGCTCCGAAGTCGGTGGCAAGTCTTTCCTCGGACCCCGCGCAATTCTTGCGCACTCCGTCCACTGCCAGGATTCCGAATTGGCTCGGATGGCGGAGACCGGGACGTCGATTGCTCATTGCCCGACGTCGCAGCAGTTCCTCGGTTCCGGCACGATGCCGTGGAAGCGAACGGTGGCGGCGGGAGTCAACATCGCGATCGGTTCGGACTTCGGCGGCGGCGACGAATTCCTCCTGTCGCGGGTTCTGGGCGACGCTTTCAAAGTGCACATCTCGGAGGAGGGCGACAGCGCGCTTTCGCTCCACCCGGCCGAATTGCTGTTCACGGGAACACTGGCCGGAGCGCGTGCGCTGGACATGGAGAACCGGATCGGAAACCTCGACGCCGGTAAAGAGGCAGATTTCCTCGTCGTTGATCCGGCCGGGTGGCCGGCGCTGGGCAGTCTGATCAACTTCGGCACGCGGTCGCCTGATCCGATTCTGGCGCGTGATCAAACTCTGTTCGGATTGTTGATGGCGATGCGTGAGCCGGCGATCTCGCACGTGTACGTCCAGGGTCGCAGGGTGTCGACCTGACGTGTCCGGTTCGGCGACGGTTGTCACGGCCTATCACCGCCCCGAGAACGGTGGCGACGAGCTGTTCGCTGAGTGGGCCGCTCAGGCCGTCGTAACGGCAAAATCGGCTCGGGGTTATCTCGGCAGCGCAGTCAGTGACGGTTCAGAGCTTTCCGATTACGGTGTGTCCCATACCTTTTCCGGCGTCGACGAGCTGCATGGCTGGCTCGACTCTCCTGAGCATGCACGCGTCGTGGAGGACGGTGTGGCGCGCGGGGTCCGGGCCAAGAGTTCGGACCTTGTCCTGGTGGACGATGCTGTGCCGCCGCCCGGCATCGGCGTGTACGACCACACGGTTGTCGCCGGACGGCAAGACGAATTTCTGCGGACCCAGCATCGCCTGATCGCGGAAAGTTCGCGTTTCTCGGGGTACGAGAGTGCATTGCTGCTGTGCTCGACTGCCGATGCGACGCGGTGGCAATCGGTTCTGCGCTTCCGGACGGAACCGCAACTGTCCGCGTGGATGCGATCGGAGCAGCGGGCGGCGGTGTTGCCTGCGCTTCGCGAGGAGTTGGCGGAAGACTTCACCGAATCCGTGCGCTCGACCCCGTTCGGCACGATCTTGCGCACCGAGAACGGGCAGACGCGGGCGACTCCGAACTGGAAGACCGCGATGATCATTCTTCTGGTCCTCTACCCGACAGTGATGACGTTGTCGCGATTTCTCGGTCCGGTGCTCGACGGGATCGGCGCACCGCCCTGGCTGTCGATGTGGCTGAGCCAGATCGTCAGCGTTGGGGCGATGACGTGGTTCCTGATGCCGGCGGCGACGCGTCGGTTCGGTCGATGGCTCGACCCGTTCGACGGAGCGAAACTACGCACGAACGTCCTCGGCACCGCCGCTGTCCTGGCGATATATGCCGGGACGCTCGGGCTGTTCGCTTCCGTGAAGTGGTTGCAGTTCTGGGACTACTTCGACTGAATCCTGCCGCGCCGGAAGTACGTGATCGGTCCGAAAAAGTTGATCGCGATGATCGCTGCCCATTTGGCCTTACTGCCGTTGACCGCCGCACGATCGCGCTTCGCGAGATCGGCCCAGGCGGCGATTGCCAGAATCGACTGGATCGACCCCATCACGATCACAATGCGTCGTTGGCGCGGTGAGAGTTCACTCCATGACTTCTTGTTGCGGCTCATGACATCAACTGTGCCCGATGCGTCTGCAACGGCCCGGACATTTGGTGTGAATAGCATCACGTTCTGGGAGGTCGGGTTTGTTTCGGGCTTCGTTTCGATCGGACTCGACAGGCATCAATGTTCTGTTAATCGCAGCCGTGGCTGAAGAGTTGCGCGGCATGGCGTCCGTGCGCCGATCGGCCTCGCGGGGAATCGTCCCATTCCTGGTCAGGGCGGCGCTAGTGCTGAAACAGGAACAATTAAGTTAGGCTTACCAACATCATTTGGCCGAATTGAGAGATTGCGAAGTAATAACCACTAATGGAAACCGTGTTCGGATATCGTTAAAAATAGGGCGAATTATCTCGATCGGATCACGACTCCTGGGCGTTACCTGTGAATATGCGTTTGCCGCCTAGGTCCGAAGATGTAACGTCCCGGACACATTTGGTGTCGCGGAAGTAACGGAAGACCTCTAGTCTTAGCCCAGCAGGTCAGCAAGAGGGCCTGTTAGACCACTGATGTTTCATCTTCGACAGGAGTTAACACATGACCAGCGCTGAACTCTCGGGCCAGTTCTCTTTCATCACCGACTTCCTCAGCAACGCATCTGACCTGTTCAGTGCTCTGACGTTCTTCACGTCGCTCAGCTGATAACTTCCGGCCGCTACGGCCGATGACGATGGCCCTCGAAACGAAAGTTTCGGGGGCCATCGTTTTTGTTGTCGCTGGTCACGGCGGTGGTGTGGCTGGTGTTGGTCAAGTGCAAGGCGGTGGCCTTGTGACTGTGGTGCAATCGAGTGAATAAAGAAACTCGACTTTCCGCCTAGATCGGGCGGGATACGCCGATGATCGGAGCAGTGTGCACGTCTCACGAAGAAGTTTGTTCAAGTACGCGGCCGCAGGTTCTGCCGCCGCTGGACTGGCCGCGCTCAGTGGCACGGCGACGGTGGCCAATGCCGGCTCGCTCGGAACTCTGCTCGACTACTCCGCCGGGGTCCCGTCGGCGCAGTCGATTCGGGCGGGCGGCTACGCGGGCGCGATCCGCTACGTATCCGACCGCCGCCCTGACGCAAACTGGATGGTGGGGAAGCCAGTCAAAGCGGGTGAAGTGAACGCTCTGACAGCAGCGGGACTGCAGGTCGTGTCCTGCTATCAGTTCGGAAAAAGTGCGACGGCCGATTGGCGTGAAGGCCGCGAAGGCGGCAAGAGGCATGCAACACGGGGCCTCGAATTGCACCGTCAAGCGGGTGGACCCGAGGGGCGTCCGATCTACGCGTCCATCGACGACAACCCGTCGCCGGCCGAGATCAACAACCTCATCAGGCCCTATCTCGAGGGATGGGCGTCGGTGGTCGGCAATCAGAATCTTGGTATCTACGGAAACACCGGCGTGCTCGACGCGATGATCGGCGTGGGGGTCGGAACCTGGTACTGGCAACATAATTGGGGCTCGCCGAAGGGCTACGTCCATCCTCGGGCGCACCTGCATCAGTTCGAGATCGACAAGCGCACGGTCGACGGTATCGGCGTCGACCTGAATTCGATCCTTGCCCTCGACTACGGGCAGTGGTCATTGGCCGGTTCGATCGTGCCCAACATTCCGATCGGCTCTATCGCACCATAGCGCCGAATTTTGCCAACCAGGCGCGGGCATCCTCGGGAAGGTTGCCCGCGGCTTCGGCGGCCAAGCACCAGGCTTTGGTCATCGCCAGGAAATTCATCGGGTTGTATGCGTCTTCCTCGCGGGAGAACAGTCCGTCTCCGGCGTAGTGCAGGATCGTGATGTTCGCGGCGCCGTGAGTGGATCCGTCGCCCGGGTCTTCCATAGGATTGTCGATTTCGCAGATGATCCACCCGCGCTCCTCGTCGATCACGTACCAGTTTGCGGGGAACTCCGTCATGCGTTTTCCCGGGAACTCGGTCATCGTGCGGGTAACCCACTTACGCACGGCCTCACGGCCGTTGAGGGTCCCGAAGGCATGCTCGACGTAGACGACGTCCTCGGTGAACATGTCGGCAAACGCATTCCAATCGCCGCTGCGCGTGCATTCGACGACGGTGTTCTGGAAACTTGCAAAGGCCTGATCGAGTTCAGCGCGTGTCCATGCCATGTGTGACTCCTCGGGTAGACGACCGAGTCAAATTAGAACATGTTCTCGTGTCCGAGAGGTGCGGATTCGGCCGATCTTGTGTTGCGGTACCGTCGTTGACGGGTCGGGACCCGTATTTGCGAGAGGAAATATTTCATGGAGTTTCTCATCGACTTCATCTACACCCTGCTGTCGAAGCTGCAGATTGCCGGCAGTATCGAAGGCTCTTCGGAGAAGTAGCACCTCCCGCAGTTCTTACGGCCGTGTCATTCTTGCGGCCGCGACGTGGTTGATTCCCTGTGCGGCGCTTTCCGTTTGGGAATCAACCACGCGAAGATCATCGCTACGGCCGCCGCGACAATCGAAATCACGAACGTGGCTTTGAACATGTCGAGCGTGGGGTAGACGCGGTCGTGGACCATGATGGTGGCACCGGCAAGCACAACGCTCACCACAGCGGCGGAACTCGAGGTTCCGATCGACCGCATCAGTGAGTTCAAACCATTGGCGGCAGCCGATTCCGTGATCGGAACCGAGCTCATGATGAGGGCCGGCATCGCCGAGAATGTCAGTCCCACACCAGCTCCGATCACCATTCCGGCCAGCGCGACTTGCCACACCGCGGACGTCGCGAAGAGGGCGGCGACGTAACCGAGTCCGATGACCAGCGATCCGGTCAGCAAGGTGATGCGCGGACCCTTCCAATCCGAGATGCGGGCGGAAACGGGGGAGAGTGCCATCATCACCAGTCCGGCGGGTGCGAGTACCAGGCCGGTGGTCACCATCGACAATCCGAATCCGTAGCCGGTGTCCTTCGGAGCCATGAGAAGTTGTGGCAACGACAGCGAATTCCCGTACATCGAAAAGCCGATGGCAATGGATGCGAGGTTGGTGAACAGTACTTGTTTACGTGCCGCGATTCGCAGATTCACCAGCGGCGCACTGCGTCTGAGCTCCCAGAAGCCCCACGCCACGAAGATGACGACCGACGACGCCAGTAGCCCCAGGGTCTTGGGATCGGTCCATCCCCATGTGCCGCCCTTGGTGATCGGCAGGAGCAGGGCGATCAGGGCAGCGGCCAGGCCGAGGGCGCCGACGAAGTCGAAACGTCCCGGCTTGCGGACGGATGACTCGGGAATGACGAAGAACACCAACAACATACAGAGGCAACCCAGAGCCGCGGACACGACAAACAGAAAGTGCCAATCGGCGCTCTGAGCGATGAGCGCGGCGATGGGCAGGCCGACAGCGCCGCCGACGCCCAGGGTGGCGCTCATGACGGCCATCGCGCCGCCCACCTTCTTCGGTGGCAGAACGTCACGCAGGATGGCAATGCCCAGCGGGATGGCACCAACGGAGGCGCCTTGGAGCGCGCGCCCGATCACCAGCACGATGAGCGACGACGACAGCGCGCAGATGACGGAACCGAGAACCACCAGGCCGAGACTGACCAGGATCATGCGTTTCTTGCCGAACATGTCGCCGAGGCGGCCGCTGATCGGGGTGATGACAGCAGCGGCGAGAAGCGTAGCGGTGATGGCCCACGACGTGTCGGCCGGCGATGCGTTCAGCAGGCTCGGTAGCTGAGGGATGATCGGGACGACCAGCGTCTGCATCAGGGCGACGACGATCCCGCACAGGCCGAGGACAGTGAGGATCAATCGTGGGCGCGGGGACACTGTCGCGTCGACGGCTGTATCCGTGTTCGACGGATGGGCGTGAACGGACATTCGGCTCCCGAAGTATGTGGGTAGCGCTTGCCACCTATTCTGTGCACGCTACACATTCTGTGTATCCTGCACAACGTGACGAATGCGCACGGACAAAAGCCTTACCCAGACCGCGACCTTGTCGACATCGAATACGAGTTGACGCTGTTGTCGCGGTATCACGCCCTGGCGCAGCGCGCCGAACTTCATCTGGACCGCTCGGCATACCTGCTACTCGGGCGCCTGGAACTACAACAACCGATGAGCTTGAAAGAGCTGTCCTGCGCCTTCGGATTGGACATCTCGACCATCAATCGGCAGATCGGCGCTCTCCGTCGCCAGGGCTTGGTCGAACGCGTCGAAGACCCGGACGGAGGACTCGCGAGAAAGGTCCGCCCCACCGAGTCCGGTCTGGCACAACTGCGCGCAGACCGTGAACATTCGACTGCCGGTGTGGCAAAGGTGGTGCGAAACTGGACGCCGGAGTCGCGTCGGGCGTTGGGTGACCTACTGCGGCACTTGAACCAATCGGTGGAAGAACTCGAAGGTCGGACCTGGCCGCGGCCGGCACCCGACGATCACGTCTGAGTGTGAGCTAGCGTCGAATCCGGTTCGGGCGCAATCACAACCAGTTTCGGCCGGTCGTCCGGCGACGAGTGATTTCCGCGCCACGACATCAGTGACCACCGAGACAACGCGGAAAACGCCGATCCGAGACTGGCAAAGGAACCAGAGCTCAGGATCGACCCGGCCGAACCGATGCTGCCGATCGACAGTATCGAGAAGGCGCTGCCGATCGACAAGATCGAGTGAGTGCTACCGATCGAAAGAATCGATCCTTCGGAGCGGATCGACAGAATTGATCTGGAATGTCCCATTCCTTGGTCTATCACGAGCACTGCACACACAAAAGAGGCCCGCCGAAAATTCGGCGAGCCTCTTTGCGTCGTTTGTGGATCAAGCCACTGCGAACATACCCACGGTCGGCAGGAAGCTGCAGGTGATGCGATCTGCGCCTTCGGGCTGGGTGGTCAGCGAACCGCTGATCACGGACAGCACGCGTCCCGGGCCGGTGTCGGCGATAGCCGACAGGGTGGCGGGGCCGTCCGGGTTGATGCGAGCGGCCGTGGTGAGATTCTGCGTAGCGCTGCGACCGTTGTCGATGTTGATCCAGGTGACCGTCAGCGGGACGGGCTGGTCATCGGTGGCCGGAGCAGTGCCAAGCGCGGTGAAGACAAACCCGGCCTGACCTGCGGCAGGTCCCGGAGGCGGCAGGTGTGCCGGGCCGGGAACGGCAAGTGCGGTGCCGACGGAATCAGCCGTCGCGGAGATGCAGCCCTTACCAAGAGTCGGGTACAAGAACTGTGCGATGACGGGTGCGTTCTCGTCCGGAATCGCCGGTCCGCCGCCGCCGCTGCCGTCGAGGAAGGTGATGACCTTCTCGAGCGTCGCCTTGATCTCGGGCGGGAGTCCGGCGGAATTGAGAATCGCGCGAGCCTGTGCGAGCAGATCGGCCTGCGGATTGCCGGCAACCTGGGTGACGCCCTGGGCGTCGACGGGTCCTGCGGCTGCGCCGATGATGGCGGGAGCAAACGATGCCAGGAACTCGATCGGCACACTGTCCGGTGTGGGGGCGGGAGCCGGATCGGCCATTGCCTGTGCCGGCAAAGCCAGTCCTGCTGCTGCGGCAATTGCGACGGCGGTGAACGCCTTACGCATACCTCGGGTTCGAAGCACTGTTTCCCCATCCTTAGTCAGACCGCGCAGGCGCCGTAGCGACCGCGTTGACGGCTCGAGGGGTCACTCTATGTAAGAGAGCCCCGGGTTGTACAGCCGTTCAGTTTCTGAGCAGCTACGGATCCCGGTGGAGTCTATTACATGACTGGCCTCGAAATGATTGCTTGCAGACCATACCCTGTGACAGAAGTGATCAATGTGAATATTGATGCAACTGTTATGTCGGTTTAGGTGGTTTCAGGCGTTAGTTTTTTTGCCGAATCTGCGACGAGCGCATCGATTCTCCGAGCAAACTTCACGTCGAGTTCGGTAATGCCGCCCGCCGAATGTGTAGACAGTGTGTAGGTGACTTTCCGCCCCCGGACGTCCATGTCGGGATGATGATCGGCGGCTTCGGCAGCTGCGGCGACGTCCTGAAGCAGCGCGACGGCTTCGGGAAATGTCGCGGATTCGACCACCCGCGCGATTGCATTATCGGATCTGTGCCAGTCGGGCAGTTCCGCGAGAGCAGCGTCGATCGCGGAATCGGACATCACGGAAGCCATACTCCATCATGGTGTCATGAGCGACGAGGCTGCAAGGGGTGGCGGGGCTCCCGACGAGTACGAGATAGTGGCCGGTGCAATCTTCCGTGATGGCCGGTTGTTGCTGGCGCAGCGCATCCGCCCGCCGGAGTTGGCGGGGATGTGGGAGCTTCCGGGTGGCAAAGTCGAGGCGTTCGAGACGCCGCAACACGCTCTCGAGAGAGAACTGGCAGAAGAACTAGGTGTTGTTGTCCGCTGCGGGCGTCGAATCGGCGTCGACGTTGCACTGGGTCGCGGACGAGTTCTGCGAGCGTATCGAGTGGACATCCTGGCCGGGGAGCCCGCGGCACTGGATCATGCGCAGCTTGCGTGGGTGGACGCCGACGATCTGGAAAAGTTCGACATGGTGGTGAACGATCAGGCGTGGATACCGGATCTGCTCACCGAATTGCGCAGGCTCAGGCTGCCCGAGCCATCTTGAGGCCGACCTTGAGTTCCTTCTTGGAGGCGCCGTTGTTCTCGAGCTTCCGCATCCGCATGATCACAACCGGGCACTTCACGCAGCGAGTCTTCTTGCGGCAGCACTTCTTCTTGGGCTTGAGCTGCGAAACTTTGCTTGGCTTAACTTTTCCCATGTGGCACTGCGTCTTTCCTTCAACGGCGATGGCGGAGAACCGCACTGCAGACAAGGTTAGCGTAACCTTAAAAGCGCTGAATTGCCAGCAAAAGATTTACCTGCTGCAGTAGTGGCGAAAATCACTATCTGCAGGTCGTGGCCGTGATAGAGGACGCACTTTGCGCGAGCAGGTCTTCGGAGCGAGTAGTATTTACTAGGCCGCGGTGCCTTCTCGAGGCGATTCGTGCACGTACTCGGATCACACATTCGTGCAGCGGCCACCAGAAGAGCCGTGCGATGCGAGTTTCGCGTGGCCGATTACTTAGCCGAATTACTCAGCCAGGAGAGCCATCGCGTGACCACCACCAGCTTCCGTAACGTTGCCATCGTCGCACACGTCGACCACGGCAAGACCACCCTCGTTGACGCCATGCTTCGTCAGTCCGGCGCCTTCGAGGAGCGCGCCGAGCTGGTCGATCGCGTCATGGACTCAGGAGACCTCGAGCGCGAGAAGGGAATCACGATTCTCGCGAAGAACACCTCCGTACACAAGCGCAACGACGACGGCTCGATCACCGTCATCAACGTCATCGACACCCCCGGCCACGCCGACTTCGGTGGAGAGGTCGAGCGCGGCCTGTCCATGGTCGACGGTGTCGTTCTGCTCGTCGACGCTTCCGAGGGCCCGCTTCCTCAGACACGCTTCGTGCTGCGCAAGGCGCTTGCTGCGTCGCTGCCCGTCATCCTGGTCGTCAACAAGACGGACCGCCCTGACGCCCGCATCGAAGAGGTTGTCTCCGAGGCACAGGATCTGCTCCTCGACCTCGCATCGGACCTGTCCGACGAAGCCGCCGAAGCCGCTGAGCTCGCGCTCGGTCTCCCCGTCCTCTACGCCTCCGGCCGTGAGGGCAAGGCCTCGACCGTGCAGCCCGAAAACGGCCAGGCTCCCGACGCTGAAGACCTCACCGCGCTTTTCCAGGTTCTGATGGAGTACGTCCCGGCCCCCAAGGGCACGTCCGACGCACCCCTGCAGGCTCACGTCACCAACCTCGACGCGTCCGCATTCCTCGGCCGCCTCGCGCTGGTTCGTATCCACAACGGTGAGCTGCGCAAGGGCCAGACAGTGTCCTGGTGCCGCGAGGTCGACGGCGAGCCCGTCATCACCAAGACCAAGATCACCGAACTGCTCACCACCATCGGTGTCGAGCGCGTTCCGGCAGAGGTTGCCTACGCAGGCGACATCTGCGCAGTGGCAGGCTTCCCGGACATCATGATCGGCGACACCCTCGCTGATCTCGAGAACCCGGTGCCGCTGCCCCGCATCACCGTCGATCAGCCGGCCATCTCGGTCACGATCGGCACCAACACATCGCCGCTCGTCGGTCGCGTCAAGGGTCACAAGCTGACCTCGCGCATGGTCAAGGCCCGCCTCGACCAGGAGCTCGTCGGTAACGTCTCGCTCAAGGTCCTCGACATCGGTCGCCCCGATGCGTGGGAGGTCCAGGGTCGTGGAGAGCTCGCTCTCGCCATCCTCGTCGAGCAGATGCGTCGCGAGGGCTTCGAGCTCACCGTTGGTAAGCCGCAGGTTGTCACCCAGGTCGTCGACGGCAAGGTCCACGAGCCGTTCGAAGAGCTGACCATCGACAGCCCGGAGGAATACCTCGGCGCCATCACGCAGCTCCTCGCAAACCGCAAGGGCAAGATGGTCCAGATGTCGAACCACGGCCAGGGCTGGGTTCGCATGGAGTTCATCGTTCCTTCGCGTGGACTCATCGGTTTCCGTACGGAATTCCTCACGGATACCCGCGGAACCGGTATCGCCAACGCCGTGTTCGACGGTTACGGCCCGTGGGCCGGCGAGATCCGTGCGCGCCACACCGGTTCGCTCGTTTCGGACCGCTCCGGCTCCGTCACCCCGTTCGCCATGATCCAGTTGGCTGACCGTGGAACGTTCTTCGTCGAGCCCGGCGCAGACACCTACGAGGGCATGGTCGTGGGCATCAACCCGCGTCAGGAAGACCTCGACATCAACGTCACCCGCGAGAAGAAGCTGACCAATATGCGTCAGTCTTCCGCAGACGTGATGGAGACCCTCGCAAAGCCGATCAAGCTCGAACTCGAAGCAGCCATGGAATTCTGCTCCGGCGACGAGTGCGTCGAGGTCACCCCGGAGGACGTCCGCGTCCGCAAGGTGCACCTCAACGCAACCGAGCGCGCTCGTGAGCGTTCACGCAGCAAGTCCCGCGACAAGGCTTCTCTGTAGTCTTTCGCAGTAACAATCATGACAAGGCGAATGTGCCTTTTGCTCGGTGTGCTTCCGGCAAAAGGTACATTCGCCTTCATGGTTTCCAGGCATCGTGTTGGTTGGGAAACCATGGACTCAGGCTGCGCGTGCCTGAAAACGGAAGGATATCTCTGTGGTTGCTGGACGTCGGTACCTGGCGTTGGCCGTGGCGGTGACAGCGTTGTCTCTGACGGCGTGCACTGCTGATCCACCGCCGCCTGTCGAGAGCACCGAGACGGTCAAGCCGACTACGACGCCCGTCACGCCGGCAATGCGGGTGGTGTCGGTGGCTATCGATCAGGTGGGTGACGGATTCAATCCCCACCTCCTCGCCGATTTGTCCCCGGTGAACTCTGCCGTCGGTAACTTGGTGTTGCCCAGCGTATTTCGTCCGATCAGCTCGCCCGTGCAGCCCGGCCAGGCCGAGTGGGTCCTCGACGACTCGTTGGCTGTTTCCGCGGAAGTTGTCTCGGAGGCGCCGTTCACGATTCGCTATCAGCTCCGCAACGAAGCGCAGTGGTCCGACGGCGCACCGATCGCCGCCGAGGATTTCCGCTACCTGTGGCAGCAGATGATTTCGGTTCCCGGTGTTGTGAACCCGGCCGGGTACCAGTTGATTTCGGACGTCACCTCGTCCGGTGGAGGCAAGACCGTGAACGTCGTGATGCGCGCGGCGTATCCGGCGTGGCGTGAACTCTTCACGGATCTTCTTCCGTCCCACCTTGTGAAGGACACCCCCGGCGGTTTCAGTACCGGTTTGAGTGAGGGAATTCCGGTGTCGGGGGCGCACTTCCACGTGCGCTCCGTCGACCGTGGCCGAGACGAGATCATCCTCGAACGCAACGACAGGTTCTGGGGAGAGCCGTCGGACCCGGATCAGATCGTGATGCGCCGGGCCGGGTCGGCGGCGCAGTTGGCCGAAGCGATGCGCACCGATGACTCGCAGATCGCGCAGATTCATGCGGGCAGTGCTACCGACATTCAGCTGTCGGCGGTTCCGGGAGTGAGCACGGCATTTACGTTCGTGCCGCGCACTCTCGACATGACGATCAACGGACGCAGCGCCACGTTTGCCGATGTCCGGGTCCGCAAAGCTGTTCTGGGACTTCTGGATTCCGATCTCCTGGCAGTAGTCGCCGCAGGCAGTGAATCTGCTGCGGTTCCGGCAAAAGCGCAGATCCTCTCGCCGTCCGATCCCGGCTACGTACCGACGGCGCCGCCCAAGCAGAGTCGTGAGCGTTCGATGGAGCAATTGGTGGAATCCGGCTACGTCGTCGTGCCGCCGGCGGGACCGGTCGTGGTCGGGGGAACAAACGGAAGCGTCGTCCGTGACGGCAAGCCGCTCGAACTGACGCTCGGGGCGCCGGAGAACGACGACATCGCGATCGCGGTGGCCAACACCGCTGCCGATGAACTGCGGGATGCGGGGATTGCGGCAACCGTGAAATCTCTTCCGGCAGAAGAGCTGTACGGTAAGGAGCTTACGACGGGGAGCGTAGACATGGTGGTCGGCTGGATCCGCGCCGGCGTCGACCCTGCCACGTCGTTGGCGTCTCGGTTCAGTTGCCCCCTGACTCCCACCGTGCCGGTAACCACTACCGAGACTCCGGAGTCGACGTCTACCGCGCCGACGCCGACTACGGCTCGCGAGTCCGATTCGGAAGCGCCGAGCAATATTTCAGGACTGTGCGACCCTTCGCTGCAGCCGCGGATCGACGAAGCTCTTAGCGGGATCGGTGATTTCGGGGCGCTGATCGCCGACGCCGAGCCCAAGTTGTGGGATCTCGCGGCGGTTCTGCCCATCGTGCAGGACCGCACATTGGCCGCACTCGGAACCGGAGTCGAAGGTGTCACCCTGACCAGTCCGGTTCAGGTTGGAATATTCGGTGACGCAACCAACTGGGTGAGGGTGAAGGAATGACCGTCGTAAAGAAGAGACTGCTGCTGGTTCACGCGCATCCCGACGACGAAACGATCACCACCGGCGGCACCATCGCCAGGTACGTCGACGAAGGTGCCGAGGTGACCGTCCTGACCTGCACGTTGGGTGAGGAGGGGGAGGTAATCGGTGATCGGTGGGCCGGACTGGTTGCCGACGCCGCTGATCAACTCGGCGGCTACCGGATTGCGGAGCTGACCACGGCGTTGTCTCGTCTCGGTGTGAGTGAACCCCGATTCCTGCTGGGAGCCGGTCACTTTCGTGATTCCGGAATGGCCGGGACGCCGTCAGCTGCCAATCCGCGGGCATTCGTCAACGCCGATCTCGACGTTGCGGTTCGCGCCGTGGTCGAGGTGATCCGGGAACTGCGTCCGCATGTGGTGATCACGTACGACACCAATGGCGGGTACGGCCATCCCGATCACATTCAAGCCAATGCCATCACAACCGCTGCCGTTGCCGCGGCCGGAACATCGGTCTATCCCGAAGCCGGCGAGCCGTGGAGCCCACAGAAGTTCTACTGGACCGTCACCGAACGAAGTTCTCTGGAACGGGGAATTGCATCGATCGCGCAGGTGCCGGCGCAGTGGCGGCTACCCGAGCCCGGTGAGCTTCCCTGTGTGGTCGACGCGGACGTCACGACGGCGATCGATGTGAGCGCCGTTCTCGAGTCCAAGGCCGGCGCTCTGTCCGCGCACGCCACGCAGGTGACTGTCGCGCCGAGCCGCACCGAGTTCGCGTTGTCCAACAACGTCGTACAGCCCATCGTGCCGGTCGAGCATTTTGTGCTTGTCCGCGGCGAGTTGGGTCCGGTGGACGCAGACGGCCGTGAGGGCGACCTCTTCGGTGGGATCTCATGACCAGTGCTTCACCGGACGCAGTCGAAACACCCGACGGTAGATTTGCGTTTCTCGATCCGGTCATCCTCGGCGTCTTGATCTTCGACGGATTTCTGTGCGCCGTACTGTCGGTCATCTTCCTCCCGAGCTACCTCGGCACCACACCGTTTCCGGTCAGCATCCTGGTGGCAGCCGTGTTCAACCTCGGGTTGGTCATCGCGGCGCGGACAGTGACGACAACCGGTAAGGCAGCGCTTCCGCTGGCCGGTTGGATCGCCGGATTCCTTTTCTGCATGGTTGGCGGGCCAGGCGGCGACGTTCTGGTGTTGTCGTCGCCGCTCACGTTCTTGCTGCTTGTCGGCGCGCTGGCACCGGCGATCGTCTTTTTGTTTCGAGTGGCAAGCAAGGCTCTCGCGTCTATCGATACTTCGAAGCGTTCATAAGGGACACTTGCAGTGTGGCTGAACTAGATCTTGCGGGCGTCACGATCGCCCTGACCGCGGAGCGTCGTTCGGAAGAATTTGCGACGCTCCTCGAACGGCGAGGTGCGGAGACGGTCCGGACCCCGGTGATTCATGTGCTTCCTCTGGTCGACGACGCTGATCTGCGAGTTCAGACCGAGGCATTGATTGCGGATCCGCCGGAACTCGTGGTGATCAGCACGGGAATCGGGTTCCGCGGTTGGCTGGAGGCGGTGGAGTCGTGGGATCTGACGGAGCAGTTTCTCGGCGCGCTGAACCGGACTCGCATCGTGGCTCGCGGTCCGAAGGCGATGGGGGCGATCCGCGGCGCGGGCCTGCGTGAGGAATGGTCGCCGTCGGGGGAGTCGTCCGAGGAAGTGCTGACCCATCTGGCGAGCGAGGGCGTCGACGGCGTTCGCGTTGCTGTTCAACTGCACGGAATCATCACCGAATGGGAACCGCTGACCGATCTGAGTGCGTCGTTGACCGACATCGGCGCGGTGGTCACGGCAGTCTCGGTCTACCGGTGGATTCGGCCGCCGGATCAGTCGCAGGTGCGTGCACTGGTCTCCGCTGTGCGTTCGGGCAGTATCGACGCGCTCACTTTCACCAGCGCCCCGGCAGTGTCGTCCATGCTCAGCACGGCCAAGGAGATGGGGGAGTTGGAACGCTTCGTCGCGGCGATGCGAGACAACGTGCCCACCTATTGCGTCGGCCCGGTGACGGCCGCACCGTTGGAACTTCTGGGCGTGCCCACCATCCAACCGGAACGCTCGCGCCTCGGTGCGTTGGCGCGGTTGATCATCGAGGATTTGCCCAGACGTCGCGCGCTCCGGGCGTGACGGCTTCGATCAGACCCCACGCATTCTCGGCGGGCAGGTCGATCACGTCGTAGCCGCCGGTGCCTGCCGGGGTTGCGGCGATGACGGTGGCAACTCCGGCGCGTCGCTGGAAGAACGTTTCACGGACCGTCCAGCCGATCACGCCGTCGGCTTCGAGGCTGTGCCGTTTGCGGTCGAGGGAGCCGCTGCGGGTGATGAGCCAGCCGGGTAGTACCGCGTGGCCGAGTCCGTTGTACCGGTCGAAGGCAAGCCCCGCTCCGCCCACAGCGAGCACGACGACGGCGACCCAGACATAGGTGGGCACGTGAACTCCGAAGATCAGGCAGACCACTGCCGCGACCGCAACGGCCACAGCAGGGAACAGGGCTCGGGTGTATCGGCGGCGGCGGGCCGCCCCACCGTGGGGAATGAGCGGAACGGACGCCTGCCGGCTGTCGCCGATGACCGTTGCCATGACGCGTTCCGCTTCGGCCCGTGGGCCTTGCGGCAGCAGGAGCGAGGATTCTTTTTTCTCCGCACTCACTCCCGTCATGATCGCGTCCAGGCGCGCACCGCCTGCAAGTCGAAGCAGGAGAGGTTCTTTGAGCGTCGTACCGCGCAGCCGGGCCCGGTCCAACGTTGTCGCCCTGGTCTTGAGCAGCCCGTGGCTGACGTGCAGGATGCGACCGTTGTCGGTGAGCGTCATGTCGCCGAACGCGATCAGATACTGAATGCACGCAAAGGCGCTGGAGAGGATGAGCAGTGCCACCAGCAGAACAATGACCAGCACGGTGATGCCGAGGCCTTCGAGCGATTCGACGCCTCCGGTGACCGCGGACGACTTCGCGATCGCAGAGCCGATTCCGTATTGGAACGCGATGCCGACGATTGCCGCGATGATCGCGATGCCGGTGAACGAGAAGGGCGCAAACCGAACCCAGCTCACGTGCCAGTGCCCGATTTCGACGTCCGCGGACACCGGCGCGGTCGGTGTATCGGGTGTGGGCGTGCCCCGAGACTCGCTCAGCAAGGCTCCGCGTAGATCCGGAACCAGCGCACTCGAGAGTGCGTTGAGCTCGAATTTGTTGGAATCGTGGCCGTTTCCGGCACGCTGCCCCGTGCCGATTCGCACGATCGACAGCCCCAGCACGCGGTGCAGGACTCCGGCTTCGACGTCGACTGACCGGATGCGACTGCGCGGCACCGAGAGCAGCTTCTTCTGGAAGACGCCGGTGCGTAGCTGAACGTGGACGGGGCCGATGCGATAGGTGGTGGTGAAATACCGCAGGAGGCCGTAGATCACGAGCAGCGTGACAACACCGAATCCCCAGTAGTGGTTGCCGCTCTGGCTGCCGAGAACAAAGGAAATCAGCAGGACCGGAAGCAGTTTGACCACTTCGTTGATCGGATGGACCAGCAGCATCCGTCGGTCGAGGCGAAGCCACGGCTGTTCCTGCTCCGCGGCCTCGGCGGCTGCGGATTCTGCTTCGTCGGGAATGTCGATCATGAGTTTGTCGATGTCGTTCATGTCGCGTCGCTCGAATTGGTCCCGGCGATTGCAGTCAGTTGTGCAACTGTACGGTCGGCCACGTCCTGATCGAGGGCGGAGATCTTCACGGCACCTGCCGACGACGCAGTCGTCACGGTGACGGTAGCGAGCCCCAGCATCCGGTCGATGGGGCCACGTTCGGTGTCGACGGTCTGGACTCGCGAGATCGGGGCGATGCGTCGTTCCTGCGTGAACCAGCCGGTGCGGGTGTACACGGCGGTGTCGCTGATTTCCCAGCGATGCACCCGGTAACGCCACATCGGCACCATCAGAATGTGTACCGCTGCGCAGAACACGGTGACCGCACCTACTGCCCCCACCACCCAGGTCGGCAGGCCGGAGATCAGGATCGCGCAGACAATTTCGGCGACGATGACCGGCGCCCAGAAAAGCGCTGCGGTGATGGCCCACAATCTGGGTGCTTTGGTGCTCGGACGCCACAGCGGATCGGCCATGGTGATGGTGTTAGACGCGGTCATGGTGCTTACTTTGGTCGAGTTGAGGCGTTCTGTCGACAACCGCCCTATGGTGGAGTGTGGCGACCATGAAGGGAGCACGTGATGACTGAACAAGATTCGGCATTCAGCGCGGAGGCACCGGAGTCCGATGCTCTGGAACAGGCAACACCGGTAGATCCGAACACTCCCGACGAACCTGACCTGACCGATATTCCGCTCGACGCACCGGCGGCCGATGTTGTCGATCAGCGGCGTGAAGTTGCGATCGACGAGGAGTATCCACCTAGTTGAGTCCTGGTACTTCCGGCACCGAGTGGCAGTAGTCGTCGGGTATGGCGCATGATCGCTAGGTGAACCGAACTGGTGATGACTCCGTCAAACCCACCATGCTTCCGATGCCTGGACTGTCCGCGTCGGCAACTGGGACCGCGTCGCCTAGCCCATCAGCGATGCGCCGCGTGCTGCGCCGCGCTCGCGACGGCGCGACGCTGAACGTGGACGAGGCAACGACGCTGCTGCAGGCCCGGGGAACCGACCTCGCGGACCTGTGCGCGTCGGCGGCCAAGGTTCGGGACGCGGGTTTGTTAGCCGCCGGCCGCCCGAATACGGTGACGTACTCGCGCAAGGTGTTCATTCCGCTGACCCACCTGTGCCAGGACAAGTGCCGCTACTGCACGTTTGTCAAGGTCCCTGGCAAGTTGCGGGCCGAGGGACGCGGCATGTACCTCGAACCGGATGAGATCCTCGAGATTGCCCGTCAGGGCGCTGAATTAGGTTGCAAGGAAGCGCTGTTCACCTTGGGGGATCGTCCGGAAGCGCGCTGGCCGGAAGCAAAGCAGTGGCTCGACGAGCGTGGATACGACTCGACTCTGGACTACCTGCGGGCGATGTCGATTCGGGTGCTCGAGGAAACCGGACTTCTTCCGCACCTCAACCCCGGTGTGATGAGCTGGCAGGAACTTTCGCGCCTCAAGCCGGTGGCGCCGTCGATGGGCATGATGCTCGAGACCACCGCTACCAGGCTGTTCACGGACAAGGGTGAATGCCACTACGGCAGCCCGGACAAGGACCCGGCCGTCCGGTTGCGGACCCTGACCGATGCCGGTCGCCTCAACGTGCCGTTCACCACCGGCATTCTGGTCGGCATCGGCGAGAACTTTGCCGAGCGGGCCGAGTCGATCATGGCGATCCGTAAGTCGCAGAAGGCTTTCGGTCATATTCAGGAAGTCATCATCCAGAACTTCCTGGCCAAGCCGGATACTGCAATGCGTGATTCGCCGGACGCGTCACTCGACGAGTTCCTGGCTGCGATCGCCGTTGCTCGTCTGCTGCTCGGTCCGTCGATGCGGATTCAGAGTCCGCCGAATCTGGTCTCGAACAGCGAGTGCCTTGCGCTTCTCGGCGCGGGCGTCGACGACTGGGGCGGGGTATCGCCCCTGACTCCGGATCACGTCAACCCCGAGCGTCCGTGGCCCAACCTCGAGACTCTGGCAGCGATCAGTGCGGAAGGCGGCTTCACGCTCACCGAACGCACCGCCGCTCAGCCCGCCTACGTCCTGGCCGGTGCTCCCTGGATCGACCCGCGGATCGCCGGTCACGTTCAGGCACTTGCCGATCCGAAGACCGGACTGGCCAAACTCGACACCAAGCCGGTGGGCCGGCCGTGGCAGGAACCGGACGAATCCTGGGAGTCGAGCGGACGCGTCGACCTCAATACCGAGATCGACACCGACGGCCGCAACACCGAGACTCGCAGCGACCTGGGCAGTGCCTTCGGTGACTGGGAAACCGTGCGTGAGCAGGTTCTGGAATTGAGTGCTCCGGTTCGCGTCGACACGGATCTTCTTGCGGCACTGCGCAGTGCCGAGCGTGATCCTGCCGGGTGCTCCGACGACGAATACCTGGCGCTGGCCACCGCCGAGGGCCCAGGGCTGGAAGCTGTTGTGGCACTGGCAGATGCGCTCCGCAAGGATGCCATCGGCGAGGACGTCACCTACGTCGTGAACCGGAACATCAACTTCACCAACATCTGCTACACCGGCTGCCGATTCTGCGCATTTGCGCAGCGCAAGGGCGACGCCGACGCTTTCACGCTCTCGGCCGAGGAAGTAGCGGACCGGGCGTGGGAGGCGCACGTCGCCGGTGCCACCGAAGTCTGCATGCAGGGCGGAATCGACCCGGAACTGCCGGTCACCGGTTACGCGGATCTGGTGCGTGCGGTCAAGAAGCGCGTGCCGTCGATGCACGTCCACGCGTTCTCGCCGATGGAAATCGTCAACGGTGCTTCACGTAGTGGTGAGAGCATCCGCGACTGGCTCACGGCGCTGCGCGAAGCCGGTCTCGACACGATTCCCGGCACCGCGGCGGAGATCCTCGACGACGAGGTGCGCTGGATCCTGACCAAGGGCAAATTGCCTACGGCCGAGTGGATCGAAGTGGTCACCACGGCGCACGAAGTGGGCCTGCGATCGAGTTCGACCATGATGTACGGGCACGTCGATCAGCCGCACCACTGGGTCGGCCATCTCAACGTTCTGCGTGGAATCCAGGACCGCACAGGCGGATTCACGGAGTTCGTGTTGCTGCCTTTCGTGCATCAGAGCGCCCCGCTGTATCTGGCGGGGGCGTCCCGTCCCGGCCCGACCATTCGCGACAACCGCGCGGCGCACGCGCTTGCCCGCATCATGTTGCACGGGCGGATCTCCAACATCCAGACCAGCTGGGTCAAACTGGGTATCACCGGAACGCAGATGATGCTCAACGGCGGCGCCAACGACCTCGGCGGAACCCTGATGGAAGAGACCATCTCCCGGATGGCCGGGTCCGAGCACGGCAGCGAGAAGACCGTCGCAGAACTGCGGGCGATCGCCGAAGGCATCGGTCGACCGGCTCGTGAGCGCACCACCACGCACGCGCGTCGTGACGGGGTGGCCGTCTGATGGCCGACATCCTGGGTGATCGCCGAGTAGTCGAGGTACTCGATCGAGCGGTCTGGGGCATCAACCCCGTGCTCGACCTCGCGTACAGCGATCCGTTCGGCATCAAGCGTCGTAGTTTCGAACCCACGGATCCCGAGCGCAGCGCGGCAGAGACAGTTCTCGACGCCGTTGCCTGGGTTCTGGACGTGATCAAGTTCCCCGGTACCGCGGCGTGGTCCGTCATGACTGATGGGCAGCGATCGAAGTGGTGGACCACCCGACTGGGCGCCCTCAACACGGTCGCTGTGGCATTTCCCGGAATTTTCGGGGTTTTGCTCAACCGGTTTCCGATCCAGGACTTGCTGGCCTTTGCCAACCAGGCTGTCGTCCTGGTGGCCGTCGCCCGCGAGCACGGCGTGACGGAACGTGATCAGCAGGTTGATCTCCTGGCATCCGTTCTGTGTCGCCGAGAAGTCAGCACTCGCGATCTGCTGGACGCTGAGGACTTCACCGAAAAGGCTGTCACCAGTACGAATGAGACATGGCGACCATTCGCTCTGATCGGAACGCTGTGGCAAACCGCACAAACTTTTCGAGCAATCGGCGACGAACTGCATAAGCGTCCCCTGCGCACCAAACCGTACGAGATCGTCGGAAAGATTCCGGTGATCGGCGTGGTCGCGGACTATTTCGGCGAGCGCGGCGCGCTTGTGCGGGCAGCGTCCGCGGGCGAGAAGTGGATCGCGATTCGGTCGCGGAACGCCACCACAGTAGGCTGAAATGTGTTAAGTCGCTTGCGCGCAGCAGGCGCACCTCTGGAAGGCAGGGAGAGAAGGCAGTGACCTACACGATTGCTGAACCGTGTGTAGATGTGATGGACAAGGCATGTATCGAAGAATGCCCCGTCGACTGCATCTACGAGGGTGGACGCATGCTCTACATCCACCCCGACGAATGTGTCGACTGCGGCGCGTGTGAACCTGTCTGCCCTGTCGAAGCGATCTTCTACGAAGACGACGTTCCGGAGCAGTGGAGCCCTTACATCAGCGCAAACGTCGATTTCTTCGACAACCTCGGCTCACCGGGTGGAGCCGCCAAGCTCGGCAAGGTGGACTACGACACGCCGTTCATCAAGGCGCTGCCTCCCATGGGTGAGGAATAGAGATCTTGTCTCGTACTCCGGTGGCCGCCGGGCTTCCCGATTTTCCCTGGGATTCCCTGGCGGATGTCACAGCCACGGCACACGCACATCCCGACGGCATCGTGAATCTGTCGGTGGGCACCCCGGTGGATCCGGTGGACCCGCTCATCCAGGAAGCTCTTGCATCCGTTGCGGAGATTCCGGGTTATCCGACCACCCACGGCACCCTCTCCCTGCGTGAGGCGATCGCCGAGTCACTCGATCGGCGATACAACATCCCCGATATCGATCCGGCGGCAGTGCTGCCCGCGATCGGTACCAAGGAAATGATCGCGTGGCTGCCGACCCTTCTGGGTCTGGGCGGCGACGATCTTGTGGTCATTCCGGAGTTGGCATACCCCACCTACGAGGTTGCCGCGAAGCTCGCAGGCGCTCGGATCTTGCGGGCCGACGGCTTGAACAAGCTCGGTCCCGAATCGGCGTCGCTGATCTTCGTGAACTCACCGTCCAACCCCACCGGCAAGGTTCTCGGTCTCGAGCACCTGCAGAAGGTGGTGGCGTGGGCACGTGAGCGCGGAGCCATCGTCGTATCCGACGAGTGCTACCTCGGTCTGACCTGGGAATCGGACGCACTGTCCATCCTCGATCCCCGCGTCAATGACGGTGACCTCACCGGTCTGCTGGCCGTGCATTCACTGTCGAAGACGTCGAATCTCGCGAGCTACCGCGCCGGTTTTGTCACCGGAGATCCGGCATTGGTCGCGGAACTTCTCGAGGTCCGCAAGCACGCTGGAATGATTCTGCCGCTGCCCATCCAGGCCGCGATGGAAGCCGCGCTCGGCGACGATCTGCACGAGAATGTGCAGCGTGAGCGTTACCGTGAGCGTCGGACCATCCTGCTCGACGCGGTGCGCAGTGCAGGATTCACCGTCGACAATTCCGAAGCCGGCCTGTACCTGTGGGCTACGCGGGGCGAGGCCTGCCGGGACACTGTTGCCTGGTTCGCGGAGCGAGGCATCCTGGTTGCGCCGGGCGAGTTCTACGGCCCGACCGGCGGTCAGCACGTGCGGATCGCACTGACCGCCACGGACGAGCGGATTGCCGCTGCGGCAAAGCGGCTGACGACAAGCCTTTAGTGGCCCTTAAAGGCCTCGGCTAACCACCAGGATCCGCCGTCGCTGCTGATCTTGGCGTCGATGACAAGCGGGCCACTACGTGGCCCGCTTACCCATGTACGCACGGCGTCCAGGTCTCGGGCCGTGCGTACTGTGAGGCCGTCGGCGCCGTAACCGCGGGCAATGGCCGCGAGATCGGTGTCCGGAAAGGTCACGGTAGTGCGGTCAGTGTCTGGGTCGGTGAAATGATGGACTTCGGCCCCGTACGCGCTGTCGTTGTAGACCACGATCAGCAGGGGAAGTTTCAGCCGCGCAACGGTTTCCAGCTCCGAAATGCCCATCAGGAAGCCGCCGTCGCCGAGGGCTGCAACGGGCAGACGATCCGGCTGCGCCAACGCGGTGCCGATAGCGGTGGCCAATCCCAATCCGATGGACTGGAAAGCCTGCGTGAAACAGAACCCGAAGTGATCGGGCACCGACAGGTAGGCGCTGGGGTATCCCATGAAGTTCCCCGAATCCACGGACACCGTGCGCTCCGTGGGGAGGATGGTGTCGAGTTCGAGTGAGAGCAACCGGGGATCTATCGAGTGCTCGGTGCTGAGATCCTCGAACGGAACCTGACTCCACTTCGATTCCGTCGCAATCGAATCCCGAACCGCATCGGTGCGGTAGCCGACCCGGACGGGTGCCTTGTCGAGTGCGTCCAAGGCGTCGGTGGCCGTGGCCGCGCTATCGCCGACGATGCCCAGATGGATCGGCCGGTGGGCACCCAGTGCGGCGGAGTCGAGATCGATTTGAACAACCGTCGTGTCTTTGCCGATCAGATGTCCCTGGCGCATGGTCCACATGTTGAGCGCGCATCCCCATCCGACAACAAGGTCGGCGCCGGCGATGAGTTCCGCTGATCGAGGGGACGAGAACCCGCCGGAGATGCCGAGGGAGAAGGGATCCGAGTGGAACAAGCCGTTGGCAACGGCAGATGTCGCAACCAACGCGCCGGTGTGGCGGGCAAGTTCCGCTATCTCAGGTCCGGCGTCACGAGCACCGCGTCCGGCCACGAAAACTGGGCGGTCGGCGGCGGCGAGAAGTTCGAGGAACTTTTCGAGCGCGATCCCATCCGGCCGAATATGTTGGAGTGCAGGCGCATTGGTTGGCGTTTCTGCACTGGCCGCGATCTGGCTTTGCACATCGAGCGGAAGATTCAGTACGACGGTGCGGCGCTCGCGCCAAGCGGTAGTGAACGCTCGAACGGTATCCGCGACAGCAGAATCCGCGCTGTGTACCCGCTCGGCCACTGCGCCCACGCTCCGGGCGAGACCGTCCTGGTCGATCTTGAAGTTGGATTGCACTGCCGCGCCGGCGGTATCGGCGGTCAGCACGATGAGCGGGGTGCGACTCTTGGCGGCTTCGGTGATGCCGGTCAGAGCATTGGTCAAACCACATCCCTGATGGGTGGTGACCACAGCGACCGTTCCGGACATGCGCGCGTAGGCATCGGCCATGGTGGCAGCGCCGCCCTCGTGCCGGGCGGCGACAAACGGAACTCCGTGCCGCCGTAGCGCATTGGTGACGGTGAAGTTTCCGCTGCCGACTACCCCGAACGCATACCCGACGCCCAACTCTGCGAGGGTGCGTCCGACGAGGTCGGCAACGGTATTCACGAGCGTCACGAGCGCTCGACCAATGCATAGACCCGGGCCGGACTGCCGGTTCCCCCGACGATCGGCAGGGGCGAGACAACCAGCACGGCGCCGAGTGTCGGCAGCTTGTCGACATTCAGCAACTGGGTGAGTCCGTATTTGTTGTTGCCCAACAGGTAGTAGTGCGCCGGAAATATCGGCTCGAAACCGCCTGCGGCGCCGGCATCGATTCCCACTGTCTCCACTCCGAAACCGCTGATCGGACTCGATTCGGCCAGCCACTTCGCTGCCGCTGCCGAGATACCCGGGGTGTGCGGGCCGTCGGCGTCGGCGTTGGCAAAGCGCTCCGGGTCGCCCACCCGCGAACCCCATCCGGTGCGCAGGATCAGCCACGCGCCCTCGGGAAGGGGCCCGTTCTCTGATTCCCAGGCTTCGATGTGCTCGGGTTCGAGCACGAAGTCCGCGTTCTTCTCGACCTCGGCGGTGACGTCGATGACGGCGATGGGGCCGATCAACCGGTTCGGCGGGATCTGATCGACGCTCAGGCCGTCGCGGCCGCTCACCCAGTGCGTCGGCGCATCGAGGTGGGTTCCGGTGTGCTCACCGGTGTGCAGATTGTTCCAGCTCCACATCGGTCCGGCGTCGTCGAAATTACTGACGGGTTCGAGGCTGGCGGGGATCGTGTTGGCAAAGGGCTCGGGCAGCGACAGGACCGGGGTGGTGGAACTCAAGGGGGCGGTGAGGTCGACGATCTCGATGGACTGTGATCCGATTTTTGTGAGCAGGTCGTTCAGTGTGGTCATGAGCCATCCTTCGATTCGAGCGCTGCGGGTGTATTCGCACACTATCGAGGGCATTCCAGGGGAGATACTGAAGGTAGGCGTTTTTCGGTTACGGAGGGCGACATGGACGGCGTGACTGCAGTTCCGATTCCGGCCAACGAGCCGGTTCATTCCTATGCGCCCGGCAGCCCCGAGCGGAAAAGACTCCGATCGGCTTTGCGGACTGTGTCAGACGAGCACCTCGAGATTCCGCATGTGATCGGTGGAGTGGAGGTGCGCGGCTCGGGTGCGTCGGTTGATGTTGTCGAACCGCACCGGCACGCCCACGTCCTCGGCACGTTTCAGAACGGCACCGGCGAAGACGCTGCCCGGGCGATCGAGGCCGCGTCCGCAGCAGCGCCGGGTTGGCGCGAACTGTCGTTCGACGACCGAGCTGCCGTGCTTTTGAGAGCTGCCGACCTTCTGTCCGGGCCATGGCGCGAGCGGATCGCGGCGGCAACGATGTTGGGTCAGTCGAAGTCGGTGCAGCAGGCCGAGATTGACGCTCCTTGCGAGTTGGTGGACTTCTGGCGATTCAACGTGCACTTCGCGCGTCAGATCCTGGAGGAACAGCCGCAGTCGTCGCCGGGCGTCTGGAATCGGATGGACTACCGGCCGCTCGAGGGGTTTGTCTACGCAGTCACGCCGTTCAATTTCACCGCGATTGCCGGCAATCTTCCGACCGCCCCGGCGCTGATGGGCAACACCGTTCTCTGGAAGCCGTCACCAACTCAGAGCGTGGCGGCGTATCTGACGCTGCAACTGCTCGAAGAAGCGGGTCTGCCTCCTGGCGTGATCAATCTGGTGACCGGCGACGGCCCGGACATTTCCGCAGTGGCACTGCGGGATCGACGTCTCGCGGGAATTCACTTCACAGGTTCGACCCGAACATTCAAGTCACTGTGGGCGCAGGTAGGTGCGAACATCGACAAATATGCAGGTTATCCGCGTCTGGTCGGCGAGACCGGCGGCAAGGACTTTGTTGTTGCGCATTCCTCGGCGGACCCGGAGATCCTCACGACTGCGCTGATCCGAGGTGCCTACGAATACCAAGGTCAGAAGTGTTCGGCGGCCTCACGCGCCTACATCCCCCGAAGTCTGTGGACATCGATGCGGGACGGCTTTCTCGGGCAGGTCGACGCAATCAGCTACGGCGACGTCAACGATCTCGAGAACTTCGGCGGCGCCGTCATCGACCGTCGGGCGCTCGACAAGAGTGCGGCGGCAATCGAACGGGCGGGGGCCACCGCCGGTATCACGATCGCGGTCGGAGGCAAGTCCGACGACAGCGTCGGATACTTCGTACGGCCGACGGTCCTGCTGGTGGACGATCCACGTGACCAGGCCATGACCGACGAGTATTTCGGTCCGATCCTCTCGATTCACGTCTACGACGACGATTCCTTTGCCCAGATCCTGGAAGAGGTGGATGCTGCGACGCCATACGCGTTGACGGGATCGATTTTTGCCGCCGATCGAGCGGCAGTAGCTCAGGCAACCGCCGCACTGCGATTCACGGCCGGCAATTTCTACGTCAACGACAAGCCGAGCGGAGCGGTAGTGGGGCAACAACCCTTTGGTGGCGCCCGCGGATCCGGCACCAACGACAAGGCGGGTTCGCCCATCAACCTGTTGCGCTGGGTGTCGGCCCGTACGGTCAAGGAAACCTTTGTCGCTCCGACGGACTACCGATATCCGCACCAGGGGAACGAGACGTGAAACCGTCTGCTGTGCTTACCAATTCGCTACGCCCGGTCATCCTGGCGGCCGCTCGTTCTCCTCGATGTGAGCATGCGATTACCCGGGCGCCGCTCAGCCGTCAAGTGGTGAACCGGTTTGTCGCCGGCCGCGAGCGCAGTGACGCGATAGCGGTGGTGAGCCGATTACTCGACGACGGTCGGTACGTCTCCGTCGACTTCCTGGGAGAGAACGTCACGGACGCAGGGTCGGCGCGGGCAACCGTGCACGAATACCTTTTGCTGATCGAGGAATTGGGGAAGTTTTCCGGCACGCTTGCTCCGGTACCGCGGGTCGAGGTGTCGGTGAAACTGTCGTCGTTGGGCGCAGAGTTGAATACCGATGTAGCCGCCGAAAACGCTCGAACTATTTGCGCGGCAGCGCAGTCCGCCGGGGTGTGGGTGACCGTGGACGCGGAGGACCACACCACCACCGATGCGACGCTCGCGACCGTGCGATCGTTGCGCGCCGATTTCCCGTGGCTGGGCACTGTCCTGCAGGCCTACCTGCGGCGCACCGAATCGGATTGCCTCGCTTTCGATGATGCGCGGATCCGGCTGTGCAAGGGTGCGTACAACGAGCCCGAGGCGGTGGCCTATATCCGGCGCGAGGATGTGACGGCGTCGTACCTGCGGTGTCTCGATATCCTGTGCCGGGGAACGGGATACCCGATGGTGGCGTCGCATGATCCGGTGGTGATCGCGGCGGCGGCCCGGATGTTTCGTGGTGTCGAGCGATTCGAGTACCAGATGTTGTTCGGTATCCGGGAACCCGAGCAAGCACGGCTGGTTGCCGAGGGGCAGCATGTCCGGACATATGTTCCGTACGGCTCCGCGTGGTACCCGTATTTCATGCGCAGGCTCGCGGAACGGCCGGCGAATCTTGCGTTCTTCCTGCGCTCGGTCGTGGCCAGACAGTGATGCTGCGACGCAGTGGGATTTCTGCGTTGTGAGATGCTGTCAAAATGCTGCTTCGATCACTGAATCCCCTTGCCATCGCCCGCGGCGACGACGTCGACGACGCGATCACCATCGGGGATACGGTTCTCTCGCGCAGCCATATTCTCGGCGCTGCCACGTCGGTGGCAGAGCGGGTTGCGCAGGCCGAGCGTGTTGCGGTGCTGGCGACTCCCACGGCAAAGACCATCCTGGCGGTAGTCGGAGCGCTCATCGCAGGCGTCACTGTTGTGCCTGTGCCACCGGATTCGGGAACGGCCGAACGTGAACACATACTGAAGGACTCGGGCGCCCAGGCGTGGCTGGGGGAGACCGACGAATTGTGCGTCGGCCTGCCGGTGGTTCCGGTTCGTCTGCACGCCCGTTCGTGGCACAGCTACCCGGAACCGGCGCCGCAATCCACTGCATTTGTCCTCTACACCTCGGGAACGACCGGACCGCCGAAGGGTGTGCTGCTGAGTCGGCAGGCAATTGCCGCAGGTCTCGATGCCTTGGCGGAGGCCTGGCAGTGGACACACCGAGACACCGTTGTCCACGGATTGCCTCTCTTTCACGTCCACGGACTGATCCTGGGCGTGCTCGGACCACTACGAATGGGCAGCCGGTTGGTCCACACTGTGAAACCGACACCGCAGGCGTACGCGGATGCCGGCGGCTCCCTCTACTTCGGGGTGCCGACGGTGTGGTCGCGAATTGCCGACGACGAAGCGTCGGCGCGGGCGTTGGCTTCGGCCCGGCTGCTCGTCTCCGGTAGCGCACCGCTGCCCGTGCCGGTATTCGATAAGCTGCGCGCCCTCACCGGCCATGCGCCTATCGAGCGGTACGGAATGAGCGAGACCATGCTGACCCTCAGCACCCGTGCGGACGGCGAGCGTCGGCCAGGCTGGGTGGGTTTACCGGTGCGCGGGGTCGAGACCCGGTTGCGCGACGAGGCCGGTAACGACGTGCCTCACGACGGCGAGAGCATCGGTGGACTTCAGGTTCGTGGACCCATGCTGTTCGACGGCTACCTCAATCGCCCTGATGCCACTGCCGAATCGTGGACCGAGGACGGTTTCTTCAAGACCGGTGACGTCGCGGTCGTCGACGAGGAGGGATTCCACCGCATCGTCGGCCGTGAATCCATCGATCTGATCAAGACGGGTGGCTTCCGAGTGGGTGCCGGCGAGATCGAGACGGCCATCCTGGGGCATCCCGGTGTCGCCGAGGTCGCGGTGGTCGGCGTTCCCGATCCTGACCTCGGCCAGCGGATTGTGGCATGGGTTGTTCGGCGGCCCTCAACACCCGAGGTCACAGAACCGGACCTCGTGGATCTGGTGGGTGCGCAGTTGTCCGCGCACAAGCGTCCACGCGAAATTCGGTTTGTCGACACCCTGCCGCGGAACGCGATGGGCAAGGTGCAAAAGCGCTTGTTACTGCCCGAATAATCTTGTTTGGTTGGTTTTTCTGTGTTTTTCGCTACACTACCCGCCGGTAAGACTTGCTCCAGTTGCGTGCGCAACTGGCATCGGAGGGACAGGTTTCATGGCGGGCGGACGGCATTCGAGCGCTGACAGCGGGCGATCATTCGGTTTTTACGCAGTCGGCGGGATGGTTGCGCTGGCGCTCGTTGCCACCGGAATTGTCGTCTTCAAGTCCGTGCAACCCGATACCTGCGACAGCGTCGAAGACTTCACCCTGGCAGCAGACCCGTCCATAGCGCCGTCGATATCCGAGGTGTTGGCCGGAACCACCCCGGAGCAGACGGACTGCATGCACGTCGTTGTCGAAGCAGCACTGCCAGGCGACGTGGTCGGACGATTGGGTAAGGGCGCCGATGCACCGGATCTGTGGATTCCGGACTCCACGTCGTGGATCAGCAAAGCAGCTCTCACCGCGGCCGGTCCGGTTGCCGCCGCCGGCGGTTCCATCGCGACGTCTCCAGTGGTGCTGGCATCCGGGGGTGAGGAGTTTGCCGACTGGCTGTCGGTGCTCCAAGTGCCCGATCTTGCCCTCGGTAATCCGCTGTCCACCGGAATCGCGTCCGCCCCGATCCAGGCTGCACTGGCCGAGAGCGGGAGCGGCGCGGATGCTGTTCGCACAGCTTTGGTGCCGCACGCCCAGGCCGAAAGTGTGCGCGCCGAGGACCAGCCTGTCGGCGCGAAGATGCTGACCGAACTTGTCACTACCGGCAAGGTAGGGGTGTCGACCGAACAGCAGGTCACCCAGTTCGCAAACACCGCCATCAGCGCGACGGTACCGTCCACCGGAACTGTGCTGATGGACTATCCGTTGGTGGTAAGTGCCTCGGCGCCCGATCGTCATTACGCCGCGGCGCAGAAAGCAAAAGTCCTCGCGACGCTTTTCGAGAGCCCGGAGTCACAGGAAATACTGGCTCGCAACGGTTTTCGCGACCCGTCCGGCCAGGGACAGGTAGATGGGGGCGTCGGAGCTGTCCAGGCCTTGCCGGTGCCGGACCAAGCCGCACTCGACAAGACGCTCGGATCCTGGGCATTGTTGGCTAAACCGATCCGTACTCTCGTCGCGATCGACGTGTCGTCGTCGATGGACTTCCCGGCCGCCGGTGGGAAGACCCGCATGGACCTCACGACAGCTGCCGCGCTCACCGGCAACCAGGTGTTCCCGGACAGTGTCGCAGCCGGACTCTGGGCCTTCTCCCAGGGCATGAACGGAACCCAGGACTACCAGGAACTGGTTCCGATTCGCCGCTACGACACCATGGTTGGTGGGCTGACGCAGCGAAGCCTCATGGCGGAGCAGACCAAGACCTTGACGAAACTCAAGCGCGGCGCAACGGGCCTCTACGACACCACGCTCGCGGCGTTTCGGAAAGTTCAGGAATCGTACGACCCGCGCGCGGTCAACAGTGTGATCATCCTGACCGACGGTGCTAACGAGGATCCCGACAGCATCACGCGCGAGCAATTGCTCGACGTGCTCGAACGGGAGCAGGACCCAGCGCGACCGGTGATCATCGTGACCATCGGAATCACCGACGACGCCGATGCGGCTGCGCTGGCAGACATTTCACGGGTGACCGGCGGGTCCACCTACATCGCCCGTGATCCGTCGGAAATTTCCGGCGTATTTGTCAACGCATTGGCTCACCGCGGCGCTTAGCGCGTCAGGACGAGCGCATCACCGTCGGTGACGGCAATGGTGTGTTCGCTGTGCGCTGTGCGTGATCCGTCGGCCGAGCGGATGGTCCATCCGTCGTCGTCGAAGATGATCTTGTCGGTTGTGAGAGCGAACCAGGGTTCGATCGCGAGGGTCAGTCCGCGTCGCAGTTTCATGCCGCGACCTGCGCGTCCGATGTTGGGGATGTGCGGATCTTCGTGCATGGTGCGGCCGAGTCCGTGGCCACCGAATTCGGTATTGACGGGGTAGCCGTAATCGGCTGCGACAGCGCCGATCGCAGCGGAGATGTCGCCGAGGCGATTGCCTGGCCGGGCGACTGCAATAGCAGCGGTGAGGGCACGTTCGGTGGCTTCGATGAGGCGTTGGTCCTCGGCGCGGGGAACGCCGACGATGAGACTGCGCGCCGAGTCTGCAACCCACCCGTCGATGGAGACCGCGATGTCCATGGTCAGCAGATCGCCGTCCTGTAGCACGTAGTCGTGCGGAAGTCCGTGCAGCACTGCGTCGTTGACGGAAAGGCAGATGACGTTGCGGAAGGGTCCACGTCCGAAGGACGGTGAGTAGTCCCAGTAGCAGGACACGGCGCCGCGTTCTTCGATCAGGTGGCGGGCGCGGTGCTCGAGGTCGAGGAGATTGACTCCGGGCTTGGCGCGAGCAGCGAGATCGGCGAGTAGTTCGGCGATGAACGCGCCGGTGACGCGCATTGCTTCGATCTCGTTGGTTGTTTTCAGTTCCACCACAGGAATTTCCTTTCGGGCCGGTATTAAAATACCACCATACGGTACTCTGGTCGCATGGTGCGACTTCCGTTAACTCCGGCCCAGCTTGCTGTCGGTCAGCAGTTGGGCGCCTATCTGCGTCAGGCCCGCGGTGGTCGCACGCTTGTCGATGTGGCGGAGGCCGCCGCGATTTCGCCGGAAACACTGCGCAAGATCGAGACCGGGCGCATGCCGACGCCGGCGTTTGTCACGATTGCCGCACTCGCCGATGTGCTCTCGGTGCCACTCGATGAGCTTGCCCGGATCTGCCTCGCCCGCGTGACTGTTTAGGCGGCTTCGGGGCTGACCCACGGTATCGGAAGTGGCGGGGCGACCGACGAATACCGGTGGCCGGTAGGCGTTGTGGTCGTGAAGGAGTGCCTGGTGCCGGGTGCGTGATCGTCGGTTTCCGCGTACCAGTCCAATCCCTGTTTGGCGTAATTGCATGCCGCGCACAGTCCTGCACCGTTGACTGCGCTGGTGGCGCCGCCTCTCTGGTGGTCGCGAATGTGGTCGCGATGACGAACCGGTGCGTCGCACCACGGCGTGCGGCAGCTTCGATCGCGGAGGTCGATCAACTGCGCCAGTCCCTTCGGGAAGATTCGGGACTTGGATTCCATAGCTGTCAGCTCTCCCGTGGAGGGGCAGGCATAGAGTCTCCGGATGTCTTTGCCGGACTGCGCAATCCATTCCCGGGCAATGCCGGCGGGGATAGGTCCGTAACCGTTGACGTGTGCGGGGTCTGTGGCATCGCCGAAGAGTGCTTGGTCGGAAATCACAAGATTCACTGTGACGGGTGTGGGCGTTGCGCGCCCGATTCCGGTGACTCGCTCGACGACGAGATCGGCCATGATCTGAGCGCGAGTGCGATCATCGCCACGCGCGAGGATGGAATCTGCATCTCGCATCAATGTGGCGTGAACGGCAACCCCTTCCGTGACAGGGAGCAGAACACTGAGGTAGCACATAGTGTCGGGGGCCGGGCGTGATGTCACCCGGCGGTCACCCACGGCTTTGCGGGCGCGCCGGACTACGCTTTCGGCATCTACCTCGGCGGTGCGTGCGCGGATTCTGGCGGTCAATTGTTGGTCTCCGCAGCCGGCCAGGTTATCTGCGTCGCAGCAGAACTCGCGATCGAGTGCGGCGCGATCTTGGACTGTGAGGCAGGCGGTTTCGCGCATCAGTATAGTGGCCCGCTGCTCGTTGATGGCGCCGTAGATCAGGAGCCTGAGTGTGTAGGGCATCTCGTCGTTCAATGCGCGGGCAAGGCTCAGGTGTTGAGTGCCTGACCAGACTGATTCGCGTCGAGCGAGAGCAACTTGGGCATTGATTCCGCGACCTTGATGTGCAACCGGAACGCCGCGTTCACCACGGCCTTTGCGAGTGGAAGCATCCAGATCAGCAGCTAGCAATGCCTGTGCGCCTGCGCAACTGGCTTTCAGTTCCTCGAGTGCACGCAGCAAGTCAACTCGTGCTGCATTGTCGACGGAACGATCCATGTCGATCAGTACTGAACGAAACTGTGTAATCGTGTGGTCGGAAACTGCGGTCGTCATCATTGCCCCCCGGTAATGTCGAACGTGCATTCGATGTTACCGTCGAACATCCACCTGCGCAATAGCTTTGACCAGAAAGAAGGTCTTTGGCTCAAGGACATTGACGTGCGCCGCAGATTGGGACCGATACGGTGTCCTCATGCTCCGCCGATGGTTCGCAATCATGATCGTTGTACTCGCTGTCGCCGGCATCTGGCAGCTGACCACCCCTGACCGTCCTGTTGCCGTAATCGTCGACGCCGAGACTCTGGAGTGCGCAACCCCGTATCCCATCGGCCCACTCCAGGCGACACCAAGGGCGACGGTTCCGGACGATTTTGTACCCGTCGCGGCTGTCACGTGCGACCCGATTGTCAGCGGCGACGTGGCGGCCGACCGAACCGTCAGCTTCTCTGAGCACCGTTGGGAGGGCGATTTCGGTCGGGCGGTGGAACTGCTGAACCGCTCGTCCTCGCACAGGACCGGGTTTCCCGGCTGCGGCGACAACTACAGCTTGGCCGTGCTGGAGGAATTCTGGTTGGTCGACGACCGAGGCCGCGCAGTACGGCCGGGGTATCCCTCCGACTCGTGTGGACTGCCGAAACCCGGTGGCCTGGCCGCTGTCAAAGAATTGACGTCGGTCGGCAGTACCGAACATCGAATACTGTTGTCCGACGATCAGATCTACGAACTGTCGAATTGCCGGCCGACGTACCAACCTCCGACAACAGGTACCACGATGCCGACGTCGCTGCCGGCGGGCGGCGTTTTCTGTCGATTCTCCTCCACTGAATTTGTCGGTACATCGTCTACAACGGAGCGACAGGCATCGGACGACCTGTTGGAATCATTCCGGTAGGCCTGCGCGACCGCGAGTTTGCATGTCCGAGTGTGGCGATCACTGCAACAAGGAGCTCGAATGAATTTGTGGGATGTGGCTGCCGATGGAGTGATGCCGCTGCCGTCGGGACGACTGGTTCGGGGTAGGGGATTGCGCAATCCACTACCTGACGGGCCACTGCCCGATTTCGGGTTGTATGCACAAGCGCGTCAACCGTCTTCGTTTGAATGGGAAAGCCGATGGATACGCTGGCCCGACTTCTGGCTGCCAAGCGATCGCCCGGAGTTTCGGCGTGCCCTGGAGGAGCTCTTGCTGCGATCCGAAACCGAACGGGTGGAGATTGCGTGTGGCGGTGGGTTCGGTCGTACGGGAACAGCGTTGGCTTGTCTGACGGTGCTCGATGGTGTTGCCGCCGAGGGAGCGGTTGCCTACGTGCGCGAACACTATTCGCGACGAGCAGTGGAAACTCCGTGGCAGCGGCGGTTCGTTTCCAGATTCGCGTAACTCGGGAGTCAGCTAACTGGTTTCTGCGAGCGCCTTGGTCCTGCGCCACCGCGAGTTTGCGTATCCGAGCGCGGCGATCACCGCAAAAAGGACTGCCGTCGAGATCAACTGATCCCGGGCGTCTTCGTCGAACAGCATGAGGACAACAAACGCTCCGAGCATCGCCAGTGTGGCGTAACTCAGGTATGGGAACAGCCACATGCGGATGGTCAGTTTGCCTTCGGCTTCGAGTTGCTTCCGCAGCCGAAGGTGGGAGATCACGATGAAAATCCAGATGACGAGCAATGCGGCGCCGACTGCATTGAGCAGGATGCCGAGGAGGTCGTCTGGCAGAAGCCAGTTGAGCATGACGGAGACGAAGCCGAAGAACACGGACAGCAATACCGCATTGGTCGGAACTCCCGTGTTCGAGAGTTTGGCCATGAATGCGGGGCCGTCGCCGCGTCGTGACAGAGAGAAGGCCATGCGTGAGGTGCCGTAGATGTTGGCGTTGAAAGCCGACAGCAAGGCAACAACCACAACAAGTTCCATGAACCCGGCAACACCGGGGATGTTGGCCAGATTGAGGACGGAGACAAAGGGACTTGTCTCGAGATCGGGATCGTTCCACGGCAGAACCAACACCATGATCGAGATAGCGCCGATGTAGAAGACGCTGATACGCCAGACGACGCTGCGGACGGCGAGCGCGATGGAGCGTTCCGGATTCTCCGATTCCGCCGCGGCGATGGTGACGATTTCGATACCGCCGAACGCGAAGGCAACAACAAGAAGGCCGGCAGCGACGCCCGAGAACCCGTTGGGCATGAACCCGCCCTGGCCGAAGAGGTTCGAGGTTCCCACCGGGTCAGTATCGGGAAGCAGGCCGAACACCAGCAATACGCCGATGATCAGGAAGCCGATGATGACGGTGACTTTGATTGCCGCGAACCAGAATTCGAACTCGCCGAAGTTACTGACCTTGGCCAGGTTCACGATGGCAAAGAACACTACGAAGACCAGCGCGATCATCCATTGCGGTATCGACGGCAGCCATTCGTTGACGATGGCGGACGCCCCGGTGATCTCGGCGCCCAGAACCATGATGAGCATGAACCAGTAGAGCCAGCCCATCACAAAACCGGCCCACTCGCCGATCCCGAGGCGCGCGTAATGCGAGAACGAACCACTGGCGGGAATCGCAGCACCCATCTCGCCGAGCATTCGCATCACGAAGACGACTACGGCGCCCGCGATGATGTAGGACAGTAGGACCGCGGGACCGGCCGTCGCGATACCGACGCCCGTTCCGAGGAACAGGCCGGCTCCGATGGCGGAGCCCAGGCCCATCATCGTCAGATGGCGGACCTTGAGACCCTGGCCGAGAGCGGTGGTCGTTTCTTCGGGGGCGTCGGTATTACTCATCAGTCGTTGGCGTGAAGTGCGGCATTCAGTTCGACGCCGGTGCCCTTCCACGGCACGACCTCGACGGCACCCGAAACCGAGTTGCGACGGAACAGCAGATTGGACTTGCCGCTCAGTGCCAATGCCTTGACAACGGTTCCGTCGGGGCCGGTGACCTTGGTGCCTGCGGTGACGTACAGACCGGCTTCGAGGACGCAGTCGTCGCCGAGGGAGATGCCGAGTCCGGCGTTGGCGCCGAGGAGGCAACGCTTGCCGACGGAGATCGTTTCCTTGCCGCCACCGGACAGGGTGCCCATGATGGATGCGCCACCACCCACATCGGACCCGTCGTCGACGACAACGCCTGCGGAGATGCGGCCTTCGACCATGGAGTTACCGAGTGTGCCGGCGTTGAAGTTCACGAAGCCTTCATGCATGACAGTGGTGCCCGAGGCAAGGTGTGCGCCCAGGCGGACACGGTCGGCGTCGGCGATACGGACACCCGAGGGGACGACGTAGTCGACCATGCGGGGGAACTTGTCGACGCTGAAGACGGTGACAACGCCGCGGATGCGCAGACGCGAGCGGACCTGCTCGAAGCCTTCGACAGCGCAGGGCCCGAAGTTGGTCCACACAACGTTGGCGAGGAGCCCGAACTGGCCGTCGAGGTTGACGCCGTGCGGAGCGACGAGGCGGTGGGAAAGCAGGTGAAGGCGCAGGTAGACGTCGTACGCGTCGACGGGAGCCTTGGAGAGGTCAGCGATGGTGGTGCGGACGATGACCTGCGAAACCTCGCGTGCCTCGTCGGTTCCCGCCAGCAGTGCGAGATCGGAAGGAATGTCTGTTCCCTCGACGTTCTCGGTACCGGTCGTCTCGAATGTTCCCAGCTCCGGTGCGGGGAACCAGGTGTCGAGGACGGTACCGTCCGCGGTCACGTTGGCGATACCTACTGCTGATGCTCCGTGTGCGCTCACAGGACTAGAGATTACTGGGTGCGCTGGCTGCGGGCTTAGGCTGGTGGCCGTGAGCATCCTCGATCTTGCCTCCGACCCCATCGATCTGACGGCCGCTCTGGTCGACATTCCCAGCGTTTCCCACGACGAATCCGCTATCGCGGACGCCGTCGAGGTTGCGTTGCGCGAGCAGACCAGCGGCTTCGAGATCATTCGCAACGGCAATGCGGTTCTGGCCCGGACGTCGCGCGGATTGCCGAGTCGGGTGATGCTTGCCGGTCATCTCGACACAGTTCCGATTGCGGACAATGTTCCGTCTCGCCGCGAGGGTGACATTTTACACGGGTGCGGAACCGTGGACATGAAATCCGGCGACGCCGTGTTCCTGCACCTTGCGGCGACGATCGAGAACTTGGCCCACGACCTGACGCTGGTGTTCTACGACTGCGAGGAAATCGCCGCCGCCTACAACGGCCTCGGACGGATCGAACGCGAGATCCCGCAATGGCTTGCGGCGGATGTCGCGATTCTGGGCGAGCCGACGGCCGGGTTCATCGAGGCCGGGTGTCAGGGAACGATGCGCGTGCGCTTGACCGCGTCAGGTACCAGGGCGCATTCGGCCCGGTCCTGGTTGGGGGACAACGCGATTCACAAGTTCGGTACCGCGTTGGAGCGGATGTCGGCCTATTCGCCGCGTTCGGTGGATATCGACGGTTGTGTCTACCGGGAGGGACTCTCGGCCGTGCGGATCTCCGGCGGCGTCGCGGGGAACGTGGTGCCGGACGCAGCCGAGATGGACGTCAACTTCAGATTTGCACCTGATCGCAGTGAGGCCCAGGCCGAGGCTCACGTGCGGGAAGTATTCGACGGCTTGGATCTCGGATTCGAGATCACGGACTCGTCGCCCGGCGCTCTGCCTGGCCTGGCGAACCCGTCGGCGGCTGCGTTGATCGAGGCTGCTGGCGGACAGTTCCGGGCCAAGTACGGCTGGACCGATGTGTCCAGATTCTCGGCTCTCGGTATTCCCGCGGTGAATTACGGCCCCGGCGATCCGAACCTGGCGCACAAGCGTGACGAGCACGTCCCGGTGCAGCAGATCACCGACGTCGCGGCCGTGCTGAGGAAGTATTTGTCGGCCTGAGCGTTAGCCTTGCGTGCATGGCACCAGAGAAGAATTCAGCCTCCAAGAAGCACAGTTCGTCGATCAAGCACCGCGGTCCTGTTCAACTCCGACGCAAACGCAAGGATGAGAAAACCACCACGGACCAGCGTCTGCTCGACAAGCGCGGCCCCACCGACTGGGTCCATACCGATCCGTGGCGTGTGCTGCGCATCCAGAGCGAATTCATCGAAGGTTTCGGGGCGCTCGCCGAGGTCCCTCGTGCGGTCACCGTGTTCGGTTCGGCACGCACCGCTCTCGATCATCCCGAATACCAGGCAGGCCGTGAGCTGGGAACGGCGTTGGCCGAAGCCGGGTACGCCGTCATCACCGGTGGTGGGCCGGGAGTCATGGAAGCCGCCAACCGCGGTTGCAGCGAGGCCGGTGGCTACTCGATCGGACTCGGCATCGAGTTGCCGTTCGAGCAGGGGCTCAACGAGTGGGTCGACCTCGGCATCAACTTCCGGTACTTCTTTGCCCGCAAGACGATGTTCGTAAAGTACTCGCAGGCTTTCATCTGCTTGCCTGGCGGCTTCGGAACGCTGGACGAATTGTTCGAAGCTCTTACTTTGGTGCAGACCCACAAGGTCACGCGCTTCCCGATCGTCCTGTTCGGCACGGAGTACTGGTCCGGATTGGTCGAGTGGATCCGAAACACACTCGAGCATGACGGAAAGATCTCCGAAGGTGATGTGAACCTGCTGCACGTCACCGACAGTGTGGAAGAAGCAGTCCGGATAGTCGCCGAAGCCAATCTAGGCGTCGACGAGGCCGCAGATCTGGGGAAAGAAGAAGAATGGTGACCGATTCCGACAAGAAGTACTCGATCTGCGTCTACTGTGCGTCGGGTCCGGTGGACGAGTCGTTCCTGGCTTTGGCCGCAGAGGTGGGCACCGCGATCGGTCGACGTGGGTGGCAGTTGGTTTCTGGTGGTGGCAACGTCTCGATGATGGGTGCTGTCGCGGAGTCGGCTCGGGCTGCGGGCGCGTGGACCGTCGGCGTCATCCCGAAGGCGTTGGTGCACAAGGAAGTTGCGGACGTCGACGCGGACGAGTTGATCGTCACCGACACGATGCGTCAGCGCAAGCAGTTGATGGAAGACAACGCGGACGCGTTCATCACCTTGCCCGGCGGTATCGGGACGTTGGAGGAGTTGTTCGAAACGTGGACCGCCGGCTACCTCGGGATGCACAGCAAGCCTGTGGTCCTGCTCGATCCGGTGGGGCACTACACCGGACTGCTCGAATGGTTGGACAAATTGGACGGCACGGGGTTTGTGGGCCGGAAAGCTTTGGATACGTTGCTGGTCAGGACTGATGTCGAGGCCGCGCTCGACGCTTGTGTGAGCTCCTGACCAAGTGCGTGACGGGTCACCTTACCGTGGAGTAAGGTGACCCCGGGGGTGGCCGTCGAGTCGCCGGATACGTGATTGGGGAGACATGAGTTCGGAAGCACGCGACAAAGTTGGCATGCTGGATCTGGCGGCGAAACTCCCGTCGATGATCACCGAGGTGCCGATACTCCTGAAGGGGGCGTCCGGCCTGCTGCGCAAGCCTTCGGCCGCGATGTCTATCGGACTCATTCTCCAGCAGAACGCCGCAGCGCATCCGACTCGTCCGTTCATCCGGTTCGAAGGCCATGCAACAAGTTACGACGACGCCAACGCGCAGGTCAACCGATATGCCGACGTGTTGCGCACGCGCGGCGTCCAACGCGGCGACGTCGTGGCGATCCTCGGCAAGAACACTCCGGAATCGCTGCTGATCGCCTTGGCTGCCGTCAAACTCGGTGCGGCAGCGGGAATGCTGAATTACAACCAGCGTGATGATGTTCTTGCACACAGTCTTACGCTGCTCGGCGCACGCGTGCTTGTTGTCGCCGATGCGAGCGAAGAAGCGCTCGAATCATTGCCGGAAGGGTTTACCGGACCGCCGCAACTTCTGGTCAGCGAGCTCGACGACCTGGCAAAAACGGCCGACGCAACCAATCTGGCTGTGACGGCCCAGATTCTTGCGAAGGAAAAAGCGTTCTACATTTTCACCTCGGGTACTACCGGAATGCCCAAGGCCAGCTTGATGACTCACTTCCGCTGGCTCAAGTCGATGTCCGGTCTCGGGCTCATGGGTGTTCGGTTACGTCCGTCCGACACGCTGTACTGCTGCTTGCCGCTCTATCACAACAATGCTTTGACGGTGTCGTTGTCTTCGGTGCTGGCTTCGGGTGCGACGCTTGCCATCGGCCGGCAGTTCTCGGCGTCACGATTCTGGGACGATATCGCGCTCAACAAAGCCACGGCCTTCACCTACATCGGAGAATTGTGCCGGTACCTGCTCAATCAGCCCGAGAAGCCCACCGACCGTGACAATTCCGTTCAACTGATGGTCGGAAACGGGCTGCGGCCGGAAATCTGGAAGGAATTCACGGAGCGTTTCGGTATCGCGCGAGTTGCCGAGTTCTACGGTGCAAGCGAATGCAACATCGCCTTTGTGAACGCGCTCAACGTCGATCGGACCGCCGGAATCTGCCCGTTGCCGCATGCCGTCGTCGAATTCGACGAGGAAACCGGTAAGGCGTTGCGTGGTCCGGATGGACGGTTGCGCAAAGTCTCGACGGGGTCCGTTGGACTACTGCTTTCCAAAGTCACCGACCGAGCTCCGTTCGACGGGTACACCGATGAAGCCGCGACCAACAGCAAATTGGTGCGGGGTGGTTTCAAGGACGGTGACACCTGGTTCGACACCGGCGACCTCGTGCGCAAGCAGGGGTGGAGCCATGTGGCCTTTGTCGATCGACTCGGTGACACATTCCGCTGGAAGGGCGAGAACGTCGCGACCACCGAGGTCGAGGGTGCGCTCAGTTCACATCCGGTGATCGAAGAGGCCGTCGTCTACGGCGTCGAGATCCCGGGTACCGACGGGCGGGCCGGTATGGCAGCAGTGACCCTGCGCGACGGTCATTCCTTCGACGGCGGTGACATCGCCACCCATTTGTACGGAAAGCTTCCCAGCTACGCCGTGCCGCTGTTCGTTCGCATCGTCGACTCCCTCGAACACACCAGCACGTTCAAATCGCGCAAGGTGGAGTTGCGCAACGACGGATACGACGTCGGCGCAGACACCCTGCACGTCCTCGCCGGCCGTGAGAGCGGCTACAGCGATTCGTACGACGGTTACGTCGACGAGGTGGCCGCAGGCTCGGTACCCAAGGGCTAGACCGCGTTCCGTCATGCCAGTATGAAAGGCATGTCTTCATTGGCCGGTTCATCCGCGCAGTCAGATCCGGCGCCCACTCTGTGCGGTCGACCGGTCGCGGTCGACCGTGCATTGGTCATGGCGATCGTCAACCGAACACCCGACTCGTTCTATGACAAAGGTGCGACGTTCTCGGATTCTGCCGCGATGGCTGCGGTGGATCGGGCGGTCGACGAAGGCGCCGATCTAGTCGATATCGGGGGAGTGAAGGCCGGCCCCGGCGATCTGGTCGACACCGACGAGGAGATCAGGCGCGTCATTCCCTTTGTCGCGGCGATCCGGGACAAGTTCCCGGATTTGTTGATCAGCATCGACACGTGGCGCAGCGACGTCGCCCGTCTCGCGCGTAAGGAAGGTGCCGATCTGATCAACGACACCTGGGCCGGCGCCGATCCGGAATTGGTGATGGTCGCTGCTGAAACCGGTGCGGGCATCGTGTGTTCACACACCGGCGGTGCGGTGCCGCGGACGCGTCCGCACCGCGTCCGATACACCGATGTGGTTGCCGATGTGGTGAGCGAGGTTGTCACCGCCGCCGAACGAGCCCTTGCCTTAGGCGTGCCACGCGATGCGATTCTGATCGATCCGACCCACGACTTCGGCAAGAACACCTTTCACGGGCTCGAGTTGTTGCGAAAAGTGGACATTCTTGTAAACACCGGGTGGCCAGTGCTGATGGCGCTGAGCAATAAGGACTTTATCGGGGAGACTCTGGGGGTAGAGCTTTCCGAGAGGCTGGAGGGAACATTGGCAGCGACAGCAATGGCCGCGGCGGGCGGTGCCCGAGTGTTCCGGGTGCACGAGGTGGCATCTACGCGCCGCGTGGTCGACATGGTGGCGGCAATTCAGGGCCGACGCGCCCCTGTTCGAACAGTTCGGGGGCTGGCATGAGCATTACCGGCACTGGGTCCACGCGCACGTGGTCCGAAGCCAACAGCTGGGATCACCCCAGTTGGACGGTCGAGGAACTCGAGCGGGCCAAAGCAGGCCGCACCGTCTCCGTGGTGCTTCCGGCGCTCAACGAGGAGGAGACCGTCGCATCGGTGGTCGACACCATTCATCCGTTGCTCGGCGGGTTGGTGGACGAACTTGTCGTCCTTGATTCCGGGTCTACCGACCGCACCGCGAAGCGGGCACGGGCCGCAGGCGCACGGGTGATCAGCCGCGAGTCCGCGGTGCCGTCGCTCCCTCCCGCAGCCGGCAAAGGCGAAGTCCTGTGGCGCTCCATCGCGGCCACCACGGGTGATCTGATTGCGTTCGTGGATTCCGATCTCATCAATCCGGACCCGGCGTTTGTTCCGAAGCTGTTGGGTCCATTGCTCACCGTCGACGGTATTCACCTGGTGAAGGGGTACTATCGGCGTCCGTTGCGCGTCAGCGGGACAGAAGACGCCAACGGTGGTGGGCGGGTCACCGAGTTGGTGGCGCGGCCGATGCTGGCTGCCCTGCGACCAGAACTCACGGCCGTTCTGCAACCACTGGGCGGTGAGTACGCCGGAACCCGGGAGCTGCTCTCCGCCGTGCCGTTCGCACCCGGCTACGGAGTCGAGATCGGGCTGTTGCTCGACACCTACGACACCCTGGGGCTCAGCGCGATCGGTCAGGTCAATCTCGGTGTCCGGAAACACCGTAATCGGCCGCTTGCCGATCTGGGCGTGATGAGCCGGCAGATCATCGGGACGATGCTGCGGCGCTGTGGCATCGAGGATTCCGGCGCCGGATTGACGCAGTTCCTGGTCGACGGTGATTCGTTTGCACCGGCTACCACCGAGGTGTCGCTGCTCGACCGTCCGCCGATGAATTCGATTATCCGCAGCGCGGGGGTCTGACCGCAGCGGAACGTATATGGGAGTATCGGGTCATGTTGACGATCCTCCTGTACCTGATTGTCATGGCGCTTGTCGGCGGGATGATTTTCCTTGCCGCGAGTGCAGTATTCGGGCGCTCGGAAGAACTGCCGCCGCTTCCTCCCGGCACCACAGCGGCTGTGCTTCCCGCGGAAGGTGTGACAAGCGCCGACGTCGACGCATTGCGATTTCAGCAGGTTCTGCGCGGGTACAAGGCCAGTGAAGTGGATTGGGCCCTGCATCGGCTCGGGATGGAAATCGACTCTCTCCGTGCGCAATTGGAAGCAAGGTCGGATGCTGCCCCAGAAGTGGAGGGCCAGGAGGCGGCGGCCGTGAGTGGCTCGGAGGCGGCGGCCGTGAGTGACTCGGAGGCGGCGGCCGTGAGTGAGCGCCCGGACGATGTCTGACGGAGTTGTTCGCTGCGACTGGGTGATCGAATCACCTGGAGACACGCTGTACCGCGATTACCACGACCAGGAATGGGGGCAACCCCTCCACGGTCGTGACGCCCTGTTCGAGCGACTCGCGCTCGAAGCATTTCAATCAGGTTTGTCGTGGATCACGATTTTGCGAAAGCGTGAGGCTTTCCGATCGGCCTTCGACGGATTTGTTCCCGGGAAAGTCGCCGAATACGGCCAAGCGGACGTTGACCGCTTGCTCGCGGATTCCTCGATAATTCGCAATCGGGCCAAAATCGAGGCAACAATTTCCAATGCGCGGGTTCTCGTGAATTCACCGGAATTGGATCTTGATGCGTTGCTCTGGTCGTTTGCACCGCCCCGCCGCACCGCACGACTCGCTTCAATTGCAGACGTTCCCGCTATCACCGAAGAATCAACCGCCATGGCCAAGGAACTCAAACGGCTGGGCTTCAAGTTTATCGGCCCTACCACGGCATATGCGCTCATGCAGGCCACCGGAATGGTTGACGATCACATTGCCGAATGTTGGGTTCCACCGGTAGTGCCGTAGTAGTGCGGACACGCGTAAATGTGACTCAGATTCCCGGTTCCGGGGCGGATAGGGAACAATGGAGGCTACGAGCCTCGCTGATCGTTGGCGGGGCGCACCGTTTGTCGACGCGCAGTGAAGTGCAGCGCAGATCTGGAGGGAGCAGAGGATGGCGGCCATGAAGCCCCGGACCGGGGACGGTCCCCTCGAAGCAACCAAAGAGGGACGAGGAATCGTCATGCGGGTTCCACTCGAGGGTGGCGGACGCCTTGTCGTCGAGCTGACCCCGGATGAAGCTGCTGCGCTGGGTGTGGAACTTACAAACGTCACCAGCTAGTCGGGTCCAGGTAGGAAATGCACCCAGGCTCCGCAACCGATCTTCGGTGCGGGGCCTGAAGTGTGTGTTGGTCTGGGCGCGTGTACGAGTCGAGCCGGAAGGGCAGTTGTGTGCTTGCCGAAGTGATCGATCTGCTGGCGTGCCCGCAGTGCTATGTGGACCAGCAGTGCAGTCTTGAACTCGATCTGATCGACCGCGCCCTCGAATGTGCCCGAGGCCACCGATTCGACATCGCCAGGCAGGGCTACGTTTCCCTGATCAGCGGTGGGTCCACCAAATTCACCGGCGACAGCGCCGAGATGATTGCGGCCAGATCCAGGCTGCTCGGTAGTGGGCATTTTGATCCGCTGATGGAAGCGGTTACGGCGGCGTGTGCTCGCTCAGGGGGTGTCGACCCGGCGCGGATTGTCGAAATCGGTTCCGGCACAGGACAATATCTCGAGCATGTGATCAGCGGACTCCCGGATTCTCGGGGTATCGCCCTCGATGTCTCGAAATTCGCGGCCCGGCGAGCAGCCAAGGTCCACGACAGAATCGGGTCGATCGTCGCGGACGTGTGGAAGCCCTTGCCCATTCGTGACGGCGTTATCTCTCACGTGCTCTGTGTGTTCGCTCCGCGCAACGGTGAGCAGTCCCACCGCGTTCTGGCCGACGAGGGCGTTCTCGTGGTTCTCACGCCCACGGACAGGCATCTGCGTGAGCTGATCGAGTTGCTCGGCATGGTTCGCGTCGACGACAAGAAAGTGGAACGGCTCGGATCGTCCATGGCCGGACTGTTCGAGCGCGAACACTCCGAGGGTGTCGAGTTCACCATGCACCTCACGCACGACGAGGTTCTCGATCTGGTGGGCATGGGGCCTTCCGCGCGGCACCTTACGGCGCAGCAACTCGAAGCCTCGGTAGCGGAACTGCCCGAACTCACACCGATCACCGCGTCTGCGACGATCTCCAGTTACCGCAAGGTCAACCGCGGCGTCTGATCGCGTCGTCGTAGACGTCGATGGTTTGTCTGGCGATCTCGGCCCACGAGAAATGCTCGATGGCGCGGACCCGGCCGGCCCGCCCCATCGCGTCGGCACCCGTTTTGTCGGCAACAACCTCGTTGACCGTCGCGGCCAAGGATTCCTCGAAGGCAGCAGGCTCGTACGCGTTGTAGTGGACGAGTCGCCCGGTCACGCCGTCGTCGACCACCTCGGGGATTCCGCCCACATCCGAAGCGACAACAGCGGTTTCGCAGGCCATGGCTTCGAGGTTGACGATCCCCAACGGCTCGTACACCGACGGGCAAACGAAGACTGTTGCGGCCGAAAGTATTTCGCGGATCTGTTCGGTGGGCAGCATCTCGCGAACCCAGAACACGTTGCCGCGGTGCGCGGCGAGGGCCGCTACTGCCTGCTCCGTCTCGGCCGCTATTTCCGGTGTATCGGGAGCACCAGCACACAGGACAAGCTGGATGGACGGGTCGAAATCGTGTGCCGCCGCGATCAGATGGCCGACGCCCTTCTGACGTGTGATGCGGCCGACGAACGCCACGATCGGTTGGCTGACATCGACGCCGATCGCCGTCAACGCAGACGCTTCGCCGGTTCCGGCCGGACCGGGATGCCACACACTCGTGTCGATCCCGTTGCGAACCACATGGATACGGCTCGGATCGAGCGACGGGTACGCGTCGAGGACGTCGGCGCGCATCCCGGCACTGACCGCGATGACAGCGTCGGCATGCTCCACGGCCGTGCGCTCGGACCACGACGAGACGCGGTAGCCGCCGCCCAACTGCTCGGCCTTCCACGGACGCCGGGGTTCGAGCGAATGCGCGGTCAGAATGTGGGGGACGTCGTAGAGCGCCGACGCCAGATGTCCGGCCAGTCCGGTGTACCAGGTATGGGAATGGACAATATCGACACCGCTTGCGGCCGCAGCCATCCGAAGCTCGGTGGACAGCGTTGTCAACGCGGGGTTGGCGCCGTCCAACGCGGGATCGGGGGAGTGGACGATCGCGTCGTCGCGCGGCGCTCCCATGCAGTGAACGTCGACGTCGACGAGCCGTTTCAACTGAGCGACCAGCTCGGTGACGTGCACGCCTGCACCGCCGTAGATCTCCGGTGGGTATTCCTTGGTCATCATCGCGACTCGCACCGGCTAAACCTAACCGCCCGTGGTCGATCCGGCTACCGGCCGGCGCACTTCGAGAGTGTCGCGGACCGCTTCGCTAGCGGGACTACCGGAGTGCGGATAGGTTAAGCGTGTGAGAAGCCAGCCGCATGTGCTTGGAATCGTCCTCGCCGGGGGCGAGGGCAAACGTCTCTATCCGCTGACGGCGGATAGAGCTAAACCAGCGGTGCCGTTCGGCGGCGCCTATCGACTGATCGACTTCGTGTTGAGCAACCTGGTGAACGCGGGCTATCTGCGTCTCTGTGTGCTCACGCAATACAAGTCGCATTCACTCGACCGACATATATCGCAGACGTGGCGGTTGTCCGGGTTTGCGGGTGAGTACATCACCCCGGTCCCGGCGCAGCAGCGACTCGGGCCGCGCTGGTACACCGGCAGCGCCGACGCAATCCTGCAGTCGCTCAACCTCGTTTACGACGAAGACCCCGAGTACATCGTGGTGTTCGGCGCCGACCACGTGTACCGCATGGACCCCGAGCAGATGGTGCAGCACCACATCGACTCCGGTGCCGGAGTGACCGTCGCCGGTATCCGGGTGCCGCGTAGTGAGGCGTTTGCCTTCGGTTGCATCGACAGCGACGAGTCGGGGCGCATCACGCAGTTCCTCGAGAAGCCGGCTCATCCGCCCGGCACCCCAGACGACCCCAATTCCACCTTTGCCTCCATGGGTAACTACGTGTTCACCACCAAGGTATTGGTCGACGCCATCCGCGCAGACTCCGAGAACTCCGATTCCGATCACGACATGGGCGGCGACATCATCCCCGCCCTCGTCGCAGCCGGCGAAGCCTCGGTATACGACTTCAAGGACAACGTCGTTCCAGGAGCGACCGACCGCGACCGCGGCTACTGGCGCGACGTCGGCACCCTCGACGCCTTCTACGACGCACACATGGACCTCGTCTCCGTCCACCCCATCTTCAACCTGTACAACCGCCGCTGGCCCATCCGCGGCGCCACCGAGAACCTGGCACCGGCCAAGTTCGTGAAGGGCGGCCTCGCTCAGGAGTCGATAGTCGGCGCCGGATCGATCCTGTCCGCCGCCACGGTGCGCAACTCGGTTCTCAGCTCGAACGTGATGATCGAGGACGGCGCCACCGTCGAAGGAAGCGTCCTGATGCCAGGAGTGCGCATCGGCAAGGGAGCAGTCGTGCGCCGCGCCATCCTCGACAAGAACGTTGTTGTCGGTGACGGCGAAATCATCGGCGTCGACCTCGAACGAGACCGCGAACGATTTGCGATCAGCTCCGGTGGAGTCGTCGCAATCGGTAAAGGCGTTTGGATCTAGCTAGAGCTTGCTAGCGCAGAGCAGTCCTTCACCGAGCGGAAGCAACACCCGAACCAGACGCTTGTCGTCCGCGATGGCCTTGGCGGCTTCGCGGACGGCCACCGTCGTGGCATCACGGGCCGACGGGTCGGCGACGCGACCACCCGCAAGAGCGTCGTGCAGCACGATCACACCGCCCGGACGCAGCAACCGGATACCTTCACGCACGTAGTGCGGCTGATCGACCGGGGTGCAATCGACGAAGACCAAGTCGTATCCACCGTCGGCGAGGCGCGGCAACACGTCGAGTGCATTGCCGTTGATCAACCGGGTGCGAGCGGGAGCGATTCCACTTTCACGGAACGTCAATTTGGCTGCGCGCTGATGCTCGGGTTCGCTGTCGATAGTGGTCAGGACACCGTCGTCGCGCATACCGTGCAGCAACCACAGGCTGCTCACACCGGCTCCTGTACCGACCTCGACCGCCGTCCTCGCGCCGAGCATGCGGGCGAACATCGCCAGTGTCGCGCCGACTGCGGGCGTCACGGGTGCGGTGCCGAGGTCCAACGCTCGGTCCCGCGCCGCGGTAAAAATCTCGTCCTCGGAAACAACGTCCTCGACGTGGCGGAGTATCTGTTCGGCGTGGGTCACGCTCATGAGGTTATCGGGCCGGTCGCATTGACGCTGCAAGGCGCGCACCCTGACAGATTCTCAGGAATCCCTCAGCCTCTTCATATGGCATGCACACCGCGGTGCGAGAGGGTATCTACATCGCCGGAAGTGCACGGAACATCCGGCGGCGATGGATGAGCTGATCAAAGGTGATCCGGGAACAAAACGCCTCGGTGTTCGGTTGTTCGAATCATCACGTGAGCTGACCGCGCGGTGCGAAAAGACCAGGAGGATCCACTTATTTTCCAGATCAACGACGAGCCTCGCCCTCGAGAGTCGGAAGTAATGACGACGGAATCGGCTGTGGATTCCGAATTGATCGGTACTGCTGTTTTCGACGCAACGGGTGAGAAGTCGGCCATGCCGTCGTGGGACGAACTCGTCCGCCAACACGGTGACCGCGTGTACCGCCTTGCGTACCGCCTGTCAGGCGACGCGCAGGACGCAGAAGATCTGACCCAGGACACGTTCATTCGTGTGTTCCGTTCCCTCTCCGACTACCAGCCGGGCACGTTCGAAGGCTGGCTCCACCGCATCACGACCAACCTGTTCCTCGACATGGTTCGCCGACGCAACCGCATCCGCATGGAAGCGCTCCCGGAGGACTACGACCGCGTACCGTCGGCCGGTCCGGACCCCGAGCAGATTTACCACGACGCCCGTCTCGACGCCGATCTTCAGGCCGCACTGGACTCCTTGGCACCGGATTTCCGTGCCGCTGTTGTGCTGTGTGACATCGAAGGTCTGTCGTACGAGGAAATCGGTGCCACACTGGGAGTCAAGCTCGGAACGGTTCGGAGCCGTATCCACCGTGGACGACAAGCGATTCGCGATCATCTGGCAGCAGCACAACGCGCCGGTGATTCCGAACGTGTCGGCGTCTGACGGGGGAACGTTGGTCAATCATCTGGAGGGACGAATGACGGAGGCGCGGGCACCCCGCCAGTTCGGTTCGACCGAACACCTGGCAAGTGAGGCAATTGCCGCCTACGTCGACGGAGAACTTCGCATGCAGGCCTACCTTCGGGCCTCACACCACATCTCCCTGTGTGCTGAATGCGCGGCTGCAGTCGATGCACAGCAACAGGCCCGTGGTGCGCTCCGGCGGAGCGGCGAGATGACGATGCCACTGTCGCTTGTCGGACTGCTCAGCGCAATTCCGACCTGCACCAGCAATACTGCCGATACCTCACCGGGATCGGACGCCGGTTTCGGCGCTATCGGCAAACGCCTTTCACGCCGCTGGCGTAAATGACCTGTCCTTTCGGCCCAGTCAGCGACGCCGTGCATCCGCCGATCAGTGATACTGGAACGCGTGACTGACGGACAGAGGGGGCATTCCGGCGTGGATACCGATACTTCGGCGAACGGTTCGGTTACTTCGGCAAACGGTTCGGTGGATCGACCGGCAGACGCGCCTGTTCTGGAACCCCGCCCGGTGTATCGGCCGCAGATCGATCCGGCGTCGCAGCAGGCATTCAGTAGGCCGAGCGGCGTCGACGGTTCCTTCTCCCAGGCAGCTGCCCGGAGCGTGCAGACGCCCGGTGTTGTAGTCGGTTCGCCCGATCCGGTTCTCGCAGAGGCGTTCGGTCGCCCCGAGGGCGCCACGGAATCCATCGGTCGTGATCCCGAAGCCGACACGGAATCCGAACCCGAAGACGAAGTCCCGAACGACCCGTGGCGTGATCCGGCGTCGTCGGTGGCTCTTGGTTCACCCGCGCAGGAAACCCAACCCGAAAGTTTGCCTCCCGCAACGAAACTGGATGTCCGAGACGTACTGTTCGGGCGTAAGGTCGCGCCATCCGCGCTGGCTGCACTCGCCGGAATGGCACTTGTGATTGCCCTGGTGGGCGGACTGCTCGCGACGGTGATCACTGCCGACCGAAGTTCCCTCACCAGTTCGCACGTCACGTTGGTGCAATCCGGCGGGGGTGAACAGCCGCAATCCGACGTCGCGAAGGTCGCCGACGCGGTGCTGCCGTCCGTTGTCTCCATCCAAGTTGCCGTCGGCGATCAGGGAAGCACCGGTTCGGGCGTCGTGATCGACGACAAGGGATACATCGTCACCAACAACCACGTGATCTCCTCGGCCGCTCCGCCGGCCCAGAACGCTCGGATCCAGGTCATCTTTTCCGACGGCACCAAGACCGACGCTCAGATTGTCGGCCGCGACGTGAAGACGGACCTCGCGGTGCTGAAGGTGTCGGCGAGCAATCTGACGGTTGCACAACTCGGACGCTCCGAAGACGTCCAGGTAGGTGACGACGTCGTGGCCGTCGGTTCCCCGTTGGGTTTGAGCAAGACTGTGACACGCGGAATCGTCAGCGCCCTGAATCGCCCGTTGCGGTTGTCCGGAGAGGGCACCGATACCAACGCGGTGATCGACGCCGTCCAGACAGACGCGGCCATCAACCACGGCAATTCCGGTGGTGCTCTGGTGGATGCGGAAGCCCGCGTGATCGGCATCAACACCGCGATGCTCAGCGAATCGGGTGGTTCCGTCGGGCTCGGTTTTGCGATCCCGATCGACACGGTCACCGAGGTGGCGCAGGCCATCATCCGTGACGGTTCGGTGCGCCACCCGGATATCGGCGTCAATGTTCGCACCGTCGTCAACGACGCCACCAGCGGTGCTGCGGTCGCCAATGTCCGTGACGGAAGCCCGGCGCAACAAGCCGGAATCGTCGAGGGCGACGTCATCGTCAAGGTCGGGGACAGGCAAGTGACAGGCGCCGACGAATTTGTTGTGGCCGTCAACGCCGCGTCGATCGGTCAGCCGGTCAACGTCGCGTTGATCCGCGAGGGACGCCAGGTAGACATATCGGTCACGCCGGTTTCGGACTGAGGGAACCTACGAGGTTGCTGTGAGGTTGATCCGGACCTGCGCGCAACAACCGGACACACAGTAGGCTTGCCCTGTGTTTGGCAACATCGGTTGGGGCGAGTTCATGATCCTCCTCGTAGCGGCTCTGGTCATTTTGGGACCTGAGCGGCTTCCGGGCGCGGTCTCCTGGGTTACACGATCACTGAGGCAGGTACGTGAATATGCTTCCGGAGCCCAGAATCAGCTCAAGGAAGAACTGGGCACCGACTTCGAGGATCTGCGTAAACCACTCGCAGATCTGAACAAGCTGCGCGGGATGACCCCGCGCGCTGTGATCACCCAGCATCTTCTCGACGGAGACGACTCCCTCTTCACCGGAGACTTCGACAAGAAGTCCCAAAGCGGTGGGAAGTCCCAGAGCGGCAGCGGTGTGAAGCCCCAGAGTGGCGCTCAGGAACCGATGTCACTCACGAAGGACAAGCCTCTCGCAGCCGGAGAGCGTCCACCGGTCGACCTCGACGCAACCTGAGCGCAACCCGCTACATATTGCGCACAGTGTTGATGCCGAGCGACATTCCGGCGAGTCCGCGCTGACGGACGGCCAACTTGTCCGCGATCTCCGTCAATGCCTTCGCGGCAGCGCTCTCCGGTGCACTCAGCACGATCGGCGTGCCGGCGTCACCGGCTTCGCGAACCGACGGATCGAGCGGAATCTGGCCGAGCAGCGGAACCTTCGCGCCGACTGCCTTGGTGAGGCGATCGGATACCGTCTGGCCGCCGCCCGTTCCGAAGACATCCATGCGGGTGCCGTCCGGCAGTTCGAGCCACGACATGTTCTCGACGACGCCGGCAACACGCTGACGGGTCTGTAGTGCGATGGCACCGGCGCGCTCGGCAACCTCGGCGGCTGCTTGCTGCGGAGTGGTGACCACCAGAATCTCGGCGCTCGGGATGAGCTGGGCCACCGAGATGGCGATGTCACCCGTTCCGGGCGGAAGGTCAAGCAGAAGGATGTCCAGATCGCCCCAGAAGACATCGGCCAGGAACTGCTGAAGCGCGCGGTGCAGCATCGGGCCACGCCACACGACCGGGGTGTTGCCCTGAGTGAACTGGGCGATGGAAATCATCTTCACGTCGTGCGCGACGGGCGGCATGATCATCTTCTCGACCTGCGTTGGCTTGGCGTCGGTACCGAGCATACGAGGGATGGAATGACCGTAGATATCGGCGTCGAGAACACCGACGGACAGGCCGCGTGCTGCTAGTGCAGCCGCGAGATTAACTGTCACACTGGACTTTCCGACACCACCCTTGCCGGAGGCGACGGCGTACACACGGGTGAGAGAGCCGGGCTGGGCGAAGGGGATCACCGGTTCGGCGGAGTCGCCGCGCAGCGACTTGCGAAGTTCCGTGCGCTGCGCGTCGTCCATCACGTCGAGTTCGACGCGAATGGCACCAACACCGGCGACGTCGGCAACTGCCTTGGTGACGCGCTCGGTGATCTCGGTGCGCATCGGGCACCCTGCGGTGGTGAGGTATATCCCGATGTCGACGCTGTTGTCTTGCGCGAGCGTGATGTTCCTGACCATCCCCAATTCGGTGATGGGTTTGCGGATCTCAGGGTCGAGAACTCGCGCGAGCGCGGAGCGAACGTCGGACTCGGTCAGTGCGGACATGGCTCCATGGTAGGTGTCGGCAGATCAGTGAATGCGAGGCAGGTCCGATGCGGCGGGCACGATGCCGGTGGAGTAACCGGCAGTCCAGGCCAGGACGTTGGCGACATAGGCAGCCGAGTTGTTGTAGCGATGGATTGCTTTGGCGGCCTGCGTGAGGTCCTGCATGTTCAATCCGCCGTCGCACAGGTACTTTCCGGTGGTCAGTGCCGAGTCGAAGAGGTTCTGCGGATCGGAGATGCCGTCACCGTTGCCGTCGCCGGCGTACTGCGTCCACGTGGACGGGATGAACTGCATCGGGCCGACTGCGCGGTCGTAGACGGTGTCGCCGTCGAGTGCGCCGCCGTCGGTGTCCATGATCACGGCCTGGCCGGGGAGGCTGCCGTTGAGGGGCAGTCCGATGACAGGTTCGAAGAGGTTGCCGTTTGCGTCGGCGTCCTTGCCGTCGTGGGCGTGGCCGGATTCGACGCGGCCGATTCCTGCCATCAGGGTCCACTGCATGTTGCAGGTGGGGTTCTCGACAGCGAGGATGCGCTCGGCGTTCTGATAGGCGGCGACGCTCACGCTGGGGATGCCGAGGGCGCCTTCGGCCATCGAAGCGGGCAGTGGGGGTGTGGCCTGGACCGGTGCGAGCGGGGCGGGCTCGGCTACTACTGGCGCTGCGGCCAGGTCGGCGACGGGAAGGATCTGAGCTTGCGGCTCCTGCGTGGCCGGGGTCTCGAGTGACCCCACGGCGGTTTCGGCGCTGGCGGCATTGACGAAAGGCATATCGGATGCCGCTCCGGCGGAGTTCGCTGCTGTAACCAAACCGATAGGAATGAGGCCGGAAAGCGCGATGACCGAGTTGCGACGGATGTGCGAATCTGTCTTCTTGTTGTGCCGACCCACTGTTACTGCCTCCTGGACCCCGAAATCGGGGTTTTCCGTTCAATGACGGAATCGAGGCTACCTGATTTGTTGCACTTCCGTTACTCAACCGTGATCTAAGTGGGCAGATCTGTGCCGTCGACGCAGTTCAATCGTGATTTTTCCGGCGCGAGCGTTATCGCGACGTGACCGTTATGCGACGGGCATGAACGGCAAACCCGGCAGCAGTGGTGCGGGTGCGGGCGCGGGTGCCGGTGCGGCAGCGGGTGAGGGCGCCACGGCAGCGGGCGCGGCGTCGGATGTAGTCGCCGGGACGGACGACGGAGATGTTGTCGTGGCATCGGTGGCGGGGGCCGGCGTGGTCGGCGACGCCTCGGCGGTCGGAACGGCGCACGGCAGGTGGATTCCGGGCTGCAACTGCGCGAGTGCTACGGGATCCGGGAGGATCACGCACATGTCGTCTGGCCACGTCCAGCCTGTCGGCGTCAGAATCGGCCACACGAGGCCGCGTGACGTGAGTACGGGCAGTGGGATGATCGGTCCGGTCGGAGCCTGTGGGGTGGTGGCAGGACCGGGCGCGGCGGGTGAGGCCAGCCCGGGTGCTGACGGGTTCGGTGTGGTGGGGAGTACTCCGGGTGGGATCAGCGCTTGGAGATCCGGCGAGAGTGCCGGCATGTCAGGCAGGCCGGGGAGTAGTGGCGCGGGAGTAGCTGCTGCCGTTGCCTGATCGCCGTCCTTCTTCTCGGCCGTCGGATCGACTGCCGCCGCAGCAGCGAGAATGGCCGCAGTCGACGTGGCGTCGGAGCTACCGGTGTTGATGCTCCCGGTATTGATTCCGCCGGTGTACGGCAGCGATCCGGACGGGAGGACTCCACTCTTGTACGCCGTCGACCACATGATCACGTTTGCGGCGTACGCCGCGGAATTGTTGTATCGGAGAACGGCTTTGGTCTCCTGATCGAGGTTGCGGAGATCGAGCCCGCCGCTGCAGAGATATTTGGCCGCCGAGAGTGCCGCGTCGAACACGTTGTTGGGATCGGTAACACCGTCGCCGTTGCCGTCACTGGCGTAGTGCGCCCACGTCGACGGAATGAACTGCATGGGGCCGACGGCGCGGTCGTGGGTCGGGTCGCCGTCGATCAGGCCCTTGTCGGTGTCGGTGATGATCTGGTTGCCGGCCAGGCGGCCGTCCAGCACCGGGCCGAAGATCGGCGTCACAGTGGTGCCGACAGAGGTGGTGCGTCCACCGTTGGCATGGCCCGATTCGATTCGGCCGATACCGGCCAGAAGATGCCACGGGACGCCGCAGCCTGGTGCCTCCGTCATCATCACCAGTTCCGCGGAGCGGTAGGCGTTGAGGACGATCTCGGGGATGCCAAGTGAGGTCAGGACAACTGTTGCGGCTGCGGGGTCCAGTGCGGTGGTTGTTGCGGTAGTGCTCGGTGGTGCCGATCGTTGCGTTCGCACCGTGCGAGGTGTCGGAAGGAAATCGGGGCTGTCCGCTGCGTTCACGGCGTTACCTGCGAGTGCAATGGGTATCGGTGATCCCGTTGCAGGGGCACTACCTGCGGTAAGGGCTGCCGGTCCGGTGGCCGCGAGTAGGCCCCCCAGTAGCGTGGACGCTGCGATCAATCCTCGTACGCGCACGATTCCCCTTTGCTGGTAGCCCGGGTTCGGAGTACCCACCGATATATATAAGAGTCTGTGACTTACGTTACATATCGGTCTCGGTCTATGCAGCAAAACTCAGTAAACCCTCAGCTAAGAATCCCGGCTGTCGAGACTCTTTTTCGAGGAACCTGATTCGCGATGCTTCTTCTTCTGGGGCGGTTCGTGTTCGGCGGTGAGGAGCAATTTGATCTCGTCGAGTTCGCGTCGCAGATAGTCACGAGTCGCGACTTCGCCGAGGGAGATACGCAGAGCAGCGAGTTCCCGGGCGAGGAACTCTGTGTCGGCTTTGGTCTGTTCGGCGCGAATCCGGTCCTCTTCGAGCGAGACCTTGTCTCGGTTCTCCTGCCGATTCTGGGCCAGGAGGATCAACGGTGCCGCATACGCGGCCTGCGTCGAGAACGCCAGGTTGAGCAGGATGAACGGATAGGGATCCCACTGCAAGCTGACCGCAAAGACATTGAGTGCGATCCAAACGATGACGATGATCGTCTGAATCGCCAGGTAGCGACCCGTGCCGAGGAAACGCGCAATACGCTCGCTGACCCGGCCCACCGCTTCGACATCGAAGTCGATGTGGAACCGCCGACTCCCACGGGGAGTCTCTAGGCGCTGACGGGCGCTGGAAGACCGATCGCTCATCGGACCAACCCCTCGTCGTCGGAATCGTCTTCGCGCCAGTCCTCGGGCAGGAGGTGATCGAGAACGTCGTCGACGGTGACCGCGCCGATCAGGTGGTTCTCGTCGTCCACCACCGGTCCGCACACCAGGTTGTACGTCGCGAAGTATCGCGTCACGACAGCAAGCGAATCGTCGGCCCCGAGACTGGGTAGGTCGCTGTCCAGAATTCCGCCGACCAGGCTCGCCGGCGGTTCACGTAACAACTTCTGCAGATGAACACACCCGAGGTAGCGTCCGGTCGGCGTGGCCGTCGGCGGGCGCACGACAAATACCATGCTGGACAACGCGGGCGTGACGTCGTAATTGCGGGCCCGGGCGAGAGCTTCCGCCACCGTGGTCGACGCCGTCAGCACCACCGGTTCCGGCGTCATCAAACCACCAGCCGTATCGGGGGAGTGTTCGAGGAGTCGGCGCACCGGTTCCGAGTCCTGCGGGTCCATCAACTGCAGCAACGATTCCGCCTCGGTTTCGGGCAACTCGCCCAGTAGGTCGGCGGCGTCGTCCGGGTCCATCGCCTCGAGGAGGTCGGCCGCCCGTTCCACTTCGAGGTGCATGAGGAGATCGGTCTGATCGTCGGCAGGTAGTTCCTGCACGACGTCGGCGAGACGCTCGTCGTCGAGGGCTACGGCTAGCTCGTGTCGGCGCTTCTCCGGAAGTTCACGCATCGCGTTGGCGACGTCGGCCGGCCGCATGCCCTCGTACTGCAGCAGCAGGTGGGCGACGCCCTGCCCCGGCAGTGACAGGTCACTCTGGGTAAGTCCGGCAACGTGCTGCCAGTCCACGATGTGGATCGCGGCCCGGCGTCCCAGGCGTCCGCGATGGCCACGGACCGCTACCTTCGACACCACCCAATCGCGGGTGCGCCTCGATTCGATACCCAGATCGACGACAACGGCGTCGACGCCGTGGAGTTCGGTCAACTCCGGGTCGTCCACTCGCACATGTGAATCGAGTACCTGTGCAAGAGCGAGAACTTCGCCGGGGCGCTGGGTGAATCGCCGGATACTGACATTGCCGGTCGTCAGTGTGACGGCACTCGGTTCGATCGCGGTGACACGCAACATCGGCACGAAAATGCGTTTGCGCGTGAACATTTCGATCACCAAACCGAGCACCCGCGGTTGCTGGCGACCGATGCGGACCGTGATCACGACATCGCGCACTCGCCCGATCGACTCACCGTCGGGGCCGAGGACAACCAGGCCGGCCAGCCTGGCTGCAAATACCTTGCCTGCTGCTGCCATGATTGCAAGGCTAATTCCTCACGCGTCATTATCTGCAACAGAGACGCCGAAAACGTACGAGTCGATACCTCTGAAGGGCACTCAAAAGAGATGACATCACGTAACCGATCCCGCCGATCAGTTCTCGCCGTTCCCGGCAGCAGTCGCAAGATGATCGACAAGGCAAAGGGACTGCCGGCCGACGAGATCTTCCTCGACCTCGAAGACGCGGTCGCACCGTTGGCGAAGCAGGCCGCACGCGAAGCCGTCGGTGACGCGCTGGCCGAGGACGGATGGGGCAAGCAGGTCAAGGTGGTTCGGGTGAACGACTGGACCACCGAATGGACGTACGCCGACGTCGTGGAGGTTGTCGGCCGGGCGGGTGCTCACCTCGACGCGATTCTGCTGCCCAAAGTTCCCGATGCGAGCCACGTGCAGGCACTTGATCTGTTGTTGACTCAGGTGGAAAAGGCCAACGGCCTCGAAGTGGGACGAATCGGCATCGAACCCCAGATCGAGAACGCGATCGGCCTGACCAACATCGACGCGATTGCCACGGCCAGCCCGCGGGTCGAGGCGTTGGTCTTCGGGCCGGCAGATTTCATGGCGAGTTTGAACATGCGCACCCTGGTGGTTGGAGAGCAGCCGGACGGCTACGACCGTGGTGACGCCTATCACCACATCCTGATGACCATTCTGATGGCTGCGCGGGCGCACGGGGTTCAGGCCATCGACGGTCCGTACCTCCAGATTCGTGACGTCGAGGCGTTCACGCGCAGCGCTGCCCGCACTGCAGCATTGGGTTTCGACGGCAAATGGGTACTGCACCCGACTCAGATCGAGGCGGCCAACGAGGTGTTCAGCCCGAGGCAATCAGATTACGATCGCGCTGAATTGATCTTGGACGCCTACGCATTCCACACCTCCGCGGCCGGCGGTGGGCGGGGAGCCGTGATGCTCGGTGACGAGATGATCGACGAGGCAAGTCGCAAGATGGCGCTGGTGATTTCCGCGAAAGGCCGGGCAGCGGGTATGGCCCGGACAACGGAATTCACTCCACCAGAACACGCCTGATCAGCTGCGGTCGAACAAATCGGGTAGGTAAAGGGCACAATAGGTTTGTATGTCTCGCGTTGTTCAGTCACGGATGACGCGCCCGAAACAAGGAGCACGATCACCCATGTCCAATCCGCTCGCACAATCGCCGAATGGGTCGCGCCGTGGAGCGTTGCCGACACCACCTTCGGGCTGGCCGATCGGGTCGTACCCCACCTATGCGGAGGCACAGCGCGCCGTCGATTACCTGTCCGATCAGGAATTCTCGGTCCAGGATGTCACCATCGTCGGTGTGAATCTGATGCAGGTCGAACGGGTTCTCGGCCGGCTCACGTGGCCGAAGGTGATCGGTGGCGGTCTGGTGTCCGGCGCGTGGCTGGGCGTGTTCTTCGGCCTTCTGTTGGGTCTTTTCACGACCAGCTTCATCGGGCCACTGATCACGGGCATCGTCGGCGGCATCATCTTCGGCGTGATCACAACAACCATCCCGTACGCAGCGACGCGCGGCCAGCGAGATTTTGCCTCGACCATGCAGTTGGTGGCCGGTCGGTACGACGTGCTGTGTGAGCCGAAGACCGCCGAGGCTGCCCGCGATCTCCTCGCGAAGCTCGCGATCTGATCGGTTCAGTGCACGGTGAGCGCGAGGGAACCGTGACGCGTGTACTGACCGATCGCGCCCTCGGTCGGGCGACCCTTGCGCGTCAGTTCCTGCTGGAGCGGGCTGACGTCACTGCCTTCGAAGCCGTCGAACACCTGGCCGGTCTGCAGGCGCAGGCCCCGACGCCGCCGTACCTTGCTCTGTGGGCTCGTGTCAAAAACTTTGCGGCAGAAGAGTTGTCGACACTGATCGAGCGTCGGCAGGTGGTGCGTCTGGTTGCGATGCGCGGAACGGTATTTGTGATGTCGGCCGCTGATGCCGCATCCTTCCGTGGCACGGTTCAGTCGATTATGGACCGTGATCTGCACACCAACACCGCGCACCGGGCGGCGCTGAGCGGAATGGATCTGGCCGCTCTTGCGCAGGCCGGCCGCGAACTTGTTTCCGATGGTCCACTTACGCAGATGCAGATGAGGCCGCTTCTGGCCGAACGCTTTCCAGGGCGCTCTCCGGAAGGACTCGCGCACGGGATCAGGGGACTATTGCCGATGGTCCAGGTACCGCCTCGCGGGTTGTGGGGTAGATCGGGACCGCCCGCGTTGACCACGCTGGAGAGTTGGCTGGGCACAGAGCTGGATTCGACTCCTGTTCCAGACGCCCTGGTGTTGCGCTATCTCGCTGCCTTCGGTCCGGCGAGTGTGAAGGACGCCCAGGCGTGGTCGGGATTAACCAGGCTGGCAGAGGTTTTCGAGCGACTGCGTCCGAACCTGATGACGTTCGTGAACGAGAGGGGGACGGAACTGTTCGACCTGCCAGACGCTCCACGCCCGGACGACGGCACACCACCGGTCCGGATCTTGGCTCCGTTCGACAACATTTTGCTCTCACATGCGGATCGCTCGCGAATCATGGATGAGCAGTACCGAACTCGGGTCTTCACGGTGAACGGAATAATCAAACCCGCCGTGCTGGTACGAGGGAAGGTTGTGGGATTCACCGCAGAATCCGCGAAAGGTGATACCGCGCGATTGACGGTGTCACTGTTTTCGCAGCAGTCGAAAACCGCCATGTCATCCATCGAGAGGGAAGCGCGTTCATTGCTGCGATTTCTGCATCCGACGATCTCCAAGCACGAGATATCCGTCGAAATTCTCACCTAGCAAAACAGGCGTTCTGAAGCGCCCCGGCCTCTGCGCTGCGATCAGCGCCGTGATGGTGCTTAGATGGACGCGTGTCTGACAGTGTTGTGTCCTCCGTCCGCGCGCACCTCGTTGCCAATATCGAGGGGCCGGAGCCGGCTGCGGCCTCGGTGACGTTCCTGGGTGTCGAGCCGCTGGACGTGCTCAGATTCGAATCTCCCGACTCAGTGGTGCACTACGCAACACTGGGGTGCTCGCGGCACCCCATGGGCGATCCGGGTGATCTGGTCGCCGATCCCACACGCGGACCCCGGGCGGAACTGGTGCTCTCGCTGCGCGGCGGCACCGGTATTGCGTCGGGAATCGCGCGCACCTTGGCTGTTCTGGCGGCGGCCCCGTCGGTCGAGGGCATCGTGTTGCTCGACGATGCGCTGCTCGACCTCGGGGAGCCCCTGTGGAAGGGCGCAGCTTTTACTGCAGTCCTTCTCAGTGACAGTGGGATTGAAGATCTGACGCTCCCCGAGCCGATGGATCCGGTTCGGTTCCTCGCCGTGGTCCCCATAACCGGAACCGAAGCAGCCTGGGTCCGTCTGCGCGGTGCAGGTGCACTACGTGAAGCCTGGGCTGAGGCGGGCATCGACGTCCGAGATCCGCACCGAGCGGCGGCGTCGCTCTAACTGCCGTGTCGCTCTAACTGCCGTGTCGCTCCGATCTTATTGTGCGGCTTCGTTATCGAGAAGGTCGGCCAGATTCTCCAGGCTGGCCTGCTGGGATCGGCCGAATGCCTTGGTGACGAGCGGGTCTGCCATTCTGCCGAACACTCCGCCCAGGCCACTTTCGCTGTCGAGTCGATAGGTGACGCGCGTACCCTTCTCGACTTCCTCGCACGTTGTGGTCAGCGTGAAAGCGACGGGGCTTTTGACAGACTTTGCCGAACTTCGCTTGGGCGCATCGTATTCCGTGAACTCGGCGGTCCAGTCGATGCGCTTGCCGAGTATTCGGCTGGCTCCCTGCCAGCGGGTCCCCACTCCTATCGGGCCGTCCGTGATCTGCCGGGATTCGACAATCGAGTTGTCCCAGTTCGGCCAATTCTCAGCGGTGCTGAGGTACTGAAAGACTTCCGGAACCGGGCGCGAAACGATTACTGACTGCTCAACTGTAGGCATCGTAGCTCCTCCGAATTTGCTTGTGGCAAGGTATTTTTCGGGTGCGGTGATTTCGATGCGAGGGACCCGCGGGTACACGTGATACGTGTTGGTACCCACAACTCATTGTCCGCTTGCACTGTGGCTAAGTACAGAGTCAGAGCCAGTTGTTTCGGCGGAACAGAAAGAACAACCCGACGCATACCGACGCGATGAACACCATCACCATCGGATATCCGTACTGCGAGCCCAGTTCCGGCATGTTCTCGAAATTCATGCCGTAGATGCCGGCGATTCCGGTCGGCACCGCCGCGATCGCCACCCACGCCGAAATCTTGCGCATGTCGGTGTTCTGCTGCACCGCGATCTTTGCCAGAGCAGCGTCCACGAGCGAACTCAGTACTTCGTCGTACTCGGAGATGCGTTCGGAGACGATGGTGTGATGGTCTCGGACGTCGCGGAAATAGCGTCTGATCTCCTTGGGGACCAACCCGCCTGCTGGTTGTGTCAGTTGCAGGAGTGGCATGCCGAGCGGGGTGACCGACCGTCGAAGTTCGACGATTTCCCGTTTCAGCAGGTAGATGTGCTCAACCGCCACGCTGTTACGTGGGTTGAACACCAACTCTTCCATGTTGTCGACGTCCTGCTCCACCAGTTGTGTCACCGACAGGTACGTGTCGACGACGTGGTCGGTGATGGCATGGAGAACGGACCACGGTCCCATGGCGAGACGCTCGGGTAGCTGTTCGAGGGCTTTGCGGACACTCGCCAGTTCGGAATGGTCACCGTGCCGAACAGTGACGACAAAGTCCGGACCGACGAACACCATGATCTCGCCGGTCTCCACGATTTCGTTAGCCGTCTCCACGGAATCGTGCGGAACGTAGACAACGGTTCGAAGGACGAGAAACATGACGTCGTCGTAGCGTTCGAGTTTGGGTCGCTCGTGTGCGTGGACGGCATCCTCGACCATCAACTCGTGTAGGCCGAAAGTCTTTGCCACGTCCTGCATTTGGGATTCGTCGGGAGCATGGATCCCAACCCAGACGAATCCCTTTCCGCGTCGGCGCACTTCATCGAGAGCGGCGTTGTGCGTGAACTTTCCCGGGAGCCTGGTGCCGTCCACGTACACAGCACAATCCACAATGGCACGAGCTGCGGGGACGGGAATCCTCGGCAACGGTGGCGGAGCTGATTTGCCGTTCGACCAGTTCGGTAGTGACGGCACTGTGTCTACTCCCTCCGCAGATAGGCGAAGCGCACTATTGCTGCCGCGCAATCGTACGTCAGGATCTCAGGCAATCGACCGGAGCGAGATGGTCTTGCGGATTGCTGACAGACTGGAGCGGTGCGAATAGACCTTCACACCCACTCCAACGCATCAGACGGCACGGACACCCCCGCCGAACTGGTGCGCGCCGCTGCCCACTCCGGACTCGACGTTGTCGCGCTCACCGATCACGACACCACCGCCGGCTGGGCGGAGGCGGAGCGCGCACTGCCTGCCGGGCTCGGACTCGTCCGTGGCATGGAAATGTCGTGTGAAGGCGAAGGTGAGGACGGGTGGCCGGTCGCGGTGCACCTCCTGGCGTACCTGTTCGACCCGGACCACCCCGAGTTCGCCAAGGAACGCGAGCGGCTACGCGGCGAACGGGTCGAAAGAATCCGCACGATGGCGACTCTGATGGCCCGCGACGGGCTGCCGATCGACCCGGACGCAATCCTCGCGTCGGCTGGTCCTTCTGTGGGGCGTCCGCACATCGCAGCGGCTCTGCTGCGGGCCGGCGTGGTCTCGAGCATCGGTGAAGCCTTCAAGGACTTGTTGGCAACCCGCGGGCGCTACGACGTTCCGAAATACGACACGCCGATCGACTACGCCGTTGAACTGGTCGCAGTGGCCGGGGGAGTGACGGTGATCGCTCATGGTCGTGCGCGCACCCGTGGTCGTGTTCTCGCTCTAGGCCACGTTCGCGATCTGGCGGCCTCCGGACTCGGCGGACTCGAAGTCGATCACCCGGATCATGCGCCCGCAGATCGGACTCTCCTTCGCGGACTGGCCGGCGAACTCGGCCTCGCGGTGACCGGATCATCGGACTACCACGGAGACAACAAGACGATCGACCTCGGCGACGAGCTCACCGACCCCGCCGACTTCGAGGAATTGATGTCGGCGGCAACAGGCGTCGAGGTGCTGAAACACTGATGTTGGACACGACGCTCTACCTCACGGTTTTCATCACCCTCTTTGTCATCATGGACCCACCCGGAGTCATTCCGGTATTCCTGTCCCTGGTCGGCCGCAAGGACCGCGCAGACCGTAACCGCGCGGCGTGGCAGGCACCGGCAGTGTCGCTCGCCGTTATTTCCGTCTTCGCGGTCGGCGGGCAGGCAATCCTCAACTATCTGCACATCGGCATACCCGCATTGCAGGGCGCCGGCGGGTTGCTCCTTCTGCTGATCGCTCTCGAACTACTCACCGGCAAGACGTCCAACCGTCCGCAGGGTGCCGACGACGTCAACGTGGCCCTGGTCCCGCTGGGTACGCCCATGATGGCCGGCCCCGGCGCGATCGCCGCGGTCATCGTCTTTGTCGCCCAGGCAGACGGTGACGCGGCGTCGTACCTTGCGATCGCCTTGGCGATCATCTCGATTCATCTCGTTCTGTTCATAGTGCTGCGATTCTCGACCGCATTGATCCGTGTGCTCGGTGTTGGCGGAATCTCGCTGCTGGCCCGCATCGCAGGTTTGCTGCTTGCCGCCATCGCCGTTCAACTCATCGCGGAGTCCGTCCGCGGATTCATCACGGGAGCGTAGATCGTGACTTACGACAACAACGGTTACGACAACAACAGCTACGACGCATACCGGGACGACAATGCCTACGACAACTCGTACGACTACGACGACCGCTACGACGATTACTACGATGCTCCGGACACCAAGCAGTGGGCGTTGATTCGTGGTCTGCGTGCGCTCAGTGGGACCGTCGCGGCTGGAATCGTTGTTCTCACAGTCGTGGTGATCGCGTCGGCGTATCTGGGAGGCAATCGGGGCTTTCCCGGACCGGGCACCACATCGATCACCGCGCACATCGTGGCGTCGGTAGTGGCGCTGGTCGCACAGATCTTCTGTGACCGTCGCCGCGGCGTTGCCGCAATAGCCGCGTCCGTGGTTGTGCTCGTAACTGCCGGGGTGCTGCTGGTGACGCAGTGGTGGGGTTAGGGACCGAAGGATTTGATTGTGATCGCGCGCAGGTGGCAAACTGGAGGGACTTCGTAGGCGGCGCCACAGCCCGGCCATGAAGAAATTGCATGGATCTGCCAGGGCTCACCCGCCCAACACCATGACGCTTCGGATGTATTGCGGCCAACTTTCTTGCGCACCCGAATGCTCTTCTTCTCTGCAGTTGTTCACGGAAGAAAAGACTCTGACCGTTGCTAACGTTCTGTTTCGGCCGTCAGATCACTACTTCCCAGTAACCCAGCCCCGAGTGCGGCTGGTCATATCAGGAGTGTCATTGTGTCCCTTGTGACTGAAGCCATCAACGTACCCAAGGTCGAGCTGACCGACGAAGAAATCTTTGCCGCTCACGTCGGTGGCAAACTGTCGGTCGAGACCACCGCGCCGCTCGATACGCAGCGCGCTCTGTCGATCGCGTACACGCCGGGTGTGGCTCAGGTGAGCCGCGCCATCGCAGCTGACGAGACCCTTGCCGATCGCTACACGTGGACCAATCGACTGGTTGTCGTCGTCAGTGACGGCACGGCGGTTCTCGGTCTGGGCGATATCGGACCCCGCGCATCGTTGCCCGTCATGGAGGGCAAGTCCGCTCTCTTCAAGAGCTTTGCCGGACTGAACTCCATCCCGCTGGTGCTCGACACCACCGATCCCGACGCGATCGTCGAGACCCTGATCCGTCTGCGTCCGAGCTTCGGCGCGGTCAACCTCGAGGACATCTCGGCGCCGCGTTGCTTCGAGATCGAAAAGCGTGTAATCGAGGCACTTGACTGCCCCGTCATGCACGACGATCAGCACGGCACCGCGATTGTGGTTCTTGCTGCGCTCAAGGGCGCCGTGAAGGTGCAGAGCCGCGACATCACCACGCTCAAGGTTGTCATCTCCGGTGCGGGTGCAGCGGGTGTCGCGTGTGCGAACATTCTGCTCGCCGCCGGTATCAGCGATGTCGTCGTGCTCGACTCGAAGGGCATCATCTCGAGCGAGCGCAGCGACCTCAACGAGATCAAGGTAGAGCTGGCGTCGCGCACCAACCCGCGCAGTGTCCATGGCGGTGCCGTCGAGGCTTTGGCCGGTGCGGACGTCTTCCTCGGTGTCTCGGCGGGCAAGATCCCCGAGGAGCTCATCGCGTCGATGGCTCCGGAGTCGATCGTGTTTGCGCTCTCGAACCCGGATCCGGAGATTCACCCGGAGACCGCGTCGAAGTACGCGGCGATCGTGGCTACGGGCCGCAGTGACTTCCCGAACCAGATCAACAATGTGCTTGCCTTCCCCGGTGTGTTCAAGGGCGCGCTCGACGCCGGTGCCCGTCGCATCACCGAAGGTATGAAGCTCGCTGCCGCCGAGGCGATCCTGTCGGTGGTCGGCGACGAGTTGGCCGTGGACAAGATTGTTCCGAGCCCACTCGACCCTCGCGTGGCGACCGCAGTTGCGGAAGCCGTCGCGGCCGCAGCGCACGCTGAGGGCGTGACCAGCTAAGAGGGACTCCTCGAAAGCCCCGATCGAAACCCGCACACAAGGTTTCGGTCGGGGTTTTTGCGTGGGCAGCTACACGCGTGCGAGGTTCGGGGTGCGTCGCAGTCTGCCGGTTCCCGGGACGGAAGCCCACACGACCAGTGCAAGTACGCCGTCCACGACAAGCGCAACCACCGCGACCAAGATTGCGCCGACAACAACGCGGTCGTACTTGTACAGCGCGATCCCGTCGAAGATGTACCGTCCGATGCCGCCCAGATTGACGTAGGCGGCAACAGTCGCGGTCGCGATGACTTGCAGTGTGGCGTTTCGGAGCCCACCCAGAATGAGCGGAAGCGCATTGGGGACCTCGACGCGTAGCAGCACTTGTGTCTCGGTCATCCCCATTGCGCGCGCCGCGTCGACGACGTCACGGTCGACACTGGCGATGCCGGCATACGTTCCGGCTAGCAATGGCGGAATGCCGAGGATGACCAGTGCGAGGATCGGGGGCATCACTCCTAGTCCCATGAGCAGGACGAGGAACGTCAGCAAGCCGAGCGTAGGTAGTGAGCGCAGTGCGTTGACAAGACTGACCACCACGATCTGACCGCGTCGTAGATGCCCGATGATCAGGCCGATCGGGACCGCGATCACTGCGGCGAGGGCGACGGCCAGCAGGCTGTACCAGAGGTGCTGCAGGATTCGGGTGCCGATTCCGGTGTCGCCGCTCCAGTTGTCGGGATTGGTGAGGTACTCCCAGGCGCCGGTGAAGATACTCATACCGGCTCACCTTCGGCCGTGACGATCGCGGGGACCTTCGATGCGGACGGAGTTCTGGTCCACGGGGTCAGGAACCTGCCGAGCAGATACAGGATCAAGTCGAGGGCCAGTGCAAGGACCACGATGGCGATGATGCCGGCCACGATCTGGTCGGGGTAGTCCCGGTCGTAGCCCTGTTTGAAGAGAACTCCCAGACCGCCGATACCGATCAGCGAACCCACCGACACCAGCGAAATGTTGGTCACCGCAATCACTCTGACATTTGCGATCAGAACCGGCAGCGCAAGGGGAAGTTCGACGGTCAACGCCCGGCGCAGTGCGGTGAAGCCGATGGCCGTCGAGGCATCGATGACGTTGGCGGGTACCGAATCCAATGCTTCCGGGACCGCGCGGACGAGCAGTGCGGTGGAGTACACACTGAGCGCGATGATGACATTGAGCGGATCGAGTGTCTTGAGTCCGAAAATCTGCGGGATGGTGACAAACAGTGCCAATGACGGAATGGTGAACGCAATGCTGGCCAAGGTCAACGTGATTCGGCGCAGCCATCGGATATTCCGAATTGCCGTGCCGACGGGAAGGGCAATGACCAAGCCCACCGCCAACGGCACCAGTGCGAGATACAGATGTGTTCGTGTGTAATCCAGAACCGTCGAGAAATTGTCGATGAGCCAGCGCACGCCGCTACACCCCGAATCCTTCGGTGAAGGCGAGTCGATTGCGTTCCTGGTCCTCGCGCCGACGTTGCTCGGCCAATTTGGCCACAACCTCGGAGCCCAGAATGCCGCCGATCACCGCACCTTCGGCGTCCACGGCAACACCGATTCCCGACGGTGACGAGATGGCCGCGTCGAGCGCCTGCCGAAGATCGCCGCCCGGGCCGAAGAGAGAGCCGCCGGCCGACGTCGACTGTGCCAAAGTGTGTCCGGCGCGTATGCCCTCGACCCCGGTGACGTCGATCCAACCTTGGGGCGCACCGGACTCGGTGACAACAAGCACCCATTCACCCAATTCGAGTCTCAGGGATGTCAATTCGAACTCGGTGGCCGTCCGGATGGAATGCAGCGGCACCTCGTCCGCGCTGCGGAAGGACAGTCCTCGATATCCGCGATCACGTCCGACAAAACCTGCCACGAAATCCGTAGCCGGTGCGGCCAATACGTCGCGCGGCGCGGCTACCTGCTGCAGGCGACCGCCCGGACCGAAGACCGCGATGTGGTCGCCCAGTTTGACTGCTTCGTCGATATCGTGCGTGACAAAGACGATGGTCTTCTTCAGTTCGCTTTGCAGGCGCAGCATTTCGGTTTGCAGGTCCTCACGAACCACCGGATCGACGGCGCTGAAGGGTTCGTCCATCAACAGAATCGGCGGATCGGCAGCCAACGCGCGGGCGACACCCACTCGCTGCTGCTGCCCGCCGGACAACTGCGCCGGGTAGCGCGTCGCCAGTGACGGATCGAGACCCACGCGTTCGAGAACACCCAGTGCGGCTTTACGTGCGGCGCGGCGAGATTCACCCCGCAGCACCGGAACCGTTGCGACGTTGTCGACGACGGTCCGGTGCGGCAACAGCCCGGCATTCTGGATGACGTAGCCGATACCGAGTCGCAAGGTCACCGCGTCGGTCTGCGAGATGTCGCGGCCGTCGACGCGGATTGTGCCCGACGTGGGCGTGATCATCCGGTTGATCATCCGCATCGACGTTGTTTTGCCACACCCGGACGGACCGACGAACACCGTGAACGACTCGGCCTCGATGGTGAGATCGAGTCGATCAACTGCGGTGGTGCCGTCCGGGAACTGCTTGGTGACTCCCTCGAAGGTGATCACGTGGGTTACGAGACCGGCTTGTCGAGGCCCTGCGCCGAGATCCACGCCTTGGCTGCTGCGGCCGGTTCCGTCTTGGCGTCGCCGGACACCGCCACGTTGAGATCGAGCAGTTCCTCGGTGGTCAGCTTTGCCGAGACCGCGTCGAGGACGGCTGCGAGCTTGTCGGACGATGCCGATGCGCGCAGCACCGGCACGACGTTCTGGGCGGGGAAATTGTTCTTCGGGTCTTCGAGGACAACAAAGTTGTTGGCCGGAATCGACGCCGACGTCGTGAAAATGTTTGCGGCGGTGATGTCACCGGATGCGAGTGCCTTGACCGTTGCCGGGCCACCGCCGTCCGCGATCGGGACAAAATTGGAGGCCGAGATGTCGAGTCCGTAGTTTGCCTTCAACCCGGGCAGGCCGACGGGGCGCTCCTGGAATTCGGCGGGCGCGCCGAACTTGACCTCGGCGGAATGCGGCGCCAGGTCGGCGATGGTCTTCAGGTTCCACTTGTCGGCCGTTTCCTTGGTGACGACTACGGCATCTTTGTCCTCCGCCGACGCGGGTGTGGTGATGGCCAATTCGCTACCCAACGCGGCCGGCAGAGCCGCCAGGACGTCCGCGGAACTGGTCGCGGTGGCAGCGGGATCGAGATACTGCAGAAGATTGCCCGTGTAGTCGGGGATGAGGGTGATCGAGCCGTCCTTCAACGCCGGAATGTAAGCCTCGCGGCTACCGATGTTGAACGAAGTGGACACGTCGAAACCGTTGACGCGAAGTGCTTCCGCATAGATGTTGGCAATGATCTCGGACTCGGTGAAGTTTGCCGAACCCACGACGACGGTGTTGGGGTCCGAACTGTTGTCGTTGTTGTCACTGCTGCCACACGCAGTGAGCGCAGCGAGTGAGAGGACAGTTGCCGCTGCTACGAGCAGACGGCTGGAACGAAATCGTGAGGTGCGCATGTGCGTCCTTCCGTGTTTCGGGCGTCGACAACCATTCCCGTCACCCGAGTGTCACTCGAGTAGGACTGGTTACCGCGCATCGCCAGGCAAGTGTAACGATAGGTACCGACAAGGCACGGTATTCGATCAGTGGGAACGGAATGTGAGGGTTCGGTGCTATCTGCACGCGCGAGGTATTCGACAGTTGTTGCAGCAGTGCTGGTCCTGCCCGTTCTAACCGGATGCAGCACCAGCGATTCGGTGATAGGGAACGACGCCGGTGCCCCGACCGAGCAGGTAGTCGTGGCGTCGGGGGAGTCGGTGGAGGGTTCGGTCCTGGCCGAAGTGTACGCAACCGTGTTGGCGTCGTCGGGGGTGCCAAGTCGAGTCGAGGAACTCACCGGCGGACGGTCGGACGCACTTGCTGCGCTCGATGCCGCGCGTGTGACGTTGGTACCCGAGTTCACCGGTTCGCTACTGACTTACTACGAACCGCAGAATCCGGCCCGCGCCGCCGACGACGTCTTCGAAGCGTTGAGTCGTTCTCTGCCTGAGGGTCTTTCGGTTGCAGACTATGCAACCGCAGAAGACCGGGCCGTCGTGGCGTTGGGACGCGATTCCGCATCGGGGACTCAGTCGCGCACCCTCGGGGCATTTGCACCCTCGTGCGCCGAGACCGTTGCCGTTGTATCACCACGGTTTATCGAAGATGGTGCACTGGAACAATTAGCGGAAGGCGCTGACTGTACTTTTGCGCGCGTCGAGCAATCGGCAGCCGACATATCGGACACTGCTGCGACCGAACCCACCGCCTTCGGAACTACGACGCTCTCGCCTCTGGCTCAGTCAACCGCTGTCACAGTGCTGGCCGATCCGGATCACATCCTGGCTGCGCAGAACGTCGTTCCACTGTTTCGGACCGGTGCATTGAGTGATCCCGCAGTCAAAGCGCTCAGTGTTGTTGCGGGTGAACTGTCCACGACAGACCTTGCCGCGATGATCGACCAGGTCCGACGCGGGCAGGCGACGCCGTCAGCGGTGGCGCGATCCTGGTGGGACACCCGTCAATGACTGGCCGCATCGGCTGAATTGTCCGCTGCCCTGGCTCCGTGTGATTCCAGGAATTGCCCCAGATCGGCTACCGCGTCGGCGGCTTCGGTGACCAGCGACGCCTGGGCGTGCGCGACATGCCACAACCGTGCGTATTCGACCAGTGACACGTCGACGCCGGCCGCGGTGAGTTTGTCTGCGAACTCCACGACCTGAGGGTAGAGGACTTCACCCGATCCGATGTGAATCCTTGTGGGCGGCAGTGTTTCGAGGTTTCCATGTATGGGTGCGTAGCCGGGATCCGTGCGGTTGCCGTGTCCGAGGTAGGCGTCGGCGGCGTCGAACGACCAGCCGGTGTTGACGACCAGATCGGCTTTCTTCCCGGCGCTGCGATCCCCGGGATCCACCCAGGGTGAGATCAGTGCCAACGCCCCGGGCTGTACGCCGTGACGCTCGATGAGGCGAAGTGCCGTTGCGACCGCCAAACCGCCGCCGGCGCTGTCACCGGCAATGGCAACCTGCTCGGGCCGGTAGTCGAATTCTGTGATCAGTTGCATGTACGCCGCTGCGGCGTCGTCGAGCGCTGCGGGATAAGGATTCTCGGGAGCGAGCCGGTAATCCAACGTGAAGACAGCGCGGGAAGATTCGCGTGCCAGATGTGCTGCCAGGCTGCGGTGTGTGCTCAGCGAGCCCAGCGTGTAGGCGCCGCCGTGCAAGTAGAGCACTGCCGACGGGCGTTCGGTTGCTCCGACCGTGATCCGCTCGGCGGGTCGGCAGGCGAGTTCCAGCGGACGCACAACGGCGCCCGCTGGAATCTGCTGCAGGGGAGCTCCGGCCTCGAGCAGTAAACGCTGAACCCGATACGGCAGTCGCGAGTTGAAGGCCAGACGGAAGTACGGCTTCAACAAGAAAGCGACAACGGGTAGCGGAAGGGTGAACGTGCTCACCGGCAGGGCTCCTGACTGTGTGAAAGTGGAAAGCTCAGTGGGACTTGGGCATCACGCGGCCGGCGATGGTGGCCACGACGCGTTGGTATCCCGAACCGACCAGGCGGACCCAGGCGTCGAGTGCGATGGCGTCCATGCCGATGAGGACGCGTGGCTTACCCTTGCGAACCCCGTTCACGATGGTCTTGGCTGCATCCTCAGGAGTGGTGCGCGCCAACTTACGATCGAAGAACTCGGAGAATGACGCGAGGTCCTCGCCCGGTCCGGCAGTGGCGTTGCGCGCGATGGCCGTCTTGATTCCGCCGGGGTGCACGCAGGTCACCTTCACCGGGCTCTTGGCGATCAGCATCTCCTGGCGCAGTGACTCGGTGAAGCCGCGAACTGCAAACTTTGCCGAGTTGTATGCACTCTGACCGGGCATCGACAGCAAGCCGAACAGGCTCGAGATGTTGATGATGTGGCCGTCGCCGGATGCGATGACATGCGGCAGGAATGCTTTGGTGCCGTTGACAACTCCCCAGAAATCGACATCCATGACGCGTTCGAAGTCCTTGAATTCGGACTTCTCGAAAGTGCCGTGGTACGCGATACCCGCATTGTTGTAGATCTGGTTGATCTTGCCGAAGTGGGCGGCAACCGCGTCGGCGTACTCGAGAACCGCTTCGCGCTGGGTGACGTCGAGGTGGTCCGACTTTACCTGGGCACCAAGAGCTTCCACGAGGCGGGTGGTCTCGGTGAGGCCGACGGTGTCGACGTCGGAGATCGCCAACTTCGCACCCTGCCCGGCCAGGTTCAGTGCGAGTGCGCGGCCGATACCCGATCCCGCTCCGGTGATGACAACAACCTTGCCAACAAAATCACTCATTGTGCTACTGCTTTCTCGTCGTCGAGGTCGATCTGTGATGTGGTTCCGGTGCCGACGGCGCCGAGATCGGACGTGGCGACGCTACGGTACGCCGCGAGGTCGAAATGCTTGGTGGCATTGCGGAACTGGAAGGTGAAACCGGGCCACAGGGTGGTGTTGTTTCCGTGCTTGTCCATGTACCAGCTGGCGCAACCGCCGTTGTTCCAGACGCTCTTGGACATCGCTGCCTGCAGGTCCTTGTTGTACTTTTCCTGCTTGTCGCTGCGAACCTCGATGGTGCCGATGTCGTACTTGTCGATGGTGGCGATCGCGTCGACGAGGTAGTTGAGCTGCGATTCGATCATGAACACCATGGACGAGTGGCCGAGACCGGTGTTGGGGCCGACGAGGAAGAACATGTTGGGGAAGTTGGCAACGGCTGCGCCCTTGTATCCCTGCATGCCGGTGTCCTCGAAGACCTCGGCGAGCGAGCGTCCGTCCTTGCCGAAGATTCCCGCAAAGGTGGGGGAGTCGGTGACGTGAAAACCCGTGGCCACGACGATGGCGTCGATCTCACGCGTGGTTCCCGTCTTCGACACGATGCCGGTGGCGGTAACTTCCTCGATTCCTTCTGTCACCAGGTCGACGTTGTCCTGGGCAAGGGTGGGGAAGTAGTTGTTGGAGATCAGCATGCGCTTGCAGCCGATCTGGAAGTTGGGGGTGACCTTCTTGCGAAGGGCCTTGTCCTTGATCTGGGCCTTGAGATGACGCTCGGCGGCAAACTGCAGGGGCTTCATGAAGATCGGCGCCTTTGCCAGGCCGACAACCTGGGTCTCGCGCATCCAGTAGATGCCGGTGCGGCACAGCTTCTGGAAACCGGGGAGGTACTTGAACGCGAGGTGCTCGATCTTGGTGTACTCGCGATCTGCGCGGGGCAGAATCCACGGCGCGGTGCGCTGGTACACGTCGAGCTGTGACACCTTCTTGCCGATGGCCGGGACGATCTGGATGGCCGACGCTCCGGTGCCGATAACGGCGACGCGCTTGCCGGTCAGGTCGGCGTCGTGGTTCCAGCGTGAGGAGTGGAAGATCTCGCCCTTGAAGCCGTCGATGCCCTTGATGTCGGGGAGGGCGGGCTCGCACAGAGCGCCTACAGCCGACACGACGATCTTGGCGACGAACTCGCCCTTGGTGGTGGAGACCTTCCAGTGCGCGCGATCGTTGTCCCAGTGCGCGGAGAGAACGTCGCAGCCGAAGATGTGCTTGTCCAGTACCTTGTGACGGTTTGCGACGGACTGGATGTACTTGTAGATCTCGGGCTGAGTGGAGAAGGAACGCGTCCACTCGGGGTTGAGTGCAAACGAGTACGAGTACAAATGCGACGGCACGTCGCACGCAGCGCCCGGGTAGCTGTTGTCACGCCAGGTTCCGCCGACGTCGTTGCCTCGCTCGACAACTACGTAGTCGGTGATCCCGGCCTGCGCCAGTTTGATGGCAGCGCCGAGACCGGCAAAACCGCTGCCGATGATCAGCGTATTCACGTAGCGCGTATCCGCGGCAGATGCTGAAGTATCTGTAACTGGGAGACTCATGTATGGAACGATATGCCGTTGTTGACGAACGGTCAATAGCTTATTGACGTTTATTCAGTAGTCTGTCGATTATGGACGGAGCCAAGCGCACGCGACTGAGTCCGGACGAACGCCGAGCGCAACTGATCGACCTCGGCGCTCGGATGCTCGCCGAACGGCCGCTCGAACAGATATCGGTCGAAGACATTGCCGATCAAGCCGGTGTCTCCCGAGGCTTGCTGTTCCACTACTTCGCGTCCAAAAGCGAGTTCCACCTGGCGATAGTCCGGCACACCAGCCAACAGATGCTCGCCCGAACCGAGCCTATCGAAACCGATGATCCGATCGCGACATTACGGTCGGTTCTGGCATCGTACGTCGATTACGTCACTGAAAATCGCACTACGTATGTCTCGTTGTTGCGGGGAACCGCCAGCGGAGATCCGCACATGCGAGAAGTGTTCGAACAGACCCGCGACGTCATGGCGGCGCGAACTCTCGATCAGCTACCCACCATCGGGTTGCCGAGAACACCGCAGGTCGAGCTGGCAGTACGAGGCTGGATCGCGTTTGTCGAGGAAGCAACCATCAGCTGGCTCCGATCCCCGGCAATCAGCCGCGAAGAACTCATCGAGCTCACGGTGAACGCTCTGCCTGCTCTTGCGTCCGCTGCCGCAGGGCTGACCGTCACGCCGGAACTGCTGCGATAGCACCGGCAAACAGAGAAAAGGCCGGGCCTCACACTCCGTATGGAATGTGAGGCCCGGCCCCTACTTCAAGAAATCAGTTGGTCGGCAGGAATGCCTCGTCGAGGATTTCCTGCTGCTCGACGGCGTGAACCTTGCTCGAACCCGAGGAAGGTGCAGACATCGAACGACGCGAGATGCGACGGATACCGCTCAACGTGCCGGGCAGGAGTTCCGGCAGAGCCAGGCCGAGGAACGGCCATGCGCCCTGGTTGGCCGGCTCTTCCTGAACCCAGCGGTACTCGGTTGCATTCGGGTACCGGTCCAAGGTTTCCTGCAGGCGACGCTTCGGCACCGGGTACAGCTGCTCGACGCGCACGATGGCGACGTCGTTGCGGTTGTCCTTGTGCTTCTTCGCCAGGAGCTCCCAGTACAGCTTGCCGCTGACCAGCAGAACGCGCTTGACCTGATCGCGCGACTCTTCGCCGCTCTCGATGTTCGGCTCTTCGAAGACAGACCGGAACTTGCCGGTGGTGAAGTCTTCGACGTTGCTGACCGCAGCCTTGTTACGCAGCATCGACTTGGGCGTGAAGACCACCAGCGGGCGGCGGATGCCGTCGAGGTGATGGCGACGCAGCAAGTGGAAGTAGCTTGCCGGGGTGGACGGAACGGCAACCGTCATCGAACCCTCGGCGCACAGCTGGAGGAAACGTTCGATGCGGCCGGACGTGTGGTCCGGGCCCTGGCCTTCGTGGCCGTGCGGCAGAAGCAGCACAACGTCGGAGAGCTGACCCCACTTGGCTTCACCCGAGCTGATGAACTCGTCGATGATGGTCTGCGCGCCGTTGACGAAGTCACCGAACTGCGCTTCCCACAGCACAAGAGCGTCCGGGTTGCCCACGGAGTAGCCGTATTCGAAGCCCAGACCCGCGTACTCGGTGAGTGCGGAGTCGTAGACCATGAACTTGCCACCGTTGCCGGCGTTGGCAGCGATCTCGGCGATCGGGCTGTACTCGTTGCCGGTCTTCCGGTCGATCAGCACAGAGTGACGCTGCGTGAACGTTCCACGCTTGGAGTCCTGACCCGCAAGGCGAATCAGTGCGCCCTGCTCGGCCAGCGAACCGAACGCGAGCAACTCGGCGAACGCCCAGTCGACGTGACCCTCGCGGGCCATTTCGCGTCGCTTCTCCGCGACCGGCTTGACACGCGGGTGGGTGGTGAAGCCCTCCGGAACGTTGACAAACGCGTCGCCGATGCGCTCGAGAACGTCGGGAGCAACAGCCGTCGTGAGGCGAGCCGGGGGAGTCTGGTCGAGTTCGACGGACTCCGACGGTTCGGGCTGGAACTTCTCGAGCTCACGGACCTCGTTGAAGACCCGTTCGAGCTGGCCCTGGTAGTCGCGAAGTGCGTCTTCGGCTTCCTTGAGCGATATGTCACCGCGACCGATGAGGGACTCGGTGTAGCTCTTACGAACGCTGCGCTTGGTGTCGATGACGTCGTACATCGCCGGCTGGGTCATCGACGGGTCGTCGCCCTCGTTGTGACCGCGGCGGCGGTAGCAGATGAGGTCGATGACAACGTCCTTGCCGAACTTCTCACGGAAGTCGACAGCCAGCTGAGCAACCCAGACACATGCCTCGGGGTCGTCGCCGTTGACGTGGAATACCGGTGCGGCGATCATCTTCGCGACGTCCGTGCAGTACTCGGACGAGCGTGAGTGCTCCGGTGCGGTGGTGAAACCGACCTGGTTGTTCACGACGATGTGCACGGTGCCGCCGGTGCGGTATCCGCGCAGCAGCGAGAGGTTCAACGTTTCCGCGACAACACCCTGACCGGCAAATGCCGCGTCACCGTGAAGCATGAGCGGCAGAACGGTGAAGCCCTCTTCGCCCTTGTCGAGGATGTCCTGCTTGGCGCGAACCAGGCCTTCGAGAACCGGGTCGACGGCCTCGAGGTGCGACGGGTTGGCCGTCAGGGACACGGCGATGTCGTTGTCACCGAACATCTGGATGTAGGTGCCCGAAGCGCCGAGGTGGTACTTCACGTCACCGGAGCCGTGAGCGGCGGCCGGGTTCATGTTGCCCTCGAACTCGGTGAAGATCTTCGAGTACGGCTTGCCGACGATGTTGGCCAGCACGTTGAGGCGACCGCGGTGCGGCATGCCGATGACAACCTCGTCGAGCTGATGCTCGGCAGCCTGGTCGATGACGGCGTCCATCATCGGAATGACGGTCTCGGCACCCTCGAGCGAGAAGCGCTTCTGACCGACGTACTTGGTCTGCAGGAAGGTCTCGAAAGCCTCGGCAGCGTTGAGCTTGCTCAGGATGTACTTCTGCTGAGCAACCGTCGGCTTGGCGTGATGCCCTTCGACGCGATCCTGGATCCACTGACGCTGATCCGTCTCGAGGATGTGCGTGTACTCGACACCGACGTGGCGGCAGTACGCGTCGCGAAGCACGCTGAGCACGTCGCGCAGCTTCATCTTCTCTTTGCCGTGGAAGCCGCCGACCTTGAACTCGCGGTCCAGATCCCACAGCGTCAAGCCGTGGCTGATGACGTCGAGGTCGGGGTGGCTGTGGAACTTGTCCTTGACGAACTGCAAGGGGTCCGTATCGGCCATGAGGTGGCCGCGGTCACGGTAGGCCGCGATCAGTTCGAGAACGCGGGTGTTCTTGTCGACCGCGCCTTCCGGCACGTCCTTGCGCCAGCGAACCGGCTCGTACGGGTTGCCGAGTGCGTGGAAGATCTCGTCGTAGAACTCGTCGCTGATCAGCAGGTTGTGGATCGTGCGAAGGAAATCGCCCGATTCGGCACCCTGGATGATGCGGTGGTCGTACGTCGACGTGAGCGTCATCAGCTTGCCGACGCCCATCTCGGCCAGCTTCTCGTCGCTTGCGCCCTGGAACTCGGCGGGGTACTCCATCGCGCCGGCACCGATGATGGCACCCTGGCCCTTCATCAGGCGGGGGACGGAGTGAACCGTGCCGATGCCGCCCGGGTTGGTCAGCGAGATGGTGACGCCGGTGAAGTCTTCGCCGGTGAGCTTGCCTTCACGGGCGCGGCGGACGATGTCCTCGTACGCGGCGTGGAACTGGACGAAGTTCATCGCCTCGGTGTTCCGGATAGCGGCGACGACCAGTGAGCGGTTGCCGTCCTTACCGGGAAGGTCGATCGCCAGTCCGAGATTGGTGTGCTCGGGGGTGACCGCGTGCGGCTTGCCGTTGATCTCGGCGAAGTGGCGGTTCATGTTGGGGAACGCGTTGACGGCCTGGATGATCGCGTAGCCCAGCAGGTGGGTGAACGAGATCTTGCCGCCGCGAGTGCGCGCGAGGTGGTTGTTGATGACGATGCGGTTGTCGAACATCAGCTTCGCGGGGATCGCGCGAACGCTGGTAGCGGTCGGGATCTCGAGCGAGGCCGACATGTTCTTGACTACTGCGGCTGCCGCGCCGCGAAGAACCTTCGTCTCTTCCGCGCCGCCGGCCGGAGCCGGCTTCGCGGGAGCGGCCTTGGCGGCCGGGGCGGGCTTGGCCGCAGGCGCTGCGGCGGGCTTGGCCGCGGGCGCAGCGGCCTTCGGCGGAGCTGGGGGTGCGGGCGGAGCGGCTTTGGGAGCAGCAGGCGGAGTGCGTACAGCGGCGGGGGCGGCTGCGTTGCCGTTCGTGGCAGTTCCGTTTCCACCCCCCGTGTTCGCCGACTCCGGCGAGTAATCGGTCAAGAATTCGTGCCAACTCGGATCCACGGACGACGGATCGTCCTGGAAGCGTTGGTACATCTCGTCAACCAGCCACTGGTTCTGTCCGAATTGGGATGTAGAACTGCTGCTCACGGCAGGTGTTCGCCTCGTTTCTATTTCGGTACCCGATCAGAGCGCCTATATACATGAGATTAGCCCGAGCGTGTGACCAGCAATTGTGCGGCACACAATTTGTGATCTGTCTCACGGCGGCGCGTAATCTTTCGACTTCGCGACGCCACTCGGCGGTACAAATCTGTCACTACTGCCGTGCGACGGGGTTACCTCCGACGACAGTTCTCGCTGACAGATTATTCCCTTCGCGCGCCCTAGATGCATCCCAGAGTCTCGAGTAGTGACCATTGGCATACCGCAGGAGCGCGTGCGGGCCGTATTCAACGATACGTCCCCGGTCAACTACGACAATCAGGTCGGCACGTGCGGCCGTCGCGAGGCGGTGTGCAACAACGATCGAGGTCCTTTTCCGGGTGACCGACCGACTTGCTTCGAGGACCATTTTCTCGGTCGCGGGATCAAGCGTCGCGGTCGCTTCGTCGAGCAGCAGGAGGTCCGGGTCGACCAACTCGGCGCGCGCGAGTGCGATGAGCTGTCGCTGTCCGGCCGACAGTCCTTGCCCGCGTTCCCCGACCGGATGATTCATGCCGCCGCGCATGTCGGCGATCGCGCGCAGTGCACCGACGGCGCGTGCGGCCTGCTCGATATCGACATTCGACGCGTCAGGTCTACCGAAGGCGATGTTCTCCGCGACGCTGCCGGTGAACAGATGCGCTTCCTGCGGTACGACGCCCAACCTGTGGCGATACTGCGTCAGGTGAAAATCACGGATGTCGGTGCCGTCGACCTGCACTGATCCGCTGGTTGGATCGTAGAATCTGGCCAGTAGTTTGACCACCGTCGACTTCCCGGCGCCCGTCCGTCCGACCAGCGCCACGGTTGTTCCGGCAGGGATGTGTAGGTCGATATCGGTGAGGGCGTCGACCTCGGCGCCGGAATATCGAAAGCCGACATCCCGCAGATGAACGTCGCCGTCCAGGTGTCCGTCGAGGGAGATCAGGTCCGCGGAGTCGGCTGTTTCGATGGAACTGGGCGTCCGGAGAAGATCCCCGATTCGCTTGAGCCCGACGTTTGCCTGTTGGTAACCGTCGAACACCTGTGAGAGTTGCTGAATCGGTCCGAACAACAAGCCGAGGTACAGAACAAAGGCGATCAGAACACCCGCGGACGTCGAGCCGTCGGACACCTGACGGGCTCCGACGAAGACCACACCCGCAAGCGCGAGATCGGAGAGAAACGCGATGAACGGGAAGTACAGCGAAATTGCCCGCTGTGAACGCATCCGTGACCGGCGGTAGCTTTCGGCGCGCTCGGCAAATCGGCGTGCCGCGCCCTCTTCCCGGCGGTAGGCCTGCGCTGCCCGCAACCCGGTGATGTTCTCCTGGAAATCCGCGTTGACCATGGAGATCCGCTCGCGGGACTGGCTGTACGCCACTGCGGAGAACTTTCGGAAGATCAGGGTCGAGATGATGAGCGGCGGAATGACGGCGAGCGCCACCAACGCCAGGGTCACATCGGTGACGAGGAGGGCGATCGCGATGCCGCCTATCGTCAGGACACTCACGATTGCGGTCGACATTCCGGTCTGGATGAATGACGACAGTGCGTCGACGTCCGTGGTCATCCGGGTCATGATCCGCCCGGACAGTTCGCGCTCGTAGTAGTCGAGACCAAGCCTCTGCAGGTGTGCGTAGGTGCGGATACGTAGCCCGAACAGGACCCGCTCGCCCGCTCGGGCGGTGAGGACCGTCATCACAGCGACTATCGCCCAGCCCGCCACCACCAGCAGCGCGCCCAGTATCGCCGCGACGGTGAGAGTCCCTGAGTTCTTGTCGACAACCCCGTGGTCGATGGCGTACCGAACCAGTGACGGGAAGGCAATCGTCGCAGCGGAATCAAGAGTCAGGCACACGACGACTGCCGCCAGAATCCAGCGAACCGGGCGGAGTATCCGAAGCAGTGAGAACTGCGGATCGGACTCGCGAAGTTGTGCGGTGTCGGTGGTCGGAGCCTCGCGCAGCGGTGGCAACGCGTCGAGCGCAGCCTCCAACGACGGGGTGATGGCCAGAGCACCGGCCGCACCTGCCGAATCGGCAGGCGATACCGCAGGCCACAGTTGCTCGGCAGTGGGTTCGGAGTGGTCTGGATCGAAAGGTGCGATGTCGGTAAGTGCAGGGTCGATGTCTGCCGGCTCATCGCTCGATGTGGCGAAAAGGGCCCGAAACAGTGGGCACCGCGCTTCCAACTCGTCGACCGTCCCGGAGTCGATGATCCGCCCCTGGTCGAGGACGGCAATTCGATCAGCCAGGGTCAGGGTCGATCGGCGGTGCGCAAGGATGAGAGTTGTCTGCCTGCGCCTGGCCCGGAACGCGTCGAAGATCGCCGCTTCGGTGGCAGCATCGACGGCCGAGGTGGCGTCGTCGAGGATGAGGATTCGAGGGTTCACGAGTAGGGCGCGCGCGAGCGCGATGCGCTGACGTTGCCCGCCTGAGAGCGTCAGACCGCGTTCACCGACAACGGTGTCGTAACCGTCCGGAAGCGCCTCGATGAACTCGTCGGCGTGGGCCATTGCGGCCGCTGCGCGGATGTCGTCGGCGGACGCGTCCGCGCGGCCTAGGGCGATGTTGGCGGCGACGGTGTCGGAGAACAGGAACGGCTCGTCGAAGGCCAGGCCGATTGCAGCGCGGAGTTGCTCGCTGCGAAGTTCGCTGATCGGCAGCGACGCGTCGGCGCTGTCGAGACTGATGGTCCCGGACTCGGGCGCGTAGAAGCGGGGGAGCAGCAGCGACAGTGCTGTTTTTCCCGAACCGGCTGGTCCGACGACGGCGACGGTCTCGCCTGGTTTGATCTGCAGGTCGAGACCGGACAAGACACGGCGGTCGGAATCGAAGCCAAAAGTGACGTCGTCGAACGTGACCCCGAGCGGTCCGTCGGGGAGATCGAGCGGATGGTCGGGTTCGGCGATGTCGGGCCCCGCGCCGATTACGTCGTAGACGCGTTCGACGGCGGCGCGGGCGAGTTGTGCCATCACCACGACGGAGGACAGCGTGCGCGTGACCGCGGTCATCGTCACGATGTAGGTCGCGAACGCGAGGAAAGTACCGATGGTGATCTGGCCGTGGAGTGCAAGATAGCCACCGACAGCGATCACTGCCACCTGTCCCAGTTGGGGTAGTGCGGCCATCGTCGGCGTGAAACGGGAGTTGATCCGGGCGACGCGCATCCGTTCGCCATAGAGCGTTCGGCCGTGTTTCTCGAGTTGATCGATTGCTCGTTCTTCTTGCCCGAATCCCTTCACCACCCGAACCCCGGTGACGGTTTCCTCGACGTGCTGGGCGAGGTCGGCGGCGCGCTGCTGCGCCGACCAGGTGGCGGCGTAGAGGGTCGGTCGCATCAGGAAGACCACAAGCCCGACAGCGGGGATGATCGCCAGCGCGATGAGGGTGAGCAGGGGCGAGAGCCACGTCATGATGCCGATGGCCAGCACAAATTGCAGCAGGGCGCCGGCGGACATCGGGACCATCGCGAGCAGACCCTGCACGAGTTGCAGATCGGAGATCGAGCGCGAGACGACCTGCCCGGTGCGGATGTCGTCCTGCCCGCGGCCGTCGAGTCGCTGCAAGGAACCGAGCAACGCGAGTCGCAAGTCGTGCTGGACGTCGAGTGAGAGACGACCGGCCAGCATTCGTCGGCCGTACTGGCAGGCGAAGCGCACGATCGCCAAGCCGGCGATGGCAAGTGCGGTGAGTGTGATGACGGTGCCGGCGTTCTGCTCACCGGCCGCATCGAGGGCATAGCGGGTGAGCAGTGGGAAGGAAATGTCGATGGTTGCGGCGACCACCGTCACGGTGAGCGCGCCGATTGCCAGCCGGCGGTGCAGCCAGCAGGCATGGACCAGTCGGCGTATCCACCCCGGGTTGTCAGCGATCGTGTTCATCTCGATCCACGGTAGACCCGGGGGCAGACACGCTTGATCACTCAGGTGATGTCGCGCATCCTGGTGCGCAGCCAGCCGCCCCCGACGAGTGCGACGACCCATGCGGCGAGGATCATCGCTGCACCCGGCCAGGAACTCAACACGTCGATGTCGATCGAAGGCGCGGCATTGACCAGCACTCCGAGGGTGGCCGACACCGGCAGTGCCTTGCCGATACCGTCGGCACCGACGGCAAAGGCCAAGGCTCGCAGAATCCATTCACCGAAGACGAACCAGCCGACCACGGACAGCATGCCGACCACTTGTGAGCCGGCGAGCAGTGTGACGCCTGCACCGATCAGTGCCCACAGCGCGCAGGCGACTATTCCGACGCCGCAGATCGCAAACAGATCCGCGGTGAAGCTGAAGTCGCGAGTGAACAGGATCATCGCGCCGACGGCAACGACCTGCACTACCAGTGCGTATCCGACCGCGAATGCGGCAACAACACCCAATTTGGCGGCCAACACCGCGTCGCGTCCGCGGGCGGTGAGGAATGTCGTGGTGAATGTGGCGTAGGTGAATTCGTTGCCCGCGGCGGTTGCACCGAACAACGCCGCAAAGACGAGGGCGATGGTGGTGGGTCCGCCAACCGCGATGGCAGTGGACACGAGATTCACGTCGAACGCGGTGTCGGCTCGCTCGGCAATGGCCTCGACAATCGGACGAGTGAACGACGCGGCCGCGAGCGCAACAACGACTGGTGCCACAGCGAGTGCCCACCAATAGCGCAGCGAGAGGACCTTCTTGATTTCTGCTTGTGCGAGCGTCGTCACCGGTGGCCTCCCGACGGTCCGTAGGCGGTGGGACCGTAGTAGCCCGACGGTGGACTGTAGTGACCGGATGGCGGGCCGTAATGGCTGGATGGCGGACCGTATCCGGGATGGCCGGTGGCATAGTGCGGTGTGGTCATGGCCACGAACAGTTGCTCGAGATCCGCGTGATCAGCGACGACACTGAAGATCGTGACGCCGGAGGCTGCCGCAACCGGAGCAAGTGCGTCGCTGTCGGTACCGCTGACGGCGAGTCGGCCGTCCGGTGCGATCGTGGCCGCCGTGATCCCGCGGGCGGCCAGCGCCGTCGCGAACAGCGCGGGGTTGGAGCACGAGACCATCAGTCGACTCCGATGTGATGCGCGGAGGGCCTCGACACTGCCGTCGTAGACCAGAGAACCGGCGCTCAGAAGCACCAGGTTGTCCACGACGGGTTCCACCTCGCGCAGCGCCTGGCCCGTGATCAGCACGGTCCGCCCGGACTCGGCAAACGTCGTCAAGAACTGCTGTAACCAGGCCGTGCCTTCGGGGTCGAGTCCGTGGGTGGGTTGGTCGAGCACCAGGATTTCCGGGTTCCCGAGCAGCGCGGTGGCAAGTGCGAGCCGTTGCTGCATTCCCAATGAGAAAAGTCCGGTTCTCCGGTCGGACGCCGAACTGAGTCCGACTGCCGCGAGAACCTGTGTCGCTCGCTGGGCGGGCAGGCCGATCGCGGCAGCGTAGATGTCGAGGTGAGCGCGCGCCGTCCGCGCTGGATGGAGGCCACGTGTGTCGAGGACGGCACCCACAGTCCGGGCGGGCGATGCCAATTTCGAGATGGGGAGACCGTTGATCGTCGCGGATCCATCGCTGGGCGTCACTAAACCGAGCAGCATGCGCAGAGTCGTGGTTTTTCCGGCGCCTGAGGGGCCGAGCAAGCCGGTGATCGAGCCGGCGTGGACGTCGAAGCTCAGGTCGTTGACCGCCCGTGCCGCTTTGAACGTCTTGGTCAAACCGCGAACTTCGATGGGCGCGGAGACCCGCCCCGGTGCACTACTGGTCAAAGATGCTCCCGCGTCGACGGACGTTGTGTTGTGTCGAGCCTACGTTCTCGGCTGTTATCCGCGGAGTACCCGAGTGGTGGTGGCGGGATCGGGCGCGAAGTCGTCCTCGGGGAGTATGACGAGGTGATCGGTCCAGCGCACCGGGGCCGGGCCAAAGGCGTCGCGCGCATTCTTGACGACGCCCTTACCGATGACGCGGTTGCCTGCGCCACCGATGACCGCGCCGATCCCGGCGGGGACCAGCTTGCCGAGTATGAGTGCGCTTCGCTTTGCGGCGTATTTCATCACGAACTTGCGGACCAGCGTGCTGTTCATTCCGCGCATCGTGGAACTCGGGATTTTGCTGGTGATCGCGGTGCCCCAGTTCTTGGCGGTGACCCCGGTGACCTTCTGGACGATTTCCATGCCGGATTCGCCGAGGGCGACAGCGAGGACGAGGGCGCGTCGTTGTTGGTGGTTCTCGATGGAGATTCCGTGGACCGACGCGACTGCCAGAGTGAGAAGTGCCGATGCTTCGAGGAAGAATGCCGACTCCGCGCCGACCGCGGCGATCGATGCCACAGTTCCGACGCCGGGGATTGCGGCTGTGGCGCCGACCGCGCTGCCGCTTCCTGTGACGGCCAGGAGAAACATCTTCTCGAGTCGATCGATGATCTGGGCCGGAGACTCGTCCGGATGCGAGTGCCTGACGTGCTCCACGTATTTGGCGACGGCCGGCGCCTGGAGGCGGCTGCCGTTGTCGAGTACCGAGATGAGGATTTTCTCGACCCGCCCGGCGTCGTCGCTGCTTGCGTTGTCGATCGACTTGGCCATCGCTCTGCCCCTCCACAGGTGTCCACTCTGCAATCGGTGAACTTCGCTGTCGAGGATAGGTGAAGTTTTACAGCGGAGCAGGCGGCCTGCGCCATAGGCTTGTGCTGTGTAGTACTAGAGGGAAGGGGACTGCTGTGGGAACCGATGCTGTGGGAACCGTAGTGTGGCCGACGCTGGTGTATGCCGATGCCCGAGCGGCTGTCGATTTTCTTGTGAAGGCCTTCGGCTTTGTGGAGAAAGCGCTGTACGCCGACGGTGACGTCGTTGCGCATGCTCAGCTCGACTGGCCCGGTGGTGGTGGGATCATGCTGGGTTCGCCCCGTGCCGATTCGTCGATTGCCGGTCTACCGCCGGGAGTGGGTTCTGTGTACATCGTTGTCGACGATGCCGACGGCCTCCACGATCGGGCTGTTGCCGCCGGTGCCGTGATCACGCAGGGTCTTCGCGACGAAGATTACGGTTCGCGCGGTTTCACCTGTCGTGATCCTGAGGGCGTGTTCTGGAGTTTCGGAACGTACGGCGGGGAGTAGTTCTTTACCCGATCTCGGGTTACCGTGTCGCCCAATGTTCTTGCGGCACTACTTCGCTCGAGATCGGGGGATGTGGCGGTGTGCCGTCTCCGAACGGCCGGCCGCCGAGTTGTTCGCGGCCATGTGGTTCGAGCCAGTGCGTCAGTTCGGGTCCCTTGGGAACGATCTGGCTGGGATTGACGTCGGAATGGACGATGTAATAGTGCTGCTTGATCTGGGTGAAGTCGATGGTGTCGCCGAACCCGGGGGTCTGGAAGAGGTCACGGGCATAGTCCCACAGCACCGGCATCTCGGTGAGTTTGCTTCTGTTGCACTTGAAGTGGCCGTGGTAGACGGGATCGAATCGGGCTAGCGTAGTGAACAGTCGGACGTCCGCTTCGGTAATGGTGTCGCCGACTAGGAAACGTTGCCGTGCAAGGCGTTCCGTCAGCCAGTCCAGTCGCGCGAACAGTTGGTCGTATGCCTTGTCGTAGGCTTCCTGGGATCCGGCAAAGCCGCAGCGATAGACACCGTTGTTGACGTCGCGGAACACTTGTTCTGCAACATCGTCGATTTCGGTGCGGAGAGCCTCCGGATACAGATCCGGTGCCCCTTCTCGGTGGTACTTCTTCCACTCGGTGGACAGATCCAGTGTGATCTGCGGGAAGTTGTTTGTGACGACCTTGCCGGTCGCGATCTCCACCATCGCCGGCACCGTGATGCCGCGCGAGTAATTGGGGTCGCGGGCAAAATATGCGTCCTGGAGTCGGGGGATCTTCAGAACCGGATCGACGCCGCCGGGGTCGAGATCAAAAGTCCAACTGCGTTTGTCGTGGACCGGTCCGCAGATTCCCATCGACAGAACATCTTCCAGGCCTAGGAGTCGGCGGACGATGATGGCGCGGTTCGCCCATGGGCAGGCGCGCGCGACAATCAATCGATAGCGATTCGGTTCGACGGGATATCCGTCGCGGCCGTCCTCGGTGATGCGTGCGGCAATGTAGTTGGTGTCGCGAGTGAATTCGCGGCCTTCTTCGACAAATGTTGCAGAGTTGTCCGCGTTCATGGAGATTCCTCTCGATCGCGTGTCTCTACACAATACGTCGTTGGACCTGCGCCGTGGTGTGTATTCCCAGGACAGTGAAATCGAGTGCGCGTGCGATTGCAGCGCCGCCGAGATGTCCGCTCGGGATGCGAAGTTGCGGTATCAGACCGGCATCGAGAGCGTCTTCGGCAGCGAGAAAGACTGTTCCGCAAGCCAAACCGCGCCGCCGCTGCGCGGGATCGGTGAGCACCGTGAGATCCGCGACGAATCCTTGGAACTCGCGGTAGGCCGCGCAAGCGAGGGGTTGGTGATCATCCCCGAGCGCTGTGAACCACTGGTCCTTGGCGCTCAGATCGGCAACTGTGACGTCGTCGGGTGGGCAGGATCTGGCCACGCTCATTGCGTCGGATCGCTCGCGGCTGATCAGAAGTTGTTCTGCGGGTGTGTGATCCGTGTAGTCGGGAAGGAATGCGAGCTCGGTATGCGATGTGAGTCGGCCGCCGTGATCCTTGGTGAGTTCGAGAAGCCGGGTCGGTTCGAGCAGTGAGGCGGCGTCCTCGTTTGCGGTGCGCTGCGTGAACCATTGCGGTCCGACGACGGCTGCTGCGTCGGCGAGTTGCAGCACATGGATCCGATCGCTGTGCTCGTCGTCGACTCGCGCGGTATGCGCCGGACGCAATGCGGAGTCGCCCAAGCCCAGTTCTCGGGCCCACGCGAGTCGGATGATGTCGAGATGATGGTCGTCCACTCGCTACACGCTAGTCCGGTTCGGGTGGGTTGATCGAGATGGCCCGCCGTCGTATATTCCATGTGGACTATTTCGGGTGGAATAGTCAAGAAAACGTCAATTGCGGCTTGTCCGGAAGGGGGATCTCATGGGTGACGTCTCATTGACGCCCTTGGGAATCACCGTTCTGGGCCTGCTGTCCGAGCGTTCGATGCACCCGTACGAGATGTATCAACTCGCCTCGGTCCGCCGAGGGGACCAGTTGGTGAAAATCAAGCCGGGCTCGCTTTATCACACGGTTTCCAGGCTGGAAAAGCAGGAACTGCTCGCTTCGATCGGGACGGATCGTGAAGGCAATCGGCCGGAGCGGACGACGTACGAGATCACCGATCGAGGCCGGAGCGCCCTCGAGCACCAATTGCGGGAGATGTTGGCGGTTCCGGTCCGGGAGTATCCGCGCCTGCCTCTTGCGCTCGCAGAAATGCATAACCTGTCCGCCGCAACTGCGTGTCAGATGCTCCGGATACGTCTCGCGCATCTCGACGAGACGATCGCGAAATTCGAGGCCGACTACGAAGCGTTGAAGGCCGCGGAAAAGCCACGAATCTTCACGGTGGGCGCCGATTACGCCCACGCACTGACCGTCGCCGAACGAGAGTGGATCGGCGTGTTGGTGACAGACATCGAGAGCGGCGAAATGCCCTGGCTCTCACAAGAACTTCTCGACCGGCTGGCCGGCTCAGCAGGCTCGTCCGCACTATCTAAGGACTGAAGATGGAAAAGCAGGTCAATCCCTGGCACGCGCTGTGGGCGCTGTGTATCGGGTTCTTCATGATTCTCGTGGACAGCACGATCGTTGCGGTGGCCAATCCGGCGATCATGGAGGACCTCGGAACCGACATCAACAAGGTGGTCTGGGTAACGAGCGCCTACCTTCTGGCTTACGCTGTGCCGCTACTGGTTACGGGTCGATTGGGTGATCGGTTCGGGCCCAAGAACCTGTACATGATCGGACTCGTCCTGTTCACCGCCGCTTCATTGTGGTGCGGTTTGTCCGGCAGCGTCGAACTTCTCATCGTTGCAAGGGCTTTCCAGGGCTTTGGTGCCGCGATGATGACGCCGCAGACGATGGCCGTCATCACCCGTACCTTTGCGCCGAACAAGCGCGGCGCGGCCATGGGTCTGTGGGGCGCCGTTGCCGGTGTTGCCACCCTGGTCGGACCGCTCGCCGGTGGCGTTCTGGTCGACAATCTCGGCTGGGAATGGATCTTCATCGTCAACGTCCCGGTTGGTGTGATTGCCTTCCTGCTGGCGTGGAAGCTGGTTCCGTCGCTGCCCACGAGCGAACACAAATTCGACATCCCCGGGGTGATTCTCAGTGCCGCGGGCATGTTCCTGCTGGTGTTCGGAATCCAGGAGGGAAGCTCGTACGACTGGAACGGATTTGTGTGGAGCCTGATCGGCGCGGGCGTGCTGCTGCTCGTCGTGTTCGTCTTCTACCAGTCACGCAACAAGAACGAACCACTGCTGCCGCTCGGACTCTTCAAGGATCGCAACTTCTCACTCGCCAACGTCGCCATCACAGCAATGGGCTTTGCCATCACGTCGATGGTGCTGCCGCTGATGTTCTACACCCAGGCGGTACGCGGACTCTCGCCGACACAATCGGCATTGCTGCTCGTTCCGATGGCCGTGCTGACGGGTATTTTTGCGCCGATCGTCGGCAAACTCGTCGACAAGACGCACCCTCGCTACATTGCCGGAACCGGCTTCGCGTTGTTTGCCATCGCACTGGGTTGGCTGGCGATGGTGATGACCCCCGATGTCGCGATTTGGGAGCTGTTGCTGCCGATCGGCCTCATCGGATTCGCGAATGCGTGCATCTGGTCGCCGCTGGCCGCCACAGCCACGCACAATCTGCCGCCCCTGCAAGCGGGTGCCGGAGCCGGTGTCTACAACACCACACGCCAGGTGGGTGCGGTTCTCGGTAGCGCCGCGATCGGCGCGTTGATCACCGCGAGGTTGGCTGCACAGGGCCTCACCGGCGGCAGTTCCGAAGCCGGCGTCGGACATCTGCCCGAGGTAGTCCGCGAACCGTTCAGCACCGCGATGTCGCAGTCCGTGTGGCTCCCGGCCGCGGTACTCCTCGTCGGATTCGTGGCGTCGGTGTGCTTCGAACGGCCGCAGCGCGGCGACGCTCATGACACGGCGATGGCTGTCAGCGCCGAAGCGAGTCGGGAAACATCACTGAAGGATTGAGAAAGTCGTCCCGGCTCAGATGGGGCGAGCGCAGGCGCACTGGGTTGCGGCCAAGGTGCATTCTCCTTGTGTAGCGTCGTGCGTTGCACCGGCAGTCGACGGGGCGGGCATTTCGGTGCTGGCCTCGCGAGGCCACAGCACCCATCCCGAGGCGGCTCCCACCGTGGCAAGGGCTGCGAGGATGCTCCAGGTGAGCGCGAATCCCGCGCTGGTGCCAACCCATCCGGCAATCGGATAGGTGAACAGCCAGGCGAGGTGCGACAGGGAGAATTGGGCTGCGAACAATTCCGGAATACCTGCGGGGTCTACTGACCGTCGAAGCACCTTTCCGGTCGGGGTGACGATCATGGCCATCCCGGCGCCGATGAACGCCCACACCGCGGCGGTGAGAATCCACGTGAACACACCGGCAACGGCGAGGGACGCTGCCGCACTTGCGCTGAAGACCAGGACGACGGAACCTGCTGTCATCACGGTGCGTTCGGCGGTTCGGTCGAGGACGCGGGGAAGAGCCAGCGCGGTCAGCAACGTACCGCTACCCGATGCGGCCAGCATCCAGGCCACGTCGGATTGGGTTCCGCCGAGTTGGTCGCGGACGTAGTTGACGGTGTTGACCACGACGATCGAGCCTGCTGCTGCCACCACGAGATTGAGTGCCATGATGCCGCGCAGTCGCGGCGTGGTCACGAAGATCCGCACTCCCGACGCGATCCGGTCCCACGCCTTTCGGTGAGTGCTGGGACGGGCGTTGGGGATTCGGGTGGCCAGCACGAGCAGCGCGGAGACGGCAAAGCCCACGGAGGTGGCGACAAAGAGCAGGTTGAACGTCATGAAGGACAGCGCTACCGCTGCGAGAACCGGGCTGAGCAGGCTTTCCATCGTGTAGGCGACCTGCGATGCCGACAGTGCGCGGGTGAAATCGGCCTCGTCGGTCACGATGTCCGGGATGACCGCCTGGAATGTGGGTGTGAACGCTGCCGACGCAGCTTGGAGAACACCCACCAGCACGTAGATGTGCCAGATCTCGCTGACGAAGGGCAACGCGATCACCACCGATGCGCGAATGACATCGAGTGCGACGAGGAAAGCCCGTCTCGGCAATCGGTCGACGTACGCCGCCGCGAGTGGGGCGATCAGGACGTACATGGACATCTTGATCGTCAACGCGGTGGCGAGCACCGCCCCTGCGGACGGTCCCGCCAAGTCATACGCGAGCAGGCCGAGTGCCACCGTCGCCAACCCTGTGCCGAACAGTGCGATGATCTGGGCGCTGAAGAGTAGGCGGTAGTCGCGAATCGCGAACAGACGCAGGCTGTTCCGTTCCGGTGCGGTTCTAGCGGTCCGGTTCATCTGGTTTCACTCCCGCGACAAGATTGAAAGCTCCGGTCAGGACGTTGAGGGCGACGATCCCGACTACATCGGCGATCTCGCGATCACCGTAGCCGTACGCCCGAAGGCCCGCGATGTGTTCGTCGGAAATCGAGGCAGGCTCCCGATAGACGCGAAGTCCGAGGTCGATCATTGCCGCGATGGCGGGATCGGCCGATGTGCCCGCGCGGGCACGCTCGATCTCGTCCCATTCGACGCCGTTGGCGTGGGCGGCGGCAACGTGGGCGTCGAGGCAAACAGCGCAACCTTGCTGGACCTGCACGGCGATCGAGATTCGCTCGGTGATCTTGCGGCTGAGTTTCGCTCGCTTCATTGCCCGGCCGAGTTGCAGATAGCCACCCAGTACGGCGGGCGAATGAGCCATCGCGGCGACCATGTCACCGACCTGTCCGTGACGGTTGACGAGTTCGGCGAGAAGGTCTTTCGATGCACCGACAGCGGTGGCCGGTGTGAGAGATGCAAGGCGCGACATACGAGTCCTAAGTCGTTCCGCCGGTGGTGGGGGGGGGGGGGGGGGGGGGGGCGCCCCCCCCCCCCCCCCCCCCCCCCGGAGATAGGAGTGGTGTTTTATTTATTTGAGTGGGAGCACAATGGGGAGGCCCGCCCCCCCCCCCCACGC